>CAWDJZ010000007.1:0-755148 GCA_963802765.1 uncultured Gaiellaceae bacterium
GGTGTCTCTGTGCCGGTGATCACGGCAGTTGCTGCAGCCCGGCGGCGGTGAGCAGGTACTCCGGGGCAGTGGTTGCCGGGTCATCCCGTACCAGGTCAACGAGGGCGGACCCGGCCGTCTCGGGCGTCAACGGTTCCCCCAGCTGTTTCAGGTAGGCCTCCTCGGTATGGCCGCCGCGGGCCGCGTACGCCCGAACCCCCCGTCTGCCAACGTCTCCGAGCGGAGTCATTCTGGGCATCACCGCCGTGACGGTGATGTCCAGCCCGGCACGGCGCGATTCTTCCTGGGCGTAGCGGAGAGAAACCGCTGGGTGGCCTTCGACCCGGCGTAGCCTCCGCTTGCCGGTGACCCGTTGATGGCTGCTCCGCTGCTCACCACCACCACCCTGCTGCCAGGCGGCAGCGGCTTGAGCAGTGCCTCACGGAGCCAGGTGAACGCGATCTTGACGTCGGTGTGCCAGTTGACAGAGAACGTCTCCCACGTCTGGTGCTGGAGCGGCCGCATCACGGGGTTGGCGCCGGCGACCAGGATGAGGATCTCCGGCTCGTACTCGTCGAGCAGGCTCCACGCCGCAGTCGCGTCGGCTGCATCCGCGACCTCGGTCCGGATGTTCGAGCTCGTGGTGGCCAGCTCGGCAAGTGCCGGGCCGGACCGGGCGATGGCGACCACCGGAGCACCAGCCTCGGCGAACGCGCGAGCGATCCCACGCCCCAAGCCCCGGCTGGCGCCGACGACGACGGTGGTTCTGCCCGACAAGTCACTCATGATCGTCCTCTCCTTCTCGTGTCGATGGTTTCGTCGCCTCGTTCAGTCGCCCGCGGGCGCTGGGGAAGGCTCGAGCTCGACCTGCTCCTGGGGGACGCCGCGCGGGCGGCCGAGCAGGAGGAGCGCGAGCGCGAGGCCGATCCCAGCCAGGACGACGCACGCCCAGAAGGCGGACTGGAAGCCTTCGTTCAGCACGACGAGCGGGTCCGCTCCGTTGTTCGCCGCCAGGTAGTCCTCGGAGCGGGTGACGGCGACCGTCGTGACGATGGCGACACCGAGCGCGGCGCCGATCTGGAAGGCGGTGTTGCTGAGGCCCGAGGCGAGCCCGGATTCGCGCTCCTCGACGCCTGCCAGGGCGGCGACCGTGGCCGTGACGAAGACGGGACCAATCCCGGCCCCGTAGACGATGAGACCGAAGAGCATGTCGCCGACGTAGCTGCCGCCGACCGAGACCTGGGTGAGGACGAGCGCCCCTCCTGCGAGCAGCACCATGCCCGTCGCGGCGACCGTCCTGAAGCCAACCTTGAGCACGACCGCTTGGCTGACGATCGAGCCGACGGCGGCCATGACCGTAAAGACGGCGGTGCCGAGACCGAACTCGATGGCCGAGAAGCCGAGCACCTGCTGGGCGTAGAGCGTGAGGATGAAGGGCGTGCCGAAGGCGACGGTGCCGAAGAGGAGCATCACGAGGTTGGCCCCGACGAGCGTGCGTGAGCGGAGGATCCGCAGCGGCACGAGCGGGGCGCGGTGGCGCGACTCGACCAGCGCGAAGGCCGCAAGGAGCACGGCCGAGCCCGCGAAGAGGAAGATTGTCCGCACGTCGCTCCAGCCGTTGTCCGGCGCCTCGACGACCGCGTAGACGAGCAGGACGAGGGCGCCCGTGATCGTCAACGCCCCGGCGGGGTCGTAACTTCGCCGGGTCAAGGAAGCCCGGCTCTCGCGCAGGAGCACGGGCGAGAGCGCAAGCGCAGCCAAGCCGAGGGGGATGTTGATGAAGAAGATCCACTCCCAGCCGGGCCCCTCGACGAGCGGGCCGCCGATCAGCCAGGCCGCGGTGGCGCCGGTCGCGCCCATCATGCTCCAGATCCCGAGCGCCTTGTTCCGCTCGGAGCCCTCGGGGAAGGTCGTGGAGATGATCGAGAGCGCGGTCGGTGTCATGATCGCCGCGCCCACGCCCTGGACCGCGCGAGCTGCGAGGAGCGCCGCCGGCGACCAAGCGAGGCCGCAGACGAGCGAGGCGATGGTGAAGAAGAGCACGCCGACAACGAACATCCGACGGCGCCCGAGCAGGTCGGCCGCGCGCCCTCCGAGTAGCAGCAGGCCGGCGAAGGTGAGTGCGTAGGCGCTGATCACCCACTGCAGGCCCTGCTCCGAGAAGCCGAGATCAGCTTCGATGGAGGGCAGCGCCACGATCACGATCGCCGCGTCGAGGATCACCATCAGGAAGGCGCCGCAGAGGAGGGCCAGCGCCCACCAGCGACGCGGATCCGATGCCGTTTGTGGTGCGGGTACCTGCATCACGCCTCCTCCGTCTCGTCGTAAAGAGTGAACTCGGACGAGCGCGCCTCGCCTCGGGGCCAACCCCAAACGCGCCCCCAGACTGTCGGCATCCGAGTGAGTTGAAGTGCGCGCGCCAGCTTGCCGGTGTGCAACTCGAGATGGACGAGTGGGCTCGGGGAGGGCTGGATCATGGTTCTCGGTAGTGCAGATCCGCCTGGTCGCCCCAATCCATCGAACCGATTGATTGCTGCGCGTGGTGGATAGGGGGCGACGTTCAGCGCGACCAAGTTCGCGCCGGAGAACAAGGATCCCGGCAGCTAGTCCCGTCGCCCGCGATCGTCAAGAGACGATCGTCAGATGACCGTCGCTGTCCAGTCCGGCCGCTCCCACGCGCCGGTCAGGACCACCGCGATTCGCTCGCCGGGCACCGAGTGACGCAGGACGGCGGCGACGCCGGCGGCGCCTGCCGGCTCGACCAGGACCCCAATGGTGTCGGCGATCAGGGCCATCGCGGCGCGGATGTCGTCGTCGTCGACGAGCACGACCTCGTCGACGAGTGCCCGCACCCGCTCGAAGCTGGCGGCGATGGGCTTACCGATCGCCAGCCCGCCCGCGATCGTCGTCGGCCGGTCGCTGCGGATGGGGCGGCCGGCGTCGATGCTCAGCTTCATCGCGGGCGCGCCGCTCGCGCACACGCCGACTATGTGCGTGTCCGGCGATTGCGCCTTCAGCCAGCGCGCGATGCCGCTGATCAGCGCGCCGTCGCCGACCTGGACGACAGCCGTGTCGAGCGTACCGGTGCGCAGAAGCTCGACACCGATCGTGCCGTGCCCCTCGGCGATCGCCGCCGGCTCGCCGTCGGAGACGAGGCGGTATCCCGGCGTGTCCGCGAGATCCCGGGCGGCGGCGTCGGCTTCGTCGAGGCCGCCGTCAACGGCCGTCACGTTCGCCCCGAGCGCGCGCATGCGTTTGAGCTTGCCGGCGCGGGCCGACGAGTCCGCGAAAATGTCAACGCCGCGGCCGTGACGGCGCCCGGCATAGGCGAGCCCGATGCCCCAGTTGCCCGCCGTCACGGTGACCAAGCGCTCGTCGCGGCGCTCGAGGCCACCGACGAAGTAGTCGGCGCCGCGGCCCTTGAAGCTTCCAATCGGGCTGACGTTCTCCATTTTGACGACGACCTCACGGGCGAGCGCCTCGGAGAGCGTCAGGTCGGAGAACTGTGGGGTGTTCAGCAGAAGCGGGTCGATCAGCCTCGCCGCTTCCTCGATGCGCTCCAGCGATAGGTCCATGGGTGCCGCGAGGCCAGTCTAAGTGTCGCCGCAGCTGCCGAGGCTACGGTTTCCGGCGAGCGTCCGCCCCGTCGTCGGTTGCGATGAGTTTCGCCGCGTGACGCGGTCTTGGTACTACATACTGTTCGTGCTGGCGCCGTCCCGCGCCCAACCCTCAATCCGGCGCTCACGCCGCCGGCGTAGCGGGGGCAAAGGGGGCTCGAGCCCTCGGGATGCCGGTCTGGAGTGCCCTTTCCGGCGGGGCGTCGCGAGCGTGAGTTGCGGGGCCGCCGCCACGAGAGGAGCACCTGATGACCAGGCAGAGATCGTTCAAGCGGCTCGTCCGGGCGCGGATGGAGAAGACCGGTGAGCGCTACGCTGCGGCGAGGGCCGCGCTACTCACTGCCGAGGAGCCGAAGTCGACCGAGGCACCTGTGCTGACGGCGTCGGACGAGGTGATCCGGCGCCGGACCGGGCGCGGCTGGGAGGAGTGGTTCGACCTCCTCGACGACTCGGGCGCGATCGCCAAGCCGCACCGTGAGATCGCCCGCTGGCTCCAGTCGGAGCAGGGCATCGACGGCTGGAGCGCGCAGTCGGTGACCGTCAGCTACGAGCGCGCTCGCGGCCGGCGCGCTGTCGGCGAGCATGCCGACGGCTTCGCGATCACCGCCTCGAAGACGGTCGCGGTTCCGGTCGAGCGCCTGTACGACGCGTTCGTGGACGAGTCGTTGCGCGAGCGCTGGCTACCTGACGGCCGGCTTCGCGTGCGCACCGCCACGAGGCCGAGGTCGGCCCGCTTCGACTGGGGCGACGGCGAGACACGGGTCGTCGTCGGCTTCACCGCCAAGGGCGATGCCAAGAGCGTCGTCGATGTCGAGCACGCCCGGCTCCCGGACGCCGCGGAGGCCGAGCGGATGAAGGCGTTCTGGCGAGAGCGGGTCGCCGCACTGAAGGAGGTGCTGGAGGGATGAGCACGACCAAGACGCACATCACCCGGATCGGGACGGTCCTCGTTCCGGTCGGCGACCAGGACCGCGCGCTCCGGTTCTTCACGGAGACGCTCGGTTTCGAGACGCGAATCGACGGCCAGTTCGGCGAAGGTGAGCGTTGGATCGAGGTGGCGCCGCCGGGCGGCGAGACGACGATCGCGCTCGTCGACTCGGAGGCGAACGAGGTCAGCTTCGCGACCGACGACGCGGACGCCGCGCACCAGGAGCTTCTGGCTCGTGGCGTCGACGTGGACGCCGAGGTGCTCCGCCTCGGCGAGGGCGTGCCGGCCATGTTCATGTTCCGGGATCAGGACGGCAACCGCTACCGAGTCGTCGAGCGAGACTGAAGTCGGCGCGGGCAAGCCGCCGCGTTCGGTCGCGGCGGCTTGCCCGCTACGCGGACCGGTCGGTCATGGAACGGTCGCGGCGTACGCCGCAAGCCGCTCGGCCAGCTCTCGCGGGCGGCTGAGCGTGATGTAGTGGCCGCCGTCGATCTCGTCGGCCTCGAGGTCGAGGCGCTCGCGGGCGTGGCGGCGCGCCCAGGCGGCGGGGAACATGCGGTCGTCCCGGCAGAGGAGGTATCTCGTTGGCACGTCCGGCCAGGCCTCGAGCGGCCAGGGCTCCTGCAGCGCCTTCGAGTCCTCGCCCCGTTCTCTCCGCCTCGCCTCGGCGGCGAGCGCGGGAGGGACGTCGTGGTAGAAGACGTCCTCGTAGCCGCTCTCCTCGTAGCCGGCGTTCGTCCACCAGTCTGCGAAGAGCTCGCCGGGCGAGGGGATCATCGCCGCCACGAGGACGAGCAGCTCGGCGGGGACGCGCGCGCAGACGAGCGGTGCCGTGAAGCCGCCGAGCGAGTGCGCCACGACGACGAGGTCGCTGCGATCGGCGACTGCCTGGACGACCGTGTCGGCGTACTCCCACCAGCCGGCCGAGGCGTCCTCGCTGGGGAGATCGACGGCGACGGGGTCGTGGCCGTGCTCGCGCAGCTCGGACGCGACCAGGTGCCAGTCCCACGAGGTCCCGCCGCCTCCGTGGATGAGCGCGAATGTCGACACTGAAACGAGCCCCGGCGGTTACGGCCAGCCGACGCCGGGCGCGGGCGCCTCGACGACGAGCACCTGTCCCGTTCTCGCCTTGATGACGTCCTCGATTCCCTCGGTGCCGCGCCAGTCGGCCGTGAGCATGAACAGCGTCCGACGGTCGGGGCCGCCGAGCATGGTCGCGAAGCAGGGGCGGCCGAGCTCGATCCGCTCGAGCACCTCACCGCCCTCGCGGATGCGGGCGCAGTCGTTCGCCATGTGGGTGGTCGAGGCCCAGATGCAGCCGTCCGCGTCGAGACAGATGCCGTCGGGGGCGACCCCGTCGGCCCAGACCCGACGGTTCGACAAGCTGCCGTCGTCGGCGATGTCGAAGGCGGTGAGGCGTGCGGCGAAGGACTCGGCGACGACGAGCGTCTTGTTGTCCGGCGTGATGACCATGCCGTTCGGGAAGGCGAGCTCGTTCGCCACCTCGCGGGCCTCGCCGTCCGGGGTGATGAGCGCGATCTTGCCGGGCGCTCTGCCGCTCGTGAGCACCTCGTTGAACTCGGCGAAGTCGAAGTTGATCGTGTTGACGTAGACGTTGCCGCGCCCGTCGACGGTGATCTCGCTCCACCCGAGCGGCGAGATGTGGCTGAGGTCGGCGTGCCGGACGCGCGACCCGTCGGGCTCGACCCGGATCAGCTCCGGGCCCGTGACGAGCATGCGTCCGTCCGGGAGCCAGTTCGTCGCCCAGCCGAGTCCATCGGGGCCTTCTCCGACCACCTCGCTGTTGCCGTCGAGGTCGACGGCGACGATCTGCCTCGTGCCCCAGTTCGAGAACCACAGCCGGCCCTCGTGCCAGCGAGGCGACTCGGGCATCGCCAGGCCGTCGAGCAGTACGCGAGGCTGCATGCGCCCTCCTTCGTCGTGTTTACCGATGTAGACGCGACAGGTGGCGAAGACTCATCGGTCGGCGCTCATCACTCGGCGACCCGGCTCCTCGGCTACGGCGCGCGAGCGAACGAGGTCGCGCTCGCGCTTCGGCAGCCCGTCGACGACCAGCTCGTAGCTGTCCTCGAGGAGCCCTAAGACCAGCTCGTCGGGCAGCGAGTCGTCGAGGGTGACGGTGATCCAGTGACGCTTGTTCAGGTGGTAGCCGGGCCGGACGGCCGAGTGCTCGGCGCGGAGCGCTTCAGCCAGGGACGGCTCGCACTTGAGGCTCACGGTCAGTGGCCGCGCGTCGAGGGCCGTCAGAGCGAACATCTTCCCGCCGACCTTGAAGACGGAGGTCTCCGGGCCGAACGGGAACTCCTCGACCGCAGACGGCCTCGCCAGGCACCACCGTCGCAGCGAATCGGCGGTCACGTCCTCCGAGGCTAGCTGCGGGAGCCGACCCGGCCCCGCCGTGACCTAGGCGGGCGGGTGTGCTGGCGGGGGGTCCGGCGGCTTCAAGTTGAGCAGCGGTCTGCCGGTCGCGGAGCGCGCGGACGAGCCGGCCTGTCTCGGCGCTGTCGAGCACGACGGCCGAGGCCTGGCCGTCCTTGAAGGACCCGAGCCCGAGGAGTGCGGGCTCTGCGGCGGCGCTCATGTGCGGGCGGTGCTGGTGGGCGTAGATGACGAGCGCTGGGCGGAGCTTCGCGGCGAGCGCGGCGAAGGAGCCGCGCGCCTGCGCGCCGTGCTCGAGCGTGCGCGGGTCGTGGCAGAAGAGGAGGTCGATCTCGCCGCCGCCGGCGAGGCGCTTCAGGGCGGCCCGCTCGCGCGCGGCGGTCCGGTGCCAGTCGCGACCGGCTCGAGGCGACCAGGCGGGAAATGCGCCGCCGTAGGCGAGACAGCGCAGGCGGCCGAGACGGAAGCGTGTTCCGGCCGGCAGGTGGTGCATGCGGAAGCCGAGCGGGACCGGGCCGGGCGCGGCGGTGCGCGCGTGGGCGCGGGCGAGCGCCTCGGCGTCGTCGTGGTTTCCGTCCACGAGCAGAAGCTCGAGGTCGGCGCGGCGGAGCAGGGCACCGGCGGAGCGGAGGAAGCGGCGCCCTTCCGGGTCGCGCGGCAGGTAGCAGAGGTCGCCGAGGGAGAGGAGCGCGTCGCAGCGCTCCTCGACTGCGCGCTCGACCAGGTCGCGCAGGTGGCGTCGGTCGCAGTGCAGGTCACCGAGGACGAGCAAGCCGGCTCACTCGAACCGAGGCTACCGCGCGCGCTTCTGGTCACGGGCGGAAGGCCCGGGCTTGGCCTCCATTAGCGCGAACCAGGCAGCGGTCAGTTCGGCGCCGAAGAAGGATCATGTGATCGGCTGCACCAGCTGCGTGCGCCACTCCGAAGGCGCGGGCCAGGCTGACGGGTTTGGTTCCACGCTGAGGTCGATCCACCAGTAGACCTCCCAGGCAGCGCCGTCCGCCGTGCTTCCGTGCTCTTTCAGCCAGGCGCCGAGGCGCGCGTAGGCTTCCCCAAGCCCATCGTGTGATCCGAGGTGCCAGGTGGTGACGGCGGCTCCGCCCGGTAGCGCTCCGGCCACGATTTGCCCCTCGCCTGGCGCGGCCTCGGCCACGGGTACGCCCACCTCGAGATCCGTCTCCGTCTCGCCGAAGGTGTGATAGCGAACAAAGGGCGGACCGGCGGGCTGCACTCCACGTCGATGCATGGACTTCCAAAGTTCCTGTAGGCGCTCGCCCTGAGCCTCGGTCAAGCGGACTATCTCGACGTTTCGCCTGATGCTCAAGATGGGTTGTGGTTCACGCTCCTCAACCACGACGGCTTCGGGATTCTGACCTGCGTCCATCAGGATTCTCCTTCTCTTGGTCACGTTCGGCGTCCGACGTGCTTCAGGTGCAGGACGGCCGGGCCGCCGGCCTCGAAAGGCGCCGTGAAGTTGACGGTCGACGTGCCCTCGGCCGTCACCTCGCCCGCTGCCTCGGTCTTCCGGGTGTCGACGCGTTTCTCGTCGCGGAGCGTCATCTGGCGGGCTGATAAGTGGCGATTACCACGCCGGTTGTGGTGGTTGCACTGTCAACGAGCCGTAGCGATGCGTGTGGGCTCCCGTCGGCGAAGAGCCGGCGTCCTGACCCGAGGACGAGCGGGTGGATCAGGAGCATGTATTCGTCGATAAGGGTGTGGCGCATGAGGGTCTGGATCAAGTCGCCGCTGCCCATCACGTGAAGGTCCTTACCTGGCTGCTGCTTGAGCTCCGCGACAGCTTCCGCCGCCTCTCCATTGAGCAGCGTCGAGTTCGGCCAGGGGAGTGGCTCCTGGAGCGTTCTCGAGGCGACGTGCTTTGGGGCGTTGTTGAGCGCGTCCTTAAACGGGCTGTCCTGTGTGTTCCAGTACGCAAGGAGGTCCTCGTAGGTGCGTCGCCCGAGGAGCAGTCCATCGCTCTCGGCCATCCGTGCGCCCATGGCCGCGCCCATGGTTTCGTCACCGTACGGCGGCGACCAGCCCCCGTGCTCGAATCCGTCCCGCGCGTCCTCGTCGGCGCGGCCGGGTGCCTGCATGACGCCGTCGAGGGTGAGGTGGTTGATTACGACGACTCTGCTCATTCGTCCGATTGCCTCCCGTGCTGAATGGGGGTTGTCTGTCTACGCCGCGAGCCTTCTCCCGCAGCGACTGATCTGTCCGTGCGCCTCTGCCCGTTTGACGGGTACGTCCTTCTCCAGCTGAGCGAGCTGGCGTCGGTCAGGCGCACGGACGTGCAGCCCCTTGCGAGCGATCGAGCTCATGCAAGACGGCGGCCGCCGATGTCGTAGGGCAAGTTCACGCTCTCGTCGGCGCCCGGGTTCGGGCGCCAGCCGCCCGAGAAGGTGCCGTCCTCGCGCCACGAGCCGGTGAAGGTCGCGTCCAACGGTACGTACGACACGGTGATGGTGACGGCGTCGCCCTCGACCTCCCACCTGTAGGGCAGAGGGGCGGGTGCCAGGTTCGAGAACACGGTTGACGGAAAGGTCTCGGTCTCGGGGTCGTAGCCGATCAGCTCCAGGCTCTCGATCTCGAGACCCATGAAGTCCAGCTGCATGTGCTGCTCGAGGAAGAAGCCGCCCGGCAGCCAGCGAAACGTCGTCTCGCCCTTGATGTTCTTCTCGTCGGAGCCGACGAGGTTGCCTTCCATGCTCCAGCGGCCGACGAAACGGTCGAGGCGCCTCAACGCCGGGTCCGGCTGCGGCAGGGTGGGGTCTTCGGCCATGAGATTTCCTCCTTCGTTCGCGTCAAGAAGCGGTCAACGTCGGCGCAGGTAACCAGCGCACGTCGAGTGACAGTTGGTTGATGAGCGACGATTCTCGTAACGTCTCCTTTCTGTCGGCTAAGGGGTTTCGAGCAGGATCCGCGCGACTTGGTCCGGTGCCTCCAGTGCGGCGAAGTGACCGGTGTCGCGCAGCACGATGTGATCGGCGCCGGGAACCGACTCGATGTTCGCCTGCCGATCCGAGGGCCGCGACCAATCGTGGTCGCTATAGACCAGCGTGACTGGGGCGTTGATGCGCGCATACCGTTCGCGGGCGGCAATCAGGCTCCCAGATTGCGGTAGATCGCTCTCGCCACCGCTGGGTAGCCGCGGCGACGGCCGACGAGGCGGAGCTCGTCGAGGTAGTGGTCGGGGAGATGACGAGGGTCGCGCAGTCCGCCGCGTAGCACACCTCTGAGGATGTGCCTGTTCTCGAGGCGGGCGACGATCGGGCCCACCACCGGGGCCTGGATGCTGCCCACCACCAGGCGCGCGAAGAGGCTGGCTCGCTTGAGGCCGCCGGCGAAGTCGTAGGTGTTGAAGGCGACGACGCGGCGCACTCTGGCGCCAAGGTCGACGGAAGCCGTCAGCGCGAGTGTCGCGCCCATGGACTCACCTGCTAGCGTGAGGTCGGAGAGGTCGAGCTCCTCGACGATCCGGACGACCGCGGCTCGCAAAGCCGGTTCCTCGTAGCTGGCGCCGGGGACGATGTCCGACCAGCCCATGCCCGGGAAGTCGACCGCGTAACTCGTGAACGCGTCGGTGAGCTGCGGGATGACGAGCTGGAAGTGGTCGAGCTGCGTTCGCACCGTGTGCATCAGGAGCAAGGGTGGGCCGCCGCCGACGCGCAGGTAGCGGACGCGCGCGCCGCCGCTCAGCACGACGTGGCCAATCTCCCCGTGTTTGCACCACGACTCCGTGTATCGCGGCTGCCGTCGAGCGCCGCGAAGACGCGATCATCTCGGCATAGAGACTGGACTCGGCCGGCCGCGCCTCGCGTCGGGGCCAACCCCACACGCGCCCCTAGACTGTTAGTTCGGAGCCTTCTACGGATTGGTCGTGATGGCGGCGGCGAGTGTCCTTCCTTCGGACGGAAACGCGTTGCTCCTGGAACGCGAAGCCCAGGTCGCGGCGCTTGAGGCACTGGCCGACTCTGCGCGGAGCGGCGGCGGACGGTTTGCCGTGATCGAGGGGAGTCCCGGAATTGGCAAGACCCGCCTGCTCGCCGAGGCGCGCGCGATCGCCGGCTCGGCCGGGATGCGGGTGCTCGCCGCCCGAGGCGGCGAGCTCGAGGGCGATTTTGCATACGGGATCGTTCGGCAGCTGTTCGAGCCGCTGCTCGCGTCGGCATCGCCGAATCTCCGCGCGGAGCTGCTCTCGGGGCCGGCCGAGCTCGTGGAACCGCTGTTCGGAGCCTCGCACCCCGCCACCGCACCGGACCCCCCCGCAGAGGGCTCCTTCGCGATCCTTCACGGCCTCTACTGGCTGGCCGCCAACGTGGCCGTTCAGCAGCCGACGCTGCTCGCGATCGACGATCTGCACTGGGCGGACACCCCCTCACTTCGCTGGCTCCTCTACCTGACGCGAAGGCTCGAGGGGGTGCCTCTCGTCGTCGTCGCGGGCACGCGGCCGCCCGAGGGCGAGGGGCGCGATCCCGCGCTCGTCGCAGAGCTGATCGCTGATCCGGAGGCCGCCCGATTCGCCCCGAACCGCTCGGGCGAGCCTCGATCGCCGTGCTCGCGCGCGAGTTGCACGGTCTGGAGCCGGACGAGGCCTTCTGCGCCGCCCTCGAAACGGCGACTGGAGGCAATCCGCTCTTCGTCGGCGCGGTGCTCGACGCGGTTGCGCGGGAGGGAACTAGCCCGACCGCCGAGCACGTGCACCGGCTGCCGGAAATCGGAGCCCAGGGAGTCGCTCGCGCGGTCGGGCTTCGCCTCGCTCGCCTACAGCCGAACGCACTTTCCCTTCTCCGCGCGGCCTCGATCCTCGGCGACGGGGCCGAGCTGCGCCACGCGGCCTCGCTCGCCGGTATGAAAGCAAGCGAGCTGGGGCCGGCCGGCGCCACGCTCGTTCGGCTCGACCTCCTCCGGCGCGAGGATCCGCTCGAGTTCTTCCACCCCGTCGTCCGCGGCGCCGTCTACGAGACGCTCGATGCGGTCGAGCGAGACGCCGCGCACCGCGCGGCCGCTGAACTGCTGCTGCAGGCCGGCGCGCCGCCGGAGAGTGCGGCGGGGCACCTCCTCCGGGTCGCCCCACAGGCCGACTCGTTCGTGGTCTCGACGCTCCGCCAAGCGGCCGGGCGCGCGCTCGCCCAGGGCGGGGCCGAGGCCGCGGTCGAATATCTCAGCCGCGCGCTCGCCGAGCAGCTTGATCCGGCCGCGCGAGCGGGGGTGCTGGTCGAGCTCGGCCGTGCCGAGCGGCGGACGAACGGCCCGGCTGCGGCAGACCACTTGCGCGCCGGTCTCGCGCTCCTCACAGACCGGTCACGGCGCTGCGCGGTCGCGCTCGAGCTCGGCCGCGCGCTCTGGTTCACGGACCGGATCCCGGATGCCGTTGCTGTCTTCGAGCGGGCGCTTCGCGACGTCGATCGGGACCGCGATTCGGACCTCTACGAGCTGCTCCTGGCGGAGCTGATCAGCTCGGCCTGGTTCGACCCGGAAACCCATCCCATCGCCGAAGCAGCGATTGGCGAGCTCGACCTGGACGCGCTCCACGGCGGCCTCGGCAGCGAGATCCTGCTCGCGACGATGGCGCACTACGAGTACCGGCTGGGGCTGCGCCGCGAGCTCGCGGTCGAGCTCGCCCGGCGCGCGCTCGCGCCCGGGAACCTGCTGGCGAGTGGCTCGACCGCCTTCTATTACGCGGTGACGGTGCTTGCCCGGGCGGGGTTGCTCGACGAAGCGGTTTCCATCCTCGACCAGGCGGTCGCTCAGGCTCGCCGGCGCGGGGACATCCTCAACGTCGCGTTCAGGTTGACGTGGCGCGGCACGCGGCAGACGGATCGAGGCGATCTTCGAGCAGCGGTCGCAGATCTGCGGGAGGCGACCGATCTCAGCGTCGCCCACGGCATGCTCGTTGCCTGGCCGTACAACGTGGGGTTCCTGGCGCAAGCGCTGCTGGAACAGGGGGAGGCGGACGAGGCAGCGCGCGTCATCGACGAGGGTGACTTCCCGGAGCAGCTCCCACTCAACCAGGTCCACCCCATGTGGTTGCGGCTCGTCCGCGGCCGTCTGCGGAACGAGACCGGAAGCCCCGAGCGGGGAGTCGAGGAGCTACTCCAGGTCGGCGAGACCGCTCGGCTCGTCCCCTACGACAATCCAAGCGGCATACCCTGGCGCAGCTGGGCGGCCGAGGGCCTTCGACTTCTCGACCGGAACGAGGAAGCGCGTGCTCTCGTCGGCGAGGAGCTGGTGCTCGCTCGACGATGGGGTGACCCGCGTGCAATCGGCGCCTCCTTGCGCGTGCTCGGTCTCGTCGAGGGCGGCGAGGCAGGAATCGGGCTGCTCCGGGAGGCCGTCGAGGTGCTCGCCGGCTCAGAAGCTCGGCTCGAGCACACCCGCGCCCTCGTCGACCTCGGCGCAGCGCTCCGCCGCGCGAACAAGCGCACCGAGGCACGCGAGCGGCTCCGGGAGGGCGTCGACCTCGCGCGAACGGTCGGAGCACTCGGGCTCGCCCAGCGGGCCAACGACGAGATCGCCGCCACCGGCGCGAGGCCGCGAAAGATCCTCCAGACCGGGCTCGACGCACTCACCGCGAGCGAGCGGCGTGTAGCCCAGCTCGCCGCCGACGGCATGAGCAACAAGGAGATCGCGCAGACGCTCTTCGTCACCATCAAAACGGTCGAGATGCACCTGAGCCACGCCTATCGCAAACTCGAGATCAGCTCCCGTGCGCAGCTCGACAAGACTCTTCTCACTCCCGCACCGAGCACCACGCCAGCGTCTGCCTAGCGGCGCCTTCAGCTAAATCGCGACTGCCGAGACCCAAACGACGTGCGACTCGGTGCTCTCCTCGCCCCAAAGGCCCCCTCCCAAGCTAGACCGATCGTGTAAACGTGTTCGTCATCCACGGTTGCCATTCGCCGTGCTCGTCCCGGAGCCACCACGAAACCGAGACCGTGCCGTCGGTGTCGACCTTGATCGCGCCTTCCTCGTCGAGCTCGTACTGGAAGCGTGCCGGGCCCACGAACGTCAGCCGACCGTCGTCGACGGCGCCCTGGTACCGGTTCCCCTCCTCGGTGAAGGGCCCGTTGTTGCTGAAGAAGATGATCCGAAACCGGCCGGCCGCGGCGTCGTAGTACCAGTAGTTGACACCCTCTTGAGCCGGCTCGTCGCCGAAGATCGTCTCGTAGTCCTGGACGAGGAAGTAGCCGCCTTCCAGCCAGCGGAACCTTTCGGAGCTAATGACCGGCACGCCCGGGCCGAGGACGCCGTCGAGCGTGTTCGCCTCGGTCTTCCACACTCCGAGCAGAGGCTCGAGCCGCTTCAGCTCGGGGTCCGGAGGCGGCGCACCGAACGCGGTTGTGTCCTGGTCGTGCGCAGCGGTTTCCTGGCTCTGCGCCATCGTTCACCTCCTGTTTTTCGGCCGTAACCACGTTACGGGCCTACGGTTGTCGTGACGAGCTGCAACCGGCCGGTTCGCGTGTCGCTCCACATCGGATGGAACCTCCCTGCCGCGCTCGATGTCAGTCCCTGGTGGTCGCCGAGCCACCACGCTCCGTGCTTGGTGCCTCCATCGAGGCTCCCCTGTGCAGGGTCGAACGACTGGGTGCTCACACGCCGCGGCTCGCTGAATCGGAACGGCCTCGGCGCGGAGCTCACGAGGACGACGGTGATACGCCCTCGTTCGAGGGCGAACACAGAAATTGCCACCCGACCCGCGTCATCGACGGCGAGGTGGGGCGAGAAGTAGAACACACCGCGGCGCACTGGTATCACGGGGAGTGGCCTGCTCCACGCGCGTCCGCCATCCGGCGACGCCGAGACGACAAGTCGCGAGTACGGCGCGCCTGGACGGCGGCTGACGAAGGTCGCGTACAAGACGTCGCGTCGCTGGTCGACGACGATCGTCGGCAGGCTGAGGCCGCTCCCGCCGCCCGGGACCCACATCTCCATCGCTCCCCGTCCGAGCTCGATCGGCGCGGCGAAGGTCTGTCCGTGGTCGATGGAGCAGGCGACTCTGATCGGCGCGATGATCTCCGGGCGCCGCTCCCCTTTCTTACCGCCCGTGAGCAGCTGCGTCGGAAACACGCCGAAGATTGCGCACACGAGCCCGCGCCTGCCGGCGGCGAGCATCGGGGAGGCGGTGACCAGACCACCCGCCTCCGCGATGATGCGCGTCGGCTCGAAGCTGCGACCACCGTCGGTCGAGCGCACGAAGCCAAGCTTCGTGTTCTCGTGGGTCGACCAGACGAGGTAGAGGGTGTCGGCTGATCGACCGTTCGCAGGACCGATTGCCAGCCAGGGGTGGTCGGCGGCTCCTTTCCCTTGCGTTACGACGACCGGCGACAGAAAGCTCCGGCCGCCGTCGCTCGTCTTCCAGACAGAGACGCCGAGGAGCGCGTTTCCGCACACGAAGCCCACGCCATTGGAATCGAAGGCGACCGACGCGTTGCGACCGGTGTCAGACTCGGGCAACTGACCGTTGCTCTGCCAAGTCGCCCCGCCGTCGAACGACGAGTAGGCGGCAAGCACCGACTGTCCGGTCGGGCGGAACGCCGTGCAGGTGACGAGCAGGTTCTTGGGGTCGCGAGGGTTCACGGCTACGGAGGGGTCCGCGTGGAAGGCGAACCGGTCTCGGCTCACCCGAGTGTCACGTACCGCGAACGCGTGGTCGCCAGCGGCCCAAGCCCGTGCCGACGGCCCGCCAGCGGCGAGGAGCGCAGCCAGCGCCGCCGAGCGCTCGAGGAAGCGGCGCCGCGAGAGCCGTGTGGCGGCGTCGTCAGCGATCTGATCCATGACAACTCCTCGTCTCGATCACTGGGGTCATGGTCGCGGCGAGGCGCTTGACGACGCTTGGACGTTTGATGAAGGAACGATGAAAGTGATCGGTGCTCCGTCCTTGGACGACGGAGGACCGGCACACTGCGAAGAGGTGGACGCACCGTCGATCGACCACCGGCTGCAGAAGGTTCTGGTCGTCGAGGACGACGATGACGTCGCTGCTCTCATACGCGACTTCCTCGAGGCCGACGGTTTTGCGGTGACGCGGGCGATCGACGGCGAGCGGGCGCTCGCCGAGCTTCAGCACGAGCTGGACTGCGTGTTGCTCGACGTGATGCTGCCCGGCCTGTCGGGTTTCGAGCTGTGCCGCCGGATCCGGCAGCGCTCGAACGTCGCGGTCTTGTTCCTGAGCGCGCGCGAGGCCGACGCCGACAAGTTGCGCGGCCTCGGCCTGGGGGCGGACGACTACATCGGCAAGTCCGCGACCCCGGCCGAGGTAGTGGCGCGCGTCCACGCGGTTTTGCGCCGCTCTGCCGGCGACCGTAGCCGCTCCCGGTCGGTGCTTCGGTACGGGCAACTCCAGGTGGATCTCGGAGCTCGCGAGGTGTCGCTCGACGGAAGCCCGGTGCGCACGACGGCGCGGGAGTTCGAGCTTCTCCGGATCCTGGCGGAGCATCCACGCCAAGTCTTCAGCCGTGAGCGTCTCTTCGAGCTCATCTGGGGGCCCTACGGCGACCGGAGCGCGGTCGCCGTCTATATCCGACGCCTGCGTGAAAAGCTCGAGCAGGACCCGGCCGATCCGCGGCTCATCGTGACGGTGTGGGGGGTCGGCTACCGATTCGACGGCGGCAGATGAGGCCGCGCCTGCCCGCCGAGATCTCGCTCCAGTGGTTCCTCCTCGTCGTCGTCGCGTTCCTGATCGTGGTGCCTCCGCTCGTTGCGGCAAGCACGTGGACGATCGTCGCGCAGCGCCAACAGGCCGACGCCGAGCGACGGGTCCAGAGCGCGACGGCCTTCGTTCGCAGCGGCGCTGCTCGCGTCGACGACCCCGAGTGGCGGGCGCGCCTGCAAGATCGCCTCGACACGCTTCGAGTCCGCGGCGCGGTCTACGAAATCGGGAGCTTCGGCAAACGGCCGGTCGTCCTCGCCGACCCGGCAGTGCAGTCGAAGAGCGCCAAGCTCGTACCTTTGGCGACCACGGATGCCGGCGTGCTTGCGGCGACACTTTCGCCACGTCCGCTCGATCGTGGGATGCGACTTGCCTGGGCGCTCGTTGCCGGGCTTGCGGTCTTCGCGGCCGAGCTCGTCGCAGCACTCTGGCTGCTCGACCGCTGGCTGATTCTTCCGCTCCGCCGGTTCAGCGACACTGTCGACCGCATCGCCGGCGGTGAGGACCCAAAGCCACAGCCTCGATCACGCTTGCGCGAGGTGGGCAACGTCTCTGATGCGCTCGCCGGGATGAGCACGGCGGTTCAGCGAGCGGCCGCTCAGGATGCGACGCTCGAGAACGAGCGACGATTCATGATCAGCGCGATCGTCCACGACCTGCGGACACCGCTGTTCGCGCTCCGCGGCTGCCTTCAAGCGCTCCGCCACGGGCTGGGGCAACGCGACGACTACCTCGCTCGGGCCGAAGTGAAGGCTGCGCAGCTCGATCGGCTGGTGGGCAATCTGTTCACTTTCGCTCGTCTCGAATACCTCCAGGAACGGCCGCATGCGGTTCGGCTCGAGCTTGGCGAGCTCCTTGGCCAGTCGACGGCAACTCTCGAGCCGCACGCGGCAGAGAAGCTGATCGAGCTGAGCGTCGAGGGCGACGAGGGGGTGTTCGTTCATGCGGATCGCCAGCACCTCGAACGTGTGATCAGCAACTTGCTCGACAACGCGCTCGTCCACACGCCGAACGGCGGACGCATCAGCGTTCACTGGGGAGGCGACAGGGGGTGCGCCTGGTTCACCGTCGCCGACAGCGGCGCCGGCATTCCCGACGCGGCTCTTCCGCACGTCTTCGAGCCGCTGTTCCGCGGCGAACGATCGCACGCCGGCAGCAGCGACGGTGCCGGTCTCGGCCTTACAATCGCGCAACGACTGCTGCAGGCGAACGGGGGGCGGCTGACCGCGAGCAACCACGGCGGTGGCGGCGCCCTTATCAAGGCGACGCTCCCCGTGGCGAGCACTCAGCGAGGTGCGGCGCGCATCGGTTCGAGACCGCGAACTGCCCGAGTGAACTGAGGGCGCATCTCCGCTGTGAGGCGCAGCCACCCACGTCCGAGAAACGAGCTCGCCCGAAGGTCGGCGGCGCGAACAATCTGGCGCCGTTGCTCGTAGACGACCTTCCATCCTGCGGACTCCACGTTCGACGACACGGTGTAGAAGCGTCCCGTGCGTGGAGCGGCGACGCGCCCCGGCAGCGTCGCGATCCCCGAGATCCCTCCGACGACCGTGCGGCAGTGGTTCCAGCCACACGTGGTCGTCCGGATCTCCTTGGAGATCGCGGCATCGGCGTAGGCCAGCGCCACGGACGCGATGACGCAGCCGATCAGTGCTCGGATTGCGGTCATGTCATCTCTTGTACACCGCTTCGTCGGCGGCGGTTCCGGCGTGGCCGGCGCAATGAGACCCAATGCGCGTCGCCACCGCAAGCGGTCGCGGAGTACTTCCGACTCGGGATCGACCTGAACGAACGGCACATCGAGCGCGTGCGGCAGCTCGAGTTCGACTGAGCGTGGCCGCGGGCGACGCGAGTCGAGATCCGGCCGTCGCGCCCGACGGCAGCCCGGTCGCCGTCTACTCGCGGCTACCCGAGGGGAACGCCGCCGACCTCGTCCATGCGGCGATCGCGCCTCGCTCGCGCGTCCTCGACCTCGGCTGTGGCGTCGGCCGGATCGCTCGGGGCCTGGTGCGGCACGGTCACACCGTCGTCGGCGTCGACAACGAGCCTGCGATGCTGCGTGAGCTTTCGTCCGGCGTCGAGGCCGTTCTCGCCGATGTCAAGGAGGTCCGGCTTGGACGGGAGTTCGAGGTCGTCCTGCTGGCGAGTCACTTCCTGAACGACGTCGACGGCGTCCCCGTCCTGCTTGCGACCGCGCGCGAGCATCTCGTTCCGGGAGGCTTGCTCGTCGCCGAGGTCTACCCGCCGGACGTCGAGTGGTCGAAGCTCGTCGGGCGCACACGTACCTTCGGAGACGTCGACGTGACGCTCGTGCGCGCTCACGTCGACGACGGGATCGTCGACGCCGAGATGCTGTACCGGGTGGGCGCCCAGGAGTGGCGTCAGCCGTTCGTGGCCCGTCTACGGGACGAGGAGGAGCTCAGGCGGCAGTTGCAGGACGCAGGGTTCGCGTGGGAGGGCTGGCTCGACCGCGAGGCCGGTTGGTTGCTCGCCCGCCTCTAGAGCCAGCCCTTGTCGCGGGCGATGGCGACGGCCTCGGCGCGGTTGCGCGCGCCGAGCTTCTGTATTGCGGCGCTGAGGTAGTTCCGTACGGTTCCTTCGGACAGATACAGCGTGCCGGCGATCTCCGCCGCAGTCGCGTGGCCGGCAGCAGCTGCGAGGACGTCGCGCTCGCGGTTCGTGAGTGGACTCACGCCGTCGGCGATGGCGGCCGCTGCGAGGCCGGAGTCGATCACCCGTCCTCCCGCGTTGACCTCGCGTATGGCTGCGGCGAGCTCCTCGGCGGGTGCGTCCTTCAGCAAGAATCCGGACACGCCGCTCTCGATCGCGCGGCGGAGGTAGCCGGGCCGCCCAAATGTCGTGAGGATCAACGTCTTCACGCCGGGCAATTCGCTTGTGAGGTCGGCGGCGGCCGAGATCCCGTCCAGGCCCGGCATCTCGATGTCCAGCAGCGCGATATCGACGCCGTGCGCGCGAGCGGCGGTGAGGACCTGATCGCCGCGTTCGACCTCGGCCACGACCTCGATGTCCTCCTCGAGAGCAAGCAGGCTGGCAAGGGCGCCGCGAACCATGCCCTGGTCCTCCGCGATCAAGACGCGGATCATCTCGCTGGGACCGGCAAGGTGAGGCGGAGGCGAAACCCGCCCTCCGGCCGCGCCCCTGCGTCGAGTGTCCCTTCCAGGCTGCGCGCGCGCTCCGCGAGCCCGACCAGGCCAGAGCCGTCGCCCTCGCCCGGCGCCGGCGCGGCCCCGTCGTCCTCGATCTGTAGTGCGACGCCGTTGAGGTCGTTCGAAAGCGTGATCGCGCATGTGCGCGCGTTGCTGTGACGGACGACGTTCGTCGTGGCCTCACGGACCGCCCAGGCAAGAACGGAATCGACTTCGTCCGGCAACCCGGAGGCGACTGCGTCGACCCGGCAGTCGATCCCGGCCGCAGCGAGTGTCTCGACCGCGCGCTCGAGAGCGTCGGCGAGGGGGAGACGCCGATAGCCCTGCACTGCCCGGCGCATATCGGCGAGTGCCTCGCGGGTGACACGTTGAACCTCCCGCAACTCGGCCTCCGCGCGGAGGGGGTCGGTCTGGAGGAGCCGGGTCGCCAGCTCGGTCTTGAGCGTGACCAGCGTGAGGGTTTGACCGAGCAGATCGTGAAGGTCGCGGGCAATCCGGAGGCGCTCCTCGGAGACGGCAAGCCGGGCCCGTTCCTCGCGCGCCCTGCGAAGCTCACGATTTGCCCGGGCGGCGCTCCCCAGGGCGGTCGTCATGGCTCCCACTCCGAGGACGGTCAGCGTCCAGGCGGCGACGGTCGAGCCGTCGGAGCCGGCGATCGCGAGACCGAGGCCTCCGAACACGGCACCGGCCGCGGTCACCGCCACCGCCGCCGTCAGCGGGAGGACGATGCCGGCAACCGCGACGACGTAGACGAACAGCACGGCGAACGAGCGCGGAGCACCGAGTGCCAGCGTCAGTACGACAAGTGCGGCCATGAGACCCAGGCACACGCCAATGGTGCGATCGCCACGACGTTCGAGAGTCGGGACCGGCGGCAGCAGCGCCAGGTAGAGCGCGACGAAGGCGCCGAGGACGATCAGGATCGCAACGTCACGTACCGGCGAGTCCGCCGCGTCGACGAAGTCCGCAAGAGGCCCGATGAGGAAGAGGAGGCTCAACAGCTGGACGACGCGGAGCCGGGCCAAACGCCTCGGCAACGGACCCGCCAGCTCGTCGTCCAAGCCGGTCACAAGATCATGGTGCAGCATCGGGAGGCGGATCAGTGATGCGCGCCCTGTTCGCGCCGCAGTCGCATGCCGCCGGCAGGGTCGTGGCGAATCCAGTGATGACCACGATCGCGGTGACGAAGTGGAGTGCCGTGAGCGCGAGGGCGGTCGGCCCGTCGACAGCGAAGTAGGACGGACCAATCGTCGACACGGCCAACGCGGTCGAGCCGATCGGCGGCCACCAGATCCCAGGGCGACCGGTGTGACGCTCGAGCAGACGCACGACGAGCCATCCGCCGAGCGCGCCGATGAGCGCTGACGTGACGACGTCGAAGGGCCCGACGGTTCCGTCTCCCGTGGTGACGGCGAGATCGACCCCGTCGACGCGCAAGATCGCCCAGGCGCCGAGCGCAGCCAGAGGTGCGAGGAGGACGGTGCCGAGCCGGCGTCGCGTGCGGTTGGTCATGACGGTTCCTTTCGTCGATGCGCTTCAGGCCTTCATGTTCCGTTCAGGCACGGCGCTGCGGTAGTGCCGCCCATCACCAATCCGGCATGACAGCCGTCACGAGCAAGGACCGTCGTGAGTTCGTCTCTACGAAGGCTCTACCGCGACGGCGGGTTCCGCTCGCTCGGCGAGGCGGAGCGCGGCGAGCATGAGGGCGCCACCAACTCCCACGGCAATCGACAGCGTGGTGAAATCACCGTAGGCGACCAGCAGACCGGCGACGGGCGCACCGGCGCCGGCGGCGAGACCCATCGCGACCTCCCCGATGCCCTCGGCCTGCGGGCGCAGGTGTCCCGGGACGGACGCAGCGAGCATCGTGCTGCCCGCGACGACTCCTGCGTTCCACCCCAGCCCGAGCAGCGCGAGCATCGCCGTCATCTCGAGGCTGTTCGAGAGATCCATCACTGCGCCACTCGCACCGGCTGCGACCATTAGGCATCCGCCAAGCGCAGCGACGATCGCGCTTCCTGCTCGGTCTGCCAGCCAGCCGGTGACAGGTGAGGGCGCGAACATGCACAAGACGTGGATGGACACGATCACCCCGACGAGGTCGAGGCCGTGACCGTGCTCCATCATGTGGATCGGGGCGATCGCCATCACTGCGACCATGACGAGGTTGGTCACTGCGAGGAGGACGAGGGCCACCCTTGCGCTCCAGAGGCCGGCTCGGAGCTCGCGTCTCGTCACGGCTCGTCCCTCGCCGGTTGGTAGCGAAGCACTCGGGAGCGCGGCGAGTAGGAAGCCGGCGCCGACGAATGCGGCCAACGCCACGAGGTAGAGGCCGGCAAGGCCGGGCAGCCCAACCGCCTCTGCGAGGTCACCGCTCGGGCCGAGGAGGTTCGGGCTCAACACGGCGCCCACGGCCGTCGCGAAGAAGACGACGCCCAGCGCGCGGCCCCGTTCTGTCTCTCCGCCGAGCTCGGCGGCTGCGTAGCGGGAGAGGAAGATGGCGGCGTTCGCAGCTCCGAGCGCTGCGCTGCCGGCGAGCAGGAGGGCAAGGTCATCCACGACTGCGGCGGCGATCACCAAGGCCGCTCCGGCCGTGCCGATCGCATACCCGAGCACCAGACCAGCTGTGCGACCCGCGCGACCCGTGCGCCACGAGATCAGGAGCGCACTCAATGCCGAGCCTGCGACGAGGGCGCCGAGGGGCAGACCGGCCAGCGCCGTATTCCCGGTGATGTCCTCGGCCAACAACGCTCCCGCGCTGCCACCGGCTGCCAGACCGAGTGCCCCGATCGCGGTCGCGGCGGCGAGCACCGCGAGCCTCTTTCGCCGTCTGAGTGTCGCTGTCGCTTGCACCTCGATTCGACGCTACCCGGGCATAAAGCGGGGTCGATTGAACGTTTCGGACAAGTGATGGATCACGTGCAGAGCTATCGAGAACGGCTTCCGGCGCCCGAGCTTGCGAGCCACGTGGCGACCGTGTGGGCCCTGGAGGTCGGCGGGAAGGGAGCCGCGTACGAGCACCGCACCGTGCCGAACGGTTCGGTGGAGATCTCATTCGAGATCGGATCGGACGTACTCCGTGTCTCCGGGCCGCAACGTGACCCGACGGTCGCGCGCGTGCCGCCGGGAACGACGGTCATCGGGATGCGCCTCCGCCCAGGGCTGGCTGAGTCGACTCTTGGTCTTCCAATCTCGGAGCTCGTCGGCCTCGAGGTCGAGCTGAACGATCTCTGGGGCGCCGACGCCTCCACACTCGGCGAACGACTCGCTGAAGCGTGGCCGGCACGGCGCGCGGCACTCCTGCTGGAGAAGGAAGTGACCCGCCGGCTCGCGAGTGCGGCTGCTCCGGATCCGCTCGTCCTGGCTGCCGTCAGCCGTCTCCAGCCCTGGGTTCCGAGCAGCGTCGGCGAGCAGACGGCCGATCTCTACGTCTCACCTCGGCAGCTGCGGCGGCGCTTCGTGGCCGCCCTCGGCTACGGCCCCAAGACATTCCAGAGAATCGTTCGCTTCCAGGGGTTCCTCGCGCTCGCCCACGGTTATCGCGGACGTAGGTTCAACCTCACACGCCTTGCGCAACAGGCCGGCTACGCCGACCAGGCCCACCTCACCAGGGAGAGCGTCGAGCTGGCCGGCCTGCCGCCGCGAGCGTTCCTCGTAGAGATGTGGAGGAGCTGCGGGCCGAATCACGATCACGAGGCCACCTTCGCCCGACTGCGGCGGGCGCTCCTCGGGCTAACCCGACTGACGGCGGGTAGCACGGCGAGAGATCCTGCTCCGACCACACGACCTCGTCGAGCGGATCCCATGGGTAGTCTCGATTCATCTCGTTCCTCTGCTGAATGAGCTGCGCAGCGCGGACCCTCGGTGAAACGCGACTAGCCAGGTTCACCGGCGACGACGATCCCGTGCTCGTAGGCGAACACGACCGCCTGAACCCGGTCGCGCAGATGCAGCTTCATCAGGATGCTGCCGACATGGCTCTTGACTGTCGCCTCGGTGATGACCAGGCGCTCTGCGATCTCGCTGTTCGAGAGCCCTCGCGCGACGAGCACGAGCACCTCGCGCTCGCGCGGCGTGAGCTGTTCGAGCACCGCCGCGGGCGGCTCGAGCGGGTCGGTGCGAGTGGCGAAGTCCTCGATGAGTCGTCGCGTGATCGAAGGCGAGAGCAGCGCGTCGCCGGTGTTGACGACGCGGATCGCCTCGAGTAGGCGCTCGCGCGGGGCGTCCTTGAGCAGGAAGCCGGCGGCGCCCGCACGAAGCGCGCCGAAGACGTATTCGTCGAGGTCGAAGGTCGTCAGCACGAGCACACGCGGCGGTGGCTCGATCCCCGCGGCGGCCAGCCGCGCCGTCGCCTCGACACCGTCCATCTGGGGCATGCGGATGTCCATCAGGACGACGTCGGGCCGCAGCTCGCGGGCGCGCTCGATCGCCTCGGCGCCGTTGCCTGCCTCGCCCACCACCTCGAGGTCCTCCTGCGTTTCGAGGAAGAGCCTGAAGCCCGTCCGGACGAGCTCCTGGTCGTCGACGATGAGCAGCCGGATGCTCATGCGTCACCGCCGACCGGCAGCCATGCCGCGACGCGGTAGCCGCCGCCGGCTCGCCGTTCGGTCTCGAGCTCTCCGCCGAGCAGCGCGACCCGCTCGCGCATGCCGACGATCCCGTGCCCGCCCGCGGCGCCCTCAACGGCCTGTCGCGCTCCGTCGTCCACGACCTCGATCTCGAGGCCCGAGTCGCGGTACGCGATGGTCACTGTGACACGGGTCGGGTTGGAGTGCTTGAGCACGTTCGTGAGCGCTTCCTGGACGATGCGAAAGATCGAGAGCTCGACGCCGCCGGGGAGCGGACGCGGGTGACCTGTCAGCTCCAGCCGCACGGGCAAGCCGACGTCGCGGTACTCCGCGACCAGCTCGTCGAGGTCCGCGAGCGACGGCTGCGGTCGCGATTCGGCGCCCTGCTCGGGGCCGCGCAGCAGCGCGAGGATCCGCCGCAGCTCAGTCAGGCTCTGTTCGCCGCTTGTCTCCACGCGGGCGAGGGTCTCGTCGGCCAACTCGGGTGCCGTGCGCAGCACGTCCCGCGCACCTCGGACGCCGACCAGCATCACGCTGACCGAGTGGGCGACGATGTCGTGGAGCTCGCGGGCGATCGACGCCCGCTCCTCGTGGACCGCGATTCGGGCCAGCTGCTCGCGCTCGCGTTCGGCTTGGACGGCGCGTTCCTGGAGCTCGCGCAAGTACCGACGCCGCGTCTGGGCGTAGGCCCCCAGCGCCCAGATCCCGACGGTTAAGGTGGTCGCGATGATCGCGCCGCCGAGGGCGGACGTCTCCCGGCCCTCGACGTCGGCGGTCGCGGCCGACAGGGTCGCGACGACGGCGGCGGCCGCAACGAGCGCGGCGAGGGATACGCGTCGCTCGCACATTGCGCCGACCGTGTAGACCGCGATCAGCACGATGAGGCCGCTGGCCTCGATCGGGTCGCCGATCGCGCTGTCGATGATCACGATCGCCGTTGCCGCCGCGAGCGTCGTTGCGAGCACCGCGACGGGCGCCGAGCGGCGCAGGATCAGCGCCCCGCCGCCGATCGCCGTCAGAACCACGACCGCCACAGGCGGTTTGTCGCCGCTCGTGACCTCGACGAGACCGAGGCCGGTGGCCAACAGAGCGAGCGCGACGTCGAGCGCTAACGAGCGCCGACCGCGCGGCCGGCGCTCGTCGAAGCCCGGGTCTCCCGCGTCGCTCACGCCACGTCGCGCCTTCGTTCGGCCATGATCGCCGCGATCAGCAAGGGCGCTGTCCAAGCGGCCAGTATCACTGCCGCTCCGCCCCACGAGACGTTCTCGCCGGGCTCGCCGGCCAGCACCGCCGCCGCGCCCCACGGCGTCAGCTCGAGAGAGGCCTCGTCGACGACGTTGAGCAACGGCGACACGACGAAGATCAGAATCAGAGTGCCGATCACAGCCGCGACCTGGTTGCGGACGAGTGCGCCGACAGCGACGCCCATCATCGCGGACAGCGCCGCGGCGAGGAGACTCCCACCGGCCACCGCCGCGACGTCGCCGAACCCGAGGGCGGTGCCCGGCTCGCTCGCCAGCAACGGCAGCCCGATCGCCAGCGAGACCGCCGCCAGAAGCAGCGCAACCGCGAGCCCCGTGACGGCGTAGGCGCCCGCCCTCGCGAGCAGAAGACGCCCGCGGCCACGACCGGCAGCGAGCGCTGCGGGGCCGGCCGTCCGGTGGCGGTACTCGCCGGCCGCACCTACCAGTCCGAGCAGAAGCAGCAGAATCGGGAGACCGGCGATCGCCTCCCGCTTGTCGGACACGTGATCCAGCTCGCTGGAGAACTGGGTCACGATCAGGACGTTGGCGACGACCAGCGCAACACCGATCGCCGCGTAGGCGAACAGCGTGCGGGTGGTTGCGGTCTTGATCAACTCGCCGCGCAGTAGAGCGGTCACGCTGCCTCCTCCTCCGTCAGATTGAAGAACACGTCCTCGAGCGAGCCGCCACGCGGCGCGAGCTCGTGCAACACGACGCGCTCGTCGTGGGCGAGCTCGCCCAACTGGGCGGCGTCCATCCCCTCGACCAAGAGCCGGCCACCGTTCTGCATCTCGACGCGCCCACCGGCCTGTTCCACTGCCGAGGCAAGGCGTTCACGCGTGGGCGTGCTGACGAGGACGCCGCCGCCGCCACCGAGCCGCGAAAGCGCCTCCATGGTCCCCTGGTGCACGAGCCGGCCCTTGTTGATCACGACGACGTCGTCGACCGTCTGGGCCGCCTCGGTCAGGACATGGCTCGAGAGCAGGACGGTCCGTCCTTTTGCTGCGTGTTCACGCAAGAGGGTGCGCAGCCAGCGAATGCCCTGCGGGTCGAGGCCGTTGAGTGGTTCGTCCAGAACGAGAATCTCCGGGTCGCCCAGCAACGCCGACCCGAGCCCGAGCCGCTGGCGCATACCCGTGGAGTACTTGCCGACCCGGCGCCCGGCCGCTTGCTCGAGCCCGACGGTCGCGAGCACTTCGTCGACCCGGGTGCGCGGCAGCCCGGCCAGCGCCGCGAGCGAGCGCAGGTGGTCCCGCGCCGACCGGCCGGGATGGGCGCCGGACGACTCGATGTAGACACCGAGCGTGCGCGCGTCGGGCGTCACCGCGTCGATCGGCATGCCGTTGATCAGTGCACGGCCGGCGGTCGGCCGCGAAAGCCCGACGATCGCTGTGAGCGCCGTGGTCTTGCCGGCGCCGTTCGGTCCGAGAAAGCCCGTGACCGCGCCCGACCGCACCGTGAACGACAGGTCGTCGACTGCAGTCACGTTGCCGTAGCGCTTCGTCAGGCCCTCGACTGCGATCGCCGCCGCTGCCTGGGGTGTGGGTGTCGTGTTCATGGAGACATGATCCGCGGCGTTCGTCTCGCGCGCATCGGCGCGGGGGCCGAACTTCGTCTCCTACTCAGGGCGAACGACTGACCGCCACGAGCTTGGACCTGAGATGGATGGTGCCGAGGGGCGGCCGTGGTACGTCGCCATCGCGCACCGCTGAGCGGAAGCTACCGTGGTCGAGAGGAGGTTCGTCGATGACGGTGCAGATCTCGCTCATGCTGGCCGTCGAGGACGCCGGCACGGCGGCCGCCTGGTACGAGCGCGCGCTCGGGGCCACTGAGCTGTGGAGTCTCGGCTCCGTGATCGGCCTACGGGTCGACGATGCGCCCTTCTTCCTCCACGAGCCGACTGACACGGGCTTCGTCAGCCCACTGCTGAGCGGCAACACCACGGTCCGAGTCGAGGTCTTCGTCGACGACCCCGACGACTTCGTGCGTCGTGCCGTCGAAGCCGGCGCCGATGGGACCATGGACCCGGTACGCGAGCACGAGGTCCCGTGGGGAGTCCACCGGCAGGGCGGCTTCCGCGATCCCTTCGGCCATGTCTGGCTGGTCGGGGACAAGTCCCCGCTCGATGGAGCGTAAACCGGAGGGTTGGGGAGCGCGTTACGCCGCCGTGTTCGCGGACGACGACGTCGTCCGTGCGTACCGCCGGCGCCCGCCGTATCCGCAGGAGACCGTCGACGTGCTCGCAGGACTCGCCTGCGGCGGCGCGGTGCTCGACGCCGGCTGCGGCACAGGAGAGTTGGCTCGAAGGCTTGCGCCCAGCGTCGAGCGTGTCGATGCAGTCGACGTCTCCGCGCCGATGCTTGCGGACGGGCGCATGCTGCCCGGAGGCGACGCCGCCAACCTCCGCTGGATCCTCGGGTCGATCGAAGAGGCGCCTCTCGCGGCGCCCTACGCGCTCGCCACAGCCGGTGACAGCGTCCACTGGTTCGACTGGGAGCTGGCGTTGCCGCGTCTGGCGGGCGTCCTCGGGGACGCAGGCCTTCTCGCGGTCGTCTCCCGTGACTGGCTGCGCGACGAGATCGCCGGTGAGCGCCTACGGGCCATCTATCGGCACCACAGCTGGAACGCCGACTACGCTTCACTCGACCCCGTCGAGGAGCTCGAGCGGCGCGGCCTCTTCGTCCCGGAGGGGGAGGCCGTGTCAGCCCGCGCCCACTGGCGCCCGACGCTCGCTGAGATCATCGACTACCACTTCTCCATGAGCGGGTTCGCGCGCTCGCGCCTCGCGGAACCGTCGCGCTTCGCACATGAGGTGCGCGCGGTCCTCGAAGAGACGCTGACCCTGGTGAACGGCCGCTACGAGCTGGATGTGGTGGGAACCGTCATCTGGGGGCGGCCGCGAGCCGCGCAATGAGCCGATGGACGCCGATCGGTTTCGTTCGCGATCGGTGTCAGTACTTCTGATGAGGTCGGAGCTGATGTCCGAGCGGTTGCTGAGCCGCGCTCGAGACGGCGATGGGCCGGCGTTCCGGCAGCTGACCGATCCCTTCCGACGGGAGATTCAGCTGCACTGCTACCGGATCCTCGGCTCGTTGCAGGACGCCGAAGACATGCTCCAGGAGACCATGCTCGCGGCCTGGCGCGGCCTCGAAGCGTTCGAGGGCCGGGCCTCCCTCCGGACGTGGCTCTATCGAATCGCCACCAACCGCTGCCTCAATCTCCTCCGCAGCAACGCGCGACGACCCGCCAAGGAGGTGCCGCCGATGCCCGAGCCACCGCCGCCGACGCGCCGCGCCGAGCCACTTTGGCTTCAGCCCTACCCGGACATCCTCCTCGAAGGCCTGCCCGACGCCGCCCCCGGCCCGGCGGCGCGATACGAGACGAAGGAAGCGACCGCGCTGGCGTTTGTCGCCGGTCTGCAACGGCTGCCGCCGCTGCAGCGCACGGCGCTCGTGCTCCGTGACGTCCTCGGCTTCTCGGCCGGCGAGAGCGCTTCGATCCTGGAAACCACCGAGGCGTCAGTAAAGGGGGCGCTTCAACGCGCCCGCGCAGCGGTCGCCGAGCGACCGATCGACCCCTCGCGTGCGCCA
Source organism: uncultured Gaiellaceae bacterium (assembly GCA_963802765.1). GTDB lineage: Bacteria > Actinomycetota > Thermoleophilia > Gaiellales > Gaiellaceae > Gaiellasilicea. Next base: position 29,143 of record CAWDJZ010000007.1, read on the forward strand.
CTCCCGGACTCGCCGCAGGAGCGCGAGCTCGTCGGCCGCTTCGTTGATGCGTTCGAGCGCGGAGACACGAAAGCCGTGGTGGCCCTGCTCACCGACGACGCCTGGCTGACGATGCCGCCGTACCCGTTCGAGTACCAGGGCAAAGAGGCCATCACCCTCTTCCTCGAGCATCGGGCGGGCGTTCGCGACCCCCGGCGCCGAATCGTGCCGACCCGCGCCAACGGTCAGCCGGCCTTCGGCTTCTACGTCGATGACCGGTACGCCCGGATCGCGCGGCCGTGGGGTCTCGTCGTGCTCACACTCGACGGCGAACAGATCTCGGCGATCACCTTCTTCAGCGACACGAGCGTCTTCGCGCACTTCGGATTGCCGCGTACGCTGCCGCGCGCCTAGCGGAGACGCTGGGCCGGGGACGGTCTCGTAGGTGAGGATGGCGACGCCGTCACCGAGTGTCTGGGTGTCGACGAGCCGCATGGGTTTCTTGTCGCTGGTCTCGCCGAAGAGGCGCTCGCCGGCCCCGAGCACGACCGGGAAGATCTTCAACCGCAGCTCGTCGACGAGGTCATGCTCGATCAGCATGCTTACGAGCTGGAAGCTGCCGGCGACGACGATCTCCCCGTCGAGCTCCTGCTTCAGCTTCGAGACCTCGACCACCACGTCGCCCTCGAGTACCGTCGAGTTGTTCCACGCAGGATCCTCGAGGGTCGAGGACACGACGTACTTGGGCAGGCTGTTCAGCCTGTCCGCCAACTCGCCACTCCGCGACGGCCACCGCGCGGCGAACCACTCGTAGCTCCGTCGGCCCAACAGCAAGGCCTCGGCGCCCAATGCCTCGTCGAGCGCAAGTTGGTTGAGCTCTGGACTGTCCTTGATCAGGCCGACCCAACCCCCGACCCTGAAGCCCTCGTCACCGGCCGGGTCCTGGATGACTCCGTCGAGCGAGACGTTCTCGCTGATGGCGATCGTTCCCATTTCGGTTCTCCTATCGTTGGCGTTGTCGAGGTGTGCTCGTTGAGACACCGGCGACGCCCGAAACGGAACGGCAGCCGCTGAGGGCTTACGTGGGGAGTTGCTCGGGCAGGCCGAAGTGCGGGAAGAGCTCGGGCGAGCGGAACGCGGTGATCTCTTCGATCCGCGCGGCGCGGAAGGTGAGCACGATGATGGTTTCCGGCCTGAAGGCGGTCGTTTGCTCGTCCCAGAGGTAGCCGGCGACGGCAGGTTGGCCGTTGGCGCCGGTAGGGAGGAGCTGCCAGCGCTTGCGGACCGAGAGCGGCCAGCCGCGGAGGAAAGTCGCGACGGCGTCGCGGCCGCTGTACCAGCTCGGCCACGGTGGCATGGTCATGCGTGCGTCGTCGGCGAGCATCGCGACGACGGCGTCGACGTCGTTGCGTTCCCAGGCATCGGCGAAGCGGTTGACGATTTCCCGCAACTCGTCGTCTCCGAGCGACCGCAGCGTCGCCTGCTGCGTCTGGGCGGGTATGCGCTCCTCGATTGCCTTGTGGGCCCTCTGGAGCGCGCTGTCGACGGAGACCGGCGTCGTCTCGAGCGCCTCGGCGGTCTCCCGGGCGGAGAAGCCGAGGACGTCTCGGAGTATGAGGACGGCACGTTGCCGTGCGGGGAGGTGCTGGAACGCGGCGGCGAAGGCGAGCTCGATGCTCTCACGCTGTTCGTAGCGCGCGTCCGGGCCCAGCATCTCGGCTTCGACTTCGAGCTGGGCGTCGGGGTAGGGCTCGAGCCAGATCGACTCCGTGAGCGGCTCACCGAAAGCTGCGTGTGGATCGGCCGCTGGACCGTAGTCGATCGGGAGCACGCGCTTGGGCCGCTTCTCGATCATGCGCAGGCTCGCGTTGGTGGCGATCCGATACAGCCAGGAGCGAAGTGAGCTTCGACTCTCGAACCGGGCGAGTCCGCTCCAGGCGCGGAGCATCGTCTCCTGCAGCGCGTCCTCGGCGTCGTTCAACGAGCCGAGCATCCGATAGCAATGCGCGCGAAGCTGGGCCTGGAAGGGCTCGAGAAGGAGGGCGAACGCCTTCTCGTCGCCTGCCCGTGCAGCTTCGAGCAGCCGGCGCTCGTCGGTCATCGCCTCGGCTCCCAGAGAGCGATCTCTCCTGCGTGCGGGCTCGAGACGACGCTGCGCCATCCGGACGGCCCTTCCCGCGGTTCGAGCAGCACGATTGCTCCGAGCTCACGCGCGCGCTCGGTCGACCGGTCGATCCCGTCGACCTCGACGTAGGGGAGCCAGAGCGGCCGCCGCGTGCTGCACTCGACGACCCCGCCGCCCAGATGCGGACCGGTGTCGAGCGCGAGGTACGAGCCGCCCGCGGCGCGGACGAGCTCTACGCGCCAGTCCAGCAGCTGTGCGTAAAAGGAGCTCGCCCGCTCCTGATCGTGCGTGTGGAGCTCCAGATGCACGATCGGCCGCGGCGGCCACCGACTCACGGCCTGCGTGCGCTTCCCGCGAGGGCGTCGCCTCGCTCCGCATTTCGCTCGCTCTGGTACTCGTCGTGCCGGCGGAGCCAAAGCTGCCACGCCTCGCCCTCGTCGCGGCCTTTCGGTGCGTGGTCGAGGATCGGGTAGTAGCCCATCAGGAACTCCAGTCCGCGCCAGGTCGTCGAGTACGTCTGGTAGACGGCGCCGTCGTCGTGCACGAACGTGCTGAAGCCGGGGCTCTCGGTCAGGTAACCGATGACGTCGGTGCCCGTCGCGCGGGCGTTCTGCTCGACGATCGGCGGTAGCCCGGTCCACGGATCGAGCCCGGTCGGCCTCATCTGCGCCACGGCCTCTCGGGCCTGGTCCTCGGTAAACGAGAAGCCGAGGTCGAAGTTGAAGTCGGTGCGCGCAGTCGACACCCAGGGAAGACTCCAGCCCATGCGACGGTTGTACGCCTGCAGCTTCTCCAGCGGTGCTTGTGAGACGAGCAGAAAGGTCACGTCACGAGCGTGCAGGTGCGGGAGCAAGCCGTCGATGGTGTCGGCAATCGACGAGTTGACCGGGTCGCCGGCCTCGTAGCTCGGGCCGAACATGAAGTGGTAGACGAGCAGTTGGGAGCGCCCGTCGAACAGCTCGCCGAGCGCCTTTTCGCCCTCGTCCGTGTCGAAGCGGTACTCCTTCTCCACGCGGACCCAGGGCAGCTCGCGTCGTTGCTGCGCGAGCTCGTCGCCGAGTCTGGTGTGCTCCTTCTCGCGGACGAGAAGCTGCTCGCGTGCGGCGAGCCATTCCTCGCGGGTTCCGATCTTGTGGTCGGTCATTGTTCACTCCTTCGTGTGTCTCGGTGCGTTCCGGTCGACGGCGGCTGTGCGCCGTCTGGATGCAGAGATCCAAGGCGAGGCCGAAATCCATCGCCCGAGCACCCTCAACCGCGGTCGCCCCGCTCGAGCTCGATCAAGAGGTTCTTCAGCAAGCGGTCGAGCGTGCGGCGGTCGGCCGGGCTGAGCGCGCCGAGTAGGCGCTCCTCGTTGGCCACGTGCGTCTCCACCGCCCGGTCGATGACACTCTTGCCGCGGCGCGTGAGGCGCACGAGCGTTCCCCTGCGGTCGTTCGGGTCGGGGCGTCGCTCGACCATTCCCGCCGCCTCCATCCGGTCGAGCCGCTTGGTCATTCCGCTCGAGGAGAGGAGAGTGGCGCGCATGAGCTGTGTCGGGTTGAGCTCGTAGGGGGCGCCCGCGCGGCGCAACGCGGCGAGCAGGTCGAACCAGCCCGGCTGGAGGCCGTACTGCGTGAGTCCCTTCGCGAGCGTGTCGTCCGAGAGATGGACGACGCGGAAGAGCCGGCCGTACAAGCCGAGCGGAGCGACGTCCAGGTCGGGGCGCTCCCTCCGCCACTGGGCCAGGATCTCGTCCACGTGGTCGTCCGCCTTGCTCATCGCCGAGAGTGTAGAGTAGCGGAGAGAATCTCTCTAGAAAGTATCTCGCTAGAGGATAGGAAGTGCTGAATGATCGCGGTTAGGCGAACGATGAGGGCGATCCGCCTCATCGCGCCCGGCCTCGACGGGCTCCGACACGAGGTGATCGAGACGCCTTCGCTCCGCCTCGGGGAAGCGCTCGTCGCGGTACACGCCGCCGCGATCACGCGCGACGAGCTCGAGTGGCCGCTCGACCGGCTACCCGCGGTTCCCTCGTACGAGCTCTCCGGTGTGGTTGCGGCGGTCGCAGACGACGTCGACGAGGTCTCGGTCGGCGACGAGGTGTACGCGTTGACCCCGTTCGACCGCGACGGTGTGGCCGCCGAGTACGCCGCCGTCCCCGCGGCCATGCTCGCCCCGAAACCGTCTTCACTCAGCCACGTGGAAAGCGCGGCGGTCCCGCTGCCGGCGCTCAGCGCCTGGCAGGGGCTGTTCACGCACGGCGGCCTCGAGCCGGGCGAGCGGGTGCTGGTCCGCGGAGCGGTCGGCGGTGTCGGCCAGTTCGCGACTCAGCTGGCCCGCCGGCGGGGCGCCCACGTCATCGCGACCGCGTCGCCCGACGCATTCGACGCCGCACGCGCGCTCGGGGCCGACGAGGTCGTCGACGGCCGAAAGGAGCTGGACGAGGGGGTCGGCCCGGTCGATCTCCTCTTCGACACTGTCGGCGGCGAGCTCCTCGAGCGCGCGACTGCCCTGCTCAGAACGCGGCGGACGTCTCGTCTCGGTCGCCGAAGAGCCGCCCGGAGAAGGGACGTACTTCGTCGTCGAACCGAACCGCGAGCAGCTGATCGAGCTTGCGCGCCTCATCGACGGCGGCCAGCTTCGCGTCGCGATCGACTCGACGTTCCCGCTCTCGGAGGCGGCCGCCGCCTTCGAGCGCAGTCTGGCCTCGGGCAAGCGCGGCAAGGTCGTCATCCGCGTCGGCGGTGAGGTTCGCGGGCCACGGCGCGACCAATTGAGCGAAAGGAGCACCTGAGATGTCGGGAGCAATTGACGTCCTGAACCCGGACAAGCCGAAGCGCATTCTCATCCTCGCCTCCAACCCGGCGGTCTCCGAGCAGACGGGCTGGCCGATCGGCTTCTGGTGGGCGGAGCTGACGCACCCATACTGGGAATTCGTCGAGCACGGGTACGAGGTCGAGGTCGCCAGCCCCGAAGGCGGAAAGCTCGAAGGCGACAAGTGGTCTGATCCCCGCGACGACAGCAAGTATTCGGCGGACGACCTGATCTCGCTCGGCTTCATCAACTCGCCCGACCACGCGAAGCTCGTCGCTGAGACGAAGCCGCTCGCCGACGTGCAGGTCGACGACTACGACGCCGTCCTGGCGATCGGCGGGCAGGGGCCGATGTACACCTTCTACAGAAACGAGGCCGTGCACGCCCTGTTCCGCGACTTCTACGAGGCGGGGAAGCTGCTCGCGGTCATCTGCCATGCCACCTGCGCCCTTCTCGAGACGCGTCTCTCCGACGGGAGACTGCTCGTCGACGGGAAGACCTGGACCGGATTCGCGGACTCCGAGGAGGACTACGCCGACCAGTTCGTGGGGCAGCAGATCCAGCCCTTCTGGATCGAGGAGGAGGCGAAGAAGCTCGAGGGCACGAACTTCATCGTCGCCTCGCGCTTCAAGTCGCATGCGGTCCGCGACGGCCTCCTGATCACCGGCCAGCAGCAGTACTCGGGAGCTGCGGCCGCGCGCTTGATCATCGAGACGCTCGGCGTCTGAACGGTCGACGGTGCGTGGGCCGAACCTCAGAGGTGCGGACAGCCGAACGCGCGCGCCGTGCGGCGACGCCTACCGTCGAGGAAATGGCCGTTCAAGACGGCGATCGGCAAGGAGTGGCGGCGGCGACGGACAACCGGGCCGCCTGGCTCGCGCTCCTCGTTCTCTGCCTCGGCGATCTCATGATCGTTCTCGACGGGACGATCGTGAACGTCGCGCTGCCGTCGATTCGTGACGACCTCGGTTTCACGCAGGAGTCGCTCGCGTGGGTCGTGAACGCATACCTGCTCACGTTCGGCGGGTTCCTGCTGCTCGGCGGTCGGCTGGGCGACCTGTTCGGCCACAGGCGCCTGTTCGTGACGGGCATCACGCTGTTCACGCTCGCCTCGCTCGCGTGCGGGCTCGCCACCTCGCAGAGCTTCCTCGTGGGCGCGCGTGCCGTTCAGGGGCTCGGCGGCGCGATCGTCTCCGCCGTCGCGCTCTCCCTGATCATGACCCTGTTCACGGAGCCCGCCGAACGCGCCAAGGCGATGGGCGTCTTCGGGTTCGTTCTGTCGGGCGGTGGTACGGCGGGCGTGCTGCTCGGCGGGGTGATCACGGACGCTCTCAACTGGCACTGGATCTTCCTCGTCAACATCCCGGTCGGGGCAGTCGTGCTCGCGCTCTCGCTCGTCCTGCTCCCCGGAACAGGGCGTCGAGCCGCCGGCCGCGTCGACATCGCCGGCGCAATCACGGTGACGGCGTCGCTCGTGCTGGCGGTCTATGCGATCGTCAACGGCAACGAGACCGGCTGGAACTCGGCGCAGACCCTCGGGCTCCTGGCCGCGGCGGCTGTCCTGATGGCGTCGTTCCTCGTGATCGAGCTACGGGTCGCGGCGCCGCTCGTGCCGCTCGGACTGTTCCGGATCAGGAGCGTCTCGACCGCGAACGTCGTCGGCGTGCTGATGGCGGCCGGGATGTTCGCGTACTTCTTCCTGTCGGCCCTCTACCTCCAGGAGATTCTCGGCTACTCGCCGATGAAGGTCGGCCTCGCCTACCTCCCGTCGATGGTCGTGTGGGGCGCCTCCTCGCTGCTGCTCTCGGACCGGCTGGTGCTTCGCTTCGGGATCAAGCCGCCGCTGCTCGCCGGCCTCGGGCTCATGGCGCTCGGGCTCGTGCTGCTCGCGAGGACGCCGGTGGACGGCGACTTCGTCGTCGACGTGCTCCCGGCCACACTCGCGGTCGGCCTCGGGGCAGGGATCGGCTTCAACCCGATCCTGCTCGCGGCGATGAGTGGCGTTCGGCCCGGAGACGCGGGGCTGGCGTCGGGCATCGTCAACACCGCGTTCATGATGGGCGGGGCACTCGGGCTTGCCATCCTTGCGAGCCTCGCAGCTTCGCGGACGAACAGCCTCGAGGCCTCGGGCGAGAGCCCGCTGACGGCGCTCAACGGCGGCTATCACCTCGCGTTCATCACGGGTGCGGTGTTCGTTGTCGTCTCCGGCCGTCGTCGCAGCAGCCTTCCTGCGACGCGAGTCAGAGGTAGAGGGGCAGCAGAGCGACGAGGCGGTTGCCGAGGCCGACATCGTCGAGCAGGCCGCTTGACGCGAGAGCGGTTGGAGGCGGAGAGAGCTACGCTCACCGTGATCGCGTGGTCATGAGGACTGGATCGCTCGTGTCTCCATGGCTGCGCGATGTGTCGACGCATTCCGCGGGGTGCGAGATGGCGAGTCGCTCGAAGGCCGACCGTCGTATAACGGATCAGCCTCGGTTCAGGTGAACCGATGCCCGACGTAGCTCCCGTCGACATCGCCTGGCTGCTCGTCTGCGCGGCCCTCGTTCTGTTCATGCAGGCGGGCTTCACGGCACTCGAGAGCGGCCTGGTCCGGTCGAAGAACTCGATCAACGTCGCGATCAAGAACTTCGCCAACTTCCTCATCGCGTCATCGCTCTTCTGGCTGTTCGGGTTCGGCTTGATGTTCGGAACGGACGTGGGCGCACTCCTCGGCACGTCCTCCTTCCTCTTCGAGAGCGACTCCGCATTCCTGACCGCGTTCTTTCTCTTCCAGCTCGGATTCATCGGGACTGCGACCACGCTCATGTCGGGCGCGGTGGCGGAGCGGATGCGTTTCGGCGGCTATCTCGTGCTGGCCACCTTCGTCGCGGCGGTGACGTACCCGGTCTTCGGCCACTGGGCGTGGGGCTCCGGCTCGCTCGTCGGGCAAGCCGGCCAGGACGGCTGGCTGAAGGAGTTGGGCTTCGTCGACTTCGCGGGATCGACGGTCGTCCATTCCGTGGGGGGCTGGGTCGCGCTGGCGGCGATCATCGTGCTCGGCCCCAGGATCGGACGGTTCGGTGCGGGCTCCGTTCCGATCCGCGGTCACGATCTCCCCCTCACGACCCTCGGCGTCTTCGTGCTGTGGGTCGGCTGGTACGGCTTCAACGGCGGGAGCACGTACGGGCTCACGCCTGACGTGCCGACCGTGATCCTGAACACGACCGTCGCCGCCGCGTTCGGCGGACTCGCCGGTATGGCGCTCACCTGGTTCCGCGACGGTCGTCCGGACGTTGTCACGATCATGAACGCCTCGCTCGCAGGTCTGGTCGGCATCACCGCCTCCGCCTCCCTCATGAGCCCGTGGAAGGCGGCGATCGTCGGGATCGTGGCCGCCGCTGTCATGCAGGCGGTATCCGTGGCGCTCGAACGGCTCGAGATCGACGATGCGGTCGACGCGGTTCCGGTCCACCTCGGTGCGGGCGTCTGGGGGACACTCGCCGTCGGTCTCCTGGGCGACGCGGACGCGTTCCCCTCCGGCGCCAGCCGGCCGGAGCAGATCGGCATTCAGTTGATCGGCATTGCGACGTGCTTCGTTTGGGCGTTCGGCCTCGGCTACGTCGTCCTCTCACTGATCAATCGACGCTTCCCGTTCCGCATCGATGCGGCGGGAGAGCTCGCCGGCCTCAACATCGCGGAGCACGGCGCTACCACCGAGATCGTCGACCTGCTCACGGACATGGACGAGCACCATCGAACGGGCGACTTCGCCCGACCCGTTCGAGTCGAGCCGCACACCGAGGTCGGGCAGGTCGCCGTCGAGTACAACCGGGTGCTCGCCGCATTCGAGCGGCGCACCGACTCGTTGCAGCTCCTTCGCCGAGCCGCCGCGTCGGCCAACGAGTCGTCCTCGGTCGAGGACGCCTTGAGCGTCGCGCTGGACGAAGTGTGTCGCTTCACCGGCTGGCCGATCGGGCACGCCTTCCTCGTCAGCCGGGACGATCCGGGCGTCCTGATCTCGACAGGGATCTGGCAATTCAGCGACGGCGAACGGTACTACCGCGTTTCGCGCGGCAACCGAGGAGGAGCCCGTTCCGGTGGGTCGTGGTCTTGCCGGTGTCGCGCTCGAGACGCGAAGGCCGGTCTTTGCGACGAGGGACGATCTCATCGGCGATCCGGCCGAGTCGGCGACGCTGACGGTCGTCTCGCTCGACCCCACCGGCGGAAGCACGACGTCGCGGGTGATTCCACTCGACAGCGTTCGGGGAAGTCGAGCGGCCGAGTGGCTCGAGCTCGGCATACGCGCCGGGCTTGCGGTCCCGATCATGGCCGGAAGCACGGCCGTAGGCGTCCTCGAGTTCTTCGCCGAGGAGTCGCTCACGGTCGACGCGGAGCTCCTCGAGCTGCTGTTGAGCGTCGGCACGCAGCTCGGGCGCGTCGTCGAGCGCCAGCGCTCCGAGGAAGCCCGGTTCGGGGCTCTGATCGACAACATGCCCGCCAACGTCTATCTCCGCGACCTCGACGGCCGCTTCATCCTCGTCAACCGCCAGTACGAGGACTTCTGGCTGCTTCCGCGCGACGGCGTGCATGGCAAGACGCTGTTCGAGGTCGCCGCGATGACGGAGCTCGACCTCACGCCCGCGGAGAACGCTCGTGCCGACAGCATCGTCTTGGCAACAGGCGAGACGCACCGGCGTGAGGCGCAGGTCGTGCGCCGTGGCAAGGAGCACGTCTTGGCCGACGTGAGATTTCCGGTGGTGGACAGCTCCGGACGCGTCGTCGCGGTCGCGGGCATCGACATCGACATCACAGCGCAGAAGCGGAACGAAGCGGAGCTCGCCGAGCTGCTGCGCCGGGTGGAAATGGCCCGAGACGCGGCGATGGAAGCAGGCGCCGCGAAAACGCACTTCCTGGCCAGCATGAGCCACGAGCTCCGCACTCCGCTGAACGCGATCATCGGCTTCACTCGCATCGTCTCGCGAAACAGCGAGGCGCTGCCCGAGAGGCAGGTCGACAACCTCTCGAACGTGCTGGTCAGCGCCAACCATCTGCTCGCGTTGATCGACGAGATTCTCGATCTCTCCCGCATCGAGGCCGGCGAGGTCACCCTCGACATCTCCGAGACGAACGTCACGGAGGTGCTGAAAGAGGTCACCGATTCGTTCGAGCCGCTCGTCGATCGTCCTCGCGTCCAGCTGATCGTCGACGTCGGCACCGAGTTGCCTCGAGTCGTCACCGACCGGGACAAGCTCAAGCAGATCCTGCTGAACCTGGTCAGCAACGCCGTGAAGTACACCGACAAGGGGACGATCGCCGTTCGCGCGGAGGCGGTCGACGCGCGACTTCGGGTCGACGTTTCCGACACCGGTATCGGCATCCCGGCCCACGAGCTCGGCAAGATCTTCGACGAGTTCCACCGGGCCGACGGCGGCACCTCGCCGACCCGACCTGGAACCGGCCTCGGCTTGACGATCTCGCGGCGGCTCGCGAGGACGCTCGGGGGTGACGTGACGGTCGCGAGCTCGCCGGGAGTCGGATCGACGTTCACGCTGGATCTGCCTTTGCGGGCGTCGGACGGCGAGGTGCGCGACCGTGACGGTGGCGCATGAGACAGACGCTCCTGATCGTGGAGGACACGGAGCTGGACCGGGAGCTGCTCGTCCAGATCTTCGAAGGCATGTACGACATACGCCTCGCGCCCGACGGGAAGACCGCGCTCGAGCTCGCATCCAAGGAGCCGCCGGACATCATCCTCATGGACATCGGGCTCCCAGGCCTGAGCGGCCTCGATGCCGTACGCGCGATCCGGGCCGCGGGGAACGCGGTCCCGATCATCGCGGTCAGCTCGCGCGTCATGCCTGGAGATCGGGAGCGGGCTCTTGCCGCCGGCTGCAACGACTTCATGGCCAAGCCAATCGACGATGTCGTGCTCGTCGACATGGTCCGCGGCCTCCTGGCCGGGCGATGAGCGAGCGGTTCGAACCGACTCTCGGCCGGCCCGCCCGCATCCTCATCGTCGACGACGAGCCGCTCAACGTCGACTACCTCGAGCAGGAGCTCGAGGGGCTCGGATTCGAGATCGACACGGCGGCCAACGGACTCGAGGCGCTCGAGCGCGTGGCGGCCGTGCCGCCCGACCTCGTACTGCTCGACGTGATGATGCCCGAGATGGACGGCATCAGCGTGCTTCGGATCCTGAAAGGCGATCCGGAGACGAGGCTCGTGCCGGTCGTCTTGATGACGGCGCTGAACGCGGTGGAGGATCGCGTGCGAGGCATCGAGGCGGGTGCCGACGACTTCCTCTCCAAGCCGGTCGACGACCGAGAGCTCCTGGCGAGGATCAACACCGCGCTCGCGGTCAAACGGGCGATCGACGACACCGTCGACGAGCTGCGGAGCACGAGCGCTCATCTGCAGCGCTACTGGCCGCCGCATGCGAGACGTGGCTGTGCTCGCAATCGACTGGCGTCCGCACGACACGACCTTGCCGGAAGAGGCGGTTGCTTTCGTGGTTCGCCGACACAAGACAGCCGCCGAGGAGCGCATCGGTGCGCTCGGCGGGCTCTCGAGCGAGCTCGAGGCCGACCCGCTCGTCGCGGTGTTCGACGGCTCCGACGCTCGTGCGCGGGCACTTGCCGCCCTCGAGGCGGCAGGCGCGATCCTGGACCACGCCTCGACGAGCGGCACCGCGCCCGAGCTGAGCACGAGCGCCGCGATCAGCATGGGTCGGGCGCAAGTCGGCTCGACGAGGGCAACCATCGCAGGCGTGCCGCGTTGGGTCTTCGGAGCGGAGGGAGAGCCGGTCGATCGTGCGTCGGCCCTCGTCGAGGCCGCGTCGATGGGAGAGGTGCTGGTCGCGGACACGGTGGCGGCGCTCGTCAGCGACCGGTTCACGCTCGCCCCGGCTGGCAACGGCGCCTATCGCCTGCTGGCCGCCACGCCGCGCACCGAGGACGAGGCGGGCACGCGGCCTTCGCCGCCCGAACGCGAGGTGAAGACGATCCTGATGACGGACGTCGTCGGCTCGACGCGAACGGTCGAGAACATCGGAGACCGTCAGTGGGGAGAGCTCGTCGCCGAGCACGAGCGCCTGACTCGGGCCGAGATCGCGCTCCATGGCGGCGAGGAGGTCGACACGACGGGCGACGGCTTCCTCGTCGCGTTCGAGAGCGCGACGCCCGCAATCCGCTGCGCGCTTGCGCTGCTCGATCGGCTCGCCGAGCTGAACCTGACGATCCGCGCCGGCGTTCACACCGGGGAGGTCGAGAACGTCGAGGGGAGGGCTCGCGGCATCGCGCTGCACCTCGCCAGCCGGATCGGCGCGAGCGCGAATCCAGGCGAGATCCTCGTGAGCGGGACGACCCGGGAGCTCGCCGCGGGTGCGGCGCTGACCTTCACCGACCGCGGCGAGCACGTGCTCAAAGGCGTCTCGGAGCCGCGTCGGCTCTACGCCGTCGCCGACCCGGCGGCCCCGCGACGCGGAGGGGCGCCGCACTCCCCCGGCCCCCCAAGCCCGTACCCGGCGGGCCTGACGGCTCGGGAGGTGGATGTCCTCAGATTGGTCGCTGTCGGACTCTCCGACGCCGAGGTGGCCGAGCAGCTCGTGGTCAGCGTCCGCACGGTCAATGCGCACGTGCGCTCCATCTACCGCAAGGTCGGCGTTCACTCGCGAGCGGCAGCGGGTCGTTTCGCCGAGGAGAACGGCCTCATCTGACGGCGCACAGCGCGTGACCACGCGCCGCGCTAGGCAATTCCGGATCGGCAAAACCGCCTAGCTCGATCTGGCAATACCGCCGATGCGGGTGCACCGCGCGCGTCCGTAACGTGATTCGGCTACGACGCGGCAGAGAGGAGTTCCGTCGATGCAGTTCCGCTTTTTCCGGCGCACAACCCGACGACGCGAGCTCGAAGAAGAGCATCAGCCGAATGGGACACGTCTCGAGAGCAGGGAGTCGGGATATCAGCGACGCGAGATCGCACCGGCCGGCGCGGAAGCCAAGCGCATGAGGGGAGCCGACTCGGAGTGGCTGTGGTGGTTGTCCTCGCCGATGCGCGGGGCCGCCCTGTCCGGTCGCGGTTCGGGTCGCGAGGCACGCGTCGGCCGAGGCTGGTCGCTGGACGAGCCGGACGAACCGACCTCGCCGCCGGCCGCCTAGTGGCGGGCGACCACCAGCGGCACGCGTTGCGAAAGAGGCAAGACACGAACCCAGGAAGGAATGCCGATGAGGAAGACCGTCGCGGGCGTGCTGATGACGCTGGACGGCGTCGTGGAGTCCCCCGAGAAGTGGCAGCCCCGGTACTTCGACGACGAGATGGGTGAGATCGTCGCCGCCGCGGCGGCGCGGTCCGACGTCATGCTGCTCGGGCGCCGTACGTACGAGGAGTTCGCCGCGTTCTGGTCGGGCCTCAGGGCAGCGACCTCCCGACAGCCGACTACATGAACGACACGCCGAAGCTCGTCGTGTCGACCACTCTGAAGGAGCTCGACTGGTCGAACTCGAGTCTCGTCAGCGGCGACATCGCCGAGACGGTCGCAGCGCTGAAGCGCCAGCCCGGGAAGAACATCCAGATCTACGGCAGCCCGACGCTCGTCCGATCGCTCCTCCGTGACGGCCTGCTCGACGAGCTCGATCTCCTCGTGCATCCGCTCGTCGTCGGTGGTGGCAAGCGGCTGTTCGAGAACGGCAGCTACGGGACCGCGCTGAGTCTCGCGAGCTCGCGGACGCTCGGCACCGGCGTCATGGCGCTCACGTATGTACCGGCGCTCGGGCGGCACACGAGCCGATGACGCTTTCCACCGGGTCCGTCGCTGCTGCGTGCGCCCGCCATCCGTGGCGGACCATTGGGGCGTGGATCGTTCTGACGGTCCTCGCGGTGGTGTCGATCGCGACACTCCTCGGCGGGAGCCTCACGACCGAGGGCTCGCCGACGAACAACCCGGAGTCCGAGCGCGCCAAGGATGCCCGGCTGGCGGCGTTTCCGTCAGACGCTTCGACGGTCACAGACATCGTCGTCATCCGCTCCGAGCAGTACACGGTCGACTCGACACAGTTCAGAGGCTTCGTGCGGGATTTCGTGGCCGACGACCGCATCTCCGCACTCGCCACGTCGCGCACCTACCTCGACCGCTCGGCTACGGGTCTCGTCTCGGAGGACCGGCACGCGACGATCGTCCCGGTCGCCCTCTCCGACGATGACGAGACGGAGGCGCTCGTGGACAAGGTCGAGGCGCTCGACGACGGCGCCTTCGCGGTGTCGGTCACGGGCGAGGAGACGCTCGACTACGACTTCAATCTCCTCTCGCAAGAGGATCTCGAGAACGGAGAGCTCAAGTTCGGACTCCCAGCGGCGCTGATCATCCTGCTGCTCGTCTTCGGCGCGGTCGTGGCTGGGCTCGTGCCGCTGCTGATGGCGGTCGTCGCGATCGTGGTTGCTCTGGGGCTCACCGCACTGCTCGCGCAGCCGTTCGAGCTGTCGGTGTTCGTCGTGAACATGCTCACGGGAATGGGGCTCGCGCTCGGGATCGACTATTCGCTCTTCGTCGTCTCCCGCTACCGCGAGGAGCGCAGCTCGCGGGAGGGCCGAGCTCGCCGCGATCGAAGCGTCGGGAGCGACTGCGAGCCGGGCGGTGCTCTTCAGCGGCAGCGTCTTCGTGATCGCGATGTTCGGGATGCTGCTCGTGCCGAACTCGATCATGCGCAGCCTGGCGGTCGGGGCGATCCTCGTCGGCATCGTGTCGGTCGTCGCGGCGCTCACACTTCTCCCCGCCGTCCTCGGCCTCCTCGGCGACCGCGTCGACGCGCTTCGCATCCCGATCGTGGGTCGCCGTTCGCTCGAGGCCTCCAACCCGGAAGGCCGGTTCTGGGGCGCGATCGTCCGTCGCGTGCTTCGCCGTCCTGTGCTGAGCCTGGCGCCTGTCGGTCGGCGTGCTCCTCGCGCTCGCGTTGCCCGTCCTCGCAATGGACACCGGGACGACCGGTGTCTCCGCGCTCCCGGACCGCTTCGCCTCCAAGCAGGGCTTTCTCGCGCTGGACCGCAGCTTCCCCGGCACAACCACCGATCCGGCCGAGATCGTCGTCTCGAACGCATCGGCGGAGGACGTTCAGGCCGCCCTGCGTCGGCTCCGCGCGACGCTGGCCGCGGATCCACGCTTCGGCGACGGCGAGATCGAGCGCTCCGCCGACGGCCAGGTCGCACTCCTCACCGTCCCGATCGCCGGCGACGTGTCCTCGACGCCGGCAACCGATGCCGTCCGCCAGCTTCGCAACGAGGTCGTCCCGAGGACGTTCGGGGGGACGGATGCGGAGGTGCTCGTCGGCGGCACGAGCTCCGAGAACGTCGATTACTTCGACTCTGTGATCGGACCGGCGCCGTACGTGATCGCCTTCGTCCTGCTCCTCACCTTCGTGCTGCTGACGATCGTGTTCCGCTCTGTCGTCATCGCCGGCACCGCGGTGGCGCTCAACCTGCTCTCCGTCGGCGCCGCCTACGGCCTGCTCGTGCTCGTCTTCCAGGAGGGCGTCGGCGCGGGTCTGCTCGGCTTCCAGCAGACGGACACGATCGAAGCGTGGGTGCCGCTCTTCCTCTTCTCCGTCCTCTTCGGCCTCTCGATGGACTACCAGGTGTTCCTGCTCTCGAGAATCCGCGAGCGCTTCGACCAATCCGGCGACACGACGGACGCGGTCACCTTCGGCGTCGGGTCCACCGCCCGCATCATCACCGGCGCCGCCCTGATCATCGTCGCCGTCTTCTCCGGCTTCGCCCGCGGCGACCTGATCATGTTCCAGCAGATGGGCTTCGGCGTCGCCGTCGCGCTCCTGATCGATGCGACGGTTATTCGCTCCGTCGTGTTGCCGAGCGTCATGAAGCTCCTCGGCGCTTGGAACTGGTATCTGCCGAGCTGGCTCGAATGGCTGCCACGACTCGACGTCGAATCAGCACGTCCTGTCGGCCATAGCCCTGCCGCACTCGAGAGATGAGTTCTCGCCGCACAGGTCGTCCTAGAAGAAGCCGATGTGCCGCGCGACTCCCAGACGGACTCGATGACGATGGCTCAGACCCACCGGGCGGGACGGCGCGAATGGATCGGCCTCGCGGTCATCGCGCTGCCCTGCCTCCTCTACTCGATGGATCTGACCGTGCTCTATCTGGCGGTGCCCTCGCTGACGGCGGAGCTCGAGCCATCGAGCGCCGAGCTGCTCTGGATCACGGACATCTACGGCTTCTTCCTGGCGGGTTTTCTGATCACCATGGGCACGCTGGGCGACCGCATCGGCCGTCGCCGATTGCTCCTGATCGGGGCCGCCGCGTTCGGCGTCGGCTCAGTGCTCGCAGCGTTCTCCACGAGCGTCGAGATGCTGATCATCACGCGGGCGCTGCTCGGGATTGCCGCGGCCACTCTCGCCCCCTCGACGCTGTCGCTCATCCGGAACATGTTCCTCGACCCGGAACAACGGACGTTCGCCATCGGAGTGTGGGCGACGAGCTTCTCCGTCGGCGCCGCGCTCGGTCCCCTGCTGGGCGGAGTGCTGCTCGAGTTCTTCTGGTGGGGGTCCGTCTTCCTCCTGGCGGTCCCGGTGATGCTGCTGCTGCTGGTGCTCGGCCCAAGGCTGTTGCCCGAGTTCCGCGATCCGGACGCCGGCCGTCTGGATCTCGTCAGCGCCGGCCTGTCCGTCGTCGCCGTGCTGGCCGTGATCTTCGGGCTGAAGGAGATCGCCACGCACGGCTTCCAAGGCACGCCGCTGCTGTCGATCGTCCTCGGTCTCGCCGTCGGAGCCGTGTTCGTGCAGCGTCAGCGAACACTGCCCGACCCGCTGATCGACCTCCACCTCTTCCGGAGCCACACGTTCAGCGCGTCCCTGGCTGCGAACACCCTGAGCCTCGCGATCGCGTTCGGCATCTTCCTCTTCATCGCCCAGTACCTGCAGCTCGTGCTGGGCTACTCGCCCTTGGAGGCGGGCCTCTGGACCGTGCCTTCGGCCGGTGGGTTCATCGCCGGGTCGATGCTCGCTCCGCTCCTCGTACGCATCGCGCGGCCTGCCTACGTCGTCGCGGGAGGTTTCGCGCTTACCGCCGCGGGGCTCGGGCTGCTCGCCCAGGTCGAATCGGACTCGAGCGTCGCGTTGATCGTGGTCGCCTCGGTCGTCATCGCGCTGGGCGTCGCGCCAGCCGTCACACTCGGAACCGATCTGGTCGTGAGCTGCGTGGCGCCTGAGCGGGCCGGTGTCGCGTCGGGGATCTCGGAGACCGGCGCCGAGCTCGGCGGTGCGCTCGGGATCGCCGTCCTGGGAAGCATCGGTGTCGCCGTCTACCGGAGCGAGATCGCGGACGCCGTTCCCCGCGGTGTGCCGCCCGAGGCCTCCGCGACGGCGGAGGACACGCTTGGCGGCGCCACCGAGGCTGTCGATGGCCTGCCGGGACAGCTCGGCGACGCGCTGCTCGTCGCAGCCCGGGACGCCTTCACGCAGGGACTCCAGGTCGCGGCGCTGACCGGTGTCGCCGTCGCCGTCGCCACGGGCGTCGTCGCGGCGGTCTTCCTGCGAGGGGCTGGGCCGGGAGCAGGCGAGGAGTCCGCCCCACGAGCCCCCGAAGCGGCCGTCGGTGCGGTGCAGTCGTAATCGGAAACGAAGAAGGAGCACGCATGTTCGAGAACACGAGGGCATACAGCGGCTTCGCCGTCGACGACGTGCAGGCGGCGCGGGCGTTCTACGGAGAGACGCTCGGCCTGCGAGTGTCCGGAGACGGCGAGGACCTCTCGCTGCACCTCGCCGGCGACCGGGACACGCTCGTCTACCCGAAGCCCGACTTCACGCCGGCCACGTACACGATCCTCAACTTCCCGGTCGAGGACATCGAGTCCGCCGTCGACGAACTGGTGGAGCGCGGCGTGCGCTTCGAACGGTACGACGGCTTCGACCAGGACGAGCGAGGCATCCTGCGGACGGAAGGCAGTCCGTTGATCGCGTGGTTCAAGGATCCCGCCGGCAACATCCTGGCCGTGCTCGAGGAGTCCTGACGTGAGCACCGGGAACCAGGACTCCGTACCCACGCTCTTCGAGTGGGCCGGCGGCGCTCCGGCGCTGCTTCGCATGACGACGATCTTCTACCGGACGTACGTCCCCGACGATCCGCTGCTCGGCCCGCTCTTCGCGGAGATGGCACCCGACCATCCCGAGCGCGTGGCGGCGTGGCTGGGCGAGGTCTTCGGTGGCCCGCGCTCGTACACCGAGCGCTTCGGTGACTACGACCGGATGATCTCTCGGCACCTCGGCAGAGCGCTCAGCGAGGAGCAACGTGCGCGCTGGGTCCAGCTCCTGTGCAGGTCCGCGGACGACGCGGGGCTTCCGACGGATCCCGAATGGCGCGCTGCGTTCGTCTCGTACCTCGAGTGGGGCTCGCGGATCGCGCTCGAGAACTCGCAGCCGGGCGCCCAGCCGCCGCCCCACATGCCGGTCCCACATTGGTCGTGGGTTGCCGACGCGACGCCCGGCTCGAGAGTCTCGGCGCTCGCCGAGCAGCCGGCGCAACAGCAAGCCGACCTTCCCGGGCCCGACGAGGAACTCAGCTTCGCGCAGCACGTCAAGCCGCTCTTCCGTGAGGGGGATCGCGGGTCGATGCGCTTCGCGTTCGACCTCTGGTCGCACGAGGACGTGGCCGGCCACGCCGACGCGATTCTCGATCGGCTGCGGGCGGGGACGATGCCGTGCGACGGAGCTTGGCCGGAGGACAGGGTGGCCGTCTTCGAACGGTGGATCGACTCGGGGAAGGCTGCATGAACCAAGCGAAAGGAGAAGCTGTGGCAAGCGAGCCGACAATTCATCGATTCCCCGCCGAGCACGAGGGCGCGTTCGTGAACGCCTACCTCGTCGAAACCGAAGCGGGGGTGGTTGCGGTCGACGGGCTGCTGACGGTGTCAGCTGCCAAGGAGATGCGGACGGCCCTCGATCGACTCGGGAAGCCGCTTCACGCGGCGCTTGTGACCCACTCGCATCCGGATCACTACGCCGGGCTGGCAGAGATCGTCGCCGGATCCGACGTCCCGATCGTTGCTCCGCAAGGAGTGATCGACACGATCACGGCCGACGACGCCATGAAGGAACAGATCGTCGGGCCGATGTTCGGAGACGACTGGCCGACCACGCGCGTCTTCCCGAACACGCCGATTCGCGACGGCGAGAGCTTGACCTTCGACGGCGTGAAGTTCACGGTGATCGATCTCGGCCCGAGCGAGTCGCCGCACGACAGCCCCTGGGTGCTCGGCGATGCCGAGAACGGTCGTCTTCCTCGGCGACCAGATCTACGACCACCAGCATTGCTTCCTCGGCGACGGCTTCTACGCCGAGTGGCTCGCGAACATCGAGAAGCTGCGCGACCGGTTTCCCGACGAGGCTGTCTTCCACATCGGTCACGGCGGCCCTGTGGGTGCGCGAGATGTGGGACTGGCAACGCCGGCTACATCGAGACGTTCCTCGACGCCGTCGCCGACGCCGACTGGTCGGAGCCGGAATCGGCAAAGGCAACGGTCGTTGCTCGGATGAAGGCGTACGAGCCCTCCGACCAGCTGCAGATGCTGATGGAGCTGAGCATCGAACCGGTCGCGGCAAAGCAGGGCCTGCTCACCCTTTCGGCCTGAGGCGGACCGAGGATACGAGCGTGGCATCACCGACAACTGACGACGACACCCGCTCGGCCTTCGTCTATCAGGAGGCGCTCCGCGGGTTGCTTCAGCAGCATGCCGCCGTCGAGAGCCTGCACGCTCGAGCCGCGACGTTGATCTTCGCGGCGTCGTTCGTCAGCTCGCTCCTCGGCGCTCGCGCGCTCGAGGACGGCGTCGGTCCCTGGGACTGGACGGCGCTGGGGCTGCTCGTGGCGATCGGCGGCCTTGCCGTCTTCCTACTGTGGCCGTACTACAACCTCACGTTCCGCTTCGACCCGGAGGACCTCCTCGCCCGCTACGTCGACGTCCCCGAGCCGGTGCCGATCGCTGAGATGCACCGCGAGCTCGCGCTCCAGATCAAGGCCGACTGGGTGCGGAACGGCCGCATCGTGCGGCGCCTACGAGAGGCCATGCAGGTTGCGCTGATCCTGCTGCTGGCCGAGATCATCGTCTGGCTGTTGTCGATCGCCTAGAACGGGAGGGAGGTACGCGATGGCGACACGAGCCCGGAACCGAGCACTTGCGGCTCGCAGCGCTTGTCGGGCGGTGGCGGACCGAGGGCTGGACGAACGAGACAGCAGAGCTGCCGGGCGCGAGGATCGAGGCGCTGGACACCTACGAGTGGCTGCCGGGGCGCTTCGCCCTGTTGCACACCGTGGACGCTCGTGTGGGGGAGGAGCACGTCGAGGGTGCCGAGATCATCGGCTGGGAGCCGGCACGAGGCGCCTACGTCACCCAGTACTTCGGAAGCGACGGCCCGAACGCGTACGAGGCGAGCCTAGTCGTCGAGAACGGCGCGCTCGTCTGGACGATGCGGAGCGAGGTGGATCGCTTCACGGGCCGCTTCAGCGACGACGGGAACACACTCACAGGCGCGTGGGAGCGGCTCGATGACGAGAGAGGCTGGCAGCCGTGGATGGAGGTAACGCTCACACGACTCGCGGATGAGCCATAGCCACCGGCGCACCGAGGCGACGGCATCTCGAGGCACGCCGCCTGGACAGCATCGAACCGAGCAACAAGGAGGACTGTCATGACCGAGCCCGCTCTACCGCAGCCGAATCCCGTCGCGACCTACCAACCGAAATCAGAGATCTCCAACGAGTCCCTTGAGGAAGCTCGGCGGTTCGTTCGCCGTAAGCGGATCTTCTACACGGTCTTGGGCGTCTGGATCGCCCTCAGCCTGATGTGGTTCGCGATCGACTTGGCCGACGACAGCAGTTCCTTCTGGTTCTACTGGCCCATGCTCGGTACGGGCATCGGCGTGGCCATTACCGGGATCGTGCTCCTCGGGATCGGCGGGCTCTTCGGCGCCGACTGGGAGCGCCGGGAAGTCGACAAGTACCTCCGACGCAGTGAAAACGACCGAGACGCCTAGGCACACGATGAGCGCCGAGGACATCCCCCCAATGAATCCGAAGCCGCGGCGGTTGCGTCGGTGGCTGCTGGCTGCGGGTGCCGTCCTGGCTTTGCCGGTTGTGGCGGTGCTCGGGGTGTATGTCTGGGCGTGGTCGTCGACTGATGAGTCCACCTTCGCTCGGGCGGTGATTTGGCGTGAGTCGGATGTGGGCGATCAGCACCGTTTTCCGGCGCGGCGGATACCGGCGGGTGCTGATGTGAGTCCGCTTCGCGCCGGGGTCGAGGCCGACCTGGTCGTGAGTGGTGAGGGGGAGGGTCTGGACGGGTTTCTGAGTGAGACGGACACCTTCGCGTTTCTGGTCGTCCACGAGGACCGGCTTGTGCACGAACGCTATTTCGACGGTGCGACGCGTGAGAGTCTGCAGACGTCGTTCTCCGCCGCGAAGTCGTTCGTGTCGACGCTCGTCGGGATCGCGATCGACGAGGGGTTGATCGAAAGCGTCGAGGATCCGGTGACCGACTACCTGCCGGAGCTGGCGGCGCGGGATACCCGGTTCCGACAGATCACGCTTCGCCACCTGCTGACGATGTCGTCCGGCATCCGCTACGAAGAGGGCGGCTTCCCCTCACTCGGCGACGACACGTACACGTACTACGGGGTGGATCTGCGCGACTCGCGTTGAGCCGGACTCGAATCGTCTGGACCGCCCGGGGTCGCGTGGCAGTACAACAACTACCACCCGCTGCTGCTCGGGCTCGTGCTCGAGCGCGCAACGGGAACGTCGGTCTCCGAATTCATGGCCACGAGGCTCTGGCACCCGCTGGGAGCCGAAGCCGACGCCACCTGGAACCTCGACTCCGAGCGCTCCGGGTTCGAGAAGCTGGAGAGCGGCGTCAACGCGAGGCCGGTCGACTACGCCCGCTTCGGCCAGCTCTTCCTCCACAAGGGCAAGTGGAACGGCAGACGGATCGTCTCCGAGGCCTGGGTGCGCGCCGCGACCGGCGCCGAGGCGACCACCGACTCGGCCTACTACCACGGCTACCGGTACTTCTGGTGGCTCGACGTGGAGCGGCCGGGCCGCTTCTACGCGATGGGGAAGTACGGTCAGTACGTCTACGTTGCCCCCGACGCGAATGCGGTCGTCGTTCGCCTCGGTCGCAACTCGGGGGTCGGCAACGTCACCTGGCTGGCAATCCTCCGTGAGGTCGCGGACCAGCTCGAGCGTCGCTAGGAGTCTGGTATCATAGTGAACCTAATGGTTCAGTATACGACGACCGTCGACCGCACCTTCGCAGCCCTCGGCGACCCGACCCGCCGTGCCGTCCTCGAACGGCTCGGCGCCGGCAGCGCGACGATCAGCGAGCTCGCCGAGCCCTTCGGCATGTCGCTGACCGGGATGAAGAAGCACGTCCGGCTGCTCGAGGAGGCGCAGCTCGTCACGACGGAGAAGGTCGGCCGTGCCCGCACGTGCACGCTCGTGCCCTACGCCTTCGAGGGCATCAGCACGTGGCTGCAGCGGCTCGACCGCTTCGCGCAAGTCGTCCAACGAACGAAAGGAGCACGATGAACACCACCACCAACGAGAGCACCACCAAGAGAGACAAGAAGTCCGAGGGATTCACGGCCGAGGAGAAGGCCGCGATGAGAGCGCGCGCCAAGGAGCTAAAGGCGGCCGCGGAGGGGGAAGAGGCTGTGCTCTCCGCGCTCGCGGCGATGTCGCCTGGGGATCGCGCCCTCGGCGAGCGGATCCACGCGATCGTCAAGGAGACCGCCCTCGACCTCACGCCGAAGACCTGGTACGGGATGCCCGCGTACGCCAACAAGGACGGCAAGGTCGTCCTCTACTTCCGCAACGCGGAGAAGTTCAAGGAGCGCTACGCGATGCTCGGCTTCAACGACGCCGCCGACCTCGACGACGGGTCGATGTGGCCGGTCGCCTTCGCGTTGACCAAGCTGACCAAGGCCGACGAGGCCAGGATCGCGAAGCTCCTCAAGCAGGCGGTGAGCTGAAGATGAACGAGACCACGGTTACCACTCCGAACGAGCTCGAGATCCGCGTCGAGCGGGTCTTCGACGCGCCGCCCGCGCACGTCTTCTCCGTCTGGACCGATCCGCAGCTGATCCCCGAATGGTGGGGCGACGGCACGGTCGTCGAGGAGATGGACGTCCGCCCCGGCGGCAGGTACCGCTTCCGCACGCCGATGGGCGTCGTCGAGGGCGAGTTCCGCGAGGTCGACGCGCCCGAGCGGCTCGTGCAGACGTTCCAGAATCACCTGCAGACGCTCGAGTTCGAGGATCTCGGTGAGCAGACGAAGCTGACGCAGACGATGCGCTTCGCCACGTCCGAGGAGCGCGACACGACGATGCAGTACGGCGTCGAGGAGGGCGCGAAGGGTGGCTTCGCGCGGATCGATGCACTACTTCAGCGGCTACCGCTCGACGCGTGAGCCGCCGACGATCGCATCCGTGCCGTCGTCGAAGCGGACTCCGAGGCCTTGCCCTTGCCGTCGATTGGAATGCGATCGAAGGGATCTGCCATTTGGGACTCACAGGGTCTCGTGCTCACGCGGAGTACCAGCAGGGCATGAATCAGCATCTGTCCTTTCAGGTGCCGCTCATCCGTCTTATGGGCGACCATCGACCCTAGGAGGGAGATCATGAAGTTCCGAACCGACGTCGAGCCTCCGGAGCCCATGAGGGGGTTGGAAGTTCCCCCGGAGGTTGTGGAGTCTCTTGGTCAGGGCAAGCGGCCGAGGGTCACGATCACGATCAATGGGCATTCATGGAAGAGCAGAGTCGCCATCATGCGTGGCCGCTACCTGCTTGGCCTAAGCAACGCCAACCGGCAAGCCGCCGGTGTGGAGACCGGCGACGAGGTCGAGGTTGAGCTGGAATTTGATCCTGAGCCCCGTCTCGTGGCCGAGCCCGCGGACTTCGCCCGCGCCCTCAGCGCCGATCCGATCGCCCGCACCGCCTATGACCGTCTGCCCGACGGTCGCAAACGGGAGCACGTGCGCGCTATCGAGAGCGCAAAGAAGCCCGAGACACGGATACGGCGGATCGAGAAGGGACTGGCCGCGCTGCGGGACTTGGAGTCGGCAGGGAGCGCCGCGGCCCGCGGGAGGAATCGAGCTTCGAAGTCGATGTCCGGCGAGTCCTGAACTGGAGAGGACTGCAAAATACATGACTACCATGAGTCAACGCACAAGGGTGCCAACAATTCGTTTTGACGCCACGCTGTACACGATCGACAAATGGACCATTTTGCGCTTGCCTGAGAAAGCGAGCGGGAAACTGCCGTCGCGCGGGCAGGTGGCAGTACAAGGAACGCTCAATGGCCATGGGTTCCAGACGGTGTTGGAACCAGACGGCTATTTTGGCCACTGGATGAGGATTGATGGAAAGCTACGACAAGCCGCTGCTTTAAGCGCGGGTGACACCGCGACGCTCGAAATTGAGCTACTCAAAGACTGGCCGGAGCCGAACGTGCCGCAGGATCTTGAGACAGCTCTGGCAGGTGCCCCTCAGACGATCCAAGACCTATGGAAAGATATTACGCCGATGGCGCGCTGGGAATGGGTTCGCTGGGTCAATGCAACCCCGAACCCTGATACGCGCAAACGACGGGTCGAAGTAAGTATCTCGAAAATGAAGAGCGGGAAGCGACGGCCCTGCTGTTTCAACCTTGCCGCATGCACCGACCCGAACCTGGCCAAAAACAGCAGGCTTATTGAACCAGCGTGATTTGTCGTGTTCGACGTCGTCCGTACCTTGCAATATCTTGCGAGGGCGCCTTGAATGGCCTGTGTAAGGTGGATTACAAGAAGTAGAACCCTGGTACGGGATTTCCTGCATATGCCAAGGACGGCAAGGTCGTCTGCTTCATTCAAAGCGCGGGGAATGTCAAGGAAGACAGTCATCATGACTCACATATCAGCCACCACCGCGGCGGTCGGTACACAGTGAACGCCGCCGCCTCGATCACCATTACGCCAGTTTTCGTTGCCGACCTTTCCGTCGAGGGCGAGCGGATGCCGGTCTACGTGCACGTCATCGACCATCCCGATGCGCGCGTGCTGGTCGACACCGGCATGACGGAGCTGCACCCGGCGATGGCCGACATGGATCCCCGCCTCCAGCCGCTGAGCGAGCAGGACTTCGATCTCGCCGGCATCGACATCGTCGTCAACACACACCTGCACGCCGACCACTGCGGCGGCAACCACCTCTTCGCCGGCAAGCCGATCTATGTCCAGCGTCGGGAGCTCGACGACGCGCGCAGCAAGGACGACTACACCATTCGCGAGTGGGTCGAGGCGCCGGGCGTGCAGTACGTGCCGGTCGACGGCGAGCACGAGCTGCTGCCCGGGCTCCGACTCGTCCCGGCGCCGGGCCACACACCCGGCATGCAGATGGTCGTCGTCGAGACTGGCGGGCGCCCGGTCATCGTCGGCGGCGACGTGGCGGTTTGGTTCGGCGAGTTCGACGAGCCGCCCACCGAAGGCCGGCAGCGGGTCCTTGCGCTCGACCCCGAGCTCGTCTGGCTCGCGCACGAGCGCGAGCCATGGCGACCCCCCACCGTCTAAGGCATCACGCCGGCGCTCTCTGAGTCGTCGAGTGGCATGTAACGAGGAGTCTTGTCGAAGAAGACGAGAATGATGGGCGCGGAACCCGGGAAACCCAACGAGCTGTCCCCGATCACAAGGATCGATACAGTCCGCGTGCGACCCGTTCAAAGCGCGGCCGGCCGCAGCTTCATCGAGCCCGGCTCGCCGTGGCAGAACCCGTTCGTCGAGTCGTTCGGCTCCCGCGTCCGCGACGAGGTGCTCTCGGTCGAGGCATTCGACTCCGTGCTCGAGGCGCAAACGGTCATCACTGACTGGAGAACCATCTACAACCACCGGCGGCCACACAGCAGTCTCGGCTGGAGACCGTCGGCGGCCTATGCCGCTGGCCTGACCACGAACAAGTCGGAGAAACCGGCCCGACTCTCATAGCGGCCGGACCGACAAACGGGGCCGGTCAGAGCTGCAGTTAGTAACGGTGCGGATCTATACGTTGAGCGTTAGACGCGGTTCGTGGTTCCGAAGCTGGGGGGACCGGATCCTGTTGGGGAGCGTTCACCGGCGCCCTGCATCACCATCGACTCGAGCAGCTCGTGTCATCCATCCCGGGAAGGAAGCAGCGCATGGCCTCACTGGTCCTAAAGATGTCCGTCTCGCTCGACGGCTACGTCGCACCAATCGACGGGAGCACCGACTGGATCGCTGCGGGAGGCTCCGATGACGCCCTCAGTTGGACTGTCGAGACCGTGAGCAACGCCGGCGCGCACCTCATGGGTGCCACCACCTACGCGGTGATGGCCGCCCACTGGCCCGGCGCCTCCGGGCCGTTCGCCAAGCCGATGAACGAGATCCCCAAGGTCGTGTTCTCGGACTCGCTCGCGTCCGCCGACTGGGGCGAGACGACGATCGCCGCCGGAGACCTGGCCGAAGCCATCACGCGGCTCAAGCAGGAGCGCTCCGACGGATACCTGCTCGCCCACGGCGGGGCCCGGTTCGCCCGATCGCTGGTCGAGACCGGCTTGATCGACGAGTACCGCCTTCTCATCCACCCGGTCGTCCTGGGCGCTGGCGAGCGGATCTTCCTCGCACCGCTCACCATCGAGCCGATCAGCACCACCGTCTTCAGCGGCGGAGCCGTCGCCCAGTCTTCGCGGCGCACCCGTGATCGAGCCCGGTCGGCAACCGGGGAGCGGACGCTGTTACCTCGCTGTAACTATGGCCGAGCATGCTCGACGATGACGCACATGCTGCGCGCATCCCGGCGAGCCGCGCGCGCACGACGCATGACCACTAGCGGCATTCCGCGAGCGACGCGCCAAGCCGCTAGGCTTGACATGATATAGCTAGACGATATATCGTCGCGAGATATGAAGCCGACCGCCGTGACGTGGGCAGTCCTCGGTCTCATCGCGCTCGAGCCGAAGAGCGGCTACGACGTCAAGCGGATCGTCGATAAGTCGGTGCGGCACTTCTGGGCCGCGAGTTACGGACAGATCTACCCGGAGCTCAGGCGTCTCGAGGAGATTGGCTGGATCGAGGGCGCCGAGGCATCTCGCGGCGGCCGCGTGCGACGCGTCTACCGGATCACGGACGCGGGCAAGGCGGCGCTCGAACGTGGCTGCGAGAGCCGGACACCCGGGTCGAGCTCCGGGACGAGTCGCTGTTACGGCTCTTCTTCGCCGACACGATGCCGCACGATGACGCGCTCGAGCTGCTCCGTTGGCGGCGCGAAGGTTATCGCGGCATGCTCGCTTACCTCCGCGGCCTCGACGACGGCCAGGGTGAGGATCCGCCCTTCGTCGACCTGGTCTACCGGTGGGGGCTCGACTACTGCGAATGGGGAATCGAGTGGTGCAACCGCCAGGAACAGCGCTTGCGGCGGATGCTCGAAGCAGCCTGAGCGACGCGCCCGAGCCGAGCTGGCGCTTCCTCGCCCAGCGCGGCCTGCCCACGTTCGCGGTGGAGGGGTTCGCGCCGATTCTTCTTTTCTATGCAGTGTGGAAAGGCGCCGGGCTCGCGCCCGCCGTCGTCGCCGCGACGGCGCTCTCCGTGGCGATCGTCATCTGGCAGGTGCGCCGGGGCAACAGCGGTGCGCTGGCCGTCGTGGCCCTGATCTTCGTCCTCATCCAGGGGGTCGTCGGCCTCGTGTCGCAGAGCGCGACCGTGTACCTCGCGCAACCGGTCGTGCTGAGCGCGTGCTGGGGCGTCGCCTACTTCGTCTCGGTCGCGATCCGGCGCCCGCTGATCGGCGTCTTCGCGAACGTGTGGTACCCGTTCCCGCCCGAGTTCCGCGCGAGCGAGTCGTACCGGCGCGAGTTCAGCATGCAGTCGATCGTGTGGGGGATCTACTGCTTCGCCCGCGCAGGCCTGCGGCTGGCGGTGCTGCTCGGGCCGGGGATCGGCGGCTTCGTCGTTGTCTCGCTGCTCACGGGCGCGCCGATCATCGCCGCACTCGTCCTCTGGGGGATCTGGCACGCACGGCGTTCCTTCTCGAAGCTCGCGGGTGCATGACCGGCCCGACCTGACTCCGCTCGCGGCCGTCGCGCGGGAGGTCGCCGCCGAGTGGGGAATCACGCTGGGACCGACGTTCACGCTCGCGCGCTACTCGTAGGTCGCAGCCGGCCGCGGCGAGCTGAGCTTCCTGCGCTGGCAGATCGGGCGGGGCGTGCTCGACGCCGCGACCGCCCACGGCGGGGGGAGTGCCTGGTGGCGCGCAGTCAGCGACACGCTTCTCCGCGACAAGATCGAGGCCGACCTCCTCTCCGATGCGCGAAGAGGCGGGGCGTCGTCGCGGGCGTCGAGCTCTGACTCGACTTCAGCGACGGAACGCCGTGTTGTGCCTGGCCGGCGGAGGATCGGGCGCCGTGGCTCGCCTGCGCCGCGCGGCCACTGGCCCGGGCGATCGCCCGCGCCACGGGGGGCACCCTTCCGCTGACCGTGGCTTCGGTAGTCCGGCCTCAAAGGGCCGGCTTCGTGACCATCAGGTAGACGGCCGCGATCACCAGCAGGTCGGCGACGGCTCCGAGCGGTTTCGGTGGATCGGTGGTGTGCGTGCGAGGCTCACCTCGTGTGCGCGATCTGGATCAGGTTTCCGCACGTGTCGTCGAACACGGCGGTAGTCACAGGGCCCATCTCGGCCGGCTCCTGCGTGAACTTGACACCGAGTGCGCGGAGCCGCTCGAACTCCTTGTGTACGTCATCGACAGCAAAGGAAGTGAAGGGGATCCCGTCGCTGACGAGCGCCTGCTTGAAAGGCTTGGCGGCAGGGTGGCCGTCCGGCTCGAGGAGCAACTCGGTCCCGTCTGGGTCGTCCGGCGAGACGACGGTGAGCCAGCGGTGCTCGCCGAGGGGGACCTCGGTCTTCTTCTGGAAGCCGAGGACGTGCGTGTAGAAGTGAAGCGCCTTGTCCTGGTCGTCGATGAGGACACTGGTCAGGTTGATGCGCATTCGTCCTCCTCTCTGTCGTTCTGAAGCCACCTTTCGAAGACGTGTTCGAGTGGCGTGGTGTCGATCTCGTGGAACTTGCAGCGGCCGCGGCGGTCGCTCCTGACCAATCCCGCTTGCTCGAGCACGTCCAGGTGCTGTGAGATCGCCTGGCGCGACGAGGAGAGCTGGTGTTTCGTGGCGAGCCGGGCGCAGATCTCGAAGAGCGTCTGTCCGTTGCGCTCCGTGAGCTCGTCCAGGATCGTCCTCCGCGTCGGGTCGGCCAAAGCCTTGAACACATCAGCCACTGCGGCTAAACGATATGCAAGTCGTTACTTGCATGTCAAGTATCACGGACGCTCACGCATCAAGGTTCGCGTTACCGAGCTTCCCGGCGCCGCCGCGTTCATCACCGACTCCGACGTCGCCGTCGACGAAGGTTGGCTCGCCCGCTACGACACGATCGGTGTATCCGTGAAGGAGCAGTGCGAGGCGGAGTAGCGGTGGTTGCGGCCGGCCGATTTAGGCGGACCACCCGCGGCCCTCACGGATCGAGCCCCTCGCTCTGATGCTCGTTCATCAGGACGCCGCGGAGCTCGACGAGCCTGTCGGGCGGGTCGTCGAGGGCGGCCAGGCTGGTTGACTCGCTCGTCGATCGTGAGCGCGAGCAGCTGATCTGGTCGCCCAAGGCGCGCTCGAGCCGGTCGGCGAGCACGTCGGCGCCGACGGCTCAGACGCTGCGCGCGAGCTTAATCACCGAGTCGGCGGTCACGGATACCAATTCGCACGGCTAAGCCCGTCGTAGCCCGTCGAGCAAGGCTTCATCGCCCGATTGTCGAAGTCGGTCGCGTGGCGGACGACATCGATCGGCAGGCGCTGCTCACTACGCTGACGACCGAGCACTTCACGCTGCAAGGCGCGCGCGGCTCGACGATCGCCGAAAGCTCGGCCCGTGCGGCCATGTACCTCGGTTCACTCTCGGCGTCGCTGGTGTCGCTCGGGTTCGTCGCGCAGATCTCCGCGTCGGGTGACACCTTTCGCGTGTTCGCGCTGGTTGTCCTGCCGACGCTCTTCGCGCTCGGCATCCTCACCTTCGTTCGCCTTGTGGAGAACGCCGTCGAGGACATCTATTACGGGCGTGCGATCAACCGGATCCGCAGCTACTACCGCGAGCAGGCGCGTGCCGAAGTGCACTGGTTCATGCTCGGTGGACATGACGACGTGCCCGGTGTGTTCGAGAACATGGGCCTGACGCCGTCGAAGCATCAGCTCTACTTCACGGCCTCGACCGCGATCGCGGTGGTGAACAGTGTGGTCGGTGGCGCCGCGCTCGCGATCGCGACCTGGGTGGCGTTCGACGCGTCCCTTGCCGCCGCGGCTATCGCGGGAGCGATCCTCTTCGTCCTCTCCGTCGTCGTGCACCTGCGGTGGTCGCGCCGCCGCTTGGAGGCAGGCGTCCCCACGGACGTGCTCTTCCCCAGCCCGCGCGCCTAGCTCGAGCCACGCCGCCGCCGAGCACGTTGGACTGCCAGGCTGCGAACCGCTCGGACTGCAATAGATCTACCCGCTGCGGCCGTAGGCCACTCTCAGGTCGTCCTGCTAGTCGCCCGGCGTGCGGGCGAGCTGCCACTAGGAACTAACGCTGCGTGCCTCGGGGTCGTGGCCAAGCACAGCGCGTCCGCCGTCCACCGGCACGATTGCGCCGTTGACGAAGCCCGCGTCGGGCGAGAGGAGGTGAGCGACGACCGCTGCAACCTCCTCCGGTCGGCCGACGCGGCCAAGTGGATGCAAGCTGCGCATCAGCCCGTCGATCTGCTCTTGTTCTGTGCGCAGCGCCTCGTAGCGCTCCGTGGCGATCGATCCCAAAGCGACGGCGTTGGTGCGGATCCCGCGCGGCCCGTAGTCGACGGCGAGCGCGCGGGTGAGTCCCTCGAGCGCCGCCTTGGCGGTCGCATAGGGCAGTGCGCCCGGGATGGGACGCTGAGCCTGATGGGAGGAGACGTTGACGATCGCGCCCGGGCTGCCGCTGGCGAGGAAGCGGCGAACGGCGGTCGCGCAGCCGGTCACCGCGAGCGCGAGATTGAGCGTGATCAGCTCCAACAGCTCGGTCGTCGGAACATCGTGGAGCGACGCGTCGCGGAACACCGCCGCGTTGTTAACCCAGCCGGCGAGAGGGGCCGCGGCCTCGGCCGTATCGGCGGCGCGAGCCGTGACGGCTTCATCGCCTGCGTCGCCAGTGACAGCTGCGATGTGTTGATGCTCATGCGTCCACTCCAGCGCCTCGGCGTCCACGTCAACGACGACCACGTGACCCTCTGCTGCGAGACGCGCTGCGATTGCGCGGCCGATCCCGCTTGCGCCGCCGGTGACGACATAGGAGCGCGTCATGCTCTGGCATTCTGATCACGGCCCGTGAGGCATGGGAGCTTCGTCAGTGTCGATGCGACCCCGCGAGCAGGCCCATCCCTCGAAGCGTTTTCGCCGTGGTGGCCGGCTGGCATCCGAGCTGCTGCGCGGCGACCCCGACGCGGTCGCCCAGGCGGTGGCGTCCCCGCGCAATTGGAAAGGCGCGAGTCATGAGGCGACTTGACCGACTCGTGCGGGATGGCAGCCGCGCGTTCCCGTCTTCTGCCAGCGAGAAGACCTGCAAACAGACCTTTTTTCACCTGCTGCGGGATCGGCGCGGGACGCGCAGGAAGCCGGCGGTCGCCCACGCCTAGTCAGGCAACAAAGGAGCCTATTGCAGGATGTTTTCAGCGGGAGCGACGGGACTCGAACCCGCGACCTCCGGTGTGACAGGCCGCGCACCCGAAACACAAAGCGACGCGACACACGTCGACGCGACGCAAACCCGCATGGCTGCGACGGTTGCGTCGAGCCGGCCGCATAAGCGAGCGGTTCGCGTCGAGCAGCTCGCCGCAACGTTTGGCACACGTTCGGCACACGAGCCGCTAGAGACTTGATGTGAAAATCCCGGCGCGTACTGGCCTCTACCAGCTACTCAGGCGGTAGCGCCCTGACGTGGGCCAGTGTGCGGGAAATATCACCAGAGCGGCACGGTCAGGCGTGCGGGCCTACTTGCTCGGCCATTGACGGCGGCTGGTCCATCTGCGTGAGATCGACCGCGTAGAGTCGGTGCAGGCCGTTGAGGCCTTTCAGCTCCACCTCACGACTCTCGTGGAAGTCGATGCCGGGACCGGAGACGAGGTCGTGGACGACGTTGGACACCAGAACCTCGCCGCCGAGGGCCTGGCTGGCGACGCGTGCCGCGTAGTGGACCGTCGTGCCGAAGAAGTGGTCGTCTTCGTGGAGCGCGTCGCCGGTGTGAACTCCGATCCTGATTGCGATCGGAGGCGAGACGTCAGCGAATGCGCCGCCGACCGCGAGCTGGATCGCTTGTGCACATGCAACGGCTCTTCGTGCGCTCGCGAATGCGAGCATCGATCCGTCGCCTTGAGTCTCGACGACGGTGCCGCCGTGCGCCGCTGTTGCGTGTTCGATCATGGCGTTGTGGCGTTGGAGGAGGTCGAGCCATGCATGGTCACCGAGGCGGCCGAGCAGGACCGTCGATTCGACGATGTCGGTGAAGACGATCGTCACGGTCCCTTCGGAGTCGAGTGTCCCCGTGAGGTCCGGTTGCTCGCGCTGGACGATCTTCTCTAGCTCGTCGATCGTTACCGTCAACGATCTCCCGAAGGCCTCGACCTTCGTCTGCGGGAGTGACCAGTGCGCTTGCACGACCTTCCACTCGCCGCGCTCGAGCCGGAGGACGTAGGTCGCCCGGCCCTCGAGGGTTCTCCCTTCAACGCTGATCGTCTCTTTCAGGGCCGCCCAGCCGACGCTCCCTTCTTCCCAGGCGTCGATCTCGTCCGCTCGGACCGAGAAGACACCTCGAAGCTCCTCGATCTGACGCCCCCAGACCGCCCGTGTCTCGCGACCACGCCACCACTCGGCAGGATCGGTTCCGACGATGAGCGTGCCGGCGTGTTCCGACAGTCGCTCGAGACACTCAGCGTCCCCTTCCGCTATCGCCCTTGTCCATCGGTCAATGACACGCCGGATTTCCTCCGATGGCTCCACGCGAATGAGTGTGCTTCAACAGATCGATAGAAGCAAACCAAGCGTGGGCGAGCGTGTTCTCATCCGACGCGGACTGTTCTGCCCCATGGATCCTTCCTATTCAGGGAGTAGCGGCCTGGCGTGGGCCAGCGCGCGGGAAT
Source organism: uncultured Gaiellaceae bacterium (assembly GCA_963802765.1). Taxonomy (GTDB): domain Bacteria; phylum Actinomycetota; class Thermoleophilia; order Gaiellales; family Gaiellaceae; genus Gaiellasilicea. The sequence continues at coordinate 62,243 of CAWDJZ010000007.1, forward strand.
GTCCGCCGATGGCCTACGCCGAACGATGATTTCTGTGCACCTGCTGAGTCTCTTAGGAAAGCACTACTCCCACCGCGCAAATGAAGGAGCACGAGATGACGAGCAACGCACGTGGAGGCGGCCGCATCCTAGGCAGCTTGGGATCAGCCGAGGAAAAGGGCATCGTGCGCATGGAAGATCGCTTCGACACCGATATCGACGACGTCTGGTCGGCACTCACCGACCCCTCACGTCTGGCCCGCTGGTACGGCGAGGTCGAGGGCGACCTGCGGCTCGGCGGCGAGTACCGCGCACGCCTTTACGCCAGCGGATGGGAAGGCAACGGGCGCGTAGAAGCGTGCGAGCCCCCGCAGCGGCTGCTGGTGCGAATCAAGGACGAGCCGGACGAGCCGGACGAGCAGGACATCGAGGTCATGCTGACCGCCGAGGGCGACCAGACCATCGTGGTCTGGGAGGAACGGGGCATGCGCCTGGACCTGCTCTCCGAGTTCGGGGCCGGGGTGCAGCTCCATGTCGAAGATCTCGCCGACCACCTCGCCGGGCGTGAGCACCGCGACGACGCCAAGGCGCGATGGGACGAGCTACACCCTGCCTATCAAGACTTAGCGGCCAACCTCGGCTAACGACACTAGGTGGGGGCAGATCCGACTGGTCAACCGTCCTCTCGCCTTTTGACCAACGCCGTTCTGTCCTAACGCTCCACGCTGCTTAGGTGAACAAGTCCCGCCGAGTCAGGATCGAATCCAGGCTTGGAGCTCGCGGACGCCGGCGGCGGCTTCGGCGCCACGCTAGGTCAGCTCGAGCGTTCCGGCTGATCCGTTCGGCTGGGCGAACCCGTTGGCGATCAGCCAGGAGCGGAGCTCGCGAGGGTTGAGCGCGCCGTAGCCGGTGCCGGCGAGCTGGTCAGCGGTGAATGTTCGCGGCCACTCGGTGGCGTCGGCGCGAACGCTGTTCACCAATCCGAGTCTACGAGTGAGTTGGCGAGGCCGCGAGCTCGGGCGCTGCGGCTGAATCAGAGCTAGGGTCCCCGTGTATGGACATGCTGAAGGGCGAACAGATCGCCGAGGCCAACCTGACCGACTGGCGCAAGCTCGCCCAGGGACTGCACGCCCGGTACGTGGTCGACGACTTCGGCGCCGGCGCACGGTTCGTCGCCGCGGTGGGCGAGGCGGGCGACGCGCTCGGCCACCACCCGCGCGTGTCGATCGGCAATGGGTACGTCGACCTCAAGCTGGTCAGCGACGACGCCATCTACCGCGACGACGAGGGCACCGAACACGTCGTCGAATGGGTGACCCAGCAGGACGTCGACCTCGCGCGACGGATCACCGAGATCGCCGTTGACCACAAGGTCGACGCCGACCCGGCCTCGGTCAGCGACATCGAGCTCGGCCTCGACACGGCGCACTCTGCGACCATCGCCCCGGTGTGGGCCGTCCTGCTGACCGGAAGCGCTGATGCCCAGGGCCGCGGAACCCCCAGCGACGAAATCCGAGACGCCACGGCACGGGTACCGAATCTGTGGTTCGGGGACGCCGACGAGCACGAGACCCCGCGTCAGCGGTTCCACATCGAGGTCTATGTGGCGCCCGAAGTGGCCGAGCAACGGATCGCCGCCGCCGTCGCCGCGGGTGGGGCCGTAGTCGATGACAGCAACGCGCCCTCGCTCACCGTGATCGCCGACCAGGACGGCAACAAGGGAATCGTCTGCGTCGACGTGTCCGCTGCGAAGAAAAATTGAAACGCCGACTCGGTTGACCCGCGGTCGCGGCCCAAGTCGACCACCTCGCACAAGCTGACACTCTGACGTGACCGACTCGCGACACATCGGCATGAGCGTGCGTCCTCCGTCCCAGCCGGAGGGTAGCTCTCGATCCTTGGGTGAGCAGGCACCCCGGACACCCCGCACCGCGCTGCGCAAAAACGGTGTCTAGGGGCTGTCGCGTAGCTCGAAGAGCAGCTCTTCGACGTCGTTCTTTTGCGAGCCGACGTGGACGAACCCGCACTTCTCGAGCACGCGGATCGAGGCGACGTTGCTCGTCGCGACCCACGCGTGCAGCGGTCGCTGGGTCACCTCGCCGGTGAGCTCCTGAAGCGCACGTGTCGCAAGGCCCTTGCCCCAGAACTCCCGTCCGATCCAGTAGCCGACGAGACGCCGCCCCTCCTGCTCCCAGCACCCGACGTTGCCGGCCACCTCGCCCTCGTAGACGATCGTCTTCTTCGTCAGCGAGTCGTCGGCAAGGAGCCGCCGCCAGTGCGCGTCGAAGGCCTCGCGGTCGCGGGCCGGGAAGGCCGCCATCCGGTTCGCCTCGGGCTCGCGCTGGTGCTCGAAGAACGCGTCGAGGTCGCTGTCGACCACTTCCCGCAGAACACCGTCCACCCCGAGGACACTATCGGCGTCTATGGGCCGATCGGCCTATTGGCGGCAGGACTCCGCCTTTCCGGACTTTGCGAGTCGAGCCCTTCGCGCTGCCGCCACTGGTGCTCGTTCATCAGCACGCCGCGCAGCTCGGAGAGCCCGTCCGGCGGGTCGTCGAGCGCGGCGAGGATGATCGCCCTCTCGTTCATCTCGAGGCCGAGCAGCTTCACCTCGTCACGCAGGGCCCGCTCGAGCCGGCCGGCGAGCTTGTCGCCGCCGGTCGCTCGGACGATGCCTGCGAGCTCCGTCACCGAGTCCGATGGACACGAATACGCCGGCGAGCATCACCGGGCGAGCATACGGAGCGCCGCGCTACATCCCAATGAACGACCCATCGAAGGCGGGGAGTACGACCACGAGAAAGAAGAGCAGCCATGCGGTTCCGAGGTAGCCCAGGATGAGGCCTGCTATCGCAAACGCGGACGCTTCTGTCTGCAATTCGCGGTCAGCGAGCTGGTACCTCGTGATGTGCCCGAATACCACCGCGAGCGGTGACGTGATGCCAAACGCGAAAACGAGGAAGGGTTCGTAGACCACAGCCCACACAGCCAGAAGCGGCGCCATTCCAAACGCGAGCGAGGCCACTGCACATGGCGCCCCCTGCGTTGTGTCTGACGGTTTCCTGTTGCTGGTGCAATCCACTGTCACCGTACTCGGAGTGGCAACAGCGACAAACGCAGCCGAGGTCTTGAGCCGACGCCAGACCGGGCGTATCGTCGCAACCATGGGCGGGCTCTTCGACCTCGGGGCGGAAACCTACCCTGAGAGTGCTCCTTTCTGGTGCCGACGCTGCCCTTGAGCGCGCTCCTCGTGATGCACCGGTGATGCACAGAGAGACCTCCTGAAGTGGGAAAACCCCGCATTTGCGGGGCTTTCCTTTAGCAGGCCTGTAAGCCGGATTCTGTCTTGGGTGACCATCTCTCTAGGCCGGGAGTTGCCTCACGGCTCGAGCGGTGTACCCGATCCCTCGGCGGGCCGCGTCAGCGGGATCTGCTTCACCTTGCACCGAGTGGGGTTTAGCGAGCCGCCGTGTCGCCACGACGCTGGTGGGCTCTTACCCCACCGTTTCACCCTTACCGACGGAGCCTCGCGAGACGCCCCGTCGGCGGTCTCCTTTCTGTTCCACTTTCCGTCGGCTTTCGCCGCCTGGGGTTTCCCCAGCACTCTGCCCTACGGTGTCCGGACTTTCCTCGGAGGAGTTGAGGCCCCCGCGGTCACCCGGCCTGCGAACGGAATTCTAGCCCGGAAACGGGCTCTCCGATGTCCGCGAGCTCGTACGTGACCTCGATCGCGCGGGCCGGCAGCGCGGCGGTCGGCTCCTGCTCGATCCGGTACGCGATCCGGCGCGGCTCGCCATCGTCGCCGATCCAGAGCTCCATCGGCAGCGTCGTGTCGACCGGGCCCGCCACGGGCGCTCCCGCTCGACTCGCCGCACGCGCGTCGACCGTGAAGCCGACGTGATCGTCGCCGAGCTCGCGGACGTCCGTTCCGAGCTCGAGCAGCTCGACGAGGGCCTCCGGCTCGTCCGGATAGCGGCCGATCAGCCCGCCGTTCTTGCGGGCGTCATCCCGTGTCATCTGCCGGGCCTCGCCGCCGATCTCCGCTTCGAAGCGCGAGCGGTTCCAGCGCAGCGTGACCGGGTCGTCGAGGCTCGGCTCGGAGCCCGAGTCTGGCAGGCCGAGGTCGAGCTCGACCGTGGCGCGACCGCGGCCTTGCTCGAGGTCGACGGAGCCGGCCGCCTCCATGAAGGTCTCCTCGTCGTCGGGCCGGTCGGCGCGAGTGCGCACGAACGTCGACTCGAACGAGAAGGTGGCCTGCTCGCGCAGGCGGTCGGCCGCCTGCGCAAGCAGTTCTGTCGGCGAGGCGTTCGGCGACGCCTCGTCCTCGCCGCCGGCACAGCCAGCGAGCGCGACCGCGGCCAGCGCGGCCGCCGCGAGCAACCTCATCCGGTCGAGCGTTCGCTTTCGGAGAGGGCGAACGCGGTCTCGTGACCGTCGCCGAGGCAAGAGCCGCATTCCGGACAGGCGATCAGGCCGCGGCGCGCGTGCAGGACGAACTCGCCGCAAACGAGGCACTCGAGACTCGCTCCGCGCACGAGCGCGGTCAGCTCCTGGTCGAGCGTGCGGTTGAGAAACACCACGCCCATCAGAGAGTCCGGAACACCCCGGTCACTCGCCCGAGGATCTGGACGTGGTCGGCGTAGATCGGCTCGAGCGCATCGTTTTCAGGCTGCAGCCGGACGCGGCCGCCTTCGCGGTAGAAGGTCTTCACGGTCGCCTCGTCGGCCGACTCGTCGTCTCCGGCCAGGGCGACGACGATGTCGCCGTCGCGGGCGTCCTGCCGGCGTTGTACGACGAGGACGTCGCCGTCGAGGATGCCCGCGTTCACCATCGAGTCGCCCTTGACTCGGAGGAGGAAGTCGGCGTTCCGGCCGAGGGGCTCCGGGACCGCGAGCTCGTCCTCGACGTTCTGTTCGGCGAGGAGTGGGCCGCCCGCCGCGATCTGGCCGAGCAGCGGCAGCTTCTGCTGCTCCGTCTCGCGCGCGGGCTCGTCGGCCCGCGACTCGCGCCGGTGGCCGATGAGCTCGAGCGCGCGCGGCTTCGTCGGGTCGCGCCGCAGCAGGCCGGCACGTTCCAGGTTCGCGAGGTGGGCGTGCACGGTCGAGGGCGAGGCCAGGCCGACCGCCTCGCCGATCTCACGCACGGTGGGCGGATAGCCGTGCCGGTCGACGTACCCGACGAGGAACTGCCAGATCTCCTGTTGCCGTGCCGTGAGCATTGCGCCCTCCGGGGTGGAAGTGTCGAACATGTGTTCGCTCTGAAGCCTAGAGATCCTTCCGGACGGCGTCAAGGAACGCCAAAGGCGGGCACGTCGGCCCGCCTTCTCGTTCCATGCGCTGGAGAGGACTTGAACCTCCACGACCGCAATGGCCACCAGGCCCTCAACCTGGCGCGTCTACCAATTCCGCCACCAGCGCGGGGAGAAAACAGTGTAGCCGCGGTCGTCAGTCGACGAGCAGCCGGTAGAGCAGCACGCTGTTCAAGAAGAAGATCGTCGCCACGACGACCGTCAGCCGCGTCAGGTTCCGCTCGACGATGTGCGTGCCGCCCTGCGAGGCCGGCGTGAAGCCCATGCCGCCCATGCCCGTGTCACGGCCGGAGTGCATCAGGATCAGCGCGAGCAGCGCGACCGAGACGAGTACCTGGAAGACGGCTGAGACCTGCACCATCGCGGGGGCCAGGGTAGCAGCGGCCCCCGGCCGGCTGTGCCTCCCGGCCGGCGGAGCCGGCCTCCGGCCCAGCCTCGCGCCGCTCGCGGCGCTCCAGCCGGCGGCCCGTACCGCCGTACTGTTCCACCGGCCTACGCACCGCGAGCGGCGCGCCGGGAACCGCTGCTGCGCAGCGACGATGAGCGGTTACGCTCTCGCCGTGAGCGAGCCGACGGACGAGGCACGGGCGAAGATCCAGCGGCTGCTCGTGACCGGCGACAACCGGCTGAAGCAGGGGGTCGCGCCGGAGAAGGCGCGCGAGAGCTACGAGCAAGCGCTCGCGGCCGCACGCGAGGCCGGGCTCGAGGACTCCGTCCGGCCGCTGGTGGAGCTCAGGCTCGCCGACCTCGAACGGCTCGCTCGAGAATCGCCTCGATCCGGGCCGCCTGACGCCTGACATCGTGCGCCTCGGCCGCGGCCCGGGCGGCCTCGTTCGGCACCGGCAGCGCCGCCGTCTCGCGTAACGCCTCGACGAGCGCGTCCTCGTCCTCGGGATCGACGAGCACGCCGGCCTCGACCGGGACGAACTCCGGCTGCCCGCCGACGCGCGTGCCGACGACGCTGCGTGCGGACGCGAGCGCCTCGAGCACGGCCTGCCCGAAGGGCTCGACGAGGCTCGGCTGGCAAAGCACGTCCGCGCCCGCGAGGTACCCGGGCACATCGTCGTGGCGGACGTAGCCCGTGACGGTGACGCCCATGCGACCCTCGAGCTGCGCCCGGAGTGGGCCGTCGCCCACGAACGTGAGCGTTCCTTGGCCCAGCCTCGTGAAGGCAGCGGCGAGACGGACGACGTTCTTCCGCTCGATCAGCGAGCCGACGCAGAGGAAGGCAGGCCGGGTCCCGGCCGTGCGCGCGAGTGGATGGAAGCGCTCGAGGTCGACGCCGCAGTCGACGACCTCGACCTTGCCGTCCGCGCCCGGAACGGCCCGCTCGAGCTCGCTCCGCAGCCACCCGGAGACGGCGATCACCGCCGCGGCGCCGCGGACGACGAGTCTGGTCGGCGGACGGACGAACGGGTACTGCGTCAGGTTCGCGACGTCCTGTCCGTGGGCCGTGACGACGAGCGGGGCGCGGGTTGCGCGGGCGGCGAGCAGCCCGCCGAGGCCGGTGGGGAAGAGGAAGTGGGCGTAGACGACGTCGGGCCGGAAGCGGCGGGCCGCGCGGACCGCCCGGGCGGCGAGTCCCGCGTGCCGGAGCTTCGACCCGCCGCGTCGGTCGACCACGACCCGCTCGAGCACGTGCCCGCGCTCGACGAGCGCTCGCTCGAGGCCCTGCACGAAGACGCCGAAGTCCGGCGCTGCGTCCGACGGGTACATCTGCGAGACGAGCAGGATTCGCACGGGGGCCATCATCTAGGTTCAGGGTGTGTCGGAGCCCGCCGTCCGCGTCGACGAGCTGAACAAGACGTTCCTCGTCCCCGAGCGGGACGCTGGGCTTCGTGCGGCGATGCGCAGCCTCCTGCGGCGGAAGCACCGCGAGGTCCGGGCCGTCGACGCGATCTCGTTCGAGATCGGCCAGGGCGAGATCGTCGGCTTCCTCGGTCCGAACGGCGCCGGCAAGACGACGACGCTGAAGATGCTCTCGGGCCTCCTCTACCCGACCACGGGCGATGCCCACGTTCTCGGCCATGTCCCCTCGAAACGGGAGCGTGAGTTCCTGCGCCGGATCACGCTCGTGATGGGGAACCGCAACCAGCTCCAGTGGGATCTGCCAGCGCTCGATTCCTACGAGCTCAACCGCGCCATCTACCGCCTGCCGCGGCCTGACTTCGTCGCTCTGCGCGACGAGCTGATCGAGCTGCTCGACGTGGGCGACCTCGTCCGCAAGCCGGTGCGGAACCTCTCGCTCGGCGAGCGGATGAAGGTCGAGATCGTCGGCTCGCTCCTGCACAGGCCGCAGGTTCTCTTCCTCGACGAGCCGACGATCGGGCTCGATATCACGATGCAGAAGCGGATCCGCGGTTTCATTGCCGAGTACAACCGCCGGCACGGAGCGACCGTCCTGCTGACGAGCCACTACATGGCCGACGTGGAGGCCCTCTGCAGGCGCGTGATCGTCATCCACCACGGCCGGATCCTCTTCGACGGCCCGCTCGCGCGGCTCGGCGACCGCTTCGCGGCCTGGAAGACGATCGACGTGGAGCTCGAGGACGGCGTCGCCGACCTCTCCGGCTACGGCGAGGTCGTCGAGGCGGACGAGGGCCGGGTCAAGCTACGCGTGGCGCGGGGTGAGACGGCTCGGATCACCGCCCGGCTGCTCGCCGAGCAGGAGGTCATCGACCTGACCGTCGAGGACCCGCCGATCGAGGACGTGATCGAGATGGTCTTCGCACAGGAGAAGCAATGAGCGTCGCTCGCCTTCGGCTCGCTCCCGTGGGGGAAACCATGTTTCCCCCACGAGCCCCCTTCTTCTGCCTTGTGGGGGAACTTCCAAGTTCCCCCACACCCCCTAAAGCTCACGCGCCGGAGATCGGCGCGTGAGCGCCGTCGAGGCGGAGGCCGGGCGCATCCGCTCGTACGTCGACTACTACCTGACGCGGGGCCGCACGCAGATCCAGACGAACTTCCAGTACCGCGTCGCCTCGTACATGTGGATGATCGGGATGCTCGCCGAGCCGATCGTCTACCTCGTCGTCTGGACGACGATCGCCGAGCAGCAGGGCGGCGCCGTGCAGGGGATCACGACCGGCGAGTTCGCGGCGTACTACATCGTCTGGACGCTCGTCCGGAACATGAACATCGTCTTCACGCCGTACGGGTGGGAATGGCGGATCCGGGAGGGCGAGCTGTCGGCGGCGCTGCTGCGGCCGCTGCATCCGCTCCACGACGACATCGCCGGGTTCGCCGGCTGGAAGGTCGTGACGATCGTGTTCTGGCTGCCGATCGCGGCGGCGTTGTGGGTCGCGTTCGATCCGGTGATCGACCCGACGCTGCTGGAGGTCGGCGTCTTCTCGCTCGCGATCTGGGGGGCGTACCTGATCCGGACGATGTTCATGTCCACCCTCGGCATGGTGACCTTCTGGACGACGCGTGTGAGCGCGCTCTTCGAGCTTGCGATCGCGGTCGAGCTGCTGCTGTCCGGGCGGCTCGTGCCGCTGCCGCTGATGCCGGACTGGGCGGAGGACCTCGCGAACGTGCTGCCCTTCAAGTGGTCGTTCTACTTCCCGATCGAGGCGCTCGTCGGCGACCTCTCGCGGGAGGAGCTGCTGGGCGGCCTGGCGATGCAGGTGCTCTGGATCGTCGTCCTGACCGGGCTGACGCTCTTCGTCTGGCGCTTCGCAGTGCGCCGCTACTCGGCGGTGGGCAATTGAGACCCTTCCAGCTCGGCTGGCTCTTCTTCCGGCTCGGCTCGCTGAACGAGCTCCAGTACCGCGCGAACTTCTTCATCCAGCTCCTGCAGTCGGCCGTCTCGGTCGTGACGGCGATCGTCGTGCTTGCGCTCGTCTACTCGCACACCGACGACCTGAACGGCTGGAGCGAGTCGGAGCTCCTCGTCGTGATGGGGATCCAGATCCTGCTCGGCGGCGTGATCCGCACCTCGATCCAGCCGAACATGCAGCGGCTGATGGAGGAGGTGCGTGACGGCAAGCTCGACTTCGCGCTGACGAAGCCGGAGGACTCCCAGGTGCTCGTCAGCGTGCGCGACGTGCGGATCTGGCGCGCCGTCGACGTCATCTCCGGCGGCGCGGTGCTCGCCTACGGCATCTCCGGGCTGGAACACGGCGTCGGTGCGGGCGACGCACTGCTCTTCCTCGGGCTGCTCGCGCTCGGCGCCGTCACGATCTACTGCTTCTGGCTCGTGATCGCGACGCTCGCGTTCTGGATCGTGGACGTGTGGCAGATCATGGAGCTCTTCGACGGCGTGTACCAGACGGGCCGCTGGCCGGTCTCGATCTACCCGGGCTGGCTGCGCTTCGGCGTCACGTTCCTCGTGCCGATCGCGTTCGCGATCACCGTCCCGGCCGAGGCGGTCACGTCACGGCTCGATTGGTCGACCGTCGCGCTCGCGATCGTCTTCACCGCCGCCCTCTTCGCTTTCACTCGCTGGTGGTGGGGCTTCGGGCTGCGCCGCTACTCGGGCGCGTCGGCGTAGCTCGTCGGCCGGCCGGGCGGCGCCTCCTCGCCCCCGACCGTGACCCAGTACTCGACGCCCTCGCGCAGCAGCCCGTCCTCCGCGCGCCAGAAGGCGGCCATCCGGAAGGTGTCGTCGGCGGCAACCACCTCGATCTCGGCGGCGGCGACCTCCTCGTCTCCGACCACGCGGAGGACCGTGAGGTCGCCCCACGGCTCCGGATACGCGCGCTGGAAGCCGACCACGCCCTCGCGGCCGTCCAGGCGCTCGCGCGTCGCGGGCATTGCGACGGTGGCGTCGTCGTGGAGGAACGTCGCCGCCGTCTCCCAGTCGCGGGCCTGGTATGCCTCGTACAGTCGTCGGACGAGCTCGACCGCGCTCATGCGCGCGAGGCGTCGTAGGTGCCGAACTCGTCGCGGAGCGCGTTCGAGATCTCGCCGACCGTCACCCGGGCGCGAAGGGCCTCGCGCATCGGCGGCAGCAGGTTCTCGGGGCCCGCTGCGACCCGGCGGACTTCCGCGAGCGCGCGCTCCGCCTCCTCCGCGTTCCGCTCCCCGCGCACGCGCGCCGTCCGCTCGAGCTGGCGCCTCTCGATCTCGGGATCGAGCCGGTGCAGCTCCACCGCCTCCTCCTCGTGCTCCGAGAACCGGTTCACGCCCACGATGACGCGCTCGCCGGACTCGACCTGCTCGTTCCAGCGGAAGGCCGCCTCCTCGATCTCCCGCTGGACGAAGCCCTGTTCGATCGCTGCGACGGCGCCGCCGAGCTCGTCGATCCGCTCGATCAGCTCGCGCGCGCGCTCCTCGAGCTCGTCCGTGAGCGCTTCGATGAAGTAGGAGCCGCCGAGCGGGTCGGCGGTATCGGTCGCTCCCGCCTCGGCGGCGAGGATCTGCTGCGTGCGCAAAGCGATCCTGGCCGAGCGCTCGGTGGGGAGCGCGAGCGCCTCGTCGTAGGCGTTCGTGTGCAGGCTCTGCGCGCCGCCTGCGACCGCGGAGAGCGCCTGCACCGCGACGCGGACGATGTTGCTCTCGGGCTGCTGCGCGGTCAGCGTCGAGCCGCCGGTCTGCGCGTGGAAGCGGAGGGCGAGCGCCTTCGGGTTCGTGGCGCCGAAACGGTCGCGCATGATCGTCGCCCACAGCCGGCGCGCGGCGCGGAACTTCGCCACCTCCTGGAAGAAGTGGTTGTGCGCGTTGAAGAAGAAGGAGAGGCGCGCGCCGAACTCGTCGGGGGAGAGGCCCGCGGCGACCGCCGCCTCCGCGTAGGCGATCCCGTTCGCGAGCGTGAAGGCGAGCTCCTGCACCGCGGTCGAGCCGGCCTCGCGGATGTGGTAGCCGGAGATCGAGATCGTGTTCCACTTCGGGATCCGCTCGGCCGCGTAGGCGAAGAGATCGGTGGTCAGCCGCATCGACGGCCGCGGCGGATAGATGTAGTTCCCGCGGGCGATGTATTCCTTGAGGATGTCGTTCTGGACGGTGCCGCGGAGAGCCGAGCCGGGGACGCCCTGCTCCTCGGCGACGAGCTCGTAGAGGAGGAGCAGGAGCGAGGCCGGCGCGTTGATCGTCATCGAGGTGGAGACCTCGCCGAGCGGGATCCCGTCGAGCAGCAGCCGCATGTCCTCGATCGAGTCGATCGCGACGCCGGTGCGGCCGACTTCGCCGAGCGCGTGCGGGTCGTCCGAGTCGTAGCCGAGCTGGGTGGGCAGGTCGAAGGCGACGGAGAGCCCCGTCTGTCCTCGCTCGAGCAGATAGCGGAAGCGCGCGTTCGTCTCCTCCGCAGAGCCGAAGCCGGCGTACTGCCGGATCGTCCACGGCCGGCCGCGGTACATGTCCGGATACGGGCCGCGGGTGTAGGGGAACTCGCCGGGCTGCTCACCCTCCCCGTAGACCGGCTGGATCTCGATCCCGGAGTCCGTCTCGCGCGCGTCTTCCGTGCGGGCCACGACCCGGATGCTACGCGCAGCCCCGTCTACAGGACCCGCCGTTGCCCTCGATGGCCTCCAGCGCGATCCGGCGGCCGGTGGCGATGTGCGCGCGGATCGCGGCGCGGGCGGCCTCGAGGTCGCCGGCCTCGTACGCGTCGACGATCGCGCCGTGCTCGGTGGGCAGGTACGAGCCGCCCTCGAGCTTGCCGCCGCGGATCACCTGCATCATCAGGTTCACCGACAGGTCGCGATAGAAGCGCGAGAGCAGGGCGTTGCCCGCCAGGTCGACCTGGTATTCGTGGAAGGCGGCGTTGGCCGCGTCCCACTCGGCGTGCGAGACCGCCGCGACGGTCTCGCGGTGGAGCTCGCGGAACCGGTGCACCTCGTCGCGACCGACCCGCCCCACGGCTGTCTCGGCCGCCTGGAGCTCGAGCGCGAGCCGGACGTCGTAGCCCTCCGCGATCGTCGCCTCGGTCAGGGGTGTGACGTAGTAGCCCCGCCGCGACTTCACGTTCAGCAGGCCCTCGGCGACGAGCCGGGTCAGCGCGTGGTGCACCGGGCTGCGCGAGACGCCGAGAGAGGCGGCGAGCTCGTGCAGGCTCACCTTTTCGCCAGGCCCGAGCTCCCGGCGTACGAGCTGGAGCTTCAGGGTCTCGTAGACCCGGTCGTTCAGCGACGTCCGAGGCGGCGCGGTGACGGCCACGAGGGATACGTAACACGGCACTCCGGGATGAGGCAAGGTCGCATTGCACGGCTACGCTCCGAGCGTGCAAGTGCGGATCAGACTCTTCGCCGGGCTGCGCGAGCAGGCCGGTACCGGCGCGCGCGAGGTCGAGCTCGCCGACGGCGCACGTGTGGGCGACGTCTGGCCCGCGCTCGGGCTCGGCGCCGAGCCGGCCGGCCTCCTCTACGCCGTGAACAAGCGCTACGCCGACGCGGACGCCACGCTCGAGGCGGGGGACGAGGTGGCGCTGATCCCGCCCGTCTCGGGCGGCGACTTCAAGCTGACCGCCGAGCCGCTCTCGCTCGACGCCGCCGTGCGCGAGGTGGCCCGCGACGAGGCCGGCGCGATCGCGACTTTCCTCGGCACGGTGCGCAACCGCTCGCGCGAGCGGGACGTCCTCTATCTCGAGTACGAGGCCTACGAGGGCATGGCGGAGGAGACGATGGCCGACCTCGCCCGCGAGCTCTCCGGCCGCCACCCGCTCGCCGCCGTTGCGATCCACCACCGGGTCGGCCGGGTCGAGATCGGCGAGCCGAGCGTCGTGATCGCGATCTCGTCGCCGCACCGGACCGCTGCGCTGACAGCGTGCCGGGAGGCGATCGACACCCTGAAGCAGACCGTGCCGCTCTGGAAGAAAGAGGTGTACGAGGGCGGCGAAGAGTGGATCGGCCAGGGGTCATGAGTACCCTGGTCGCGTGAGCTTCGGTCCTCCCCCCCCCCCCTACGCCCCCCGCGAGCTCGACAGACGCGCGAGCTACGACCCCTACTCGCCCCGCGAAGTCGAGGAGCCCCGCGAGGTCGAGCCGGACTACCAGTACTCCCCGGTCAAGAAGCCGCTTACGTTCGGCGACGTCCTGCGCAAGCTGTGGGCGCCGATCGCCGCCGTCATCTTCGCGATCTGGAAGCTGAAGTTCATCTTCGTCGCGATCTTCAAGTTCAAGCTCTTCACGGTCGCGGGGTCGATGCTCGTCTCGATCGGGGCGTATGCGCTCCTGTGGGGCTGGAAGTTCGCGGTCGGGTTCACCCTGCTGCTGCTCGTCCACGAGCTTGGGCACGTGATCGAGGCGAAGCGGCAGGGGCTGCCCGTCTCGGCGCCGATGTTCATCCCCTTCCTCGGTGCGCTGATCGTGCTCAAGGAGCTGCCGGACAATGCGTGGAACGAGGCCAAGGTCGCGATCGCGGGGCCGATCGTCGGCGGGCTCGGCGCAGCGGCGGTCTGGTGGCTCGGCGAGGCGGCCGGGTCCGACCTGCTGATCGCGATCGCCTTCACGGGCTTCTTCCTCAATCTCTTCAACCTCGCTCCGATCTCGCCGCTCGACGGCGGCCGGATCGTCGCGGCCATCCACCCGGCGCTCTGGGTCGTCGGACTGGTCTTGCTGCTCGTGCTCACGATCGCGGCGCCGAACCCGATCCTGATCCTGATCCTCGTGCTCGGCGGGCTCGAGTCCTGGCGCCGCTGGCAGCATCGGCACGCCCCGCAGGCCGAGGCGTACTACCGCGTCACGCCGACCCAGCGCTGGGTGACGGGGATTTCGTACATCGTGCTCGCGGCGCTCTTGACGCTCGGGATGAGCGCGACGTTCGTCGAGCGCGACATCTAGTGGCTGCCACCGACGACCGGCGCATACTCGAGCGGGCCCACGAGGATCTGCAGAACGACGTCGCGATCATCGCGAGCGAGTTCCTCGGCGGCTTCCAGAAGGTGCTCGAGATCGACCGGCCGGCCGTCTCGATCTTCGGCTCGGCCCGGGTCGGGGAGGACAGCGAGCCGTACCGGCTGGCGCGCGAGGCTGGGCGGCGCTTCGCCGAGACCGGGTTCGCGGTCGTCACCGGCGGCGGGCCGGGCGTCATGGAAGCCGCGAACCGCGGCTGCAAGGAGGGCGGCGGGCTCTCGGTCGGCTTCAACATCACGCTCCCGCACGAGCAGGGGCTGAATCCCTACTGCGACGTCGAGATGACGTTCAAGCACTTCTACGCGCGCAAGACGATGTTCGTGAAGGCGGCGGAGGGATTCGTCATCTTCCCAGGTGGGTTCGGCACCCTCGACGAGCTGTTCGAGTCGCTGACCCTGATCCAGACGGGCAAGGTGCTCAACTTCCCCGTCGTCCTCGTCGGCTCGGACTTCTGGGCAGAGCTGCTCGAGTGGGTGCGCGAGGAGGCGCTCGCGGATGGGATGATCTCCCCCGAGGACGTCGAGATGCTGCACGTCACGGACGACCCCGCCGAGGCGGTGCGGCTGGTCGTCGAGGGGTACGAGGAGCGGAATGAGGCGGCATCGCCCGCCGAGCCGCGCAAGGCCGACGCGCAGTAGGCGCTAGACGCGCGGCAAGACGAAGTACGGGCCGGGGATCGAGCGGCCGGGGCCGTAGATCCGTGTCGGGCCGACCGCGATGTAGGCGCTCGTGAAGGAGTCGCTCCGCTTCAGCGTGCCCCGCTCGTAGATCTTGCGGAAGACGGTGACGTCGAAGCCCTGCTGGTTCGAGCCGGCGACGGTCCGCACCGAGCCGGGCGGCGCGTACGGGTCGAGCGCGTAGGTCGTCTTGGGCTGGCGCGGGTTCACCTGCGGCCCCGTCGACGAGACGACTCGGCGCTGCGGGTCGGTGCCGAAGAAGCTGAAGGTGAGCGTCGCGTCGGTGTAGCTCGTCTTGATCAGGATCCCGGTCTTCAGGTCGTTCCGGAAGGAGAAGTCGGGCCCGCCCCACGAGACGGTCGCGTCGCGGCCCATCGGGTAGTGCGAGATGTAGAAGCTGTGGTTGTACCGCTCCAGGATCGGCAGGCCGAGCTCGAAGGCGTTGTTGAAGAGCGTCGTCGCCGTCTGGCACACGCCGCCGCCGATCGCCGGCAGCAGCAGCGAGCCGACGATCATCTGACCCTCGCGGAAGCCGCGCTCGACCGTGCGCGGCCCGACCGAGTCGTTGAACGAGAAGGTGTCGCCGGGCTTGATGATCGTCCCGTCGACGTAGTCGGCCATCAGGTGGACGTTGTGGATCCGGTTCGACGAGGACGTGCCCATGTCGGTCGTGAAGGAGGAGATCTGCTCGCGGATCCCGAGCTTCTGCGCCTCGGCCGTCGTCAGGTCGGCGCGCATCTGCTTCAGCTTCAGGTTGGCCCGTTTGATCGAGGACGTCGCGGCGCCCAGGACCGAGTCGGCGACCCAGGCGGCGTCGACCGCGAGGCCCGGCCTGGACGGCACGATGCGCACGCTCTGCCCCTCGACCAAGAAGCGCGCGTTCACGGCCTGCGTGCGCCAGCGGTCGAGCGTGGGCTCGACGGCCTTCGCGATCCGCTTGCGGTCGAAGAAGACCTCGAAACCGTCCTCGGCGGCGTGGAAGCGGACGAGCCGGGCGAGCCGGCTCGGCGAGAGCGAGCCGACGTCTTCGCCTTTGAAGGCGAGCGTCACCGGGTGTGAGGCGAGCTCGCGCCCCTCGGCGAGCGCAGCCTCTGCCGCGGCTGTCGTCAGCTTCGGCTCGATGTGGCGGAGCGGCGCCACGAGCGTGCGGTCGCCGCGGAGCACGGCCCGCTCGAGCGCGGCTACGAAGGCCGGCTCGTCGATGCGATCTCCGGGCTTCGAAGGGATGACGCGCTCAATCGACACCTGCGCGCGCCGCGGGTCGGGCAGCTCCACTTCGAGCTTCGTCAGCGAGCGCGCGGATCGGGCCCGTCCGAACGAGCACCGGATCGACCGGCAACGCCGGCGGCGAGGGATCGGCGAGCGCACGCACGCGAGTGCGGAACGAGTCGTGGCCACGCTCGCGCGCCGCGAGCGCCGTGGCTGCCTGGTCGATACGGAGGACCTGGCGCGGCTCGACGTTGTAGAAGTCGTCGCCGACGCGCACCTCGATCGGCTTCGCAAGCGCAACCTCACGGACGGCGACACCAGGAAGCGGGCGCTCCCAGTAGACGGCGTCGCGTACGGCGACCGCCGCCGCTCCTGCGCCCGCGAGGCCCGCCAGGGTCGCGGCGGCGATGACCCCGAGTCGTCTCACACGGGCAAAGTACCTGCTCCGGCGGCCAAACCGCCCGTACACTCGTCCCCGTGAGGCTGAGAGATCTGCCCTCGGTGGACGAGCTCGCCCGCGGGGTCGACGACCCGCTCGCGGTCGGCGCGGCGCGGACGGTGCTCGAACGCGCGCGCGAGGAGATCCGGGCCGGCGTCGATCCCGGCGACCTGCGCAGCCGCCTCGCGGAGGAGCTCGCGGCGGCGCGGCGACCCGCCCTGCGCCGCGTCCTCAACGCGACCGGCGTGCTCGTGCACACGAATCTCGGCCGCGCGCCTCTGGCTGCGGGCGCGCTCGCGCGCGTGCACGAGGCGGCCGGGTACTCCAATCTCGAGTACGACCTCTCGAGCGGCTCGCGAGGGTCCCGGCAGGATCACCTCGCGCCGCTTCTGCGCCGGCTCACGGGTGCCGAGGCGGCGATCGTCGTCAACAACAACGCCGCCGCGATCCTGCTCGCGCTGGCCGCGCTCGCCGAGGACCGTGAAGTCGTCGTCTCGCGCGGCGAGCTGATCGAGATCGGAGACGGCTTCCGGATCCCAGACGTGCTCGCTCGCTCGGGGGCCCGCCTCGTCGAGGTCGGGACGACGAATCGCACCCGGGCCGCGGACTACGAGCGGGCGATCGGACCGGACACGGCGCTGCTCCTGCGCGTCCACCAGTCGAACTTCCGCGTCGTCGGCTTTGCGGAGCAGCCGACGCTGACCGAGCTGGCCGCGATCGCCCGCCGGCACGAGCTGCCCCTCGTCGACGACCTCGGGTCGGGCGCGCTCGTCGAGGTCGAGGGCGAGCCGACTCCCGCAGCCGCGCTCGCCGCGGGCGCGGACCTCGTCTGCTTCTCGGGCGACAAGCTCCTCGGCGGCCCGCAGGCCGGGATCGTCGCCGGCCGGGCCGACCTGGTCGACAAGCTGAGGCGTCATCCGCTCCAGCGTGCGCTCCGCTCCGACAAGCTGACGCTCGCCGCGCTGGAGGGCACGCTGGCGCTCTACCTCGACCGGCCCGAGGAGGTCCCGGTGCTGCGGATGCTGCGCGAGCCTGCGGACGCAGTGCGAGCCCGCGCCGAGCGGCTCGCCAGGGCGGTGGGCGGCGCGGTCGAGGAGACGGTCGCCCGGGTCGGCGGCGGCGCGCTCCCGCTCGCAGAGCTGCCGAGCTATGCGTGCGCGGTGGAGGAAGGCCTCGCCGCCGCACTCCGCTCGCAGGATCCGCCGGTGATCGCCGTCGTCCGCGACGGGCGCACCCTGCTCGACTGCCGGACGCTCACCGACGCCGAGGCGGACGAGGTCGCCGCGGCCGTGGAGACCTGCCGCTCGTGAGCGCCGCTCTCGAGCTCCTGAGCGAGGCAGAGCGCCGCACACTCGAGCGGTACGTGGCGCTGCTGCGCGAGCGTCTCGGCGACAACCTCGTCTCGGTCCGGGTTTTCGGCTCCGTCGCGCGCGGCGAGCGCTGGTGGTCGGGCATGCCGATCCGCTCCGACCTCGACGTGCTCGTCCTCGTCCGCGAGCCGATCGACGCCGCGCTTCGGGAGGAGCTCCTCGACGCGACGTACCCGCTCTTCCTCGAGTCTGGACGCCAGCTCGGGCCGCAGTTCCGCACGCCTGCGGAGCACGCGGCCTCTCCCGCCCGCGAGAGCATCGACCGCGACGCGGTCGAGCTGACCCTGCCGTAGCCATGCCTCTCACCGTCGGCACCGCCGGTCACATCGACCACGGCAAGACCTGGCTCGTCCGGGCGCTGACCGGCAAGGACACGGACCGCTTGCCCGAGGAGCGCGAGCGCGGGATCTCGATCGACCTCGGCTACGCGCCGCTCGACCTCCCCGACGGCCGCCGGCTCTCGCTGATCGACGTGCCCGGGCACGAGCGCTTCGTGCGCAACATGGTCGCCGGCGCGACCGGGATCGACCTCTTCCTGCTCGTCGTCGACGCGGGGGAGGGGGCGCGCCCGCAGACACACGAGCACCTCGCGATCCTCCGCCTGCTCGGGATCGAGCGGGGCGTCGTCGCCGTGACGAAGGCGGACGCCGTCGACGCCGAGACGCTCGAGCTCGCGGTCGAGGAGGCGCGCGAGCTCGTCCCGGAGGCCGAGGTCGTGCCCGTGAGCGCGAAGACCGGGCAGGGCCTGGACGACCTCCGCGCCGCGCTCGCGCGGGCGGCGGACCTTGTGTTTCAGACACACAAGGTCGACGAGCCGGCCCGCCTCTACGTCGACCGCGTCTTCTCGCTGCGCGGGATCGGGACGGTTGCGACCGGCACGCTCTGGTCGGGCTCGGTCGGCGCCGGCGACACGCTCCGGGCGGAGCCGTCCGGACGCGAGGTGCGCGTGCGCAGCGTCCAGGTGCACGACCGGCCGGTCGAACGGGCCGACGCGGGCCAGCGGGTGGCGCTCGCGCTGCCCGGCGTCGAGCGGACCGAGCTGAGGCGCGGCGACGTCCTGCTCGCGCCCGGCGTGCTCCGGCCGAGCTACCGGCTCGACGTCGCGCTCGAGGAGCTCGAGCCGGTTCCCGACGGCACCCGCCTGCACGTCCACCACGGCACCTCGTCGGTGCCCGCGCGCGTCGCCCGGCGGGGCGACCACGCCCAGCTGCGGCTCGCGGCACCGGTCGTCGCCGCCCGCGGCGACCGCGTCGTCCTCCGCGGCGCGACCACGATCGGCGGCGGGACCGTGCTCGACCCGGCGCCTCCGCGCCATGCCGATCCGGCCAGGTTCGAGCGGGCCGCGCGGGGCGAAGAGACCGTCTCGGCGCCCGTCCTCGTCGACGGGGAATGGCGCTGGTCCGACGACTGGCTGGCCGAGCTGGGGGCGAAGCTCGAGCGCGGGATCGACGCGGCCGATCCCCTCGATCCGGGCGTGACCGCGCCCGCGGGCCCCTGGGCTCGCGACGTGCTCGCGCAGCTCCCCTTCGTCCGCCGAGGATCGAAGCTGTACCGTCCGGGCGCGGAGCCGGCCATCGGCGAGCGGGCGGACGAGGCGGCGGCGCTCGACGCCGAGCTCGAGGCGGCCGCACCCGGCACGATCAAGGTCGCCGACGCGGAGCTTGCGCGCTTCCTCGAGCGCGAGGGCCGACTCGTCCGCCTCGGGGAGGGGTACGCGGTCTCGGCCGGGGTCTACGAGCGGGCGCGGGCGCTCGTCGTCGAGGAGTGCACGCGCTCCGGCCGGATCGCGCTCGCGCGCTTCCGCGACCTCGCCGGCTGCGGGCGGCGGGACGCGCAGCTCCTGCTCGAGCGGCTCGACGTCGACGGCGTCACGCGTCGAGTCGGGGACGCCCGTGTGCTCCGGCGCGGCGTCAGCTAGACGCGGTTGCGGCCGGCTCGGGAGGAGCGTCTTCCTCCGGTTCAGGCTCACGGGAGCCGACCGTCCGCATCGCACCGGAGAGGACCATGCGCGTCCAGCGTTCGCTGAAGCCGGCGAGAAAGGCGACGACGACGAAGAGCGGCAGCGTCAGGGCGGTCTCCTCGAGCGGGATCAGCGGCGTCTTCATCAGGAAGTAGACGACGATCCCGGAGACGGAGCCGATCAAGGGCCGGTAGGCGCCGACGAGAGTCACCTCGAGTTTGGTCATCTCGTGGTCGATCACGAAGCCGCCGTGGCTGCTCATGCGCATCAGCGCGCTGACCACGGCCCCGGCTCCGCCCGCCGCGGCGGAGGCGTAGAACTCGCGCACGGCCGCCGACTCGAGGTCGAGCGCGCCGAAGAGCGCGAGGATGCCGGCCGTCGCGAGGGCGTTCAAGAACAGGAAGACGATGCCGAGGCCGACCATCCCCTGGACGTAGCGCATCTTCGCGCGCTTCTCGCCGGCGCGGAAGTAGTAGTCCTCGATCCGCTCCAGCTCGGCCCGCTCATTCGCCGCGAAGCGCCTCACCGCTCTCGAGTCGGGCCGGGTCTCACCCGCGCGCTCGATGAAGCCGAGCAGGTGGGACTCGACGAGGAGCAGCCACTGCATCACGACCGCGCGCGGGACGCTCTCGAGCCCGTTCGCGGCTTTGATCGCGAGGATGTCGCAGTCGTGCAGGAGATCGGCGATCTCGTGCGTGTCCTCGGTGACCCAGTCCGACACGCGGTGCAGGCGGTATTCGAGCTTCTTGCGGCGTCTGCGGATCAGGCCGCGGAGCTGGCGTTCCCGTCGCGTGAGGGCGACGCCGGAGGCGACGCGCCGGCACCAGTAGGCGTCGACGATCTCGCCGGCACCTGCCTCGAAGCTCGCGCGGAGCTCGCGGTAGCGGCGCTCGACGTCCTCGGCGCCGGCGTGCCCTCCGCCCGCATCCCAGTCGTGATGGGCGCGCACGAGCTCGGAGAAGGAAACGCGGCCGTTGCCGTTCTTCTCCTCGACTGCCGATCCGTGCGCGATCGCCGTGGACATGCGTCCCCCTCATTCGCCGCAGATCGGTTGTGCCCTCTTAGCGTAGTGTCGGGCAGCACGCCTTACAAGGGGGTCACGCTCAGCTGCAACACGTCCGGCCGGTGGTAGTGGCCGGCCGGATCGAAGCGCTGTCGCGCCGCGGCGAGCCGGCCCGGGTCCAGCTCGGCGTAGAGGATTCCCTCCTCGCCGTAGAGCGGTCCGGCCAGATAGCACCCGTCTGGAGCGAGGATCGCCGAGCCGCCGCGGCCGAGGACGTCGCGGCCCTCGAGCAGCCGGTGCAACGGGAAGTCGGCGGGGTACGAGCCGGCCCGCTGGAAGTGGCAGGGCGCGATCACGAACGCGCGCGACTCGAGCGCGATGTGCCGCAGGGTCGCCTGCCAGGCGTCGCCGTCGTCGGCGGTCGAGGCGATATAGATCTCGACCCCCGACTCGTACAACGCGAAGCGGGCCAGCGGCATGTAGTTCTCCCAGCAGATCAGCCCGCCGATCCGGCCGAGCGGTGTCTCGATCGCGCGCAGGCCGCGCCCGTCGCCCTGCCCCCAGACCAGCCGCTCGTGGTTCGTCGGCACGAGCTTGCGGTGGTGCAACGCGAGCTCGCCGGCCGGTGAGTAGGTGAGGAGGGAGTTGTAGAGCGTGCCGGGCCGCTCCGGGTCGAGCTCGTTGACCCCGACGACAAGCCAGACCTCGTGCTCGCGGGCCGTCTCGGCGAGCCGGTCCGCGTCCGCGCTCGGCACCGCGAGCGACTCCCGGTGAAGAAGGGCGAACGCCTCCGTGGCGCCCGGCTCGGCCCAGCCGGCGAGCGCCTTGGCCCACGCAGAGCTCGGATAGGCCGGGACGAACGTCTCCGGGAAGACGACGAGCCCTGCGCCCTCGCGGGCGGCTTCGGCCGTCCGTTCGGCGAGCCGATCGAGCGTGCCGGAGCGGTCGAGAATGACCGGCTCGACCTGGACGCAGGCGACGACGACAGGCGAATCCACTAGGCCCAGTCCGGCGGCGTGTAGCCGCTCGTCCGAGGAGCGGAGACGATCAGCACGACGGCGTCCGCGTCGCTGCGGTTCACGACCGTGCGCCTCGGCGCCGGGTCGAGCCGCGCGAACGTCCCTTCCCGCGCGGGGTGGTCCTCGCCGTCGATCACGATCGTCGGCTCTCCCTCCAGGACGATGAAGACCTCCTCCTGGTCGCTCTCGACCTCGGTGTGCTCCGGGATCGTCTCACCTGGCGGCAGCTCGACGACGTTCATCCCGAACGACTGCAGGTCGAGCGAGCGCCGCGCCAGTGCCCACTTGGGGAACGGCCGCTCGAACTCGTCCAGGTGCTTGATCGTGAAGCCGGCCATCCTCAGCTCCTTTTCTCCGGCCACTCGGGCTCGGGACCGACGCCGACGCCGTCGGCGACGCGGTTGATGTAGTTGAAGTAGGCGATCACCTGGATCGCGTCGTGGATCGCGGCATCGTCCCAGCCATGCGCTCGCAGCCCGTCTGCGTCCGCGGCACCCACGGACGACGGCGCGAGCGTGAGCTTGACCGCGTAGTCGCACAACGCACGGACGTGCGGCGGGAGCCCGGCCCGGCGGTAGTCGTGCGCTGCGTGTTGCGCGAGCTCGTCGTCTGCGCCCTCGGCACGGAGGTCGTCTGCATGGGCACGAATTCAGTAGTGGCAGTCGTTCGCCCGGGACACGACGACGGCCAGCAGCTCGCGCTCCTGCCGCGTGAGCCCGCACGGCCCGAACATGATCTCCCGGTACAGCGCCATCGAGCGCCTGAGCACGCCCGGCCGCAGGCTCATCGCCTTGACGATGTTGAAGACCTTGCCGGCGCGCTCGAGCGCAGCCTCGTACTCCTCTTTCAGGAGTCCGGT
The DNA here is from genome assembly GCA_963802765.1 of uncultured Gaiellaceae bacterium. Lineage (GTDB taxonomy): Bacteria > Actinomycetota > Thermoleophilia > Gaiellales > Gaiellaceae > Gaiellasilicea. The sequence continues at coordinate 84,855 of CAWDJZ010000007.1, forward strand.
CGCCCCTTCGACGTCGATCAGGCGGAGATGCGCCATCGCGGCGATCTTCGCACGCCGCGAAAGCATCGTGGGGGGATCCGAGGATCCCCCCACATGGCCGGGTCGCGTCTAGCGCCGCAGGTCGACCGGGAACGAGACGAGCCGGCGGGTCGAGATCCCCCCGAGCGGGTCCTCGCCGCTCTTGCGGGCGCGGGCGAAGACCGTCAGGAGCTGCTGCTGAGTCGCGGCCGGGAAGCCGCTCAGCTGGGTCAGCGTGAGCTGCGCCCAGCCGTCCGCACCGGTCGGCTGCTCGGCCGGGACGGTGAACTGGTTGAAGGGGACCGCCGTGGCGTAGACGATCGCGCCCTGCACGGCCTTCCCCTTGCACGAGACGTGGAACCGCAGCGTGATGCTCTGCGTCGAGCGGCCTACGATGCTCGGGTTGATCGACTGCCCGTCGAGCTGCAACCGATCCGGCAGCGAGATGCCCGCGATCTGGAGCGGCGCGTTGCCGTTGCAGCCGCCGGTCGGAGGCGGGGCGGGCGCGTCCCGGACGACCGCGGTCGGGACCGACGTGGCATTGGCGGTGCCGTCGTTGTTCCTGGCCGCGACGCGGACGCGGATCGTATTGTCGACGTCGGGCTGCTTCAGCGCGTACGTCCGCTCGGTCGCCCCGCCGATGTTCGAGCAGCTGTCGCCGTTCGCGTCGCACCGGCGCCACTGGAACGCGAACGTGAACGGCTCGGTCCCGGTCCAGGTGCCCGTGTTCGCCGTCAGCGTGCTCCCCTCCTGGGGCGTGCCGGAGATGGTGGGCGCCGACTGGTTGCTCGGCGGCACCTGCGGTGCCGCGCCGCCGACCTCGGTCCGGCCGGCGATCGCGGCAATGACGAGCAGCGCCCCCGCGAGCGCGAGCAACAGCATTCGTGTCGTGCGTGTCATCGTTGGATCCTCTCCTCGAACGACGTGGTCGTTGCCGCTCTCTTTTCACCCGAGTTGGGCCCCGCGAAAACCGTTTCCGCGCGGATTCACAGGACGCTTACAACCGTGGGCCAGGGCGTTTCGGGGCGGATACGCTGAATGCGGAGCGGCACGGGCCCGGTGGCCCAGCCGGTCTTCAAAACCGGCCCGGTCGTGCAACCCACGGCTTGCTCGGTTCGACTCCGGGGCCGCTCCGCTAGGTGGTTTGCGCGCAGCAATGCCGGTTTGCGCGCCTGACGACGCCAACGCGGCCAAAGCTAAGTGCTTTTTTGCAGGCTCTTCTCGAGACGGGAGCGACGGGACTCGAACCTCCCTGTCACGGCATCAGAGCGACGTACGCTGCCAGCCGCTGGGCAAGCTCGAGCGGGCGGCTGAGCGTGATGTAGTGGCCGCCGTCGATCTCGTCGGGCTCGATACCGAGGCGCTCGCGAGCATGACGGCGCGCCCACGCGGCCGGGAACATGCGGTCGTCGCGGCAGAGGAGGTACCTCGTCGGCGTGTCCGGCCAGGCCTCGAGGGGCCAGGGCTCGCGCAGTGCCTTCGAGGCCTCCTCCCGTTCTCTCCGCCGCGCCTCGGCGGCGAGCTCGGGAGCGACGTCGTGGTAGAAGACGTCGTCGTACCCGCTCTCCTCGTAGCCTGCGTTCTTCCACCAGTCGGCGAAGGTCTCGCCGGGTGAGGGGATCATTGCCGCAACGAGGACGAGGAGCTCGACGGGGACGCGCGCACAGACGAGCGGCGCTGTGAAGCAACCGAGCGAGTGGCCGACGACGACGAGGTCGCTGCGGTCACCGACCTCCCGGACGACCGTGTCTGTGTACTCCGACCAGCCGGCCGAGTCGTCCTCGCTGGGGAGATCGACGGCGACCGGGTCGTGCCCGCGCTCGCGTAGTGCGGGCGCGACCCGGTGCCAGTCCCACGCGCTCCCACCGCCTCCGTGGATGAGCGCGAACGTCGCCATTACGCGAAGCTAGCCAACTGGCTGTCTCTGGCAAAGTGAGAAGTGCGACGGTGAGATCCAGCCGCTGGCTGTTGAGCTGTGTTCGTGCGACGATCGTTCGTTCGCAGTCATGAGCGTGATCACTCTTCGTGGTGGTGTTGAGGTCCAGAATCCACTCGAGTTGGCGCTCGAGTTCCTCGCGGCGTATTCCGGCTATGACGCCTACGATTCCGCGAGCCCGGCGTCATTCGACGAGAGTGACCTGAGGCTGGCGAACCGGGGTGGTGCCCGGATCTCGGCGGTCGAGATCGCAGCGATTCTCGAACGCCGCGGCGAGATCGAACGCGCCTTGCGCCAAGTCCACCCTCATGCATCGTTGGCGGACTCGACGAGCTCGATTCCGTGGATTCCGCTGACCCGGCTCTTCGACGCGTTCGCAGACATTCGCGGAGTCGGCTTCGCGAAGATGACGAAGGCGTTGCACAGGAAACGGCCGGCGCTGATCCCGATCCTCGACAGCGTCGTCCACGCGTACCTGACAAGAGACAATCCGGGGACGCGCGTGTCGCGATCGTTCGGGGAGTGCGCCACGGAGCTGGTCCGTAGCTACAAACGAGACCTGGATCGCAACCGTTCGGTCCTGCACGAGCTCCAGCGAGAGCTCGCGCGCCGCAGCTACCGGCTCACCGAGGTGCGAATCCTCGACCTCCTGATCTGGTCCCTTCGGCCGCGACCTGAACGGCCTTGACCTCCGGTCGTTTCCTGTAGTCGGACGCCGCCGTCGAACGGCCGTCCCTGAGATCAACGAGGGATCGGCTTGGAGTCGAAGCGCCCGGACCGCCGGTTCGTCCAACAGTCCCGTCCGAAGACGCTGGTCTCCGCCGAGCTGAGCCGCGTAGTCGTGAACCGCGAGGCGACCCGCCTCGCCGTCGGAGTTCAGCCTGTGCGCCACTCGACCAGCGGAGCGGCGACCCAGGTCGGATCCGGCGCTTCGTACAGCGCCGCGGCGTCGGTGTAGGTCATGTCGAGGATCGAGCCCTGCAGTTCCCCGCGGAGGTAGTGGAAGACGACCCCTGCGTCGCGCGCGTCACTCTTGGCCTCGACGCAGTGCGCGTCGTAGCCTGCGTAGTCGCCGCGACCGAGCAGCGCGATCCCTTCCTCGATCGTCGCTCGGGCGAGCTCGAGCCCACCTTCCTCGGGTTCGAGTGCGCGCTCCGGAGGATCGCCGTAACCGATCCCGTGATGGAAGGGGTCGGCGGTGGACACGATCACGGCGTCCTCGGCGAGTGCGGCGAGCTCCTCGATACCCGGCAGCCGCTCGGGGTGGCCGCCGGCGAGGTACGGGTACCGCTCGACGACTTCCGGGCCGCGTACCCCGCGCCGCTTCGTCTCCGCGGCCCAGAAGTGCCGGAAGCTGATCAGCGCGTGGTCGTCGCGCCACTCCTCTCGTCCCTCGAGGCCCGGCCCCTGGATGCCCCAGAACGGCCATTCGGACGGATCATCCCCCGCCGAGACGCGCGTGCGAGCTTCCTGCATCTCGTCCGTGAACGCATGCAGGACGCTGATCACGATCACGCGATCGGCGCCGCTGTCGAGACAACCCTGGACCGCGGCCGCGACCTGATGCCCGCAGTCCAGCACACCGGCATGCGGAAAGACCACGACGCCTCCGGAAGCGAGCGTCGGCGCGAGATCCCATTCCTGCCCCCGCTCCAGACGTTCGAGCGTTCCCCGCTCTCCCATCTCGTCGTGCTCGGAGCGATAGAGCTCGTGAATCTGCTCCTTGAGCTTCTGACGATCGAGAGTCACTTCCGCACGGGCTGGACGCGTTTGCGGTCAGCAGACTACTAGTCCCGCCCAGCCAACGATCCACCCGAGTCGAACGTGCGGGATGTCGCCGCAGTTTTGGTCGACAAGACCACAACGCGGTGCTAGGGTAAGAGTCACGGCGACCAAAACCAGAGAGGAAGGAGCGCATGCGAGCCGTTGTCAACGACAGATATGGGCCGCCTGAGGTGCTGCGGCTCGCAGACGTCGAGCGTCCGGTGCCGAAGGACGACGAGGTCCTGATCAAGATCCACGCAACGACGGTCAACCGGACCGATTGCGGCCTTCGCAGCGCATCGCCGGTCATCGTCCGCTTCTTCACCGGCCTGCGCCGACCGAGGCGGAAGATCCTCGGCATGGAACTGGCGGGAGAGGTCGAGGCGGTCGGCGCGGCGGTCAGCGAGTTCGAGGTCGGCGACCACGTCTTCGGCGTCAAGGGGTTCGGCGCGCACGCAGAGTTCGTCTGCATGCGGGAGAGCGCTCCGCTCGCGCACAAGCCGGCCGGCATGACGTTCGAGGAGGCTGCGGCCGTCTGCGACGGAGCCTGCATCGCGCTGTCATGTCTGAGAAACGCAGATCTCCGGAAGGGGCGAAGCATTCTCGTCTACGGCGCGACCGGGTCGGTCGGGACCGCAGCCGTGCAGCTCGCCAGGCACTTCGATGCCGACGTCACCGCCGTGTGCAACACGAAGAACGTGGAGCTCGTGAAATCGCTCGGAGCAGACGAGGTCGTCGACTACCTGCAGGAGGACTTCACGAAGAACGGCACGACGTACGACGTCATCTTCGACGCGGTCGGCAAGCACTCGTTCAGACGGTGCCGAGGCTCGCTGAAGCCAGGCGGGCTGTTCGTCGAGACCGACCTGGGCTTCATGTGGCACGCCCCGGTGCTGTCTCTCGTGACCAGAGTGATCGGGGACAAGCGAGCGATGGTCGGGATCGCGAAGTACACGAAGCAGGACGTCCTCTTCCTGAAGGAGCTGATCGAGGCCGGCCGGTATCGCGCGGTCATCGACCGGAGCTATCCACTGGAGCACGTCGTCGAGGCGACCAGGTACGTCGAGACGGAGCAGAAGACGGGAAACGTCGTCCTGACCGTCAGCCGGGACGGTGGTGCTGACTAGGCTGCCGTGGTGCGCACGCGCAGGCTCGGCAGCTCCGCCCTCGAGGTCACCGTCGTCGGACTCGGGTGCAACAACTTCGGCGGCCGGATCGACGAGCAGGCTTCGCATGCGGTGATCGACGCCGCGCTCGACGCCGGCGTCACCTTCTTCGACACCGCGGACGTCTACGGCAACCGGGGCGGCAGCGAAGAGATCATCGGGCGCGCGCTGGCCGGGCGACGCGACCGGGTCGTGCTGGCGACGAAGTTCGGCCACGACCTCGGTAGCGGCGAGACCGCGCGCGGAGGGCGGGAGTACATCCGCAAGGCTGTGGAGGCGTCGCTGCGGCGGCTGCAGACGGATTGGATCGACCTCTACCAGTACCACCGTCCCGACGGCGTGACGCCGATCGCGGAGACGCTCGGCGCGCTCGACGAGCTCATCCAGGAGGGGAAGGTGCGCGCGATCGGCTCCTCGAACTTCACGCAAGCCCTCGTCGAGGAGGCGCACGAGGTGGCGACGACGCGGGGTATGACGCCGTTCGTCTCCGAGCAGAGCGAGTACTCCTGGCTCGCGCGCGGCGCCGAGGACGAGCTCCTGCCCACCTGCGAGCGGCTCGGGATCGGCTTCATCCCCTACTTCCCGCTCGCGAGCGGCCTCTTGACGGGCAAGTACCGGCGCGGCGAGCCGGCGCCGGAAGGAACGCGCCTGCACGGGCGCGAGCTCGACGGGGCTCGCCTCGAGCGGGTCGAGCGGCTCGAGGCGTTCGCCGCCGGTCGGGGAGCCTCGCTGCTCGAGGTCGCGATCGGCGGCCTGCTCGCGCAACCCGCCGTCGTCTCGGTGATCGCGGGCGCGACCAAGCCGGAGCAGGTACGGGCGAACGCGGCCGCGGGGGCCTGGGCGCCGTCGGCCGACGACCTGGAGGCACTGCGCTCCCTCTGACGAAACTCGAGCCCGACGGCGACGGCAGTTGATCTTCTGCTCTGACTGCGGTCACGGGGAGCTCGGCCCGGACGACTAGGGTGCGCGCGTGCTCGCCACGCTCGCCGCGGCTGCGCTCATCTGCCTCGACCCGGGTCACGGCACCGTTCCGGACATCGGCCGACAGCTCGAGCCCATCGGGCCCGGCTCGGCGCGGCTGAAGATCAAGGATCCCGGCGGCGCTGCGGGGGAGGCGTCCGTCGCGCTCGCGATCGCCCGCAGGGCTCGGGCCCGGCTGCTCGCCCTCGGCTACCGCGTCGCCATGACCCGCGACGGCACCGGTTACCGCGGCGGCAATCGCGAACGCGCCCGCTTCTGCAACGAGCGGCGGGCGGCGCTGATGATCCGGATCCACGCCGACGGCTCCACCGACCCGGGCGTCAACGGGATCGCGACGCTCGTGCCGGCGCTGCGGCGCGGGTGGACGAGCGACATCTACGGCTCCAGCCGCCGTGCCGGCCGACTGCTGCAGCGCGAGCTGGTGGCAGCCACCGGGGCCCGCGACCTCGGCCTGGTCGAGCGCAGCGACCTGACCGGCTTCAACTGGGCTGATGTGCCCGCCATCCTGGTCGAGACGGGGTTCATGTCGAACCGCCGCGAGGCAGCGCTCCTGCGCTCGGCGGCCTACCAGGAGCGGGTTGCAGCGGCGCTCGCCCGTGCCGCCGAGCGCTTCGCGGGCACGTAGGCGCCGGAGCTACGACTCCCAGGGATCGGCGGCGGGCGTCTCGGCGACTCGCCGCCGCCAGAACCGGCGCCGCCTGGGCGGCTGCTCGTCCGGATCCGGCTCGATCGCGATCTCGCCCGTTTCGCCCGCGTCGGCTCCGCCGGGAAGCTTCGTCACGACCGTGCGCCCCTCGGGGTCGGGAGCGGACTCGACCACGGTCGCCTCGACGACGGGGAGATCCCAGGGGCCGGTTCGGTCGGCCGGCGCGGCTTCGAGCGCCGGCGCGATCTCGTCGAGCCGCCAGCGCGCGCGCTTCGCTGCAGTGGCCCACTCGCCGAGCACGACGAGCGCCCACGCCACCGCCATCACGACGACGATCCAGGCGGTCGAGAGCTCCGCGAGCCCAGCCAGCAGCGCCACGAGGAGCAGGAACGCTCCCTCGAGCACGAGGCGCGGTAGGGCGCGGTCGCGCGCGAACGGCGGCGGCACGGCTGCGACCCAGTCGGGCGAGGCCAGCCCGGGCGCGCCCGCCATCCCGGCGTCCGCGGGCCAATCTTCGTCGTCGACAACGGGCGCCCGGTCGGCTCGAAGCGCGCGGAGCTCGCCGCGGAGCTCCGCGGCGACGGCCTCCAACTCGTGGACACGGTCTGCAAACGAGGCGAACGCTTCCTCGACGCGCGCGGGGTCGTAGCCGTCCGCCGCCCGCGGCAGCTCTTCGGCCTGCGGCAGCTCGGTCATCTGCTCCCAGTATGCCGCGAGCGCCGGGCGACCTGCCGCATGGCCGGAACCGGCCTCGAGGCCTACTGGCCGCCGTCGGTCCGGTTCATCTCGCCGAGCGTCTCCTGCGCCTGCTCGTGGATCGCGCGCCGGCGCTCCTCGAGCGAGCGAGGCTCACCGACCTCGTCGAGCGGCTGGCCCTCGGCGGCGTCGAACTCGTCGCGGTCGTCGGCGGTCTCGCGTGCCTGCTCCAGCCGGGCGCGCAGCTCGTCGGCGGGATCGACGGCCGGGCGCTCGGTCGCCTTCGGCTGCCGGCGCAGCACGCGCCAGAGCGCGACGAGCCCGAGCGCGCCGGCGAGTCCTGCGAGCGCCCTCTTCACGAGGCGATCGTAACCCGCGTCCCTGGTCGGCGGCGCCGGTGCTATCTTGTGCGCGCTTCCTGCCTTGCCTTCGCGTGCGCCGTTCCCGCGCCCGCTTGCCGGCCAGGCCGCCTAAGACCGAGGGAAGCCCGACGGAAGGAGACCGGGAACGTGATCGACTACGAAGTCTTGCTCATGCTCGACCCCGACCTGCCCGAGGAGCGGCAGGAGGCGATCGTCAAGCGCACGCGCGACCTCGTCGAGAAGGGCGGGGGCACGTGGGAGGGCCAGGACGCCTGGGGGCGCCGCAAGCTGGCCTACGAGATCGACAAGAAGGGCGACGGCATCTACCACCTCCTCTCGTTCAGCGCGGACGGCGAGACCCTGGACGAGATCTCGCGCGTCCTCAAGATCGACGACGACGTGATGCGGCACCTCGCCACCCGTCGCTACAAGGCAGGTACGACTCAGCCAGTAGCGGTGGGCGGCCCGGCACGCGAGGATGCAACCGAGCCCATCGACACCTCGCTGGAGGAGGAGTAATGCCGCAGAACATCAACAGCGTCGTCCTCGTCGGCAACCTGACGAGGGATCCCGAGCTCCGCCACACCCCGGCCGGGACTCCCGTGACAACGCTCCGCATGGCCGTCAACGACCGCGTCAAGCGCGGCGAGGAGTGGCAGGACGCCGCGTACTACTTCGACGTCACCGTCTGGGGCCGGACGGCGGAGAACTGCGCCCAGTATCTCTCCAAGGGCCGGCCGGTCGGGGTCCAAGGGAAGCTCACGTGGCGTGAGTGGGACGCCCAGGACGGGACCAAGCGCCAGTCGGTCGAGGTCGTCGCCGACAACGTCCAGTTCCTCGGCGGGCGGGGCGACGGCGAGGGCGGGCAGCAGTTCGTGCCCGCAGGGACGCCGGCCTCCGAGGACTTCCCGAGCTCGGCCACAGACGACGACATCCCGTTCTAGGAGCGATGCGAATGGCACAGCCCAAGACCCAGCAGACGCGCAAGCGTCCAGGCTCCGCGACGGCCCCCGGCCGGCGTAAGAGCTGCCTCTTCTGCAAGGACAAGGTGGAGGAGGTCGACTACAAGAACCTGAACCAGCTCCGGCGCTACATCTCGGAGAAGGGGAAGATCCGCAACCGCCGGATCACGGGCGCCTGCCGTCGCCACCAGCGGCAGGTCGCGGTCGCGGTGAAGCGGGCGCGCGAGATGGCGCTCCTGCCCTACGTGGAGGCGCGTTGACGATGGAGGTGATCCTCCTCAAAGACGTCGACAAGGTCGGGCTCCGCGGCGAGGTCGTGAACGTCGCCCGCGGCTACGCCCGCAACTTCCTGCTGCCGCGCAAGCTGGCCGAGCCCGCGACCGCAGGCCGCGTGGCCGAGCTCAAGCGACTCGACGAGCAGCGCGCCCGGCACGAGGCCCGCACGGTCGAGCAGGCGAACGAGATCGCCGAGGTGCTGCGCAAGACGGTGCTCAGCTTCGACGTCAAGTCGGGGCCGACCGGGGCGCTCTTCGGCTCGGTGACGACGACCGACATCGCCGACGAGCTCTGGCGTACGCGCAAGATCCGGATCGACCGGAAGAAGATCGGCACCGACTCGATCCGCCGGATCGGCCGCTACGCGATCCCGGTCCAGGTCTTCGAGGACGTCACCGTCGAGGTGAAGACGCTGGTCATTCCCGAGGGCGGCGAGCTGCCGCCCGAGGAGGAGCTGGCCGCGATGGAGGCGGCCGAGGCCGAGGCCGCCGCAGCGGAGGTCGCCGAGGTCGAGGCGCAGCACGCCGAGGCGGAGGAGCTGGTCGAGGCCGAGCTCGCGGCCGAGGAGGTCGAGGAGGCCGTCGAGGTCGAGGCCGCCCAGCCCGAGGCCGGGGCCGGCGAGCCAGAGGCAGACTCCGAGCCCGAGCCGGCTCAGCCGTAGTCAGTTTTTCCACAGCGTGTTCCACAGGCCTGTGGAACACGCTGTGAACTTCCCGCTCGCTCCGGCATAAGCGGACGAGTCCCTTGTGGACAGGGGCGGAGCGGCCCGCCCGGCCGTCGTGGAGAACGAGGCGAACAGGCGTTTCTTCTGCCTGCAAATCGGGGCCTCGGCGATCCACAACGGGCTGTGAATCCCCAGCCTTGAGGCCGTCCGTCGCGGCGGCTTCAATAGAACGTTCGATGGCCCAGGTCGCCTCGCTCCCGTCCACGCCCCATGTGCCGCCGCAGAACCTGGAGGCGGAGGAGTCGGTGCTCGGAGCGATGCTGCTCTCCCCCGGTGCGATCGGGGCGGTCACCGAGGTCCTCTCCGCCGAGGACTTCTACCGCGAGAACCACGGCGTCGTCTTCCGGGCCTGCCTCGCCCTCTACCAGCAGGGCGAGCCGGTCGACGCGATCACGCTCGTCGACGCGCTCGAGGAACGGGGCGAGCTCGAGCAGGTCGGCGGCCGCGCGCGGATCCACGAGCTGGCGGCGCTCGTGCCGGCGACCGCGAATGCGGCCCACTACGCGCGGATCGTGCGTGAGATGGCGACCCTGCGCGGCCTCGTCCGTGCGGGCTCGGAGATCGCGCGGCTGGGGCAGGAGCGGCCGGGCGAGACGACCGACCTCGTCGACCGGGCGGAGCAGATCGTCTTCGAGCTCGCCCAGCAGCGGGTGACGGGCGACTTCAGCCACATCGAGGGGCTGCTGAAGGAGAGCTTCGAGCGGATCATGCACCTGTACGAGGCCGGCGCCGACGTCACGGGCGTCCCCACCGGGTTCAAGGAGCTCGACAAGCTCACGTCGGGCTTCCAGCCGGGGAACCTGATCATCGTCGCCGCCCGGCCCTCGATGGGGAAGTCGGCGCTCGCGCTCAACATGGCGCAGAACCTCGCCGTCCGGCACGAGATCCCGGTCGCGCTCTTCACGCTCGAGATGTCGAAGAGCGAGGTGACCCAGCGGATGATGTGCAGCGAGGCGCGCGTGGAGTCGCAGAGCCTCCGCACCGGCAAGCTCCGCCCCGAGGACTGGCCGCGACTCACCGCCGCGTGCGACAAGCTGATGAAGGCGCCGATCTGGGTCGACGACACCGGCTCGATCACGATGATGGAGATCCGCTCGAAGGCGCGCCGGTTGAAGTCGCGCGAGCCGAATCTCGGCCTCGTCATCGTCGACTACCTGCAGCTGATGACCTCCGGCGTGACGGCGGAGAACCGCGTCCAGGAGGTGTCCCAGATCTCGCGGAACCTGAAGGTGCTCGCGCGCGACCTCGAGGTGCCGATCCTCGCCCTGTCGCAGCTCTCGCGGGCGGTCGAGCAGCGGCACGACAAACGGCCGATTCTGTCCGACCTGCGCGAGTCGGGCTCGATCGAGCAGGACGCCGACCTCGTCGGCTTCATCTACCGCGACGAGTACTACAACGGCGAGGAGTCCGACTCGCAGGGGATCGCCGAGCTGATCCTCGCCAAGCACCGCAACGGTCCGACCGACTCGGTCAGGCTTTCGTTCCTGAAGCGGTACGCCAAGTTCGCCGACCTGGCGGCCGCATGAGCTCCCCCCGGCCGGCTCTGCCCCCTCCCGCCAGGCGACGTCGGCCCGTGGCGCTTCCTCGCGGTGCTCCGGCACCGCGAGGGCTGCGCCACGAACCGCCCACGGAGGCGAGCTCGACAACTCTTGTCGGAGGCAGAAGGGAGTAACGATGTTCGACCAGACGATCCGTTTGGCGCCCCGAGTGACCTCGTACGTCGTTGTCTGCGCGGAGTGCGCCGTCGAGCACGGCGTCTATGCCGCCCAGGTGGAGGGCCGGCTGGCGCTCGAGCGTGCTCACAGCGCGGTCACCTGCCCGCGCGGCCACGAGATCCGGATCGAGCGCGTCGGCCGCGAGCCGGCGGGCGTGCGCTTCCACTGAAGTAATCCGGCAGAATCGCCTCGTGCCCGCGACCGTCATCGTCGGCGCGCAATGGGGCGACGAAGGCAAGGGCAAGATCGTCGACCTGCTCGCGCAGGACTCGGACCTCGTCTGCCGCTACCAGGGCGGGCCGAACGCCGGCCACACAGTGATCGTCGACGGCGTGACGTTCAAGTTCCGGCATCTGCCCTCCGGAATCCTCTCGGGGAAGATCAGTGTCCTCGGGGCCGGCTGCGTCGTCGACCCCGGTGTTCTGCTGGAGGAGCTCGACGAGATCGAGGAGCGCGGCGTGTCGTCGGAACCGCTGCGGATCTCCGGCAACGCCCATCTGATCATGCCCTGGCACATCGCGATCGACGGTGCAGGGGAGCGGCGCCTGGGCAGGCTCCAGATCGGGACGACCCGGCGCGGGATCGGGCCTGCGTACGCCGACAAGGCGTCCCGGCTCGGCATCCGCGTCCAGGACCTCCTCGACGCCAAGATCCTGCGCCAGAAGATCGAGACCGCGCTCGCCGAGAAGAACGTGTGGCTCGAGCGCGTCTACGAGCACGAGCCGTTCGACCTCGAGGCCGTCGCCTCCAGCCACGAGCAGTTCGCGCAGCGTCTGCGCCCGTACATCGCCGACACGTCGCTGCTCGTCGACACCGCGCTCCGGGAGGGGAAGCGCGTCCTGCTCGAAGGCGCCCAGGGGACGCTCCTCGACCTCGATCACGGCACGTATCCGTTCGTCACCTCCTCCAACCCGACCGCCGGCGCCGCCGCGACCGGGATCGGCATCGGACCGACTCGGATCGACGACGTGGTCGGCGTCTCGAAGGCGTACGTGACCCGGGTCGGAGCAGGGCCGTTCCCGAGCGAGATGGACGACGAGCTCGCGGCGCAGGTCCGGGAGCTCGGACAGGAGTTCGGCACGGTCACCGGCCGCGAGCGGCGCCCCGGCTGGCTCGATCTCGTCGCCCTCCGCTACGCGGTCCGGCTGAACGGGATCACGTCGATCGCGCTGACGAAGCTCGATGTCCTCTCGGCCTTCGACGAGCTCAAGGTCTGCGTCCGTTACCGGCTCCCCGACGGGAACGAGTCATCGGACTTCCCGGCCCACCAGAGCGACTTCCACCACGCCGAGCCCGTGCTGGAGACGGTTCAGGGTTGGGGTGCCGCGCTCGACGGCTGCACGACGATCGCCGACCTCCCGGAGCAGGCGCGCGACTACGTCGAGCTGGTCGAGCGGGCGCTCGGCGTCCCGATCCTCCTCGTCGGCACAGGCGCGGCGCGGGAGCAGGTGCTCGCGCCGGCCTGACCGACGCGGGAGGATGCTCCACGAGCATCCGCGGAACGTACTCGGCTAGGTCGGGTCGACCGCTGTGTCGCCCGCTGTGAGTGCGGCTCGGATCGCGCGCAGGTTCTCGACCGCGGTTGCCAGGTCGCCCGGGTCGACGCTCTCGCCCTGCTCGAGCCGGTCGGCGACGTCGCGCGCCGCCGCGTAGGCGGCGACGAGCTCGTTCTGGCCGTCCTCGACGGTGAGCAGGTCTTCGATCGCGTCACAGGCTTCGACGAGCGCCGAGGCGGGATCCTCGGTCATGTCCTCCTCGAGCTCGGCCCATCGCCTCTGCGACTCGTGCAGATCGAGCCCGGGCTCGTTGATCGCCATGCGAATCTATGCGCCGCCGCGTGGTCTCCGAAACCCGCCGAAAGTAGACTCGGCCGCCGTGAAGGTGCTCCTGGTCGGCTCAGGTGGGCGCGAGCACGCGCTCGCCTGGAAGCTCGCCCAGGCACCGGGCCTATCCGAGCTCCACGCTGCCCCCGGGAACCCCGGAATCGCACGGCTCGGCGACTGCCACCCCGTCCGGGCAGAGGACGGCGAGAGCCTGCTCGGCCTGGCGCGCAGCCTGGACGTCGATCTCGCCGTGATCGGCCCCGAGGCGCCGCTCGTCGCCGGTGTGGCCGACGAGCTCCGCCGCGCCGGCGTTTCCGTCTTCGGGCCCGGGGCCGCCGCGTCGCGGATCGAGGGCTCGAAGAGCTTCGCCAAGGACGTGATGGCAGCGGCCGGGGTCCCGACGGCGAGGACGCTCGCGGTGGCTCGGCCGCCCTGCGTCGTCAAGGTGGACGGCCTCGCGGCCGGGAAGGGCGTCTTCGTCTGCGAGTCGGTAGCACAGCTGGACGAGGGGCTGCGTGCGGCGTCTGCATTCCCCGGCCCGATCGTGATCGAGGAGCTCCTCGCAGGCGACGAGGTGTCGGTCTTCGCGCTCGCCGACGGGCGCAACGTCGTGCCGCTCGCACCGGCACAGGACTTCAAGCGGGCGCTGGAGGGGGATAGCGGGCCGAACACCGGCGGGATGGGCTCGTTCTCGCCGGTGCCGGGATTCGACACCGGCGGCACGGCGGAGCTCGTCGAGGAGATCCACCGACCGGTGGTCGAGGAGCTCGCCCGCCGTGGGTCGCCCTTCGTCGGAGTGTTGTTCGCCGGGCTGATGCTGACCGCGGACGGGCCCAGGGTGCTCGAGTTCAACTGCCGCTTCGGCGACCCCGAGACCCAGTCGATCCTGCCCCGCCTCGAGGGAGACTTCCTCGGCGCGCTCGGCGCCGCCGCGACCGGGGAGCTCGAGGGCGTGGAGCTCCGCGTCTCGGACGAGGCTGCCGTGACCGTGGTGATCGCCGGCGCCGACTATCCGGCGCGGTCCGACCGCGGCTCGGTCATCGAGGGGGTCGAGGCCGCCGAGGCGACCGGCGCACTCGTCTTCCATGCCGGAACGGCGCTGCACGGCGAGCGGCTCGTCACGAACGGCGGCCGCATCCTCGCCGTCACGGGCACCGGAGCGACGGTCGCCGACGCGCGCGAACGCGCCTACGCAGGGTGTGAGCTGATCAGCTTCACCGGCGCCCGCTACCGGCGCGACATCGCCCTCGCCGCGTCCGCGACGCCGGGTTGAGCCGCCGGGACGGGCGTCGATGGTAGATCGGCAATCGCCGCACTCGCGGATGACGACCCAGACACGGCGCCGGGAACCACCCTCGGCCTTGCCAAGGCAACCAGCCTTGGCCGCGACCGAGTGCGGCCCCCGGCTTGGTCTGGATCGCCCCCGCGAGCACGTCGATCACCGATCCACCATCTAGACTCGCTCCGGTGATCGCGCGTTACTCCCGCCCGGCCATGTCGGCGATTTGGTCGGACGAGGCGAGGCTCGCGCGCTGGCTCGACGTCGAGCTGGCGGCGCTCGAGGGGTGGGCAGAAGTCGGCGCCGTGCCGCGGAAGGCTGTCGACGCGATCCGTGAGCGAGCGGCCGTCCCGAGCCCGGAACGAGTTGCCGAGATCGAGGCGCAGACGCACCACGACGTCGCAGCGTTCGTCGACGCGGTCGCCGAGCGTCTCGGCGAGGAAGGGCGGTGGTTCCACTACGGGCTCACCTCGTCGGACATCGTCGACACGGCGCTGGCACTCCAGATCCGCGACGCAGGCGCGCTCATCCTGAGCGGGATCGAGCGGGCGTTCGCCGCCGTCTTGGCACGGGCGGAGGAGCATCGCGAGACGCTCATGATCGGAAGGACGCATGGCATTCACGCCGAGCCGACCACCTTCGGCCTCAAGCTGGCGGGCTGGGCGTTCGGGCTCGAGCGCGACCGCGTCCGGGTCGAGCGCGCGCTCGAGGGGATGCGCGTCGGGAAGCTGTCCGGAGCTGTCGGCACCTACGCGGCGGTCGAGCCGGAGGTGGAGCGGGTCGCCTGCGAGCGGCTCGGGCTCGAGGCGGCGCCGAGCTCGACGCAGATCCTGCAGCGCGACCGCCACGCCGAGGTACTGGGCGCGCTCGCGCTCCTCGCTGCGTCGCTGGAGCGGTTCGCGCTCGAGGTCCGCCACCTCGCCCGGACCGAGGTACGGGAAGTCGAGGAGCCCTTCGGGAGCGGCCAGAAGGGGTCGTCGGCGATGCCGCACAAGCGGAACCCGATCGTGTCCGAGCGGATCTGCGGGCTTGCCCGCGTCGTGCGTGGTTACGCGCAGACCGGGCTCGAGAACGTGGCGCTCTGGCACGAGCGCGACATCACCCACTCGTCGGCGGAGCGGATCGTGCTTCCGGACGCTTTCCTCCTTGTCGACTACATGCTCGACCGGTTCGCGTGGCTCGTCGACGGACTGGTCGTCCGGGTCGGGCGGATGCGCGAGAACCTCGACGCGAGCCACGGGCTGTTCTTCAGCCAGCGGCTGCTGCTCGCGCTCGTCGAGTCGGGGCTGTCGCGGAACGAGGCGTACCGGCTCGTCCAGCGGCACGCGATGCGCGCCTGGGACGAGGGCCTCGACTTCCGCGACCTCGTACGTGCAGACGGCCAGATCGCGAGTCGGCGTCGAGCTGGAGTCAGGTGTTCGACGAGAGCGCGTACACGCGGCATGCCGGCGTCGTCTTCGAGCGGCTGCGCGCCGTCGGCCGGGAGCACGTCCATGCCTGACGCCGCTGTGCACCTGGGCAGCGGCAAGGTCCGCGAGCTCTACGCGCTCGACGAGGAGCGGCTGCTGCTCGTCGCCTCCGACCGGATCTCGACCTTCGATGTCGTCCTGCCGACCGAGGTCCCCGACAAGGGAAAGGTTCTCACGGGCCTCTCCGCCTTCTGGTTCGCGCGGACGCGCGACATCGTGCCGAACCACTTGCTCGAGCTCCGCGACGACGGCCGCTCCCTCGTCTGCAGGCGACTCGAGATGCTGCCGGTCGAGATCGTCGTCCGTGGCTACCTGGCTGGGTCCGGCTGGAAGGACTATGTCGCGACAGGGGCCGTCTGCGGGCGCGTGCTGCCGCCCGGCCTCGGCGAATCGGCCCGGCTCCCCGAGCCGATCGTGACGCCGGCGACGAAAGCCCAGGCCGGCCACGACGAGAACATCGACGCACGGACCGCCGCCGGGCTCGTCGGATCCGAGCGCTGGGCCGAGGCTGAGGCGGCCGCCCTCGCTCTCTACCGCTTCGCGGCGGCCCACGCCGAGGCGCGCGGGATCATCCTCGCGGACACGAAGTTCGAGTTCGGCGTCGACCGCGACGGCACGCTGGTGCTCGGCGACGAGGCCCTGACGCCGGACTCCTCGCGCTTCTGGCCGGCGGACGGGTACACCGGGCTCGGGCCGCAGCCTTCCTACGACAAGCAGTACGTGCGCGACTACTGCGAAAGCCTCGGCTGGGACAAGACCGATCCCGGGCCCGAGCTTCCCGACGCCGTCGTCGCGGGAACGCAGGCCCGCTACGTCGAGGCGTTCGAATTGTTGACGGGGCTCGCGTTCGACGACTACCGCGCCGACCCGCAGGTCGTCCTCAGGTGAGGGTGACCGTCCTCGTACGGCCCAAGCCGGGGATCCTCGATCCGCAAGGCGAGGCGGTGCAGGAGTCGCTGCGCAAGCTCGGGTTCTCGGTGGGCGGTGCCCGCGTGGGCCGGCTCGTGGATCTCGACCTCGACGCGTCGTCGCCACACGACGCACGTGTCGAGGCCGAACGGATGTGCCAGGAGCTGCTTGCGAATCCGCTGATCGAGAGCTTCGAGATCGAGGTCGAGGACGGGTGAGCGTGCGGCCACGCATCGCCGTCCTCGTTTTTCCCGGCTCGAACGACGACCGTGACGCGGCCTGGGCACTGGCGGCTCTCGGCGCAGACGCGCAGCTGGTCTGGCATGCCGAGACGGCGCTGCCGCGAGGTACCGAGGCGGTCGTCCTGCCGGGAGGCTTTTCGTACGGCGACTACCTTCGGTGCGGGGCGATCGCCCGGTTCGCGCCGGTGCTGGCGGCGGTGCGGGACTTCGCATTCGCGGGAGGCCCCGTGCTCGGGATCTGCAACGGCTTCCAGATCCTTTGCGAGGCCGGGCTCCTGCCGGGTGTGCTGCGGCGCAACCGCGACCTCGAGTTCGTCTGCCGCGATGTCCGACTTCGCGTCGAGCGGACCGACACCGTCCTCACGGCTCGCTGCGAGCCCGGCGAGGAGCTGACGATCCCGGTCAAGCACGGCGAGGGCTGCTGGTACGCCGACGACGAGCTGTACCGCGAGCTGGAGGCGGCCGGCCAGCTCGTGCTGCGCTACGCGGAGGACTGCAACGGCTCGGTCGGCGACGTCGCGGGCGTGTGCAACGAGGCTCGCAACGTGGTCGGATTGATGCCTCATCCGGAGCACGCCGTCGATCCGCTGCTCGGCTCGGGGGACGGCGCGCTGCTCCTCGCCGGGCTCGTCGACATCGCTCGCACGCGCACGCTCGCCGCCGCGGTCGCCTGAGGCGGGACCCGGCTCACAGCCGCAGCGCCTCCGCGAGCCCCGGGTGCTCGGCCAGCGCCGCGCGTAGGCGCTCGACGTCGCGTACCCGCAGCGTCACGGGGCCGCGGCGGGCGACACCGTCGGTCGCGTATGCGAAACGGACGAGTCGCTCGCCCTTGCCGGTCTCGAGCAGCTGCACGAGCGATGCAAAGCGCTTGGCGCCCGCCTGCTGGGGCAGCTTCAGCTCTTCCAGGAGCACTGCCGATCCCCATGGGGTGGCGGCACGGGTCGCTGCGGTCTTCATGGGTGCAACGCTAGGCGTTGACCCGCAACGAGAGAGTCACGGGATCGTGCCGAAACCAAAACGATCGCTCCACCGTTGAATCCATATGCCGAGAGCAATCTGGAGTGGCACGATCTCGTTCGGGCTCGTCAGCGTGCCGGTGAAGATGTACAGCGCGATCGACGAGGCCGATCTTCACTTCCATCTCGTCCACGAGCCCGACAACGGCCGCATCGGCTATCAGAAGTACTGCAAGACGGAGGAGAAGGTCGTTCCCGACGACGAGATCGTCAAAGCATTCGAGGTCCGCAAGGACGAGCACGTCGTGCTGACCGACGAGGACTTCGCCGGGGTCAAGTCCGAGGGCGTGAAGTCGATCGAGATCTCCGATTTCGTGCCCTACGACGAGATCGACCCGATCTACTTCGAGCGGACCTACTATCTCGGGCCGCAGGACGGCGGCGAGAAGCCCTATTCGCTCCTGCGCGAGGCCATGGAGCGAACGAAGCTCGTCGCGATCGGCAAGTACGTGATGCGGGACCGCCAGCACGTCGGCTGCCTGCGCGTGCGCGATCGTGTACTCGCGCTCGAGAAGATGTTCTTCCACGACGAGATCCGTCCGGTCGGCGAGATCGCGCCCCGCAAGGCGAAGGTCACCAAGGCGGAGCTCGAGATGGCGACGACGCTGATCGACAAGTTCACCACCTCGTTCAAGCCCGAGAAATACGAGGACACGTATCGCGAGGCGCTGCTGAAGATCATCAAGGCGAAGCAGAAGGGCAAGACGATCACCGCCGCCGAGCCGGAGGCCGAGGAGCAGCCGCCCGATCTGCTCGCCGCGCTGCAAGCTTCCGTCGACGCCGCCAAGAAGCGCGGGCGGCGCTCGGTGCGCGCGAAGCGTCCTCCGACGCGCAAGCGGACGACCCGGACGCGGAAGGCGAAGCGCTAGAGAACCCGAACGAGTCGGAAGCGCTCCGCGACGTAGAGTGTGTCGTCGCGGACGTCCCAGTCCGGGTCTCCGAGGTAGTCGCGGATCTCGTCGGCATAGCTGCGCCAGAAGCGGTCGTGCGCCGCACGCCACTCCGCCACCGACTCGAACCCCTCTCCCTCGTCTCGTGCGAACTGGACGTCGGTGTCCCCGATCGGCAGCACGCGGACCTCGGTGATCTCGATCACGGCGACGTCGCGGCCGTCATTGTCGACGACCGCAAGCTGCTCGCCCACAGCCGGCAGCGGATCGCCGTCCCGCTCGTAGTCGACGAGCAGCCCGGCGGTCGCCGTCTTCTCGCCCCGGAGGACCGCGGCGACGAGCTGTTCGCGCAGCGGTGTGCCGGCGAAGCCGAACTCGGCCTTCCTCACAGGGCGGCAGGCTGCCAGGTCAACCAGCGCCGGCGGCGCATGAGCCGGGACCGACGCGGTGCAAAGCGGTTGAGCGCGAGGATCATGACCGTTCTCCTTTCGTCGCCGGGGCCCGTGTTCAGGCGGCCTTGAGAGTCGGCTGGCCGGGCGCCCAGGCGACCGGGCAGAGCGCGCCCGTGCGCAACGCCTGGAGGAGCCGCAGCGTCTCGTCGGGGCTGCGGCCGACGCTCTGATCGGTAACACTCGCGTGGCGGAGGATGCCGTCCGGATCGATGACGAACGTGCCGCGCAGCGCAGATCCGTCAGCCTCCAGGACGCCGAACGCGTCCGCGAGCGCGTGTGCGGTGTCTGCGATGACGGGATACTCGATCCCGGCAAGCAAGGGGTGCGACTCGAACCACGCCTTGTGGCTCCAGTAGCTGTCGGTGCTCGCGGCGATCACGACCGCTTCCTCCGCGGCGAAGGCGGGCTCGAGCTCGGCGAATGCGTGGAGCTCGGTCGGGCAGACGAACGTGAAGTCGCGCGGATAGAAGAAGAGGACGATCCAGCGGCCGCGATGGTCCTCGAGGTCCAGGTGCAGGGGCCCGTCCTCACCGCGCTGGTAGCACTCCGAGACGACGGCGGGAGCGGGCGTTCCGACTTTGACAGGCATGGCATGTCCTTTCGGGACGGGTGAGCTCGGTCGGGGGCCGCCTCGGAACCGCCCGTTGTGACTACGTTTCCACAGTACGGTCGGGCGACCGGCCGGGCGTCGGCCGCACGGCCGAACCGCGACCGGCACGAGGAGGATCTTTCCTACCGCCCCGGTCGGCCGGAATGACGACCGTTACAACGGGGGCAAGCCTCGATTGCGAACAAGGTTCCGCGCGCGGCTCAGGCCTGCGTGTCGAGGCCGCTGACGCCCCACGTGTCCGACAGTACGTACCCCTCGGGGAAGGGATCGTCCGGGTCGAGGTAGAGCTGGAAGACGCCGGTGATCCAGGCGCTGCCGCGGATCGCCGGGACGATCGCCGGACGATCTCCGACACGTGTCTCGGCGACGATCCGCCCAGCGAAGGTCGAGCCGAGGGGGGAGGCATGCGTCATCTCGTCGCCCACTCCCATCAGGCCCCGCGCGTGCAGGACAGCCATCCGGGCCGACAGCCCGGTCCCGGTGGCCGACCGGTCGAGCCGGCCGGGCGCGACGACGACGGCGTTTCGCGTCACCGCGCCGATGCCCTGCCACGGCGCCGCGAGCTGCACGATGCTCACGCCTGCGATCGCGGCGCTCTCCGGATGCGTGCAGGGAACCTGCTCACGTGCCGCAGCGCGGATCCGTTCCCCCGTGAGGGAGAGGTCGCGCGCCTCGTCCGGCTCGAGCGCGAACCCGAGCGCCTGCGCGTCGGCGATCGCGTACCACATACCGCCGTAGGCGACGTCGACGGTCACCGTGCCGATCCCATCGACCTCGAGCGGGGCGTCGAGACGGTCGACGAAAGAGGGCACGTTCGTCAGCTCGACGCTCTCGCAGCGGCCGTCGCGGCACGACGCACGCGCCTCGACGACGCCGCCCGGCGCCTCGAGCCGGACAATCGTCTCCGGCTCGCGCAGCTCGATCATCCCGGTCTCGAGCAGAACGGTCGTCGTACAGATCGCGTTCGAGCCGGACATGGCCGGATACTCGGTCGGCTCCATGATGATGAAGCCCGCGTCGCAGTCGGGCCGCGTCGCAGGGACGAGGAGGTTGGCGTGACAGGCGACGCTGCCCCTCGGCTCGCGCAGCAGCAGCCGTCGCAGGCCGTCGCCCTCGCGCTGCAGCGCCTGCATCTGCTCGAGCACCGTCGCACCGGGAGGCGGCAAGACACCACCGACGACGACGTTGCCGACCTCGCCGCCGGCGTGGCAGCCGACCACGGTGATCACGCGCCGCGACCGCACCGCCGACTCCGCTCCGGACCTAGAGCTTGCGGACCGCGTCGCCGGGCCGGACCGTGCCCGGTTCGACGATGAATGCGTTGATGCCGCGCAGGTTCAGGCCTCGGTGTGCCCTCGTGTTGACGAACCGGTGGGCCGCGCCGCCAAAGCGCGCGTGGAACTTCGCGCAGCCGGTGTGCGGCTCGGCGCTCACCTCGATGACGGCCGAGCCCAGTTCGAGCCTCGTGCCGGGCGGCAGGTTCGCGGCGGTCAGGTCGAAGTCGACGTAGAGCTGGTCTCCGGCGAGCGCCCAGCGCTCCCGGTCGCCGGCGGCGACGAGGTGGATCACGCGGGCGTTCATCAGGGTCAGCTGGGCATTCGGATTGGCGGAGCCGTCCGGTGTCCGGCTGCTACCGCGCGTGCTCCAGCTGTCGCCGACGAGGCCGACCGCGAGGTCGAGCGTCGCCTCGTCGAGCACCTCTCGCTCTCCCTCGGCGGGCCGGCGCGCGATCAGCTCGACGGTTCCCTCGCCCGCAGGTGAGCTCAGGATCTCGTCGAGGCCCGCCTC
Source organism: uncultured Gaiellaceae bacterium (assembly GCA_963802765.1). Lineage (GTDB taxonomy): Bacteria > Actinomycetota > Thermoleophilia > Gaiellales > Gaiellaceae > Gaiellasilicea. The sequence continues at coordinate 106,579 of CAWDJZ010000007.1, forward strand.
GAGCTCCTCCTGATCGAGGTGCCGCGCGGCGCGTTGGCTGCCGGTTTCGAGCACGAGAACGGTTCTATCACGCGGGCGTGAGCGCGCGGTTAGCGCCGCGTTAGCGACGAAGCGCATCGTCGCCTCAGTCGTCAAGGAGGAGATGAAGATGCAGGGCTACGTAGCAGCGGTGTTCGCGGCGATCGTCTTCGCCGCTTCGGGTGCGGCCGACAGTGCCGCGCAGCCGTCGTCGCCGTACGCGATCGACGTGAGCGTGCTGACAGGTCCGCAGGGAGGCGAGCTGACGATCGACGTCGATGCCGCCGCGGAAACCGTCGGCGCGCGGTCGTTCGAGCACGTGCACGTCTCATTGCGGTCGACTCTCGCTCAGGAGAAGATCGTCAACCTGAACGACGTGCCGGCGCCGAACGGCGTGGCGACGATCGAGCTCGGGCCGCTCGAGCGCGGCGCGGCGGTGGGAGTGGTGGTGCAGGTGGGCGGGGAGCCGTCGTCCCGGACCGTGGTTCTCCGCGGTGAGGCGACCGCGAGGCTCCGGCCCGATCTCGTCGTCGCGGCCGTGCACGCGCCCCCGCAGACGCTGACGACGCGCCCGGTCGACGTCGTCGCCGACGTCGCGGAGCTGAACGGCGATACCGCCGCGCAAGCGACGCTGACGCTCATGCTCGGGCCGACGCCGCTCGCGGAGTCGAAGACGGTGACCGTCGCCGCCGGCGGGACGAAGTCGGTGACCTTCGAGGGCGTGAAGCTCGAGTCCGCGATGTCCTCCGAGCTGACAGTGTCGCGTGGCCGACGCCGACCCGTACGAGACGGACGCGACGAACAACTCGCGAACGCGCCGGATCGAGGTGACCGAGCACGAGCTCGTCCGCTCGAACGTGCTCGTCCCGAGCCTGGGCGGCTACGGCGCCCAGTTCAACAACCACGTCTACGCCCCGATCACGCCGTGGCCCGCCGGGACCGGCTACGGCGATTTCGAGGCCAAGGCGAAGGCGCTTCAGCCGCACTCGTCCGCATTTTCTACAACGACAACTGGGACGGAACCGGGACGGCCGCTCCCGAACTGGCCGGAGAACTACGCGTCGTTCGTCAAGGTCGTCGACCTGGCGCAGGAGGCCGGCGCGACGATCAACATCACGCTACCAGAATCGCGGGAACGCGAGATCCACGCCCGGTCCGTCCATGGCGCGAGTTCGCCGACGTGCTCGAGGACCTGGTTCGCAATCAGCGGCCTCACGAACGTGCGCTGGGTGGACGGTCGAGAACGAGCCGAACACCGGCGGGTCGCCGCGGTGACGCTCGAGCAGTACGAACGTGCTCGTACCGACGCTCTGACGCAGCAGCTCCGTGACGCGCGGCCTGCGCGACCACATCCGCCTGATGGGCCGCGACCTGGTCGAGAACGCAGGCGTCCCGACGCGGACGCACTACGTCTGGATCGCAGTACATCGCCGAGCAACATGGGCGACGTCCTCGACGCGTACTGGGGCAGCACATCTACTGGTTCTACTGGGACATCCCGCGGATGGAGCTCGAGTACCGGCTCCGGGACATCTGGCACCTACTGAACGAGGCGATTCCGCCAGAGCAGCGGAAGCCCGACGTACATCATGGAGTTCGGCATCCGCGGGATCGCGAACGCTGCCCAGGCAAGCCGTCGATCGCGACCGCGCTACTACGCAGCGATCCCGCGTGCCCGAGATCTCGGCGGACGAACATCGGCGGCGTTCCAGCACGTTCTGGTTCGACCATCGTCTCTGCGCAACTCGGCTATATCGGCGCGGTCGAAGTGGGATGCGTACTGGGGCCGTCTACGACCGCACATTGTACCGCCGCAGGTCGTACTGGACTGATCGCGCCCGCCGACGGAGGGCTGGCCGCTCTGACGCCCGTCGTACCACTCGCTGCGCTGCTCTTCCAGACGACCCTGCGCGGGCTGGCAGGTCGATCAGCGTCGGCGCCGTGGGACGACGAACGACTGGACCGTCGACACATACGGGATCGACGGCCACTCGATCAAGGACACGCCCGAGAAGGAGATCGCCGCCTACGCAGGCCCGAGACGGTGAGCTGACGCATCCTCGGCCTCGACACGAACGGCAGGGCGCTGAACAGCGACGTCCGACCGAACCGCCGTCGCAGTACAGCATCGGCGGCCTCCCGGCGCTGACCGCCGTTCAACCTCGCGCTCTGGAACGCGCCGGCGAACGGGAAGAACTCGCTCGCCGGCACGGTCACGACGGACGCAGCCGGTGTCGCCCGCTTCGAGGTGCCGCTCCATGCCGCGTTCGCGCTGACGACGGTGCCCGTCTCCTAGCGCTGGCTGAAGGGGCGCCTTCGGGCGCCCCTTCACTCGCTCGCGAGCTCGAGCAGCTTGACGACGGTGTTCCAGTTGCGGGCGGTCGAGACGACCCCGAGACGCGAGTCGTCGAGGAGCTTCCCGAGGGGCGAGCGCTGGATGCCGTTCGGGTACCAGGCGTAGATCTCGCGGCCGCTGATCGCGACTCGCTCCGGCGCGACGTCCGCAGCCTCGAGCTCGCGCGCGACGGCGGCCGGCAGCCGCCGCGAGAGGAAGCTGACGACGTGGCGGGATCCGTCCGTCGCAACCTTTCGGAGCGGGTTGTGCTCGACCACCTTCGCCAGCTCGGCCCGCGTGCGTACGAGCACCGAGATGTCGAAGCCGAAGCGCTCGGCCAGCTGCCGTTCGAGCGTCCGCTCGAGCCGTCGTGGCGACAGCGTGCTCGAAAGGACGACGTTGCCGCTCTGCAGGTGCGTGCGCACGTCCTCGTAGCCGTGGCCGTCGAGCAGCTCGCGCAGATCGGCCATCCCGACTCGTCGCTTGCTCGCGAGGTTGATGCCGCGGAGGAGGGCGATCTGTCGTGGCACGTGGCTAGGGCCGGCGCGCGACGCCCAGCACGTAGGGCGCCGACGTGATCGTGAGGGCGGACGAGGAGTGGAACCCGCGGTCGAGCGAGACGATCCGGAATCCGGCCGCGCGAATCGACGCCTCCGTGTCGCGGGTCGTCCGGCAGCCGCCGAGCGCCCGCGTCCAGAAGAGTGTGTCGACGGCACGCTGGAGCCCGCGGAAGGAGGCCCGCTCCGAGCCGACGTGCTCCCAGAAGCGGAGCTCGCCGCCGGGAACGAGCACGCGCTTGAGCTCACCGAGCGCTCGGGCGGGGTCGGGCACCGTGCAGAGGACTCCCATCACGACGGCTGCATCGAAGGCGCCGTCCTCGGCCGGGACCGCATCGGCGACTCCGGCGACGACGTCGATCGGAACCGAGGCGTCGCGCGCTCGCGTGCCGGCCTCCGCGCGTGCGAGCGCGTCGGGCTCGACGGCGAGCAGACTCTCGACTGTGGACGGATAGTGCTCGAACGAGCGGCCGTCGCCGCTTCCGACCTCGACCACGCGTCCGCGCAACCCCGCGAGCAGGCGTCGTCGCAGCTCACGCGCGACCGGGTCGGGCCGACGCTGCTCCTGTCTCTCGAGGTAGCGGGCGAAGCGCGACTGCTGCGGGCCGTAGAGCGGCGGTTGCGTCGACGCGCCGCGCAAGCGAGTCAGGAGCGGGAACGCTCGATCAGCTCGACCCGGTAACCGTCCGGGTCGCGGACGAACGCGATGAAGGAGCCTCCCTCGCGCACCTGGTACTTGGGCCGCTCGGGCTCGATCCCCTGTGCCGCGAGCCGCTCCAGCGTCGCGTCCATGTCGTCGACGGTGATCGCGATGTGGCCGTAGCCGGTCCCGATCTCGTAGTCGTCGACGCCGAAGTTGTACGTCAGCTCGAGCCGTTCGCCGTCGCCGGGCAGGCCCATGAAGACGTTGATCGCTTCCTCGCGGATCGGCATCCGGTGCCGCTCTTCGAAGCCGAGGGCCGAGTAGAAGGCGACCGAGCGGTCGATGTCGGTGATCCGGTAGCAGGTGTGGATGAGCTCCATGTGTGCGTTCCTCCGCGGTCGCGCTTCGCGCGCTGCGCGAGCGTTCCAAGACCTGGTGCACGAACGTGACCACCACTCGCCGGTTGACGGCTCGACCTGCCTCGGTGGCGTTCGTGGCGATTGGGTTCGACAGGCCGTGGGGGACGATTCGCGGAGTTGCCGCGAAGCCGCCGGCGCGCCTCAGCTGGGCACAGACCTGTTGCGCGCGCGCGGAGGAAAGCGTCATCGGGTCGGCGGGACTCGGCGGCCACGTGGCCGTGTAGCCGTCGCAGCGCATGCCGACGATTGCCACCATGCGCTTGCGCAGGTTGTCGACGAAGCTCTGGCCGAGTGGGGTGAGGATCGGCTGGTCGGGCACCCACGAGCCCGGGGTGGTAACGACCCGCTCGACTGCGAGCACGGCGCGCGCGGCCTTCACGCCCGCACCGCACGCTCGTTGGACGCCGTCCGGCAAACGGCGCGCACGTCGACGACGACCCCGCCTATCTGCTTCGAGAGGAGCTGCTCCCCCTTAGGCTGAATGCCGACCCGGATCACCATCTGCCCTCTGCCGCCCGCAGGGGCACGTGCGAGGCCGCGGGCGACGACGATGTTCTGCGGCCCTCGCGACCTACAGCTCGATCACGCACGACTGGATCTGATCGTCCTGCATCTTGGTGATGATCTCGTCCGCAGCGGCTCCGCCACCGGACCGGCAGGCTGGGCCGGCTGCTCTGGGCGAGCGGGCTGGGCTGGCTGTTCGGCTGCGCGGCTCCTCCGGGGCTCCGGGCTGGGCCGCCAGCTCCGGGAGCGCGTTCTTCGGCGGCAGCACGATCACCACCGGTGTGTCGATCTCGACCGGCGGAGGCTCCGGCGCCGCCGCGGGAGAGCAGATCCCGTACAGGCGTGCCGAGCGCGCCGGTGTTTTCCGTCAGACGTTCTTGGTGCCGTTGCTGCGGTTTCCGAGTCGAACGCGTCGCGGCAGTCGAAATTGACGGCGCAGCTAGGCGTGCTCGCCTCGTTGCTCCCGGAAGACGTGTTCTCGCCGAGATCGCGCTCGACATCGATCCCGTTGTTCGCAGCGCCGCTCGTCGTATTCGCCTCGATCAGCGGTCCTGTCGTCGCATCGACGACGATCGCGCGCTTGCCGCCCGTAACCGTATTGGCGCGAACGACGACGCGCTCGGGACTGTCGGCTCGACACTCGCGAGGTAAGATGCCCTCGTGTTGTCGGAGAACCGTGTTGTTCGACACGGTGACGTCGCCGAGCGCACCGAAGAGCAGAAGCCCGGTTGAGGTCGCGTCCTCCGTTCCGGTGTAAGCGTTCGCGGAGACCGTGTTGCCGGAGACGGTGGCTGTGGCGCGGCGGCTGATCTGTATCCCGTTCTGGGCGATCGCGGTCGTCGGGCCGGCCCGGTGTCGTGTTCCCTGTGATCGTCGCCGCCGAGCCGGTTCCGTCGACGAGGATCCCGGTCTTCTGGTAGGCGGAGATCGTGTTGTTGGTGATCGTCGCCGTGCCGGACGTGCCGTCGACGTGCGGCCGACCCGGATCCCGGTTCCCAGCTGGAGCTGGCGACGTTCCGCGAAGACTACGGCCTCACCGACGCGACCTGACCTGGTCGGCGGCCCACTCCGCCCACTCGAGCCGCGCCCGGGTCGTGCGTAGGCCGAGCTCGAGCGCGACCCGGTAGGCACGCTGCTTGGGCGAGTCCGGGTCCTCTTGCTCGGCGATCGCCTCCAGCTCGGCCAGGACGGTACGGGCACGCTCCGCTTCGCCCTGGAGGTATGCGTCCGCCTCCTCCGGCTCGAGCAGCCAGAGGAAGAAGAGCCGCAGCGCCGCCTCGTTCCGGACCGTACGCGACGGCTCGGTCTCGCGGAGCCAGCGGCGCACCTCGGCGCGGCCGACCTCGGTCAGCTCGTACGGACGGCCGCCGCGCGGCAGCGACTCGCCCTCGCGGATCAGCCCCGCCGCGCGCAGCTTCGCCAGCTCGGGGTAGATCTGGCTGTGGCTTGCCGGCCACGCATACGCGAGCGACTGCTCGAAGTGCTTGAGCAGCCCGTAGCCGGTGCGGGGGCCCTCGGCGAGCAGCCCCAGCAGCGCATGGCCCAGCGTACCTGTCACTCTTGACATGTCATATCAGCCCTGTTAGACGTTCGTGGCGTGAAACGCGCCCTCCTGCTCCTCGCGCTGGTGGCGGTGACCGCGTCTACTGCGGGCGCCGAAACGGAGCGGTCGAAACATCAGTGCGTCCGCGGCGGCGAGCTCTGGTTCTACGCTGCGGACGGGACGAAGCTCGTCGGTCACCGCTTCGGGAAGGGAACCACCGCGGTCATCCTCGCGCACCAGTCCGACGGCGACCTCTGCGAGTGGCTGCCGTATGCGCGCCGACTCGCGGCCAAGGGCTACTTCGCCTTCCCGATCGACTTCCGCGGCTCCGGTTTCTCGCAGCGCCGGACCGGTCCCGCCGCGAACCGGCTCGCCGCGGATCTCGCCGCCGCGGTGAAGGAGCTGCGCCGGCTCGGCAAGCGCAAGGTCTTCCTCGTCGGCGCCTCGATGGGCGGGATCGCCTCGCTCGTCGCCGGCGCGAACGTGAAGCCGCCGGTCGACGGCGTCGTCAGCATCTCGTCCCCGGCCCGCTTCCGCGGCCTGGACGCGGCCGCGACGGCGCCCCGGCTACGCGTGCCGGTGCTCTACCTGGCCGCGGAAGGCGACGACAACGCCGGCTACGACTTCTCGCAAGACGCGGAGGCGATGCACGCGGCGACCGCCTCGTCGGACAAGCGCCTCGAAGTGCTGCCCGGCACGCTCCACGGCGTCGGCCTCGTCGCCGGGTCGAGCCGGGCGCGGACGCTCGTCGAAGGATTTCTCGCGGAGCGCTGACACTCCCGGACGCGGGCTAGCCGCGCGGGCTAGCCGCGTCCGGGAAGTGCCGAGCTCACCTGGCCGGGAGCGGTGGTTGCCGCGTCGAGTCGGTCCGCGACGCGCCGGAGAGATCGCGCCATTCGCCTGCGGGCCGGGTCGACGCCGGTGAGCCTGCGGGCGGCTGCCGACGCCTGCAGATTCTGCTGCCGGTCGTGGGTGAGCTGGTGGAGAAGATCGGAGGTGAGGGAGGAATGCATGGGTCACCTGTCTTTCGACGTTCGTGAACTGTTCGAAACTTATCGAACGCACCCATCGCTTGTCAAGAAACTCGCTGAGCGCTACGCTGCACGCGTTAGATGGCCGTCGAACAGAACAGACGCGCGCCGGTTCTCGACCTCTCGCGCCCGGCGGGGATCGAGATCGAGATCGAGGTCGCCGAGGCGGCTGAGGTGCTCATGAGCATCTGTGCCCTCGGCGACCGCGACGACTACGACACGTTCGATCTCGGTCCCGACCGGCTGCGTGACCGGCTCGAAGCGGTTCCGTCCGATGTGCTCGAGGCCGTCGACGAGCTGAACCTCGGCTCGATGAAGGTCTCTGCGCACCTGCTCGGTCTCGTCTTCGAGACGCCGAAGCCGCGGACCTTCCCCGCGTTCCTCGAGCGGCTCGAGGCGACCGATCCGGTGGAGGTCAAGCTGCACGTGTTCGGCTACTACGGCACCTCGTTCAGCCATCTCTCCGGTCCGGATGTGATCAAGCGGGCCGCCGAAGGCGACCCGGAGGCGCGCGAAGCTTTCCTCCAGTCGATCGCGGAGTTCTCGGAGAAGCACGAGACGTATCGCAACCTGCTCGAGCTCGACGGCGAGGCCGTGAAGACAAAGCTGCTCGACCTCCTCCCGCGCTGGTACGAGCACGTCTTCGCACCGCACGAACAGGAGTGGCGGCAGGCGGCCGAGCGCGACGCCGAGTCGAAGCGGGCGCTGGCGAGGAAGCGCTCCCCGGAGCAGCTCGTCGAGCTCGCGACGCGCGGCTACCAGTACACGCCTGGGCCTGCGATCCGGACGATCGCTTTCTTCCCGAGCTGGTGGATGCGTCCCTGGGTGATCCTCTGGGAGCACAAGGGCGCGAAGATCTTCTGCTACCCGATCGCGCCGCCGCCCGAGGAGGCGGGGGCCGGCTCGCCCGCCGAGCTCGCCCGCCTCTACAAGGCGCTCGGCGACGAGAAGCGGCTGCGGCTCCTGAAGCGGTTGAGCGACGGGCCGCTGACGCTGGGCGAAGCGGCGTCGGAGCTCGGCCTCGCAAAGTCGACTGCGCACCACCACCTCGCGATCCTGCGCCACGCCGGCTTCCTCACGGTCCGCGAAGGGGACGAGAAGGTCTACAACCTCCGCCTCCGTGACGACCTGCCGGAGGCCGGGGAGTTGCTCGCGTCCTACCTCGGTGCCTCGAGGTCCTCCTCGACGAATCCGTAGAGCACCCCGTCCACCCAGCCGCCGTCGCGGGCGTACGCCTTTCGCTTGACGCCCTCGCGGACGAAGCCCGAGCGCTCCGCGTGCCGCTGGGCGCGCTCGTTGAAGCCGTAGACCTCGAGCTCGAGCCGGTGCAGCCCGCGCTCGAGGATCAGGTGCCGCTGGAACAGGCGTGCCGCCTCGTCGGCGAGCCGACGACCGCGGAAGCGCGGATGGACGGCGAGCCCGCTGACGTGCGCGATCCGGCTGCGGCGGTTCGTGAGCTTCCAGGCCATCGCGCCTGCCGGGTCGCCCTCGAGCTCGACGACGAGTAGCCCGCCCAGGTCGGGGTCCTGCGCGAGCTTCGCGGCGACGCCCTCGCGATCGTACGAGCCGGCCGCGGCGAGAAAGGGGCGGACGTCGTCGTGCGAATAGAGCTCGACGAGGAAGTCGACGTCGTCGGCCGTCGCGGGACGAATCGTGACCGTCACGGCCGCACGGTCACCGCCTCGCGGCGCGGCAGGCGAACCGCGCCGGACGCGAGCGCGACGCCGCCGAGGATGAGCGCAAGCCCGCCGAGCATCGCGGCGGTGATCGCCTCGTCGAGGAGGACCGCGCCGTAGAGGAGCGCGAAGCCGGGCATCAGGTAGGTGACGAGGGACAGTCGCGCCGAGCCGTACAGCGCGAGCATCCGGAAGAGGACGAGTTGCGCGAGCGCCGTCCCGGCCAGCGTGAGCGCGAGCACGGATGCCGTCGCCTCCCATCCCGGGACGTTGTCGGGCAGCTGGAAGAGGGCGAGCGGGAGCAGGATCAGCCCGCCGACGAGCATCGAGCCGGCCGCGAGCACCGGGCCGGGCGTCCCGGAGACGGCCCGCTGGCCGTAGACGCCGGCGCTCGCATACGCCAGCGACGAGCCGACGACGGCGAGCGCGCCCGCGATCGACCACCAGCCGCCGCCCGGGTTGATCCCGGTCACGACGGCGACGCCGACGATCCCGATTGCGAGCCCGACGAGCCGCGTGCCGTTCAGCCGTTCGTGCGGCAGGAAGCGCAGCACGAGCAGCGCGTTGAAGATCGGCACCGACGCCTGCACGACGGCGGCGAGGCCCGAGTCGATGTATTGCTCGCCCCACGCGATCAGCCAGAAGGGGACGGCTGCATTGAGCGCGCCGAGCACGAGGCAGTGCCGCCAGGCCGCACGGAGCCCCTCGAAGGCGCCGGCCCGTCCGAGCCGCCAGACGAGATAGCCCACGAGTATGCCGCCGGCCACGAGCGTCCGGAAGGCCATCATCGGCGCGGGTGCGATGTCGTCGACCGCGACCTTGATGAAGAGATAGGACGCGCCCCAGACCCCCGCGAGCAGGAGGAGCATCGGCCAGTAGCGATTCACCTCCGCACGCTAGCGGCCGGGGCCGCGGCTGCTGCCGCCTGTCGGCGCGCTGCGCCGCTGCGGCCCACGCCGGTGCCGAGCGCCACCCCGGCGAGCACGAGCGCGAGGCCCGTGAGCGCGAGCGCCGTCACCTGCTCGTCGAGGAGGACGGCGCCGTAGACGAGTGCGAGCGCCGGGACGAGGTACGTCACGAGCACCGCCTTGGAGGCGCCGGCGCCCGCGATCAGGCCGAAGTAGAGGAGGTACGCGGCGCCGGTGGCGGCGAGACCGAGGTAGAGCACCGCGAGGAGGGAATCCCAGCCGGGCGTCGTGGCCTGTGCGGCGCCGAGGGGGAGCGTGAAGAGGGTTGCCCAGACGAGCGTCCCGAATGCGACGAGCGCGGGCGGGAGGCCGTTGAGGCGGCGGCCCGCATAGAGGCCGCCGAGCCCGTAGCAGGCGGACGCGGCGACCACGGCCAGGCCGCCGACGACCGCGCGCTCACCGCCGCTGAGCTCGAAGCCGACGAGCAGGACGACACCCGCGAAACCGAGCAGGACGCCGACGAGCCGCAGGCCCGTGACCCGCTGGCTCCGGTCGACAGAAAGCGCGAAGACGGCGGTGAAGAGCGGCGAGGAGGCGTTGAGGATCGCCGCGAGCCCCGAGTCGATGTACTGCTGGCCCCACGCGATCAGGAAGAACGGCAGCGCGGTGTTGACGACGCCGAGCACCGCGAGCGGGCGGGCGTAGGGACGGAGCGATGCGAGCCGGTGGCCGGCGAGGCGGATGTAGACCGCCAGCGTCAGCGCACCCGTCGCGATCCGGAGCAGGATCACGGTCGCGGGCGCGAGGTCGCGCAGCGCGATCTCGATGAACATGAACGACGAGCCCCAGATCGCCGCGAGGCCGAGCAGCATGACGAGATGACGGCGGCTCATCTCCTTCTCCCAACGCGGCCGCCGCCGTCGTGCTTCCCGTCTAGACTGAATCACCTGTCGCAGGTCGCGGAACAGCCGCTGCATCGAGCTCTTGGCCTCACGGATGGCGAGCTGGCGCGCATCATCGACCTGCTCGGGCGTGACCCGAACCACTTCGAGCTGGCGGTCTTCTCGCTTCTCTGGTCGGAGCACTGCGGCTACAAGCATTCGGCCCTTCTGCTGAAACGGCTTCCCTCCTCGGGGAAACGCGTGCTGCAGGGCCCCGGTGAGAACGCGGGCGTGCTCGACCTCGGCGACGGCGAGGCGGTCTGCTTCAAGGTCGAGAGCCACAACCACCCGTCCGCGGTCGAGCCGTTCCAGGGCGCCGCCACCGGCGTGGGCGGGATCCTGCGCGACGTGATCGCGATGGGCGCGCGGCCGATCGCGCTCCTGGACGGGCTCCGCTTCGCCGACGGCGACCCGCGCTTCGACCGCGCCGTCGCCGGGATCGGCGCCTACGGGAACTCGGTCGGTGTGCCGACGGTCGGCGGCGAGGCGGTCTTCGACGACACCTACCGCGACAACGTGCTCGTGAACGCGATGTGCGTCGGCCTCCTGCCGGCAGACCGGGTCACGCGCGCCGCCGCGAGCGGGCCCGGCAGGCTCGTCGTCCTCTACGGCGCGACGACCGGCCGCGACGGGATCGGCGGCGCCTCGGTGCTCGCGAGCCAGGAGCTCGGCGAGGAGGATGCCGACAAGCGGCCGAGCGTCCAGGTCGGCGACCCCTTCACGGGCAAGCGCCTGATCGAGGTCTCGGTCGAGCTGGTCGAGTCGGGCCTCGTCGAGTCTCTGCAGGACTGCGGCGCGGCCGGCCTCGCCTCGTCACTGTCGGAGATGGCGCGCGAGTGCGGGATCGACCTGCGCCTCGACCGGGTGCCGCTCCGTGAGGAGGGGATGGAGCCGTGGGAGGTGATGATCTCGGAGAGCCAGGAGCGGATGGTCGCGGTCGTCCGCCCCGAGATGCTCGACGCCGTCCTGGCCGTCTGCGACCGCTGGGAGCTCCACCGCGCGGTCGTCGGCGAGGTCACCGACAGCGGCCTCCTGCGGGCTTTCTGGGAAGACGAGGTGGTCGGCGAGATCCCGGCCCGCCTGCTCACGGACGAATGCCCGCGCTACAGCATCGAGCCGCGCCCGCGCGAGCAGCCGGGCACCGGGCCGTTGTTTGGAGATGTCGACGCGCCCGCCGCGCCCGAAGCGTTGCTCGAGCTGCTCTCGTCGCCGAATGTGCGCAGCCGCGAGCCGATCTACCGCCGCTACGACCATCTCGTCGGCTCCCGCACGGTGCGCCGGCCCGGGCTCGACGCCGCCGTGCTGCGGCTGCGCCCCGGCTACCGCGGCCTCGCCGTCGCGCTTGACGGCACGGGCAGAGTGGGGCGCCTCGACCCGTACACCGGCGGCGCGCTCGCGGCGCTCGAGGCGGCGCGCAACGTCGCGTGCACGGGCGCCGAGCCGCTCGGGCTGACCGACTGCCTCAACTTCGGGAACCCGGAGAAGGGGGAGATCGCCTGGGAGTTGCGCGAGGCGATCGAGGGGATGGCCCAGGCGTGCGAGGCGCTACAGGTCCCGATCGTCTCGGGCAACGTCTCGCTCTACAACGAGACCGACGGGCGCGCGATCGACCCGACTCCGGTCGTCGGCTGTGTCGGCCTGCTTGCGGACGTGCGACAGGTGCCGAGGGCCTGGCGTAAGGGGGACGTGATCCTGCTCGCCGGTGCTTCGCCGGTCGCGTTCGCCGGCTCCGAGTACCAGGCGCGCTTCGGCGAGGTCGGCGGCCGGCCCGGCGCGGCTCGACCTGGCGGCCGAGGCGTCGCTCGTCGAGTTCCTCTGGCGCGCCGCGCCGCAGTGCTCGTTCGTGCACGACGTCTCGCACGGCGGCCTCGCCGTCGCGCTCGCCGAGGCGGCACTCCACTCCGGGATCGGCGCCGAGGTCGCGCTGCCGGATGACCCGCGCGCCTGGTTCGGCGAGGGCGGCGGCCAGGCGGTCCTCGCCTGCGCGCCCGAGGTCGTCGACCGGCTCGGCGGCGTGCCGCTCCGCCGGCTCGGCGTCGCCGGCGGCGAGCGGCTGCTCGGGCACGATCTCGAGGCGCTCCGGGAGGCCTGGTCCTAGATGTGCGGCGTCTTCGGGATCCGCTCGGCCGAGCGCGACGTCGCCAGGGTGTCGTACTTCGGCCTCTTCGCGCTCCAGCACCGCGGCCAGGAAGCGGCCGGGATCGCCGTCTCCGACCGCGGCCGTCTCACCGTGCTCCGCGATCTCGGCCTCGTCGCGCAGGTCTTCGACGAGGAGAAGCTGCTCGCCCTTCCGGGAGACGTCGCGATCGGGCACACGCGCTACTCGACGACCGGCTCCTCGCACTGGGCGAACGCGCAACCGCTCGTCCACCACGGCCGCGCCCGGACCGTCGCGCTCGGGCACAACGGCAACCTGACGAACACGGCGGAGCTCCGCCGGGACCTCGCCGCAGACGGGATCGTGCTCGGCGCCACCTCGGACACCGAGGCGATCGCCGCGCTCGTCGCGCACGATTCGTCGCCGCTGCCGCTCGCCGTCGCCCAGGCGATGGCGCGTCTCGAGGGCGCCTACTCGGTGGTCGCGCTCACGGAGGGCAAGCTGGTCGGCTTCCGCGACCCGCACGGGATCCGGCCGCTCGCGCTCGGTCGGCTCGGCGACGACTGGGTCCTGGCCTCGGAGACGTGCGCGCTCGACCTGATCGGCGCCGTCTACGCGCGCGACGTGCGACCGGGCGAGCTCGTCGTGATCGACGAGGAGGGACTCCACGCGACCCAGGCGCTGCCCGAGGGCAGGCAGGCGCTCTGCATCTTCGAGCACGTCTACTTCGCGCGGCCCGACTCGACCCTCGCCGGCGCAGAGGTGCACGGCGTCCGCGTCCGGATGGGCGAGCGGCTCGCGACAGAGGCGCCTGTCGAGGCAGACCTCGTCATGCCGATCCCGGACTCCGGCACGCCCGCGGCGGTCGGCTACGCGCGGGCGTCGGGAATCCCGTACAGCGAGGGCCTGATCAAGAACCGCTACGTCGGCCGCACGTTCATCGAGCCGGACGAGGACCTGCGGCGGCAGGGGATCAAGATGAAGTTCAACCCGCTCGCCGAGGTCGCGGGCAAGCGGCTCGTGATCGTCGACGACTCGATCGTCCGCGGCTCGACGATGCGCCAGCTCGTGGCGATGCTCTTCGACGCGGGCGCCGCCGAGGTGCATGTCCGCGTCTCCTCGCCGCCGATCGTCTCGCCCTGTTTCTACGGGATCGACATGGCCGACGAGGCCGAGCTCGCGGCCGCGCACCGCTCGGTCGAGCAGATGCGCGAGCTGATCGGTGCGACCTCGCTCCACTACCTCTCGCTGGAGGGCATGCAGGCGGCCACGCGCCTGCCGGAGCAGTCGGTCTGCCGCGCCTGCTTCACGCGCTCCTATCCGACGCGCGTGCCCGCGGAACGCAACCTCGCGAAGCTCCGCTTCGAGCCGGCGAGGCCGGTGAGGGTCGTTTCCGTCAACGCGGGCCGCGCCGAGCTGATGCGGATCGGCGGGCGGACGATCTCGACCGGGATCCGGAAGCTGCCGGTCGAACGCGGCTACGTGAGCGCGCTCGGGCTCGCGGGCGACGTGGTCGCCGACGAGGAGCATCACGGTGGGCCCGACCAGGCGCTCTACGTCTACAGCGCCGAGGACTACGACTGGTGGGCCGGCGAGCTCGGTGCGGCGCCGGCCCCGGGCACGTTCGGCGAGAACCTGACGCTCTCGAGCTTCGGCCCGCAGGAGCTGCGGATCGGCGACCGCTTCCGCATCGGGCCGGCGCTCGTCGAGGCGACCGCCCCGCGGATCCCGTGCTCGACCTTCGCGACGCGGATGGACGAGCCGCAGTGGGTGAAGCGCTTCGCCGCCGCGCGCCGGCCGGGGATCTACGCGCGGGTTCTCGAGCCCGGCGAGGTTGCGGCCGGCGATCCGGTCGAGCGCCTCGCGGGCGTCAACGGCCACGCAACGGTCGTCGAGCTCATGGACGCGTGGTACGACCCGCAGCCGCCGCTCGAGCTGCTCGAGCGGCTGCTCGCGTCACCCCTGGCCGTGCGCGCCCGCAGCGGCCTCGAGCGAAAACTGGACCGTCGCGCCACTGCGAACGTCGAATAGTCCTGCATTTTCCGGCGGAAGATCCCGATCCCCGCTCCTAGACTTTCGGGGGTCGAATCCGTCCGGCGCTTTCTCGATCATTCGCACATGCGGATCGTGATTCGCCACGACGAGGCGGGTCAATGGTGGTGGACTGCGCTCGGGGACACCGGCGGTGCGGCCGCGATCTCGAAGCTCTATCCCAGCCGCTGGGAGTGCATGCGCGGGATCGCGGAGCTGAAGGTCGAAGGCCCCGCCGCGACGAGCTACGAGGAGCCCTACGCAGCAAGCCCGGGCACGTGGACGATCTCGAGCTTGATGCCGTCAGGGTCGTAGAAGAAGACCGCGTAGTACCCGGGTGAGTACGCGTATTCGCGCGGCGGCGTCTCGATCGTCGCGCCCGCGTCGACGAGCCAGGCATGGCGCTCGTCGACGACCGCCCTGGAAACCGCCTCGAGCGCGAGATGGTGCAGCCCGACTTCGTACCGGTCGATCCCGCCGAGCCGCTGGATTGTTCTAGAACCGGGTGCCTGCCGGATCCCGATCGAGCTGCCGGGACCGCCGAAGTACCAGATCGTCTCTCCCCGCTCGCCCTCGACCTCGGAGACGCGGTGATAGCCGAGCGGCCCGAGCAGATCACGGTAGAAGGGCAGGCTGCGCTCGACCGACGAGACGACCAGGTCGACATGGTGCACCCCGCTCGAGCGCATTGAGAGTTCGTGTTCAGCGCGGCCCGGCCAGCTCCTGCGCGCGGCCGTAGCGGACGGCCCGCTGGACCGCGCGCGGGTCGAGGCCGCGCTCGAGCAGCTCCTGGCGCAGCTCGCCCTCCTGCGCGAGGCGCAGGAAGAGCCACGAGAGGGCGACGATCGTGACGAGCGAGCCCTCGATCATCATCACCGCGCCGGCGAGGCCCTGGTCCTGGAGCGGCGAGACGCCCCAGAGCTCCTCTCCCTGCGCGTAGACGTCGTAGAAGACGGTGCCGGACCAGACGAGGACGTTGCCGAGGACCGTCTCCACGACGCGGACGCACGCGATGTAGGCCAGCTTCGGCCCCGTACCGAACCACTCCGGTGCGGGCAGGGTCTCGAGGACGGGGAGCCACATGATCAGACCGGCCGTGAAGAAGCAGATGTGCTCGAGCGCGTGGACGGCCGAGTGGCGGACTGCCGCCTCGTAGAGGAACGGCAGGTGCCAGACGTAGAGGTTGGCCGCCCACAGCGGCAGCGCGACGACGGGGTTGGCGAGCACGCGCAAGCGCTCGACGGGGCGCAGCGCCAGGAGCGGGCGCAGCATCGGACCGGAGAGCCCCGCGAGCAGGCAGAGCGGCGCCAGGTCGCCGATCAGCACGTGCTGGACCATGTGGAAGCTGAAGAGCTCGTCCTCGCCGATCGCCGCGAGCGGAGAGGCGAACGCGACCAGGAGCAGGGCGATCCCGAGGGCGAAGAGGAAGACGCGCCAGCCGGCCATCGGCGTCCCCCGTCTGCGGAGCGTGCGTGCCCGCAGCCCATACGCGAACGCCGCCAGGACGACCGGGGCGAGCTGGAGAGGGTCGAGTGTCCAGTCGGTCAGCACGTATTCACTCTACGAGGGACCTCGTAGAATCCGCTGCTCGTGCGCCTCTTCCACTACCACCTCGTCACGACAAGCGTGCGCCGGGTGGAGGCGAGGTACATCGGCAAGCTCGCGTTCGCGCTCGTGGCGAGGCACGGGCGGATCGGCGAGGACTACCAGTCCTTCTCCGCCGGGACCTCGTGGGAGGAGCTCGACGAGCTGGGCTTCAAGCTTCGGCTGTCCGAGCTCGAGCGGGGTGGGGTGAACGTCGTCGTCCAACCCGGCCAGTGGGAACTGCCGCGCATCGACCACATCGGCCTCGAGCTCGACGAGGACGAGTTCGGCGAGGTGATCGACCGGGCGGTCGACCGCGAGCTGCGGGTCCAGGCACACGGCGGCAGGCGCACGTTCGTCTCCACGAGCGCCGGCTACCGGCTCGAGGTGCACCCGCCGCGCGAGTGGATCGAGGGCATGTTCGAGCCCCCCGACGCGCTCAGGCTGACCGAGCTGCACCTGCTCGCCGACGATCCAGAGGCGAAGGCGGCAGCGCTGGCCGACCTGCTCGCCTCGGAGCGGGACGGGACGGACGTGGAGGTGGGAGACGCCGTCGTCCGCTTCCTGCGGGGCGGGCCGCAGGGCCGCCCGCAGCTCCACGCCGAGCTCTTCAGCTGAACGGGGCCTTCCGCGAGAGGTCGTAGACTCGCTCTCGTGAGCGAGGACCGGACGTATGCCGCCGCCGGCGTCTCGCTCGCGACAGCCGAGGGGGTCGTCGAGCGGCTTCGCGCGGCCGTCGAGTCGACCGGCGCGCGCGGCTTCGGTGCCTTCGCCGGCCTGCACCCGCTGGACGAGCGTCGGTTGCTCGCGGCCTCGACGGACTCGATCGGGACGAAGCCCATCGTCGCCCGGCCGCGGGGCGCGCTGCGGGCCTGCGGCGCCGAATGGCGGCGCACTGCATCAACGACGTGATCACGTGCGGCGCCGACCCGCTCGTCCTGCTCGACTACGTGGCCGCGAGCCGGCTCGACCTCGAGCAGGTCGCGGAGCTGGTGGAGGGCGCCGCCGAGGTCTGCCGTGAGGCCGGAGTCGCGCTGATCGGCGGCGAGACCGCGGAGCTGCCCGGGGTCTACCGCGAGGGAGAGCTCGACTTCGCCGCGACCTGCGTGGGCGTCGTCGAGCGGGAGTACCTGATCGACGGATCGGCGGTGCGCGCGGGGGACTACGTGATCGGCTTGCCGTCCGCGGGCGTGCACGCGAACGGCTTCACGCTCGTCCGCGCCGTGCTCGAGCTGGAGGACTACGACGGCCCCGACCTGCTTGCTCCGACCCGCCTCTACCTCGACGACGTCCGTCGCCTCCGGTCGACCGCCCATGCGTTCGCGCATGTCACCGGCGGGGGGATCGCGGGCAACCTCGGCCGCGTGCTTCCGGAAGGCCTCCGGGCCGAGCTCGACTGGGACGCCTGGGAGCGGCCGCCGGTGTTCGAGTGGCTCGCCCGCCACCTCGAGGAGGAGGAGGCGCGCCGCGTCTTCAACCTCGGGATCGGCTACTGCGCCGTCGTGCCGGAGCCCGCGGACGAGCTCGTGATCGGCCGTATCGTCGCAGCGTGATCGGCGTGCTGGTCAGCGGGGAGGGCTCAAACCTCCAGGCTTTGCTCGACAGCGGCTTGCCGGTCCGTCGCGGTCGCGTCGAACCGACCGGGCGTCCGGGCGCTCGCGCGGGCCGAGCGAGCCGGGGTGCCGGCGCGTGTCTTCGAGCGCGACGCCTATCCGACCAGAGAGGCTCGCGACGCTGCCATGGCCGCCTGGCTCGAAGCCGAGGGCGTGGAGCTCGTTGTCTGCGCCGGCTACATGCACCTGCTCACGGCGGCCTTCCTCGACCGCTTCCCCGGCCGGATCGTGAACGTGCACCCGTCGCTCCTGCCGGCGTTCCCCGGAGCGCACGCGATCGAGGACGCGCTGACCGCAGGAGTCGAGACGACGGGCGTGACCGTCCATGTCGTCGACGATGGGCTCGACACCGGTCCGGTGCTGCGGCAGGAGCCGCTCCCGATCGAGCCGCGCGACACGCTCGCGGAGCGCATCCACGCGGTCGAGCACCGGCTCCTGCCCGAGGTGGTGAGAGAGCTCTGCGCGCGCTGATCTCGGTCTTCGACAAGACGGGCTTGGACGAACTGGCGACTGGGCTCGCCGCGCTCGGTTGGGAGCTCGTCGCGAGCGGCGGTACCGCCGACCGGCTCGAGGAGCTCGGCCTCGACGTGACGCGGGTCGAGAGCCTGACGGAGTTCCCGGAGATGCTCGGCGGCCGCGTCAAGACGCTCCATCCGCGCATCCACGGCGCCATCCTCGCGCGGCGGGAGGTGGAGACCGACGTCGCCGCCCTCGCCGAGCACGGGATCGAGCCGTTCGACCTCGTCTGCGTCAACCTCTACCCCTTCGAGCAAGTCGCGCGTGAGCACGGCGTCCGTGAGGAGGAGGCGGTCGAGATGATCGACGTCGGCGGGCCGGCGATGCTGCGGGCCGCGGCGAAGAACTTCGCGCACGTCGCGCCGGTCTGCCGGCCTGCCGACTACGCGTCCGTGCTCGCGGAGCTGCGCGAGCACGGCGAGCTCTCACTCGAGACACGGCGTGCCCTTGCTGCGACGGCGTTCTCGACCTCCGCTTCCTACGAGGCGGCGATTGCCGCCTGGTTCGCGGGCCGGCAGTCCTTCCCGGACGTGCTCGTGCCCGCGTTCGAGAAGCAATTCGACCTCTCCTACGGCGAGAACCCGCACCAACGCGCCGGCTTCTACGCGGAACGCGGAGCGCGCACGCATCTGCTCGCCCGCGCCGAACAGCTGCACGGCCGCGCTCTCTCCTACAACAACCTGAACGACCTGAACGCGGCGCGCCTGCTGCTGCGCGAGTTCACGCTGCCCGCGTGCGTGATCGTCAAGCACGCGAACCCGTGCGGAGTCGCAGTCGGCGCATCGATCGAGGAGGCGTACGAGCTCGCGCACGCCGCCGACCCGCTCTCCGCGTACGGCGGCGTCGTCGCACTGAACCGGCCGGTCTCGGCTGCGGTCGGTGAACGGCTCGCGGAGGAGTTCGTCGAGGTGCTCCATGCTCCCGGTTACGACGAGGCCGCTCTGGAGACGCTCACCCGGAAGCCGGCGACACGGATCCTGGACGACCGCGAGCGGCGCGCGCCCGACGCGTCGGAGCGCGACTACCGGCGCGTGCTCGGCGGTCTGCTCGTGCAGGAGCGCGACTGGGACGTGGCCGACCGCGAGGGGATGAAGGTCGTTGCCGGCCAGCCGTCCGAGGCAGACTGGGGTGACCTCCTCTTCGCCTGGCGCGTCTGCAAGCACGTCACCTCGAACGCGATCGTGCTCGTGCACGACCTCCAGACGATCGGCATCGGCGCCGGCCAGATGAGCCGCGTCGACGCCGTCCGGATCGCACTCGAGAAAGCGAGGAGCCACGGCCACGCGCTCGCGGGCGCCGCACTCGCCTCCGACGCGTTCTTCCCGTTCCCGGACGGCCCGCGGCTCGCCCTCGAGGCGGGCGTGACTGCGCTGATCCAGCCCGGCGGCTCGAAGCGGGACGAGGACGTGGTCCAGGCCGTCGAGAGCGCCGGCGCGGCGATGGTCTTCACGGGTCGCCGGCACTTCCGCCACTGATGGACGAGTTCGACCTGCGTATCCGCAACGAGGTCTACGCCTTCTTCGTCCGCGAGGGACGTGCGCCGGCGCCGGCGGAGACCGCTGCGGCACTGGGAGTCGCCGCCGAGGAAGTCGAAGGAGCGTTCCGGCGCCTGCACGACGACCACGCGCTCGTCCTCCATGAACGCTCGCTGGAGATCCGGATGCTCAATCCGTTCTCCGCCGTCGAGACGCCGCACACCGTCGAGGCGAACGGCCGCACCTGGTTCGCCAACTGCGCGTGGGACGCGCTCGGGATTCCCGCTGCGCTCCACGCGGACGGTCGCGTCGAGTCCCGGTGCCCGGACTGCGGCGAGTCGCTCGAGCTCGAGGTCCGCGACGGCACGCTCGTGCGTGGCGCCGACCTCCTCGTCCACTTCGTCGTTCCCGCCCGCCGGTGGTGGGACGACATCGCCTTCACCTGAAGCACGATGGTCTTCCTCCGGTCGGAGGAGCACCTCGAGCGCTGGCTCACGGCGAGCGGCCTGCAGCCGGGCGCGAGCCTGACCGCCGCGACGCTGAACGAGCTCGCGCGCCGCTGGTGGTGGACGCGACTCGACCCGGATTGGCGCCCGCGCACCGCGCTCGAGTCACAAGCGATCCTGGAGGAGCTGGGGTTGACCGGCGACTTCTGGCAGCTGACGCTGACCGTTCCCGGTGCACTGCGACGCCGCCGACGACGAGCGCGACGCCGGCCACCTCCACCACCGACGGCACCTGACCCAGGACGAGGATCCCGATCGCGGTCGCCGTGGCGGGTAGCAGCGAGACGAGCAGCGCGTACGTCGCCCGCTCGAGACGCGCCATTGCGAGCTGGTCGCAGACGTATGGGATCACCGACGACGCGATCCCGACCCCGAAGCCCGCTGCGAGCGCGACCGGATCGGTGAATGCCGGAGCTGCACTCCAGGCGCCGATCGGCGTCGCGACGGCAAGCGCGATCAGCATCGAGGCGGCGAGGCCGTCGATGCCGCTCACCACCTCGCCGCGTGCGACCCGGTGGCCGAGCACGATGTAGACCGCGAAGAGCAGCGCGTTCGCGAGCGCCAGGGCGACGCCGATCGATTCGCCCTCGAGCTGGACGTCGGTGAGCAGGTAGACGCCGGCGACGGCGAGCGCGAGGGCGGCGCCGTTCCGCGGCGTCCGCGTTCCGAGCGCAGCGAGTGCGATCACGGGCAGAAACTCGATCGCTGCAACCGTGCCGAGCGGAAGTCGATCGATCGCGAGGTAGAAGCACACGTTCATCACGGCAAGGACGGCGCCCCAGGCGACGAGCATCCGGCGATCGCGATCGTCGAGGCGTGCGTACGCTCGCCACGGCCGCCGCCACGCCGCGAAGACCGCCGCAGCCGCCGCGATCCGCAGCCAGGCGACCCCGAGCGGCTCGACACGTGCGAAGAGCAAGACTGCGAACGCGGGGCCGAGGTAGTGGAAGACGGCGCTGGTGACGAAGTAGGCGTGCGGTGGTGGCCGGTGCGCCTGCATGGCGATATGATCTCCGGCCAGAGCGGCACTCGACCCCCAAAAGCGAAAGGATTCGACACGGGATGGCAACGAAGCAACGGCGATCGAGCGTTTCTACCTTCGACGCTACCGACCGGCGTCTGCTCGCCGAGCTCCAAGAGGACGCGCGCCTCACGCACGCGGAGCTGGGGCGCCGGGTCAATTTGTCCGCGCCGGCGGTCGCGGAGCGGATCCGCAGGCTCGAGCGCGATGGTGTCATCGACGGCTACCGGACCGAGCTCGATCCAAAGGCGCTCGGTTACTCGCTCGGCGCGATCATGCGGATCAGGCCGTCGGCGCGGCAGCTGCACACGGTGGCCGAGCTCGCGCGCGAGACGCCCGAGGTCGTCGAGTGCCACCGGATCACGGGTGAGGACTGTTTCTTCATGAGGCTGCACCTGCGGGACGTCGAGCACCTCGAGGAGGTGCTCGACCGGTTCATCCTCTACGGGCAGACGACCACGTCGATCATCCAGTCGTCGCCGGTCCGCCGTCGTGCGATCGCCGTTACGTAGGCTTGCCGCCGATGGCTCGCGAGTACCCGACGCTGCTCGACCTCGTCGGCCAGACGCCGATCGTTCGGCTCGACCGGATCGGCCGTGACGTCCAGCCGCAGCTGCTCGCCAAGCTCGAGTACCTGAATCCGGGCGGCTCGAACAAGGACCGGATCGGGATGGCGATGATCGTGGCGGCCGAGCGCGAGGGGAAGCTACGCCCGGGTGGGACGATCGTCGAGCCGACGTCGGGCAACACGGGCGTCGGGCTCGCGATCGCGGCAGCGGCGCGCGGCTACCGCTGCATCTTCGTGATGCCGGACAAGATGAGCCAGGAGAAGATCTCGATGCTGCGCGCGTACGGCGCCGAGGTCGTGATCACGCCGACCGCCGTCGAGCACGACTCGCCGGAGAGCTACTACTCCGTCTCCGACCGGCTCGCCGAGGAGATCCCAGGCGGCTACAAGCCGGACCAGTACTCGAACATGTCGAACCCACAGGCCCACTACGAGACCACCGGGCCCGAGATCTGGGAGCAGACGGGCGGCGAGATCGACGCACTCGTCATCTCGGTCGGCACCGGCGGCACGATCTCCGGCGCGGGCGAGTACCTGAAGGAGCGGAACCCCGAGCTGCTGATCGTCGGCGCCGACCCGGAGGGCTCCGTCTACACGTCCGACGAGACGCATCCATACCTCGTCGAGGGCATCGGCAAGGACACGTGGCCCGTGACGATGTCCCGCGACATCGTCGACCGCTGGGTGCGCGTCTCGGACCGCGACTCGTTCGTGACCGCGCGCCGCCTCGCCCGCGAGGAGGGGATTCTCGCCGGCGGCTCGGCGGGCACGACGATCTGGGCGGCGCTCGAGGTGGCGCGGGACTACGGGCCGGACGCGCGGATCCTGACCGTCCTTCCCGACTCGGGCCGCTCCTACCTGTCGAAGTTCTTCGACGACAACTGGATGCTCCAGTACGGCTTCCTGGAGCGGCGCGTTCCCGCACCGACGATCGACCAGGTGCTGCGCCACAAGCGCGCCGAGGAGCACGAGGTGCCCGACCTCGTCACGATCGCGTCACACGCGAAGGTCGGCGCCGCGATCGACCTGATGCAGCGCTACTCGATCTCGCAGCTCCCGGTCGTCCGCCACGAGCCGGCCGAGTCGCTCGCCGACGTCGTCGGCTCGCTGCAGGAGCGTGGGGTGCTCGACCGGGTCTTCAAGAATCCGGACGCGCTCAACGAGGACGTCGCAGCGCTGATGCAGCCGCCGCTCGCCGCGGTGGACGTCGGCGACACGCTCGACCAGGTCTTCGCCGATCTCTCCGGCCCGAGCGCCGCGGTCGTCGTCGCGGCCGCCGGCCGCCCGGCCGCCATCCTCACGCGGTCCGACTTGCTGGAGTACCTCGCGCACCAGCGCTCGCAGGTCAACGGCGCCTAACGGGCGCTTCCGAGGCGGGCGTCTAGGCCGCCTCCCGCGCCTCCTGTGGCGAGGGGCCGGCAGGGCATCGGGCGCCGGCCCGCGCTCGTGGCGGACGGCGACGAAGACGGAGCCGACGATCAGCGCGGCGCCGAGGCCGACGGCGAGCGTGATCTCCTCCCCGAGCAGCAGCGCGCCGAGGGCGATCGCGACGATCGGGTTCACGTACTGGTGCGTGACGACCTTCGAGATCGGGGCGTTCCGGAGCAACCAGGTGTAGGCGGTGAAGGCGACGAGCGTGCCGAAGATACCGAGGTAGAGCCAGGCGAGGATCGATTCGAGGCTGAACGCGGCCGGGTCCGCAGAGCCGAGCTCACCCCGCGCGGCGCCGAGCACGAGCAGGACGACGCCGGCGCTGAGCATCTCCCACGTCGTCGCGACGAAGCCGTCGCGCGGGAGCGGCAGCCGGTGGCCGAAGAACGAGCCGAGCGACCAGGAGACGCTGGCGCCGAGCATGAGCGCGAGCCCGATCGCGCTCGAGGAGCCCTCGCCGCCGGGAACGACGACCAGCGCGAGCCCCGCCAGGCCGACGAGGACCGAGAGCCGGGTCGCGAGCGCGACGCGCTCGCGCGCGAGCGTGCGGAGGAGGATCACCTGCAGCGGAACCGAGCCGGCGATCATTGCGGCCGTGCTCGAGTCGATCCGCGTCTCGGCGAGCGTGACCACGCCGACGCCGAGCGCGAGCAGCGCCGTGCCGACGACTGCCGCGGAACCGAGCTCGCCGCGCGTGACCCTGATGCTGCGGCCGGTCGCGACGAGGATCAGCGCGAGCAGGCTGCCCGCGAGCAGGAAGCGCGACCCGGCCGAGAGGAAGGCGGGCAGCGTCCGCACGCTGATCTTGATCGCGAAGTACGTCGACCCCCAGACCAGATAGACGGTCCAGAGTGCGATGAGGAACTTCCAGCGAGCAGGGACGGCGGCCACGTCTACTTGAACCGAACGCACGGCGAGGCCGTGAGATTCCGGGAATGACCTTCCGCGCGGCCGCGTTGGGGAAGGCGATGCGCCCGATCGGCGTCCTCTACGAGCACCCACAGTGGTTCGAGCCGCTGTTCGCGGAGCTCGACCGGCGCGGGCTGCCGTACGAGCGCGTCGACGCGACGGAGCTCGTCTTCGATCCCGCCGATCCTGAGCCGCGCTATTCGCTCCTCGTGAACAGGATGAGCCCGTCGGCGTGGACGCGCGGGAACGCGAACTCGATCTTCCAGACGCTGCATTACCTCGCCTACCTCGATCGGATCGGCGCACCGGTCCTGAACGGCCTGGCAGCGTACGAGCTCGAGCTCTCGAAGGCACGGCAGGCGGCGTTGCTCGCCGAGCTGGGCATCGCGCATCCGCGCACGCACGTCGCAACCGCGGGCGCGAGCCTCCGCGCGGTCGCGAACGGGCTTCGCTTCCCCGTCCTCGTCAAGCCGAACATCGGTGGCAGCGGCGCCGGGATCGCTTCCTTCACGTCCGTCGCCGAGCTGGCGGAAGCTCGACTCGACCCGGGCCTCGACGGCACGATCCTGCTCCAGGAGCAGCTGCCGGCGGAGGGAGACTCGATCGTCCGGGTCGAGTTCCTCGACGGCGAGCTCCTCTACGCGATCCGGATCCTGCTGCTCCCGGGGAGCTTCAACCTCTGCCCGGCGGACTACTGCGAGCTTCCGGGCGTTGCGGACGGCGTCTCGGGACGCGGCCTTCCGATCGTGGCGTACGACCCGCCGACCGCCGTCGTCGAGGACGCGAAGCGGATCGTGCGTGCGGGCGAGCTCGACCTCGGCGGGGTGGAGTATCTCGTCGACGCGCGAACGGGCGAGCCGACCTTCTACGACGTCAACGCGCTCTCCAACTTCGTCGCCGACGCGACCAATGTCGTCGGCTTCGACCCCTTCGTCAACCTGGTCGACCTGATCGAGCGCCGCGTCGCGGTGCATGTTCCCGCGGCTGCCTAGGTGCGAATGAAGCTGGCCTCGTGGCCGCGCGCGTTCGCCGCCACGAGCTCCTCCTCCGTGAGCGCGCCGATCCTCGCCAGCAGCTCGAGCTCGTCGCGAAGGTGGGTTCGCATCATCTCGGGGCCGTCGGTGGCGATCGTGAAGGCCACGCCGTTGCCGGCGAAGGCGCGGAACGTCTCGCGTACGGCATTCTCGTCCGCCAGAGCCTTCGTGAGCAGGTTCGAGGTCGGGCAGATCTCGAGCACCGTGCCCGACTCGCGCAGGAGCCGCATCAGCTCGGGGTCGCGGGCGGCCAGGATGCCGTGCCCGATCCGGTCCGGGCGGAGGTGCTCGACGACCTCACCGAGCTCCTCGGCGCCGGTCTCGCCCTCCTCGCCAACGTGGATCGTGACGCCGAGGCCGGCCGTGCGCGCCGCCTCGACCATCGGCCTGACCTGCGTGTAGTCGTAGCGCTCCCCGCCCGGCCGAGGACCCGCGATGTCGATCCCGACGATCCCGCGCGAGGCCCAGCGGATCGCCTTCTCGACGATCACCTCGTTCTGCCGGTGCGAGAACGTCCGGTCCATCATCAGGATCAGGCCGCTGCGCACCTGCGGGTACTCGATCGAGGCGCGGTCGAGGCCGCGGATCGCGGCGAGGATGATGTGGTCGAGGTCGCGCTCGCCGCCGCGGTTCCGCTTCATCGGGTTGAAGCGGAGCTCGAGCGTCGTGATCCCCTGGGAGCGGTACGCGCCGCCGATCGCGCCGTGCACGGAGCGCTCGACCGCGATCGGGGAAGACTGGATCAGCTCCGTCCAGTGGTAGATCCGGTCGAGCGCGTCGAGGTTCTCGACCCCGCGCGGGTCGGAGACGGTGACGAGGGCGTCGAACTCCCAGTAGTCCTTGACCGGGAGCGCGATTCCCTGCTCGTGCGCCAGCGACCAGAGGATGTCGGAGGCGACCGACCCGCCGAGATGGGTGTGCAGCTCGGCGAGACCCTGGTCGAGCATCCAGGCGAGCTTATCCACGGTGGGCTACGCACCACGGCTTCTCGTGCGGCACGCACGCGCTAGTACGCCTGCGCCCACACGGCAACGGTCACCGCGGACCGACCGCAGCAGACGCAGGCGCCCGGCTGTGACGGTTGCTCGCCGAGCGGCAGGCACCTGATCGTCGCCGAGCTGTCGTCCTTGACGCGCGCCTCGCACTCCCTCCGGCCGCACCACTGCGCCGCGACGAACCCGGTGGCTTCGCGGAGGTACTCGATCATCTCGTCGTAGCCGCTTGGATCGCGGAGCGTTCGCCGCTCCTGTTCGTCGCGGGCGGTGTGGAAGAGCGAGGCTTGCACGTCGCTCAGCATCTCGTCGATCGCGGCAGCTACGCGAGGCAGCGGGATCTGCTTCTTCTCGCCGCTGTCGCGGCGCGCGACGGTAACCGCTCCCGCCGTGAGGTCGCGGCCGCCGATCTCGATGCGAAGTGGCACGCCTTTCAGCTCCCACTCGTTGAACTTGAAGCCGGGCCGGTAATCGGGACGATCGTCGATTCGAACGCGAACACCTGCCGCTCGCAGCTCGTCGGCGACGGCAGCGGCGACCTGGATCACGGCAGTCCGGTCATCCTCGCGAAAAATCGGCACGATCACGACCTGATGCGGCGCGACGCGAGGCGGGAGTCGCAGCCCACGGTCATCTCCGTGCGCCATGACAACGCCGCCGACCAGTCGCGTGGTCGCGCCCCACGAGGTCGCATACGGGTACTGCTCGCTGCCGTCGCGCGCTGTGTAGCGGACATCGAACGTGCGCGCGAAGCCCTGGCCCAGGTAGTGCGAGGTTGCTGCCTGGAGTGCCTTTCCGTCGCGCATCAGCGCTTCGAGCGTGTAGGTGTCGACGGCGCCGGGGAACCGCTCGCTCTCGCTCTTGCGGCCGCGGAGCACGGGGATCGCGAGGACGTTCTCGATCGTGTCGGCGTAGACGTCGTGCAGGATCGTCAGCGTCTCGGCCACGGCCTCCGCTTCGGTCTCGTGCGCGGTGTGTCCCTCCTGCCAGAGGAACTCGCTCGTTCGCAGGAAGAGGCGCGGCCGCAGCTCCCAGCGGACGACGTTCGCCCACTGGTTGTAGAGCAGGGGTAGGTCGCGGTACGACTGCACCCAGCGGGCATACGTCGACCAGATCAGCGCCTCGGAGGTCGGACGCACCGCGAGCGGCTCCTCCAGCTTCTTCCCGCCCGCCTCGGTGACGAGCGCGACCTCGGGGGCGAAACCCTCGACGAGCTCGCCCTCCTGCGCCAGCACCGAGACGGGCACGAACAGAGGGAAGTAGAAGTTCTCGTGGCCAGTCGCCTTGATCCGGCCATCGAGCTCGCGCTGGATCGCCTCCCAGATCGCGTAGCCGTACGGCTTGATCACCATGGCGCCACGAACCGGCGAGTTCTCCGCCAGGCCGGCGCGGCGCACGACCTCGCCGTACCACGCGGGGAAGTCGCTCGCCTGGGTCGGCAAAGCGGTCGTGCTCATCGGGAGGCTCCCGTGAGCAGGCGTACTGCGAACATCATGTGCTCCTTCGTAGACGTCTACCGGCGGTGACGGAGTCGGTTCCGGCGCTCCGGGCCGAAACGGCGGGAGCGCCTACGCCGGGACGTGAACGAACGGCGGCCGCGGGGCGACCGCCGGAACCGGCAGAAGCTCACCCACGCGCAGCCGCGGCAAGGTCATGCGCAGAGGATAGCGGGCCACGAAGCGAAGGCTCGACCGCCTCGAGCGCCACGTGTGTCGCTCATGATCCAAGTAGCAGTCTGTTACTTGGCGTCCAGCGCGCTCGCGACGAAGCTGCGCAGCGCCGGGATGATCCCGGGGTCGATCGTGTGGCCGTAGGGACCTTCGTGGTAGCCGACGTCGGCGCCCGAGTCGGCGAGCGCTTGGCGGGCGGCCCGGCTGTAGTCGACGGGGATCACCGGGTCGAGCGTGCCGTGAGCGATCGTGACCGGGAAGCCGTCGAGACCGGTGAGATCGAGGTCGAGCCCGTCCACCGCGGGCATGAAGCCCGAGAGCGGGAGCAGGGCCGCCGGCCGCTCCTCCGGCTTGCGGCCTAGGCCGGTCGCGTAGCTCATCACGGCGCCTTGCGAGAAGCCGCCGAGGACGAGCGGCTTCGCCAGGCCGTCGAGGAATTCGGCGAGCGCCACGAAGCTCGGCCAGAAGGTGTCCGGGTCGGGCGTGGGGATGCCGCCGAGCCGGTACCAGTGGCGCCCGCCGGGCGGCAGGGTGAGCGGGCCCTGCGGCGTGTAGCCGTGTAGCCGCCGCTCGGGGTCGAGGGCATCGAGCAGGGGGTAGAGGTCGCGCTCGTCGGCGCCGCGGCCGTGCATGAGGACGAGCGAGCCCTCCGGCTCGGCCGCGGCGGGCCGCTCGAGCGCCTCGATCACGT
The DNA here is from genome assembly GCA_963802765.1 of uncultured Gaiellaceae bacterium. GTDB lineage: Bacteria > Actinomycetota > Thermoleophilia > Gaiellales > Gaiellaceae > Gaiellasilicea. The sequence goes on from CAWDJZ010000007.1 coordinate 135,293, forward strand.
CGCGGCCCAAGAGCCGCGCGGGTCGGGCAGCGGCGTGAGCGCCGGCTCGATCCGGTCGCGCAGATGCTCGAACGCCGGCGGCAGCGAGAGCCGCTCGCCCAGGTGCTCCGGATCCTCGTCCGTCGCGAACCCGGGGCCGATCGTCGCGAGCTCGAAGAGGACGCCGCTCGGCTCGCGGAAGTAGATCGACCGGAAGTAGAAGCGGTCGATCACGGGCGTCGGCCGGTGGCCGGCGGCCTCGACATGGCGCTGCCAGGCGTCCTGGTCCTCCTGCTGCGTCGCCCAGGCAACGTGGTGCACCGTGCCAGCGCCGGGCACCCCGGCTCCGGCCGGCGGCGCGTCGTAGCTGATCCAGCCGCCGCGCCGCTCGCCGCGAGCCTCCCACGTCGCGTCGCCGGACGAGACGAATCCGAGCGTCTCCTCGAGCAGGCTGCGACTGCGCTCCGGGTCGGACGAGAACGCTCGCACACCTTCGAAGCCCTGCAGCGCCAGCTCGGGCGCGATCTCGGGGTGCTTCGCGACGAGCGGTGCGTCGTCGGTCTCGACGACGGCCAGCTCGAGCCTCATTCCCTCGAAGTCGGTGAAGACGAGGCCCGTCTCGAGGCGCTCGACCTCGACGCCTTCGCCGCGGAGCCGCTCCTCCCAGAAGTCGAGCGCGTCCGTGCTCGCGACGCGCCAGACGATCGTGTGGATCATGCCGGCGCCGGCCCGACCCCGGCGCGCTCCCGGATACTCGAAGAACGTGATGTCGGCGCCCGCGCTCGCCTCCTCGTCGGCGTAGAAGAGGTGGTACACGGTGGGGTCGTCCTGGTTGACGGTCTTCTTGACGAGGCGGAGACCGAGCACCCGGGTGTAGAAGTCGACGTTCCGGGGAGCGTCCCCGGTGATCAGGGTGATGTGATGAATCCCTTCGAGGCGCATCCGGCCCTCGCTTTCCTGTTGACTTTCTTGCACGTGCAAATATAATAGTTGCGCATGCAAGGAAATGTCAAGCTGCTCTCGCCGGCCGAGCTCGGTGCCTGGCGCGGCTTCCTCCGCGCCCACGCGGCGATCGTACGCCGGCTCGACGCAGAGCTGGAGGCGGAGCACGGGCTCTCGCTGAGCGCCTACGAGGTGCTCCTTCTCCTGCACGAGGCGCCCGGGCGTCGCCTGCGGATGTCAGAGCTCGCCGACTCGGCGCTCCTGAGCCACAGCGGGATGACGCGGCTCGTCGATCGGCTCGTCGAGGCGGGTTTCGTCCAGCGCCGCCGCTGCGAAGAGGATCGCCGCGGTTTTTTCGCGGAGCTCACGCCGGCCGGAGCGGAGCTCTTCGGCCGGGCTCGCGCCACCCATCTGCGCGGCATCCGCGAGCGCTTCGTCTCCCGCCTGTCGGAGCGCGAGCTCGCCGAGCTCGCCGCTCTCTGGGACCGGGTGGCGTAGGATCGCCGCCTTTACGACACGCCTCGGCGCATAGACTCATCGAGGATGAAGATCGGGGTTGTCGTCCCGTTCTCGTGGTCATTCTGGGGAGCCGTCGTCGAGCACGCGGAGCTGCAGGCGGCCGCATTGCGCGACCTCGGCCACGAGGTGCGCCTGCTCATGGGCAACGATCCGCCCGGACAGTTCACGCGCGCGCTCCATCCGCGCGTCGGACGGCACGGCGACCCCCCGCCGGAGGTGATCCCGGTCGGCCGCTCCGTGATCGTCCCCGCGAACGGCTCCCTGCCGAACATCATCCTCAGCCCGCGCTCGGTGTTCCGGATCCGGCGGACGCTCGATCGGGAGCGGTTCGACCTCCTGCACCTGCACGAGCCCATGACCCCGACACCGTGCATCGCCTCGCTGGCGCTCTTCGACGGGCCGATGGTCGGCACGCACCACGCGAGTGGCAATCTCGGCTGGATGCGCCTCGCGCGCCCGGTCTGGGGCTTCCTCGAGGAGCGGCTCGACCGCCGCATCGCCGTCTCCGAGCAGGCGCGCGCGTCGGCGCAGCGGTGGCTGCCCGGCGAGTACGAGATCGTGCCGAACGGCGTGCTGATCCCGGAGAGCGTCGAGCCGGGCGGCCGCGAGCACCGCGTCGTGTTCGCCGGCCGCCACGAGCCGCGAAAGGGGCTGCAGGTCCTGCTGCGCGCGTGGCCCGACGTGCACCGCCGCACCGGCGCGACGCTCCGGATCGCGGGTGCCGACCCGCTGGCGGTCCGGCTCCTGCTCAGCCGACTGCGCGTGCCGGACGACGGCATCGAGGTGCTCGGCTTCCTCAGCCAGGAAGACCTGACGGCGGAGCTCGCCTCGGCGAAGGCGCTGGTCGCGCCCTCGCTCGGCGGCGAGAGCTTCGGCATGGTGCTGACGCGGGCGTTTGCCTGCGCGACCCCCGTCGTGGCATCCGACATTCCCGGCTACCGTGACGTGATGACGCCCGATACGGCCGTGGCCGTCCCGGCCGGCGACGCGCAGGCGCTCGCGGAGGCGGTCTCCAGGCTCCTCGAGGACGAGCCGCGCCGCGAGACGCTCGGCGTTGCGGCGAGGCAGCTCGCCGTCGACCGCTACTCCTGGTCCGACATCGCGCGCCGGCTCGTCGCCATCTACGAGTCGACGGGCGCCGGCGCCCCGGCGCTAAAGGAGGAGGCGGCGGCATGAGCCTCGTGCCACGCAGCCCGTGGCTCCGGGCCGCTCTCGTTCTTCCCCTCTTCGCAGCCGTCGTCCTCCTGCTCTGGTGGCGTGGACCGGACTGGAACCGGGTCCTCAACGCGCTCGACCTCGTCAACTGGCGCTGGATCGCATTCGCGCTCGTGCTCAACCTCGTCTCGGTGCTCTTCCGGTCGTTCGCATGGCGCCTCACCATCGACCAGGCCCTCGACCCGCCTCGACCGCGGTTCGACAAGATCTTCTCGGCGTTCTCCGATTGGACTGCTTGCGAACGCTGTCCTACCGGGTCGGATCGGCGAGCTGGCGCGCGTCGCCGTGTTGCGCCGCCACGTCGCGCAGGGCCCGGGGACGAGCGGCACGCTCGTCGGGACCGTCTTCGCCCATCGGCTCTTCGACCTCTTCCCCGCGCTGCTCCTGGTCGCGTACGTGATCTCGACCGCGAGGATCCCGCATTGGGCGGTGACGAGCCTGGTCATCGTCGCCGCGGCCGGGACTCTGCTCTTCATGGCCGGGGTCGCGGGCGCGCGCCGGCGGCACCAGACGACCCTCGACGATGCCCATCCCGCGCGCCGACTGCTGGCGATGGCCCGGCAGGGACTCTCCGTGCTCCGCTCGCCGCTCCCTGCCCTCGGCGCGATCCTGCTCCAGTGCGCGGGCTGGCTCATGCAGCTGTTCGCGGTCTACGTGGCGATGCGGGCGTTCGGCATCCATGCTCCCCTTCCCGCCGCCGCGCTCGTGCTGCTGCTCATGAACGTCGCGACGGTCTTCCCGCTCTGGCCGGGGAACATCGGCCTGCTCCAGGCGGCCGTCGCCCTGCCGCTCGTCCGGTACGGGGTCGCGTACCCGACCGGCTTCGCCTACGCGCTCGTCCTGCAGATGATCGAGATGTCCCTCGGCATCGGCATCGGCCTGCTCTTCCTCGCGCGCGAGGGCCTCTCCTTCGCGGTGCTGCGCGATCTCCCCGAGGCGGCTGAAGCGGCGGAGGCGCTGGAGGAGCCGGAAGCGCGGCAACCGGTGGAGTCGCGTGCGCGCGCTGGCGTGTCCGGCTAGCCTCAAGAACGTCCTGAGCGCTGCCGCTGCCGCGGCAGCGCTGAGCGAAGGGCTCAGACAGGCCGGTGCGTCCGCTGCCGAGTTGCCGATCGCGGACGGCGGCGAAGGAACCGCGGCCGTGCTCGGGTCGGCGCTGGGGGGCGAGTGGCGCGACGCGGACGTCCACGACGCCTTCGGGCGCCCACGCGTGGGGCGCTGGCTCCTTCTGCCGGACGGCTCTGCGGTGGTCGAGGCGGCGGCGGCGATCCCGCTCGACCCATCCCGGCTCGACCCGCTCGCGGCGTCGAGCCGCGGCTTCGGCGAGCTCGTCCTGGCGGCGCTCGACGAGCGGCCCGCGTCGCTCCTGCTCTGTCTCGGCGGCACCGCGACGATGGACGGCGGCGCCGGCTTTCTCGAGGTCGTGCGGGAGCTACCAGTGCCCGCGCGCGCCGCCTGCGACGTCCGGGCCACCCTGGCGGACGCGCCGCGCCTCTTCGGCCCGCAGAAGGGCGCCGGCCCGACCGAGATTCTCGAGCTCGAGCGGCGCATCGCCGGGCGAGCAGGGCTTGTGTTGTTCCAACACGAGCCCTATTCCGGCGCCGCCGGCGGGCTCGGCGCCGCGCTCGCGTCGCTCGGCGCCACGCTCGAGCCGGGCGCGCAGCTCGTGCTGGACGCAGTCGGCTTCGATCCGTCGGGCTATGACCTCGTCGTCACCGGTGAGGGCCGCGTCGACGCCACAACCCGGCTCGGCAAGGCGCCCGGCGAGGTCGTCCGCCGGGCCGCCGGCACCCGGTGCGTGATCTTCGGCGGCGTCGTCGAGGAGCCGCTACCGGGGGTGGAGACGGTCGCCCTCTCGGGCGATCCGTCGCGGGCGCGCGAGGACCTCGTCGCGCTCGGACACGACTTAGTGTTGGAACAACACTAAGTCGCTAGTGGCGCGCGTCCGCCTCGCGCAGCCGGCGCGCGAGCTGCTGGACGAGCTTCCAGGCGATGCGGGAGTCGGTCTCGACGATCGGGCGGAACTCCCAGAACGTCATCGCGTAGGTCTTCATGTCGGTCTCGGCGATCACGGACGCCGTCCGCGCGCCCTCGTCGATGAGGGCGATCTCGCCGAAGTAGTCGCCGGGACCGAGGGTGGCGCGGTCCTCGCCGTGCACGGTCACCTTCGCCGTTCCCTCGCCGATGATGAAGAAGCCGGCGCCACCCTGGCCCTCGGATGCGATCACGTCGCCGGGGGAGTAGTCGCGCTGCTTGAAGGAGTCGGCGATCCGCTCCAGGTCCCGTCGCTCGAGCCCGGAGAAGAGCGGCACGCGCGCGAGTGTCTGGACTGAGGGCTTTGGCATGGCGGCGATCCTAACCCGCGTCGCCTCGGCGGGCCAGCTCCTCGATCTTGCCCTCGGCGGTCTCGAGCCTCGCCAGGCAGAGGCGCAGCAGCTCCTCGCCGCGCTCCCAGAGCCGGATCGCCTCGTCGAGGTCCGGCTGCCCGCGCTCGAGCCGCTCGACGATCTGCTCCAGCTCTTTCTGCGCCTCTTCGAAGCTGAGCGTTTCGCTCACGGCTGGACGTCCTCGACCGTCGCGCCGAAGGCGCCCTCGGCCAGCTCGACCTCGACGCGTCTCCCAGGATCGAGGCCGCGCGTGCTGCGCAGCACCGCGTCGTCGGACCGGACGATCGCGTAGCCGCGGCCGAGGGTCGCGCGCGGCGAGAGGGCAGCGAGGCGCCCGCCTGCTCGTTCGAGCGCAGATCGGCGGCGCTCGACGAGGAGGGCCGGACCGCGGCGCAAGCGGTCGCGGAGGACGGTCACTCGTTGTGTGTCCCGCTCCAGCGCCCGGCGGGATCCGCGCTCGAGCGCCGCCCGCGTGCGTGCGACGCCCTCCCGCTCGCGCTCGATCGTCCGCCGCACGCAGCGCTCGAGCGAGCCGCCGGCGCGGATCAGCTCGGCTCGGAGGGCCTCGAGGTCGGGCACGACCAGCTTCCCCGCCGCCGTCGGCGTCGAGGCACGCACGTCTGCGGCGAGGTCGCAGAGGGGTGTGTCCTGCTCGTGTCCGACGGCGGACACGACGGGGACCGGGCAAGCGGCTACGGCGCGCACCACCCGCTCGTCGCTGAAGGGGAGCAGGTCGTCGAAGCTGCCGCCGCCGCGGGTGAGCACGACGACGTCCACGCCCGGCTCGCGGGCGACAGCCCGAAGCGCGTCGACGATCCCGTCGGCGGCGCGCGGGCCCTGCACCAGGGTCTCCGCGACGAGGATGCGCGCCGGTGGGAAGCGGGTCTGGACGGTCGTGACCACGTCGCGCCGGGCGGCGGCGTCGGTCCCGGTGACGAGCGCGATCCGGCGCGGGAAGCGCGGCAGCGCACGCTTCCGGGCCGTGTCGAAGAGACCCTCGGCGGCCAGCGACTGCTTCAGCCGCTCGATCGCCGCCAGGTGCGCGCCGAGGCCGAAGCGCTCCAGCGAGAGCGCCCGCAGACGGAACTCGCCCTTCGCGGCGAAGAGCTCCGGGCGGCCGAGCACATGGATCCGCTCCCCCTCGGCCAGATCGAGCCGAAGTGCATCGAACGTGCGGCGCGGAATCGAGGTGGGCAGGCAGGCGCCGTCGTCGGGATCCTTCAGCGTGAAGAAGACGCTGCCCCAGCGCTCCGACCGGCGCAGCTCGGTCACCTCGCCTTCGATCCAGAGGGTGGGCAGGCGTTGCAGCCACTCGGCGACGCCGCGGTTGAAGCCTGCGACGGTGTAGACCTTCCGTTCGCCGTACAGCAGGGGCTCGACCTTCATTACGGCCGAGCGTAGATGATCGCCCTAGAGCAGGATCTCCGTGGCGACCTTCGGATCGCAGCCCCGCCCGACGAGCTCGACCGCGGCGTGTAGGTCGGCGTCGAGCGCAGCCGCGAGCTTCTCCGCCAGTGGGAGGGGGTAGCCGGCCTCGATCAAGACGTGCAGCCGCCAGGACTCGACCTTGGCCCGCTCGCTGTGCCGGTCGATCAGCTCTGTTGCATCGGTCATGGTGCGCGATCTGTTCGTGCTCAAAGAGACGATCCCTGCCGCGTCTTGTTAGTGCGGGAACCGTCAGCCGTGGCGCACGCGCCCGGCCTCGTCGACCCGGCGCGAGAGCTCGGCCAGCCGGTCCGCGAGCGCCGATCGCTCCGCCTCGGCCTCCGCGACGAAGGCGCCGAGCGTGCGGCGAAGCTCCGCGTCGGCAGCCGCGATCCGGTCCGAGAACGAGGCGGCGAGCTCGTCTTGCTGGCGCTCGAAGGCCGCCTGTACCTGCCGCTGCCGCGCCTCGAGCCGCTGCTGACCCGCTTCGCCGACTTGCGAGAGTCGCTCGGCGAAGACCATGTCCGCCTGACGCACAAATGTCTCGATGGCGCGGTCGAGCTCGCGGGAGAGCCGGCTCGCCGCCGCTTCCCGCGCCGAGCGCATCGTCGAGTCGAACTGAACGGCAGCCGCCTCGGCGTAGCGTTCCGCCTCGCGTGCGATCACGCGCTGCAGCTGCTCGACCTGGCGACGCTCGATGTCCGCGAACGAGGCCTCGATCCGCCGCGCGGCCTCCGTCTCACCACGCTCGATCTGCTCGGCGAGCGCCTCCTCGCGCCGCCTCAGACGCTCCGCGATCTCTTCGATCACGCGGCGCCGCTCGCCGGTGTGAGCCTCGAGCTCCTCGACCGCTTCGGCAACCGCCGCCTGCGCCGAGCGTTCGAGCTCCTCGCGCAGGCGCAGCACCGACGCCCGCTGCTCGTCCGAGGTCGAGACGAGCTCCGCCGCCTCGGACTCGATCCGGGCCTCGGCCTCGGCGATCTCGCGCTTCTGGCGCTGGTCGAGCCGTCGGAGCTCCGTCTCGAGGCTCTGTTGCGCACGGTCGAGATCGTCGCTCCAGCCGCGCAGCCGCTCCTCAACGCGCCGGGTCGTGGCCGTCAACACCTCGGCGAGCTCGGCTCCGGCGGTGCGCTCCCGCTCGACGAACTCGCGGCGGCGCTCCTCCGCGATTCGTCGTTCCTCCTCGACGAGCGCGGAGTGCGCGTTCGCACGCATCTGGGCAACCCTCGACTTCAGCTCGGCCGCCGCCGCGGCGGTCTCTTCCGCGACGACGGCGTCGAGCCGTGCGCGCGCCTCCGCGATCGGATCCTCGGGGCGCTTCCCACGCCCCCGTAGGAGCGCCGCGAGCGCCAGCGCGACGGCGAGCACGGCCAGCACGAGTGCGACCCGTTCGACCACGGCCGCATCGTAGTGGCGCCCTATGCTGGCGTCGTGGGGCTGGCGGCGGAGCTCGAGCAGGTCGCGAGGAGGTCGGGCGCCGCGGCGGTGCTCGCCGCCGAGGCGCACGAGGGGGACAGGATCTTCCTCTGCGCGTTCGAGGAGGGTGACGGCGGCCGCACGTGGCTCGCCTACGAAGCCGGCGGCGAGCCCGTCTCCGACAGGCTCCGGGTGCGGGAAGCCGTCTCGATCATCGCTCTGTGCGAGCTGGCCGAGGAGACCGCCGGCGGCGGCGACCTCGACGACCTGCGCGCCCAGCTCGCCTCGCTACGGATCACGGAGAGCCCACCCGGGATCGAGGAGGCGGAAGAGGCGGCGCTCGAGTTGCAGCGCGTGCTCGGCGCGCCGCCGACGCTCGCGACGCCGACCCGGCTCGACGAGATCGGCGCGGCGACGCGCCGGCTCGAGGTCGCGCTCGGAAGCGCATTACACGGGTCACCCTTCGCGCTGGCGATGAAGAGCGCCGGCGACGTCGTCGAGGCGCTCTTCGGCGACGTCGAGCGCTCCTACCGGCATAGACGCTCAGCTAGCCTTGAGAAATGGAAGGTAGTGGCGGCTTCGGCTTCCCGTTCGGCGGCGATCCCGAGGAGCTTCTGCGCGGGATCCAGGAGTTCGCGGCGCAGCAGGCCGAGTCGGTCCAGGAGGCGCAGCGCGAGCAGTTCGCGACGCTGACGCTGAACACGGCCGTCGAGCTGACTGCCGCCGCGCTGAAGCAGGTGCAGCCGAGCGGCGGCATCGACGAGCAGGCCGTCGCACTCCGCGACGCGATGCGCGTGCTCTTCCCCGAGGCAGTTGCGCTCGTCAGCGCGGCCCGCCAAGGGTTCATGCGCGAACCCCGCTGACGCATACGACGGACAATTCGAAGGGTGTGGGACGCCGCAAGGCGGCCCCTTCAGGGATCTTCGCGCGATGAGCATCCGCTTCTGCGGGTGCTCATCCTGCGCAAAGGAATAGGCTCCGGCGCCGTGTCTCTGCTCGACCGCGCCGTTGTCACGCTGCTCCCGGCCGTCCCGAAGCGGCTCGTGCGGAAGCTGTCCTCCCGCTACATCGCCGGCTCCTCGCTCGACGACGCGCGGCGGGTCGTCGCGGGCCTGAACGCGGACGGCAAGCTGGCGACCGTGGACGTGCTCGGCGAGGAGGTCGTACACGCATCCGAAGCCGCGGCGATCACGACCGAATACGTCGCGGCGCTCGATCTTTTCGAGCGCGACGACCTCGATGCAAATGTCAGCGTCAAGCCGACGGGGCTCGGCTTGAAGCTCGGCTACGAGCTCTGCAAGCGCAACGTCGAGGCGGTGATCGCGGCCGCGGAGCCGACGAACCGCTTCGTTCGGATCGACATGGAGGACTCGTCGACCACCGACGACACTCTCCGGCTCTTCCGCGAGCTCCGCGACGAGGGACACCTGCGGGTAGGCCCGGTGCTGCAGGCCTCGCTCAGGCGGACGGTCTCCGACGCCGCGTCGCTCGCAGGGGCGAGCGTCCGGATCTGCAAGGGGATCTACGTCGAGCCCGAGTCGATCCAGTTCCGCGACGACGACGAGGTGCGGATCAGCTTCGTGCAGGCGCTGGAGGCGCTGCTCGACGGCGGCTGCTACGCGGCGATCGCGACACACGACGAGTGGCTCGTCGACCGTGCGTTGGCGATGATCGCCGAGCGAGGGCTCGAGCCGAGCCAGTACGAGTTCCAGATGCTGCTCGGCGTGCGGCCGGAGCTCGGCGACCGCCTCGTCGCAGGCGGCCACCGCCTCCGCATCTACGTCCCGTTCGGCCGCCAGTGGTACGAGTACTCGCTCCGCCGGCTACAGGAGAACCCGAAGGTCGCGGGCTATGTCGCCGGCGATCTCGCCCGGTCGCTCGTTCGTCGCTAGGGCGGCGGAGGCCCGGGCCGGACGTCCTCTTCGACCACCGTCTCGCGGCGGCGCGGCAGCGGCGTCGGGTCGGCGGGCCCGCCTTCGACGTAGGTCGCGCGCCGTCGGAACCCGCCCCAGCTCGACCAGAAGATGAGCGAGAGGACGAGCCCGAGGATCCCGACGATCAGGAGGATGACGCCGACCGTGTTCACCTCGATCCCCTCCGCGTCGGCCGTGACGCCCCAGGCGAGCACGGCGCCGACGGCGATCAGGAGGAGGCTGACCGAGATACCCATGCGCATCCTTGTCCCCGGCCGAATTCGTTTCTAAGCGTCAGGCTTCTCGGCGGCGACGACGATGTGGCCGGGGACGTTCGCGTCTTTGCCCGGCCACTCCTCTAGCCCGCGGAGCACGAGACCGGCCCGGGCGACGGCGCTGACGATCTCGCCCAATCCCGCCGATGCGAAGTAATCGCCCCGCCAGCGTCCGAACGCATCCAGGCAGGCGGCGGCGGGGTGCTCGTCGTGGAGCAGGAGCACGCCGCCCGGCCGGAGGGCGGCCGCGACGCCGCCGACCCACGAGTCGACGGCGCGGATGCGCGCGAGCGAGCCGTGGCCGAGGTAGACGAGATCCCAGCGGCCGAGCAGGAGCTCGGGCGGAAGTGAATGCGCGTCGGCGTGCACCCACGGCAGCTCCGGCCGCCGCCGCCGCGCCGCTTCGATCGCGGCTGCGTCGTCGTCGACTCCGGTGACGAGCGCGCCGAGCTCCGCCAGGTCGTGCGACTCCCGCCCGGTGCCGCAGAAGAGGTGGAGAACGCGGCTGCCCTGGGCGCCCTGCAGGCGCTCTCTGATCCCCTCCGGCATCCCCGGCGCCGCGAGGACGTTCTCCGACGTGCGATGCCGCTCGTCGAAGGCGCGGCGGTTCTTGTCGGTCGGTTCCATCGGCATTAGTGCCCCTGCTACGCCTTGAGGGAGAAGCCGCCGTCGACGATCAGTGTCTGGCCGCGGATCATCTCGGCTTCCGACGAGCAGAGGAAGGTGACGGCGGCCGCGATGTCCGCGGGCGTGACGAGGCGGCCGGCGGGGTTGTCTGCGCCGGCCCGAAGCATCTCCTCGCGGTTCGGGAAGTGCTCCAGCGCGCCGGTCTCGACGACGCCTCCCGAGACGGCGTTGACGCGAATCCCGTGCGGAGCCAGCTCCACCGCGAGGTAGCGGACGAGCGCCTCGAGGGCGGCCTTCGAGACGCCGACAAGCGTGTAGTTCTCCAGCACCCGCTGCGCGCCGAGGCTCGAGATGCCGATGATCGAGGCACCGGGAAGCATCTGCGGCGCGACCACGCGTGTCAGCGCCAGGAGCGCCCGCGTGTTCGCAGCGAGCGTCCAGTCCCAGTGCTTGTCCTCGGTCTCGATCGCCGGGCGGATCACGCCCGTGGCAGCGTTGTGGACGAGCACGTCGAGCGCGCCGAGGAGCGCGACCTCCTCGAGCACGCGGGCGGAGGAGACGTTGCCGCGGATGAGGACCGGCTCGGCTCCGAGCACCCGCAGCTCCTCGGCGGTCTCCTCGGCCGCCGCATCCGACCGGAGGTATCCGATCGCCACCCGCGATGCTCCGAGCTCGGCGAAGCGGAGCGCGATCACCTTCCCGATCCCGCGCGAGCCACCGGTCACGAGAACCGACGCGCCCGGGTATGTGGTCAAGCGCGGTCTCGTCGCGGCAGCGGCTCTTGGGCGGGGGCGGAGCTCGGGATTCCCTCCCAGCCGAGCCGCTCGCGCGACTCCTTCTCGCCGTCCTCGGCCTTGGAGGAGGCGTGCCCGAGGTCGTCGAGGAGCTCCATCTTCTCCTCGCCGTAACGGCGCACGGGATGGTCGGGCGGCAGGTCCTCGATCAGCTCGCGCACGCGCGCCCGGAGCTGATAGGCGAAGTGCGGCGTCGCCGGCCCGACGAGGGCGTCGATGTCGCGGATCGAGGGCTCGGCCATCGGGGCGCAAGCCTATCCATTGCAGTCGCGCGGATCCTGACCGCCGGCCGTGACGCGGGCGCGAGCCGTAGGGTCGGCCGATGCGGCGACCGCGCACTCTCGAGTTGATGCTGCTGACGACGGTGGTGCTCTGGGCGCTGAACCTGACCGTCACGCGCTACATCCTCACGCACGGGTTCGAGCCGCTCGCGTACGCGACCGCCCGATACGGCGCCGCGGGCGCGATCTTCGTCGGCATCGCGGTCGTCGCCGAGCGGTCGCTTCGAATCCGCCGAACCGACCTCGCGCTCGTCGCGGCCGCCGTGCTCTGCCTCTGGCTGAACCAGCTGGCGTTCGTGTACGCGCTCGAGGGGACGAGCGCCTCGACGATCGCGCTGATCCTCGGAGCGACTCCGATCTTCGCCGCCCTGATCGGCCTCCCGCTCGGGCTCGAGCGCGCCTTGCCGCGACGTTTCTGGATCGCGGCCGCGATCTCGTTCGCAGGTGTCGGCCTCGTTGCGCTCGGCTCCACGGCCGGACTGGGCGGCGACGTGCGTGGCACGTTGCTCGGGATCGCAACTGCGGCGACCTGGGCAGGGTACTCGGTCGCGATCGCGCCGTTGATGGAGCGGTACTCGGCGTCGCGGATCAGCGCAGTCGTGCTTCCGCTCGCCTGGATCCTGATCGCACTCGTCGGCTGGCCGCAGACGCTCGAGCAGGATTACGCGCTCGGCTGGGAAGTCTGGGTCCTGTTCGCGTTCGCGACGCTCGGCCCGCTGGTGCTCACGAACGTGCTCTGGTTCCGCTCGCTGCACCGGATCGGTCCGTCGCGGGCCACGCTCGTCGCGAACCTGCAGCCGTTCGTCGCGGCGGTCTTCGCTGTCGTGCTCCTCGACGAGCGGATGACGGCGCTTCAGATCCTCGGCGGGTTTCTGATCGCCGCGGGAATCCTGTTCGCGCGAGGGCGTACCTCCGTACCCGCGGTGGGCGAGTAGCCGTTCTCCTCGTAACAACCGAGGAGGGGTTACGAAAATGGACGCAGTGCTCTGGATCGTGCTCGCCGTCGTTGTGCTGGCGGCGATCGCGTTGATCGCGTGGGCCGTCGACCGCAAGCGGCGGACCTCGCATTTGCAGGATCGCTTCGGCTCCGAGTACGACCGGACGGTCGAGTCCACGGACGACCGCCGCGAGGCCGAGCGCGAGCTCCGCGAGCGGGAGCAGCGGCACGACGAGCTCGACATCAAGCCGCTGCCGGCTGCCTCCCGCGACCGCTACGCGGACGAGTGGGAGCACGTGCAGGCGCGCTTCGTCGACGACCCGGAAGGGGCGGTCGGCGACGCCGACCGGCTCGTCAAACGGGTAATGGGCGAGCGCGGCTATCCGACCGACGACGACTTCGAGCGGCGTGCCGCAGACGTCTCGGTCGACTACCCGGACGTCGTCGAGAACTACCGCGAGGGCCACGGGCTCTGGCACCGCTACCGCTCGAGTGACGGGAACGGCGACACCGAGGATCTTCGCCAGGCGATGGTCCACTTCCGCCGGCTCTTCGTCGAGCTGCTCGAGCCTGAGCAGGTCGAGGAAGGGGTGCGCTGACATGGCCGACGATCGCCTGACGACCGCCGATCTGGTCAAGAATTCCGACGATGACGCGGAGGGCCGCGCCGACGACGACACGGCGCGCGAGCCGTTGTTCGCCGGCGAGGACGCCGAAAGCCTCCGTGCCCGCTGGCTGGAGGTGCAGGCGGCGTTCGTCGACGAGCCGCAGCAGGCCGTCAAGGATGCCGACAGCCTCGTCGCCGACCTCATGCAGCGGCTGGCCGAGACGTTCTCGCAGGAGCGCTCGAACCTCGAGTCGCAGTGGGACTCGGGGGAGGACGCTTCGACCGAGGACCTGCGGGTCGCGCTGCAGCGCTACCGCTCGTTCTTCGACCGGCTGCTTTCCGCCTGAACGAGCCCGGGCGTGCCGGAGCGAGCCTCCGGCACGCCCGTCCGAAGCCGCGCCCGAGGCGCTGTAACATCCGCGCGATGGGCGAGCGCGACTTCATGCCGCTCGACGGCTGGGATCACGTCGAGCTCTGGGTGGGGAACGCCAAGCAGGCCGCGTACTGGTACGAGCATGCCCTCGGGTTCGATCGGGTCGCCTATGCGGGCCCCGAGACGGGTGTTCGCGACCGGGCCTCATACGTCCTCCAGCAGGGCGAGATCCGGTTCGTGCTGACGAGCGGCGTCCGTGCCGACAGCGAGATCGTCCGCTTCGCCGCCTCGCACGGCGACGGCGCCAAGGACGTCGCGCTCCAGGTGCCCGATGCACGTCAGGCCTATCGCGAGGCAATCCAGCGCGGCGCGCGGGGGATCCGCGAGCCGGAGTGGGTCCAGGACGAGCACGGCCGCGTCGAGCTCGCCACGATCGCGACCTACGGCGAGAACGTGCACACCTTCGTGAACCGGGCCGAGTACACCGGCCCGTACCTGCCCGGCTATGTCTCGCTCGCTCCGAACGGGCAGCCGAGCCAGGGGGTCGGGCTCATCGCGATCGACCACGTCGTCGGCAACGTCGAGCTCGGGCGCATGAACCACTGGGTCGAGTTCTACGAGCGGGTCTTCGGGATGACCAACATCGTCCACTTCGGCGACGACCAGATTCAGACCGAGTACTCGGCGCTGATGAGCAAGGTGATGGCGGACGGGAGCGGCAAGATCAAGTTCCCGATCAACGAGCCGGCGCAGGGAAAGCGCAAGAGTCAGATCGAGGAGTACCTCGAGTTCAACGGTGGCCCCGGCGTGCAGCACATCGCACTCCAGAGCGAGGACATCGTCCGCACGATCGAGGCGCTGAAGGACCGCGGCGTCCTCTTCCTCGACACCCCCGAGGCGTACTACGAGGATGTCGAGGGCCGCGTCGGCGAGATCGCCGAGGACTACGGCGACCTGAAACGGCTCCGGATCCTCGCCGACCGCGACGAGGACGGCTACCTGCTCCAGATCTTCACGAAGACGGCACAGGACCGGCCGACGCTCTTCTTCGAGGTGATCGAGCGGCACGGCGCGACGACGTTCGGCGAGGGCAACTTCAAGGCGCTCTTCGAGTCGATCGAGCGCGAACAGGCCCTCCGCGGAAACCTCTAACGCATCTAGCGACCTGGCCGGCTGCGCCTCCCGGCCGGCAAAGCCGGCCACCGGCGCAGCCCAGGGACGCTAGAGGGGCCCGAGCCAAGCCTTAACCTTCGCGGCATGACGCCGCAGCGGCGGACCGCGCTCGTCTCGATCGCAGCGGCGGCGACGCTCGTCGCGCTCAAGCTCGTCACCGGCCTCGCGAGCGGCAGCCTCGGGTTCATCTCGGAGGCGCTCCACTCTGGCACCGACCTCGTCGCCGCCCTGCTCACGTTCTTCGCGATCGGCGTCGCGGGACGGCCGGCGGACGAGCGGCACCAGTACGGGCACGGGAAGGCCGAGCATCTTGCCGCGCTGGGCGAGGCGACCGTGCTCGCGCTCGTCAGCGTCGCGGTGGCCGTGCTCGCCGTCGCCAGGCTCACGGGCGCCGCGGAGCACTCGCTCGACCCGGCCTGGTGGGTCTTCGCCGTCGCCGTGGTCGTTCTGGCGATCGACCTCTCCCGCACGGTGATCTCGCTCCGGACCGCCCGGCGCTTCAACAGCGAGGCGCTGCGGTCGAACGCGCTCCACTTCGCCAGCGACTTCGCCGGCACGCTGGCCGTACTCGCCGGGCTCGTCGCGGCGGCTGCGGGCTTCCCGGAGGGCGATTCGCTCGCGGCGCTCTTCGTCGCTGCGCTCGTGCTCCTGGCTGCGGGGCGCCTCATCCGGCGCAATGTCGACGTGCTCATGGACCGTGCGCCGGCCGACGCCGAGGAGGCCGCACGGGCGGCGATCGCACGGATCGAGCCGCCCGTCTCGGTCTCCCGGCTCCGCCTGCGCCAGGCGGCAGGCCGGACGTTCGCGGACGTCGTCATCTCGGTCTCGCCCGGAGCGGCGGTCGGCCAGGGCCATGCCGCCGCGGACCGGGTCGAGGCCGCTCTGGCGCGCGCCCTGCCCGAGAGCGACGTCGTCGTGCACGTGGAGCCGGCCGTCGACCGCGCCGCCGCTGCGCGAGCGTGCGCACGCCGCCGCGCTCACCGTTCCGAGCGTGCGCGAGATCCACAACCTGAGTCTCGTCTCGCTCGACGGCGTCACGGAGCTCTCGCTGCACCTGAAGCTGCCGGGCGACCTGCCGCTCGAGGAGGCGCATGACATCGCCGAGCAGCTCGAGCGTGCGATCGTCCACGCCGTACCCGAGATCTCGTCGGTCCAGACCCACCTCGAGCCGCTCGCCGAGGCCGGGGCAGGGGAGGAGGTGGAGACGGCCGAGCTGGCGGCCGCGGTCGAGCGGGCTGCAGGCGGCCCGCCGCGTGAGCTACGGCTCCTTCGTACCGAACAGGGAGTCGTCGCGTTCGTGACACTCGGGCTCGACCCGGCGACGACGCTCTCCGACGCGCACGCCCGTGCGAGCGAGGTCGAGGAGCGCCTGCGCCGCGCGCGGCCCGACGTCGCCGATGTGATCGTCCATACCGAGCCGTGAGGTTGTGCATGTTCTCCCCGGCCGAGGCCGAGCTCGAGCGCGGCTGGCCCGGCCGCATCGTCGGCGATACCGTCGTTCAGCTCGCCGCGCAGACGCTGCAGGCCTTCTTCACCGGCGGCTCTGCGTCGCGCGAGCACGCCCAGTACCCGCTGGCGGACGTGCTGCTCCGTGCCCCCGTGCTCGAGCCGCCGGCTGTCAGGCTCTTCGACGGCCCGGACGCGTTCGTGTTTGCGAACCCGGCCGCGATCCGGTCGCCGGGAGCGTTCGTGACCCGCCCCCACGGCCCGCTCGACGTCGCCACGCGGCTGGCGGCGTTGATCGGGTTCGACGGCGAGATCGCGGGCTTCACCGGGCTCGCCGAGTTCCGCGCGCCGGAGCTTGGGCCGCCGAAGGACCGCGACTTCGCCCTCGTGCTCGGGCCGGTCGTGGAGACGGACCTGGC
Organism: uncultured Gaiellaceae bacterium; assembly: GCA_963802765.1. Classification (GTDB taxonomy): domain Bacteria; phylum Actinomycetota; class Thermoleophilia; order Gaiellales; family Gaiellaceae; genus Gaiellasilicea. The sequence continues at coordinate 152,018 of CAWDJZ010000007.1, forward strand.
CGGCGGGCCCGAGTGGGATTCGGCGCGCCTGCTTGCCTCGGCGAACACACACCTACGACCGGGCGACGTGCTCGGCGGCCCGGTGCTCGAGCTGCGGGAGAACGTCGAGAGCGGCCCGATCGAGCTCACCTTCGCCGGCCTCGGCCCGCTGCACGCGACGGTGGCCTGACACCCAATCGGCCGAATACGGTCCTCAGGGTCCCAGCTACGGCAGCCGTCGCTCGAGCGATGTGACGGTGTGAGCCCTGCGTCGGTGCGGCCACGGTCTCGGTTGGGGCGCCGTCGACGGCATCGCGGGCCCGGTCGCGCGCCTGGATCATGTCGGCACCGCGCGCCGAGCATCCGGTGAGCGCCTGGCCCGCCGGTCAGCGTGTCGTCGCCGAGCGCTCCGTAGACGCTGTCGTTGCCGCGCCCACCCTCGACGGTGTCCCGACCGGCGCCGCCCCAGACGGCGTCGTTACCGAGGCCGAGCGTGATGCGGTCGTTGCCGGGGCCGGCACAGACGAAGTCGTCACCCGACCCCATCTCGACCTGGTTCGTGCCCATGCCCGTGAACACCTTGTCGCGTCCCGGCCCTGCGTCGAACGTGTTCCGGCCGGCATCACCGAGGAGGAGGTCGGTGCCCGACCCGCCGGAGAGCTCGTCATCTCCCGGCCCGCCGACGACCGTGTCGTTGCCGGCACCGCCGGAGAGCGTCTCGTGCCAGGGCCGCCGTAGATGACGTCGTCGCCGCCGCGGGCGTCGATCGTGTCGTTGCCGCCGCGGCCGCAGATGACGTCGTTCCGGAGGTGCCCTGGATCCTGTCGTCGCCCGGGGTGCCGACGGTCGTGCAGCGCGCGTTGCCGGCGGCGAGCGGCTCGACCTGCACGGTCGCGGTGGCGCGGTTGTCGGCCGGCGTCGGATCGGACGTCGCGGCGGCGACCGTGGCGGTGTTGTCGTACGTTCCGGTCTGGACGGCGATGACGGTGATCGTCACGCGGGCGGTGGCGCCTGCGGCGAGGCTGCCGAGAGCGCAGCTGACGGTCTGCGCGGACAGCGGGCAGGTGCCCTGCGAGGCGCGTGGCGCCGGTGAGCAGGAACCCGGTGGGCAGCGTGTCGGAGACCTGAACCCCCGGCGCCGGGAGACCGCCGCCGTTCGAGACCTCGATCGTGTAGGTGAACGGAGTACCCACCGTCGGCGCTGCGGGGGTGGCGCGCTTCGAGACGGTGAGGTCGAACGGCAACGGCGGAGGCGGCGCTACCGAGAGCTCGGCGGCGGCAGTGTTGTCCGACGGGTTCGGATCGGCCACGGAAGATCCCGCCGTCGCACTGTTCGTGACGGTGCTGCCGATCAAGCTGGGCTGGGCGCGCACCGTGATCTCGAGGTCCCGGCTCTCGCCGGGGGCCAGCGTGCCGACGGTGCAGGTGACGGTCTGGCCGGCGGCCGTGCAGCCGGCGCTACCGCTGACGAACTCGACACCGGCCGGCAGCGTGTCCACGACCTGCACGGCCGTGGCGTCCTGCGGCCCGCCGTTCCGCACCGTCAGCTGGAACGTCACGTTCGTGCCCGCCTGCACCGGCGCCGACGGCCCGGTCTTGGTCAGCGACAGGTCCGCGAGCGGCGGCCGGTGCGATCGGCGTGAACGAGACCAGAGCGTCGTTGTTGATGAAGTCGGGCTCGAAGCTGAAGACCCCGGTGAATGGGAGGGTGTTACTCGAGAGCGCGAGGTTGTCGACCTGGGTGCCGGCGCTGTCGGGCGCCAGCGTGCTCTGGATCGTGATCACGCGGTCCTCGCCGGGGCCGAGCTGGGGGATCTCGCAGAACACGATCGGGGACCCCGGGGTGGAAGCCGCTGGCTCTCCCTGGTCGGGTCGTACTGACAGACGCCGGTCCCTCCGGAGATCGAGATCGCAGTCGGGGGCTTCTGCAGCGCGTCCGGGAGGATGTCGGCCACCACCAGGTCCACCGTTCCGGGCCCGTCGCTGTGGAGGGTGAGCGTGTAGGTGACCGGGCCTCCTGCGACCGGCTGCGGCGGGCGCGAACGTCTTCGTGAGCGAGGTCTCGGCCCACGGCACCGTGGAGATCGCGGCCGACGCGCTGTTGTCGTCGGGGTTGATCTCGATGCCGACCGGGGCGGAGACGGTCGCCGTGTTGTTCAGCAGCGTGTTGGACGGATAGGTGTCGAAGCTATTCGCAATCGAGAGCTGTACGTCGATCGTTACCGGGGCCTGGTCTGGCGTGATCGTGCCGAGGTTGCAGACGGTCCCCGAGCAGGAGCCCTGCGAGGGGGTGATCGAATCGAGGAGGAGGGGTGCGTCGAATGTCTCCGCGAGCTGCACGTTGGCCGCGTCGGCGACGCCGTTGTTGGTCACCTCGATGCGATAGGTGATCGGGTCCAGGAAGTGGAGGTAGCCGACCGGCGTGAAGTCCGGCGTGCTGGTCACGACCTTCTCGACGTGCAGGTCGATCGCCGGCTCGCTCACGGCCCCGGCGTCGGTGAAGGAGTTGTTGTCGGGGTTGCCGTCGCTCGGCGCCTGCAGGGTCGCCGTGTTGCTGAGCTGCCCGGGTCCGCGCTCGGGCTGACGAGCACCGGGATCGAGATCGGCGGGTAGTCGCTGCCGGCGGCGAGCGCGTCGGAGCGCGTGCAGGTGACGGTTGTCCCCGCGGTCGTGCAGGCCCAGCCGGCACCGGTGGCTGGGCCGGTGAGGATCAGCCCGGGCGGCTCGATCGTGTCGGTGACCGTCACCAGCCCGGACGTCGGCCCCTCACCCACGTTGCCGACCGTGATCGTGTACGTGCTGGGCTGCCCGGGCGCCAGGTCCGGCGAATGCGACTTGCCGATCGCCAGATCGGGGACGAGCACGCTGCGTGATCGGCCGGAGCCGTCGCCACCGTGCTCGGAACGTCGGTCGTCGCGGCCTGGAAGGCGAGCTCCGCGGTGTTCTCGATCGTGTCGCCTACGCGCAGCCCGGTCGTGGCGACCGTGACCTGGAAGCTCACCGTCGCGCTCGCGCCCGGGGCGAGCAGTGCCACCGGTCGTAGCCGTCGCGCCCGTGCCGAGGCGCACCACCACGCTGCCGCCGGCGAATGCGCCGAGATCGTCGCCGCCCGCGTCGGTCAGCGGCGCCCCGTTGAGCGTGGATGCTGCCCGGGACGAACACGGCCCCTGCCGGGATCAGGTCGCTGAACGTCGTGCCGGTCGCGCCGTCCTGGCCCGTGTTCTGCACGTTCACCGTGTACGTCAGCGTGTCGCCGAGATTCGCCGTGGCGGTGCTGACGGTCTTCGTCGCGATGATCCTGGGCGCGTACAGGTCGGTTGCGATCGTCACCACTCCCGGCTGGTAGACGTCGCCGCTGGTCGACAGCCGCACCTGCGTGCTCGTCTGCCCGTTGCCGAGCACGTTCGTCGTCCTGAACAGGTCGGCGTCGTAGCCGAGGTTGTTCTGGAAGCTCGGCTTCCGCGAGGTGACGAACGCGCCGGCGTTGGAGATCGTCGAGTTGAAAACGTTCGAGTTCGACGCCGAGGTCGCCGGTGGTCCCGGGTTGACGGCATTCGACAGCGCGGTGAATGCCCCGGACCCACCCTGGATCGCTGCGCGAGGTCGCCGGTCGGTCCCCAGATCCCCCTCGTAGGCGACGATCCCGACCGTCGACGTCACCGGGCCCGACAGCGGCGTCTGGAAGCCGCTCAGCGGGATCGTGACCGCGGCTGCCGGAGACGGTCTGCATTCCGTCGAAGACCGAGAGGTTGCGGCTCGGGGCGGCCGGGTCCCCGTAGGCGACGACGAGCGCCCAGCCGCCGGACTGCGCGTCGCTCAGCCCGGTGCCGAGCTGCACGTTCGCGGTCCAGTAGGTGCCCGCGCCGGCCGCCGTCGACGATCGACGTGACGTTCGACGAACCCCTGGTACTGCGTCGACGACGTCGTCGACCGGTGCTGGGGCGGTCAGCGTCGTGATAGCGTCGTGTCGCCCGGAGCCTTGAACTGGACCGTGTTGTTCGCGCCCGGGTTCGGCGCCGGCGACCCGCCGGTCGCCGGCGGTCAGCTTGCCGCCGAAGTACAGCCCGGCGAACAGCACCTTCGCCCCCGGCTGGCATCACCAGGTCCGCGGAGCTCGAGTCGAACGTCGCCGGATCGCTGTCGGCATCGATCCACGTCATCGTCCGGTTGTTGTTGTTGAGGCCCGTGCCCACACCGTTGCGGACGTTCGCGCACGCGGCGAGCGAGTCCAGGCAGGACATGATCGAGTTGGCGGCGATCGTGATGTCGCCCTGCGTGTTGACGCTGAAGCGCGGGCCGAACGCTCGGTCCGCGGCGACGTCGGGCGGCACTCCACCGGCGACTGCGCAGAGCGCCAGAAGCACGAGCAGGCGAGTCCCGTACCTGGGCACGTTGCCCTGAGGATAGAGACAAAAGGAACTAAGGGGTTAGGCGGCGTGCGACGAGCGCCGCTCCCGCGAGGGGCGGCGTCAGTGCGGCCACCGTCACGAGCAGGAGCTGCCACATGGGAGGCGAGCCGGCGACCAGGTCGGCGCGGCGGAACGCGTGCACGGCGAGCAGGAGCACGGCGAGCCCGAGCGCGCAGCAAGCTGCGAGCGCGACTGCGGCATGCCGGACGAGCAACGCGCCGACGGCGAGCACGATCGCGGCCAAGTAACAGACTGTTGCAAAGTCGAAGAGCGTCTCGAGCCCGGCCGGCGCTTCGCCCTCCGGCCACGGAGCGGGCGGGATGTGCCGCTCGAGCCCCTGGACGAAGCCGAACACCGTGACGATGCCAAAGACAACGAAGAGCGCGGCGAGCCGCGGGTGCGGTCTCGGCGCGAGCGCGTTGAAGCGTGCGGCGACCTCCTCGGGCGTGCCGAACCGCGCCATCGCCTCATTGTCGCCGCCGTCGTCCAGCAGGTGCGCTTCCACCTCCGAGAGGATCCGGCGCCTGCGCCACGGGGAGACGCGGAGTTGCGCCGCGAGCTCGGCGAGGTAGTCGTCGATCACGCCACGACCGCCTCGACTGCGCGCGCGAACGTTCGCCACTCCTCGCGCCGGCGGGCGAGCTCCCGCCGCCCGCTCCGCGTGAGCGAGTAGACGCGGCGACGGCGGCCGGACTCGGTCGACCAGCGGCTCGCGACCAGGCCAGCCGCCTCGAGCCGGTGCAGCGCGGGGTAGACGGTTCCCTCGGGCAGCTCGAACCCGCCGCGGCGCCGCAGCTGCCTCGACACGGCATAGCCGTGGAGCGGCTCGTCCGCGAGCACCGACAGCAACAGCAGGTCGAGGTGGCCCTTCAGCTGCTCCGCCTTCATACCTAGCGATTCTAGGTAACGCGCACGCAGGGCGCAAGTCCGGCGCTTAGTAGTCGGGAATGAAGCTCGAGAGCCCCTGCGAAGAAGACGGTCCGCGTACTCGGCGCGGAAGGCGGTCTTCGCCCGTGACGCCTCGCGTGAGGCCTCCAGCTGGGCTTCATCGAGCCGGTCGGCAGCGGGGTCGCCGTCGAAGCGCGCGACGATCCACTGCCGCACGAGGCGGTCGTCGGCGAGGGACACCGTGATCGAGTCGCGTAGCAACGCCAGTGCCTTCGCAAGTTCATCCGGCACCCGCAAGGCGGCGAGTGTTGCGTGTAGGCCCGCGCGCTGGCGCACGATCGAATCGATCTCCCTGAGAGCCGTCTCGCGGCCGATTGCCGGCGGGTTGGACTCGACCCTGACGATGAGCGACCCGAGATTGCCCTTTTGTGCTGTGCCTGGTATGGACCTGGCGGTCGAGGATGACCGCAGGCGTTGACGGTAAGATGCTGTCTGACGAACGAGACGCTACTGTAGCGAGGCGTGCAAGCAGCGTCGGTGCGCCGCGGACGACGCTGCGCCGGCGTGCGTCGACGTCGGCGGAAGTGGCTGGGCGGTGTCCGTCGGCGCTTACCAGCGGACGAGCGGATACGGGGTCTTCTTCCCTGCGCCCCGGGGTATCCTCGGCCCATGCCCTTCTACCAGCGCCTCGGCGAGGTCCCGCGCAAGCGGCACATCCAGTTCCGCGACAACGGCGCCCTGCTCACCGAGGAGGTGATGGGCCTCGAGGGCTTCACCGGCAACGAGTCGATCCTCTACCACCTCCAGTCGCCCTGCCGCGTGCAGGAGGTCGGCGAGTTCGAGCCGATCGAGCGCGAGGAGTGGGTGCCCGACACGCACCAGCACCGGATGATGCACACGAAGGACGTCGAGCCCGGCGGCGACGAGATCACGGGCCGCCGGGTGCTGATGTGGAACGCCGACGTCGAGATCTCGCTCTGCCGGCCGACCGAGCAGATGGACTACTTCTTCCGCAACGGCGAGGGCGACGAGGTGATCTTCGTCCACGAGGGCTCGGGGACGCTCGAGACGATCTTCGGCGAGCTGCCTACACGGAGGGCGACTACGTCGTGGTCCCGCGCGGGACGACCTACCGCTTCCGGCCGGAGGGCGAGCAGCGCTACCTCGTCTTCGAGACCCCGGGCCTGATCGAGATCCCGCGCCGCTACCGGAACCAGTACGGCCAGATCCTCGAGGGGGCGCCGTACTACCACCGCGACATCCATCCGCCGACGGAGCTGAACACGCATCGCGAGCGCGGCGAGTTCCCGGTCAAGGTGCGCGTTCGCGGCGGCTACCAGACGTACTCCTCGACTACCACCCCTTCGACGTCGTCGGCTGGGACGGCTACCTCTACCCGTGGACGTTCTCGATCCACGACTTCGAGCCGATCACCGGCCGGATCCACCAGCCGCCGCCGTCGCACCAGACCTTCGCGGGCCGGAACTTCGTCATCTGCTCGTTCTGCCCGCGCAAGCTCGACTTCGACCCGCTCGCGATGCCGATCCCGTACCACCACTCGAACCTGCAGAGCGAGGAGATGATCTATTACGTCTCCGGCAACTTCGGCTCACGCAAGGGCGTGGACGTCGGCTCGATCACGCTCCATCCGTCGGGCCTGCCGCACGGCCCGCAGCCGGGGCTGGCGGAGAAGGCGATCGGCCTGCACGAGACGGGCGAGCTCGCGGTCATGTGCGACACGTTCAACCCGCTGCGGCTGTCGACGCTCGCGCGCGACCTCGACGACGGCAAGTACGCGCTCTCCTGGTACGAGACGGGCGACGAGGCCCACCGAGACGCCGGGCTCACCTCCCATCTCTAGCGGGTGCGCGCTCGTCACTCGACTGGGACGGGACGGTCACCGTCCGGGACTCGCTCGTGCAGGTGATCCACGAGTTCGGCGACCCCGCGATCCTCGCCGAGCTCGAGCCGCGGGTCGGCGTCGACCTGACCCTGCACGAGGAGATCGCGCGCGAGTTCGCTGCGATCACGGCGCCGCTCGCCGAGGTCGTCGACTGGGTGGTGGAGCACGTCGCAGGTGCGGCCGGCCTGCGGGAGGTCGCCGCGCTCGAGCCGCTCGTGATCTCGGCCGGATTCCACGAGCTGATCGAGCCCGTCCTCGAGCGGGAGGGGGTGCCGCTGGAGGTTCTGGCGAACCGGGTCGACGCGCGCCCGGACGGCTGGCGCGTCCGCTTCCGAGACGAGGCGGCCTGTGCGATCTGCGGCGAGCCGTGCAAGCGCGGAAGCCTCGCGGGCGAGCCGTACGTCTACGTCGGCGACGGCTACTCCGACCGCTGCGCCGCGCTCGCGGCCGAGCGGATCTTCGCCCGGGACGCGCTCGCCGCGCACCTCGACGCGCGCGGCGTCGCGTACGAGCCGTTCGAGGACCTGCGCGACGTCGCCGCCGCGCTGGCCAAGTAACAGACTGTTACTTGGCTACCCGGCGCCGCGGGCGCGCTCGAGCGGCCCGGCCGCAGGCGCGGCCGGAAGACGTAGTTCGGCAGGGACTGCGCCCCGTCGATCAAAGAGCGGAGCGCGAGCACGGCGGTGCGGGCGATCTCGTCGATCGGCTGCTCGACCGTCGTCAGCGCCGGCTCGTTCCACGAGGCCGCCTCGATGCCGTCGAAGCCGACGACCGAAAGGTCCCCGGGCACGTCGACGCCGTGCGCCTCGGCCTCGCGGATCACGCCGATCGCCATCAGGTCGTTCGAGCACATGATCCCGGTCGGGGGCCCGCCCGCGTTCGCGACCAGCGCCCGGAAGGCCTCGCGACCGCCCTCGACCGTGAACGCCGTGTGCGTGACGAGGCCGTCCGGCTCCAACCCGAACGCCCTCAGCGCCGCCTCGCGCCCTTCCGCCTTCTCTCGCGTGGGGCTCGAGAACGCGTCGCCGGCCGCGAAGCCGATCCGGCGATGGCCGAGCCCGAGCAGATGCTCGGTCGCGAGCTGCCCGGCGACGCGCTCGTCCACGCCGACCGACGTGACGTCGAGTCGCGGCGAGCCGCCGTTGACGAAGACGAGCCGCGCGCCCGCAGCGAGGAGCCGCCGGTAGTGGACGAGCTCCGAGCGCACGTCGGTGACCTCGCTCGAGATGAAGATCATCCCGTCCACGCGCCGCTCGAGCAGCATGTGGACGTAGTCGGCTTCCCGCGTGGGCGAGCCGGCGGTGTTGCAGAGGATGGTTGCGAGCCCGGCCTCCGTCGCGGACCGCTCCAGCTCCTCCGCGAGCGCGGGGAAGATGGGATTACCGAGCTCGGGGACGAGGAGGCCGATCGCGCCCGTCGCGCCGGGCCGCTGCGGGGGCACGTAGAGGAGCTCGCGCATCGCGTGCTCGACCCGCAGGCGGGTCTCGTCCCGGACCGCCGTGGAGCCGCTCGCGACGCGCGACGCGGTCGCGAGGCTGACGCCGGCCTGGCGCGCGACGTCGCGCAGCGTGCTCATGGTTCTGGGTGCGTTCTCAGGGATTTTCCGCAGATGAGGACGGGAATTCTCGGCTTGACAGGTTCAGGGAAGCTGGCACAATTGCGCCTGCGTTTCACGGAACTGAAACAAGTTTCGCGCATCGTTGCAACCTCTGAAGGAAGGACTGGTATGAAGAAGCATGTTCGGCGCGCCGTACCCGGTGCGCTCCTGGCGGTCGCCGCCCTGCTGCTGCTGGCCGGCCCCGTCGGCGCGGCGAGCACCGCGCCGACGACGACGGTGACGATCTGGACCGACTCGGATCGCAAGGCCGCCGTCGACAAGATCGCCTCCGCCTGGGGTAGCCAGCGCGGCGTGAACGTCGCGGTCGTCCAGAAGGACTTCGGCAAGATCCGCGACGACCTCAAGACCGTTCAGCCCGAGACGGCGCCCGACGTGATCGTCGGCGCGCACGACTGGACGGGCGAGCTCGCCGCGAGCGGCCTCGTCCTGCCGCTCAACCCGCGCGCCGCCGTGAAGGCGAAGTTCCCGAGCTACGCGCTCGACGCCTTCTCGTACGGCACGGCCGTCAAGCGCCTCTACGGCGCCCCGGTCGTGATCGAGAACATCGGCCTCGTCGTCAACACGAAGCTCGCCAAGGTGCCGACGAGCTTCGCCGATCTGCAGGCGCAGGCGCTCGCCTTCAAGAAGAAGAAGGCCGGCAACATCGCCATCGCCGTGCAGCAGGGCGCGAACGGTGACGCGTACCACATGTACCCGTTCTTCTCCGGCCTCTGTGGCTACGTGTTCGGGAAGAACAGCGCCGGCAACCTCGACCCGTCCGACATCGGCCTGCGGAGCCCCGCGTTCCTCCGCAACGCGCCCATGATCGACACGTGGAACCGGCTCGGGCTGATCAACGCGAAGGTCGACGACGGCGCCGCCTCGAACGCGTTCCTGAAGGGTCAGGCCGCGTTCTGGCTCACCGGCCCGTGGAACGCCGACCGGATCACGCAGGCCAAGATCCCGTTCAAGGTCGTGCAGGTCCCGAGCAACAAGTGCAAGTCGGTGCCGTTCCTCGGCTCGCAGGGCTTCCTGGTGACGAAGTTCGCCCAGACGCACGGCGTCGAGTCGGCGGCGAAGGACCTCGTCGGCGACTACATGATGCGGGCCGACTCCCAGCTCGCCCTGTCGCAGGCGAACGGCCGCTATCCGGCCAACGTCGACGCTGCGAAGCAGGTCAAGAGCAGCGTGCTGAAGCAGTTCGGCGCCGCCGGCACCGGCGGTGTGCCGATGCCGAACATCCCGCAGATGTCGAGCGTCTGGTCCGACCTCGGCGGGGCGTGGGTCAAGTCGACCCGCGGCGCCGGCTCGGTCCGGGCCCGCGTGTCGTTCACGACCGCAGCGCGCAACATCGCGAACAAGATCGGCTAAGCACCGATCGCAGTACGGTGGGGGCGCCGCGAGGCGCCCCCACCGCCTCACCCGCCCACACAGAGCGGCCGAGATCCACCGACACGCGTGAGCACGACGACAGTCTCCGAAGCTCCTCGTCGCCGCCCGGCCGGGACCGCCGCGTGGGCGCTCCCCTCGCGCGCTGTCGCCGCCGCGTCCGGCCCCATCGGGCTCGCGCTCAAGCTCGGCTTCCTCGCGGTCGTCAACGCGATCGGGCTCTGGGCGGCGATCATCCTCGCAGGCGAGCAGAAGTGGGTCGCGCTCGTCGTCCTCGTCCTGGCGACGGCCGCGATCGACCTGGTCTACCTGATCCCGAACCGGTTCGTCCCGCTCAAGTTCCTCATCCCCGGGACGTTCTTTCTGCTCGCCTTTCAGATCGCTCCGATCATCTACAACGTCAACATCGCCTTCACAAACTGGTCGACCGGCCACATCCTGACCAAGGACGAGGCGATCGTCGGGATCCAGCGCAACTCGCTCGCAGAGTCGCCGGACGGGGGTCAGTACGTGATGCGGCCGGCGCGCGCGGAGGACGGCTCGCTCGTCCTGATCCTCTACGACGAGGAGGCCTCGGCCGGCTTCGTGGGGACGAAGGAAGGGCTCGAGGAAGCGCCCTCGGGCTCGGTCGAGCTGGACGAGAATTTCGAGATCGCCTCCGCCCCGGAGGGGTACACGCTCGTCCCGCCCGACCAGCTGCTGGCGCTCGACCGGCAGCTCGCCGGCTACACCGTCCCGGTCGGCGGCGACCGCGCGATCCGGGCGGAGGGGTTCGACACCGCGCTCGAGCTCCAACCGACGCTGCGCTACGACCCGGCAGCGGACACGTTCACGAGGATCGAGGACGGCACCGTCTTCCGCGACAACGACAAGGGGTCGTTCGTCGCGGCCGGAGGCGAAGAGCTCGAGCCGGGCTGGAAGACCGGCATCGGCCTCGCGAACTTCTCGGCGGTCATCTCCAACCCGCTCGTGCGCGATCCATTCGTCCGCGTCTTCATCTGGACCTTCGCCTTCGCCAGCCTGACCGTCTTCTTCTCGTTCGCGCTCGGGCTCTTGATGGCGATCGTGCTCGACAAGCCGGGCTTGCGCTTCCAGCGCGGCTACCGCTCGCTGCTCGTGATCCCGTACGCGATCCCCGGCTTCCTGTCCGTGCTCGTCTGGGCCGGCCTCCTGAACGACGACTTCGGCGTCGTCAACAACGTCCTCGGTCTCGACGTGCCGTGGCTCTTCGACCCGAACTGGGCCAAGGTCTCGATCATCATCGTCAGCACCTGGCTCACGTTCCCGTACTTCTTCCTTGTCTCGATGGGCGCGCTCCAGTCGATCCCGGGGGAGCTGATCGAGGCGGCGAAGGTCGACGGCGGCGGCCGGACGCAGATCTTCCGGCAGGGTGACGCTGCCCTTGCTCCTCGTCGCGGTTGCGCCGCTCCTGATCGCCTCGTTCGCCTTCAACTTCAACAACTTCGGAAACATCTACTTCCTCACCGGCGGCGGGCCGCCGGCCGAGGACCAGTCGGTTGCGGGCGCGACCGACATCCTCATCACTTACACGTACAAGATCGCGTTCGAGTCCGGGAAGGGGCAGGACTACGGGCTCGCCAGCGCGGTCTCGATCTTCATCTTTGTGATCGTGGGCGCGATCTCCGCATTCGCCTTCTGGCGCACCAAGTCACTGGAGAACCTCGCATGACGACCGCCGACCAGCTCGCCGACGCACGCGCCGCCGCCGAGCCGGCCGCGGCCGAGAAGGCACCCCGCCGCCGGCCCGACCTCGGCGACACCTGGTGGCGCCACCTGATCGCGCTCGTCGCGCTCGCGATCGCGATCTTCCCGGCCGCGTACGTCGCTTCGGCCGCCTTCAGCGCCGACCCGACGCTGACCGGCGCGTCGCTGATCCCGCGCGAGGTGACGCTGGACAACTTCCGCACGATGCTCTCGGGGACGGTGAACGTCGCCGGCGCCGACGAGGACACGCCCTACATTCGCTGGTACGCGAACACACTCGTCGTCGCGGGCGCGACAGCGATCCTGACCGTGCTGCTCGGCGCGATGGCCGCGTACGCGTTCAGCCGCTTCCGCTTCACCGGGCGCAGGTTGGGGATGCTGGCCCTGCTGCTGATCCAGATGTTCCCGCAGTTGCTGGCGGTGGTGGCGATCTACCTGATCATCCTGAACACCGGCGAGGTCTTCCCGATCCTCGGGCTGAACAGCCTCACCGCCCTCACCCTCGTCTATCTCGGCGGCGTGATGGGCGTGAACGTCTGGCTGATGAAGGGCTTCTTCGACACGATTCCGCGCGAGCTGGACGAGTCCGCCCGCGTCGACGGTGCCACGCCTGCGCAGGTCTTCTGGGGCGTCGTGCTGCCGCTGGCCGCTCCCGTGCTCGCTGTCGTCGGCCTCTTCTCCTTCGTCGCGACGATCAACGAGTACGTGATCGCGAGTGTGCTGATGCAGGAGCGCGACAAGTTCACGCTCCCGATCGGGATGCGCTCGTTCATCGACCAGCAGTACGCGGAGCAGTGGGGTGTGTTCGCGGCGGGCGTGCTGCTCGCGGCCGTGCCTGCGGTGCTGATCTTCCTCTTCCTCCAGCGCTTCATCGTCTCCGGGCTGACGCAGGGGTCGGTCAAGGGATGACCGTGACCGACGTCAGGGCGCCGGCGACGCTGCTCGACCGGCCGCATCACGACGGCTCCGACGCCTACGTGCTGGAGCGCCCGGACGAGCTCGGCGGCCGGGCGACGGTTCGCCTGCGGGTGCCGCGCGGGACGCGGCTGGACGACGTCGTCCTCCGCTCCGTCGTCGACGGCGAGCCCAGTCACGTGAAGGCCGTGGTCGACGAGGAGACGGAGACGGACGTCTGGTACCGCGCGAGCTTCGCGGTCGGCAATCCCTCGACGCGCTACCGCTGGCTGCTGTCCGGCGGGGACGTCGGCTACGCGTGGCTGAACGGGCTCGACCTCCACGGCCACGACGTCGCGGACGCCGACGACTTCGTCCTCTCGACCGATCCGGGCGGGCCGGACTGGCACCTCGGCTCGGTCGCCTACGAGATCTTCCCCGACCGGTTTGCGTCGAGCGGGCTCGAGGTCGAGGCTCCTACCTGGGCGGTTCGCCGGGCCTGGGGCGACATGCCGCGCGGGCGGGACCGGACGACGGCGTTCGAGCTCTACGGCGGCGACCTGCGCGGGATCGAGGCGCATCTCGACCACGTCGAGCGGCTCGGCGCCGACCTGCTCTACCTCACTCCCTTCTTCCCCGCGGGCAGCACGCACCGCTACGACGCATCGTCGTTCGACCACGTCGACCCGCTTCTCGGCGGCGACGAGGCGCTGGAGTCGCTCGTCCGCGCGGCGCACGGGCGCGGTCTCCGGCTCGTCGGCGACCTGACCCTGAACCACAGCGGCGCCGGTCACGAGTGGTTCGAGCGCGAGCCGGAGTTCTACTTCTTCGACGAGTCGCTCCCGCACGGCTACGTCTCGTGGTTCGGCGTCCGCACGCTGCCGAAGCTCAACTGGGGCTCGTCGGCTCTGCGCGACCAGATGCAGGCCGTAGCGCAGCGCTGGCTCGACGCAGGCCTCGACGGCTGGCGGATCGACGTCGCGAACATGACCGGGCGCTACTGGAACGACGACCGGCTCCGCGACGCGGCCGCGGCGATCCGAGCCGTGCTCGGCCCGGAGCACCTCCTGGTCGCAGAGCACGGCTACGACTTCCGCGGCGACCTGGCCGGCGGTGGCTGGCACGGAGCGATGAACTACGCCGGCTTCATGCGGCCCGTCTGGGGATGGCTGCGCAGCGGCGACGAGCTTCCGGACGAGCTGGACACCTCCTTCTGGAGCACGCAGGTCCGGCTGCCGCGCCTGGCCGGGAGCGCCGCGGTCGGCTCGATGCAGGCGTTCCGCGCCGGCGTGCCCTGGCAGTCGCTGCTCCACTCCTGGAACGTGCTCGACAGCCACGACACCGCGCGCTTCCGGACCGTCTCGGGCACACGCGGTCGGCACGAGGTCGGGATCGGGCTCCAGATGACATTGCCCGGCGTGCCGATGGTCTTCGCCGGCGACGAGCTCGGCCTCGAGGGTGCCTGGGGCGAGGACGCCCGCCGGACGATGCCCTGGGACCGGCCCGAGTCGTGGGACACGAGGCTGCTCGAGGAGTACCGCCGCCTGATCGCGCTGCGGCGCTCCGCACCGGCGCTCGCGCGCGGCGGCTGCCGCTGGGCCTACGTCGACGCCGACTGCCTCGTCTACCTGCGCGAGACGGCCGCCGAGCGCCTCCTCTGCCTGGCGAGCCGAGACGCACACGCACCCGTGCGCCTGCCGCGCGACCTGCTCGGCGCGGGCGCGCTCGAGACCCTCTACGGCGGCGAGCCGGCCCTCGAGGCCGGCGAGGCGGTCCTGCCCGCCGACGGCCCCTCATTCCACGTCTGGAGGATCAGCTAGATGGCTGAAGTCGCGTTCTCCGAGGTCGACAAGGTCTACGACAACGGCTTCCATGCCGTCAGGGACCTGTCGCTCGACATCCACGACGGCGAGTTCCTCGTCCTCGTCGGCCCGTCCGGCTGCGGCAAGACGACCGCGCTGCGCATGGTCGCCGGCCTCGAGGAGATCTCGGACGGGACCGTCTCGATCGGCGGCAGGGTCGTGAACAAGCTCACGCCGAAGGAGCGCGACATCGCGATGGTCTTCCAGAACTACGCGCTCTATCCGCACCTCTCGGTGGCCGACAACATCGCATTCGGCCTGCGCTTGCGGAAGACGGCGAAGTCCGTGATCGAGGAGCGGGTCAGCTGGGCGGCGAAGCTGCTCGACCTGACGCCGTACCTCGACCGACGGCCGAAGCAGCTGTCCGGTGGCCAGCGCCAGCGCGTGGCGATGGGCCGCGCGATCGTGCGCCACCCGCAGGTCTTCCTGATGGACGAGCCGCTCTCGAACCTCGATGCCAAGCTCCGCGTGCAGATGCGCGCCGACATCGCGAAGCTCCAGCGCGACATCGGCACGACGACGATCTACGTCACGCACGACCAGGTCGAGGCGATGACGATGGGCGACCGCGTCGCCGTGATGAACGACGGCGTCCTCCAGCAGGTCGACACGCCGCAGCTGCTCTTCGACGAGCCCGCGAACCTCTTCGTGGCGGGGTTCATCGGCACGCCGCCGATGAACCTGCTCGAAGCCGCGGTCTCGGTCGAAGGTGACGAGCTGACCGCCCAGGTCGGCGCGCAACGCCTCCGGGTCGGCGACGCTGCTCTGCGTCGCTATCCGGGTCTCCGCAATGCCGCGGGCCGACCGAGTGTGATCGGAATCAGGGCCGGCGACCTCCATCTCGCCGTAAGCCGGCCGGACCTACCGCAGCTGACCGCCAAGCTCGCCGTCGTCGAAGCGCTCGGCGCCGAGTCGGTGGCGTACTTTCACATCGACGCGCCGGTGGTTCTGGCCGAGGGTGTCCTCGACGGGGAGGAAGAGGAGGGCGAAGGCGAGGGCGTCACCGCGTCGCGGCCGAACCTCGTCGCCTCGATCCCGGCCGAACAGGCCTACGGGCTCCATCCGGACGACGAGGTCGCGCTCGCGGTCGACGTCGCGAAGCTGCACGCCTTCGACCGCGAGACGGGTGCGCCGCTTCGGTAGCGCCGCCCTGGCGGCGGCCCTCCTGGCGGCGCTGCCCGCGGCCGCCGCACCGGCGCCGACCCCTGCCCCGCCAAGCGGGGCCGCTGTCGCCACGCTCGGGAAAGCTCCCACGCGCAGCTCGATCGCGTCGCAACGGGTCTACTTCGTCTTCCCCGACCGCTACGCGAACGGCGACCCGGCCAACGACCGCGGCGGCCGGACCGGGCTCCGGGCCGGCACCGGCTACGACCCCGCCGACAGCGGCTGGTTCCACGGCGGCGACTATCGCGGGCTGACCGACGACTGCGCGACGCCGACGCGTGGCCTCGCTCGGATCAAGTCGCTCGGCTTCACCGCCGTCTGGGTGACGCCGCCCGTACGGCAGAAGACCGTCCAGGCCTCGAGCGCCGCCTATCACGGCTACTGGGGCGTCGACTTCACGACCGTCGACCCGCATCTCGGCAGCGAGCGAGACTTCGCCGCCTTCGTCGACTGCGCGCACCGGCTCGGCCTGAAGGTCTACCTCGACGCGGTCGTCAACCACACCGCGGACGTGATCACGCCCACGGGTGGCTCCTCGTGGGTCGGGCCCGAGGAGAAGCCGTACAGCGACTGCCGCGGGAAGCCCTTCCTGCCGACGCTGTACACGCTGGGGCGCTTCTTCCCGTGCCTGCGCGCCACGACGATGCCGCGACCGCCGCGTGTCCCCCCGCCGAGCGGACGATGAAGAAGCCGGCCTGGCTGAACGACGTTCGCCGCTACCACAACCGCGGCGACGTCGACTTCGACTCGTGCAGCGAGCTCTGCCTCGAGCAGGGCGACTTCTCCGGGCTCGACGACCTCTTCACCGAGCAGCCGACGGTCGTGCAGGGCCTCGCCGAGATCCACGCCGACTGGATCCGGCGCTATCGGGTCGACGGCTTCCGGGTCGACACCGCGCGGCACGTGAACCGCGACTTCTTCACGCTCTGGGTGCCGCAGGTCCGCGCCGCGGCGCGCGCTGCGGGTGTTCGCGACTTCGAGCTATTCGGCGAAGCGTTCGTCACCAGCGCGGTGGATCTCGCTCCGTTCGTCCGCGACCGCGGCCTGCCGAACGTGCTCGACTTCCCGCTTCAGGAGGCGGCCGTGGGGTTCGCCTCCGGTCAGGTCGGCGCGGGCGGGCTCGCGTCGCGACTCGAGGACGACGACTACTTCCAACTTCCGAACGGGGCCGCCCACACCCCGCCGACCTTCCTCGGCAACCACGACATGGGGCGCGGCGCGGCTCTGATCCGGACGCGCGCCGGCGTCGGCGGCGCGCCGTGGCTGCGCCGGGTCCTGCTCGGCCACGACCTGCTCTACTTGCTCCGTGGCGCGCCCGTTGTCCTCTACGGCGACGAGGTCGGCCTCGCCGGGCGGGGCGGCGACAAGGCGGCGCGGCAGGACCTCTTCCCGACCCAGGTGCGTGAGTGGCAGACGGAGGAGCGGGTTGGCTCGCCGCCGATCGGCACGCGGTCTTCGTTCGACGTGACCAACCACCCGGTTGCCGCGCGGTTGAAGGTGCTCGGGGCGCTGCGCGACACCCATCCGGCACTTTCCATCGGCGCGAGCGTCGTGCGCCGGGCCACGGGTGGCCTCTTCGCGGTGAGCCGGATCGACACGGCAAGGCGGCGGGAGTACCTCGCCGCCTTCAACGCGGGAACGAAGCCTGCACGGGTCACGCTGCGTACCTCGACGCCGCGGTCCGTCTGGACGCCGCTCCTCGGCGGCGGGCGCCTGACGAGCACCGCCGCCGGCGACCTGACCTTCACCGTGCCCGCGCTCTCGACCGTCCTGCTCCGGCGCCCAGGGCCGGATCCCGGCGGCGCGGGCGGCTGCGCCGGCGGTGCAGGTCGCCGCCGACGACCTGAGCGAGCTCCTGCGTGTGAGCGCGACCCCGGCCGGGGCGGGCACGGCGAGCGTCTCGTTCGCGGTCAAGCGTGCCCGTACGGGCTGGCGCCGGCTCGCGGCAGACGACTCCCCGCCCTTCCGTGCCTTCCTCGACCCGCGCGACTACGACCGCGGCGAGACGGTCCACCTCGTCGCGATCGCGCGCGGCCTCGACGGCTCGCTCGCGGTCTCGCGCGTGGTCCCGGCAGTCGTCCGCGGCTAGCTTCTAGGTCTTCGGAACGAACGGCCGGCCCGCCCGCTCGAGCGGGAGCCCGCGCTCGCGCCACTCGTCCTTGCCGCCCGCGTAGTGGCGGACGTTCGCGTAGCCGAGCCCGACGAGTCGTTCCGCGGTCTCGACCGAGCTCTCGCAGGTGGGGTTCGCGCAGTAGACGACGATCTCGGCGTCCTTGTCCGGCAGGCGTCGCGCTGCGCGCTCCGTCGACGTCCTGCGGCACGAGGTTGATCGCGCCGGGCAGATGCGAGTGCGCGTACGACATCGGCGGGAGCGCGTCGACGAGGACAGGCGGCTCGCTGCTGTCGAGCCGCTCCTGGAGGTCGTCGCAGCTGATCGCCGGCACCGCCACGCCGACACGCTAGCTTGCGAGCCCGTGCTCGTCCCGCTCCCTCAGCCCTACGACTTCGCGCTCTCGACGGCGCGGTTCCACGTCTTCGGGGTGGACAGCGCCACGCTCTGGCGGGAGGGCGGTCTGCACCGCGTGGTGGCCGGGCGCGAGGTGCGGATCGAAGCTGCACCGGGCGGGGTGGACGTGAGCCCGCACGACGCGGCGATCGAGGCCGAGGTCCTCGCCCTGCTGGGCGGGGCGTTCGACCTCGACGGCTTCACGGCCTGGGCGGCGCGCGAGCCGACCCTCGCTGCGCTCGTCGCGGCGCTCCCCGGCTTCCGGCCGCCGATCGAGCCGAACCCGTTCGCGGCGCTCGTCATCGCGATCACGGCCCAGCAGGTCTCGCTCTTCGCCGCGGCGGCGATTCGCAGCCGCTTCGTCGAGCGCTTCGGCACACCCGGCACGTACGCGTACGACTTCCCGGAACGCGAGCGCGTCGCCCGGGCGAGCGAGCCCGAGCTGGTGGCGCTCGGCTTCTCGCGCAGGAAGGCCGAGTACGTGATCGGGCTCGCGCGCAGCGAGCTCGACCTCGACGCGCTGGCCTCCCTCCCCGACGAGGAGGTCGCAGCCCGCCTCGTCGCCCTGCGCGGCCTCGGCGAGTGGACCGCCGACTGGTTTCTCGCCCGCCACCTGGCGCGCCCACATGCCTGGCCGGCCGGCGACCTGGGACTGCGCAAGGCCGTCGCGACGTTCTATGGTGACGTCCCCGACATTCGCGCCTTCGGCGCCCACTTCCACCCCTTCCAGAACCTGAGCGCCCACTACCTCCTCACCGGCCTCCGCGTCGCCCCTGCCGGCCTCTCGCCGGCTGCGCCTCCCGGCCGGCGGAGCCGGCCTCCGCGAGCGCCGCGCGAGAGACCGGCAGGCGAGCCACCCGCATGACGATCCGTCACGGCACCGACGACGACCTCGAGACGGTCCGGGAGCTGCGGGAGCGCTGGAACGCCGAGATGCCCCCGCCGTCCTGGGTCGACGCGAGCTGGGAGGCGAACCGGGGCGAGGTCGAGCGGGCGATCGCAGCGAACGCGCTCTTCCTCGCGGAGGAGGAGGGCGAGGCTGTGGGCTTCGTCACCGCCTGGCTCGACGACCACTTCGCCCGGATCGGCGACTTGTACATCGCCCCGGCGAGCCGGAGGCACGGGACCGGCCGCGCGCTCGTCGACGCCGTGATCGAGAACCTCCGGGCGCGCGGCGCCACTCGCCTGTTTCTGAACGCGGGCCTCGACGCGCATGACTTCTACGAGCACATGGGCTTCCGCGAGGTCCACCGCACGTTCGTCCTCCCGCTCGACGTCCGCGAGGTCGGCGAGGGTCGCTCGTTCGGCTCCATCCACGTGCAGACGGACGACCTCGCCTCGATCGAGCGGGCCGTGCGCCAGTTCGTGCCGCGCCTGCCCGGCGGCTCGCGCGGCAGCCAGGTCACGCCGCCGAGGAACGGCTGGATCACGGTGTACGACGACGCCTGCGACCGCGACCCCGCCATGCTGCGACGCCTGGCGACGGAGCTCTCCGACCGCACGGGGGCCGTCACGATCGCGATCGGCGTCGAGTACGACGAGGTCGTCCGCTTCGTGCTGCTCGAGGCGGGGCGGGTGGTCGACGAGTACCTGTCCGTGCCCGAGCACTACGGCGCGCTTCCGCCGGGAGACGCGATCGCGTTGGCGGCGAACCCTCGCGTCGTCGCGCGGCTCACCGGCGCGGATCCCGCGGCCGTGCGCGCCGTCGCGCGGACCGCGACGTCGCCCG
The DNA here is from genome assembly GCA_963802765.1 of uncultured Gaiellaceae bacterium. GTDB lineage: Bacteria > Actinomycetota > Thermoleophilia > Gaiellales > Gaiellaceae > Gaiellasilicea. The sequence continues at coordinate 172,063 of CAWDJZ010000007.1, forward strand.
ACCGGCTGCCGCCGGCGCGGGAGCTCCTCGCCGAGATCGCGGCCACGATCGGGCTCGAGGGGACGGAGCATGGCTGGGAGGAGGAGGAGGAGTGATCAAGCTCTACGACGCCGCTCGCTGCCCCTACTGTGCGCGCACGCGGATCGTGCTCGCCGAGAAGGGCGTCCCGTACGAGACGGTCGAGATCGACCTGACCGACCGGCCCGCGTGGATCTACGGCCTGAACCCGACCGGCAAGGTGCCCGTTCTGGAGGAGGACGGCTGGCTGCTCGCGGAGTCGGCCGTGATCGACGAGTACCTGAACGAGCGCTACCCAGAGCCGTCTCTCTGGCCGGACGATCCCGGCGACCGCGCGGCCGGGCGGCTGCTCGTCTTCCGCTTCGACGACTTCTCGAGGCCGTACTACGCGCTGCGTCGAGGGGAGGAGGGCGCGCGGGAGCGGTTCGAGGCCGAGCTTGCTCGTCTCGACGGACTGCTCACGGCGATGCCGTGGCTCTCGGGGCAGTCGTTCGGGCTCGCCGACGTCGCATTCCTCCCGTGGGTGTTGCGCGCGACCGAGTCGCTCGGGGTCGAGCTCGAGCCCTGGCCGGATCTGGCCGCTTGGGTCGGCCGGGCCTGCGAGCGCCCTTCCGTCGCCGCGGAGCGCGAGCTCGTCGCCGCCCTGTGACGGTCGTCTTCCTGCACGCGCTCCCCCTCGACGAGCGGATGTGGCCCGAGTCGGCGGAGGCGCCGCGCCTGTACGGGCCCGGCCGCACGATGGACGAGTGGGCGGACGCCGTGCTGGAGGCCTATCCGGGCCGGCTCGTCCTCGTGGGTGCCTCGATGGGCGGCTACTGCGCCCTCGCCGCCGTCCGGCGCGCGCCCGAGCGGATCGCCGGGCTCGTGCTCGCCGGCTCCCGGCCGGACGCGGACTCGCCCGAGAGACGGGCGAAGCGCGCCGAGACGATCGAACTGGCACGCACGCGTGGCGCCGAGGGAATCTGGCGCTCGATGCACGAGCTGCTGTTCACAGCCGACTCGGACCCGGCCATGGTCGCGCATGCACGCGAACTGGCGCTCGAACGGACCGAAGAGGAACTCGTCACGGCTGTCGAGGCGATCCGCGACCGGCCCGACTCGACCGCCGCCTACCGCGGCCTCGGCGACCGCGCGCTGACGATCGTGGGCGACCGGGATCCCTACGTCGCCGTCGAGGAGGCGCGGGGCTGGGACCCGGACACCGTCGTCCTGTCCGGCTGCGGCCACCTGCCGAGCCTCGAGCGACCCGCCGAGTTCGGCACCCTCGTCGAGGAGGCCGTCGCCCGGTGGACGTGAGCAAGGAGGAGGTCGCGCGCCGGCTCGGCGAAGACGGCTTCATCGTCCTCGACGTGCGCACGCGCCCCGAGTACACCGGCGAGACGGCGGCGCCGTGCGATCCCCGGGCCGGGCGCATTCCGGGCGCGCGCCACCTCGACCTGCAAGAGCTGCTGAGCTCGACCCCGGAGCAGATCCGCGACCGTCTCGGCCCCTCCGAGGACCTCGAGCTCGTCACCTACTGCCACTCGGGCTCACGCTCCGAGCTTGCGGCGCAGATCCTCGGCGCCGTCGGGTATCGGGCCGCAAACTTCCGCGGCTCCTGGCACGAGTGGTCGCGCGACGAGTCGCTCGCCGCCGCCGCGGGCGAGGAGGGCTAGACCGTCTCGAGGAAGGCCGCGCAGAGGCCGCGGCCGAGCTCGTTCCAGGCGCCGATCCGCTCCTGCGTCGCCGCCCGCAGCGCCTCGGGATCGGCGACGTCGTCCGGCACCTCGGCGAGCCAGCGCTCGACCTGCTCGCCCCGCACCTCCGGATGGAACTGGACGCCCCAGGCGCGGCCGAGCCGGAATGCCTGGAGGCAGACGCGACTCCGGGCCAGCTCGATCGCGCCCTCGGGGAGCGTGTGGGTGTAGTGGTGCCACTGGAACGCGTCGAAGCGCTCCGGCAACGCGCGGCCGAGCGGGTCGTCGCCGCCCGCATCGGTCCGCTCGACAGGCAGCCAGCCGATCTCGGGCTCGTGGGCGCGGAAGACTTCCGCTCCCGCCGCCCGAGCGAGCAGCTGCGAGCCGAGGCACACGCCGAGCACGGGCGTGGCCGTTCCGAGCAGCCCTTCGAGCCAGCGGAGCTCTGCCGCGAGCCACCCGTGCCGGTCCTCCTCGTCGGGGTGCATGCCGCCCCCGAAGACGAGGACGGCGTCGGCGCCCGCGGGCGGCCTACCGCCCAGCGGCACTTGCCATTCAGTCAGCTCGTGGCCCGCGGCTGCGACTGCGTCGGCGAAGACGCCGGGGCCGACGCTCGGGCCGTGCGTGACGGCGAGGACACGCACGGCCCGAGGTCCGACTAGCGCGGCCGCGCCGGGATGACGACGCGGACCGAGTTGCTCGTCAGCGCAACCGGGGCCCGGTTGGCCGAGAGGCACGTAACACCGAACGTAGCCGTGCACGGAACCGTGCCGGCGGCGATCGTGCCGCGCGTCCTCAGGTAGACGATCTGGCGCCGGGACGTCTGCCTGATCCGCAGCGTGCCCGCGTACCTCGCGCCTGTGCGCTGCAGCGCGACGGAGCGCGTGGTCGCAGCCGTGCCGCTGCCGCGGTAGAGGCGCAGCGTCGTCGGAGCCCCGGCCGGCGTGAGGACGTTGCCGCGGATCGCGAGCGTCGCGAAGCCACGGAGCGTGCTGAGCGCCGGCCTGCTCAGTGTCACCGAGCGCGGATACGCCACGACCGACTGCGTCTCGACCGATCCGGCCGGGTTCGGACGGCCGGTGTTCGGCGTGTACGGCGTCGCGAGCACGCGCCACCGCGGCTCGGTTGTGCCCGAACGCGTGAAGACGCCGTTCACCCGGAAGTTGACCTCGGTCAACTTGAAGCCGAAGGTCGCGCGGCCCGGGGTCCCGGTCGGCACATCCGGCGGCGGCAGGCACGCCTGGATCGACGCCGAGGCGACCTGGCTCACGTTGACACCGGGCTGCGGCGGGACGGCAGGCGAGTCGACGAACACGGGCAGCTCGAGGGTCTGCCCGGCCGCCTGGAGGATCAGCACCCAGTAGGCGGTGTGCGTGGCCGTGCCCGTGCAGGCGGTCGCGGCGGCCGCGATCGGAACCTGCGTCGTGCCGGAGAGGTACGTCGCGTTGCCGGCGCGGGCCTGGACCGTGCCCGTGAGCGGCAGCAGCGCGCCGCCGAGATCGGCCGCCGTGCCCCGGGCGCTGACGGTGCCGAGGTTCGTTCCCGCGGCCTGCGCCAGGCTCGCCTGGTACTCCCGCGCGACGAAGAAGTGCAGCTTCGAGCTCGGATCGTCGGCGGCGTCCTGCGTGAAGTTGATCGTCGTTGCGCCGGCCGGGCCGTCGCCGACGACGAGCCTCGGCGTGGTGTAAGCCGCGAGCGCCGTCCCCGCGCTCGAGAGCGCGATCGCGCTCACGAGGCCGAGCACGATCGTGCGTGCAGCTCTGCTCATTTCGGTGTGTCCCCCAAGAGAAGTCGTGGTGTGAAGCGCGGGTAGGCTAGCCGCGTGCGTCGAGGAGTGGGCTCGACTTCACCCACTGCCGGTTGTCGTAGCGGTAGAGGTAGACGCGGTCGAGCGGGAAGTAGCGCGTCTTCGAGGTCTTCAGGGCGATGCCGGGCAGCAGGAACGGGTTCCCGGTCAGGTTGAGGCTTTGCGCGGCCGCGAGCAGGCTCGCCCGGGTGGGGCTCTTCCCGGCCTTGCGGAGCGTCTCGACCATCGTCCAGGCGACGGTCATCCCGTACCAGTTGTAGACGTCGCTCGGCTTTCCACGGGGCAGGTGCCGCTTCATGATCGTGCGGTAGAGCTCGAGCGCTGGATCCTTCGCCCAGATCGGGTCGTTCGGGTTCTTCACGAACGCGACGGAGTACGCGTCCTTCGTGAGCTCCGGGGCGTTCAGGCGGGCGATCGCCATGATCCCGGGCTCGATCGAGATCGAGGCGACGTAGACCTGCGGCGTCCAGCCGAGCCGATGGGCGGCGGCGAAGCCCTGGATCGCGAACTTCGGGGTCGCGAAGAGCATGAACGTGTTCGCGCCCGCGGCCTTCAGGCGTGCGACCTGCGCAGAGACGTCGGTGTCGGTGAGCTCGTAGCTCTCCTTCGCGACGACCTTCGGCCCCTTCCCCGCGATCGAGCGCTCGAGCCCCATCGTCATGTCCTTGCCGAGGGCCGTGTTCTCGAAGAGCACGCCGAGCGTCGCGGTCTTGCGCGTCTTCGCGAGATGGCGTCCGTAGACCGCCCCCTCGCCCACGTAGCTCTGCAGGAAGCCCATCGTCCACGGGTAGCGGTCGGGCTGCGACGCGGCCTGCGCACCATCACCGGTGAAGAGCTGCGGCACCTTGCGCGCGTTCAGGTAAGGCTGGATCGCTGCATTGTTCGCCGTGCCCACCGAGTTGAAGATCGCGAAGACCTTGTCCTGCTCGACGAGCCGGCGCGTCAGCTGGACGGTGTTGACCGGGTTGTAGGCGTCGTCGTAGTAGCGGTACTCGATCCGGCGCCCGTGGACGCCGCCGCGGGCGTTGACGTAGTCGAAGTAGGCCTTCGCGCCCGGGCCCACCGCGCCGAAGGCGGACGCCTCGCCCGAGAGCGGGACCGTTCCGCCGAGCAGGATCCGCTTGGCGCTGACACCGGGGTCGGCGGTCGAGGCGGCGCCTGCCGTCGAGACGAGGACGAGCGCGAGGGCGAGCAGGAGTGCAAGCCGCTTCATCCGGAGACCGGCGTCCGCAAGGTGGAAAGCGTGAGTGTGATCGGGCCGATCGTCGCCGAGCCGGCGTCGGCGAAGCCGAGGTAGGCGAGCTGCCCGGGGGGCGAGGACGGGCCGACGACGACGCGCAGGCGCGTTCCGCGGGGGGCGTGGACGCAGTAGTTGGCGAGCGTGACGACGTTCCGTCCGCGCGTCGGCTTCACGCCGCCCTGGGCGACGATCCGGTTCCCGGCGAGCACGGTGACGACGAGGCGGGGATAGCGACTCAAGCTCGGCAGCGTGACGGTTGCCGTGCCGCCGCCCCAGCTCTCGAGCGGCGTCCCGAGCGGCGCGGTGCGACGCGACAGGAGTCCGCTGCCGCTGATCGTCGAGCTGCCTGTGAGGACGAACTTGCGGCTGGCCGTCGGCTGGGACGTTCGCGAACGACCGCCTGCCTCCGTTCTGCGCGGCGATCGTCACCCTCGGCTTCGCGTCGACGGGCCCGCTGCCCTTCAGGTGCCGGTCGAACCAGGCGCGGCCCTCGGAGAGCACGTAGGCGATGTCGGGGCCCGGGAACGTCGACGGCGTGTGCCCGAACGTGCCGACGTAGAGTCGCTTCGGCCCCGCGAGCCGCGCGTAGGCGCGCGTCGCCTGCGAGAGGTCGAAGGCGAAGTCGGCGCGCCCCTGGAAGAGGTAGACCGGCGTGCGGATCGAGCCCGCCTTCGGCAAGCACGGAGCGTTCGGCCGCGAGCTTGCGGATGGCCGTCGGATCGGAGCTCTGCACCGCCGCGTCCCGCAGGCGTGCGATCAGCGGCGACCGGGCGGAGACGGACGCCGCGAACCCGGCGACGATGCCCGAGCGGGCGAGGTTCTGCGGCCAGAGGGCGTCGTAGAGCGAGGTCCACGTCTCGACCACCTCGGCTGCGGCGAACGGCACGCCTGCGGCGAGCGCGTTCCAGACCTGGCCGCCGCCGTAGGAGATTCCCCAGGCGCCGATCCTCGTGTCGTGGACCTCGGGACGCCGGGCGAACATGTTCCTGAGCAGCCGCAGGTCGGCGACCTCGCGCGGGCCTGCGAGCGTGACCTCGCCGCCCGAGGCGCCGTGGCCGCGAGCGTCGTAGGCGAGCACGGCGTAGCCCGCGGCGGCGAACTGCGACGAGATCGGGTCGACCGAGCCGCGCGTCCCGGCGAGCCCGTGCAGGACGACGACGCCCGGCCAGCCGCCGGCCGGCGCCGTGCCGTCCGGCGTGTAGCGCGTGACCGCGATCACGACTCCGTCCTCCATCGTCTCGACCCCCTCCTCCTTCGAGAACGCGGAAGCGGGCGCGGCGAAGGCCAGCGCGAAAAGGGTTGCGAAGAGGAGGCGCCGCAGCACGCACGGACGGTAGCCGACTCCTGCGCTCCCTACAATCCCGCGCATGGACGAGCGGCCGATCGGCGTCTTCGACTCGGGCGTTGGCGGCCTGACGGTGCTGCACGAGTGCCTCGTCACCCTCCCGCACGAGGACTTCGTCTACCTGGGCGACGGCGCCCGGCTCCCGTACGGCCCGCGCCCGCTCGGCGAGCTGCGCCGGTTCGCGCACGAGATCGGCTCCTTCCTGGAGGGGCAGGGCGTCAAGCTCGTCGTCGTCGCGTGCAACTCGGCGACCGCCGCCGCGCTGCCGGACCTCCAGACTGGGCTGCGCGTCCCCGTCGTGGGCGTGATCGCGCCGGAGGCGCACGCGGCCGTGCAGGCAACGCGGAACCGCCGGATCGGGCTGCTCGCCACGCAGGCGACCGTCTCGAGCGGCCGCTACGCCGAGCTCGTCCACGCTCTCGACGCGGGCGTGGAGGTGATCCCGGTCGCCTGCCCGCGGCTCGTCCCGCTGATCGAGGCGGACGATCCGTTCTCGGAGGAGACAACGGCGGCGGTGCGCGAGTACGCGGCACCGCTGAAGGCGGCCGGCGTCGACACGGTCATTCTCGGCTGCACGCACTACCCGCTCATCCGACCGATCCTGCAGCGAGTCTTCGGCCGCGACGTCACCCTCGTCTTCTCGGCGGAGGAGACCGCGCGCGAGGTCGCCGAGACGCTCGCGCGGAAGCGGATCGAGAACGACCCTGCCCGCGAGGGGGGCTACCGCTTCCTGACCACCGGCGACGTCGACGCGTTCCGCACGATGGGCCGCCGCTTCCTCCAGCTCCCGATCGGCGAGGTCGAGCACGTCGAGCTCGCGCGCCTCGAGGCGGCCGCATGAGCCTCCTCACGTTCCTGGGGCGCCGCTCGCGCTGCGTAGGCCGGGGGCACAGTACGGTGGTACGGGCCGCCGGCTGGAGCGGCGCGAGCGGCGTCAGCCTTTCGCGGAGCCCGGCTCCGCCGGGCGGGAGCGAAAGGCGGCCAGGGGCGTGAGGAATGACGGTCGCGCGAGGACGACGAGCTGCGGCCGCTCGACCTGATCCCCGACTTCGTCGAGCTGGCGCACGGCTCCGTCCTCTACTCGCAGGGCAAGACGCGCGTGCTCTGCACCGCGATGATCGAGGAGGGCGTGCCGCGGTGGCTCTACCGCTCCGGCCGCGGCTGGATGACCGCCGAGTACTCGCTTCTGCCCGCCTCGACCGGCGAGCGGGTCGCCCGCGAGGCGGCGAAGGGGAAGCAGGGCGGCCGCACGGTCGAGATCCAGCGGCTGATCGGGCGCGCGCTCCGCTCCGTCTGCGACCTCGAGGCGCTCGGCGAGCGGACGCTCTGGCTCGACTGCGACGTGATCCAGGCCGACGGCGGCACCCGCTGCGCCGCGATCTCGGGTGCGTACGTCGCCGCCCGCCGGGCGCTCGACCGCTTCGGGCTCTCGAAGACGCTGACCGGCCAGGTCGCGGCCGTGTCCGTCGGCGTCGTCGACGGGCGGGCGCTGCTCGACCTCGACTACGCCGAGGACTCGAGCGCCGAGACGGACATGAACGTCGTCATGACGGCCGACGGGCGGCTCGTGGAGGTGCAGGCGACGGCCGAGCGCGACCCGTTCACGCGCGAGGAGCTGGACGGGCTCCTCGACGTCGCGGCCGGAGGGCTGGAGGTGATCATGGCCGCGCAGGACGAGGCGGTCGCTCTGGAGCGTGCCTGAGCTCTCGACAGCCGAGGCGCTGCTGCGGCTCCTCGTCGCCGCCGGGCTCGGGGGTGCGATCGGCCTCGAACGCGAGCTGCGCGACCACGAGGCGGGTTTCAGGACGCATCTGCTCGTCTCCCTCGGCGCCTGTGTCTTCACGCTCGTCTCGGCGTACGCGTGGACGGACTGGACGTTCTCGACGCCGGACGGCGTCGTCTTCGACCCGACGCGGATCGCGGCGCAGATCGTCACCGGGATCGGCTTCCTCGGCGCCGGGGCGATCATCGTGCGCGGCATCTCCGTCCGCGGCCTCACGACCGCGGCGACGCTCTGGGTCGTCGCCGCGATCGGCATGGCCGCAGGCACCGGCTACTACCCGGTCGCAGTCGGCGCGGCCGCGCTCGTGCTCGTCTCGCTCGGCCCGCTCAAGCTCGTCAGCAAGTCGCTCATATCCCGCGTGCGCCCCGAGGAGGCGGAGCTCGCGATCGTGCTCGCGCCCGAGGGCGACGGCTCGCGCGTGCTGGCCCTGATCGAGGAGCTCGGTGGAGAGGTGGACTCGGTCGAGTTCGGCGACGAGCGGACGGTCGACGTCGTGCTGCGCGCGTCACGCCGCTCCGAGTCGGCCCGTGTCGCGGAGCGCATCTCGAAGCTCGAGGACGTCGAGCGCGTGCAATGGCGCCCCTAGAGCCTTGAGGGCGCTGCTTGCCTCGGGCAACAGGCACAAGCTGGAGGAGCTGCGGGCGGCCCTCCCGGGCTGGGAGCTGGAGCTCCTCCCGGCCAGCGGCTACCCGCCCGAGGACGGTGAGACGTACTACGACAACGCCCTCGGCAAGGCTCGGTTCGGCCGAGGAGCCGGTGACGCGGGCGCGTGGGTGCTCGGCGAGGACTCCGGAATCGAGGTGGCCGCACTCGACGGCGGGCCCGGGATCGCCTCGGCTCGCTGGGCCGAGGACGGCGTGACGCGGCTGCTCGCCGAGCTCGAAGGCGTCGTCGACCGCCGCGCCCGCTACGTCTGCGAGCTCGTCGCGCTGGCGCCCGACGGGACGGAGCGGCGCGGGACAGGGATCCTCGACGGCGAGGTCGCGACCGAGCGGCGCGGCGAGGAGGGGTTCGGCTACGACCCGATCTTCGTTCCCGCCGGCGAGGAGCGGACCGTCGCGGAGCTGGGGAACGCGTGGAAGCGCGCCAACTCGCACCGCGCACGGGCGGCGGCGGCGCTCTGCGCGGCCATGTCCTGACTGCCCGTGATGGGTCCTGGCCCCGCCATGTCCCAGGCGGACATGAGGGGTCCTGGCCCCAACATGGCCCTTCCAGCTCAGTGAAGGGCGCGCTTTCGATGTCGCGTCCGCGCGGATGTGACCTGTGCGGACACGCCGGGTCCTGGCCCCGCCACGTCCCTGACGGACGTGGGGGGTCCTGGCCCCGCCAGGTCCCGTTCAGGCCAGGCCGGCGACTTCTTCCTCGTCGCGGCGCGCGTGCCACCAGTTGACCTCGGCGCCGAAGACGATCACGTTCGCCATCACGTAGAGCCAGACGAGCAGGAGCGCCGTGGCGCCGAGCGCCTGGACGGCGACGACCTCACGCGACAGGCGGACGAAGAGCGGCAGCACCTGGAACGTCGCCTGAAGCAGGACGGCGGCGAGCGCGGCGCCCGGCCAGACCTCGCGCAGCGACAGCGGCACGTTCGTGAGTCGCTCGTACGCGAGCACGAGGAAGACGAAGACCGAGAGCGTCGAGAGGGTGGCCGAGAGCGTGTAGGCGACGATCCCGTTGCCGATGATGCCGGGCGCGAACCGCGTGAGCAGGTCGTAGCCGAAGGAGCCGAGGACGAGCCCTACCGCGAGCACGATGATCGAGCCGGCCATGAACAGCGTCGCCAGGAACTTGCCGTGCAGGAAGGGGCGGTTCGGCCGGCCGTACACGATGTTGAAGGCGGACTCGAGCACGCTGAAGAGCGAGAGCGACGTCCAGAGGAGAAAGGAAGCACCGATCACGCCCAGCGCCGCGGCGTTCTCCCTGATCTCCTGCACGACCGTGACGATGTCGTCGATCGACTGCGACGGGAAGAGGTGCTCGAGGGTGTCGACCAGGTAGCTCGACTCCTCGGCACGCCCGGTCCAGCCCAGCACGGCGAGCGCGAGAAAGATCAACGAGACGGAAGAGAGCAGGCCGAAGTAGGCGATCATCGCGGCCAGGTGCGTGCCTCGGTCGGCGAAGAACTTGGCCAGGGGTTGCGCCAGCGGTCTGCGCACTGCCGCAGTATCGTCACCGGCGATGGACGCCGTGGCCGCCCTCGCCGACCTGACCGAGATCTCGTCGCAGGTCGAGACGGCCGTGGTGCTCGACGACGCCGGTGCGGTGCTGGCTTCGACGCCAGACGACGCGGCGCGCGGCGAGCGGCTCGCCCGCGCGGGGCTCGACCTGCTCGCCGCGGGGCAGCGGCACTTCCAGGGAGACGAGCGGACGCTCACGCAGCTGGAGGTCGCGCTCAAGGAAGGGAGCGTCTTCGTGGTGCGCGACGGCGGTCGCAGCATCGTCGCGACGACCGGGGCAGGCCCGACGTCCGGGCTCGTCTTCTACGACCTCCGGACCTGCCTGCGGGCGCTGGACGAGCCGCCGCCGAAGCCGAAGCGAGCCCGGACGCGAAAGCCGAAGGCCGATGCGTAGGACCTTGGTGCTGGTCGCCGCCGTCGGGGGCTCGCTGCTCTACGCCGCCCGTCGCCGCCGCGGCCGCGAGCGGGTTCAGCTCCATTTCGACGACGGCTCGACGGTGACGCTCGAGCAGGGCTCGGCCGCAGCGGACGAGCTGCTCGCCCTCGCTCGCGGCATCGTTTAGAGATGGCTGATCGGCAGTTACCGCACTCCAACCACCGATCAACATCTGAGGTGGACGAGCTCGGCACGCAGCTGCGCGAGCATGCGCTGCTCGAGGGCGATTTCCTGCTCCGCTCCGGCAAGCGGTCGAGCTGGTACCTCGACAAGTACCGCTTCGAGACGCTGCCGGAGCTGCTCGGCCCGCTGGGTGAGCGCCTGGCCGCGGCCGTCCGGGAGTACGAGCCGGAGGCGGTCCGGCTCGCCGGCCCCGCCCTCGGCGCTGTCGCGCTCGCGGCGTCGACCTCGCTCGCATCGGGGCTGCCGTTCGTGATCGTCCGCGACCGCGTCAAGGAGTACGGCACCGCGAATCGGGTCGAAGGCCCGTTCGAGCAGGGCGAGCTCGTGTGCCTGCTGGAGGACGTCGTCACCTCGGGGGGCGCGCTGGCGGAGGCCGTGGCTGCGCTCAGAGAGGAGGGCCTCGTGGTCCGGAACGCCGTCTGCGTCGTCGACCGGGAGGAGGGCGGGGCGGATGCACTGGCCCGCCTCGGCGTGCGTCTGCGGGCGCTCTACCGGGCCGGAGAGCTCCTGCCGACGGCAAAAACCGCCGCAAACCCGCATGGTTGAGCCAAGAACCGTTGAGCCAGTCCGATGAGGCTGTTAGGGTTGCCCGCAAGTTTCCCGAACGTCCCCGACGAGGAGGAGTGGCAAGTGACCAAGCAGGAGTTCGTTGACGCGGTTGCATCGAGGGCGAATCTCTCCCGACGCGACGCAGGCGCCGCGGTGGACGCGGTCCTCGACACTGTGACCGACACGCTCAAGAAGCGCGATACGATCACGTTCACGGGTTTCGGCAAGTTCTCGACCAGCGAGCGCGCCGCGCGTGAGGGCGTCAACCCGCGCAACCCGAGCCAGAAGGTCCACATCCCGGCCGCCACCGTGCCGAAGTTCTCGGCCGGCAGCCAGCTGAAGGCAGCCGTCAAGGGCTCGTAGCCCGGCTGCTCCTCCGAGAGCTCAAGGGCCGCACGCGTGTGGGACACCGTGCGGCCCTTTTCTTGTGGCTTGCACGCGAACATATGTTCGCTTACGCTGGAGTCGTGCAGCTCTCGTTCGACGCCGCCGATCGCCTCGTCGAGCTCGTCCAGGCCAGGCACGGGCCGGTTCCGGCCGAGGACGCAGCGCGCGCTCTCTACGCGCTCCGCCACGTTCCGACCGGCCTCGCCCGATCGCTGCTCGACGACGTCGTGCTCGGCGACGCCCGCCTCGCCTGGCGGGGTGCGAACGTCGGGCTCGCGGAGGCACCGGGTGCGGGGGTCGCACTCGAAGCGGCGACCTACGTGGTCGTCGATCTTGAGACGACCGGCCTCTCGCCCGGCGCATCAGCGATCTGCGAGATCGGCGCGGTCCGCGTACGGGCGCTCGAGCTCGCGGAGCGGTTCGAGACGCTCGTCAATCCGAAACGACCGCTGCCGGCGCCGATCGTGGCGCTGACGGGGATCGACCCCGGCGCGCTGCGGGGCGCACCGGCGGTCGACCTCGCTGTGCGACGCTTCCTCGAATTCGCGGGCGACGCGGTGCTCGTCGCCCACAATGCCCGCTTCGACGTCGGCTTCCTCGACCGCGAAGTCGAGCGGCTCACGGGCCGGCGGATCGCCGCGCCGGTCGTCGACACCGTCTGGCTCGCGCGCAGGTTGCTCGCGGGCCGCCTGCGCCGCGTCGGGCTCGCCTCGCTCGCACATTTCTTCGGCACCGCCACGAGGCCCTGCCATCGCGCGCTCCCGGACGCCGAGGCAACCGCCGAGATCCTGCTCGCGCTCCTCGGCCTGGCCCAGGAGCGCGGCGCGACGACGGTCTCCGACCTCGTCGACCTCGCCGCGCCGCGGGCGCGCCGCCTTGCGGGAAAGCGCTTCCTCGCCGCAGGGGCGCCGCCCCGGCCCGGCGTGTATCTCTTCCGCGACCGCCACGACCAGGTGCTCTACGTCGGCAGGGCCCGGGACGTGCGCGCGCGGCTGCGCTCGTACTTCGGCACCGGCAGGCAGCGGCCGGCGGTCGAGGCTGCGCTCGGCGCGGTCGAGCGGATCGAGTGGCGCGTGCTCGGGTCGGAGCTCGAAGCCGCGCTCGAGGAGCTGCGCCTGCTCCGCGAGCTGCGGCCGCCGGCGAACGCCCGCAGCGTGAGACCCGACCGCCACGTCTACCTGCGCCGTCGCGGCTCGGCCTGGTGTGTGACCGAGGCGCCTGGGCCGTACGGGCCGCTGAAGAGTCGCCGCCTCGCCGGCGCTGCTGCCCGCGCGCTCGGGGACTGGGACGGCGAGCCGGCCGAGGCGCTTCCCGGGCTCCGCGCCAAGCTGCGGCGGCTCTCGTCCGACCTCCGCTTCGAGGACGCGGGACGGCTTCGCGATCGGATTTCCGCGCTCGAGGAAGTCGTGGGGGCGCTTGCAGAGCTCGAGCGCCTTCGCGCGCTCGAGCTCTGCCTGCTCGTGCCCGCCGCCGACGAGGGCTTCCGGCGCGCGTTCTTCGTCAGCGGTGGCCGCATCGCCGCGACGCGGACCTTGCTCGCGGGCGAAGCCGGACGGGCCGAGGTCGAGGCGGGTCTCGCCGCAGCGGCGCGGGCCCAGGACTCGCTCCAGCCGGCCGACGCCGACGAGCTGCTCCTGATCGGCACCTTCCTCCGCCGGCCGCCGCCCGAGCTGGAGGTGGTGCCGCTGGCGACGCTCCGACGCGCTGCCTAGTCTTGCCTCATGTCCTCGGTCGCCACCGCGACGTTCGCAGACCGCCTCGCCGAGGCGGTCGAGCGCAAGCGCAGCCAGCTCGTCGTCGGCCTCGACCCACGGCTCGAGCAGCTGCCGGTCGAGCTGCGCGGCGAGGGAGCCGGCCGCGAAGCGGCCGCCTCGGCCTACGCCCGCTTCTGCTGCGGGATCGTCGACGCGGTCGCACCGTACGTCGTCGCAGTCAAGCCCCAGGTCGCGTTCTTCGAGGCGCTCGGCGCCGACGGTCTCGGCGCGCTCGAGCGCGTGTGCCGCTACGGGCGCGACGCTGGGCTGCTCGTGCTCGTGGACGGCAAGCGCGGCGACATCGGCTCCACGGCGCGCGCCTACGCCTCCGCGTACCTCGAGCCGCACGAGGAGACGGCGCCGCTCGCGGACGCCCTGACCGTCAACACGTACCTCGGCGGTGACTCGATCGAGCCCTTCCTCCAGGCCTGCCGGCTCCACGGCGCCGGGATCTTCTGCCTCGTGCGCACGTCGAACGCCGGCGCCGCCGACGTCCAGGAGCTGACCCTCTCCGACGGGCGGCCCGTCTGGCAGCAGGTCGCCGAGCTCGTCGCGGAGTGGGGCGCGGACCTCATCGGCGATCGCGGCCTTTCGAGCGTCGGCGCCGTCGTCGGCGCCACTGTGCCCCGGGCCGTCGCGCAAGCGCGAAAGCTCCTGCCACGCTCGGTGTTGCTGCTGCCGGGGATCGGCGCGCAAGGAGCCAGGCCCGCGGACGTCGCGCGCGCCTTCACGAGCGGCCCGGCGAGCGCCCTCGTGACCGTCTCGCGCTCCGTCATCTTCGCCTACCGCGGCGGCAACGAGGAGTGGCGGTCGGCCGCGGCCGTCGAGGCCGCGCGCCTTCGCGCCGAGGTCTGGTCCGTGTCGGGCTGGTGATGCGCGGCCAGACGCACGCTAGCGCGGTACGCCGCACCTGCTGCCTTCCTTCTCGCCGCCACGGTCGCCATCCTCCTCATCCGCTCCGCACTCTCGACCGAGGACGGGACGGCGCCGCCGCCCGCGGCGGCGACGACCGCGAACGACGACAACCGCCCCGCAGCGGCCGCCCCCGACGACCACCGGGCAAGCGACGACGACCACGCCCAGCGCGCAGTTCTATGTGATCCAGGAGGGCGACACGCTCGCGGACGTCGCCGAGGCATTCGACACCACGGTCGAACAGCTGCTCGTGCTCAACCCGGACGTCGATCCCGTCTCGCTGACGATCGGCCAGCGCATCCGCGTCAGGTAGGGTGGCCGCCGCGTGAAGTCGGGAGCCCTCGTCCTCGCTCTCGCCGCGGCCCTCTCGCTCTCGGTCGCCGCGGCTGCCGCGCCACCGCCGGTCGTCGCGGAGGCGTACGTCGTCCAGAACTCCGGCACCGGAGAGGTGCTCGCGTCGCGTGAGGCCCGCGAGCGCCTTCCGATCGCCTCGATCACGAAGCTGATGACGGCTCTCGTCGCGCTCGAGCGCGTGCCGCTCGACGAACTGGCGACGGTGAGCGGCGGTGCGGCCCGAGTCGGCGAGTCGACGATCAACGTGCGGCCGGGTGAGCGGATCGCGATCCGCGACCTGCTTCGCGCCGCGCTCGTGCAGAGCGCCAACGACGCCGCGAACGTCGTCGCCGCCCACGTCGGGAACGGCTCCGTGGCGCGGTTCGTCGACCTCATGAACGCCCGCGCCCGCCAGCTCGGGCTCACCGACACCCACTTCGTCAATCCGGACGGCCTCGACGCGCCCGGCCACGTCTCGAGCGCCCGGGACGTGACGAAGCTCGCGCGCGTCGCGATGAACAAGCCGTTCATCCGGGAGACCGTGCGGCTCGTCGACGCGACCGCCGCCGGACGCCGCCTGCACACGTGGAACGATCTCCTCACCACGTTCCCGAGACTGATCGGCGTCAAGACGGGGCACACGAGCGGCGCCGGCTGGTCACAGGTCGCGGCGGCCCGCAGCGGCGGCGTCACCATCTACGCGACCTTGCTCGGCGGCCAGACGAGGGAAGCCCGGAACGCCGACCTGGCCGAGCTCCTCGCCTGGGGCCTCTCGCGCTACCGGACGGTGTGGGCGATCGACGGCGACCGCACCTACGGGCGCGCGCGGACGGCCTACGAGCAGCCGGACGTCCGGCTCGTCGCGGCGAAGCCGGCCCTGCGCGTCGTGCACGTGGAGCGCCCGCTCGTCGAGCGCATCGTCGCGCCCGTGGAGGTCGAGCTGCCGGTTCGCCGCGGGCAGCGCCTCGGCGAGGTGCAGGTGCTCGACCGCGGCAAGGTGATCGCCACCTCCCCGCTCGTCGCGGCCGCTGCTGTCGAGCGCCCGGGCCGGCTCGACCGCATAGGCTTCTACGCCCGCCGCACGCTCCATCACCTCGGCGGCCTGTTCTCGTGAGGCCCGGATGATCGTCACCGTCACGCTCAACGCTGCGCTCGATCGAACGCTGACCGTCCCGCACTTCCAGCGGGGGCATCGTCACCGTGCGAGCCAGGTGCTGACGCTCGCCGGCGGCAAGGGGATCAACGTCGCGCGCGCGCTGAAGCAGCTCGAGGTGCCGGTGGTCGCCACCGGGCTCGCCGGCGGCCGGACCGGGACGCGGATCGTCGAGGAGCTGACTTCCGAGGCGATCCTCAACGACTTCGTGCGGATCGCCGAGGAGTCGCGGACATCGACTGCCGTCGTGGACCCAACCGAGGGGTCGTACACCGAGATCAACGAGTGGGGCCCGAAGGTGGACGAGGCGGAGCTCGAGACGCTGCTCGAGAAGCTCCACTACCTGTCGCGCGGCGCCGACTACGTCGTGTTCGCCGGCTCGCTGCCGCGCGGCGTCGACGAGAGCTTCTACGCAGAGTCGATCCGCGACCTCAACCGGCGCGGCGTTCCCGTCGTGCTCGACACCGAGGGGGAGCCGCTGCGCGTCGGAACCGAAGCAGAGCCGTACCTCGTCTCGCCGAACCAGCGCGAGGCCGAGCATGTCGTCGGGCAGGAGCTCGAGGACGAGGAGGACTACCTGATGGCGCTCGACACGATCGCCGAGCTCGGCGCCCGCAACGTCCACATCACGCTCGAGTCGGGGTGCTACGCGCTCTTCCGCGAGGAGCGACAGGTGAAGCGGTACAAGGCGACGGCGCCGGTCCTCGAGGCCGTCTCGGTGGTCGGCGCCGGCGACGTGCTGCTCGCGCAGTTCATCGCGGCTCGGATCGCAGGGAAGTCTTCGGAGGACGCGCTGCGGATCGCGGTCGCCGCCGGAGCCGCGGCGACGCTCGAGGTCGGGGCAGGCCGCTTCGACCCGCGCGAGGCGGGCCGCCTGCTCCCGGGCGTCGAGCTCGCCGAGCTCGCTCCGGTCGGATAACCCGTCCAGACAGGGTGTTACCCTGTCGTCCTTGGAAGGGCAGGAGCTGTCGTTCGACGAGAAGTTCGGCCGTGAGGGCCTCACCTTCGACGACGTCCTGCTCGTGCCGGCCGAGTCGTCCGTGCTGCCGAACGACGTGCGCACGGCGACGCGCCTGACCCGCACGATCGCGCTCGAGATCCCGATTGTCTCCGCCGCGATGGACACGGTCACCGAGGCGAGACTCGCGATCGCGCTCGCCCGGGAGGGCGGGATCGGAATCCTCCACCGCAACCTCTCGATCGCCGACCAGGTCGCCGAGGTCGACAAGGTGAAGCGCTCCGAGTCGGGGATGATCGTCGAGCCCGTCACGCTGCGTCCCGACGACTCCGTCGCGGACGCGCTCGCGCTGATGAAGCGCTACCGGATCTCGGGTGTTCCGATCACCGACGAGAGCGGCGTGCTGGTCGGGATCCTGACCAACCGCGACCTTCGGTTCGAATCGAACACGAGTCAGCCCGTGTCGACCCTGATGACTGCCCGCGACCTCGTCACCGCGCCGATCGGCACGACGCTCGACGAAGCGAGCCGGATTCTGCACCGGAACAAGATCGAGAAGCTGCCCGTCGTCGACGCCGACGGCCGGCTCCGCGGGCTGATCACGGTCAAGGACATCCGGAAGCGGATCGAGTTCCCGCTCGCGACGAAGGACGAGCAGGGGCGGTTGCGGGTCGGCGCGGCGGTCGGCGTCGGCACGGACGCCTCCGAGCGGGCGGCTGCGCTCGTCGACGCCGAGGTCGACGTGCTCGTCGTCGACACCGCGCACGGCCACTCGAACGCTGTGGTCGAGATGGTGCGCCGCCTCAAGGCGGAGTCGGACGTGCAGGTGATCGCGGGCAACATCGCGACGGCGGAGGCGGCCGAGGCCTTGATCGACGCCGGCGCCGACGCGGTCAAGGTAGGCGTCGGGCCGGGCTCGATCTGCACGACGCGCGTGGTCGCCGGCGTCGGCGTGCCCCAGGTCAGCGCGGTCTTCGAGTGCGCCGAGCTCGGGCTCCGCCACGGCGTCCCGGTGATCGCCGACGGCGGCATGACCTCCTCCGGCGACATCGCGAAGGCGCTCGCGGCCGGGGCGGACTCGGTCATGCTCGGCTCGATGCTGGCGGGCACGGACGAGAGCCCGGGCGACGTGATCCTCGTCCAGGGCGAGCGCTTCAAGGAGTACCGCGGCATGGGCTCGCTCGGCGCGATGAAGGCGCGCTCGTTCTCGAAGGACCGCTACTTCCAGGGCGACGTCGAGGATGTAGACAAGCTCGTGCCGGAGGGGATCGAGGGCCGCGTCCCCTACAAGGGGCCCGTGCAGCAGATCCTCAACCAGCTCGTCGGCGGGCTCAGGCAGGCGATGGGCTACTGCGGCGCACCCACGGTCGAGGCGCTGAAGCTCGATTCGCGCTTCGTGCGGATCACCGGCGCCGGGCTCCGGGAGAGCCATCCGCACGACGTCACGATCACGAAGGAATCGCCGAACTACCGGAGGCCCTAGATCTCGGCAGTCACCGCACTCCCGGATGACGGCCCAGAACGGCGCCGGAACACCCTCGCCCTTGCCAAGGCACAGCCTTGGCGCGGCCGAGTGCGGCCCCCGGCTTGGTCTGGATCGCCCCCGGAGCCCTACCGAGCCCCTCGACGGCGGAGGAGCGGCCGGTGCTCGTGCTCGACCTCGGCGGGCAGTACTCGCAGCTGATCGCGCGGCGCGTCCGTGAGGCCCGCGTCTACTCCGAGCTCGTCTCGTACCGGCTCGGCGCGGACGAGGTGCGCGCCCGCAACCCGCTCGCGCTGATCTTGTCCGGCGGCCCCGCATCGGTGTACGCGGACGACGCACCGAGGGTCGACCCTGGCCTGTTCGAGCTCGGCATTCCCACCCTCGGGATCTGCTACGGCATGCAGCTGATGGCGCTCGAGCTCGGCGGCGCCGTCGACCGCACCGGCGTCTCGGAGTTCGGCAAGACCGCGCTGGCGGCCGGGAGTGGGGCGCTCTTCGCAGGGCTGCCGCCCGAGCAGACCGTCTGGATGAGCCATCGCGACTCCGTCACCGCGCCGCCGGCGGGCGCGGAGGTGGTCGCCGGCTCGCCCTCGACGCCGATTGCGGCATTCGAGGACCGCGAGCGGCGGCTCTACGGCGTCCAGTTCCACCCCGAGGTGCGGCACACCCCGTACGGGCAGGACGTCCTCAAGAACTTCCTCTTCGGGGTCGCCGACGCGCCGCCCGCCTGGACGCCCGCCGCCGTGATCGAGGAGCAGGTGGAGCGAATCCGCGCCCAGGTGGGGCCGGACCGCGTGCTCTGTGCGCTCTCCGGCGGCGTCGACTCGGCCGTTGCCGCGCTGCTCGTGCACAAGGCAGTCGGTGACCAGCTCACCTGCGTCTTCGTCGACCACGGCTTCATGCGCTCCAACGAGGCCGAGCAGGTCGTGGAGACGTTCGGCGGCCACTTCCAGGTGCCGCTCGTCCACGTGCAGGCACAGGACCGGTTCCTCGCGCGGCTCGAGGGGCGTCGACGAGCCCGAGGAGAAGCGCCGGCTGATCGGCGAGGAGTTCATCCGCGTCTTCGAGGAGCAGGCGGGCACGCTCGGCGACGTCCGCTTTCTCGTCCAGGGCACGCTCTATTCGGACGTGATCGAGTCCGGCGGCACCGACGGCGTCGCGGCCAAGATCAAGTCGCACCACAACGTCGGCGGCCTGCCCGAGGACATGGCGATGGAGCTGGTCGAGCCCCTCCGCCTCCTCTTCAAGGACGAGGTGCGACGCGTCGGTGAGGAGCTCGGGATGCCCGAGCGGATGGTGTGGCGGCAGCCGTTCCCGGGCCCCGGCCTCGCGATCAGGATCATCGGCGAGGTCACGCGGGAGCGGCTCGAGATTCTCCGCGCCGCCGACGCGATCCTGCAGGAGGAGGTGCGCCGCGCCGGCCTCTACCGCGACCTCTGGCAGAGCTTCGCCGTGCTGCCGGCGATCAAGTCCGTCGGCGTGCAGGGCGACGAGCGCACGTACGCCTATCCGATCGTCATCCGAGCGGTGACGTCCGAGGATGCGATGACGGCCGACTGGGCCCGCCTGCCGTACGACCTGCTCGAGACGATCTCGAGCCGGATCATCAACGAGATCCCGGGCGTGAACCGCGTCGCGCTCGACATCAGCTCGAAGCCGCCGTCCACGATCGAATGGGAGTGAGGAGTTGGAGTTCAGGCGCGTCGGCGCGCTGCCGCCGTACGTCTTCGCGCACATCGCCGAGCTGACGGCGACGCTTCGCCGCGAGGGCGAGGACGTGATCGACCTCGGCTTCGGGAACCCGGACCTGCCGTCGCCCGAGCTCGCCGTCGAGAAGCTGATCGAGGCGGCGCAGAAGCCGCGCAACCACCGTTACTCCGCCTCCCGCGGGATCCCGAAGCTCCGCCTCGCCGCCGCCGACCTCTACCGGCGCCGCTTCGGCGTCGAGCTCGACCCGGAGCGCGAGGTGCTCAACACGATCGGCGCGAAGGAGGGGCTCTCGCACCTCATGTGGGTGCTGCTCCAGCCGGGCGACGCCGCGCTCGTGCCGAGCCCGAGCTATCCGATCCACGTCTACGCGCCGATCTTCGCCGGCGCGGCCGTCACCCAGGTGGCGATGGGCCCCGACGAGGACCTGTTCGGCAACCTCGCCGATGCCTACGCACGGGCGCGCCCGCGTCCGCGCGTCGTGATCCTGTCGTTCCCCCATAACCCGACGACCGCGACCGTCGAGCTGGACTTCATGCAGCGGGTGGTCGCCTTCGCCCGCGAGCGCGGCATGCTCGTCGTCCACGACTTCGCATACGCCGACCTCGCCTTCGACGGGCACGAGCCGCCGTCGATCCTCCAGGTCGAGGGCGCGAAGGAGTGCTGCGTCGAGCTGTACACGCTGACGAAGTCGTTCTCGATGGCCGGCTGGCGGGTCGGCTTCCTTGTCGGCAACGCCGACGTCGTCGGGGCGCTGACGCGCCTGAAGTCGTACCTCGACTACGGCACGTTCCAGCCGATCCAGATCGCGGCGATCGTGACCATGAACGAGCGGCCCGACCACCCGCTCGAGGTCCGCCGCATCTACGAGTCCCGGCGCGACGCCCTCTGCAATGGCCTCCAGCGGGCGGGCTGGCGGTTTCCGAAGCCGCGGGGGACGATGTTCGTGTGGGCGCCGATCCCAGAGCCCTACCGCGAGCAGGGCTCGCTCGCATTCGCGGAGCTCCTCGCGCGCCGCGCGCACGTTGCCGTCAGCCCGGGCATCGGGTTCGGCCCCGACGGCGACGGCCACGTCCGCTTCGCCCTGGTCGAGAACGAGCAGCGGATCGGGCAGGCCGTCCGCTCGCTGCGGCGCGTGCTCGAGCTTCCGAGCGGCTAGCGCACCTGGAAGCCGTCGAGGCCCTCGGGCTCCTCGTTCGCGATGTCGACCCAGTCGACGCGCGCCCCGCGCGGGCCCTCGCGCGCGAACGCCACGAGCCGCTCGACCGCGTCGCGCTCGCCCTCGAAGACCGCCTCGACGCGCCCGTCCGGCCGGTTACGCACCCAGCCTGCAACGTCACCCGCGAGGGCACGTCGCCGCATTGTCTCGCGGAAGAAGACACCCTGCACGTGACCCTGGACGACGACGCGGCGGCGTTGCACGCAACCTAGACAGTGCCCGTTCCACCAATGCCCGCCCGCTTCCTGGCCGTTCACACGGCGGCGATGGAGACGGGCTTCGTCGAGCGGCTCGCAGCGGCGCGGATCGGCGCGACCTTCAACCAGTACACCGGCTCGCCGCTCCTGCGCGACCGGCTCGCGGCGTATGTGGACGCGAAGGCCGGGGCGTCGCTGCTGCTCGTCGCCGAGGCTCCCGGCTACCGCGGCACGCGCGTGTCGGGCATCCCGCTCACCTCGGAGCGCCAGCTCACCGGGGCCGGCCCGGCCGAGGCGACGGCGACGATCGTCCACGCGACGCTCGCGGCGCTGGGGATCGAGGAGGACGTCCTGCTCTGGAACGTCGTCCCGACCCATCCGGGCACGGCGACCTCGAACCGGCGGCCGACGAGGCTCGAGGTCGAGGCGGGCGAGCCCTTTCTCGCCGAGCTCGCGCGAGGGCGGCGCGTGCTTCCGGTCGGCCGGCTCGCGCACGCCAGGCTCGGCGGCCGCTACGTGCGCCATCCGTCCCACGGCGGTGCGTCCGCCTTCCGCGCAGGTCTCCGCGCGGCGCTGGCGTAGGCTGCGGCGATGGAGCAGTTCCCGATCCGGCGCAACACGATCCTGCTCGCGGCGACGCTGACATCGCTCTCCGGCATGGTCCAGCTCGCCGTCGCGGTCGGGACCGTGACGCTCGTGCTCGTCACCGACATCGAGGGGATTCTCGGCCTCGGGCCGGCCATCTTCCTCACCGCCGGAGCGCTGGCCGCGCTTCCCGCCGGCCGGCTGATGGACCGCTACGGCAGGATCCCGGTGCTCGCGGGCGGCTGCCTCGCCGGGATCGGCGGCTGCCTGACGACGGCACTCGGGTGCGAGGTCGACTCTGCTTCGCTCGTGATCGCCGGTTTCGCACTCGTCGGGATCGCGCAGGGGACGATCCTGCTCTCGAGGGCGGCGGCAGCCGACATGTATCCGCCCGCGCGTCGCGCGCGTGGGATCTCGTACGTCCTCTTCGGCGCGCTCTTCGGCGCGGCGCTCGGCCCGCTCGTCTTCCGGCCGCTGTTCGCGGGCAAGGAGCTCGACTTGGAGGCGCTCGTGCTGCCGTGGATCGCCGCCGCCGGGATCATGGTGATCGGCCTCGTGCTCGTCCTCTGCATCCGCCCGGACCCGCGCACGATCGCCCAGAAGCTCCACTTCGATGCCGGCGGCACCGAGGAGGAGGCCGCGCCGCTCCGCGAGATCGTCCGCCGCCCTGGTGTGCTGACGGCGCTTGTCGCGGCGATCGCCAGCTTCGCCTGCATGGTCTCGGTGATGAACCTGACCGGCTACCTGGTGATCGACCACGGCCACCACCAGTCCGACGTGTTCACCGTGATCAGCCTCCACATCGTCGGCATGTACGCGCTCGTGCTCGTGGTCGGCCAGATCGTGGACGCGGTCGGGCGGCGTCCGGGCCAGGTCGCGGGACTGCTGCTGATGGGCGCTTCCACGCTTGCCCTCGCCTGGTTCGAGAGCGTTCTCTGGGTCTCCGCCTCGCTCTTCCTGCTCGGCCTCGGCTGGAACGTCTCCTACGTCGCCGCGGTGACGGAGCTCGCCGACCGCGCGCTCCCGGCCGAGCGGGGCAAGCTGATCGGGCTCACCGACCAGCTGTCGAGCTTCACCGGCGCGGCGCTCGTGCTGCTCGGCGGCGTCCTCTACAGCGAGGTCGGCGTCGAGGCGCTCGCGCTCTCCGCGACGGCTTTCGTCGTCCTTCCGGCGGCCTGGATTCTGCTACGATCCGCCGCCGGCGCACCCGATGTGCGCCCTCTTTCTGTGAAATGAAGACCTACAGCGCAAAGCCGGGCGAGATCGCACGCGAGTGGTACGTCGTCGACGCCGACGGCAAGACCCTCGGCCGTCTCGCGACCCAGATCGCCGACACGCTGCGGGGCAAGAACAAGCCGGCCTACACGCCGCACGTCGACACGGGCGACTTCGTGATCGTCGTCAACGCCGAGAAGATCGCGGTCACCGGCCAGAAGCTCGACCAGAAGATGTATCACCGACACTCGGGCTACCCCGGCGGGCTGCGCTCGCGGACGCTGCGTGAGCAGCTCGAGCGGCGACCGACGGAAGTGCTGCGCAAGGCGGTCAAGGGGATGCTTCCGCGCAACCGGCTCGCGCGCCAGCAGATCACGAAGCTGAAGATCTACGCCGGGCCATCGCCACCCGCACGAGGCGCAGGCGCCCGAAGACACTGGAGGTCTCGTAGTGGCAGAGCAAGCTCAGTACATGGGCACCGGCAAGCGGAAGACCTCGGTCGCCCGCGTGATCCTTCGTCCCGGCGACGGCAAGACCTGGTTCAACGGCCGCACGCTCGAGGACTACTTTCCCCGCATGACTCACCGTGCGGCGGCGCTCGCGCCGCTGAAGACGGCCGGCGTCGAGGGAACGTTCGACATCCGCGTGCGCGTCCACGGCGGCGGACCGTCCGGCCAGGCAGGAGCGGTTCGGCACGGGATCGCCCGCGCGCTCGTCGAGGCGGACCCCGACCTGCGCATCGCGCTGAAGCGCGAGGGCTTCCTCACGCGCGACGCCCGCCAGGTCGAGCGCAAGAAGGCCGGGCTGCACAAGGCGCGCAAGGCGCCCCAGTTCTCGAAGCGCTAGCCCGCGCCGTGAGGCGCTATTTCGGCACCGACGGGGTGCGTGGCATCGTCGGCGAGGGGCTGACCGTCGAGCTCGTCGAGCGGCTCGGCAAGGCGGCGACGCTGTGGTCCGGCCGCGGCCGCGTCTTCGTCGGCCGCGACACGCGCGGCTCCGGCCCCGAGCTGGAGGAGGCATTCGCGCGCGGCGTCGTCGCCGCCGGCGGGAACGCCGTGCTCGCGGGCGTGTTGCCGACACCGGCGGTCGCCCTGCTCGCGCTCGACCTCGGCGTCGTCATCTCCGCTTCCCACAACCCGCCCGCGTACAACGGGGTCAAGTTCTTCGACCGCGACGGGAACAAGCTGACGGACGACGTCAGAGGAGGAGATCGAGGCGCTGCTCGAAGCGCCCAGAGCGGTGGCGGCGGCAAGATCGACCGCGTCGACGTTGCCACCGACAGCTACCTCGAGCACATCCTCGAGCGGTTCGGCAGCGATCTCTCCGGCCTGAAGATCGTCGTCGACTGTGCGAACGGGGCGTACTCGGGGATCGCACCGGAGGCATTCGAGCGGCTCGGCGCCGTCGTGAACACGATCGGGAACGACCCCGACGGGACGAACATCAACGAGGGGTGCGGCGCGACGGATCTGGCCGCGGTGAGCAGCAAGGTCCGCGAGGTCGGCGCCGATCTCGGCGTTGCCTTCGACGGCGACGGCGACCGCATGCTCGCAGTCGACGCCGACGGCGAGACTGTCGACGGCGACCAGATCCTCGCGATCCTCGCGCTTCACCTCGACGTCGACGTCGTCGCGGTGACGGTGATGACGAACCTCGGCTTCCACCGGCTGATGGCGGAGCGCGGCGTTCGCGTGCTCACGACCGCCGTCGGCGACCGCTACGTGCTCGAAGCGCTGCGGCGCGAAGGGGCGATCCTCGGCGGCGAGCAGTCCGGCCACGTGATCTGCCTGCGCGACCACGTCACCGGCGACGGCCTCGCGGCGGCGCTGCTCCTCTGCGACGCGATCCGGGGGACGACGCTCGCCGAGGCGGCGGCCGTGATGCCGCGGTACGCGCAGGTGCTGGAAAACGTTCGCGTCGGTGGCGGCGACGTGCCGGCGGCTGCGCTCGCGGAGGCGGAACGCCTGAACACCGCGCTGAACGGCAAAGCGCGCGTGCTCGTGCGAGCCTCGGGCACTGAACCTTTGATTAGGGTTCTCGGAGAGGCAGAAACGGAGCATGAAGCGCGCGATCTCTGTGGTAGGATCGCCTCCCTCGTCCAGGGGGAGCTCGGCTGACCCGCGACGCAGCGGGACGGTTTTCCAGGAAAACCGGTGCCGGGCTCTTGTCGTTCTCGGAATCGTTTGCGGTCGGCGGTGAAAAGGGGGCTTGGATGTGCGGGATCATCGGATACGTCGGGCCCAGGGAATGCAAGGAGCTCCTGCTCCACGGCCTCGAGCGGCTGGAGTACCGCGGCTACGACTCGGCCGGCATCGCACTCCGTGAGGAGAGCGGCCTCGACTATGTCCGCGCGGTCGGCAACCTGCAGAACCTGAAGGAAGCGGCGGGCCCGAACGGTTCGCACGCCACGCATGGCCTCGGCCACACCCGCTGGGCGACACATGGCGGCGTCACCGAGGCGAACGCGCACCCCCTCGCCGGCTGCGACGGCTCGAAGCTCTCGATCGTCCTGAACGGGATCGTCGAGAACTACCGCGAGCTGCGCGAGGGTCTCATGGCCGAGGGCCATGTCTTCTCCTCCGAGACGGACGCGGAGACGGTCACGCATCTGATCGAGCGCCATTACGAGGGCGATCTCGCCGAGGCGGTCCGGCGCACCTACGGGGATCTCGAAGGCCACTTCACCTTCGTCGTCATCCACCACGACCACCCGGACGTGCTGGTGGCGGCCCGCCACCAGACGCCGCTCGTGGTCGGGATCGGCGAGGGGGAGATGTTCCTCGCCTCGAACGCCGCCGCCTTCCTGCGCGAGACGCGCTTGGTCCAGTTCCCGGACGACGGCGACATCGTCGAGATCACGCCGGCGGGCGCGACCTTCACGCGGCCCGACGGGACGGCCGTCGAGCGCGAGCCGCTCGAGCTCGACTGGGACGACGAGGGTGCCGAGAAGGGCGGCTACGAGACGTTCATGCTCAAGGAGATCTACGAGCAGTCGGAGGCTGTCGCCGAGACGATCGGCGACCGCGTCCGGCACGGCACGCTCGTGCTCGAAGGCCTCGGCATGACCGAGGACGAGGTGCGCGAGCTGCGCCGGATCGTGATCCTCGCCTGCGGCACCGCGTACCACGCCGGCGTCGTCGGCCGGTACGTGATCGAGGAGTGGGCGCGCGTCCCGGTCGAGCCCGACATCGCCTCCGAGTGGATCTACCGCAACCCGGTGATCGACGAGGCCACGCTCGTGATCGGGATCTCGCAGTCAGGCGAGACGCGCGACACGATCGAGGCGATGAAGCTCGCCCGCGAGAAGGGAGCGCGCACCGTCGCGATCACGAACATGATGGGCTCGCAGATCACCCGCGAGGTCGACTCGGTCCTCTACACCCGCTGCGGGCTCGAGGTCGGCGTCGCGGCCTCGAAGACCTTCACGGCGCAGGTCTCGCTGCTCTACCTCGTCGCGCTGAAGCTCGCGCAGGTGCGCCAGACGATGCCGCCCGGAGAGCTCTCGTTCATCCTCGACCAGGTCTACGCGCTGCCGAAGCGGATCGACCGTTTCTTCGACGGCGATCATCCGATCGAGGAGATCGCACAGCGCTTCTCCGACCGGCCGTTCTTCCTCTACCTCGGCCGTCACATCGGCCTGCCGGTCGCGCTCGAGGGGGCGCTGAAGCTGAAGGAGATCAGCTACATCCCGACCGAGGCGTACTCGGCCGGCGAGATGAAGCACGGGCCGATCGCGCTTCTCGACGAGGACACTCCCGTCGTCGTCGTCGCGACGGACATCCACGTCTACGACAAGCTCGTCTCGAACATCCAGGAGGTGCGTGCGCGCGGCGCCCACGTGATCGCAATCGCGACCGACGGCAACGAGGACATCCAGCACCACGCCGACGACGTCATCTACGTGCCGAAGACGCCGAATTTCCTGCAGGCGGTGCTCGCGATCATCCCGCTGCAGCTGCTCGCCTACCGGATCGCGCGGCTGCGGGGTCTCAACGTCGACCAGCCGCGCAACCTCGCGAAGACGGTCACGGTCGAGTAGCCGCGCGTCCCCGGATCTGCTCCCGCAGATCCCCGAACCTGCGCAAAATGTCCTTGTGCAGCCGCCGGCCCACACAACGGCGCGGGTGCGGGTGACTCGCGTGCCCGGCGGCGAGGCCGGCGACGTCGTCGCCGTGGAGGAGCCGCTCGAGCTCCGGATTGGGGGCGTTCCGGTCGCCGTGACCATGCGAACGCCCGGCCACGACGAGGAGCTTGCGCTCGGCTTCGCGATCGCGGAGGGGCTCTCCCCGATCCGTGCCCGCGTGCCGGACGACTTCGCCGCCAACACGGTCGAGCTCGAGGCGCCGGACGTCGACCTCGACCGCCTGCAGCGGCACTTCTACACCTCCTCGTCCTGCGGCGTCTGCGGCAAGGGGGCGCTGGAGGCGGTGGCGGTCGAGGCGGCTCGCGTCGAGAGCGACCTGCTCGTGCCGGCGTCGCTCGTTGCGGAGCTGCCCGAGCGGTTGCGCGAGGCTCAGGCGGCCTTCGCCGCGACCGGGGGGCTGCACGCGACCGGGCTCTTCTCGGCCCGGGGGGAGCTGCTCTGCGTGCACGAGGACGTCGGCCGTCACAACGCAATGGACAAGGTGGTCGGGCGCGCCTTCCTCGACGGGCTGCTGCCCCTCTCCCGGTCGATTCTCTGCGTCAGCGGCCGCCTTTCGTTCGAGCTCGTCCAGAAGACCGCCGTCGCGGGCTGTCCGATCCTCGTCGCCGTCGGCGCGCCATCCTCGCTCGCGGTCGAGCTCGCCGCCGACCGCGGGATCACGCTCTGCGGCTTCGTCCGCAGCGGCTCGCTCAACGTCTACACGGAGCCGTGGCGGGTCGAGGCGTGAGGGCTTGTGTTGGAACAACACGAACCTTCGCTCGCCCCGCGCCAACTCCGATCGGGAGCGGGGTGCCCGAGCGCGCTGGGTTGCTTGTGTTGAAACAACACAAGCCGTCGTGAACGGTGGCCGCCTCACGGGCGTCCTCCTACTCGGCGGCGCATCGAGCCGGTTCGGGTCGCCGAAGGCGCTCGCGACGCTGCGCGGCGAGACGCTCGCCGAGCGGGCCTGGCGCATCCTCGGCGAGGCGTGCGACGGGCGGATCGCCGTCGGCAAGGGCGAGCTCGAGCTGCCGTTCGACGTCGTCGTGGAGCCGAGCGAGCCGCGCGCGCCGATCGTGGGCGTGATCGCGGGTCTCCGGACGGCGACGACTGAGACCGCCGTCTTCCTTCCGGTCGACTGCCCGCTCGTCACGGCCGAACTGCTGCGCGAGCTCGGCGTGGCGAAGGCGGTCCCGCAGACCGGCCCGCTGCCCGGCGCCTACTCGAAAGGCGACCTCCCGGAGCTCGAGCGACGCGTGGCCACGGGCGACTACTCGCTCCGCGGCGTCAACACCCGCGTGATCGAGACCGACACACGACTCCTCGTGAACGTGAACACGGCCGCAGAGCTGTCAGCGCTCGAAGACGACCTCACCGCTCTGGACGAGCACCGGGCCTGACGTCGTCTCGATCTCGAGCCGGCCGTCGCGCGTGATCATCTGCGCGACGCCGCCGATCCCGTCGACGACGACCCGCCGCCCGCGGAGGAAGTCGCGCGCGCCGAGGTCCTCGTAGACCGCGTCGAGGCCGCCGTCGCGCCAGGAGGCATAGAAGCCGTCCAGGCGCTCCAGCACGGACGCGAGCAGCTCCTCGCGATCGCGCACGCGCCCGTCGACCGTCCGCAGCGACGCCGCCGGCACCTTCGCGTCCTCGCGGTAGCTCCTCGCGCGTCTGGTTGACGTTGACGCCGATGCCGAGGACGACGACGCCGTCGCGCGCCTCCGCGAGCACGCCGGCGACCTTGCGGCGGTCGACCATGACGTCGTTCGGCCACTTGATCTGAGCCGCGAGCTCGAGCGCCTGCTCCGCGGCGAGCGCCGCCGCCAGGCCGCCCACGAGGGAGAGCTGCGGCGCGGGAAGCTCCGGCGGCGGCCGCAGCAACACGGACACGAGCACCGACGTGCCGGGCGCCTCGACCCAGCTCCGTCCGAGACGGCCGCGCCCGCCCGACTGATGGTCGGTCGTCGCGATCGCGCCCTCCGGGTCGTCCGGCCCGAGCAGGAGCTGGGTCGACTCGCACTCCGCGACGTGCCGGCGTGGTGAGCCGATCGCTGTATTGCACTTCAAACCAGACGTTCGAGCCGGACGGCGGACACCTTGTACTCCGGCGTGCCGATCAGGGAGTCGCCGACGTCGTGCGTGAGCCAGTTCACCCGCGCCTCGGCGAAGTGGAGCGCCATCCAGACGAGGCCGGGGTAGAGGCGGTCGGAGAGCTGCACGCGGGCCTCCAGGTCGCCGCGCCGCGAGACGAGCCGCAGCCGGTCGCCCTCGGTGACGCCGAGCGCTGAGGCGTCCTCGGGCGCGAGCTCGACGAAGGGGTCGAGCTGTTTGTCGGTGATTCCGTCCTCGCGCATCGTCATCGTCGCCGAGTTGTAGTGGTAGAGCGTCCGGCCGGTCGTGAGCACGAACGGATACTCGGCGTCCGGCTCCTCGATCGGCGGCTGGTACTCGACGGGATGGAACTTGCCCTTCCCGGACGGCCGCGACGGGTGCTCCTCGTGCAGGAACATCGTGCCGGGGTGGTCGCGGGAGGTGCAGGGCCACTGAAGCCCTTCCTGCTCGAGCCGGTCGTAGCGGACCCCCTCCCAGTTCGGGCAGAGATCGGCGAGCTCGTTCCACACGGACTCCGCATCGGGGTACTCCGGCCAATCGCAGCCCAGGGCACGTGCCAGAGAGACCACGATCTCGCGGTCCCCGCGCGCATTTCCGGGGAGCGGCACGGCGGCGCGGACGCGGTTGATGCGCCGTTCGGTGTTGGTGAAGGTGCCGTCCTTCTCGGCAAAGCTCGACGCCGGGAAGACGACGTCGGCGTGGCGCGTCGAGGTCTCGTTCAGGAAGAGGTCCTGCGCGACGACGAACTCGAGCTTCGAGAGCCCTTCCTCGACGTGATGTGCGTTCGGCTCGGTCTGGGCGGGGTTCTCGCCGATCAGGTAGAGCGCTTTGATCCGGCCGTCGTGAAGCCCGGACATCATCTGGTCGAGGCGATAGCCGGCCCGCTCGGGCAAGTCGACGCCCCAGGCGGCGGCGAACTTCGCGCGAACCTCCGGGTCGTCCCACGGCTGGTAGCCGGGGAAGTAGTGCGGGTTCGCACCGGAGTCGTTCAGCCCCTGGACGTTGTTCTGGCCGCGGAGCGCGTTCAGGCCGGTCGACTCGTAGCCGAGATGCCCCGTCATGAGGACGAGGTTCGCGAGCGACCAGATGTTGTCGACGCCGCAGGCGTGCTCGGTGATCCCGAGCGTGTAGAAGATCGCGGCGTGCCGCTCGGTCGCGTACTCGCGGGCAGTGGCGCGGATCGCCTCGGCGGAGACGCCGGTGACGCGCTCCGCCTCCTCGGGCGTGTAGCGGGCGACGACATCGCGCACCGACTCGAAGTCCTCGCAGTGGGCCTCGATGTAGGCGTCGTCCTGGAGGCCCTCCTCGAGAATCACGTGCATGAGCGCGTTCAGGAGCCACACGTCGGAGCCGGGGCGGAGCTGCAGGTGCCGCTTCGCGAGCTTCGTCAGCCAGATCGCGCGCGGGTCGGCGACGACAAGGGTCGCGCCCTTCCGGACGGCCTTCTTGATTCGGAGCGCGAGCACCGGGTGCGCCTCGGTCGTGTTCGAGCCGATCACGAGCAGGAAGCGGGCGTTCTCGATCTCGGGGATCGAGTTGGTGGAGGCGCCTCTGCCGAACGACCTGACCAGGCCGTAGAGGGTCGGAGCGTGTCAGGTGGCCTCGCACGAGTGGACGGAGTGGGTCTGCAGGCCCGTCCGGGCGAGCTTCTGGATCAGGTAGTTCTCCTCGTTCGTCAGCCGGGCCGAGCTGAGCACCCCCACGTGCTGCGGGGAATGGCGCTCAATCACCCCCTTGAGCCCGTCGGCGGCGACCTGGAGCGCGTGCTCCCACGTCGTCTCGTGCAGCTCCCCGTCCTCGCCTCGGACCAGCGGCTCGGTCAGGCGGTCCGGATGGTGGACGAAGTTGAAGGCGAAGCGTCCCTTGACGCAGAGGTTGCCCTCGTTCGAGACGTACTCCGGCTTCGAAGTCACCTTCACGATCCGCTTCGTCTCGGGGTCGACGTTGAGGTCGAGCTGGCAGCCCACGCCGCAGAACGTGCAGGTCGTCTTCACCTGCTCGAGGGCGCGCTCCTCGACCCCCGCACCCTCGAGGAACTTCTCGTAGATCGCGCCGGTCGGGCACGTCTGCAGGCAGCCGCCGCAGAGCTCGCACTCGGTGTCGAGCCAGGAGCGGCTCCAGGTGGGGACGATCCGCGCCTCCGGCCCGCGGCCCTCGAGCGAGAGCGCCGAGCACTGCATCACTTCCTGCGTGTAGCGGACGCAGCGGTTGCAGAGGATGCACGTGTCCGGCTCGTAGCCCATCAGCCGGTTCCGGTCGGCGTACGGCTCGCGCTTCGCGTCGGGGAGCAGAAATGGCGCCTCCGCGTCCAGCTCGGCGGCGAGGTCGGTGAGCTCGTTCGGCCGCCCGCCGGGATCGGGGTTCAAGTGCTCTGCGAGGAGCATCTCGGTCAGCGTCCTCCGGAGTTGCGGCACGTTCGAGTTGGTGGAGACGACCATCCCCTCGGCGACGCGCGTCGCGCAGGCCGGCAGGGGCCGCGGCGCTCCCTCGACGCCTACGACGCACATCCGGCAACCGCCGTACGGCTCGAGCTTGTCGTCGTGGCAGAGGGTCGGGATGAAGACGCCGTTCCGCGCCGCCGCGTGGACGAGCAGCTCGCCCTCGCCCGCCGTCGCAGTTCGGCCGTCGAGCGTGAACTCGATCATGGCTCCGATCCTATGGCCTCGATCACAGTGAGCCCTGCAGCGGTCGGCACCGTCTGCGCGAGGCGGAGCCCGGCCCGCTCGAAGAGTGCCGCGAACTCGCCCTCGGTGCGCTCCCGGCCCCCGGGCATGACGAGCATGTTCAGGTCGGAGAACTTCCCATCGGCGCCTTCGTTCGGCGGAGCGAGGATCCGTTCGATCACGAGCAGCGTCGCCTCCGGCGACATCGCGGCTCTGCAGACCCGGAGGATCTCGATCGCCTGCTCGTCCTCCCAGTCGTGGACGATCGACTTGAGGATGTAGGCGTCACCGCCGGGCGGTACGGCGTCGAAGAAGCTGCCGGCCACGATGTCGACCCGGTCGGCGACGGCCGCAAGGACCGGGGCTGCGGCGTCGACCACCTGCTGCTGGTCGAAGAGCACGCCGCGCGCGTGCGGGTGGGCGCCCAGGATCGCGGCGAGAAGGGCGCCGCTGCCGCCGGCGACGTCGACGATCGTGTCGAAGCCCCCGAAGTCGTACGCCTCGAGAATCGCGTCGTTGGACGCCCCGGTCAGGGATCTCATGGCGCCGTCGAAGATCGCGCGCTCCTCCGGTCGCTCGGCCCGCCATTCCCAGACGTCGGTGCCGTGGAGCGCGCGGAACGAGTTCTCGCCCGTGCGGATGCTGTGCTCCAGGTTGCCCCAGGACTGCCAGACATGCGGCCGGCCGATCAGAAGCGCCCAGCCGTGCAGCGAGCCGGGCACGTCGCTGCGCAGGGTCTCGCCGTGCGGTGTCAGCGCGAAGCCGCGCTCGTCGTCCTCTGCGAGGACGCCGATCGCAGCCAGGGCGCGGAGGAGCCGGTAGAGCGCGTCGGGGTCGGCGCCGGCTTCCCGCGCGAGGTCGCCGCTCTGCCGCGGCCCGTCGGCGAGCAGGTCCGGGATCCCGAGGCTTGCGGCGACGTGGATCGCCTGCGAGGACCGGAAGCCCGACAGGAGCCGCATCAGGTCGGCGCTCATGCGGCCGGCGCCTCGAAGAGCTCGGGCCAGTGCCGGAGGGCAGTCCGGACGGGAATCGGCGCCGCCTGGCCGAGGCCGCAGATCGAGGTCAGCACCATGGCGTCCAGCCACTCCTCGCGCTGCTCGGGCGCGAGCTCGCGCTCGCCCGCAAAGACCGCGTGCAGCGCGCGGTTGCCGATCCGGCACGGCGTGCACTTCTGGCACGACTCCTCGGCGAAGAAGCGCATCGTCTCGGCGAGGAGGCGGCGCGGTGAGTACGCGCTCGGAAAGACCTGGACGGCGGCCGAGCCGACGCCGCAGCCCCACTCGGCGAGCGCTTCCCGCGTCAGCGGCGTATCGAGCGCGTCCGGGGGCAGGATGCCGCTCGCGGCGCCGCCGGGAACGATCGCGCTCGGCTCGGCGGTCAGCCCGCCCGCGTAGTCGTCGATCAGCCCGCGGAGCGTGACGTCGAGCGGCGCCTCGTAGCAGCCGGGCTTCGCGACGGCGCCCGTGACCGACCAGAGCCGGACCGGCTGCCAGCCGCCGCGGAGGATCAGCGCGACGTGCGCGAGCGTCTCGACGTTGTTGATCAGCGTCGGCCGGCCGAGGTAGCCGACCTGCGCCGGAAACGGGGGGCGGAGCCTCGGCATCCCGCGCCGGCCCTCCATCGACTCGAGCATCGCCGTCTCCTCGCCGCAGATGTAGGCGCCCGCGCCGATGACGAGCTCGACCGGAAGGTCGCGGGCTGCGATCGCCTCGCGCAGGCTCGCGCGGGCGCCTGCGTACTCCTCGCGCAGGTAGATGTACGCCTCGTCCGTCTCGCAGAAGCGCATCGCCGCGACGAGGCCCTCGAGGAGCAGCTGCGGGCGCAACTCCATCACGTAGCGGTCCTTGATCGTCCCCGGCTCGCCCTCGTCCGCGTTCACGATCACGACGCGCGGCCCCGGCTCTCGGCGGACCGCGTCCCACTTCCGCCACGTCGGAAACCCGGCGCCGCCCATGCCCTGGAGGCCCGACGCCTCGAGCCGTTCGAGCACGTCGTCCTGGGTCAACTCCGGCGGCTCCCGCACGTCGTCCGGCTCGAGCAGGAAGCCGTTCGTCCTGTGCGTGACGCCGCCGGCGACGTCGTCGCCGTGCAGCACGACCGGGGCGAGCTCGCAGTGCCCGAGGCAGGGCACCTCGATCGCCCCGTCTGTGAGCAGCTCACGTGCGCCGGCGCAGTCGCAGACGGGTCCCGTGCAGACCCGGACGGCGTCCACCGGCACCTGCAGGAAGGAGTAGAAGGAGACGACCTCGTGGACGTCGCCGCGGCGGAGGTTCATGCGGTCGGCGAGCGCGTCGGAGAGCTCGGGGGTGATCGGCCCGACCTCGCGCCGGATCCGCCCGAGGTTGTCCAGCAACCGGGTCCGGTCGGGCGGAAGCTCCTCGAGCAGGCTCGCGAGCCGGAGGACGTCCACGCGGCGAGTGTACGCCTGCTGTTAAGCGGCTCGCAGGGCGATGCCCGGGTAGTCGAGCACGAGGCCGAACTCGTCGTAGACGAGCTCCGCTCGGAAGTCGACCGAGGGCGACTCGTAGTCGTAGCGGGCGCGCGGGCCCTCGTCGGGCAAGCGGGCGTAGCTCTGGTCCAGCCGCTCGACGTTCAGCCCCGGCGTGCGGACGTAGGCGGCCGGAGCGTCGGCCCGCTGTCCCACCTCGAGCCCGAGGCGATTCACGGGGAAGGCGTTGGTGAGGGCGGATGCCTCGAGATCGATGTCCGGGCAGCCGTCGACCTGTGGTGCAGCCTCGCCGTCTACTCGCCACCCGCCGCTTCCGTCCGCCTCGAGCCGCACCTCGCGCGTCCCCCGCTCGGACAGCTCGACGACGTGAGCCGAGGTCGTTCGCCAGCGCGGGTCGACCGTGATGACGTAGCGGACGCCCCAGGCCACAGCGTCCTCGACCCCCGTCGAGTGGCCCTCGAGGCGGAAGCCGTTCGGCTCTCGGCGCAGGAAGACGACCTCGAAGCCGACGCGAGCGTCGAGATGACGCCACGCGGCACTTGCCGGCACGTCCACCACTCCGAGCCGATGCTACCGGCGCGCAGACCGGCTACTCGGCGGGCGCGCGGCGGAGCTTCTTCGTCTTCGAGCGCCGCTTCTTCGCTTCCAGCCGGCGCTCGCGCGAGGCCTGCGTCGGCTTCGTCGGGACGCGCCGCCGCTCCACCTTCAGCGCCTCGCGCAGCTGCTCGACGAGCCGCTGGACGGCGAGCTCGCGGTTGCGCGACTGGCTCCGCTCGTCCTGCGCCACCGCGCGGAGCGTTCTGCCCGCCTTCGCGAGCACGCGCCGTCTCTGGCGCTCCGTCAGCGCCGTGGTGGCCTCGACGTCCAGCACCGCCTCGACCCGCGTCTCGGCCGTGTTGGCGTGCTGTCCGCCGGGCCCGCTCGAGCGCGAGAAGCGAAGCTCCACCTCTGCGAGCGGGAGCACGACCGAGCGCGTCACCCGAATAGACTCCTCCGGCATGGCCGCCATTCTGCTCGACGTCGACGGCGTCCTCCATGTCTCCGGCGAGCCGATCCCGGGCGCGGTCGAGGCGGTGGCCCGGCTGCGTGTGGACGGACACCGGCTCCGCTTCGTCACGAACAACTCGTCGCGCTCGCGGGCCGCGCTCGCGGAGGAGCTCCGCGCGATGGGGTTCGGTCTCGACGACGACGAGCTCCAGACGACGCCGGTCGCAGCGGCGCAGCAGCTGGGAGGCCGTCGTGTCTATGCGCTCGTCATGTCCGCGATCGTGCCCGATCTGGCCGAGATCGACCTCGTCGGCGAGGGCGCCGACGCGGTCCTGCTCGGCGGCTGCGACGAGACCACGGAGACGAATCAGGTCTTCAGCCACATGAACCTCGCCCGCGCGTTCACGGAGATCCAGGCCGGCGCCGACCTCTTCTGCCTGCACAAGAACCCGTGGTGGCAGACGGCCCGCGGGCCGATGCTCGACGGAGGTGCGTTCGTGGCGGCGCTCGAGTACGCGACGGGGGTCGAGGCGACGGTCGTCGGCAAGCCGAGTGCCGCGTGCTTCGCCGCCGCGCTCGCCGCGCTCGACGCCGAGCCTGAGCTGACCTGGATGGTGACCGACGATCTCGAGCAGGACGTCCGGGGAGCGCAGCTCTTCGGCATGAAGACGCTGCTCCTCCGCACAGGGAAGTTCCGCCCGGAGACGCTCGAGCGCTCGTCGACGATCCCGGACGCTGTGCTCAGCTCGATCGCGCACGTGCCCGACTGGATCGACCGCTCTCTGTGACGAGGGTGGGAGTCGACCTGATCGAGATCGAGCGCGTGCGCCGCTCCCTCGACCGCTACGCGGGCTTTCGCGACCGTTGCTTCACGCCCGCCGAGCAGGCGTACTGCGACTCGCGCAAGAATCCGGCCGAGAGCTACGCGGGCCGTTTCGCCGGCAAGGAGGCCGTCGGCAAGGCGCTCGGGTTCGGCGTCGCACGCGCCTTCGCGTGGAAGGAGATCGAGATCGCCGGGCGCCCGAAGCCGTCGGTACGGCTCTCGGGGCGCGTGGCGGCCTGGGCGGAGAGGGTCGGAGCGGGTGCGATCGACCTCTCGATGACGCACTCGCGCGAGCTCGCCTCCGCGGTCGCCGTCGTCACCGATGCTTGATCCGCTTTACACCGCGGCCGAGATGAAGGCCGCCGAGGAGGGGCACGACGTCGACGTGCTGATGGAGCGCGCCGGGGCGGCGGTCGCGCGCGAGGTGCTGCAGCGCTACGCCGACGCGCGCCGGATCGCCGTCGTCTGCGGTGGCGGCGCGAACGGAGGCGACGGCCGGATCGCCGCGCGGATCCTGCGGGAGGAGGGCCGGGATGCGGTCGAGACGACCGCCGTCGAGCAGGCCGACGTGATCGTCGACGCGCTCTTCGGGACGGGCTTCCGCGGCGAGCCGCGCGAGGAAGCGGCGGCCACGATCGAACGGATCAACGCTGCGTCGGCGCCGGTGGTCTCGGTCGACGTGCCGTCGGGCGTCGACGCGTCCACGGGTGAGGTCGCCGGGGCGGCGGTGCGCGCCGAGCTCACCGTCACGTTCCACGGCTTGAAGGCCGGTCTCGCGATCGCGCCCGGGCTCTTCCACGTCGGCGAGATCGTCGTCGCCGACATCGGGCTCGAGCACTCGCCGACCGAGCTGCGGCTCGTGACCCGCGAGATCCTCTCGCTCGTCCCCCGGAAGCGGCCTGAGGACAACAAGTACAGCGCCGGCGCGGTGCTCGTCGTCGGCGGCGCGCCCGGTCTCACCGGAGCGGTCTGCCTGGCCGCGGCCGCCGCCTTCCGCGCCGATGCGGGCTACGTCGCCGTCGCGGTGCCGGAGGCATCGCTGCCCGTCGTCGAGACGAGGCTGCTCGAGCCCGTGAAGGTGACCTGGGCGGGCGCGTTCGACGCCGCCGGCAAGGCACGCGCGCTCGCGATCGGCCCCGGTCTCGGCCGGACGTCCGAGGCGAAGCGACTGCGCGACGAGCTGCTCACGCTCGGCGACCACGCGCTCGTGCTGGACGCGGACGGCCTGCACGAGCTCGAGCCGGGTGACTGGGGGGCGCGCGCCGTGCTCACTCCCCATGCGGGCGAGCTGGGGCGGCTGCTCGGCGAGGACTCGAAGTGGGTGAACACGCACCGCCTCGACGCGGCCAGGCGCGGGGCGGATCGATTCGGCGCCGTCTGCCTGCTCAAGGGCGCAGACACGATCGTCGCCGCGCCGGGGGAAGCGACGCTCGTGTGCGTCACCGACGCGCCCGGCCTCGCGACCGCGGGAACGGGAGACGTACTCACTGGGATCGTCGCCGCCTTCCTCGCGAAGGGCGTCGAGCCGCGGTTCGCGGCGGCCGCCGCAGCGACCGCGCACGGGCTCGCCGCCCGCGGCTTCGGCCGCCAAGTCGGCTTGACCGCAGGAGACATCGTCTCGGCGATCCCCGCCGCCCTCGCCTGATGTCCCGCTCCGAGCTCACGCTCGACCTCGGTGCGATTCGCCACAACGCTCGGACGCTCCTGCGCGCGCTCGACGGGGCCGAGCTGTGGGCCGTCGTGAAGGCGGACGGCTACGGCCACGGCGCGGTGGACGTCGGTCGCGCCGCGCTCGAGGCGGGAGCGACCGCGCTCTGCGTCGCGACCGTCCCCGAAGGCCTCGCGCTGAGGCGGGGGCTCGGCGACACGCGGATCCTTGTCATGGGCCCGGCGGCGAGCGGCGAGGTCGCCGCGGCGCGTGAGGCGGGGCTCGAGCTCGTCGTCTCGGAGGGTCCGGTGCCGGAGGGCGTGCGCTGTCCACCTGAAGCTCGACACCGGCATGGGCCGCTGGGGTCTCGCGGAGCTGCCGGCGCCCGGGCGCGACGTCGTGGGGTTGATGAGCCACTTCGCGTCCGCCGACGTCGACGCCGCCTTCACGGACGAGCAGTTGCAGCGCTTTCTCGCCGCGACGGAGCCGCATGCCCACCTGACCCGTCACATCGCGAACAGCGCCGCCGCTCTTCGCGTCCCGGCCGCCCGTCTCGACGCGGCGCGCTGTGGGATCGCCCTCTACGGCATCTCGCCCTTCGGCACCGATCCGGCCGAGGATGGGCTCGAGCCGGCCCTGCGCTGGGAGTCGCACCTCGCGCAAGTGCGGCAGCTGCAGGCCGGCGAGTCGACGGGATACGGACGCCGCTTCGTCGCCGACCGGCCTACCTGGATCGGTGTCGTCCCGGTCGGCTATGCGGACGGGTTCCGGCGCGACCTGACCGGGACCGAGGTGCGCGTCGCCGGCGAGCTGCGACGCGTGGTCGGCACGATCTCGATGGACGCGTTCGCGGTCGAGCTCGACCGCGAGCTCCCGGTGGGGACGCCGGTGACGCTGCTCGGCGACGGCGTCCTGGCCGAGGCGCACGCACGCGTCGCGGGCACGATCGGCTACGAGATCGCGACCGGCATCCGCCGCGACGCCGCCCGCGCGCAGCGCACCGTCGTCGACGGCTAGGAGGCGTCGGGGACGGCGGTAGCCGGAGCGCGCGACGAGTCGTGCCACGAGGCCGGGGAAGAGCGTCTGCGCGATCGCGAAGATGCGGTACCACCGCGGCACGAAGAGCTCGCGCTTGCCGGACTCGACCGCGTCGACCAGCCGCTTCGCGACGAGCTCCGGGCCGACCACGGCACGGCGGAAGAAGCGGCTCCGCAGAGCAGACTGCTGCGGGAAGCCCTCCGTCTCGACGAAGCCCGGCAGGATCGTGTGCACGCGGACGCCGCGCGGCCCGAGCAGGCCGGTGAGCGAGCGGGAGAACGCGAGCTGAGCGTGCTTGGACGCCGCGTACGGGCCTGCAGGCGCGAACGAGACCGTGCCGGCGACCGAGACGACGTTGACGACGTGCGAACCCGGCTGCAAGCCCGGCTCGAAGGCACGGACACACCAGACGCCGCCGAGGTAGTTCGTCCGCAGGACGGCCTCGATCCGTTCCGGCTCGAGCGTGAGGAAGTCGGCTCGTCCGGGGATGCCCGCATTGCAGACGAGCAGGTCGATCCGCGGGTGGCGCTCGAGGATCGCCGCGGCCGCGCGGTCGACCTCGGCGCGGTCGGAGACGTCGCAGAGCTCGAACTCGCCGCCGAGCTCCGCCGCGAGCGGCTCGAGCCGCTCCTGCCGGCGGGCGACGAGCACGCACTGCCAGCCCCGCCGGGCCAGCTCTCGCGCCGTCGCCGCGCCGATCCCGCTCGAGGCGCCGGTGACGACCGCCACCTTCACGCAGCGAGCTCTATCTGCAGACCCGCACGACGCGCTGCGCCTCGGCCTTGCGACCCCGCACGTCGGTGACGATCGCGCGCAGCACGTGCTTCCCCTTCGCCGCCGCGCCTCTGCGCCACGTCGCCGTGAAGAGGCCCTCCGGGCCGCGCCGGTCGGTTGCGAGCAGCTTCCGGCCCAGGTAGTAGCGGACCGAGCGGATCTGCGCCGTCGAGCCGGCGAGCGCGAGGAGCGGCGTGCGCGCGGTCGCGCACTCGTTCCGCTCCGGCCCCAGCCAGGTCACGGTCGGGCGGTTGACGACCCGGATCCGGCCCGAGGCGAACGCCGTGTTCGGGAGCAGCTCATCGCCGACCGAGTCGACGTTCTTCGCCTCCTGGAAGTCGGCTGCCGACGCGGACAGCGTCCGCCTGCCGAGGCGCAGCCGCGGCGCGTCGCCCGGCAGCGGGAAGAGCGCGACTCCGGTGCCCGGGTCGTAGGCGGCTGCTCCCACGAGCGCCTGGCCGTAGCCGATCGTGAGCGAGTACGGGTCGACGCCCGAGCCGAGGTCGAGCACGCGCAGCGCCAGCGTCGGTCGGCCCGCCGAGACGCGCGAGGTGATCAGGCCGAGCTGGGGCGGTTGCACGTCGTCGATCCACGCATTGAGCACATAGGAGCCGCCGAGCCGCCGGCCGGTGAACTCGTCACGGCCCGAGTCGACTGCGACGTAGTACGCCTTCGTGCGCGGGAAGATCGTCGCGGCAGCGCCGACGTCGAGCGGGTAGTCGATCGTCAGATTGTTGACGTTGACGGGCGTGCCGGCGTATCCCTGCACGTCGTTCTCGTCCCGCGAGCCGAGCAGCCACGGATGCACGAGCGAGCCCGCCGATGAGGCGATGATCGCAGCGCCGACGTTGACCGCGGGCTCGTCGATCCGGATCCGGTAGAGCTTCTCGGCTCCGTCCTCGTTCACCGGCGCGCCGAAGTAGCTCGGAGCGGGGCCGAACGCGGCCGCCGGGTAGCGGTAGGCCGACGCGCGCGAGACGCCGCGGCGCGTGTCCCCCGTCTGCACCTGCCGGAGCGGGAGGACGGGAACCGACTCGAGCCCGGGTCGCGTGACGAGCATCGCGTACGGCACCTTCCGCACGACCTCGCCCCGGCGGAGGACGAGGAAGCCGTACGCCTCGCCTGCCGCGGCGTCTGCGGCCGCGCGAGCGGTGATGGGCACCTGGACGTCGCCGCCGGGCGCCACCGTGATCGCGCCCGGGACGACGACCTCGACGCCGCTCGAGTGCACCTGCGGGCGCACCTCGACCGACCAGGTCCCGGCGCCGTCGCCGGCGTCGGAGACGGCCAGCAGAAGCGACTTCGAAACGCCGCCTCGGTTCACGTTCAGGTCCGAGAACGAGAGCGAGACCGGGTCGGTGAAGAGCTTGGGATCGTTCGCCGCGACGACGTCCGCGTTACCGGAGCCTGCGGTCAACACCGGGGCCTCGACGGTGCGGGCCGTGTCCGCCCAGGCCGGCGCTGCCGTCGAGACGAGCGCGGACTTCACCTGGCGGGCCGTCCAGCCCGGATGCCGTTGCAACAGCAGCGCGACCGCGCCCGAGATGTGCGGCGCGGACATGCTC
This sequence comes from uncultured Gaiellaceae bacterium, assembly GCA_963802765.1. Classification (GTDB taxonomy): domain Bacteria; phylum Actinomycetota; class Thermoleophilia; order Gaiellales; family Gaiellaceae; genus Gaiellasilicea. The sequence continues at coordinate 213,362 of CAWDJZ010000007.1, forward strand.
GTCCCGTCGAAGACGGCGAAGGGGCCGCCCGCGCTCCGAAGCGTCGCGGAGAGGATCTGGCCGCCGGGAGCGCCGACGTCCGGCTTCAGCAGGTGGCCGAAGGCGGTGAGGCCGCCTGACGAGAAGCTGGTGACGACCCCGCCGCGGCCGGTGGCCAGCTCCTGCGGGCTGCGCCCGATCCGCACCGCCGTGCGGCCCTCGCGCTCGGCGAGGTACGCCTGGAGGGCGGCACCGTCGAGGTCGGCGATCATGCCGCCGGGGACGGCCAGCGCGATCGGGATCCCGTTCGCCTCGCCGGGCCGGTTGTCGACGACGACGATGCCGACGCCCGCCGGCCGCCCGCACCCGCGTCGCCTTCAGCGCGAACGTGCACGTGCCGCGCCAGACGAGCGCGATCGCTCCCCTCAACGAGCGCGGCCGGGAGCGGCGAGCGCCCGCCGTCGAGGTTGCCCGGCGGCCCGCACAGGTTGCGCGGAACGGGCGCGCCGTTCCGCCCCATGATCGGTGCCCACGTCGACGAGCGGCCGGTCCGAGCTCGACCAGGTGCGGGGGATCGCCCGGCCGGCCGTACGGACGAAGGGGATGCGGGTCAGCTGCTCGGGCGCGCCGGGCGCCGTGACGGCGAGCGCGGGCGCGTAGACGTGCGTGTTCGACAGGGCCGCGACCGAGATCGCCTCGGGCGCAGTGCCGGGCGAGCCCGCCGAGCCGAGGCCGTAGTCGTCGCGGTCGTTGCCGGCCGAGATGACGGGGACGACGCCCGCCGCAGCGACGTTCCGGACCGCCTCGACGAGCGCGTCGCTCGCCGGGTCCGTCTGCGGGCCGCCGCCGGAGAAGTTGATCACGTCCATGCCGTCGGAGACGGCCGCCTCGAACGCGGCCACGATCTCGGGTGTGTTGCCGACGTGCCCGATCGGGCTCGGCACGTTGAAGACCCGGTAGTTACCGATCTGGGCCCGCGGGGCGACGCCCGAGAGGTCGCGCGTCTCCGGATGGTCGCGGCCGTTCGGGGCGGTCGTCCCCGAGTTGCCCGCCGCGATGCCGGCGACGTGTGTTCCGTGAAACGACGCCTGTCGGTCGACCGCGAGCCTGCTGCGCTTGTCCGCGCCGGCCCCGACGAACGCGCGCGCCACGATCACCTTCGGGGTCGTCCACGTCCTGCCGCCCTTGGGAAAGCCCTGCGGATAGCGAAAGCCGCCCGGCTTGAAGAATCTGTTCGCCGGGTCGACGCCGTCGTCGACGATCGCGATTTTCATCCCCTCGCCGGTGCCGCCGCCGGCCGCCATCAGCGCGCCGGCTCCGACCAGCCCGGGGCTGCGATTGAGCGCGAGCGTATAGCGGTAGCTCGGATAGAGCTTGCGTGCGAAGCCGAGCTTGGCCGCGCGCGCGAGCTCGGTCGCCGGCAGCTCGACGGCCATGCCGTTCAGGAGGATCGTGTAGTTGCGCCGGACCGCGGCTTCCGGAATCGCGCGCTTCAGTGTCACCGCGGCGGCGCGCTGCGCGCGCTGGAGCTTCGCGACGTAGGCACGCGCCGCCCGGCTCGTAGTGCTCAGCCGCCGCGCCGAGCTGCGGGCCGCGAGTGTGCGCGAGTAGGCTGCGAGCGGCGGGTCGGCCAGCGTGAGGATGACCTCGATCCGTCCCCGCCGGTGCTCGTCCGGCACGGTGATCGTCCCGGCGCGGACCCGCGGCAGCTCCAGCTCCCCCTGGCGCCGCTCGATCGGCTGGAAGGCAGCAGACGCGCTCGCCGCGGCGATGAGCGCCACGCCGAATGCGACGGCTGCGACAAGGCGGCGCACGACGGGGACAGTAGCGGAGCCCGGACTGCCTTAGACTCGCCCCAGATGGTCAATCGGCAATCACCGCACGCCAATTACCGATCAACATTTAATGGCCAGGTTCGACGGCAAGCGCGCGCTCGTTCTCGGCGTCGCGAACAAGCGCTCGATCGCCTGGGCGATCGCGAAGCGGCTCGCCGACGAGGGCGCCGAGCTCGCCTTCACGTTCCAGGGCGAGCGGATCGAGGGCAACGTGCGCGAGTTGGCCGCGTCGGTCGACGCGAAGCTCGTGACGCCGTGCGACGTGCGCACGGACGAGGACGTCGACAGGGTCTTCGGCGAGGTCGCGGAGGCCTGGGGCGGCGCGCTCGATCTGCTCGTGCACTCGGTGGCGTTCGCGGCGGCCGAGGATCTCGAGGGCCGCTTCACCGATACCCCTCGTGACCGCTTCTGGATGGCCGTCGACATCAGCGCCTACTCGCTCGTCGCGACGGCGCGCGCGGCCGAGCCGCTGATGGAGGCCGCCGGCGGCGGCTCGATCGTGACGATGACCTACCTCGGCGGCGAGCGGGCCGTGCCGCACTACAACGTGATGGGCGTCGCCAAGGCGACGCTCGACGCGTCGGTGAAGTACCTCGCCTGGGACCTCGGGGAGAAGGAGATCCGGGTCAACGCGGTCTCGGCCGGCCCGGTGCGGACGCTCGCCGCCCGTTCGATCGCGGGCTTCACCGAGATGGAGTCGATGTTCGTCGAGCGAGCGCCGCTCCGTCGCCACATCGACGCGGGGGACGTCGGCGCCGCGGCGGCCTACCTCCTCTCCGACGACGCGATGAACGTGACCGGGACGACGCTCTACGTCGACGCCGGCTACCACGCTATGGGCATGTAGGAGCCCCTGCTCGCCGATCCGGCCTAACCATCCCGTTAGCTTCTGCCGTTTCGCCGAGTCCCTTCCCGACGACACGGCGACGGAAGAAGCATGACCGCGCGCCCGTCCTGCTGACAAAAGAGCAGGAAGGAGGACGGGATGCAGAACAAATTGAGGGTCGCGGTGCTCGGCGCCGTGGTCCTGACGGCGATCGCGGGAGGCGTCGCATGGGCGGCGATTCCCGGCAGCGGCGGGGTCATCGACGGCTGCTACCAGAAGAACGTCGGCAACCTCCGCGTCATCGATAGCTCGGTGGACTCGTGCCGCAGCTCGGAGGTCGCGATCGCGTGGAACGAGACCGGCCCGCCGGGCCAGCAGGGGCCGAAGGGCGACAAGGGCGACAAGGGCGATCCCGGCGAGGCCGGACCGCAGGGCCTGCAGGGCGTGCCCGGCCAGCAGGGCGAGAAGGGCGAGAAGGGGGACAAGGGCGACAAGGGCGATGCCGGCGAGGCCGGACCCCAGGGCTTGCAGGGCGTGCCCGGCCAGCAGGGGGAGAAGGGCGAAGGCGAAGGGCGACAAGGGCGACACGGGCGCCCAGGGCAATCCCGGCACCGCCGGGGCGCAGGGTCCGCCCGGCATGTCCGGCTACCAGATCGTGACGGCGCAGATGAGCGTCGGCCCGTTTGGGAGCGCAACGTTCGACATGGATTGCCCCGCCGGCAAGCTCGCGATCGATGGCGGGACGATGTCGCTCGGGCTCCTCAACGCGGCGCCCTATGTGAACGGGCTGAACTCCTTCAAGACGACGGGCACGGGTTACGAGATCTCGGTCGGCCACGGCGACGCCTTCACCCGGACGGCGTTCCTCTTCGTCACCTGCGTCAACGCCATCTGAGGCCCTAACGCCGAGGCGGTTAGCCGGCGGGACCTCCAGTGAGGTACTACGGTCGGGGCTGTGCTGGCGGCAGCCCCGACCGTCCCGACGACGAGCTTCCTTACGGGAGCGGCGGGCGTGGGGATGTGAGGCGGCGCGGGACGCCGTCGCGATAGGTCACGACCGCGCTCACGCCGAGCTCGCGCGCGTGCTCGGGGAGCCGCCGCGCGGCGGCGAACGCCGCCGGCGGCGCCGAGGTCGCGTACCCGAGCGGGCGCTCGCGAGGCGCTTGCATCGCGTAGTAGAGGTAGACGCTCCCGGCGTACGCGTCCGGTGGAAGCACGGGCAGCTCGAGCAACCTTCCCGGGGGCGCGCCCTCAACCTGCGCGTAGACGGCATTGTCCTCGTCGGCCACGAGCGGGTCGTAGAGCGGCACCCACAGGTCCGCCGCGACCAGTAGAAACGCTGCCGCGACCACAACGCGCGCCCGCAGAAAGCCTCGAGTTTCTGAAACACAAAGCCACGCCACCGCCACCGCCGCGAGCGCCGCCAGCGAGAGGCACGCGATCGGCATCAGCCGCTCCGGCACGCGGGTCGAGTGCAGTGGAGACCACTCCCAGAGCCACTCGTAGCCCGGCAGGTTCGCGCCGAGCGCGAGGAGGCAGGGGACGATCGCTCCCAGTCCGAGCACTACGGCGAGGGGGCGGGGAGAGGGGGTTGTGTTTCTGAAGCACAAGACGGCGAGGCCGGCGACGGCGGCGAGCGGGAGCAGCCAGCCCAGGTAGACGAAGCGCTCGAACTCACCCGGGTCGCGGGCGAGGAAATCGCCGAGCGTCGCCGAGTAGCGCTCGACCTCGGAGAACGGGCGCTCGACGGTGTCGCGCAGCGTCAGCGCCCAGACGGCAAGACCGCCCGCGATCGCCGTTCCGGCCACGACGAGCCCCGCTCGGACGTGCCCCCGGAGGAGCGCGTACGCGAGCACGAACGGGATCGCGCCGAGCGCCAGATGCACCTGCCCGGAGAGCGGAATCGAGGCGAGCGCGGCGGCTGCGAGCCACGTCCTCCGACGCTCGACCGCGTAGAGCGCGAGCGGTAGGAGCATCGAGATCGGCCCGAGCAGGTGCCCGGTCGACTGCGCAACGCGGTAGGGCGCGAGCGCGAACGCGAGCCCACCGACGAGCGCGGCGCCGAGCGGCAGGCCGAGGGCGCGCAGCCAGAGAGCCGTGAACCCCCCGGCGCCGACGTAGGTCAGGAGCACGAACAGGTTCCAGCCGGCGACGGTCCCGAAGACCGCCTCCAGCGGCCCGAACACGAGCGCGAACGGCCAGCCGGCCGCGTTGACGCGGGGCTCCACCTCGGGCTGGAAGCTGTACGGGTCGAGCCACGGGGCGGCGCCGCGCGTGAGCTGGTGCCCGGGAAGCCACAGGTGGTAGATGGTCTGCAGGTGGTCGCCCGGCGTGACGCGTCCCTCGCGTGCGACGCCGTACCCCAGGAACCGGTCTGTCTCGAAGACGGCCGGCGCGGTCGCGAGCAGGCCGGCGCCGAGGTAGAGGGCTGCCGCTAGCCCCGCAACGCCTGCGCGGCCGCGAGCGGCGCGTCGAAGTCCGGCACCTCCGAATCCTCGTAGCGCCACGATCCGAGCACCGTACCGTCCTCGCCGACGAGGAACGTGCTGCGCCGCGGCACGCCGTCCATCCACCGCCAGACGCGGGCGGCGCCGAACCGCTTCGCCAGCGCGCCGTTCCAGTCCGAGAGGAGCGGGAGGTCGACGTCGAGGACGTCCTTCCAGGCCCGGTGCGACCAGTGCGAGTCGCGCGAGACGCCGAAGACGCGCACTCCCGCCCGCTCGAACTCCGGCCTCCTGTCACGCAGGAGGCGCAGTTCCTGAGTTCAGGTGGGGCTCCAGTCGAACAGGTAGAAACAGAGCAGCACGGGGCCGTCTTCGAGCAGCTCCTCGAGCTCCGCTGCCTCGCCGGTGTGGTGCCAGAACACGGCCCGACCCTACGGGAAGTCGTTCCAAGATTACGTCGTCTCTGCGGGCACGGCTTCGGTCGCCTTCGCGATCTCCTCGACGACCTCGACGATGTCGCGGTTGGCGTTGAAGACGCGCAGCTGGCGGTCGGCCCCGTTGCCGTGCGCCAGAATCTGGTCGATCCCCTCGAGCTCGCGCTCCGAGCCGAGCTCGCGCGCGTGCGGCTCGATCGCTTTCACTGTGCGCCGGACCAACTGCGCGACCGGGACGCGGTTCCGCGCTCCGGTGTCGAGGTCCATCACCGGCGCCTCGAGCCCGTAGCGGGCCGCGAGCCACTTGTTCTCGGTCGTGAGGATGCGATGGTAGGAGGGGATCGGCTCGCCGCGGTCGTACTGCTCGGAGAGAAGCTTCACGAGCGCCTGGCAGTAGGCGGCGAGCGCGACCGCGTCCTCGACGTGCGTGACGGCGTCGCAGATCCGGATCTCGACCGTTCCGAGCCGCGGATGCAGGCGGATGTCCCACCAGATGTGCGTGTAGTCGGCGATGCAGCCTGTCCGCTCGAGCTGGCCGACCACCTCGGCGTAGTCGGCGTAGTCGCGGAAGCGGGGCGGGGGGCCGGAGCGCGGGAAGGCGGCGAAGACCATCTGCCGGCTCGAGGAGAGGCCGGTCGGTTCGCCGCGCCAGAACGGCGATGAGGCGGACAGGGCGAGCAGTGGGGCGAGCTGGGGGAGGAGGCCGTTGACGACCTGGATCGCCTTCTCGGCATCGTCGACGGCGACGTGCACGTGCATCCCGAAGATCAGCTCGCGCCGGGCGACGTACTGGAGCTGGTCGACCAGGTTCCGGTAGCGGTCGCGGGCCGTGATCCGCTGCCGCTCGAAGAGGCTGAACGGGTGCGTCCCCGCCGAGCCGACGCGCAGGCCTTTCTCGCGTCCCACCTCGCTCACGTAGGCGCGCAGCTTCAGGAGCTCCCGCTGAACGTCGCCTGCGGTGCGGCAGACCGGCGTCGCGATCTCCAGCACCGACTGCATCAGCTCGGCGTTGATGCGCGGCTCGAGCTCGTGGCCCGAGATCGCCTGCAGCACGGTGTCGATGTGCTGGACGAGATCGAACGTCTCGCCGTCGAGGAGCATGTACTCCTCCTCGACGCCGAGCGTGTAGGGATCGGAGCCGCCGAAGGCGTGGTCGAGGACGCTGCCTCCCGGCTCGGCGCCCTTGCCGGTGATCGTGTGGGGATAGATCTGCTTCACGGCTGCGGGAGGACCGCCTCGGCCTCGATCTCGATCCGCCAGCGCGGGTCGAGCAGCTCCTTGACCACGACGGCGGTGGACGCAGGACGGATCTCCGAGAAGACCTCGCCGTGCGCCCGGGCGAACCCCTCGTAGTCGGCCGCGTCGGTCAGGTAGATGCGGGTGCGGACGACATCCGCGAAGCCCGCTCCAGCCTCGGCGAGCGCGCCGCCGATGATCTCGAGGCAGAGACGCGCCTGCTCGTAGGCGTCTTCGGGCGGTTCGCCCTCGCGAGGAATCGGCGCCGTGCCCGACACATGCACTTCGCCGCCGGCGACGACCGCCCGCGAGTACCCCACGATGGGCTCATAGGGCGAGTGGCCCGGAATGAGGCGGCGCTCCACGCGCCTAGTATCCACCGCCGTGGACGCCCTTCGCCAAATCGACGACTGGGGCGCGCCGCACGCCGCGGCGGCGGTCGTGCTGCCCGGCCGCATCGTCGCGGAGCACGGACCCGTCGAGCACGTCTTCCGCTGGGCCTCCGTCACGAAGCTCGCGACGGCACTCGCGGCCCTCGTGGCGATCGAGGAGGGCATCGTCGATCTCGACGATCCGGCGGGGCCGGATGGCTCGACCGTTCGCCATCTGCTCGCACACGCGAGTGGCCTGCCATTCGAAGCGGGTCCTCCGATCGCGAGGCCCGGGCAGCGGCGCATCTACTCAAACCAGGGCTTCGAGGTGCTCGCCGCCCATGTCGCCGCACGTGCCGAGATGCCGTTCGAGCGTTATCTGGCCGAGGCCGTGTTCGACCCGCTCGGGATGGGAGCCGAGCTGCGTGGGTCGCCCGCAGGGGACGTGCACGGCACGGTCCGCGATGCAGCCGGCCTCGCGCGCGAGCTTCTGGCTCCAGTGCTCGTGGCGCCCGAGACGCTGGCTGAGGCGACGTCGGTTGTCTTCCCCGGCCTCGCCGGCGTTCTGCCGGGGGTCGGTCGCTTCGATCCGCTCGACTGGGGTCTCGGCTTCGAGCTCAAGGACGCGAAAGCGAACCACTGGACGGGGACGCTCCCGTCTCAGCGCACCTTCGGCCACTTCGGCGGTGCGGGGACGTTCCTCTGGGTCGACCCGGACCCACAGCTTGCCCTCGTCGTGCTCACCGATCGCGAGTTCGCCGACTGGGCGCTGACAGCCTGGCCGGCCGTCTCGGACGCGATCCTCAGCGCAGGAAGTCCAGCAGCAGGCGGTTGACCTCGTCCGGCCGCTCGAGGCTCGGCAGATGGCCGGCGCCGGCGATCGTCGCGAGCTGCGCCCCGGGAATCTCCGCGGCGAGCTTCCGGGCGACCGCCTGAATGTCGTCGGCGTCCTCGGTGCCGACGATGACGAGCGTTCGTACGCTCACGTGGGCGAGACGCTCCGCGGCACGTGGTTCCGGCCACGACGCCTGCACGTCGTCTTCGAGCGGGAGCTGCAGCTCGTAGGTCCTGGCCGTCATCGCCTCCGTCAGCTCTCGCACGGCCGAGTCGGCGTCCTCCGCCAGCCACATCCGAGCCTGCTGGGCAGCGGCGCCGGCCAGGTCGCCACGCTCGAGCGCCGCTTCCTCCTCGGCGAAGCCGGCCAGCGCGGCCTCGGACCATTCCCACCCGCCGATGCTCGAGCCGACGAGCACGAGCCGCTCCACGAGCTCCGGCCGGCCCACCGCGAGCTCGAGCGCGACGAGGCCGCCGAACGAGGCTCCGACGACCGCCGTCGCACCGTCGAGCAGGCCGGCGACATGGTCGACGTAGTCGATCGTTCCCGGCTCGAGCGCCGTCTCGCCGTAGCCAGGGAGATCGGGTGCCGCGACCCTGTGGCCGGCGGCCTCGAGCGCCTCCACCTGCGACGTCCACATACGGCTGTCGGCGATGCCTGCGTGCAGGAGGAGGACGTTCACTCGTCCGCGAAGAGCGGTCGCAGCAGCTCGTCGAACGTCTCCTGGTCGCAGCTCGCGACGACGGCGGGTGTGACCGCTCGCACGGATGCCGTACGCGGGATCCCCATCGCGAGGGCGACCTCGCCGAAGGAGTCGCCGGGCCGCAGCAGGCGGCGCTCGCCGAGACCTTCCTGGCTCACGTTCAACATCCCCGAAAGGACGATGTAGAAGCGGTCGCCCGGCTCACCCTCGCGCACGACGGTGGCTCCCGGCTCGACCTGCTCGCGCTCGAGCCGGCTCGCGAGGAGCGACAGCTGCTCTCCCGGAAGCCCGGCGAGGAGCTCGACGCGGGAGAGCTCGTGGACTGTGGCGGGGACGTGCCGCGGGCTCACCTCGCGCTCCTGGCCGACTGCGCCTCGGCCGGCGGGCCGGCCTCCGGCGCAGCTCGCGCCGTTCGCGGCACTCCAGCCGACGGCCCGTACCTCCGTACTGTTCCGCCGGCCTACGCACCGCGAGCGGCGCGCCAGGAACGCGAGTGTGCTGTCCGCAAGACATCGTCATCGGCCCCAGTATGGTGGAGCGATGGGGCTCCTCGACGGCTGGCGTCATTGTCCGCGCTGCTCCGGGGCTCTCGCTCGGCACGCGCTCAAGGTCACGTGCACGCAGTGCGGCTATGCGGTCTGGGCAAACCCTGTCCCGGGTGCGCAGGCGCTCGTCGAGCGCGACGGGCGCGTGCTGCTCGGGCGCAGGCGCGACGACCCGGCCGCAGGGCTGTGGGACATCCCGGGCGGCTTCGTCGAGGAGCCGGAGCATCCGCTCGATGCTCTTCGCCGTGAGCTCCGCGAGGAGACCGGCCTCGAGATCGAGCCGACCGAGTTCTTCGGCATCTGGATGCAGCCGTACGACGACCGCAACGTGATGTCGCTCACCTGGCTCGCCACTCCCGCCGGCGGCGAGGAGAGGGCCGGTGACGATCTCGTCGAGCTGCGCTGGTTCGGCCCGGGCGAGCTGCCCGGCCCGGACGAGCTCGCCTTCGAGAGCTACGTGCCGATCCTGTCACTCTGGCGCGCGAGGCACGAGCACTCGTAGGGCCCGCGGCTCGATCGTGAAGCGAAGCGGCGTGTCGAGCTCCACCGGCTCGCCGTCGATCGCGGCCCGGATTCTGGGAAGCGGCGAGCCGATCTCGAGCGCCGTCGCGGTGCGCTCGTCCCAGGTGATCCGGCGGAGCCCGTGCGGGACGTACAGGTGGAGCAGCCCCTCGTCGATCCGCTCGCGCTCCCCGAGCGAGAGGAGCTCGAGGCTGTAATCGTTGTTGGCGACGAGGACGAGCCGTGCCCGCACGGACTCGCCGTCGATCGTGAACAGCGGGCGGCGGCGTTCCTGCAGTGTGAGCGCGAGCGCACGCAGGCGTGCGAGCGCGTTGCGTCGCCGCCGATGGTGCTCCCGCCGGTGCACGAGCCGCGCATAGAGGCCGAGGGAGACGTTGTTGAGGAAGAGCCGTTCACCGACGCGGCCGACGTCGATCCGCCGCTCTGGCCCGTCGAAGGCCGTGAGCGCGCCGATGGGGTCTTCGCGGTCGATTCCCAGGTCACGGGCGAAGTGGTTGCGGGTCCCGAAGGGGATGCACACGAACGGCGCGTTGCGCTCGATCGCTACGGCCGCGACCGCGGCGAGCGACCCGTCGCCGCCTGCCATCCCGATCACTTCGGCGTTCGCGCTCCGAGCCACGTCGACCAGGTCGTCTCCCTCGCCCAGCACGCGCGGCTCGATCCCGCGTTCGCGCGCGGCCGCGCTGAGCTCCTCCGCGCTCGGAGCATCTGCGCCGGAGCGCGGGTTGACGATCAGAAACCGTTGCATCAGGTGAGGCCCAGCGGGCCGGGAAAATAGGCCGTTCGGCCCATGTACCCGCCGAGTCGAACGCCGATCATCCGGGAATGAGCGAGCGCGGGCTGCACAGCATCGGCGACGATCTCTCCGAAAGCTGGCTGGAGGACTGGGTGGCGGTCGGCCTCGCGGAGATCGAGGCGCTGCTCGCCAAGCACGCCGCCTTCCTCGGCTACCTCGAAGCGGCCGAAGACTAAGACCGCCCAGCGTTTGCCGTCCTGCGCGGGCGGAAACGCTCGGCCACGTGAAGCTCGCTGCGCTCTACCGCGGCCTGCCCGGCCACCCGGTGCACCCGCCGCTCACCGACGCGACGATCGGGATCTACACGTTCGCGACGCTCGCTGCCTGCCTCGACGTGCTCGACATCGCCGAGAACGCGGCTGCCCCGGGCTGGGCGCTCGCTCTCCTCGTCGGGCTCGTGGTCACCGTCCCGACGGCGCTCACGGGTCTCGCCGACTGGCTCGCGATCGAGAGCGGCACGCCGCTCAAGCGCACCGCGACCTCGCACCTGATCGCGATGGTGTCGGCGACGGTTTTCTTCCTGCTTGCGGCGATCCTCGGCTACTCCGACGGGATCGACGGCAGGGTCGAGACGGGCCCGTTCCTGCTCACGCTGATCGGCTACGGCCTGCTCGCGCTGGGCGGCTGGCTCGGCGGCGCGATCGTCTACGTGCACGGGATGCGCGTGCTGAACCTGGTCGAGGAACCGGCGAGCCGCGCGGCGTCGCCGGTTCCCCACCCGGAGAAGACGGCTGCGGAGGAGTAGCTACTCGGCCGCGAGGCCGAGGCTTCGCTCCAGCGCGCCCTTGGGCTGCGCGCCGATCGCGACTTCGGACGGCTCGCCGTCCCGGAAGAGGATCATCGTCGGAATCGAAGCGATGCCGTAGCGCTCGGCCAGGGCACGCTCCTCGTCGATGTTGACCTTCACGAGCTTGACCTCGCCGGCGCGCTCCTCGACGATCCGGTCGAGCACGGGCGCGACGGCGTGGCACGGGCCGCACCACTCGGCCCAGAAGTCCACGATCACCGGCGTGTCGCTCTCGAGCACTTCGTGCGTGAACGTGTCTTCCTTGACTGCAGTTGCCATGTTCTGGTGGTTCCTTTCGCTGGGGGAGAGAGACGAATACCCGCTCTCTACTGCTTGAAAACGACAGACCGACGAAGACTGTTCCCTACAATCGGCCGCATGTTCGCACCCCTGCCGGACAAGCCCGATCACCCCGCGCTCGAGCTCGAGATCCTCGACTTCTGGGAGCGGGAGGGCACGTTCGAGCAGCTGCGGGAGCAGAACCGGGGCGGACCGAAGTGGAGCTTCATCGACGGCCCGGTGACGGCGAACAGGATGGTGCTCGGCGTCCACACGGCCTGGGGGCGGACGCTGAAGGACGTCTTCCAGCGCTACAAGGCACTGCGGGGGCACGAGCAGCGCTACCAGAACGGGTTCGACTGCCAGGGGCTCTGGATCGAGGTCGGCGTCGAGCGTTCGCTCGGGCTCAACTCGAAGCGCGAGATCGAGGAGTTCGGGCTCGCCGAATTCGCGCGACGGTGCCGCGAGGTCGTCGTCCAGTCCTCGCGCGCACTGACCGAGGGATCGATCCGACTCGGCCAGTGGATGGACTGGGGCAAGGACTACTTCACCTTCAGCGATACGAACATCGAGTACGTCTGGCGGATGCTGAAGCGCGTGAACGAGAACGGCTGGCTCTACATGGGCCACCGCTCGACCGAGTGGTGCCCGCGCTGCGGGACGTCGCTCTCGCAGCACGAGCTCACGCAGGCGGGCGTCTACCAGGACCGCGCCGACCCGTCTCTCTTCGTGCGCCTGCCGCTCGTCGACCACGGGCGCGAGTGGCTCGTGATCTGGACGACGACGCCGTGGACGCTGCCGGCGAATGTCGCCGCGGCCGTGAACCCCGAGGCGGAGTACGGCCGGCGCGACAACGGCGAGTGGGTCGCGGTCGGACGCTATCCGGACGAGGCCTTCGTCGAGCGCAAACACGGCGCCGAGCTCGTCGGCTGGCGCTACCGCGGCCCGTTCGACGAGCTCGGGCCCGGCGGTGCGGTCGAGCACCGGGTGATCCCGTGGGATGAGGTCACGCTCGACCAGGGCACGGGGATCGTCCATATCGCGCCCGGCTGCGGCGGCGAGGATTTCGAGCTCTCGAGGGTGCACGGCCTCGACGTGCTGACGCCGGTCGACGAGGCCGGCCGCTTCTACGACGACTACGGCTGGCTGCACGGCCTCTCCACGGTCGAGGCGGCCGACCAGCTCGTCGGGGACCTCGCCGAGCGGGGCCTCCTCGTCGAGGCGGGCCTCTACGAACACGCCTACCCCCACTGCTGGCGCTGCGACACGCCGCTGATCTTCCGGCTCTCCGACGACTGGTTCATCTCGGTCGAGGAGCTACGGCCGCAGCTGCTCGCGGCGAACCAGGACGTCGGGTGGACGCCCGCGTACATGGGCAAGCGCATGGACGACTGGCTCCGCAACATGGGCGACTGGAACATCTCGCGACGGCGGTACTACGGGCTGCCGCTGCCCTTCTACCCCTGTGACTGCGGGCACCTGAATGTGATCGGGTCGAAGGCGGAGTTGGAGGAGCGGGCGCTGGCCGGCCTCGACCAACTCGAGGAGCTGCGGCGGCCCTGGATCGACGAGGTGCCGATCCGCTGCGAGCAGTGCGGCGAGGAGGTGCGGCGGATCCCCGAAGTCGGCGACGTCTGGCTCGACGCCGGCATCGTCCCCTTCTCGACGCTCGGCTGGCAGAACCCGGAGTACATCCCCGAGGGATACGCGACCGGCGCGGCGAAGGGGCTGACGAAGGCCGACCTGCCCGACCACGCCTACTGGGAGCAGTGGTTTCCGGCCGACTGGGTGTCGGAGATGCGTGAGCAGATCCGGCTCTGGTTCTACTCGCAGCTCTTCATGTCGGTCGTGCTGACGGGCAGCGCGCCGTTCCGCCAGGTGCTCGGCTACGAGAAGATGCTCGACGAGACCGGCCGCGAGATGCACAGCTCGTGGGGGAACACGATTGATGCCCCGGACGCGTTCGCGCGCATGGGCGCCGATGTGATGCGCTGGCAGTTCTGCGCGCAGCCGCCCGACCGGAACCTGCTCTTTGGCTTCGGGCCGGGGAAGGAGATCAAGCGCCGGCTGCTGACGCTCTGGAACTCGGTTCGAGTTCCTCGTCGACTACGGCCGGATCGAGGAGTTCACGCCGGACTGGAACGCTGCGGCGCCGGCCGAGCAACCTCTCGACCGCTGGCTCGCCGCGAGGACGGCGCAGCTTGTCGAGAAGGCGACCGACGGTTATGACGCCTACTTGACGGTGAACGTGATCCGCGCGTTCGACGAGTTCGTCGACGACGTCTCAAACTGGTACATCCGGCGTTCGCGGCGGCGGTTCTGGGAGGGCGACGCGGCCGCACTCCAGGCGCTTTGGACGGCGCTCGTCACCGGCCTGCGCGTGATCGCCCCAGTGATGCCCTTCCTGACCGAGCACCTATGGCAGGCGCTCGCTCGCGGCGCCGATGGCTCGCCTCCCGACTCGGTTCACCTCGCCGGCTGGCCGGAAGCGTCTGGTAGCGACCGCGCGCTGCTGGCGGAGATCGCCGAGGTGCGCCGCGTGGTCGGCCTCGGCCACCAGGCGCGGGCCGCGTCGCAGCGGAAGCTCCGACAGCCTCTCCGGCGGCTCGTCGTCGAGGGCGCGCCGCTCGCGGAGTCGCACGCCGACGAGCTGCGCGAGGAGCTGCGCGTGAAGGAGCTCGCGTTCGGCCACGTCGAGGCGACCGAGCTGCACGTGAAGCCGCATCTGCCCGTCCTGGGCCCGAAGCTCGGGAAGGAGCTCGGCGCCGTGCGCGCGGCGCTGGCCGCCGGCGAGTTCGAGCAGCTCGACGGCGGCGGCTTTCGCGTCCTCGGCCACGAGCTCGCACCCGACGAGGTGCTCGTCGAGCGATCCGGCAAGGAGGGGTGGGCGGTCGCGTCCGATGAGGGCGTGACGGTCGCCCTCGACACCGTCCTCGACGCCGACCTCGAGCTCGAGGGCCGCGTCTACGACCTGATCCACACGCTCAACACGATGCGGAAGGAGCAGGGGCTCGAGTTGACGGATCGGATCAGTGTGCGCCTCCCGCAGGCGGACGCCGACCTCGTCGAGCGTCACGCCGACTGGATCAAGGCCGAGGTGCTCGCCGTCTCGCTCGAGACGGACGGCGTCGAGGCGCCGCAGATCGCAAAGGCCTGACCGCCGCCTGAACTCGAAGGGAAGATCGCGGGCCCGAACGGGTCCGGTGCGCATGGCGCACTCACTCACGGGACCCCGCCTCGCGGCGGCGATGCTCGCCTCCGCCGTGGTCTCGTTCGGGACGGTCGCGGCGGGCGTCTCTGCCGTCACCGACCAGTCGCGCGGCACAAGGGCCGAGGCGGCTGCGCATCTCGGCGCGCCGGGCGGCGCGTCGGCGTTCGTCCGCCGCGTTGTCCGTCTGATCGCGGAGAACCGCTACGACGAGGCCTGGCCGCTGCTCCACCCGGCGCACCGCCGGGCTGCCGGGCGGAACGAGTTCGTGCGGTGCGAGCGGCTCTCGCCCATACCGGGAGTGGTCGTCTCGGTTCGGGCAGGTGCGGCGGTCGACGAGCCCGTCCTCGTCACGGCCGGAGAGCTCAGGCCGAGCCGGGCCGTTCCCGTCGAGGTCGTGCTGCTCGACGTCGCCACCTCGGAGCGGATCGTCGTCCGGGACAACGTGCACGCAATTCGCGTCGGCGGACGCTGGGCGTGGGTCCTGCCGCCCGAGCGCTTCGCCCATTACCGGGCCGACACGTGCCCGGATGCCGCGCCGCCGGTTCCGCGGTAGACGACCTAGCGCTGGCTCTCGGCGAGCGCGAGCTCGCGACGGAGCTCGACCGGCAGCCGGAAGGTGACGTCCTCGTCGACCATCCGGAACGGCTCGATCTGCTCGACGCCTCGCGCGCGGAACCAGTCGCAGACCCGGCTCACGAGCTTCTCTGGTGCGGAGGCGCCCGAGGTGACGCCGACGGTGGCCACACCGTCGATCCAGGACTCGTCGATCTCGGTCTCGTCGTCGATCAGGTACGCGTCGACGCCGGCCGCCCGGGCGACGTCGACGAGCCGGTTCGAGTTGGAGGAGTTGTGTGACCCGATCACGAGGAGGAGGTCGACCTCGGGCAGCATCTCCTTCACCGCCCACTGCCGGTTGGAGGTCGCGTAGCAGATGTCCTCCTTCTTGGGCGCATGGATCGCGGGGAACCGCCGGCGCAGGACGGTGATGATCTCCGCCGTTTCGTCGACGGAGAGCGTCGTCTGCGTGATGTAGGCGACCTTCGCGTCCGCGGGGAGCTGCAGGGCCTCCGCCTCCGAGACGTCCTGTACGAGCACCGTCGCCTCCGGCGCCTCGCCCATCGTGCCGACGACCTCCTCGTGGCCGGCGTGGCCGATCAGGAGAACGGTGTAGCCGGCCGCGGCGTAGCGGCGCGCCTGGACGTGCACCTTGGTCACGAGCGGACAGGTGGCGTCGATCACGTTGTGGCCGAGCGCCGTCGACGCAGCGTTTACCGACGGGGCAACGCCGTGCGCGGAGTACACGATCGTCGCGCCCTCCGGCGCCTCCGCCTCCGTGTCGACGAAGATCGCGCCGCGGGCTTCGAGATCGCGGACGACGTGGATGTTGTGGACGATCTGCTTGCGCACGTAGACGGGCGGCCCGTAGTGCTCGAGCGCCAGCTCGACCGTCTCGACGGCGCGTTCGACCCCGGCGCAGTAGCCGCGGGGCGACGCGAGCAGGACCCGTTCGACCATCGCGGGGATCGTAGCTCGGCCAGAACCTGCGGCAATGAGCCCGCGGCCCGCGACAGCGGACGCCTTCAGGGATCTTCGCGCGCCTCGGGATCCGCTCCCGCGGATCCCGAGTCTTGCCTAAACAAGCGTTGGAAGAGGCCCTGCCGCATCGGGGGGTCGTCGCGACAGGGCCCCTTGTCCAATGCTCCCCGCGCAGCGCGGGTCGCATCGCCCAGTTCGGCCACGCTATCCCGCTCTCGGTCGAGTTCCAATAGGCCGGACGGCCCATCTTTCAAACTGGGGTGCCTGGAACTATCATCCGAGGTCGCGCAGTGAACGCTGAGACCCAGGCGGTGCTGTTCAACGCGGTGCCGTTGCTCCTTCTTGCGGCGCTCTACCTCACCGTGGGCGCCGCGCTCGCTCCCGTTCTCTGGCGGGAACGACGCCGCACGGACGAGATCGGCTTCGCGACGGCGCTCGTCTTCCCGTGCGTCGGACTCGCTGCAGCGGTCGTGGGCATCGACACCCTCGTCGCCCGCGAGCCGCTGGGCGGGGATGTATTCGTCGCTCTGGCCGGGATCATCCTGGCTGCCGTGCCGGGCGTCGCGATCCTACGCAGCTGGGACGACCGCGCCCTGCTCGTGACCGGCGCACGGCGCGCCCGCGAGGCAGAGGAGCGCTCGTTGCTGCGCGACCGTGAGCTCGCAGGCGTCGACCGGCTCTCGCACCAGCTGCTCGACGCCGAGGACCAGATCGAGATCGCCCGCGCGCTCCTGGCCGAGCTCGTCGACCTCTTCCACCTCGACCTGGCGCAGCTCGCGCTCGTCGAGGACGAGGGCCACACCGCGCGCATCGTCGCTACCCACGACAGCGGCGACCAGTCCGACCGCATGGTCGGCGAGGTGATCGCGCTCGAGCACGAGGCGTCCGGGGCCGGCACGGTCGTCCGGGAAGGGGCCGGCTTCGCGGTGTTCGACGCCGAGACGTCGCCGCTCGTGAACAAGCGCTTGAACGAGATCGCGCAGGTGAAGAGCTGTGCTTTCGTCCCGGTGCGGGCCCGCGACGAGGTCGTCGGCGTCGTGTTCGCGGCGATGCGTGAGCGCCGCCTCTTCGAGCAGGGCGAGCTCGCGCTCATGCAGACGCTCGCGGCGGAGGCGGGGCTCGCGCTCGAGCGGACCCGAACCGCCCGGGCGCTCGCCGACGCGCTCGAACGCGAGCGCCTGATCGCCCGTATCTCGCTGGCACTCCGATCGCGCCGGGACCTCGACGAGCTCCTCCAGGTCACGGTCGAGGAGACTGCGAGGGCGGCGAATGTCGATCGCTGCTTCATCCGCCTCGGCGAGCAGGGCGAAGCGATGCCGATCTTCGCCGAGTGGGACGCGCCCGGCGTGCCGCGGCTCGACGATCCCAGCCGGCTCCCCGTCTCGAACCTGGCCGCGCGCGAGCGCCGGACGATCGCCGTGGGCGACGTGCTCGACGCGTCGGGGCTGGACGATCCTGCGCTCGGACACGTCCGCGAGCTGACGAGCCGCGACACGCGGGGAGCGCTCGCAACCCCGATCGTCGCATTCGAGCGCGTTATCGGAGTGCTCGGCCTGCACCGCTGCGAGCCCACCGAGTGGCAGGAGTCCGAGATCACGCTCGCCGAAGCGGTCGCCCACGAGGCGGCGACGGCCATCGACACCCGGCGCCTGCTTCGGGAGAGCGGGCGCAGGCTGGCCGAGCAGCGCGCGCTGCTCAAGGCTGGGCAGGCGTTGACGAGCGACCTGCGCGTAGACGTCGTCATCGACCGCCTCGTCCAGGAGCTCCGCGCGCTCGTCGACGCCGACGCAGCCGACTGCTGGACGTTCACGCCGGACGGCCGTGAGCTCGTCTGTCGCGCGGTGGTGGGGCTGCCCGAGTCCGAGGTCGGACGGCGTATCTCCCTCGAGGGAACGATCGGCGAGGCGATCGCATCGGGCCAGCCAGTGCTCCGGCGCGACTTCGCTGCGACCGAGCCCGCCGCCGGCCGCCACCCACGCGGCCTTCGAGGAGGTCGTCGAGGCGCCGATCCTGTCGTTCGGCGAGACACTCGGCGTCCTCGGGGTCTGCTCCCGGGAGCCGGCGCAGTTCGACGAGTCCGCCCTGCGCTTGATCGAGGCGTTCGCCAGCCTCGCCTCCGTCGCCTTGCGCAATGCGGAAGCGTACGAGGCCAGCACGCGGCAGGCGCAGGTCGAGCGCGGCTTCTACCGGATCGCGTCCGTGCTCAGCGAGCCTCTCTCGGCCCAGGCGACCCTCGACGCCGTCGCTCAGGCGGCGGCGGAGGCCCTCGGGGCCGACTCGGCCGCGGTCCTGCGGAGCCACGAAGGAGAGCTTCGGCTCGCCGGCGGTCACGGACTCGGACCGGACCTCACCGACTTTCTGGCCACCGAGGCCGACACGCTGACTCCGGCCGCCCGCGCGGGGAAGCTGCTCGCGTCGCCCCGCCTCGACGGGGACGGCCGCTTCGGCGAGGGGCTGGCCCGCGCGGCCGAGCGAGCCGACCGGCGCGCTCTGCTTGCGATCCCGCTCGTCCAGTCGGATCGAGAGGAACTTGGGCTCGCGCTCGTCTTCTTCCGCGAGGAGACTGCGTTCGACGACGATCAGCTCGAGCTCGCAGCACAGGTGGCGGGCGCCGCACAGGGCGCGCTCGAGCGGAGCGAGCTGTATGAACGCGAGCGGCATGCTCGCTCGGTGGCGCAGCGCCTCGCGCGCGCCGGCCGCGAGCTCGCGGGCGAGCTCGATCCCGACAACGTCCTCGAGCTTGCAGTCCGTACGGCGATCGGCCTCCTCCAGGCTGACGCAGCGTCCGTCCGGATGCTGGAGGGCGACGAGGTCGTCGTTCGCGTAGCCGCCGGCGACCACGATCCGGGCTCGATCGGAGCCCGCACTGCCTCGACTGCATGGCTGGTCGGGGACATCATCCAGACGCGGTCTGCGCGCGCGATCGCCGACGTGCGCGACGATCCGCGCAGCGGCGATGCCGATCCCATGCTGACCGCCGGGCACGCGGCGTACCTCGGCGTGCCGATGATCGGTCAGGACGGCTCGGTGCTCGGCATCCTCGCCGTCTACGACCGCGATCCCCGCCGGTGGCGCGAGGAGGAACAGGAAGCGCTGTACGCGCTTGCTGCGACGACCGCGAGCGCAAGCGCGAACGCCGAGCTGTACCAGGGCGTGAGCCACGAGCAGCAGCGGAGCGAGGCGATCCTCGCCAACGTCGCCGACGGGATCGTTGCGGTCGATCGGGAAGGCAAGGTCGTGCTCTGGAACCCGGCTGCCGAGCGCGTGACCGGGGTGCCGCAGCGGGAGGCGCTCGGGCGGGCGCCCGAACAGGCGCTCGGTCGGCCGCTCGAAGCCGAGGACGGCTCGGTCGGGGGCACGCGCCTCGTGAGCATCAGGCGTGGCGAAGACGAGGTCTGGTTGTCGCTCAGCGAGGCGGTGATGACCGATCCGGCCGGAGCGGTCGCCGGTCGGATCTACGCCTTCCGCGACATCTCGGCCGAGCGCAGCGTCGAGCAGATGAAGTCCGACTTCGTCTCGACCGTCTCGCACGAGCTTCGCTCGCCGCTCACCTCGATCTACGGTTTCGCCGAGACGCTGCTGCGCGACGACATCGCGTTCGGAGAAGAGGAGCGCGCGACCTTCCTGCGTTACATCGCCTCTGAGTCCGCGCGACTCACCGCGATCGTCGACCGCCTTCTCTCGGTCGCCCAGCTCGAGACGGGTGCGATCGTTGTGCACCTCGCCGAGACCGACGTCGGGGCGGTGGTCAACGATGCGGTGCGGTCGGTCGAGACGATGGACGGTCGGGCCGGACATCGCTTCGTGGTCGCGCTCGACGACGAGCCGCTCGCCGCCGAGGCCGATCGGGACAAGCTCGGCCAGGTGCTCGCGCACCTGCTCGACAACGCAGTGCGCTACTCCCCGGCCGGAGGGACCGTTACCGTCGCAGCCCGCCGCCGCGACGACGCGGTTGAGGTCAGCGTCGAGGACGAGGGAGTCGGCATCCCGCCCGCGGAGCAGGAAAGGATCTTCCGCAAGTTCCATCGCGTCGACGCTTCGGCGGCCGGCGCCGTCGGCGCCGGCGCTACCGGTCTCGGCCTCTTCCTGGCGGAGGGGCTCGTCACCGCAATGGGCGGGACGATCCGGGTCGACTCCGCGGAAGGGCGCGGCGCGACCTTCGTGCTGGAGCTGCGCGCGGCGGAGCGTGAGACATGACAGCCGCGGGTAAGGGATGCTTTCTGAGATGACGAAAGTGTTGGTAATCGACGACGAGGCGCCGATCCGGCTGCTCTGCCGTGTGAATCTCGAGGCGGAGGGGATGTCCGTGCTCGAGGCGAACGACGGGCCTTCCGGTCTCGAGCAGGTGGGCGCCGAGCGGCCCGACGTGATCCTGCTCGACGTGATGATGCCGGGGCTCGACGGCTGGGCCGTCGCCGAGGTCCTGCTCGACGGCGAGGAGACCGCGGATATCCCGATCATCTTCCTGACCGCGCGCGCCGAGTTCCGCGACCGCGCCCGCGGCCTCGACATCGGCGGGGTCGACTACATCACGAAGCCGTTCAACCCCGTCGAGCTCGCCCCACTCGTGCGCGGCGTCCTGCGCCGGCTCGAGCGAGGCGAGAGAGACGAGCTGCGGCGCGAGAAGCTCACCGAGCTCCGCGCCCTGATGGCAGAGACCTAGGCCTCGCGCACTAGGAGCCGGCGAAGTCGGCTGTGACGACAGTTGCGCCGTCGTAGCCGAGGAAGGTCCCGACCGTGGTGCCGACGCCGATCCGGTCCCACCCGGGCCGAAGCAGGATGGCACGGTGACCCGGGCTCTCGAGCCACGAACGCACGATGGTCGTCGCGTTCGCGTACGTGCCGGTACCCCAGGCGAGGTTCTCGCCGAAGGCAGAGCCGCGCGCGCCGAAGCGGGCCAACCGCGCCGCGAACGATCCGTGCGTGAACACGTTCTCCCGCAGCAGTGCCGTCGAGTGTGCGCGCGCCGCCCGAACGAGTGTGGGATCGACGCGGAGCTGCCGCAGGTCGTGGTCGGCCCGCACGTCGTTGACCGCCGCCAGCAGCGAGCGCTCGCTTCCGCTCGGCGTCGACGCGGTCGACGTGGGCGCTAGTGCGAGCACCATCGCAACGGCGCTCAGGGCGATCCGGATCCGGCTCGAGGACAGCATCCTTGCCATGTGGTGGTCGGGCTTCGACGCGAGCGGCTCGACTCCCCGATTGGGAGGCTAGATGATCGGCATCTAGCGCGCCGTCTGGGCAAGCAGGATCCCGGCGAGAACGATCGCGCCGCCGACGAGTTGGGCCACTCCGAACGACTCGCCGAGCCACAGAAAGGCGACCGCGCTCGCGGCGACGGGCTCGAGCATCGCCACGATGCCGACACTCGTCGCCGAGATGTGGCGGAGCGCGGTGGCGACGAGGAGGAACGTCACCATCGTCCCCGCGAGGACGATGTAGAAGAGAAGGAGCCAGACGGGGAGCGCGAACCGCTCGAGATGGCCGAGCAGAGAGACGCGGTCGTCGAGACGGCCTGCCGGAAACCGCCAGAGCGGCTGCGCCACCGCCCAGAAGAGCGCGGCGAAGAGAAAGCCGAAGCACGTGAGCGACGCGGGGTCTCGCCACCTCACGGCGCGCTCCGCCATCAGGACGTAAACCGCGTAGGCGACGGCCGCGAGGAGTGCCGCTGCGACGCCGAGCCCGTCGAGTGTGAGGCCCCTCCACACCTCCATGACGAGCGCGAGTCCGGCGAGTGCGAGCACGAGTGCAGCCCAGATTCGGCGGCGGATCCGCTCCTTGAACACCGCCCAGGCCCAGAGCGCGATCAGGATCGGGGCCAGGTACTCGATGAGAAGCGCGACCCCGATCGGAAGCCGCTCGATCGAGACGAAGTAGAGCCACTGCACCATGGCGACACCCGCGACTCCCCAGACTGCGATGTAGGGCAGTTCGCGGCGGGTCAGCCGCAAGCTGGCGGGACGCGTGAGGGCGAGGACGAGCGCGAACCCGAGGCAGGCGCCGGTCGCACGGAACTGGGTCAGCTCGAGAGGGGAGACGCCCGATTGGAGGACGACCTTCGAAACTGTGCCGTTCAGCGCGAAGAGGAGAGCCGCCGAGACGACCATCGCGTAACCGACCGCCGGACGCCGCTCGCCTCCTGCCGCGCCTGGGATGTAGGCGACGTCGGCCACGCGGCGACGCTACCAGCGGCTTCTCGCTCTACACTCAGACGAGCGGGGCGTGGCGCAGCCTGGTAGCGCGCTTGCTTTGGGAGCAAGAAGTCGCCGGTTCGAATCCGGCCGCCCCGACTTTTCCGTCGCGTGCCAGGCACGCATGTCCCTGAAGGCGGCCGCGTTCGCGGCCGCACCAGTTCGATGTCGCAGCCTAGGGCTTTCTGGTCGGCCGTTGGTGAGGGGCTACGCCTTACGGCGTTCGGTGCCTGAGCGGCGCTCGCTGCCGGACCGACGTTCCTCGCCGATCGCCGGCGCGCCGAGACGCTCGCGGCGGTCCTGGCCCGAGCGCCGGTCGGAGCCGCTCCGGCGGTCCGGCCCGTCGGTCGGCTCCGAGGGCGTCTTCCTGCCGAAGAGGGAGTCGAAGAAGCGGCGGACCGCATTCATGCTCTCGCATTCGGCTTCAGGCCGCCGCGTCCTGCTCCTTGAAGAAGCGTGCGACGAAGAAGGCGAACGCGGCGAAGAAGACGACCGCCTCGGTCAGCGACATGGTCACCCCGGCGATCTGCTGGTCGAGCAGCGGGTCGAGCCCCCAGAGCTCGGGAGCCTCGACGTAGAAGTCGTAGATCGCCTCCGGTACGAGGGCCAGCATCAGCCCGATCGGGCTCGCGAGCGCGAACGCGGCGAAGAGATAGGCGGCCTTCGCGCCCGCCGAGAGCCGGCCGTGGACGACCGGCCACCAGAGCAAGACACCCGTGACGAAGTAGAGCGCGTGCTCGAGGTGGAGCAAGGAGTGCGGATGCCGGAGCGCCGCGTCGTAGATCCACGGCAGGTGCCAGACGCCGTAGTTCACGACCCAGAGCGCCAGCGCCAAGAGGGGAGGCACGCGCGGCGCGCGTGCGGCCAGGGCCGGCGGGATCCCGAGCGCGAAGAGGAGCGGCGCCCACTCCGCGAGCACCACGTTCTGGACGAGATGCACGGACAGGAGGTAGTTCATCGCAATCGTCTCGATCGGCGTCACGGTGACGGCGAGTACGAGCGCCATCGCGCCGGCAAAGCAGGCGATCCGCCAGCCGGGCGCCGGGAAGCGCCGTAGCGCCCAGATGTAGCCGGCCGTGAGCGCAGGAACGACGATGAGGGCCTCGAGGTTCCACGACCATGCGTAGGGATCCACTGCGGCTACGCTACGTCACCTCTGCGGGTGTAGCTCAATGGTAGAGCCCTAGCCTTCCAAGCTAGTTACGCGGGTTCGATTCCCGCCACCCGCTCTGGAACGGAAGCGAACGAGCTTGGAGGACGAGCGCGATATGTACGCGGCGCTGACGAGGACGCAGGGATCGAACGAGGAGCCGATCGAGGTCGCCACGATGGTCGGCGAGGAGATGTACCGCTGGCTCCGCGACATCGATGGATTCGAAGGGCTCCTGGTCCTCACGAATCTCGAGGCCGGCACGACGAACGTCGTCGCGCTCTGGGAGAGCAGGGAAGTCGCGGAGCGCCATCGCGTCGCACGCGAGCAGCTCAGGGATCGGGTGACGGCGACCGTCGACGTCGAGGTGCTCGCCTGCGGAGCCGTACGACGTCGCCTTCGCGGCGCTCCCCGAGGTGCGGCCGACCGTCTGACGCGCAGCTGAACGGCCTGATGCTTCGCTACGCCCTCGCACGCCTCGTCTGGACGATTCCCGTCGTCCTCATCGCGGTCACGCTCACGTTCTTCCTCGTCCGCTCGATCGGCGGCGACCCGTTCCGCCACGGTCCGCTCGTCGGCTTGACCGCACAGGGAGGCTGGCAGAAGTACGGCGACTACCAGCCGCAGTCGATCCGCGACAACATGCGGCGCCGCTACGGGCTCGATCTCCCCTGGTACGAGCAGTACGGCAACTACCTCGTCGGCGTGGCGACGCTCAACCTCGGCCCGTCCCTCTCGTACCGCAACCGGACGGTCGAGGAGATCATCGCCGAGCAGGGCCCGGTGACGCTCGAGCTCGCGTTGCTCGCCCTCGGGCTCGCGTTCGCGTTGGGTATCCCGATCGGCCTGCTGAGCGCGCTGCACGCGCGCTCCCCGGTCGCGTCCGTCGAGCGCATCTCCTCGTCGCTCGCGCTCTCGCTGCCTGCGTTCTTCGTCGGCACGATCCTGATCTACCTCTTCGCCGTGCAGGCAGACCTCGTTCCTACGACCGGCTGGGACAGCTGGAGCGCGAAGATCCTGCCGGTCGTGACGCTCAGTCTCGTCCCGCTCGCCTACTGCGTGCGGCTGACCCGCGCTGCGGTGCTCGAGACGCTCACGTACGACTATGTCCGCACGGCCAGGTCGAAGGGGCTGCGCAGCGGCCGGCTACTCGGCGTCCACGTGCTGCGCAACTCGCTCGTACCCGTGCTGAGCGCGGTCGGCCCGCTCCTCGGGGCGATGATGACGACGCTCTTCGTGGTCGAGGTCGTGTTCGCGGTCCCCGGGCTCGCCCGGCACTACGTTGCGGCGACGACGGCGAGCGACTATCCGCTCCTGCTGGGGATGACCGTCGTGCTCACGCTCTTCGTGATCACCGCGAACCTGCTCGTCGACCTCGCGCTGGCCGCGCTCGATCCGCGCCGGCGCGATTAGGCTCGCCCCATGCGCCGGCTCCTCGTCGCCGCGAGCGTCGCTCTCGTGCTGAGCCCGCCGGCGAGCGCGTTGCCCGGCTTTTCGTTGGGCGTGGCTGCCGGCGAGATCACGCCGACGAGCGCGGTGCTCTGGACGCGTTCGAACGAGGCCGGCCCCGTCCGCCTGCAGGTCTGGCCCGAGCCGCGCCGTGGGATGCCGGTCGTGCAGGTCACGCTGCACGCCACTCGCGGCCGCGACCTCGTCGTCCAGCGGCGCGTGCACGGCCTCCAGCCCGACCGGCGCTGGCTCTATGTCTTCTCGGTCAAGGTCGGCCGGATCACGATCACCGCACACGGCTTCTTCCGGACCGCACCGCGACCGAACGATTCCCGAACGATCCGCTTCGCGATCACCGGCGACGCGGACGGCACGCGCAACCCCGCCACGGGCAAGCCGGCCTACAACGTCTTCCAGGTTTACGGACGGATGGCCGCAGAGCGGAACCACTTCAACGTCAACCTCGGCGACACGATCTACTCCGACAGCGCGGTCGGCGGCGTGCCGCCCGCCCTCACCCTGCCTGCGAAGTGGGGGAAGTACCGGGAAAGCCTCTCGTTCGGGCATCTCCGCAACCTCCGGCGCGCCACCGGGCTCTACAGCCACTGGGACGACCACGAGTTCGTCAACGACTTCACGCCCGCCGAGCACGGCGCCGCCGTGTATCGGGCCGGCGTGGCGGCCTTCCGCGACTACGCGCCCGTGTCGTACACGCCGCGAGCCGGCCTCTTCCGCACTTTCCGCTGGGGCAAGCACCTCGAGCTCTTCTTCCTCGACGAGCGTTCCTTCCGCTCCGCGAACGCAAGGGCCGCGTGCGGCTCGGACCCGGCGCCGACCGCGCCGCAGGCCGTCCGCGAAGCGTTCTCGATGCTCGTGCCGGCGCTCGCGGCTCCGGTGCCCGCGTCGTGTCTCGCTGCGATCGACGACCCCGCCCGGACGATGCTCGGCGCCCGCCAGTACGCCGTCTTCACGCGTGCGATCCGCGCCTCGACCGCGACCTGGAAGGTGGTCGTGAACGAGGTGCCGATCCAGCAGTACTACACCCTTCCCTACGACCGGTGGGAGGGCTACGCGGCGGAGCGTGCGCGGCTGCTCCGCTTCCTGCAGGCGAACGTCAGAAACGTGCTCTTCCTGACGACGGACACGCACGCGAACTTCGTCAACGAGGTGCGCCTTGAGACGCTCGGGAGTCCCGGTCCGGTCGGCACCGGGATCTGGGAGGTCGTCACGGGCCCGGTCGCCACCAAGACTCAGAACGAGGAGGTCGATGCCACCCTCGGCAAGAGCGGGTTCGGCTCGGCGATCGTGGCGCTCTTCTACAAACCGAAACCGCCGCGTGGTGTCGGGATGGCGTGCGCGAGCGGGGACGTCTACAGCTATGCACAGGTGACGGTCACGGGCGGCGCCATCACCGTGACGCCGAAGGACCAGGCCGGGCGGCTCGTGCGCGAAGAGACCGGAGCGGCCTGCGGGCCTTTCAGGTTCGCCGCGCGCTGAGAAGCCGCGGAGCGCCGTCCGTGCGGCTCCGTACCCTCTCGCCGATGGTTGAGGAGCGCCTCGTCCGCTTCCGCCCACGCGCGATCCTCATCGTGCTCGGGATCATCCTCGGCGGCATTGTCATGATCGAGGTCGTCCAGGCGGCGCGCGACGTGCTGATCTGGATCTTCGTGGCCATCTTCCTCGCGCTCGCGCTCAACCCTGGCGTCGAGTGGCTACAGGAACACGGTGTGCGCCGGCGCGGGCTCGCGGCGGCGATGGTCTTCATCGGCGCGATCCTCGGGATCGCCGCCCTCGGCGCGACCATCATCCCGACGCTCGTGGCGCAGGTGAACGACTTCGTCGAGGCGGTGCCCGGGTACGCGGAGGACCTGACACAGGGTCGAGGGCCGCTCGGCTTCCTCGAGCGCGAGTATCAGATCACGGAGCGTGTCCGCGAGGCGATCGAGGAGGCGGGCGCGTCCGGAGTCCTCGGCATCTCCGGCACGGCGCTCGCGGTCACGAAGGGCGTCGTCACGGCCGTGATCGCGACTCTGACGATCGCGTTCCTGACGCTGTTCATGCTGCTCGAAGGGCCGGCGTGGATCGAGCGGCTCTACAGCCTGCTGCCGGAGGAGCAGCAGCCGCGCTGGCGTGCGGTCGGCGAGGAGATCTACCGCACGATCGGCGGCTACGTGACCGGCAATCTCGCGATCAGCCTGATCGCCGGCGTGGTGTCGACGGCCGTGCTGCTCGCCGTCGGCGTCCCGTTCGCGGTCGCGCTCGGGCTGCTCGTGGCGATCCTCGACCTGATTCCTCTGGCGGGCGCGACGATCGCGGCGATCATCGTGACGACGGTCGCGTTCCTCGACTCGCCGACCGCCGGGATCATCGTGCTGATCTTCTTCGTGCTCTACCAGCAGCTCGAGAACCACGTGCTCCAGCCGGTCGTCTACGGCCGCACGGTGCGGCTCTCGCCGCTCGCCGTCCTGATCGCGGTGCTGATCGGCGCCGAGCTCGCCGGCGTCATCGGCGCCCTGGCGGCGATCCCCGTCGCCGGCACGATCCAGGTCGTGCTCCGCGACTGGCTGAACCACCGCCGTGGCCGGCTGGTCGAGCGGCCGCCGCCGGGAACGACGACGCCCGCGACCTGACATACCCTGTCCGCGGGCGCCCGTAGCTCAGTGGACAGAGCGACGGACTTCTAATCCGTTGGTCGGAGGTTCGAATCCTCCCGGGCGCATGCCATGGAGGGCTGAGATGCGGGTTGTCGGGATCGTCAGCGCGGGTGCAATGGGGAGCGCGGTCGGAGCGGCCTATCAGGCGGCCGGCAGCCGGGTCGTCGCGACCGTCGCCGGCCGGAGCGCGCGGACCGCCACGCTCGCCGAACGGGCCGGCCTGGAGCTCGTGCCGGACCTCGAGGCGGTCGTTGCGGCAGCGGATCTCGTGCTCTCGATCGTGCCGCCGGACCAGGCGGGGTCGACGGCGTCCGCGGTCGCGGACGCGGCCGGGCGCACGGGCGCCTGTCCGCTCGTGGCCGACTGGAACGCGGTGTCGCCGGCGACTGTCCGCACGATCGGCGAGTCCCTCGAGGCGGCGGGGCTCGAGCTCGTCGACGGGTCGATCTCGGGCGGCCCGCCGCGCGAGGGCTCTCGGACCCGCGTCTATGTCTCGGGCGGCCGCTCGGGGGAGCTGGCCGCCGGAGCGCCCTCGTGGCTCGACATCAGGGTCGTGGGGACGGAGATCGGTCTCGCCTCCGCTGTGAAGATGTGCACGGCATCGATGTACAAGGGCTCGACCGCCCTGCTCGCACACGCTCTCCTGACCGCGCACGCCCACGGCGTCCTCGCGGAGGTGCTCGACGACCTGGGCGACGCCTTCCCGCAGCAGATCCCGCGCGCCGCGCGGCAGCTCGCTGTCTCGGCGACGAAGGCAGAGCGGTTCGTGGGCGAGATGCACGAGATCGCGGCGACCCAGGCGAGCGCCGGCCTCACGCCTGCGCTCTTCGAGGCGATGGCGGAGGTCTACGCCGCCTTTGCCGGAACGCCGCTCGGGGCCGAAGCGCCGGAGGCGATCGCCACGGAGCCCGACCTCGAGGAGGTACTCGAACGGCTCACGCGTCCGGCGGCTGATGCGGGCGAGAGGAGTTGAACCTCCAAGGGCCGAAGCCCACCGGGACCTAAACCCGGCGCGTCTGCCAGTTCCGCCACGCCCGCGGACGCTCTCAGGATAGACCTAGACGGGCGCGTCGAGCGCGGCCCGCAGTCGCTCCGCGCCCCCCGTCTCCAGGGCCTGGGTCATCGCGATCCGGCCCGCTTCGATGGCCCGGTCGAGCGCCGACCACTCGCGGAGCCCGATCGACTGGACCTCCGGCGTCGCGAGCAGCAGCGCCAGCTCGCGGTTGCGCTCGGCGCGTTCGGCGGAGGCGAGCACGGTGGCGCGGGCGAGCGTCTCCGTGATCGTCGGGATTCGGGGCTCGGCGCTTTCCTCTCCCTCCAGCCGCCGGATCACGTCGACGGCGACGACAGGCCCCTCGCCCGACTCCGCCATGTGGTCGACGGGCAGGTTGTTGAGCACGCCCCCGTCGACCAACAGCGTGCCGCCGAGCCGGACCGGCGGCACGAGGCC
Organism: uncultured Gaiellaceae bacterium; assembly: GCA_963802765.1. GTDB lineage: Bacteria > Actinomycetota > Thermoleophilia > Gaiellales > Gaiellaceae > Gaiellasilicea. The sequence continues at coordinate 242,592 of CAWDJZ010000007.1, forward strand.
GGGAAATCGACATGCTCGCTCCCACCGCCTCGAGCAGCGGCCCTGCGCGATCGCCTGAGCGGATGCACCTCGGAGGAGCGGTGCCTCGCCGAGCGCGTCGCGCGTTGCAGTTACGGACACTCGTCGAGTCTACGATGACCCCGGGAGGAATCGAAGCTCCCTGCAAAACACGGTATTTCTCGAGCTCGTGTCAGGACAGGTGTCAGGACCGTGCAGTCACGCCTGGGCGCCGTAGACGGACGTTGGGCTTCCCCCGTTTCCCAACGGAGGAAGCCCAACGTTGCCGCCGTCGAGAGACGACGGCTAGCCGAAGCTGACGGCGCACGGCGCCGGCTGAATGAACGTCGTGTTCCCGTTCGCGTTGAAGAGGGCGTCTCTGAGCGCCGCCTGGTATGCGCGGAACGCGTTGCCCGCCTTGGTCAGCCCATGCACACCCAGCTCGATGTTCGCCTCAGCCATCACAGCGTTCACCGTCGCGAATCCGGAAGCGTTCGCACTCGAAGCGCCCAGTGCCGAGATCAGCGCGCTCCCAACGACCTTGCCGTTGAGGACGTTCAGCTTCATGGCCGCGAGCTGGCCCGAGAGGTCGTAGGCCATGTTCGTGGCAGACGTCTTCCCTATCCAACCCTTGAAGACGCTGTAGCTGCCGGGGTCGAAGTGCGAGCCGTCCGCGTTGCGGAGATTGAGGCCGACCATCACCGCGAGGTCGTCCGACCCGAACAGGGCTTCGCCGTTCTTGTTCGCCCAGTAGCCCGTTCCCAGCCCCCCGCCGGCACCGAGGCAGACGTTTCCGAACCTCACGATCGTCCTGTCGCCGGCGAGGGCCGAAGCCTGGACGGACGCGGCGGTCGTGCGACGCCAGTTGGACTGCAGCGGGCTTGCGGCGGTGACCGAGTAGATGCCCGGATTCACCTTCAAGCTCTTCAGTGTCGAGTATGCCGTGCTCCCGACCTGGACTCTCCAGCCCGCCATCATGCTCTCTGCCGAGTCGAGCTCGCCGTTCGCATTCGCATCGTAGAACGACTCGAGGTCGAGAAGCGTCACGGTGAACGCCGCGCTCGTCTGCGAGGACGAGCCGGCCTGATTGACGGCCGTCACGCGACACGTGTAGTCGCCGGCCTCGGTAAACGTGAAGCTTGCTGCAGTGGCCCCCGGGATCTCGCCCCCGTCGAGCTGCCACTGGTACCCAATGGTGCGCGGAGCGCGGGAGAGGAACGCACCGAGCAGGTCAGCCTTCCAGCTTCCCGCACTGCAGTTGAGTGCGTCGCCCAGGCTCGCGCCGCCGGTGATCGCAGGAGGCTGCTCACCCGCCGGCGCGCGCAGCAGCGCGGGGAAGAGCGGCTGGTTCTCGCCGTCGAAGAGCGTTACCGGCGTCCCCGACCCGTCCAGACTTCCAACGCGGAGCCTCCCATTCCCGGAAGTCCCCCAGTAGAGCTTTCCGGCCACGGCGTCGAGAGCAATCCCGCCCGCGCGGCTTTCACCCGTGAAGAGGGCCGAGGCGGTTCCCGACCCGTCGAGGTTCCCCACGCGGATCTCATTGGACAAGACAGTTGCCCAGTACACCTTGCCGGCCAGGGGGTCGATCGCCAACCCGAGCGGATTGTCGCCCGCGCCCGCGGGACCGAACAGTGTGGAGGCGCCCGAGCCGTCCAGATTCCCCACCCGCACCTGGTCGCTGTCCTGATTCGTCCAGTAGATCTTGCCGACCGAGGGATCGATCGCGACCCCGCTCGGACTGCTTTCACGCGGCTCCTGGAACAGGGTCGACGGCACCCCGGAGCCGTCCAGATTCGCGACACGAATCGCATCTGCGTCGAAGTTCGCCCAGTAGATCTTCCCCGCGGCGGGGTCGACTGCGACCCCGCAGACGAACCCGCCGGCGTCGGCGAAGAGAGTCGAAGGGGTTCCCGACCCGTCCAGGTTGGCGACCCGAATCGCCCCGGAGAAGAAGTTCGCCCAGTAAATCTTTCCCGCCGCCGGGTCGAGCGCGACTCCGCACGGACCACCCTCGCCGTCGGCCACGCTTGCGACTCCCGTCCCGTCGAGGTTGGCGACGCGAACCGAGCCGCCCTCGTTCGCCCAATAGATCTGAGCGCCCGGTCCGTCCTCGGCGCCTGCGCCGGCCGGAAGGAGCGCCGTGACGACCGCGACCGACGCAAGCAACAAAAGCGTCGCGACCCTACCGCTACGAGCGCGGGTGGGCAGACGCCGAACGAACCCTTCTCTCATTTGAAACCCCTCCCAGTGGGTGCCCTCGCCGCAAGGGCGTCAGGTCGTTCATCAGGCACGCACGGCGGATTTTCAAGGGCTCCGGGACCTATCTAGACTCAACCCAGTACGTTTGAGTAGGGGCTCCGAGGCCTATCTTTGGCGCGCTGGGCTCTCCTACTGAGAGGTCAGGCGCACCCGGGTGAGCAGCGGGTAGGCAGGCCGGCTTCGTTGTCACTCGCACAGCTACGCGGAGTCCGCATGGCCGCTGGGGTCGAAGTGGCCCCGGGAGGAATTGAACCTCCGCACGCAGGTTCGAAGCCTGCCGCTCTATCCACTGAGCTACGGGGCCGTTCGCGAGCCAGTATGCCCCACGACTCCCCGCTATCCTGTCCAAGGCGCGGTGGCGGTAGCTCAGTTGGTAGAGCCCCGGGTTGTGGTCCCGGTGGTCGCGGGTTCGAGTCCCGTTCGCCACCTGTTTTTCCGTCGCATGACGTCTGATCCGCGGGAGCGGATCAGACGTCGCGCAGATCCCTCAAGGCGCCGCCTCGCGGCGTCGCACCAGCTGTCATCCTCGGCGTGGCGGGCCGGCGAGTTGCCTGATGCGCTCGACTGCACGGGCGAGGCCCGCCTCGTCGAAGAGGTGCGGGATGCAGTTGCCGATCTCGTGCGCCGGACCGTCGAGCGAGTCCGAGTCTGCCGCCGCGTTGATCGCGTAGCGGACCGGGATCTCGTGGCAGACGACGAGGATCCTCCGCTCCGGTCTGGCGAGGAGGCGCTCGAATCCGGCGGCGTAGCGCCGCGCTGCGTCGTCGAGGCTCTCGCCGCCGGGAAAGGCGTCCGCCCGCGTGTGCTCCATCTTCCAGGCCCGGTAGTCGTCGATCGTCCTGCCCTCGAGCTCGCCGACGTCGATGTCGTCGAGGAGTGGCTCGACCTCGATCGGAACCGAGCGGCCCTCGACGGCGATTCTGGCCGTGGCCCGTGTCCGCCCGAAACGCGTGTGCACGCAGAGGTCGAGCGCGAGCCCGGCGAGCTGGAGCGCGAGCCCGGCCGCCTCTGCTTCGCCCTGCGCGGTCAATCCGACCGGGACGTCGGGATCGCCGTTCACCCGGCGCGTTGCGTTCAGCTCCGACTGGCCGTGTCGAACGAGGACGAAGAGACGCACGGAGCTAGCCTATGCAGGCTTGAACGTACTCTTCATCTGCATCGGCAACGCGGGCCGCTCGCAGATGGCGCACGCCTTCCTCGAGCGGGCCGGGGGGCACGCGGTCAGGTCGGCGGGGAGCCACGCGGAGACGCACCTGCATCCAGAGGTCGTCCAGGCGATGGGCGAGATCGGTTTCGACCTCACCGCACGGGTGCCGCGCCAGCTCGAGCCGGAGGTGGACGCCCAGTGGGCGGACGTGGTCGTGACCATGGGCTGCGGAGACGTGTGCCCGGTGCTTCCCGGCAAGACCTACGTCGACTGGGGTCTCGAGGACCCGGCCGGGCAGCCGGTCGAGCGCGTCCGTGAGCTCCGCGACGAGATCGAGCGTCGGGTCTCCGACCTCGTCCGGCAGCTCGACGCGGCTCGCGCGGGCTCTGCTTAGATGACCTGATGGAGACGCAGGTCGAGGAGCTCGGTAGCGACACCGTCCGGTTGACGGTGGACGTGCCGGCACACGACGTCCACCACGCAGTCGAGCACGCGACCTCCGACCTCGCCGCCTCGGTCAAGATCCCCGGCTTCCGGGCCGGCAAGGTGCCGAGGCCGGTGCTCGTGCAGCGGCTCGGCAAGGAGCGGATCTACTCCGAGGCCGTCGACAGCCATATCTCGGGCTGGTTCTGGAGTGCCGCGGCACGCGCCCGCATTCGTCCCGTCGCACAGCCGCGGTACGAGTACGAGCTACCGACGGACGACGATGCCGGTTGGCGCTTCCAGGCGACCGTGCCGGTGCAGCCCAAGGTCGACGTCGTCGACTGGCAGACGCTCGAGGTCGGCCGTCCGGACGCGGAGGTGCCCGAGGAGCTCGTGGCGCAGGAGCTGGAGGCGTTGCGCGACTCGGTCGCCGAGCTCGTCCCCGCCGACGATCGCCCCGCGCGAGAGGGCGACACGCTCGTCGTCGACATCGTCTCGGCCGAGGGCGAGGCCCAGCGGGACACGGTAGTCGAGCTGGGCTCGGGCCGGCTCGTCGACGAGGTCGAGGCTGCGCTGGTCGGCGCGTCGACTGGGGAGACGAAGAGCGTCACCTATGAGCTCGCGGACGAGTCGACCGCGTCGGTGGAGATCCACGTCAAGGAGATCAAGGGGAAGGTGCTGCCGTCGCTCGACGACGAGCTCGCCCGCTCGGCGAGTGAGTTCGACACGATCGCCGAGCTGCGCGCCGACATCGAGAATCGTCTCCGCGAGCACATCGAAGCCGAGATCGAGAACGTCTTTCGGGCGAACGCCGTCGACGCACTCGTGACGGCGTCGAAGGTCAGGCCGGCAGGGCCGCTCGTCGAGTCGCGGACGCGCGAGCTCCTGACCGGCTTCGTCCGCTCGCTCGAGCGGCGCAACATCTCACTCGAGACCTACCTGCAGCTGACGGGCCGTACGGCCGAGGAGCTGACCGCGGCGATGGGGCTGGAGGCGTCGCTGTCGGTTGCCCGCGAGCTCACGCTCGAGGCAGTCGCGGACAAGCTCGGGATCGAGGTCTCCGACGAGGAGGTCAAGACGCTCGTGCGCGAGCAAGCCGAGGCATCGGGTGACGATCCGGAGCAAGTGATCGAGGATCTCTGGCAGCACGGCCGCCAGGAGGACCTCCGCGAAGACCTGCGCCTCCGCGCCGCGCTCGACCGTGTCGCCGCCGAGGTGAAGCCCATCCCGCTCGAGCAGGCGGAGGCCCGCGAGGCGATCTGGACGCCCGACAAGGAAACACCCGAGACCGAGACGAAGTTGTGGACCCCCGGTAGCAAGGAGCCTGCATGAGCCCGTTGATCCCGATGGTGATCGAGCAGACGTCGCGCGGCGAGCGTTCGTTCGACATCTACTCCCGCTTGCTGAACGAGCGGATCATCTTTCTCGGAACCCCGGTCGACGACCAGATCGCGAACCTGATCGTGGCGCAGCTCCTGCACCTCGAGTCGGAGGATCCGGACAAGGACATCTCCCTCTACATCAACTCTCCGGGTGGCTCCGTCTACGCCGGCCTCGCCATCTACGACACGATGCAATTCGTCAAGCCGGACATCCAGACGATCTGCGTCGGCATCGCGATGAGCATGGGCGCACTGCTGCTCGGCGGCGGGGCGGCAGGGAAGCGGATGGCCCTGCCGAACGCAAAGATCCTCATCCACCAGGTGTCGGGCGGCTTCCAGGGGCAGGCGACCGACATCGAGATCGCCGCCCGCGAGACGATCGCGCTCAAGCGAAGGCTCGAGGAGATCATCAGCCATCACAGCGGGCAGGACATCGACAAGGTTTCGAAGGACATGGAGCGCGACTACTTCCTCACCGCGCAAGAAGCGAACGAATACGGAATCATCGACCGCGTGATCGAACACCGCTGATCCTGACCTAGCCGTTTAAGCGAATCCGAGGTACAAGGAGACATGGCCCGCGCATCCGAAGGCAACGAACAGCTCCTCTGTAGCTTCTGCGGAAAGAGCCAGCGCCAGGTCAAGAAGCTGATCGCGGGCCCGGGTGTCTACATCTGCGACGAGTGCATCGATCTCTGCAACGAGATCATCGACGAGGAGCTGACGACCCCGACCCAGCTCGATCTCGACAATCTCCCGCGGCCGCTCGACATCTATTCGGTGCTGAACGACTACGTCGTCTCGCAGGAGGAAGCGAAGCGGACACTCGCGGTCGCCGTCTACAACCACTACAAACGCGTGCGCATGGGGCAGGAGGACGGCGACGTCGAGCTCCAGAAGTCGAACATCCTCCTCCTCGGCCCGACCGGCTGCGGAAAGACGCTGCTGGCGCAGACGCTGGCCCGGATCCTGAACGTGCCGTTCGCAATCGCCGACGCGACCGCATTGACCGAGGCGGGCTACGTCGGCGAGGACGTCGAGAACATCCTCCTGAAGCTGATCCAGGCCGCCGACTTCGACATCAAGAAGGCCGAGACGGGGATCATCTACATCGACGAGGTCGACAAGATCGCGCGCAAAGCCGACAACCCGTCGATCACGCGCGACGTCTCGGGCGAGGGAGTGCAGCAGGCGCTCCTGAAGATCCTCGAGGGGACGGTGGCCTCGGTGCCGCCGCAGGGCGGGCGCAAGCACCCGCACCAGGAGTTCCTCTCGATCGACACCACGAACATCCTCTTCATCTGCGGCGGCGCTTTCGCCGGGCTCGACAAGATCATCGGCCGGCGGATCGGCAAGAACTCGGTCGGCTTCGGAGCGGACGTCCGTTCCCGCCACTCCGAGGAGAGCGCCGAGCTTCTGTCCGACGTGATGCCCGAAGACCTGCTCAGCTTCGGGCTCATCCCCGAGTTCATCGGCCGTCTGCCCGTCATCTCCGCCGTCCATCAGCTGCGCCGCGAGGATCTCGTCCAGATCCTGACCGAGCCCAAGAACGCGCTCACGCGCCAGTACCAGCGCTTCTTCGGCTACGACTCGATCGAGCTCGAGTTCCGCGAGGACGCGCTCTGGGAGATCGCCGACAAGGCGCTCGCCCGCGAGACCGGCGCCCGCGGCCTCCGTTCGATCATCGAGAACGCGCTCCTCGACGTGATGTTCGAGCTGCCGTCGCGCAAGGACGTCTCCAAGTGCGTGATCACGAAGGAGACGATCTCAAAGGGCCTGAAGCCGACGCTGGTCACGAGCGCGGACGGCATCGACGAGGCGCCGGCGTTCGCCGAAGAGACCGCGTAAAGCGCCGGACACGCTCGTTCAGAGGCGTCCAGGCGGGCGTCGTCCGGAGACGGCCGCGTCGGGTCGCCGCCACAGCCCGACGCTGAGCTCGAGCCCGGTCAGGCGGGGGCGTGTGTGCGTGCGGTACGTCCCGTCGATCGCGCGCCGGACGAGCTCCGCAAGCGACAGGCCGGTGCGCTCCGATTCGCTGAGCAGGAACGCGTGCTGACGGTCGGTCAAGGTCACATGTGTCTTCCTGCTCACAGGCAGGTGTATACCTGGCCCGCTTTTCGACTTACTGGCAAATCGGCAACGTCTGTGAAACGGCTTCTCGGCAGCAGCGGGTAGGGTCGGCTCGTGGCCGAGGTGCACGATCTGGATCCGCACGCGCTCGCGGCCCGCGGGCTCGAGCTGTCCGGCATGGAGTACATCCAGGCGATCTTCGCCGGCGAGCTTCCGCAGCCGCCGATCGCGACGCTGATGGGCTTCCACGGAGTGGCGGCCGAGCCAGGCCGGGCCGTCTTCGAGATGGAGCCGGGCCCGCAGCACTACAACCCGATCGGCTCCGTCCACGGCGGCATCGCGCTGACGCTTCTCGACTCGGCGATGGGCTGTGCGGTGCACACCACGCTCGAGCGGGGCGACCGGTACACGACGCTCGAGGTGAAGACGAACTTCGTCCGGCCGATCACGTCCGACACGGGCGTCATCCGCTGCGAAGGAATCGTGCTCCACAAGGGCGCTCGAGTCGCGACGGCGGAGGGCAGGGTCACCGACAGCGCGGGCAGGCTGCTCGCGCACGGCACCACGACCTGCCTGATCTTCCGGTGACGCGACAGTGAGCTTCACGACCCGGCCCGAGCTGCGCGGCACGTTCGGCATGGTCGCGTCGACGCACTGGCTCGCGTCGGCGGCGGGGATGTCGGTGCTGGAGCGCGGGGGCAATGCCTTCGACGCGGCTGTCGCAACCGGTTTCACGCTCCAGGTCGTCGAGCCGCATCTGAACGGCCCGGGGGGTGAGGTCCCGGCGCTCCTCTGGCCCGTCTCGCACGGTGAGCCGGTCGCGCTCTGCGGCCAGGGCGTGGCACCGGCGGCCGCCACGATCGAGCGCTACCGGGAGCTCGGGCACGAGCTCGTCCCCGGGACGGGTGTGCTCGCCGCCTGCGTGCCCGGAGCATTCGGCGGCTGGCTGCTCCTGCTCGAGCAGTTCGGCACGCTCCGGCTCGAGGACGTGCTCTCGTTCGCGGTCGGCTACGCGGAGCACGGGTTTCCGATCGTCGCCGGCATCCGGGCCACGATCGAACGAACCGACGAGCTGCTCCACGGCTGGCCGGCCTCCCGCGCCCTGTACCTCCCTGCACCCGAGGTCGGGCAACTCTTCCGTAACCCGGCGCTCGCGGCGACCTACCGGCGCATCCTCGACGAGTCACGGGGCGGATCGCGCGAGGATGAGATCGAGAAAGCCCGTCGCGCGTGGTACGAGGGGTTCGTCGCCGAGGAGATCGACCGTTTCGTCGCCGCCGAGGGCGGCCTCCTCGAAGGCGGCGACATGGCCGGGTGGCGAGCGTCGCTCGAGCCGGTCGCCAAGCTCGAGTACGGCGGCCTCACCGTCTGCAAGACGCTTCCCTGGGGCGCGGGGCCGGTTGGTCTACAGCAGCTCGCGCTGCTCGACGGCTTCGACCTGGCCGAGCTCTCGCCTGCCGAGCTCGTCCACGTCGTCACCGAGTGCGCGAAGCTCGCCTTCGCCGACCGCGACGCGCTCTACGGCGACGCCGAGGTGCCACTCGAGACGCTGCTCTCGAAGGAGTACAACGACGAGCGCCGCGCCCTCATCACGGACGACGCGGCCGACGACTACCAGCCGGGAATGGGGCGGCTGCCGACGGTCGTCGGCGCCGCCCTGACGCCGGGCGCGGGGGAGCCGACCCGCGGCGACACCGTCCACCTCGACGTCGTTGACCGCTGGGGCAACATGGTCTCGGCCACCCCGAGCGGCGGCTGGCTGCACAGCTCGCCGGTGATTCCGTCGCTGGGCTGGCCGCTCGGCACCCGCGCGCAGATGTTCTGGCTCGAGGAGGGGCTGCCGTCCTCGCTGCGGCCGGGCGCTCGGCCGCGGACGACCCTCTCTCCCGGGCTCGCGCTCCGAGACGGGAAGCCGTACCTCGCGTGGGGCACGCCCGGCGGCGACCAGCAGGAGCAGTGGGCGCTGCACGCGTTCCTGCGCCACGTCGACCTCGGCCTCAATCTGCAGGAGGCGATCGACGCGCCCGAGTTCCACACCGACCACCTGATCTCGTCCTTCTATCCGCGCGGCTTCGCGCGGCGCTCCGTCACGGTCGAGGAGCGGCTCGGCGAGGACGCGATCGCGGATCTCCGCCGCCGCGGGCACGAGGTCGAGGTGTCGGGACCATGGACGCTCGGCCGCGTCAGCGCGGTCGCACGCGAGGAGGACGGGCTCCTGAAGGCGGGGGCGAACCCGCGCGGAATGCAGGGCTACGCGGTCGGCAGGTAGGGCGCGACGTCCCCCTCGAGCACGATCACGGTCATCCCGTCCTCACTGCCGGACTCGTGCTCTTCGCCTGCCTCCCAGAACGCGGCGTCGAGGGACCGATCGCGACGCCTGCGATCCGGCCCGGTCACCCACCGAGCCTGCGACGACGCAGTAGAGCTGCGGACGGTCGCCTCATGGACCGACCACCCCGCCGGCCGGGACGTGGAAGCACGCCGCCTTGACGGTGCCGTCCGGAGCGGTCAGGGGACTGAGCGTGAAATCGCTGCCGAAGCATCCACGCGCCACCCGTCGCCTCGCCCGAAGCTGAGCGTCTGCACGCTACGCGCTCTCGCGCAGCGGCGCCTCGTCGCGCACGGCGCGCATGTCGCGCGCAGCCACCGGCTCACCGCACTCGGGGCACGCGAGACGAGGCATCACCGTCGCGCCGCAGCTCTTGTGCGTCAGGACCATCGCGCTCCCACCGCTGTGTTTCGCTCCCCAGTCCATGATCGTCAGGAGGACGGGGTAGAGGTCGAGGCCTCGGTCCGTCAAGCGGTACTCGAAGCGTTCCGGGCGCTCCTGGTAGAGCTCCTTCCTGAGGATTCCCTGCAGCACGAGCGTGTTCAGCCGGTCGCTGAGGATGTTCCGCGCGATCCCGGTGTTTCGCTGAATCTGCTCGAAGCGGCGCACCCCGAGGAAGGCCTCGCGCAGCACGAGCAGAGTCCACCGCTCGCCGATGACGGCCAGCGTGTTCCCCACGGCGCAGTTCTCGCGCGTCCAGTCGTGCCCGTGCACCAGGGCATAGTTGCATTTTGCAACGCACTCGTCTAGAGTCGGTTTCGAAAAGCAACGGACAGGAGTGAGCGATGACGCGCACGCGCACGATCACCTGGCACGACCCCGCGGACGCTGCCGCTATGGCTCAGGGCCTGAGCGGCCTCGAGATCCTCCACCGAATCGCCTCCGGCCTCATCCCGGCGCCGCCGGCGGCCGCCCTCGTCGGCTTCGAGCCGACCTACGTCATGCCCGGACGGGTCGCGTTCGCCTACGAGCCGCGCGAGGAGCACTACAACGCGATGGGCGCCGTCCACGGCGGCATCCTGACGACCGTGCTCGACACAGTGATGGGCTGTGCCGTTCAATCGAAGCTCGAGCCCGGGATCGCGCCGGTGACGATCGAGCTGAAGTCGAGCTTCGTCCATCCCGTCACGCTCGCCTCGGGTGTGCTCCGCGCCGAGGGAAGCGTCGTGCATCCCGGATCGCGGGTCGCGACGGCCGAGGCGAGACTCGAGGGCGAGGACGGCACGCTCTACGCGCACGCCTCCTCGACCTGGCTCATCCTCGACCTCGCCACGAAGGAAAAACAGGAGCCACTGGCGGCGTAGCCCGCTCCTACAATGCGGCGATGGAGCCGCTGTACACACCGGCCGGCGTCGAAGAGCGCTGGCAGCGCGCCTGGGAGGAGGAAGGCCTCTACCGCGCGGGCGCGGGCAAGCGCCGCGAGGAGACCTTCGTCATCTGCGTGCCGCCGCCGAACGTAACGGGCGCGCTGCACATGGGCCACGCGCTCAACGGGACGCTCCAGGACGTCCTCATCCGCTGGCACCGGATGCAGGGCTACGACACCCTCTGGCAGCCGGGCTACGACCACGCCGGCATCTCGACCCAGAACGTGGTCGAGAAACAGCTGATCCGAGAGGGGACGTCGCGCAAGGAGCTCGGACGCGAGGCCTTCGTCGCGCGCGTCTGGCGGCACCTGGAGGAGACCGGGCGGACGATCATGGGTCAGTTCCGACGGCTCGGGGCCTCGCTCGACTACGAACGCGAGCGCTTCACGATGGACGACGCCTACATCGAGGCCGTGATGCGCTTCTTCACCCACCTCTGGGACCGCGGCTGGCTCTACCGGGCGAACCGGATCGTCAACTGGTGCCCGCACCACGAGACCGCGATCTCGGACCTCGAGGTGGTGCACGAGGAGGTCGACGACGCTCTCACGTACGCCGTTTACCCGTTCGTGGACGGCGACGGTGGGGTCACGGTCGCGACGGCGCGGCCGGCGACGATGCTCGCCGACGTGGCGGTCGCGGTGCATCCGGACGACGAGCGCTACCGGAGCGCGGTCGGCAAAGAGGTCATCGTCCCGTACGTCGACCGGCGCGTGCCGGTGATCTCCGATGCGCGGGTCGATCCCGAGTTCGGGACCGGCGCGCTCAAGGTCACGCCGGGACACGATCCCACCGACTTCGAGATCGGCGCCGACCACGGGCTGCCGACGGTCACCGTGATCGGCCCGGACGGGCGCATGAACGAGCAGGCGGGGGAGTGGCCGGGCTCTCGCAGGCGGAGGCAGACGAGCGCGTGCTCGCCTGGCTGAAGGAGCACGGCCGGCTCGAGAAGCGGGTGAGCTACCGGCACGCGGTCGGCACGTGCGAGCGCTGCCACACCCGGATCGAGCCACTCGTCTCGCTCCAGTGGTGGTGCGCGATGGAGGAGCCGCGAAAGCCGGCCCTGCGCGCGCTGCAGGAGCGTCGCGTCCGCTATCACCCCGAGTCGCAGCACCAGTTCGCGATCCGCTCGCTCGAGGAGATTCCCGACTGGAACATCTCGCGCCAGCTCTGGTGGGGGCACCAGCTGCCGATCTGGTACTGCCCGGACGGGCACGTCACCTGCGCGTGGCCGCCGCCGGACGCGTGCGGCGAGTGCGGCTCGACCGAGCTCGAGCGCGACCCGGACGTGCTCGACACCTGGTTCTCGTCCGCCCTCTGGCCCTTCGCCACGCTCGGCTGGCCGGAGCGGACGCCCGCGCTCGAGCGCTACTACCCCGGCGACGTCAACTCGACCGCGCGCGAGATCATCCGGCTCTGGGAGAACCGGATGATCTGGACGGGCCTGGAGCTGATGGGCGGGGTCCCCTTCACCGATGTGATCATCCACTCGACCGTGCTCGCGTCCGACGGGCGGCGGATGTCCAAGAGCCTCGGCACCGGCATCGACCCACTCGACCTGATCGCTCGTCACGGCGCCGACGCGACGCGGTACGGCCTGCTCAAGATGTCCTCGACCCAGGACGTCCGCTTCGCGGAGGGCGCGCTCGAGGAGGGCCGGAAGCTCGCGAACAAGCTCTGGAACGTGGCGCGCCTGCTGCTCGCCCACGAGGTCGAGCCTGACGCGCGGCCGCGCGAGCTCGAGGAGCGGTGGATTCTCGCGCGCATCGACACAACGCGGGCCGAGCTCGAGCAGGCCTGGGCGCGCTTCGAGTTCGCGCCGTCCGTGCAGGCGCTCTACCGCCTCACGTTCGACGACTTCTGCGACTGGTACGCGGAGTCGATCAAGCCGCGCCTGCGCGCCGGAGACGAGGATGCCGCCGCGACCGCGCTCGCCGCGCTCGAGCGGCTGCTCACGCTCCTGCACCCCGTGCTGCCGCATGTGACCGAGGAGATCTGGTCGCAGTTCCACGAGACGCGCCTGATCGTCACGCCCTGGCCCGAGGCGGACAGCGCTTACGAGGCCGACCTGAACGCGCTCGCGCGCGTCCAGGAAGCGGCCGCGACGTTCCGCCGCAGCGGGGTGCTGGTCGAGCTCGACGGAGACGCGAAGCGGATCTTCGAGGCGGTCGTTCGCCCCGAGCGCGCCAAGGTGAACGGGAACGCCGACGCCGAGATCGAGCGCCTGCGCAAGGAGGTCGAGCGCGGCGAGCGGATGCTCGCCAACGAGAAGTTCGTCGCGAACGCCAAGCCCGAGGTGGTCGAGGCGGAGCGCGACAAGCTCGCGCGCTACCGGCGTGAGCTCGATGCACTCACCGGCTGAGACGCCGCACACCGCCTGGATCTCGAGCCTCAGTCCCTGGCCGAAGGAGTTCGGACTGGGGCGGATGCGGACGCTCCTCGCCGCCCTCGGCGACCCGCAGCTTGCCTTCCCCGCCGTGCACGTCGTCGGCACGAACGGCAAGTCGACCGCAACGCGGACGATCGAGGCGCTGCTCCTCGCCGAAGGACTGTCGGTCGGCGCCACCGTGTCGCCGCACCTCCGCTCGTGGGCGGAGCGGATCACGGTCGACGGTGCAGAAGCCGACTTCGAGGAGGTCGTCCAGCGCGTCCGGCCGGAAGCAGAGGCGCAGGGCGCAACCCAGTTCGAGACGATCTGCGCGGCCGCCTTCGCCGAGTTCGCGGTGCGCGAGGTCGACGTCGCGGTCGTCGAGGCCGGCCTCGGCGGCCGGCTCGACGCGACGAACGTGCTCCGGTCACATGTCGTCCTCCTCACCAACGTCGGCCTCGATCACACCGACGTGCTCGGCGAGACCCGCGAGGAGATCGCGGCCGAGAAGCTCGCGGTCGTGCAGGAGGGAACGGTCGCCGTCCTCCCGGACGAGGAGTTCGCCGATCTCGCCGGGCCGAACGTCGTGCTCGGCGGGGCGCGCGAGGCGGCGGAGGCCTTCCTGGGTCGACCGGTCGAGCACGACGTCGACGTCGTGCTTCCCGGGCGCCTCGAGCGGCGCCTCGACGACGTCTTCGACGGCGCCCACAATCCCGACGGTGCCGCCTGGCTCGCGGCCCGGCTCGAACGCGACGACTACACGCTCGTCGTCTCGATCCTGCGCGACAAGGACGCCGACGCGATGCTCATGGCGCTCGCCGGCGCGGGGCGGCGCTTCATCGCCACCTCGTCCTCCAACGCGCGTGCGCTCCCGGCCGCGGAGCTCGCAACGCTGGCGCGGCGGCACTTTGCCGACGTGGAGGTCGTCGCGCCTCCCGACGTGGCGCTCGCCCGGGCGAAGGAGCACGGCCCGGTGCTCGTGACCGGCTCGCTGTACCTTCTCGCGGATCTCGAGGCGATGGCGAGGAACGACGCCTAACATGACGAAGATGCGCGAGCGCCTCACCGTGCTCGCGTTTGCGCTCGCGGTGGTCGGCTTCATCGTCGGCTCCGCGTTCGCGATTGGGTATCTCGTGGGAAAGTTGCTCTTGTGACCCTCGCTGCCGCAGCCACCACCAGCGACGACCTCCTCGGAGGAGTCGACGACTTCTTCGATTCGGGCGCCTGGATGGTGATCCGCAACCTGACGATCTTCTTCGTCGTCGTCTTCTGGCTCGCGACCGCCTACTGGGTCTACAAGGACGCGCGCCGTCGGATCGAGGATCCCTGGCTCGTCGCCATGGCCCTCATTCTCGGGCTCGTGCCGCCGTTCATCGGGCCGATCATCTATCTCTTCTTCCGCCCGCCGGAGTACCTCGAGGACGTGCGCGAGCGGGAGCTCGAGATCCGGGCGATGGAGGACCGGCTCGCCAAGGGCGACCTGCACTGCCCCGTCTGCCGCGCCGCCGTCGACGCGTCGTTCCTCGTCTGCCCGGTCTGCACGACCCGCCTCAAGCAGGCGTGCGTCAAGTGCAACGCGCCGCTCGAGGCGATCTGGCAGATCTGCCCGCACTGCGCCACGCCGATCTCGACGCCGAGCCTGCCCGGGATCGACGACACGCTCACCGACACATGGACCGCGCCGCGGCGGGCTCCGCGCCGCAAACGCGCCGCCGGCGACGAGTAGTATCTCCGCGGCCGTGGCCGTGGAGCGCACCCTGATCCTGATCAAGCCCGACGCGACCGAGCGCGCGCTCGCCGGCGAGATCCTCGCCCGCATCGAGCGGCGCGGCTTCACCGTCGTCGGCGGCAAGCTGCTGCGTGTCGACGAGGAGCTCGGCAAGGAGCACTACGCCGAGCACACCGAGAAGCCGTTCTTCGGCGAGCTCGTCGAGTTCATCACCTCTGCCCCGACCTGGGCCCTCGTCGTCGAGGGCGAGGGCGCCATCGAGACGATGCGGAAGACGATCGGCGCCACGAATCCCGCGGACGCCGCGCCCGGAACGATCCGCGGCGACTACGCCACCTCGATGCCGAACAACCTCATCCACGGCTCCGATTCGCCCGAGTCGGCTCAGCGCGAGATCTCGCTCTGGTTCGCCGACCATGAGCTCGTCTGACGGCCTGACGCCGCACGCGCGGCGGAACCGGGAGTTCTGGGACCGCCAGAGCGACGCGTACCAGGAGCGGAACGCCGACTTCATCGCGGCGGGCGCCGCCTGGGGCCTGTGGCAGATTCCCGAACGGGAGCTGAACGTCCTCGGCGACGTCGCCGGCCTCGACGTGCTCGAGCTCGGGTGCGGCGCCGCGGAGTGGTCGCGCGCGCTGCTGCGCGCCGGCGCCCGGCCGGTCGGGCTCGACAACTCCGCGTCCCGGCTCGAGCACGCCCGGGCCGCCAACGCGGAGGCGGGCGTCGACTTCCCGCTCCTGCACGCGAGCGCGGAGGCGGTTCCGTTCGACGACGCGTCGTTCGACGTCGTCATGTGCGACTGGGGCGCGATGACCTTCGCCGATCCGTACCTCACCGTGCCGGAAGCCGCTCGGCTGCTGCGGACGGGCGGCGTGCTCGCGTTCAGCGGCGCCTCGCCGCTCTCGTGGCTCGCCTGGGACGAGGAGGCCGACACGTATACGAACCGTCTGCTCGGGCCGTACTTCGGCATGCGGCGGCTCGAGACGCCGGAGGGCTCGGTCGAGTTCAACCTCCCGACCGGCGAGTGGATTCGACTCTTCGCCGAGCACGACCTCACGGTCGAGCGGCTGATCGAGGTCCAGCCGCCGCAGGGGGCCGAGTCGACGTTTCGCACGGCCGAGGAGACTGCCTGGGCCCGCAACTGGCCGATGGAGCAGATCTGGAAGGTGCGCAAGGCGTGAGCGCTCCGCCGGTCGCGCCGCTGCTGCTCGCCTCGACGAGCCCGCAGCGGCGCGCGATCCTCGAGCAGCTGGGGCTGCCGTTCGACGTCGTCGCGCCCGACTACGTCGAGCACGACCCTCCGGACGCCGCCGCCGCCGACCTCGTGCGCGAGCACGCGCGCGGGAAGGCGCGCTCGGTCGCGGCGCAGGCCGACGGCCGGCCCGTGGTTGGCGTCGACACCGCGGTCTCGCTCGGCGGGCGGATCTACGGCAAGCCCGCGAACGCGGCGGAGGCCGAGCGGATGCTCGAGGAGCTCGCCGCCGAGACGCACGTCGTCGTCTCGGGCCTCTGCCTGCTCGCGCCCGGCTGGGAGCTGGTCGAGCACGAGGAGACGCGCGTCACCTTCCGCGAGCTGACGCCGCGCGAGCTCGCCCGTCACCTCGCGCATGGGGAATGGGAGGGGCGCGCGGGTGGCTACGCGATCCAGGGCCGCGGCGCCGCGCTCGTCGAGCGGGTCGAGGGCGACTACCTGAACGTCGTCGGTCTTCCCGCCAGGCTGCTCGTCCGACTGCTGAGCGAGCGCTTCCCAGGGGCCTACGGTTTCGGGTAAGTGCCAACCTCAGGCTAGACTCCCTCCTCCCGATGGCCTTCTTTCGCTCACTGAGCGGCTTCGGCGGCCGCGACATGGCCGTGGACCTGGGCACGGCGAACACGCTCGTGTATGTCCGCGGGCGCGGCATCGTGCTGAGCGAGCCCTCGGTCGTGGCGATCGACCAGCGCTCCGGCGAGGTGCACGCCGTCGGAGTCGAGGCGAAGCGCATGCTGGGCCGCACGCCGGGGACGATCGCCGCGATCCGCCCCCTCAAGGACGGGGTGATCGCCGACTTCGACGTCACCGAGCAGATGCTCCGGCACTTCATCCACAAAGTGCACCAGCACCGCTTCGCGCACCCGCGCGTCGTCGTCTGCGTTCCGTCCGGCGTCACCGGAGTCGAGAAGCGCGCTGTCGAGGAGGCGACGCTCTCTGCCGGAGCGCGGCAGGCGTATCTGATCGAGGAGCCCATGGCGGCCGCGATCGGAGCCGGCCTGCCGGTCGCCGAGCCCACCGGGAACATGATCGTCGACGTCGGCGGCGGCACGACCGAGGTCGCGGTGATCTCGCTCGGCGGGATCGTCGTCTCGCAGAGCCTGCGCGTCGGCGGCGACGAGATGGACGACGCGATCGTCAACCACATCAAGAAGGAATACAAGCTGCTCGTCGGCCAGCAAACGGCCGAGGAGATCAAGCTCGAGGTCGGGTCCGCCTTCCGGATGCGGGAGGAGGTGCAGGCGGAGGTCCGCGGCCGCGACATGCTCACGGGCCTGCCGAAGACCGTGATCCTCTCGTCCGAGGAGGTCCGGCACGCACTCGAGGAGCCCGTGGCCCAGATCATCGATGCGATCCGCTCCACGCTCGACAAGACCCCGCCGGAGCTCGCCGCGGACATCATGGACCGGGGGATCGTGCTCGCCGGCGGCGGTGCACTCCTGCACGGGCTCGACGAGCGGCTCCGTCACGAGACTCAGATGCCGGTCCATCTGGCCGAGAGCCCGCTCACGTGTGTGGCGGTCGGCTCCGGACGCAGCCTCGAGGAGTTCGAGGCGATCCACCGCTCTGCACGCGCGCGCAACAAGCGCAACGGTCGCCGCTACTAAGCGCTTTCCGGCACGAACGGCGGCCTGAGCGGTCGCTAGACTTGAGCGCTCGTGTCACGAAACCGCACCGCAAGACCGGCGGTGCTGGGCCTTTCCGTCCGGCGTCCCGCTCCTCCGCGACCGCTTTCCTCCCGCAGCAGCAGCGCCTTTCGGCGGCGAATCGTGCTCGGGGTGCTGGTCGTGCTTTCGCTCGCCCTGATCACGATCTCGTTCCGGGAGCAGGAGAGCGGACCTCTGCACGACGCTCAGGGTGCGGTCGCGAGTGCGCTCCAGCCGCTCGAGGTGGCCGTCGAGCGGGTCGTCCGCCCCTTCCGCGACGCCTACGGCTGGACGAAGAGCCTCTTCGACGCGCGCGAGGAGAACGAGCGGCTGCGCTCCGAGAACGAGCAGCTGCGGCAGCAGGTGATCCAGAACGAGTCGGCGCTGCAGCGCAACGTCGTCCTCGAGGACCTGCTCGACTACAAACGCTCGCCCTCGTTCCCGGCCGACTTCGAAGGCGTCGCCGCGGAGGTGATCGCCCGTCCCTCGAGCGCCTTCGAGCAGACGATCGTCGTCTCGGCCGGGTCGGACGACGGCGTCCGGGTCGACGCCCCGGTCGTCACCGCCGCCGGCCTCGTCGGCACTGTCACGAGCGTCACCGGCGGCGCCGCACGCGTCCGGCTGCTGACAGACGAGGCGAGCGCGGTGTCCGCGCTCGACCTGCGCACGAGCGCCTCCGGGATCGTTCGCCACGGCCAGTCGGGCGACTCGCTCGTCCTCGACCGCGTCTCGAAGAAAGAGGTCGTCCAGGTCGGCGACGAGATCATCACGGCCGGCTGGCGCTCGGGCCGGCTCTCGTCGCGCTACCCGAAGGGGATCCCGATCGGCCGCGTCACGTTCGTCGGCCAGCTCAACACCGATCTCTGGCAGCAGGTGCTGATCGTCTCCGACGTCGACTTCTCGGCCCTCGACTCGGTGCTGGTGCTCGTCGCGCGCGGGCCTGCGCCGGAGACTCCCTAGAACGATCGTGGACAACGCCGCCGTCGCAGCGATCGTCTTCGTCGCCGCCCTGCTCCAGGTGACGCTCTTCTCCTCCCTCGACGTTCTCGGCGGCACCGCGGACGTTCTCTTGCTCTCGCTGCTCGCGCTCGCGCTGCTTCGCGGCGCGGTCGTCGGTGCGCTCGCCGGCTTCTTCGGCGGCATCCTCGTCGACGTGATGACGCTCGACACCCTCGGCGTGACCTCGCTGCTGTACGCGCTCGCGGGGTACTGGGTCGGCCGCTACGGGGAGACGACGGGCCGCGACCGTGCCCACGCGCCGCTGCTCGCCGTGCTCGTCATCACGCTCGCGATCGCGGTCGCCGGCTTCGGCCTCCACTTCCTGCTCGGCGAGGAGGTCTCCGACCCGGCGCGCGCTCTACGAGACGCTGCTGCCGAGCCTTGCGCTGAACCTGCTGCTCGGCGCACCGGTGTACGCGCTCTGCCGCGCCGTGCTGCGCCGCGCGACGCCGTCCGAGCGCGTGGCGGAGGTGCGGCTCCTTGGCTAGCTCGTTTCAGCAGCGCCGGTCACCGTCGCGGCGCTTCCTGCCGCCCGACCCGCGCGTGGCCGAGCCCTACCGGTTCACGCCGCAGCTCGCCCTCCGGGTCGGCGTGCTGGCGGCGCTCGCGCTTGCGATCTTCGCGATCCTCTTCCTCCGCCTCTGGGCGCTGCAGGTGCTCGCGGGCGACCGCTACCTGGATGCGGCCCGGGACAACCAGCTCCGCACGGTTCCGGTCGAGGCGGCGCGAGGCTCGATTGTCGACCGCACAGGCAAGACGATCGTCTCGAACGTGCCGGGCACCGCCGTCCAGATCTGGACGGCGGACCTGCCCGAGGAAGGGCGCTACGCCATGTTCAAGCGGCTCTCGAAGATCCTGCGCGTGCCGTTGCCGCGCTTGACGAAGGCGCTGGAGGAGAGCAAGGACGACCCCCTGACGCCGATCCTCGTCAAGACCGCAGTCCACGAGGACCAGGTGGCGACGCTGCTCGAGCACGGGTCCGAGTTCCCGGGCGTCGAGATCGTCGGCACCTATCTGCGCGGTTACGAGCACCGGGCGCTCGGCGCGCAGGTGCTCGGGTACGTGGGCGAGATCTCGCAGGAGGAGCTGGACCGGCTCGAGCAGGACGGCTACCGCGCCGGCGAGAAGATCGGCAAGTCGGGCGTCGAGGCGGCGTTCGACCGCTACCTGCGCGGGCACGCGGGCGCCGCCCAGCTCCGGGTCGACTCGCTCGGCCGGCCGCAGGGCGCGTTCGAGCTGCGCCGGCCGGCGCAGCCGGGGAACACCGTCCGCCTGACGCTCGACATCGGCCTGCAGCGCGCGGCCGAGCGCGCGTTGCGCGAGGGCATCAAGCTCGCCGTCGCGCAGGACGAATGGAACGCGAACGGCGGTGCCATCGTCGCGCTCGACCCGCGTGACGGCGCCGTGCTCGCGATGGCGTCGAACCCGACCTACAAACCGTCCGTCTACGTCGGTCGCGTCGACCCGAAGAAGCTCGAGCCGCTCATGGTCGACAGGGTCGCGAAGCAGCGCAACTACCCCGGCATCAACCGTGCGATCGCGGGCACCTACCCGCCGGGCTCGACGTTCAAGCCGCTGACGGCTCTGGCAGCGATCTCCGACGGGCTGCTCTCGCCCTACGAGTACATCCAGTGCACGCCGTACGCGGAGTACGGCCTCGACAAGCACCGCTTCGAGAACTGGAACCCGTACACGAACATGGCGATGTCGCTGCCGACGGCGCTCGCCCAGTCGTGCGACACGTACTTCTACGACGTCGGCAACCGCTACTACACCCGCGGCGAGACGCAGCGCGAGTACTGGACACGGATGCAGGGCTGGGCGCGGAAGTTCGGCTTCGGCCAGCAGCCCGGCCTCGACATCGGCGGCGGGACGACGGGGCTCCTGCCGACGCCGGCGTGGCGCAAGAAGACCTACAAGGGGGTCGACCGCGCGTGGAACCCGGGCGACCTGATCCAGATGGCGATCGGCCAGAAGGACATCACGGTGACGCCGCTCCAGATGGCGCGCTTCTACGCGGCGATCGCGAACGGCGGCAAGCTCGTGACGCCCTATCTCGTCTCCGCGATCGAGCAGCCGCGCGGCGACGGCTCGCCGCCGGTGGCGCTCTCCACGTTCCCGCCGCGGCCGCCGCGGCCGGTGGAGGTCGATCCGCTGGCCCTGTCGGTCGTCCGTGACGGTCTCTATGCGGCCACGCATGACGGCTACGGCACCTCGTCGGGCGTGTTCGGGAGCTTCCCGGTTCCGGTCGCCGGCAAGACGGGGACGGCCGAGAAGGTCGTCCAACTGCCCGGCTATCCGCCCGGCCATCTCGAGGACCAGGCGTGGTGGTGCGGCTGGGGCCCGTTCAACGGCAACGAGTACGTGACGTCCTCGGGCCAGAAGCGTGCGCCGATCGTCGTCTGCGCGGTGATCGAGAACGGCGGTCACGGCGGCGCCGTGGCGGCGCCGACGGCGCTGAAGGTGTTCGAGCACTGGTTCGGGGAGAAGGCAGGCGTCCAGGGCGTGGTGGCGAGCGACTGATGCTCGACTCGGCAGCCACACGCACGCTCCCTCGCGCGCACGTCGACGTGCTCGGCTACGTGCGTCGGCTCGATTGGGTGCTGATCGGCGCAGTCGGCGCGCTCGTCGCGTACGGCCTCTGGGCGGTTGCCGGTATCACCCGCCACGACGTCGAGGGAGACGAGAACTTCTACGTCGTGCGCCAGGCGATTGCCGCCGGCCTCGGCTTCGCCGGCTTCCTCGTCGCGCTCGCGATCGATCCGGACCGCTATCGCCGCGCTCAGGCGTGGCTCTACGGCGCGACCATCCTCGGGATGCTGCTCGTGTATCCCCTCGCCGACACCACGCGCGGATCGAAGCGCTGGATCGAGCTCGGCCCCTTCCAGTTCCAGCCGTCGGAGTTCGGCAAGCTTTTGTTCGTCCTCGCGCTCGCGGGCTTCCTGGCCGACCGGGCGCGCCGGATGAGCGACCCCAGGATCGTGCTCCAGGCGGTCGGTCTCGCGCTCGTGCCGATCCTGCTCGTGTTCAAGCAGCCCGATCTCGGCACCGCGCTGGTCTACTCCGCCGCGTTCGGCGCGTGCCTCCTGATCGCCGGCGTTCGCTGGGCGCATCTCGCCGCGCTCGCGTCCGTGGCCGCGCTCGTGGTCGCGAGCATCGTCTGGTTCCTGCCCGGGGCAGGCATCGAGGTGCTCGAGCCGTACCAGACCGCGCGCCTCACCGGCTTCACGAACCCGGACAGCGATCCGGCCGGCGCGACCTACAACGTCAACCAGTCGATCACCGCGGTGGGGTCCGGCGGCCTGAGCGGACGCGGCGTCGACGGGGCGACGCAGACGCGCCTCGACTACCTCCCGGAGCACGCGACCGACTTCGTCTTCGCCTCACTCGCCGAGCAGCGCGGCTTCGTCGGCGCGGCCCTGCTGCTCAGCCTGTACCTGCTCGTCGTCTGGCGCGGGCTGCGCGTGATCACGGTCTCGCGGGATGCCTTCGGCGCGATCGTCGCGGGCGGGATCGTGGTCGGGTTCCTGTTCCAGGTGTTCGTCAACGTCGGCATGACGATGGGCATCGCACCGGTGACGGGGATCCCCCTGCCGTTCGTCACCGTCGGCGGCTCGTCGATGGTGGCGAACCTGACGGCGATCGGCGTCCTGCAGGCGATCCACGCCCGCGGGCACATCGGCCGTCGAAGGGCGCGCTGATGGCGAAGCTGAACCCGCTTGGCGTTTGGGGGGTCTTCAGGGAGCTGCGGTCCGCCGCCGAGGACCGGCGCCCGCTCGTCGTCAGCGGCCCGCTCGCCGAGCAGCTGGCGAAGGAGCTCGGCCACGGTGGCGCGCCGGGCGTCGTTCGCGTCGGAGGCAGAGTCGAGGACGTCGCTGTGCTCGTGCGCGTGCTCGCCGGTCCTCCGGGTGAGGAGGACGAGCGTGAGCTCCGGGCCGCCAACCTGGCCGGGGTTCCCGTCGTGGCGGTACAGACCGGTACGGAGACGTTCGACGCCCCTTACGTTCTCGCCACCGACGTCGTCATGTGCCCGCCGGGCGCCGGCTTCCCGGTCGATCAGATCGCCGGCGTGATCGCCCGTCGGCTCCGTGACGACGCGATCGGGCTCGCGGCCCGGCTGCCCGTGCTGCGCCGGCCCGTGTGCGAAGCTCTGATCGAGCGCCTCTCGCGGCAGAACGGGGTGATCGGCGTCGTCGTCTTCATCCCCGGCGCCGACTTCCCGGTCCTCACGTTGAACCAGATCCGGCTCGTGCTCCGGCTTGCCGCAGCGCACGGCGTTCAGCTCGACGAGAACCGGCTTCCCGAGGTGCTGGCAACGATCGGGGCCGGGCTCGGTTTCCGGACGATCGCAAGGCAGATCCTCGGCTCAGTGCCGTTTGCGGGCTGGGCGGTGAAGGGCGGGATCGCCTACATCGGCACGAGAGCGCTCGGCGAGGCGGCAATGCGCTACTTCGAGCAAAGAGCCGAGCAAGAGCGCGCGGGTTAGAGCCTGCGGCCCCCGCATCGGCTCCGTCCGGCCTTGGTCCTAACGTTCGCCTCACGACTACTGGCACAGCGAGAGGAGGCGGGGATGGCTGTTTCCGAGCACGCCGAGGAATTGCTGCAGATCGAAGAGGCCGACGCCTGGTTCGAATACCTCGAGTCGACCCGCGCGCAGAGCAAGAGCCGCTACGCCGAGGTCGAG
This sequence comes from uncultured Gaiellaceae bacterium, assembly GCA_963802765.1. Classification (GTDB taxonomy): domain Bacteria; phylum Actinomycetota; class Thermoleophilia; order Gaiellales; family Gaiellaceae; genus Gaiellasilicea. The sequence goes on from CAWDJZ010000007.1 coordinate 266,241, forward strand.
CCGTGGGCCTGGGCACGCCTCTCCCAGCGGCTCCGCGCCGTCCGCGCGCGTCGCGCCCGGCTGCGCCCGGCCGCTGCGTAGCCGAGAATCGACCCAGCCTGACCCACTGATACGCTGTGGTCAGGCCATGCCTACGTCTTTCACATTCCGCAGCGCGCGACCGGCCGCTTTCGCGGCCGAGTCTTTGCGCGCGCCCCTCACCCTAGGAGAATCATTTGGCACCCTGGTTTCGCTGGAAGCGCAAGAAGGAGACCGAGCAGGAGGCGCCGCAGCAGGACGCTGCGCAGCAGCCCGCTCCGGTAGAGCAGCCCGCAGCGGCTGAGCAGACAACCGCCACGGCCGAGGCCGGGGCGACGACAGACCCGACGAAGAAACGCCGCCGCGGCAGCCGAGGTGGGCGCGGGCGCAAGAAGCCCGGCGCTGCCGCCACCGCCGAGAAGGCGGACGACAGGCCTGAGCAGAAGCCGCAGCCGGCGAAGCGCGAACGCACGGCGCCCGAGCGCAGTCAGCGTCAGGAGCGCCGCGCCAACCAGCGCCGTCGCGTGCCGCAGAAGCGCGCGCCGCTGCCGAAGGCGAAGCGCGAGCTTCTGATCTCCGTCGACGTCGGCGAGCAGCGTGTCGCCATCCTCGAGGACGACCGCGTCGCCGAGGTCTATCTGGAGCGTCCCGAGCGTCGCTCGATCGCCGGCAACATCTATCTCGGCACGGTCGACAACGTGCTGCCCGGCATGGAGGCTGCTTTCGTCGAGATCGGCCTCGAGAAGAACGGCTTCCTCTACGTCGACGAGATCGTCGTGCCCGAGCTCGAGGGCAAGCGGCACGGTAAGAAGATCACCGACCTGATCGCACGCGGCCAGCAGATCATGGTGCAGGCGGTCAAGGACCCGATGAAGACCAAGGGTGCGCGCCTCACGACCGAGATCTCGCTCCCCGGCCGCTTCCTGGTCTTCGTGCCGCAGGGCGAGGGCCTCGGTGTCTCGCGCCGGCTCGACGACGCCGAGCGGACGCGTCTGAAGGAGATCATCAAGGGTCTCGACCCCAAGGAGGGCGGGATCATCGTCCGCACGGCCGCCGAGGGCGCGTCCGCCGAGGACATCGAGCGCGACCTCGTCTTCCTGCAGCGGCTCTGGAAGACGATCCAGACGAAGGCGAAGAACGCCAAGGCGCCCGCGCTCGTCTACCAGGAGGCCGAGCTGCCGCTCCGGATCGTCCGCGACCTCTTCGCGGGCGACTTCGAGAGCGCGCTGATCGACCACGACCGCACCTACAAGCGCATCGTCGGCTACTTGAAGAAGACGTCGCCCCACATGCTCGAGCGCGTCCACCGCTACAAGGAGAAGACGCCGCTCTTCGAGGGGACGGGAGTCGACGCCGAGATCCGCTCGACGCTGAACCGGCGGGTCGACCTGCCCTCCGGCGGCTACCTGATCTTCGACTACGCCGAGGCGTTCACCGTCGTCGATGTGAACACGGGCCGCTTCGTGGGCTCACGCTCGAAGAGCTCGCCCGGCCGGCTCGAGGACACGATCACGAAGAACAACCTCGAGGCGGTGAAGGAGGTCGTGCGCCAGCTGCGGTTGCGCGACATCGGCGGGATCATCGTCATCGACTTCATCGACATGGCGAATCCGAAGAACCGGGCGACCGTCGAGGAGGCGCTGCGCACCGAGCTCGAGCGCGACCGGACGAAGACCTACGTCGTCGAGATCTCGCCGCTCGGCCTTGTCGAGATGACGCGCCAGAACGTCACCGACGGGCCGCGCGAGATCCTGACCAAGAAGTGCCCGACCTGTGCCGGCGACGGGATCGTCCTCTCGGAGGCGTCGGCCGCGCTCGAGGTTGAGCGGCGGCTGCGCACGCTCGCGTCGGGCTCGCGGGCCCAGGCGTTCCGGGTCGAGGTGAGCCCCAAGACCGCATCGCTTCTGCTCGGCGCGGGCGGCACGCGCCTCGCCGAGATCGAAGCGGCGTCACGGAAGCGCTTCTTCCTCGTCCCCAAGGAGGGCGTCCACGCCGACCACGTCGCGGTGCTCGCCGAGGGCAAGCTCGCCGACCTGCAGCCCGAGGCGCCCGTCGCCGAGGGCGCCGAGGTCCAGCTGAAGCTCGTCGAGGTCGACAAGCACGACTCCGGCTCAGCCGTCGGCAAGCTCGACGGGCTCGACGTCGTCGTCGGCGGCGCCGCGAAGCTCGTGGGCAAGAAGGCGAAGGTTCGCGTCGAGCGCATCCTCGACGGAGTCGCGTACGCGACCGCGCTGAGCGGGGTCGAGGCTCCGTCGGAGCCGATCACGTTCGAGAGCGAGGCCGAGAAGCCGACGCGGGCGCCGAGCCGGGCGAAGAAGGCGGCCGAGGTCGACGATCGAGGCCGAGGTCGGAGGCCGAGGTGGAGGCCGAGGAGCCGGCCGTCGAAGAGCCCGAAGTCGCCGAGCCGGACGTGGCGCCGAGGCCGAGCCCGAGGAGGAGCGGTCGAAGTCGAGGCCGGCGCCGACGGGGCGGCACCCGCCAAGAAGAAGACGCGCCGCGGCTCCCGCGGTGGGCGCGGCCGCAAGAAGAAGCCGGCCGCAGCGGCCGCCACGGACGGCGCGTCCGAGGCGGACGCCGAGCCTGCGGACGCGGTCGAAGCTCCGCGCATCCACGTCCCCGACCTCGAGCTGGGCGGCGCCAAGCCTGCGCGGCGGCGCTCGAGCGGCGCCAAGCCGGCGGCCTCCGAGAGCGACGAGGCCGCGCCTGAACCGGTCGTCGAGGCGGTCGCGGCGGAAGCGGCGGAGAGCACGGACGGTGCCGAGCCGACGGCGACGCCCAAGCGCAAGACGCGCCGCGGCTCGCGGGGCGGACGCGGCCGGAAGAAGCCCGCCGCAGCCGCGGCCGCGGGAACCGGCGCCGCCGCGGACGCGGAACCGGAGACGGCGGTCGCGACCGCCGAGCCGGCCGCGGAGCCCGTCACGAACGGCGGCGAGCCGGCCTCGGACGACTACGTGCCGATGTCCGAGTGGCTCGACGACCTGGACGCCTAGCCGGACGGGCAATCCGCTACAATCCGACGGCTCGCGGGCGCTTGCCCGCGTTTCCTGCGCTTATGAGCACCTACGCGATCATCTCCGTCGGCGGAAAGCAGTACCGCGTCCGTGAGGGCGAGAAGCTGCTCGTGGACCGGCTCGCGCACGGGGAGGGCAAGACCTTCCAGCCGACCGTGCTCCTGATCGGCGGCGACGGCAACACCGAGCTCTCGCCGTCAGCGACCGTGACGGCGCGCGTCGTGGCCGACGTGCGCGGCGAGAAGATCCGGATCGGCAAGTACAAGCCGAAGAGCGGCTACCGCAAGCACACCGGCTTCCGCGCCAGCCTCTCGCAGATCGAGATCGAGTCGATCGGCTCCGCCAGGAAGGCCGCGAAGAAGGAGCCCGCAGCCGCCAAGGCGGAGGCGCCCGCGGCCGAGGATCGCGTCAAGGGCATGCCGGCGGGCTACGAGGAATTGACGGTCGCGGCGATCAAAGAGCAGTCTTCGGAGTGGAACCGCCCGATGCTCGAGGCGGCGCTCGAGTACGAGCAGGCGCACGGCAAGCGGAAGGGCGCGATCGCGGCGATCGAGCACGCGCTCGCGGAGAAGGAGGAGAGCTAATGGCACACAAGAAGGGCCTCGGTTCCTCCCGGAACGGCCGCGACTCGAATGCGAAGCGGCTCGGCGTGAAGATCTTCGCCGGCCAGAAGGTCAAGTCCGGCATGATCATCGTCCGCCAGCGCGGTACCCGGTTCCGCCCCGGCCCGGGCACGGACATCGGCCGCGACGACACGATCTTCGCCGTCCGCGAGGGCACGGTCGAGTTCCGCAGGAGCGGCGAGAAGCGCTTCATCTCGGTCGCCGAGACCGAGCGGGCCGAAGCCAAGTAACAGTCTGTTCCTAGGCGAGCCGGCATGTTCGCCGACCACGCGCGCATCCACGTCCTTTCCGGCCGCGGCGGCGACGGCGGCCTCTCCTTCCGGCGCGAGAAGCATGTGCCGAAGGGCGGACCAGACGGCGGTGACGGCGGCCGCGGCGGCGACGTCGCGCTCGTCGCGGACCCGCGCCTGCGCGATCTTTCCGGCTTCCGCGCCCGCCGCCGGTTCCAGGCAGGTCGCGGTGAGCCCGGACGGGGCGCGCGTAAGCACGGTGCCGACGGCGCCGGGATCGAGCTCGGCGTGCCGGTCGGGACGCAGGCGTACGGCGCCGAGGGTGAGCTGATCGCCGACCTGGCGCGGCCCGGCGCCCGGGTCGTGCTCGCGCGCGGCGGCAACGGAGGCCGCGGCAATGCTCGCTTCGCCACGCCGACGCGCCAGACGCCGCGGTTCGCGGAGGTGGGGGAGCCGGCGGAGGAGGCCGACGTCGAGCTGCGGCTGAAGCTGCTCGCGGACGCCGCGATGGCCGGCCTGCCGAACGCGGGCAAGTCCTCGCTCCTGCGCCGGCTCTCGAACGCAAAGCCGAAGGTCGCCGACTATCCCTTCACCACCCTGGCGCCGGTGCTCGGCACCGTCGAGTCGCCGGACGGCGCCCAGCTGACCGTCGCCGACGTGCCCGGCCTGATCGAGGGTGCGAGCGAAGGCGTCGGCCTCGGGCACGAGTTCCTCGCCCATCTCGAACGGGCGCGACTGCTCCTGCACGTGATCGACGCCTCGGCCGAGGACGTCGACGAGCGCTTCCGCACGATCGACCGCGAGCTGGCGCTCTACGGCGCGGGCCTCGACGAGCGGCCGCAGGCGGTCGTCCTGAACAAGATCGATCTCCTGCCGGAGCCGCCTGCCTTCCCGCTCGAGGACGACCGCATCGTCGGCGTCTTCCCGGTCTCGTGCGCGACGGGGGCCGGCATCGACGACCTGAAGCTCGCCCTCTTCCGGCTCTGCCCCGCCGCGCCGGAGCCGCAGGAGGACGACGAGGCCGAGCTGCCTGAGTTCCTCGAGTACCGGCCGCGCCCGCCGGCCCGGCGCGCCTATCGCCTCTACCGCACGGACAGGGGCTTCCGAATCGTCGGCGAGGCGCCGCAGGGCGAGCAGCTCGAGGCGGTCCTCAAGGCGGCGGGCGCCCGCCAGGGCCAGGAGATCGAGATCGGCGAAGACGTCCTCGAGTGGCAGTAGTCGGGATCCTGGGGGGACGGTTCGACCCGCCGCACGTCGGCCATATCGCGCTCGCGGCGCGGGCGGTCGAGCACTTCGGGATCGACGACCTGCACGTCACCGTCGTCGCCGACGCGGCCCACAAGAGTGCCGAGGCGCCGATCGAGCACCGGCTCGAAATGGCGCGGCTCACGTTCGCGCCGCTCGACGCGGTGGTCGAGGTCGAGGAGCACCGCTACACGGTCGATGCGCTCGAGGCGCGCGGGTACGACGATCCGATCTTCCTGATCGGCGCCGACCAGCTGGCCGACTTCCCGACGTGGAAGGAGCCCGACCGCGTGCTCGAGCTCGCGCGCCTCGGCGTCGCGGCCCGGCCCGGCTACGCGCCGCCGTTCGAGAGCTCGGACCGGATCGACGTCTTCGAGCTGGAGCCGCACGACGTCTCGTCGACGGCGATCCGCGAGCGGGTGCGGCGGGGCGAGCCGGTCGACGGGCTCGTCGTCCCGGCGGTCGCCGATTACATCGCCGAGCAGGGGCTCTATGTCGGCGGTTCGCGGGTATGCTGAAGGCTCTGAATTCCCTCGACCAAGCACGCCGGATCGCCGCTCTCGCGAGCGAGAAGCTGGCAGAAGACGTCGTCATCCTCGACATGAGGCCCGTGTGCGTCTACACGGACTTCTTCGTGCTCGCGACCGGACGCAACGCGCGTCAGACGAAGGCGATCTTCGACGACGTGCACGCGCAGCTGAAGAAGGAGGCGAAGCTGCTGCCGCGCGCGGTCGACGGTGCGGCCGAGGCGGAGTGGATCATCGCGGACTACCTCGACGTCGTCCTGCACATCTTCACGCCGGAGACGCGTGCGTTCTATCGCCTCGAGGACCTCTGGGGCGACGTGCCCGCGGTCGGGCTCGGAGCCGCGACCGCGTAGTCTCCGTCCGGCGCACGAACTAGTGTTCGTGTCGTGTTGTCGAGTGACCAGAAGGGATCCATAGCCGAAGCGGCGATTGCACTCGCGGCGATCAGGAAGGAGCTCGGCGTCCTCAAGCCTCTCGCCGACGGCCTACGCTATGACCTGGTACTGGACACCGGAGCGAGGCTGTTGCGTGTGCAGTGCAAGTGGGCCGTGCGTCGTGGCGACGTCGTCGCCATCAACTGCCGATCGTGCCGTCGAGGGCCGGAGGGCTTCGTCCGGAGGACATACAGCGCCGAGGAGATCGACTTGGTCATCGGGTACTTGGCGGAGCTGGATCGGTGCTACGTCCTCTCACCTAGTGCCTTCGAAGGGCACTTCGCGGTTCAGCTCCGGCTTGCTCCCACGCGCAACAATCAGGCGATTGGGATCAGGTGGGCGCGCGACCACGAATTCGAGCGGCTAGACTGGGCCACTCTTGGGGCCGTAGCTCAGCTGGGAGAGCGACGCGCTGGCAGCGCGTAGGTCACGGGTTCGAGTCCCGTCGGCTCCATCACTCCGCTGCGGCGACCTAAGGCCGTCACGGCCGGTAGCGTGAACGACACGCGGGCGCCGCCGCCGGGCCTGTTCTCGGCCCAGATCCGGCCGCCGTGCGCCTCGACGAGACCGCGCGCGATCGCGAGCCCGAGGCCGGCGCCGCGCGCCGACCGGGCCGGGTCGCCTCGCCAGAACCGCTCGAACATCCGGCGCAGCGACTCGGGCGGGAGCCCGTCGCCGGTGTCCTCGACCGTCACGCGCACTTCGTCGCGCTCCTCCTCGACGAGCACCGCCACCGACCCGTCCGACGGCGTGTGTCGGAGCGCGTTCGCGAGCAGGTTGTGCAAGACGCGCTCCACCTTCTCGGGCGCGCAGCGTGCCGTCACGCCGTCGCCGCCGCGCGCCTCGAGCGTCACGTGACGCGAGCGCGCCTCGGCCTCGACGCCGCGCAGGCAGGAGCGAACGACGCCGCCCAGCTCGGCGTCGCGCAGCTCGAGCGTCAGCGCGCCGCTGTCGATCCGGGCGAGCTCGAACAGGTCGTCGGTGAGCGACGCCAGCGCCTCGACCTGCTCGCGGAGCGCGGGGACGTAGTCGGCCGGCTCCGCGAGCCCGTCCTCGACCGCCTCGAGCATCGCCTGCATGTTGGCGAGCGGCGTCCTGAGGTCGTGGCTGGCCCAGGCGACGAGCTCCCGGCGCGCGTCGAACAGCTGCTCGAGGCTCGCCGCCATCTCGTTGAAGGAGCCGGCGAGGGCACGCAGCTCGGCCGGGCCGGACTCGTCGGCTCGCGCGGCGAGATCGCCTCGCGAGAGCCTGGACGAGGCTCCTGCGAGCCGGGCGACGGCGGAGGCGATCGGGCGTCCGACCACGATCGCGGCGGCGACCGCCGCCGAGGCGGACGCGGCTGCGACGGCGAGGATCGTCAGGTCGTGGCCGGAATCGAACATCACGACGCCCGACAGGACGACTGCGGCGAGCGGGAGCAGCACGGCGACCAGCGCCAGACCAGTCAGCTGGAGCCGCACGGTCGGCAGCCGCCTCAGCCCGGCGGCGGCGAGGAGCCCGGCGGCGAGCGTCGCGGCCGCGACGAGGAGCGCGAACCCGATCATGCGACGAACCGGTAGCCGACGCCCCAGACCGTCTGGAGGTAGCGCGGGTGCGACGGGCGCTCCTCGATCTTCTCCCGCAGCCGCCGCACGTGCACGGTGACCGTGCCGGTGTCGAGCGCAGCCTCGTAGCCCCAGACCCGGCTCATCAGCTGGTCGCGGGAGAAGACCCTCCGCGGATGGCTGGCGAGGAACCAGAGCAGGTCGAACTCCTTCGCCGTCAGCCGCAGCTCCTCGCCGTCGCGGCGCACCTCCCGGGTGCCCGCGTCGAGCTCGAGCCCGCTGAACGACAGCCGGGCACCGGACTCCGCAGCCGGAGTCGACCGCCGCAGCACGGTGCGGACGCGGGCGGCGAGCTCGCGAGGCGAGAACGGCTTCGTCACGTAGTCGTCGGCGCCGAGCTCGAGCCCGACGATGCGGTCGGCTTCCTCGCCGCGGGCGGTGAGGAGGATGACCGGGAGCTCGGAGCGCGATCGGATCCAGCGACAGAGCTCGAGCCCGTCCGTGCCGGGGAGCATCACGTCGAGGACGACGAGGTCGGGCTCGCTGCGCTCGAGCAGGGCGCGGGCGTCGTCCCCGTCGCCCGCCTCGAGCGTCGTATGGCCCTCGCGCTCGAGGTACTTGACCACGACCTCGCGCACGATCGGCTCGTCGTCGACGACCAGGATTCGTGCCATCCCGGCATTCTCGCCGCCGACTCTTACGAGAAGCTGAATTCGGCCGCGCGAAATGTGAGAGGCTCGCGGCGTGAACCGGCAGATCGTGCTCGCAGCGCGCCCCGAGGGCTTTCCGAAGGACTCGGACTTCGAGCTCGTCGAGTCGCCGGTTCCGGAGCCCGGGCCCGGCGAGGTGCTCGTGCACGCCCAGTGGCTCTCGGTCGACCCGTACATGCGGGGGCGGATGAGCACCGCGCGCTCCTACGCGAAGGCGACCGAGCTCGGTGAGCCGATGACCGGCCAGGTCGTGGGCGAGGTGACGGCGAGCCACGACTCCCGCTTTGCCCCCGGCGATCAGGTCGTCGGCCAGCTCGGCTGGCAGGACTACGCGGTCGCGCGTGGCGGCGTGCTGCGCAAGCTCGACCCGAGTCTCGCGCCGCCGCAGACGGCGCTGCACGTTCTCGGCACAACCGGTCTCACGGCTTACTTCGGCCTCTTCGACGTCGGCAAGCCGAAGCCGGGCGACACCGTCGTCGTCTCGGGGGCGGCCGGCGGCGTCGGTCAAATCGTCGGCCAGCTGGCGCGGATCGCCGGCTGCCGCACCGTCGTAGGCCTCGCCGGCTCGGCGGACAAGGTCGCCGATCTCACCGAGCAATACGGCTACGACGTCGGGATCGACTACAAGCAGGAGGACGTGAACGCGGCGCTCAAGCAAGCGTGCCCGGACGGCGTCGATGTCTACTTCGACAACGTCGGCGGCGCCATCTCCGAGACGGTCTTTCGCCGGCTCGCGCTCGGTGCACGGGTGCCGATCTGCGGCCAGATCTCCCAGTACAACCTCGCCGAGCCGGAGCTCGCGCCCCGCAACCTCGGCTTTCTGATCGTCTTCCGCGCCCGCCTCGAGGGCTTCCTGGTGAGCGACTACGTCCACCGGTTCCCCGAGGGCTTGCGACGGCTGGGCGGCTGGCTCGCCGAGGGGAAGCTGCGCTACCGCGAGGACGTGACCGAAGGGCTCGAGAACGCGCCCGCCGCCTTCATGGGGATGCTCCGCGGCGAGAACCGCGGCAAGGCGCTCGTCAAGATCCGGTAGCGAGGATCTGCTTCAGCATGAGGGCGTTCGCAGGCGCCTGCGCGACCTCGCCCGCGGTCGGGTCGCCCGCGACCTCGTCCGGCTCGAGCCCGTCGAGCCCCGTCGCCGGCATCTGCGAGCGACCGTTGTTGTTGAACATCGCGAACACCGACTCGGCGTCGCCGGCGAGCTCCTGGAGCGTCGGCGCCCACTCCTGCAGCTCCTGCCTCGAGTAGAGGTAGTCGAAGCGCTCGGCTGCGCTGCCGGTCCGCTTGTTCCAGGTGGCGGCGTTCCGGCCGTGGAAGCGGATGTAGGCCGTGTCGCTCGTCCGCGCGACCACAGTGGGTACGAGATTCTTCGCGTCCGTCTTCGGCGCGTCGACGATCACGTACGTGAGCCCGCGCGCTTCGAGGAAAGCGAGGGTCTCGGCCCGGTTCTCCTCCTCGAGCCAGCTCCGGTGGCGGAACTCGACGAGCACCTCGTCCCCTGCGAGCTGGTCGGCGGCCCACTCGAGGTAGTCGAGCGAGAGCGGCTTGTAGACGACGTAGGGCGGGAACTGGAGCAGGACCCCGCCGAGCTTGCCCCGCTCGCGCAGCGGCTCGAGCGCCCGCGAGAAGCGGCGGAAAACCTCGGCCCGGAGCTCGCGAGGCGGCCGGTCGACCCGCCCGCGCTCGTCCACCGGCATCACGTCGCGCAGGTCCTCCGGCAGCGCATCGAGCTTGACGGGATGGCGGGTCATCAGCCCGAACGCCTTCACGTGCATCGTGAAGCCGTCCGGCACCCGCTCGGCCCAGTTCGCCACGAGCTCGGCGTCCGGCAGGCGGTAGTACGTGTTGTTCGCCTCGACGGTGTCGAAGCGCTCGGCGTAGTGACGGAGGCGAGCCTCGCCGGAGCGCACGCGCTTCGGATACCAGACCTTCGTCAGGGTCTCGTCCGCCCACGAGCATGTGCCGATGCGGATCGTCGCGGTCATTGCCCTGATCGTACGGATGGCCGGTGGGCCGGGGGAGCAACCCCGGCCCACCGGCGCGACGGTGGTACGGCTAGATCGCGCGGAGCGTGAACGTGCGCGTGAGCACGAGGCCGCCGCCGCTGAAGACGTTCGCGTCGACGCGGGCCGTGTACGTCTTCCCCTTCACGGGGCGGAAGCCGGCCAGAGCGATCCGTGCGGTCGTGTCGCGCGCGAACGGCGCGGCGGGCTGGGCGTTGGCGACGAGCTTGCTGCGCTCGAAGATGCGGACGTTGAAACCGACCCGCTCGCCCGGCCTCGTGCCGGTGGCGTAGGCGCGGAGCGGCACCGTGATGCTCGGGTTCCGGGCTCCGCCCCGGACGTTCACGACCGCGTTGCGAGCGTCGAGCGCGCGGGCCGCCTGCGTGAAGCGGCTCAGAGCCGGCTTCGGGGCACCCGACCTCGCGCGGAGGCCGCTCTGCCACTCGCTCGTCGGATGGTCGCGGAAGACGAACCAGATGAACATGTCCGTTCGCGGGTCCTTCCGCGCCAGCGCGAGCGCCTGGGCCGCGTACGCGGCTTGCTGGGCGCGCGTGATGCCGTTCGGCTGGCCGTCCTGCCTCACCTCGTGCCCGTACTCCGTGATCCAGATCCGGACGTTCTTGCGCTTGAACCACGTGTCGAGCGAACGCTCGAAGCGCGGGAACGCCGAGAGTGTGACGTTCGGCCACTTCACCTTCTGCGTTGGCTTCATGCGCACCGGCACGGGATACGGGTGCTGCGCCCACGCGTCGAACTTGAGCCGCGGGTTCGCGGCGGCGACGAGCTGCGCGAAGCGGCCGGGCGAGTGGGTCGCCGACTTGCCCTTCAGCACTCTGTCGCGGCCGGCCGACGACGTGCTCCCGACGGCGACCTTCGCGGTCCGGTTGCCCGCCTTGATCCCGGCGTATGCGGCCGCGGCGAGCTTCGCGTAGTTGCGCGGCCCGACCGACCGGCCCTTCGAATCGAACTGCGGCGCCAGGAAGAGCTGCAGGTTCGACTCGTTCCAGACCGAGTAGAAGCGCACGTACGGGTAGCCCGCGAAGCGGCCCGAATAGCGCGAGGCGACCGCGCGCGAGAAGGCGGTCAGGTCGCTCATCCGCCGGGGAAGGAAGTTCGGCGTCCTGCCGCCGTTCGCCCACTTGGGCGTGCCCCAGATCGTGATCAGGACCTCCATGTCACGGTCCTGCGCGTTGCGCACGAACTCGTCGAGGTCTGCGAAACGGTACGCGGGGTCGAACGGGTTGGCGGCGTTCCGAGGCCGCCGCGGGGCGACGTTCGCCCAGGTCACGAGTGTGCGCACGATGGTTGCGTTCGTGGAGCGCGCCTGGTCGAGCATGCCGGCGCGCCGCGCCTCGTAGCGGAAGTTGGGATCGTCGTGGAAGCCGACGTACATGCGTGGGGCGGCGGTCGCCAGCGCCGGGACGAGCAGCGCTCCGATGGCCGCGAGGACGAAGAGTTGGACGACTCGTTTCACGGGCATTCTCCTTTGCAAATAGGAACCGCGGGACCCTAGCGACCGTGTGTGAGCACGGTGTTAGTGTCGATCGGCACCAGCTTGCGGATCCCAGCGCGCCCTTATGCGGCCGTGCGCAGCGCCTCGATCTCGCGGGAGACCGCCAGCCGCTCCAGCGCGGTCGCCTCGATCTGGCGGACGCGCTCGCGTGTGATTCCGAGTCTCCGGCCGATCTCCTCGAGTGACCGTGGTTCCTCTCTGCCGAGGCCGTAGCGGAGAGTCAGCACCTGCTGCTCGCGCTCCGGCAGGTTCCCGAGGGCGCGGTGGAGCATCGACTCGGTGAGGCTGACCTCGACCTCCTCCTCGACGCCGCCCGATGCGACGCCGACGAGATCGCCGATCGACGCGTCGTTGTCCTCGCCGACCGGCTTGTCGAGGCTCGTCACCGCGCGCGCCGCCTCCCGCACCTCGCGCAGGTGCTTGAGCGAGATCTTCGACGCGTTCGAGATCTCCTCGTCCGTCGGCGGCCGCCCCAGCTTCGCGGTCAGGTCCCGTTCCGCGCGGCCGATCTTCTGCTCGCGGTCGGCGATGTGGACCGGGATCCGGATCGTCCGCGACTTGTTGGCGACGCCGCGCTGCACCGCCTGGCGGATCCACCACGTGGCGTAGGTCGAGAACTTGAAGCCCTTGCGCCAGTCGAACTTCTCGACGGCGCGGATCAGCCCGATCACGCCCTCCTGGATCAGGTCGAGGAGCGAGAGACCGTGCCCCTGGTAGCGCTTCGCGATCGAGACGACGAGGCGCAGGTTCGAGTTGATCATCCGGTTCTTCGCCGCCTCGTCGCCGCGCTCGACCTTCTTCGCGAGCTCGACCTCCTCCGCAGCGGTGAGGAGCGGGTAGCGGCCGGCCTCGTTGAGGAAGAGCTGCAGCGAATCGGTCGTGGCGGCCGCGAGGTCGCCGTTCACGTACGTCGCATCCCGTGTGGACTGCTTCCCGCAGTCGTCGGAGAGCGTGATACCGCGCTCCTCGACCTCCGCGTAGAGCGCCTCCAGCTCGTCCTCACCGAGCTCCAGCTCCTGCACGGCGGCGCTGAACTCGGACAGGTCGAGACAGCCAGCCTCCTCACCGGCGTCGAGCAGCGGCGCAAGGGCTCCGTGACTCATCGCAGGCCGTTCTTCTTCCCGCTGTGACGCGAGGCTAACCCCTGTCCGAAACGGACATCTGGCGCTGCACAGGGCCTCCTGCGATCTTGACGAAGATGGCACGAAGCCGTCACCCCTCCGTTCGAGGTGCCTCCCTAGCGTGGAGAGCGTCGTCGATCAGGAGGTCGAAGTGCTCGGCACAAGCAAAGGATGGCTCGTCGCGGCGCTCACGGCGGTGTCGGTCGTGGTCGGCGCGCTCGCGGGCACCGCATCGGCGCACGCGCTGCAGAACGTGGGCACGGTCTACGACAACGGCAGCCAGTGCGTCCGCAACCACACGTTTCAGGACCACTCGTTCAACGCCGTCATCGTCACCTCGCTCACGGATCACAGCTTCTGGTTCTTCCCGCCTCAGAACTGCACGTATTCGAACCCGAAGCCGGACGGGTACCTCGCGGCGATGTGGCAGTCGTACAAGTGGAGCTTCAACGCGAACGCCTGGCTTGTCTGCGGCTCGCAGGGGTATGAGTTCGGCGGCGGGGAGTCGCTCCACGTTGGGCGGGGCACGACCGGCTGCGGCGCGGGCTGGTACGGCGTGATGGGCGGGACCTACGTCTACAACGACGGCTGGCGAGGCGGCTGGCTTTGGACGGGTTACGAATGGCTGACGTACTAGGAAGGAGATTGCGATGAAGAAGGTCGTCTTCATCCCGCTGGCGGCCGCCGCGGTCGGGGTCGTGCTCGGCGTCGGCCACGCCTACTCGAACGATCCGGCTGCACCGCGCCTCGCGGCGCCGGATCCGGCGGCCGAGGAATCGCTCGTCGCCGGGCCCGACGGCGAAGCGCTGAAGTGCAACGGCAAGCTGATGAAGGTGAAGGTCAACAGGATCCCGTCGCTCACGCCCGCCGAGGTGAAGGCGGCGCGGCAGCAGGGCAAGCTCGAGGATCAGGGCGTCAAGGTCGCCCGATGCGAGACCAAGAGCGGGAAGGAGACCGGCAGGGTCAAGTGGGTCAGCGAGACCCCCTGATCACTGCGCCGATCGGCGCTTCCCCTCGCGCTCCGATCCGTTCCCGGCGCAAGGCTGCTCCGGAAGCCCCCTCCCCCGGCCGGAGGAGCAGCCGGCCCGGGGACGATCGGGGCATGGCATAGACTGTGCGCCGTGCTCTGGGAGCTCGTCTTCATGCTGATCGTGCTGAAGATTCCCGTCGTCTACCTGTGCGCCGTCGTCTGGTGGGCGATCCGGGCCGAGCCTCCGCCGCTCGAAGGCGCGCTGCAACCCGCGAGGCTAAAACCGACTCCGCCGGAATGCGACTGGCGTGCCCGGCGCTCCCGCCTTCTCCGCCGTGGGCCGCTTCCACGTGGCGGCCGTCCGGTCCGGCGTGGGAGCGGCCGCGTCCCGCTCGCCGCCCGGGTGAGAGTGCCTTCATGAGCGTCGACGCCGGCACAAGCGGGCGCCGCTGGACCACGGCTGACACGGTGGCGGGCTTCCTCGCCACGGTGTCGATCTTCGCGAGCGCGCTCGGCGTCATCTGGCGTCCTGTCCGGATGGTGCCGTTCGCGATCATTCTCGCCCTGGTCGCGGCGCGCATGTCCGCCCGGCAGCAGCATCTCGCCGGCGTCGCGGTCGCGTTTGCCGTCGTCTGCTGGACGGTCGGGATGACGATCGCAGTCGTGACCGAAAACCCGCTCTTACTAGCAGGTTGCTACAACACCCGCTGTGAGCGCACACGATGTCGACGGGCTGAACGCCGGTTACGCCCGGCTCGTGCTCGAGGAGTACCTCGAGAACCCCGATGCCGTCCCGGCCGAGTGGCGAGAGCTGTTCGAGAGTGGGGGCAGCGAGCTCGTCGCGACCCATCCCGGCCTGCTGCGCCTCCTGGAGTCACTCGGAGGCAACGGCGCCCCGGCGCTCGATTCCGCCGCGGCCCAGGCCCCCGCGACGACTGTTGCCGAGCCTGTCCAGCCAACCACGCCTGCGGTGCCCGCGGCCCCGCCCGCCGAGGTCGACGAGACGCTGCTCGGCGCGGTCGCGGCCGCAATGGCGCTCGTCAAGGCGCATCGGACGCACGGCCACCTGGCGGCGCGACTCGACCCGCTCGGATCGGAACCGCTGGGCGAGCCCGCACTCGACGAGACCCGGCTCAGTCCGGCCTTGACCCCGGAGCTTCAGGCTCGCATCCCGGCGAGCTTGCTTCGCGTGGACGTCCCCGGCGAGACGCTTCGGGAGGCGCTGCCTGCGCTTCGCGACGTCTACTGCGGGACGATCGCGTACGAGATCGAGCACATCTCGGACCACGCCGAGCGTGTCTGGCTGCGCCACGCGATCGAGTCCAATCGCTACCGCCAGGCGATGAGCCGTGAGGAGAAGCTCCGGCTGCTCGAGAGCGTCTCCCGCGCCGAGGGTTTCGAGCAGTACCTCCGCCGCGCGTTCCTCGGTCAGAAGCAGTTCTCGCTCGAAGGGCTGGACGTGATGGTTCCGATGCTCGACGAGGCGATCGACCTCGCCGCCGAGGCCGGCGCGCACGAGATCGTGATCGGGATGGCCCATCGCGGCCGCCTGAATGTGCTCGCGCATACGGTCGGGCGCTCCTACGAGGCGCTGCTGCGCGAGTTCGAAGGCGAGCGGACGATCGACGCTGTCGTCGTCACGGAGGAAGGCGGCACCGGGGACGTCAAGTACCACCTCACCGCCGCGGGGACGCGGGCGACCGACGCCGGCGAGGTCACGGTCACGATCGCGCCCAACCCGAGCCATTTGGAGGCGGTCGATCCGGTCATCGAGGGCTGGACCCGGGCGGAGCAGACGTCACGCTCCGGTGGCGAGGGCGTCCACGACCCCTCCGTGGCGCTCGCGATTCTGATTCACGGTGACGCGTCGTTCGCCGGCCAGGGGGTCGTAGCCGAGACATTGAACCTGTCGAACCTCGACGGCTATACGACGGGCGGCACGCTCCACCTGATCGCGAACAACCAGATCGGCTTCACGACCGACCCGAACGAGGGCCGGTCGACGCGCTACTCGAGCGACCTAGCCAAGGGGTTCGACATCCCGATCATCCACGTCAACGCGGACGACCCGGAGGCGGCGATCGCCGCGATTCGGCTTGCACTGGCGTACCGGCAGGAGTTCGGGCACGACATCGTCGTCGACCTGATCGGGTACCGCCGCTTCGGGCACAACGAGCAGGACGAGGCGGCCTACACACAACCGCTGATGGTGCAGCAAATCGCGGAGCAGCCGACCGTGCGAGAGCTGTACGTCGCGCGGCTGGTGGAGGAGGGTGCCATCTCCGCCGAGGAGGCCGAGGCGCTCTTCACGACAGTGCGAACCGAGCTGAAGGCGGCGCACGAGCGGCTCAAGGAGTCGATCGCGGCGCCGCGGCGGCCGAGGGAGGGCCGGATTCCGGCCGACACCGGCGTCGTCGTCGAGACGGCCGTGGCGGTCGACCGGCTGGAGGCGCTGAACGAGCAGCTGCTCCAGGTGCCCGAGGACTTCCAGCAGAACGAGAAGCTGATGAAGCAGCTCGAGCGGCGGCGGGAGCGGATGCGCGACGGCGGCATCGATTGGGGACAGGCCGAGGCGCTCGCTTTCGCTTCTCTACTGACGGAGGGCATCCCGATCCGGCTGTCCGGCCAGGACACGGAGCGGGGCACGTTCTCGCACCGCCACGCCGTCCTGCACGACCAGCGCACGGGGGAGACCTACGCGCCGCTCCAGCATCTTCCCGACGCCGGCGCATCGTTCGAGATCTACAACTCACCGCTGTCCGAGTACGCGTGCCTCGGCTTCGAGTACGGCTATGCGGCCGCTGCGCCCGACGCGCTCGTGCTCTGGGAAGCCCAGTACGGCGACTTCGTCAACGGCGCCCAGATCGTGATCGACCAGTTCCTCGTCGCCGGCCTCTCGAAGTGGGGCGCGACGTCACGTCTGACGCTCCTGCTCCCGCACGGCTACGAGGGCAACGGGCCGGAGCACTCGAGCGCGAAGCTCGAGCGGTTCCTGCAGCTCGCCGCGCAGGAGAACATTCGGGTCGCGAACTGCACGACCGCAGCCCAGTACTTCCACCTCCTGCGCCGCCAGGCGCTCGACGCGACCGCACGGCCGCTCGTCGTGATGACGCCGAAGGGCCTGCTGCGGCTGAAGCAGGCAGCGTCGACGCTCGCCGACCTTTCCGAGGGCAGGTTCGAGCCGATTCTCGACGACCCGCGGGCGGATCACAGCTGCAGTGACGAGGCTTGTGCTCTGCTCGGGCAAGCTCTTCTACGACATCGACGGGCACGAGGCCCGCGCCGCCGCGAGCTCGGTCGCCGTCGCGCGGCTGGAGCAGCTGTATCCGTTCCCGGTCGAGGCCGCAGGCGCGCTGACCGCCTCCTATCCCAATCTCGAGCAGCTCGTCTGGGCCCAGGAGGAGCCGCAGAACATGGGGGCGTGGCGGACGATCCGCCATCGGCTCGAGGCTGCCGCTCCCGACGACCTCGAGCTGCACTACGTCGGTCGTCCGTGGCGCGCGAGCCCGAGCGAGGGCTACCCGACGGCGCACAGCGTCGAGCAAGACCGGATCGTCCGCGAGGCTCTGGGGCTCTAGAAGGGATTAGCGCGGCCGGCGGCGGGCGGCGAGAATCGCCGCGGCGGCCTTGGGGCCGTGCGTCCGCGCGGCATCGAGAACGCGTCTGCGTTGGGACGGGGGAAGCCGGCGCCACAGCTCGAAGGCCGTGATCGCGATGCCGATCGGGGTGGGACGGCGGAGCATGACGCCCATGTTCCCATACCGACGCGTTCGTACGCCCCGAGCATCGGGCCTCATGTCGAGGTGCCATTCGTCCGATATGTCTCACCAAGGGGACGTCGCAGGAGGGCGGGGACGACAGGCATGCTGCGGAGCTTCAAGTTCAAGCTGGTCGGCACGTTTCTGGCGCTGTCGGTGCTGCCGCTCGCCGCTGCCTTCTGGGGCTTCAGCGAGGTTGCCGAGCGTAGCGTCACGTCGAGCGCGGACGGCCGCCTGGAGGCAGGGCTCATCGCAGCGTTCGCCGCTTTCGAGCAGGAGCGGGACGATGCCGAGCGTGCCGCCGAGCGCCTCGGGCGGGACCGAGCGTTTCAGCTCGCGGTCGCACGTCGCGATCGGGCCGCAATCGCGCCCCTGCTGCCGCGCACGCCCGCGCTCAGAGTCGCGCTGCCGGGCGGGGTGACGATCGGCCGGGTGCCCCGCCTGGCCGTAGAGACGACCGTGTCCCTTGTCGGCCCGCGTGAACGCACCGCCACGATCGTTGCCGCCGTCCCGCTGACCGACGCGCTCGCGCGCGCCCTCCGTTCCCGCTCGGGGTTGGGGGCGCCGGACGAGCTGGTCATCCTCGGGCGGGACGGGTCGATCGAAGCGTCATCCGTGGCGGCTGCACGCGGCCCGGTCGAGCTCGTGCCCGGGCACGTTCACGAGTCGACCATCTCCGGAACGCGCTACCGGGTTCTCGGCACCACGCTCGCTGCGGCGAGCGGGCTCCAGCTCGCCGCGCTCACGCCGATTTCTGCGATCACGTCCGAGAAGCGGGAGCTGATCGACCGGCTCCTCGTCGGCCTCGTCGGCTCGCTGCTCCTGATCGCGACCGCCGCGTACATCGCCGGCCGGTCGATCACAGGCTCCCTCGGCCGCCTCGCGGAGGCCGCGAACTCGATCGCAGCGGGGCGCCTGCGCGAGCGCGTGCCCGTCAAGGGGCGGGACGAGTTCGCCGAGCTCGGCCAGGCGTTCAACACGATGGCCTCGCAGCTCGAGGCGCGAATGGTTGATCTCGAGGAGGAGCGCCGCCGCCTCCGTGAGGCAAACGCCCGTTTCGGCGACGCCCTCGCCGCGACGCTGGACCCGGAGCAGCTGCGCCGCGTGATCGTCGAGACCGCCGTCGAGGCCACCCATGCGGAAGGCGGCGTCGTGACCGCCGAGGACGGCTCGGCCGTCGAGACCGGTGACGTGCGCACGGACGCCGAGCGGCTCGACTTCGATCTCACGACGGGTCGCAGGAGCTTCGGCTGCCTCACGCTCTTTGGCGACGGATTCGACGCCGACCAACGCGTGATCGCCGGCGCGCTTGCGGCGCAAGCCGCCGTGGCGCTCGAGAACGCACGGCTGCACCGCATCGTCGAGCGGCAGGCGCTCGTCGACGGGCTGACGGGTCTCGCGAACCGGCGGCAGGCCGATGCCACTCTGGCGAGCGAGCTCGCACGGGCCGAGCGGCTGGGCGGGCCGGTGGGCCTGATCCTGGCCGACCTCGACGACTTCAAGGCCGTCAACGACCTGCACGGGCACCCGACGGGCGACACCGTCCTGCGCGACTTCGCTCAGACGGTGCTGGAGACGGTCCGCGAGATCGACACGGCCGCCCGCTGGGGCGGCGAGGAGTTCGCTGTGGTTCTGCCCGGAACCGACCTCGAGGGCGCGGCCCACCTCGCCGAGCGTGTGCGCCGTGCGCTCGACCGCCGCGAGATCGTCTCCGCGGACGGCGTGCGCGTTCCCGTGACCGCGAGCTTCGGGGTTACGGCGTCGGGGCTCTCGACGACAATGTCGGAGCTCGTCGACGAGGCCGACGAGGCGCTCTACCGGGCCAAGCGCGCCGGCAAGAATCGCGTGTACGCCGGGATGGAAGAGATCTCGCGACTCTAGTTACAAACTCGTCGCAAGCGGGGAAGGATTCTCCGTCTGCTGCGCTACAATCCGGCGTTTGCACGACCGACCCTGTCCCCGCCTTCGGAGGCCCCCTGTTGCCGGTTGAAACTCCTTCGCTGTTCGCACGTGTTATCCAGGATCACCTCGAGCTGAAGCGGCGCAATGCCGACCTCGAGCAGGACATGCCGATCGACGGCTATCGCCACGACGATCCGTTCGACAACCACCCCCTGTTCAAGACCGAGGAGCAGGCCCGCCTCGAGGAGACGATGGACGGCGACGAGCCGGCGATCTCGATCGAGACGGCGATGCTGGCCTGGCCCGGTGAGGAGTCCGTCGAGGATTACGCGACCCAGACCGCGAGCGAGGACAGCGGTCTCTGGAGTAAGTCCCGCGACTTCGACTGGGGCGACTAGACCGACAGCAATTTCGCGGCGGCCTTGAGGTCGTCGACGAAGAGCGCCCGCTCGCGCCGGCGCGAATCCTCGTCCGGTGCGCGCAGGATCGACGACGGGTGGACCGTCGCCAGCGCGGCCGGGGCGAGCTCGGTCTCGAGCAGCCGGCCACGGTCACGGGTCACCCGGACCTGACGCCCCAGGAGCGCCTGCGCCGCAGTTGCGCCGAGGCAGACGAGAACGTCTGGCTGCACGACGGCCAGCTCCCCGTCCAGCCACGGTCGGCAGGCCGCGATCTCGCTCCAGTTCGGTTTCTGGTGGATGCGCCGCTTTCCGCGCGGCTCCCACTTGAAGTGCTTGACCACGTTCGTGACATAGGCGTCCGCGCGGTCGATGCCGGCCTCCGCGAGCGCTTCGTCGAGGAGTCGCCCCGCCGGACCGACGAAGGGCCGTCCGGCGAGGTCCTCACGGTCGCCGGGCTGCTCGCCGACGAGAAACAGCCGAGCGCGCTTCAGACCCTCGCCGAAGACGGTCTGCGTGCCCGTCCGCCAGAGCGGGCAGGCGGTGCAGTCTCGCGCGGCCTCGCGTAGACCGGCGAGCGACAGGCGTGCCGGGAGAAGCGCGGCTGCCGTACCGGACGACATGCGGTCGTCCTACCCAGGCGGGCGACCCTTATGCCGCCGGCAGCGTGTCGGCGACGAAGGTGTGCGCCAGGCGGCGGAACGGACCCGCCTGCGCCATCAGCTCTCGCTCGGAGCCGCGTTGCACGATCCGGCCGTGCTCGAGCACGAGGATCTCGTCCGCGCGTCGGACCGTGGCCAGGCGGTGCGCGATGATGATCGACGTCCGGCCCGCGAGCAGGCGGTCGAAGGCCCGTTCGATCACGATCTCGGTCGGCCGGTCGATGTTCGACGTGGCCTCGTCGAGGATGAGGATGCGGGGGTCGGCAAGCAGGGCTCGGGCGATCGAGATCAGCTGCCGCTCGCCGGCGGAGAGGCCGGCGCCGCCCTCGCGCACGACGTGGTCGAGACCGCGGTCGAGCCGGGCGGCGACGCGGTCGACGCCGACGGCGGCGGCCGTCGTGCGCACTTCCTCGTCGGAGGCGTCCGGCTTCCCGAAGCGGATGTTGTCGGCGATCGTGCCGCTGAACAGGAACGGATCCTGGAGAACGACGCCGAGCTGGCGCCGGTAGCCGACGAGCTCGACGTCGCGCAGGTCGGTGCCGTCGACGCGCACGGCACCTTCGTCCGGGTCGTAGAAGCGGGCGATCAGCTTCGCCGTCGTCGACTTGCCGCCGCCGGACTCCCCGACCAGCGCGATGCAGCCGCCGGCGGGCACCGAGAGCTCGATCTCGTGCAGAACCGGCTCGGCGCCGTAGGCGAAGGTGACGCGATCGAGCTCGAGGCGGCCGTCGATCCGCCCGATTCGCTCCGCCCCCGGCTTGTCGGCGACGTCGATCTCGGCGTCGAGCACGGAGCTGATCTTGTCCATCGCCGCGCTGGCGGCCTGCACCTGCCCGTAGAGCTCCGACAGCTCCTGGAGCGGCTGGAAGACGAGCGCGAGCAGCCCGACCGCCGCGATCAGCGTCCCGACCTCGAGCGAGCCGGCATCGATCAGCATGGCGCCCGCGAAGAGGACGGACACGGTCGCGATCGCCCCGAGCAGCTCGATCGCGGGGAAGAAGACGGAGTAGATCTTCTGGACGCGGACGTTGGCGAGCCGGTTGTCCTCGTTCAGGCTGTCGAACTCGGCCTGGAAGGCCCGCTCGCGGTTGAACGCCTGGATCACGGCCATGCCGGCCACGGACTCGGCGAGCTGCGCCGTCACGATCGCGATCCGGGTTCGCACCTCGGAGGCGGCGACGTGGGAGACGCGGTGGAACCAGCGGGTGAGGAGGATCCCCGGCGGGACCACGCACAGTGCGACGAGCCCGAGCCGCCAGTCGAGCAGGAAGAGACCCGCGATCGCGGCCACGAACGTCAGTGAGTTGACGACGAGCGTGGTCACGCCCTGGTTGAGCACGTCGGAGAGCGCGTCGACGTCGCTCGTCAGGCGCGAGATGATCCAGCCCGCCTTCTGCTGCGAGAAGTAGCGGAGCGACAGCGAGGTCAGATGCTGGAAGAGGTCGCGGCGCAGCTCGAGCACGATCCGCTGGCCGATGCTCGCGAGCCCGCGCCAGGCGATCGTTCCCAGGGCCCACGCGGCGGCGTTGACCGCGACGTAGCCGATCACGGCGAGCGTCAGCCGACGCTCGTCGGCGGCCTCGATGCCGTTGTCGATCGCGTCCTCGACCAGGTGCCAGCCGACGACGGGCGCGGCGGCCGAGAGCGACGCGACGAGCACGATCCCCGCCAGCTGGCCCTTCCGCTCGAGCGCGTACGGGAGCAGCCGCGAGAGGCCGGTGTGCCGAGGCTACGCGGCAACGGACTCGTCTCCGAAGAGCGCCGTGAAGAGGCCGCCCGCGGCGAGCAGCGCAGCCGGCCGGCCCTGCTCGGCCACACGCCCGTCCTCGAGCACGATCGCGCGGTCGGAGACGCCGATCGTGGAAAGACGCTGGGTCGCGACGAGCACGGTGCGGCCGGCGACGGCGGGGCGGAGGTTCTCGACGAGCAGGCGCTCCGTCTCCGTGTCGACCGCGGACATCGGGTCGTCGAGGACGAGCACGCGCGCACCCGCAAGAAGGGCACGGGCGAGTGCGACACGCTGCCGCTGTCCGCCCAGAGAGGTTGACGCCGCGCTCCCCGATCAGCGTGTCGTAACCGTCGGGGAGGTCGTCGACGAACGACGAGACGCCGGCGGCGTCGCAGGCGGCGAGCACCTCTTCCCAGGAGGAGTCGGGACGTGCCGAGAGCAGGTTCTCGCGCAGGAGCACGGAGAAGAGAACGGGCTTCTGGGTCACGATCGCAACCGCGGCGCGAAGGTCGGCCACCGGCACGTCGCGCGTGTCGACGCCGCCGACGAGCACCCGGCCCGCGGTCGGGTCGTAGAAGCGCGGCAGCAGGTTGAGGAGTGTCGTCTTGCCCGAGCCGGTCGGCCCGCAGACGGCGACGATCTCGCCCGGCTCGACCGTGAGGTCGACGCCGCGCAGCACCTCGGCGCCCGTCCCGTAGGAGAAGTGGACGTCCTCGAAGCCGACCCGCAGCGGGCCGTCCGGAAGCTGCCGCGGGTCGGCGGGCTCGGGCAACGGCCGGATCCCCTCGAGCCACGCGAAGCTGCGTCCCGCCGAGGCGACCGCACGCTGGCCGAGGTTGATGATCCAGCCGAGCGCCTCGAGCGGCCACACCAGCTGCAGCAACAGGCTGACGAAGAGCATGAACTGGCCGATCGTGAGCTCGCCCGCGATCACATCCCGGCCGCCGAGGAGGAGCACGGCCGCGATCCCGAGCGTCGGCAGGAAGAGCAGGCCGGGGAGGTAGTGGGCCTCGACGCTTGCCTGCCGCATCGTCTCGTGTCTCACCGCTTCGGCCCGGCCGAGGAAGCGGGTGCGCACGTCCTCCTCGCGGCCGAACGCCTGCACCATCTCGATCCCGACGACCGCCTCGTCGGTCGCCTCGGTCAGATGGCCCTTCTTCGCCTGGACGAGTCGCGAGATCGGGAAGAGCCGGTGCGCGAACCAGTAGGTGAGGATCGCGATCGCCGGCATCGCGAGCGCCGAGAAGAACGCCAGCCGCGCGTTCACGCTGACGAGCACGATCGCCGCCGCGACGATCATCATCGCGCTCTGGACGCCCTGGACGACGCCCCAGCCGATGAAGTAGCGGACCGGGTAGATGTCGTTCGTCGCCCGCGAGATCACCTCGCCGGTCGCGTGCCGGTCGAAGAATTCACGCGGGTACGTGAGATAGGCGTGGTAGAGCATCCCGCGGAGGCGTGCCTCAACCGCGATCCCGACGCGTGCGGTGGCGAACCGGCGCGAGAAGTTGACGGCGAACCGCAGCACCGCGAGCAGGAGGATCGCGCCGAGGTACGGCAGCAGCAAGTGGTCGTCGTCCCCGACGACCGCGTCGTCGACCACCCGCGAGATCAGGATCGGGATCGTGATCGAGAGCGCCGTGAAAGCAAGCGCGAAGGCGAGCCCGATTCCGACCAGCCGTCGCTGCTCCCACCAGAAGGGGACGAGCCGAAGCAAGGTCGGGCGTAGCCCGAGATCAGGAGGATCGACGTGCTCCACAGGAGTCTCGAAGCTACCAGCGCCGGCCCTCGATCCCGCTCGGGAATTGGGCTTAGGACCCCGCGACATCATTGCGACCACGTAGGGATGTCAGAGTGACTTGACAAGACATCACAATGATGTCATAGTGCCGCCATGGAGATGGCACCGTACGTCCATGCGCTTCAGGAGGACCTTGCCGCCGCAGCGGCGCTGGCCGGGGACCAGGCCGCCCAGGAAGCCGGTCGGCGGCTTGCACAGGCGATCGAGCCCGCGCTCCAGTTGAGGCTGCTCGACCTGCTCGGGGAGATCGCGCTGGCGCTGAACGGGCAGGTCCCCGGGCGCATCGAAGTCAGGCTCGCAGGCCGCGAGCCCGAGCTCGTCTACGTCGAGGAGGAGGAGGCCGGGCCGGCCCCGACTCAGGGCGACGACGCGCTCACGGCGCGGATCACGCTGCGTCTCCCCGAGGCACTCAAGGCAAGAATCGAGATCGCCGCCTCGGGAGAGGGCCTCTCCGTCAACTCGTGGAGCATGCACGCGCTTGCGCGCGGCCTCGAGACCCGTTCCGTCCGTGCGGGCCGGCGCCTGTCCGGCTACGCAGAAAGCTGAAAGGAGCCCAGATGTCTCGCTTGCATCCCATCCCCTACGGCACCGGCATCATCCTCGTCCCCGACTGGATCAACCCCGTCCGCGACGAGCGCGTGGTGAAGCCCGCGCGGCGCAAGGGCGTCCGCCGTGGATAGCCGCCGCGAGACCTTCGCCACCGGCCGCGCCCGCCTGAAGGTGCGCAACCCCTCGGGCGACATCCGGGTCGAGACCGCGGACACGGACGAGACCACCGTCGAGCTGACGGCGCTCAACGACTCGGACGCGACCCGGCAGGCGATCGCGAATGCGAGCCTTCGTGCCCGCGGCGCCGAGGTCGAGGTCGAGATCGAGGGGCGCAGCTGGTCGATCTCGATCGGCAACTGGGGCATCACCTCGCCGAAAGTGAGCATCCGGATCACGTGCCCGCACGGCACCGACCTCGACGCCGAGACGGCTTCGGCCGACGTCAAGGTCCACGGCTCGCTCGGCGACGCACGTGTGCGCACGGCCTCCGGTGACCTGACCCTCGACCAGATCGGGGGCTCGCTCGAGCTGAAGACCGCGAGCGGTGACGTCCGCGTCGACCGGGTAGAGGGCCGGGCGACAGTGAATACCGTCTCCGGTGACGTCAATGTCCAGGAGGCGCTCGCCGGGCTCACCGTCACGTCGGTCTCGGGGGACGTCGTGACCGAGGAGGTGTCGGGCAACCTGACCGTCTCCACGGTCTCCGGCGACCAGATCGCCCGCGCGGCCGGGCCCGGTGAGATTGCGCTCAAGGCGGTCTCGGGTGATGTGCTCGTGGCGATCCGCCGCGGGCTCCGCGTTCGGCTCGACGTCAACTCCGTCAGCGGCACGATCGGCTCCGAGCTCGAGGTCAGCGACGCGCCGGTGCGCACGGATGGGCCGGAGACCGCCCTCCGGGTGCGCACCGTCAGCGGCGACGTGAAGATCAGCCGCGCGGCCGAAGCCTTCGCGTAGCCATGCGCCGCCCCGGGGGTCTGTGGCGCCATCGTGACTTCCTCTCGCTCTGGGAAGCGGAGACGGTCAGCCAGTTCGGGACGCAGGTCACGCTGCTCGCGCTCCCGCTGGTCGCGATCGTCACGCTGGACGAGAGCACGTTCCGGGTCGCCGTTCTGACGTCCGTGGAGTTCCTGCCGTTCCTCTTCTTCACGCTCCCCGCGGGCGTCTGGGTCGACCGCCTGCCGCGGCGGCCGATCCTGATCGTCGCGAATCTCGGCCGCGCGACCGCGCTCATCTCCGTGCCGCTCGCGCACTGGGCCGGCGTGCTCACGATCTGGCAGCTCTACCTCGTCGGCTTCGTGGTGGGCGTCGGCACCGTCTTCTTCGACCTCGCCTACATGAGCTACCTGCCGCGTCTTGTCGGGCGCGCGGAGCTCGTCGAGGGGAACGCGAAGCTCGAGATGAGCAGGTCGGCCGCGCAGGTGGCCGGGCCAGGGCTCGCCGGCCTGCTCGTGTCGGCGTTGACCGCCCCCATCGCGATTGCCGTCGACGCGGTCAGCTATCTCTTCTCCGTCGTCCTGATGGGTCGGATCCGCACGGTCGAGGCGGTTGCCTCACGCGAGGAGCGGCGCTCGCTTCGCGCCGAGCTGCGAGAAGGGCTCGGCTACGTCTTCCGCCACCCGTACCAGCGTGGCATCGTCGCCGCGGTCGCGATCTCGAACTTCTTCGGCCAGCTCGTCTTCGCGATCCTGCTCGTCTTCGCGGTGCGCGAGCTCGACCTGTCCGCGGCCGCTATCGGCGTCATCCTCTCCCTGGGGAGCGTGGGCACGCTGCTCGCTGCCGTCACCGCGCGGCGTGTGGGCGACCGGCTCGGCGTGGGGAGGACGATCCTGCTCGCGGCGTTCCTCTTCGGCCCGGGTACGCTCCTGATCGCCGTCGCGCCCGTCGACTACGCCGCGGTGTTCATCGTCGCGGCGATCGCGGTCGTCGGCTACGGCGGCACGCTCTTCAACGTGACGATGATCAGCCTGATCCAGGCAATCACGCCGGACCGGCTGCTCGGCCGCGCGAATGCGTCGCGCCGGTTCGTTGTCTGGGGCGTCGTCCCGATCGGCGGCTTCGTCGCCGGCGCGCTGGCGACCGCCATCGGCCTGCGCGCGACGATGACCGTCGGCGCGATCGGCGGCGTGCTCGCGGTCGTCCCGATCCTGCTCTCACCGGTGCGCTCGGTCGGCCGGATCTCCGAGCTCGGCGAGCCCGACGATCAGGCGTCGCTGCCGATCGCCTCCGCGAGCAGCGCGCAGGCATAGCACTGCCACGCCAGGTCCGGCTGCGCCCGCAGCCGCGCAAGCCCGTCGCTCACCGCCGCCAATTCCTCCCCCGCGGCGGTGAGCCGGGCGAGTGCGTCCTCGAGCTGATCGCGAGCGACTGGGCTGTCGAGGTCGTCCGCCACGGCTGTGACCGCGCGGCCGTCGAGCTCGAGCTCCCTGTGCGGGTCGCCGCCCGCGGCGAGCAGCAGCTCGGCCCGCCTGACCGCGCCCTTCACCTCATCCGCGTCGAGCTCGACCTCCTGGCCGGCGAGCCAGGCGAGGCCAAGGAGCAGACTGCCACTTGGCCCCGCCTCGAGCAGTTCGAGGAGCTCACGGGATATACGCGAGGTCCTCCCACGGGGGGACGGAGAGTGGGGTCTCGAAGAGCGGTCCCGCTCCGTCGGGGTCGACGACGACGCTGCCGCCGGAGGCGAAGAACTGCGCGATCTGGTCCTGCGCGGCGAGCGCGACGGCCGCCACCGCGGGCGAGGGCGCCAGGCCCGGCACGCGGGTCAGGAACGTGTGCGGGTTCTTCGGGAAGGTCGGGTCGGCGGCGAACGCGAGGTCGTTGCGGAACGCGGTCGTCCGGTCTTGCAAGCCGCCCGCGCGGATGATCGCCGAGGTGGTCGGATTCGGCACCGTCTGGTCACCCCGCGCGTACTGCAGGATGATCGACTTCGCGGGCACGCCGTCCAGGGGACTGGCGCGAAGGTGTGGCGCGTAGGCGACCGGGTTGCCGGCCTGGGTCACCCACTCGGACCACTCGAGCGAGCGTTGGATCGCGCTTGCGCCCGGCACCGTGTCGACGAGCGGCGGCAGGTCTCGCAGCGGCATGTTCTCCGCGAACGCGAACGGGCCGGGCAGGTTGACGAGCGACGGTGTGCGACCGGCGAGGCTGAGCCAGATCAGGGGCCTGAACACGGGGCTGAGGCGGGCGATCTCGACAATCGCGCCGCCGGGGACGTTCGGGACGCCCGTGAGCACGTCCGGTTCGACGGCGAGGAACTTCGTCCCGTAGATGCCGCCGAACGACTGCCCGAAGTACGAGATCCGGGCCGGGTCGAGATCGCGCGTCCCGTTGCCGTCCACGTCCATCCCGACCTCGACCTCGCGCACCAGTTGCATCAGGTCGATCACCGTCTGGCGCAGGCCGTCACGGTTCGAGACGATCGTCTGTGGGGCCGCCGCGTTCACGCCCTCGGTCGCGTCGATCGCGGTGTTGCCGTCCTGGTCGATGCCGCGCCCGCCCGCAGAGAGCGTGACCGGCGCACCGGATGCCCGGTTGACGATCAGCGTTCCGAGCTCGCCGCCCCCGTGACCGACGACGTTGATCGCGATCGTCGCGATGCCGCGTCGCGCGAGAGACGAGGCGACGATGAACGGGCTCGAGTTCTTGTTGTCGCCGAAGCCGTGCCCGAAGATCGCGACCGGCCAGCCGCCGGCGGGCGCGATCCCGGCCGGCAGGAACAGGTTGAAGTAGATCCGGTTCGTTCCTTGCACAACCGGGACCCCGCTGTGCGTCCCTGTCGGCGGGATCACCTTCGCGGCGGTCTCGTAGTCCGGCGAGTCGTATGCGCCGAAGGCGACGGTGCCGATGCTGCCCGGGAAGAGCGAGAGGAACGGCGTGCCCACCGGCGCGGGTGTGAAGCTCGGGGCGGTGCCGGTCTGGCGGTTGAAGAGGATCGACGTCACCTCGGAAAGCGGGAAGACCGTGCGCACGCCGCCCGGGCCGAGGAGGAAGCTCGCCGGCGCCGGGCTCGCTGCCGCGAGCTGGCGGCGTACCTGCTCGAGCAGCGGCGTCGCGCTCTGGGTCGTGAAGACGCTCGCGACCGCGACGTCGGACAGGCGCAGCCTCCCCGGGAGGCCGCGCACGAGCGCGGACATGTCACCGTGCAGGCTGGGCCGGAAGAAGGCCGACTGGATCGGCCGCCCCGACGCGTCGTGGATGCCGGTCGTGACGACGAGGATGTAGGTGGTGTGCTGGCGGAGGAGCTCGTCCGACTCCACGTGGAGCGTGTTCGCCGCGACCTCCCAGGTGATCTGGTTGATGCCGGTCACCTGCAAGTCAGGCACGCGGATGAGGAAGACGTTCGAGCTGTCGACGCTCGCAGGATCGATCGGCCCGGTGAACGGGATCGAGATCCGCGGCTGCAGGTTGAAGCCGTCGAGCGTGTTGAGGACGTCGATGTCCGCGCAGTCCGACGGGCGGACGGCGCAGTCCGGCTTCGGCAGCTCGACGCGGAGACCGGTTTGCTGCGAGAAGTCGACGTCCGTCCAGCGGTCGTTCGGGAAGGGAGCGCCCTCGGGGCTCGCGAGGTCGAAGCGGGGCTCCACTCCGGCCGCATGTGCGAGCGAGGGAAGTGCAAGAAAGACGAGGAACGTGAGCAGCGCAACTCTGCGCAGGGACATGTGACCCTCCTCATCGGGTGCAAGGCGCGGGCGACGCTAGCAGAGGCGGCGAGGCTCAGCCGACGGCTGCCGCGGCACGCGAGCGCTCGAACCAGTCCGACCAGCCGCCCTCGAAGGAGCGCGCCTCGCCGTCACCGACCTCGACGATCCGGTCGACGATGCGGTCGAGGAAATAGCGATCGTGGGAGATCACGCAGACGGTGCCGGCGAACTCCTCCAGCGCCGCCTCGAGCGCCTCGACCGAGTCGATGTCGAGGTGGTTGGTCGGCTCGTCGAGCACGAGCAGGTTCGGCCGTTGCAGCATCAGGAGGAGCAGTTGCAGCCGCGTACGCTCGCCGCCTGAGAGGAGTCGATTCGCGCGGCGAACCTGCTCGTAGGGAAACAGGAACTTCATCAGGAGAGAGACCGCCTCACCCTCCGAGCACGGGTGCGCCAGTCGCACGGTGTCCAGCGGGCTCGCGTCCGGGTCGAGCGTCTCCTGGTCCTGGGCGAGGTAGCCGACCCGGATCGACGGTCCGACCCAGACCTCTCCTTCTGTCGGCTCGAGCTCGCCGACCACTGTCTTCAGGAGCACGCTCTTGCCGGCGCCGTTCGCACCGACGAAGCCGACGCGTTCTCCGTGCACGACTGTGAGCTCGACGTCGGCCAGCACGACGTCCTCGTCGAAGCTGACGCCGACGTGCCGAAGCTCGAAGACCCGTTGCCCGCCGCGCTCGTGCGGGTGCAGCCGGAGCGCGATCCTGCGCCGCTCGAGCACCGGCCGCTCCACCTTCTCCATCCGGTCGATCTGCCGCTGCTTCACTCGCGCCTGCTTGATGTGCCGCTCGTCGACGACGCGGTGCGCCCACTCCTTGAAGCGGCGGATCGCCGCCTCCAGCCGCTCGATCTCCTTCTGCTGCGTCACGTACTGCTGGCGCTGCCGCTCCAGCTCGAGCTCGCGGGCGAGCGTGTACGCGGAGTAGTTGCCCGGCCACATCCGGATCCGGCCGCGGTCGAGCTCGGCGATCTGGCTGACCGTCTCGTCGAGCAGGTAGCGGTCGTGCGAGACCGCAACGGCAGCGCCGTCGAAGGTCGCGAGCAGGCGCTCGAGCAGCGCGCGGCCGACCGCGTCGAGGTGCGCCTCCGGCTCGTCGAGCAGGAGCACGTCGGGGTCGCGGGCGAGGCAGGCGGCGAGCGCGATCAGCTTCCGCTGACCGCCCGAGAGCGCGCTCGTCGGGAGCGACAGGTCGGCTTCCTCGAGCCCGAGGTCGAGCAGCGTCGCCCGGGCGCGGCCCTCGATGCTCGGCCCGCCGGCGGCTTCCCAGCGCCGGACGAGCTCCTCCTGGCGCTGGAGCACGCGCGCCATCTTGTCGAGGTCCGCGGCCAGCTCGGGCGAGGCGAGCTGCGCGGCGACTCGGTGCAGCTCGTGGTCGAGCTCGTCGAGATCGGGGCGCGCGGCGAGGACCGTCTCGAGCGCCGTCCGCTCGTCGCCGAGCGGGTGCTGCGGCAGAAACGAGACGACGAGGCCGCGCCTGCGGACGGACGTCCCCGCGTCCGGCTCGTCGAGCCCGGCGATCAGGTGGAGCATGGTCGACTTGCCCGAGCCGTTGGCGCCGATCACTCCCACGCGGGCGCGCGGCTCGATCGCGAAGTCGAGCCCGTCGAGCACGGTTCGGCTGCCGTACGACTTGCGCACGGCGTTCAGGCTGACCAGGGCCACGTCAGCCTCGCGCTGACGACGGAGACGACGTACTCGTCCCGGCCGTGGCGAAGCGCGTCGGCGAGCCGCTCGTCCCCGGAGATGCCCGTCCGTGCGGAGAGCACCTCGTAGAGCCGCTCGTCGCTCATGCCCGCGCCGCGGGCGGCGAGGACGAGCCGCTTCATCACGGGCAGCGGCTTTCCGTCCGGCGCAAACTGCCACGCCGGATAGAGGTAGTCCTGCCCGCCGGGCCTGCGGACGCCGAGGAGCTCGCCGGCGCGCCGCATCGCGTCGAGCCGGTGCGTGCCGACGCCGAGCCGCGTGGAGAGCCACGAGCCCGAGAGCGACTCCTCCTGGAGTCTCCCGTTCACGACTCGAATCATGCCGTGGCGAGGCGCTCGCGTCGACGTCCGCCGCCGAGGGCCCAGCGAAGGCCCTGGACAGTCCAGCCGCCGACGGCGAGAAGCAACAGCCCGAAGGCGAGGAGGCAGATGAGGACGACGCGTTTCATGTACAGAACGTACGCGTCCACGCGGCCGGAAACGTCGGCCGCGGCGCCGATCCGGCGTCATCCTCAGGGCGGATCTTCTGCTCGCTCGTGTGGAGGATGGGACGGATTCGCCAGGATCACTCGATGACCGCGCGACTCGAAGCGATCGTCGACCAGCTCGACCTCCGGCCCGACCACCGCGTGCTCGAGATCGGCTGCGGCCACGGCGTCGCCGCGACGCTCGTCTGCGAGCGGCTGGAGGAGGGCCGGCTGACCGCGATCGATCGCTCCGCGACGATGATCGAGGCGGCCGCGGCGCGCAACGCCCGCTTCGTCGAGGCCGGGAAGGTGGAGTTCCTGGTCGCGAGCCTGGAGGACGCCGATCTCGGCGCCCGCCGCTTCGACCTGATCTTCGCTATCCGCGTCGGGCTCTTCCACCGCGAGCCCGATCGCGCAAACGCGCTCGCCGAGCGCTGGCTCGCGCCCGGCGGCCGAATCCTGTCGTTCTTCGACCCGCCGGCGTAACACTTGAATCGCATCGGGACGCCTGATCCCCTAGGGTCGGGCCAGCGCAGAGGAGAGTAGGTGGACGGACCGCAGCCGTACCCAGTCCGCATCGAGGGACAGCTCGACACCGGCCTGAGCCGCTGGCTCTGGCTCGTGAAGTGGTTCCTCGCGATCCCGCACTACATCGTGCTCGCGTTCCTCTGGCTGACGCTGCTCGTGCTGACGATCGTCGCGTTCTTCGCGATCCTCTTCACCGGCCGCTACCCGCGAGGCATCTTCGACTTCAACGTCGGCGTTCTCCGCTGGTCGTGGCGGGTCGCGTTCTACTCCTACGGCGCGCTGGGCACCGATCGCTATCCGCCGTTCACGCTCGACGACGTGCCCGACTACCCGGCGCGGCTGGAGGTCGCGTACCCGGAGCAGCTCTCCCGCGGCCTCGTGCTGGTGAAGTGGTGGCTCCTCGCCATACCGCAGTACATCGTCACGGGAATCTTCCTGGGAGGCGGCAGCTACGCGGCGTCCCGGGTCGACGAGTGGTTCTGGGGCATCGGCTTCGAAACCGGGCTGATCGGCGTCCTCGTGCTCTTCGCCGGTGTGGCGCTGCTCTTCACCACGCGGTATCCGGGCGGGCTTTTCGACCTCGTCGTCGGGCTCGACCGGTGGGTCGCGCGCGTCGCCGCATACGTGCTGCTCATGCGCGACGAGTACCCGCCGTTCCGGCTCGACCAGGGAGGGACCGAGGAGGGGCTCGCGGAGCCGACCTTCGCGGTCGC
Organism: uncultured Gaiellaceae bacterium; assembly: GCA_963802765.1. GTDB lineage: Bacteria > Actinomycetota > Thermoleophilia > Gaiellales > Gaiellaceae > Gaiellasilicea. The sequence goes on from CAWDJZ010000007.1 coordinate 299,092, forward strand.
GGAGGCGCCCATACCCGTCGCCGGCGAGCCGGCTGCGCCGGCCGAGCCTCCTGCCCGCCGAGGCTGGACCGTCGGACGAATCGTGCTCGTGGTCGTCGGCACCATCGCGGGCCTGTTCGCGCTCGGGCTCCTCGTCGGCGGCTGCGCGCTCGTCGCCGTCGACCAGACGCAACGAGACGACGACGGGTTCCTCATGTCACCGACGCAGGACTTCTCGACACCGACGTACGCGATCGTGTCCGAGAGCGCCGACCTCGACGCCGAAGGAGCCGAGTGGGCGCTCGACACGTTCCTCGGCACGGTCCGGATTCGCAGCGAGAGCGACCGCCCTGTGTTCGTCGGGATCGGACCGGCCGACGAGGTCACGCGGTACCTCGGAGGCGTCGAGCGCGACGTAGTCGACGACCTCGACTCGAGCGGTGACCCGGAGTACTCGCGGCGTCCGGGCGGCGCGCCAACGGGCCAGCCGGGCGACGAGACGTTCTGGGTCGCGTCGACAGCGGGTACCGGCGAGCGGACGCTCGAATGGGAGCCGGAGGACGGGGACTGGCGGGCGGTCGTGATGAACGAGGACGCGTCGCGCGGGGTCTCCGCCGAGCTGAGCATCGGCGCCGAGCTGGACTCGATCCTCTGGATCGGCATCGGACTGCTCGTTGCCGGCGCCCTCTTCGCCGCAGCCTCCGCGCTCGCAATCACGGCGGCCACGCGCAGCCGGCGCTGACCCCGACTGCTTGGCGGACCGACGCGTTTGTGACGCCCGTGAAACGGTGAGATCCTGAGCTCGTAGCGTCATGAGTTCGACCTCGTACGAGCAGCTCCGCGCAGCGCATCGCTGGGACGTGCCGGCGCGCTACAACATTGCGTCCGACGTCTGCGACAAGCACCCTCGCGACAAGCTTGCGATGGTGTGGGAGAGCTTCGACGGCTCCTACCGGGAGCTGGCGTGGGGCGAGCTCCAGGACCTCGCGAACCAGGCGGCGCACCTGCTCCGCGAGCTGGGGGTCGAGCGCGGCGACCGCGTTGCGGTCGTGCTGCCGCCGACGCCGGAGACCGCGGCGATCTTCTTCGGCGTCTGGAAGCTGGGCGCGATCCTGCTCTCGATGTCGGTGCTCTACGGCGACGACTCGATTCGCCATCGCCTCTCGGACTCGGGCGCGAAGCTGGTGGTCACGGACGCGGACAACGCCCCTCGCTTCGCCGACTCGGGTGTTCAGATGCTCGTCCTCGACGCCGACACGCTCGCGGGCGCCTCGATCGAGCCCGTTCCCGGCGACACCTCGGCCGAGGATCCCGCGCAGCTCTACTACACGTCGGGAACGACCGGGCTCGCGAAGGGCATCGTGCATGCCCACCGCTACATCCTCGGCCACGAGGAGTTCGTCTACTGCCACGAGGTCGCCGACGGGGAGCGGTTCCACGGCATGGGCGAATGGGCCTGGGCGGCGGGCATCGCGCCGCTGCTGGGCCCCTGGCGGCTCGGCGCGGTGCAGTGCGTGTACCGGCGCGAGGCCGGCTTCGACCCGCACAAGCAGCTCGACTTCCTCAGCCGCCGCGACGTGACGAACGTCTTCACGACACCGACGGCGATGCGAGCGATGATGGCGATCGAGGATGCCGGGACGCGGTATCCGCAGAAGTTCCGGCGCGTCTGCTCGGCCGGCGAGCCGCTGAACCCGGAGGCGATTCGCTGGTTCCGGGAGCAGTACGGCGTGACCGTGCTCGACTACTACGGGCTGACGGAGTCGTATCCACTCGTCGGGAATTACCCGTTCATGGAGGTCCGCGAGGGCTCGATGGGCAAGCCAATGCCCGGCTGGGACGTTCAGATCCTGGACGAGGACGAGCGGCCTGTCGCCCAGGGCGAGCGCGGTGAGATCTGCCTGCGCGCCCGCACGAACCCGCACTATCCGCTCGGCTACTGGAACAGGCCGGAAGAAAGCGACGAGGTCTTCGGCGGCGAGTGGTTCCACACGAAGGACGCCGCGAGCCAGGACGAGGACGGGTACGTCTGGTACGAGGGGCGCGCAGACGACGTAATCATCGCCGCCGGCTACCGCATCGGCCCCTTCGAGGTCGAGTCCGTCTGCCTAGAGCACCCGGCCGTGCGCGAGGCGGCGGCCGTGGCCTCGCCCGACGATCTGCGCGGAAACGTGGTCAAGGCGTTCATCGTGCTCGTGGCCGACCACGAGCCGTCGGAGGAGCTCGCCGACGAGATCAAGGCGTTCGTCCGCGAGCGGCTGTCCGCGTACGCCTATCCTCGGCGGATCGAGTTCGTCGCCGACCTGCCCAAGACCCTCACGGGAAAAATCCGGCGCATCGAGCTCCGCCAGCTGGAGCTCGAACGGGCCGGCGCCTTGCGCGGCTGAGCCGACATCCGCCTGCCGCTGTCTCAGCTTTCGGCCGTCGCCAGCTCGCTCCTCGCCTTCTCGACGTCCATGCCGTGGAGCCGCAGCAGGTTCTCGCCGAGGATCTTCCGCTTCCCCTCGTCGGTGAGCTGGGGGTACCCGTACCCGTCGCACAGGTCCTGCGGGATCTCGAACTCAGCGAAGGCCTTGAGCGCCCATTGCGGATGCCAGATGGGCGCCTCGCTCCCGTAGATGATCCGGTCCTCGCCACACCAGAACAGCAGCTTGCCGAGCACCTCGGCGAACTGGCGCGGAGCGCGGACGACGAAGTTCACGGTCGCCGCGAGCGAGGCGTGCAGGTTGGGGAAGCGGATCAGCTGCCAGCAGACCTCGTCGAGGAACGGCAGGCCGACGTGGTAGATGACGAAGTTGATGTCGGGGAAGTTCTCGGCCGCCCCGTCCATGTCCCAGGTCGTGGTGTGCTCGATGTGCTGCGGGCCCAGCGGGACGCCCTTGTGGACGCCGATCAGGTTGACGCCGAGCTCCTGCGCCTTCTCGAAGATCGGGAAGGCGATCTTCGGGTCGTCCATCCGCCAGGGGAAGTGCTGGCCGTAGTCGTAGCGGACGTTGTAGAGCTTGAACGCGCGCGCGCCGAACTCCTCGACCTGGCGCTCCATCAGCTCGAGCGCCTTCCTGCCCTCGAGCGGGTTGATCGAGCCCCAGAAGACGGTCTTGTCGGGGCGCAGCCGGGCGAGCTCGGCGCAGCGCTCCCACGGCGAGAGGCCGTCCTTGAACATGTCGGTGAGGGGGAGCGGCATCGCGATCAGCATGTCCGTGTCCGACTCCTCGAAGACCATCCGGTCGATCTCCTCCGGCGTCCACTCGCGCAGGAACTCCTCAGCGGACATGACGGGCTCGCCCGCGGGGGTGAGCGCCTGGTGGAACGCGTAGAGATGGTTGTCGAACATCTCCCCGGCCTTGCCGAGCGCGTTGTCCTTGTCGAAGTTGAAGACGTGGGCGACGCAGTCGAACACGAACGCGTCGTTGATCATCGCGACCTCCCTTCCATGGACGGCTGCACGTGCGCAGCGACGTACTCCTCCCGGTCCGGGACCGCGGCCGGGTCGGGCAGGAACCGCAGCTTCGTCCTGGCCTCGGGTGACAGCCGCTCGGAGCCCCAGCCCTTCTCCCAGAGGATCTCGACCGAGGCGCCGGCGACGTCCGGCAGCGCTTCCACCCGCTCGCGGACCGCAGTCAGGAGCTCGACGGCGAATGGGCACCAGCCCGACGTGAGGACGAGCTCCAGCCGCGCCTCGTCGCCGTCGAAGGCGACCGAGTCGATCAGCCCCATGTCGACGACCGAGATGCCCTGTTCGCGGCAGCAGGGGTCGTACACCGACCGCAGCGCCTCGATGACGGCGGCGGAGACGTCGGCCTCGTCGGCCCCGGCCCGGCCCATGCGGGCGACTCTAACGCGTACGGCAGTTACAGGATCTGCTTCACGCGCTGCGCCGGACGCGCGCCAGCTCCACGCCCCGTACGACGGCGATCGCCGCGAGTGCGACGCTCGCGAGGACGACGAGCACCAGCCCGTAGCTCGCAGTCGCCCCGAGGACAGCGCGGTTGTCGAGCCAGTTCTCGGCGGCCGTCCAGCCCATGACGACGGCGGCACCGAGCACGCCGGCCACCCCGACCCACGAGCCCCGGACCAGCGGGCGAGTCCAGCCGAGGGCGAAGGCGGCGACGATGAGGACGAGCCACCCGTTGTTCGGTCCCTGTGTCCCGTTGAGCGTCACCGGCCCGTCGTCAGTCCACGTCGAGAAGACGCCGATTACCGCCGCAGCGATTGCCGCCCACGCGACGAGTCGCGTCCGGGACGCTGCTGCCCCGCGTGTAGCGTCCTCGGGCAATGAGCCGCGATGCTAACTAAGGCGGCGCACCGCAAGGGTGTTGCGATCGCGGCGCTCGTTGCGGCGGCCGCGTTCGTCGTCGTCTACAGGCAGGTGCTCGGGGTCACGCAACGACCGAGCTGGCCGCCGCGCTCCGACGCGGTGACAGCGGCGGGAGCGGAGGCCGCGACAAAGGCGTTCGCCGCTCGTGATGGGACGCGTCCCCACGACGCGGCTCTCGACTTCGCCTGGTCGACGGCGGCCACGATCGAGCCGCTGGTCGAGGGCGCGAGCTTCTTCCCCCGAATCTTCGCGGACGTCGAGGCCGCACGCTCGTCGGTGCACATCCTGATGTTCGGCTGGCGGGAGGGCGACGTCGGCATGCGCATGGCCGCACTCCTCGAGCGGAAGCTGGCGGAGGACGTCGAGGTGCGCGTGATCGTCGACGCCTACGGCTCCAGGCCGTACAAGGAGGCGCGGGAGATGTTCACGCGGCTCGTTGATGGGGGAGCGCAGATCGTCGTCAACGACGTCTTCCCGCTCGACCGGGACGGCCTCTACCCCGACGACCAGCAGATCGACTGGCGCCAGGACGAGGTCGGTCGCGCCGATCACCGCAAGCTCTACGTCATCGACGGCGCCGTCGGGTGGACCGGCGGCGCGGGCATCGAGGACCATTTCGAGAACGGGGGTTTCCACGACGTGATGGTGCGTGTCACCGGCGACGTCGTGCGACAGGCGCAGGCGGCTTTCCTGACGAGCTTCGATGGCCACGGCGGTCCGCTGCCGGCCGATCTGTCGCCGTACTTTCCCGAGCCGGCCGAGCCCGGCTCGACGCCGATCGCGCTCGCACAGGTGATCCCGGGCGGCTTCGTCGCCGCCTCGCAGGCGATTCGGGAGCAGATCGACGGTGCGCGCGAGCGCCTCGACGTGATGAACCCGTACCTCACAGACCGCGACATGCTCGAGCGGATCCTCGCGGCGGCGCGGCGCGGAGTGAAAGTCCGCGTCGTCGTCTCCGAGACGTCGAACAACGCCCAGGCGACGGCTGCCCTCAGGTACCGCTACGCCGACCTGATCGCTGCGGGTGTCGAGATCTGGGAGCTCCCCGGCACGGTCGTGCACGCCAAGGTCGTGGTTGCCGACGACGTCGTCAGCTTCGGCACCGTTAATCTCGACGCGTGGGCGCTCTACCGCAACTCGGAGATCACGATGATCGCCAGGAGCCCCGAGGCGGCAGCACTGCTCGAGGAGCGGCTCTTCGTGCCCGACATCGCGCGCTCGAATCCCGGCGAGCCACCCTCCGGGACACGTGAGCGCTTCGAGAGCTGGCTGTGGGACAAGCTCGCATCTTTTCTCTGACCTTGCGGCACTTGCTTCTTGGCAGGTTCGCTTGAATCCGGCAGGCTGGCACCAGGAGGACCGATGAGCACAGGGCAAGCGAACGTTGCAGAGCAAGCGACCGGCGAAGATGTCGCGACCGGCGCTGTCTCCGCCCGAGACGCGGTTGCCTGGCACACCCTCACGGCGGAGGAGGCCTGCGCGCAGCTCGGCGTCGATCCCGGGCCTGGGCTCGACGCTAGCGAGGTCGAGCGGCGGCGCGACCAGTTCGGGCCGAACAGGCTCGCGGAGGCGAAGAAGGAGCCCGGCTGGCAGGCGTTCCTGCGCCAGTATCGGGATCTGATGCAGCTCGTCCTGCTCGGCGCCGCCATCGTCAGCATGGTCGCGTTGCAGGAGTTCTCCACCGGCCTCGTCATCATCGGCCTGACGGTGCTCAACGCCGTGCTGGGCCTGAATCAGGAGGGCAAGGCGGCCGAGAGCGTCGCCGCGCTCCAGAAGATGCTCATCATCAGAGCCCATGTCCGTCGCGGCGGCCAGCTGGTCGACGTTCCGGCCGCGGAGCTCGTCCCGGGAGACATCGCCGTCTTCGAGGCGGGCGACAAGATCCCGGCTGACGGTCGTCTGTTGGTGGCGGCGACGCTGGAGATCGAGGAGGCCGCTCTCACGGGCGAGAGCACGCCCGTCCTGAAGGCGGTCGAGCCGGTGACGGGTGACGATGTGCCGCTCGGGGACCGGGTCGACGTGGCCTATATGAACTCGACCGTGACCCGGGGCCGGGGCGAGATGGTGGTGACGACGACCGGGATGGCGACCGAGGTCGGCCGGATCTCGGGGATGCTGAGCCAGCTCGAGCAGGAGAAGACGCCGCTCACGCGCCAGCTCGACCAGCTGACCGTCCTGCTCACGATCATGGCGGCGGCCGCGCTGGCGTTGGTTGTTGTTCTGGGGTTGATTCGCGGCGACGACTTCGATGAGCTGTTCATCATTGGGATCAGCCTGGCGGTGGCGGCGATCCCGACGGGGTTGCCGGCGGTCGTGACGACGGTGCTTTCGCTGGGGACGCAGGCCCTGGCGGCCAAGGGGGCGATCGTGAAGCGGCTGCGCTCGGTGGAGACGCTCGGGTCGACGTCGGCGATCTGCTCGGACAAGACCGGCACGCTGACGCTCAACCAGATGACCGCGCGCCAGCTCGTGGTGGTCGGCCGGCGCTACTCGGTCGAAGGCGAGGGCTATTCCACCGAAGGACGGATCCTTCGCGTGGCGGGCGAGACCGACACGTCGCTCGAGCCGTTCTTCCTGCCGATGGCGCTGGCGAACGACGCCGCAGTTCGCGAGGGCGAGATCGTGGGCGACCCGACGGAGGCGGCGCTCGTCGTCCTGGCGGCGAAAGGCGGGATCGACATCGACGAGACGCGCCGCGTCTATCCGCGCCTGGGCGAAGTGCCGTTCGACTCCGAGTACAAGCTGATGGCGACCTTCCACGAGATGGAGGACGAAGGTCGGAAGGTCGTGCGCTGCTTCGTCAAGGGTGCGCCCGACGTTCTGCTCGCGCGCTCGTCGCACATCCACGACGCGGACGGCTCGAACGTCCCCGCGGAGGCCGCCCGCGATCGCGTCCTCGCCGAGAACGATCGGCTCGCGGGTGAAGGGCTGCGGGTGCTCGCTGTCGCCTCCCGCGACATCGACCCGAGCGCCTTCGACCCCGCCGGCCCCCTGCTCGACGAGGTCCAGGGGCTGACGTTGCTGGCGCTGGTCGCGATCGTCGATCCGCCCCGCAAGGAAGCGAAGGACGCGATCGCCCGCTGCAAGGAGGCGGGGATCCGGGCCCGCATGATCACCGGCGACCACGCCACCACCGCAGCCGCGATCGCGGCGCAGCTGGGGATCGAGGGTCGCGCACTCACGGGCACCGAGTTCGCGGCGCTCACAGACGCCGAGCTCGACGAGCAGGTCGACGAGATCGGCGTGGTCGCGCGGGTCGCCCCGGAGGACAAGGTGCGTCTCGTCGACGTGCTCAAGCGCAAAGGCCATGTCGTCTCGATGACCGGCGACGGCGTCAACGACGCCCCCGCGCTGAAGCGCTCCGACATCGGCGTCGCGATGGGGATCACCGGCACCGAGGTCACCAAAGAGGCGGCCGACATGATCCTCACCGACGACAACTTCGCCACGATCGTGGCGGCGGTCGAGGGCGGCCGCGGCATCTACGACAACCTGATGAAGTACGTGCGCGTCCAACTCGTGATGCTGGGCGGCTTCATCCTCACCTTCGTCGGCGCCGGCATCTTCGACATCGCCGACGGCGCCCCCCTCACGCCGCTGCAGATCCTCTGGATCAACTTCGCCGTCGACGTGCTGCTGGCGATCGGGCTCGGCTTCGACGCCGCCGTTCCGGGGCTGATGCGACGCAAACCGCGGGACGCGAGCGCGCCGATCGTCAATCGCAGCCTCGGGGTCCGACTGGGCATCGCGAGCCTGATCATGGCCGCACTTGCTCTGGGCGTGGTCGCCTGGGGCGAGGATCGTTACGACCTCGTCGTCGCCACGACGATGGGACTGACGACGCTCTCGCTCCTGCACATCGTCGCCGCCCTCGAGGCACGCGAGCCGACAGGAACGATCTTCAGCGGCTACACGATCGCGAACCGGCGGTTCGTGCAGCTGATCGGAGCCGCGGCCGCGCTCACCTTCCTCGTCACGGAGATTGCACCTCTGCAGCGGATCTTCGACACAGTCCCGCTGACCAGCTCGCAATGGGGGATGTGCCTGCTCGCCGCGGTCGCCTTCCTCGCGTTCGTCGAACTGGGAAAGCTGGCCGAGCGTCGCGCCGCGCAACGCCACGAGGACGTGGCGCCCGCCGCGACGTAGGACTCACGAGTCGAGGGGCCGTCGCCGCCTCCAGATCACGAACCCGATCAGGAGTGCTGCCGCCAGAGCGACGCCGAGGATCCACCCCCACGGCGTGCCGTCGGTGGATGAGGTCGGCTCCGCCGCGACGGCGGTCGTCGCGGCCGCTCGGTGACGGTGATCGGCTCGGTCAAGGTGACCGGCTCGGACGGTCCGGCTCGTGACGGTGACGGGCCCGTCACGGTGACCGTCGGCGCCGGTGAGCCGGTCGTCGTGACCGCGGTTGTCGCGATCTCGCTTGTCGTGATCTCGGTCGTAGCCTCGCGGTCGTTGTCTCCGTCCGCGCCGGAACCGTAGGCGCGCGGTGCGGCGGGACAGTCGGACCACGGTCTCGGCCGGTCGCGTGGCAGTCACGGTCGGCCTCGTGCCCGTCAGCGCGCTTCCCTCGCCACCTCCGCAGCCTCCCAGCACAAGGCCCGCGATCGCCAGAAGCGGCCCGATGATTGCGGCGTTTCTCACGACGGCGATTCTCGCGCCGCCGCCCCACGCGGGTCGAGCTGACTGAAGCGGCCGGGCAGGATCACGGCGGAGACGATGAGGCCGTACGAGATCGAGGTGGCGGTGACGAAGGTGTCGAAGGCGGCCGTGACCCCGCTGACCGTCTGGTTCGTGAGCAGCTGCAGCACGCTGTCGAAACCCGCACTGCCCGGCACGAGCATCAGGACGCCGGGGACGATGAAGACGAGCGGCGAGCGACGGAGCCAGGCGGCGACGAGGCCGCCCGCGAGACCGACCGCGAGCGTCGCGAAGAACACGCCGGCCGCCGCACCGAAGAGCTCGGCGCCGACCGCGTTCGCGGCGAGGGCGAGGACGGTCGCGGCACACATCATCCAGGCGTCGCGAGCCTGAGCTCGCAGCACCAGCGTGAACGCGAGCCCGGCCGCAACCGCCCCGAGGAGGTGCGTTCCAGCGAATGCAGTATCCGGAGTGACCGCTTCCGAGTGCGCCGAACCAGCTCGCCGCGATCGAGCGCCCGATCTGGACGCCGAAGACGAGGCCGAGCAGCTGGACGAGGGCGTTCGCGGTGTTCGCGACGCCCGACTGGAGGTGCTCGCTCGACAGCTCGCGCATGCCGATCGTGAGCCTCATGCCGGGCAGAAAGGTCACGAGCGCGGCGAGCGTCACGACGTCAGGCGACACGTCCAGGCCGAGTTGAGGGAGCGTCGCGGCCGAGAAGCTGGCGGCGATCGCCGCGACTGGAGCCGCCATCGGCTCGGTGCGTGCCGTGCGCGTTGCGGGAAGCGCGATCGCGCCCACGAGCAGCCCGACGGCTGCCGCACCGATCGCTTCTCGCCAGCCGCCGCCGAGCACCGGCGTCAGGGCGGCGCCGGCGATCGAATAGGCGGCGAGCAGGATCGGCCAGGGGCGTTCCAGCGGGTGCGACTTGATGTCCGTGAGCACCGCGAGCGCCGCGCCTGCGTCGAGCCGCCCGGCGAGCACGTCCTGAACGAGGTCGTCCAGACGGGCGATCGCGTCCAGGTCGACCGCGGTCGGACGTACGCGAAGCGTGAACGTGCGCTGGTGCGGCAGCACACCGAGCGAGACCTCGACGAGCGTCGGCGTCGCAGAGATCTGAACACCCTCCAGCCCGAGCGCCCGAGCGAGCGCGACGACCCGGTCCTCGAGGTCGGCTGTCGGGTAGCCGGCCTCGTGGCCGACCCTCGTGAACCGGATCAGGAACTCGACGGCCGAGTCCGGCGGCGATCGAGGAGGCGGCTCCGTCCGGCTGCATCGACGTCCGCACGCAAATCTTCTCAGGGCCTCGGAGGCGTCGCACAAGCAACGGGAATTCGAATTACCTAGGTGATCCTGAGCGCGTCGTGTATGAAGGCGAGCACATGATTGTGGTTCCGAACGACGGCGTCCAGGAACACGCCGAGCGCCTCCTCACCGGCCCGGTGCCTCGAGGAGCGCTCGCGATCGGGTTCTCCGAGAGTCGTGCGTCGTCGGTGGAGACCCTCGTCGAGGGCCGTTCCTTCTATCCGCGGATGCTCGAGGACATCGCGTCGGCTTCTTCGTCCGTTCACATCAATCAGTTCGGCTTCCGGCCGGGCGTCGCGGGAGACGCCTTCGCCGAGGCACTGATCGCGAAGGCCGCCGAGGGCGTTCCCGTGAGGCTCGTCGTCGATCGCCAGGGCTCCGATCCCGAGCGGAGCAGCCGACTCTTCTACGATCGTCTCACGGGCGCCGGCGTTCAGGTCTGCGTCGTGCGGGCGACGAAGCCCCGCTCTCGCGTCGGTCAGCTCGGAGCCGGCGGTGCAGTGCACTGGAACCTGGGCGGCCTCGCGCATATCGACCACCGCAAGTTCACCGTCATCGACGGTCGCATCGGCTGGGTTGGTGGCGCCGGAATCGAGGACCACTTCCAGGACGGCCGCTTTCACGATCTGTTCCTGCGTGTCACCGGCCCCGTGGTCAACCAACTCCAGCTCGTCTTTCTCGCCAGCTTCCGCTGGCTCGGGGGTGAGGTTCCCGTGGCCGAGATCGAGGCGCTCTTCCCGTCGCTCGAGGCGGGCGCGGAATCAGTCCCCGCGGTCGTCCTGCACAACGCTCCCGGTCGCTACCGCCCGATCACGGATGCGATCGCCGGAGTGCTCGAGAACGCACGGGAGACGCTCGACGTCGTCAACCCATACGTCACCGATCGCGGGATGATCCGGCGTATGGCGCAGGCGGCCCGACGTGGGGTTCGCGTCCGCCTCTTCGTCCCTGCGAATGCGAACAACTGGGCCTGCGCGGCCGCGCAGCAGTTCCACCACGGGGCGCTGCTGGACGCCGGGGTTCGCATCCTCGAGTACCCGGCGATGCTGCACGCGAAGGCATTTGTGCGCGATGGCGAGGAGCTGCTCGCCGGGACGTGCAACCTCGAGGCCTGGAGCCTGAAGCGCTTCTTCGAGATCGACCTCCAGATCTGGTCGAAGGCCGCCGCGTCCCAGTTCGACGAGCGGTTCTCCGTGCCGGCGGAGGCAGTGTCGTCTCCCGGCCGCCGGCTCACCGGGACACAGGAGAGAGCCAAGGCCACAGTCTTCGCGGCCCTCTCGCCTTTTCTCTGAGCGGCGCTCGCGTTCACTTGCCGTTTGCCTCTTGTCAGATGCGAATGAGATGATCGCCCGGAGTCGGCAGGGTCATCAGAGGGAGGGGCGTGGCAACGGAGACATCAGTGCTCAAGGGAATCGAGCCCGCCTCGTTCTGGGGACACTTCGAGCAACTGACGAAGATCGCCCGCCCGTCTCGTCACGAGGAGCCGGTGATCGATCACGTTCGCGAATGGGCCGACCAGCATGGGTTCGAGATTCAGCAGGACGCCGGGCGGAATCTCGTGATCCGGGTTCCGGCCACGCCTGGGCGCGAGAGCGCCGCCGGCGTGACACTGCAGGGGCACCTCGACATGGTGTGCGAGCGTGACCCCTCGAGCGAGTACGACCCCGCCGAGGGACGCATCGGGCTCGTTCGCGACGGCGAGTGGCTGAAAGCGGACGGGACGACGCTCGGCGCCGACGACGGGGTCGCGATCGCGGCCATGATGGCCCTGGTCGAGGACGACTCGCTGCCCCACGGCCCGCTCGAGCTGCTGATGACGGTGGCCGAGGAGGTTGGACTGGAGGGCGCGAATGCTCTCGACCCGGCTCTCGTCACGGGCTCGATTCTCATCAATCTCGACAGCGAGGAGGACGGCCGCCTGACGGTGGGCTGTGCCGGCAGCACCGATACGTGGATTCGGATCGACAGCTCTCGCGAACCCTCCGCCGACGATGCCGTGACGCTCACCGTCACGGTGAGCGGCGGTCAAGGCGGCCACTCCGGCTCGGGAATCGCCCTGGGACGGTCGAATGCGGTCAAGGTTCTCGGACGGGCTCTGCGAGAAGCGCAGACGACGGTGCCTTTCCGGCTGGTCTCCCTGTCGGGTGGCAAGAGCCGCAACGCGATCCCGCGCGATGCGACCGCGGTCTGTGCCGTCTCGGCCGACCGCGAACAGGACTTCCGGACTGCGGTCGCCGCTGCGGCGGACACCATCTGCGACGCATTCGCGAAGACCGACCCTGGCGTCTCGATCGCGGTCGAAGCCGCCGAGGCCTCCTCCGACGCGTGGACCGACGCGGGCACCGCCACGATGCTCGATGCCGTCGCCCTCGTGCCGACCGGGCCGCTTGCGCTGAGCCCCGACTTCGACGATCTCGTCGAGACGAGCACCTCCCTCGGAGAGGCGATCACGGAGGGCGATCAGTTGACGCTGCACAGCCTCTCGCGCTCGTCGAACGACTCTGCGCTCCCAGAGGTGATCGCCGCCCTCGACGCCGTCGCCCGGCTCGCGGGTGGCGCGCTCGAGGTCAAGCACAACTACGGCGGCTGGCGGCCGAATCTCGACTCGCCCGCGCTCGCCGCCGCGCAGTCCGTCTACGAGCGACTCTTCGGCGAGCCGCCGATCGTGACGGCCGTGCACGCCGGGCTCGAGACGGCGGTGATCGGGACCAAGGTGCCCGGCCTGGACATGCTCTCGTTCGGGCCGCAGATCGAGTTTCCGCACTCACCCGACGAGAGGGTCAGCGTCCCCACCGTCGAACGCTTCTGGAAACTGCTGGTCGCCGTCGTCGACGAGTTGTCGGCCCCGGGGAGGTAAGGCATGCGCAGTCCCGTCATCTGGCTCGTCATCGCCGGCGGTGTCGTGGCCGTGATCCTCGCTGCCGCCGCCATCGGCGGTCGCGACGAGAGCGGCGAGACCGTCCCCGCGGGCGAGTGGGCGCAGAACGTGTGCGGCGCCGTCGGCGTCTGGCGTGGTGAGCTCGAGGCGATCGTGGAAGACGTCCGCACCCCGAACGCATCGAGCACGGCAGGCGGCGAGGAGCCGCAGTCGGAGACGCCGCAGGGGCGGACGGGCTTCGTCCGCAAGGGCCTCGAGCGCGCAATCCAGGCGACCGAGACGGTGGTCGAGGGGATCGACAACGCGGGTGTGCCTGACACCGAGCAGGGCGAGGAGGCGGCGGAAGACGTCTCCACGTGGGCCGAGCGCGCCCTCGACGACCTGGAGGAGGCGGAGGACTCGCTCGACGAGGAGGCGGAGACGATCGAGGAGTCGATCGAGCAGTTCGGGGACGCGACAGGCGCCGTCGGAGCGGCGCTCGTCGGCGGCGTCCAGACGATCACGGGCGTCGCGGAGCTCGACCCCGAGCTCGCGTTGGCGCTCCGTCAGTCGAGCACCTGTGAGCAGCTTCGTGAGGAGGCCGGTCGATGAGCACGACGGACTGGGTTCTGATCGCGATCCAGGGCCTCGTCGTCATCGGCTTCATCGCTCTCGGCGTGCGCTCGGGTGGCATCGGCCTGGGGCTCTGGGGCGGGGTCGGCACGCTCGTTCTCGTCTTCCTGTTCGGGCTCGATCCCGGCGAGCCGCCGATCAGCGCGATCCTGATCATCATCGCCGTCATCTCGGCCGCGGCGGCGATGCAGGCCGCGGGCGGCGTCGACTACATGGTCGTGATCGCAAGCAAGGCGCTACGCGCGAGGCCGAAGGCACTCAACTTCGTCGCGCCTTACGTCTCGTACGTGCTCACGATCCTCACCGGCACCGGCAACACCTTCTTCTCGATCATCCCGGTGATCAACGAGGTCGCGTACTCGAACAAGATCAGGCCCGAGCGACCGCTGGCCGCGTCGACGGTCGCCTCCGCCGCCGGCATCACCTCGAGCCCCGTTGCGGCGGCGATGGCGACGTTGTTGCCGTTGGTGGAGATCTTCAACTACGACCTGATCGACGTCCTGCTGATCACGGTCCCGGCGAGCATCGTCGGCATCTTCGCGATGTCGCTCGTGATGACCGGATACGGGAAAGAGCTGGACTCCGACCCGGAGTACCAGCGCCGCCTGGCCGCCGGCGAGATCAAGCCCCCCGCACCGCCGGCCGAGATCGTTCTGCTGCCGTTCGCCAAGCGCAGCGTCGCGATCTTCCTCACCGGCGTCCTCGCGATCTGCGTGTTCGGCTTCGTCGAGGACATCCGGCCGACCGTGGCTGCCGAGGGCGGCGGCGTCGAGCCGATGTCCGTCACGCCGCTGATCCAGATGATCATGCTCAGTGCTGCGGCGATGATCCTGGTGTTCGCACACGTGAAGGCCAGCGACATCCCCGGCACACCGATCTTCAAGTCAGGCATGGTCGCGATGATCGCCTTGTTCGGCATCGCCTGGATGGCGGACACGTTCATCGCGAACAACGAGGACGCGATCGTCGAGGCTCTCGGCAGCCTGGCCGACGAACTGGCCGTTCATGATCGCGGTCGCCCTCTTCCTCGTCGCCGGGCTGACGACGAGCCAATCGGCAGCGACCCGGACAATGGTTCCGCTCGGCCTCGCGCTCGGGATCGGGGCCGGCTACATGATCGCGATGTGGACCGCGGTGATGGGTGTGCTCTTCCTCCCGGCGAACGGAACGCAGATCGCCGCCGCAGAGTCGGACGAAACGGGAACCACAACGCTTGGCAAGCGGGTCATCGACCACTCCTTCCAGGTGCCGCTGCAGGTCTGCTGGGTCGTGACGGCGCTCGTCGGCATCTTGATCGTCTGGCTCTTCTTCGGCGACCAGACGCCGGCGCCGCCCGCGCCTACGACGACGACGCCGCCGTAGATGAGCGTCCGCGGCGCCGCCTTCCTCGGCATCGGCGCCATGGTCGGCGCCGGCATCTTTGCGCTGCTGGGCGAGGCCGGCGCCGTCGCGGGCTCCGCAGTCTGGCTCTCGTTCCTCCTGGCCGGGATCGTCTCCGCCCTGCTCGGCTACACGGTCGTCAAGCTCGGCGTGCGATTCCCGTCGTCAGGTGGACTGATCGCCTACCTGATCGAGGGCTTCGGTAACGGTCGCCTCGTCGGCATCGCCTCCTGGCTCGGTTACTTCGCCGCGATCGTGATCGTCTGCTCGATGGTCGCCGTCTCGTTCGGAAGCTACGCAACCTCGCTGTTCATAGGCGACGGCGCGGGAGCGGGCTGGGACAACTTCTTCACCTCGCTCGTCGTCGTCGCGATGGCGGCGATCAACATGGTCGGCTCACGAATCGTCGACCGCGCCCAGTCGCTGATCGTCGTTGTCCTGCTCGCTGTCTTCGCCGTGTTCATCGCGGTGACCCTGGTGGAGATCGACTTCGACCTGCTCGCGTTCAGCGGCTACCCGCCGGTCGAGGACATCATCGCCAGCGTCGCCCTCACCTTCTTCGCATACCTCGGCTTCAGTGTCATCACTTTCGCCGTCGGGGACTTGCGCGACCCCGAGCGCGAGCTGCCACGAGCCATGTACCTCGCGCTCGGCGTGACGACGGTGCTCTACGTCCTGATCTCGCTCGGCGTCTTCGGCACGCTCACGGTCCCGGAGGTGATCGGCTACGGCGAGACGGCGATCGCCGAGGCCGCCCGGCCGTCCCTCGGCGACGCGGGGTTCACGATGATGGCGATCGCCGCTCTCCTCGCGACCGCGTCGTCGGTGAACGCGACCCTCTACGCGTCGGGCGGGCTGACCACGATGCTGGCGCAGGCCGGGCAGTTCCCGCCGTTCTTTGGACGTGGCTCGCGTCTCGGCCCTCACGCAGGGCTCTTGATCACTGCGGGGATCGTGCTCGTCGTCTCAAATCTCGTCAACCTCTCGGCGATCGCGTCGGTAGGTAGCGCGTGCTCGCTGATCATCTTCCTCCTCGTCGGCATCGCCGGCTATCGGCGGCGCGCCGACACCGGCTCCATCGGCGCGATCGTGCTCACGGCGATCGCTGCGACGGCCGTCGTCCTCGTCTTCTTCGCCGTCGACACCATTCGCAACGCACCGGAGACGTTCACCGCGATCGTCGCGATCGCCGCGCTCGCCGTGGTGCTCGATCTCGTCTGGAAGCGGGCGAGGAACGGGAACTCGGCCGCGTCACCGGACGTCGGCACGGCGGCAGGCGGCTGAGTCGCCGCGGCGAAAGAAACAGTCCTGGACCCAAGGAAGGAGCGAAATGAGTCAGTACAAGCTGCTGCGGACCTGGGCCGCGGCGATCATGATCATCGGCGCGCTGGGGGTCGGCCTCGTCGTCTTCGGGACGATCGCCTGGGCGATCGAGGCCGAGGGCTTCTGGGCGACGCTCGGCGTCATCCTCATCGGCGCGCCGCTCGCGCTCTTCCTGGCGACGTGGCCGTTTGCACTCAGCCAGATGATGCGGGCGCTCGCCGACGTCGGGGATGCGGTCGCGACACCGACGGTCTCCACGTTCTAGAGCAGTACGGTCGCGTGCAGTAGCGCGCGCGAGAACACATGGCCTCCGAGCCACACACGCCCGAGCGCACCGGTGGGAAGGCCTCCGCCGCCGGTGTCGTGCTGCTCACGCTCGCGGCCGGGCAATTCCTGATGACGCTGGACAGCTCGGTGATGAACGTCTCGATCGCGACGGTGGCGAAGGACGTCGGCACGACAGTGACCGGGATCCAAGGGGCAATCACGGCGTACACGCTCGTCATGGCCGCGCTCATGATCACCGGTGCGAAGGTGGGGGCGATCATCGGCCGCAAGCGGGCCTTCGCGATCGGCTGCGTGATCTACGGCTGTGGCTCGTTCACGACCTCGATCGCGCAGAGCCTGCCCGTGCTGCTCTTCGGCTGGTCGTTCCTGGAGGGAGTCGGAGCGGCGCTGATCCTGCCGGCGATCGTGGCGCTGGTCGCGGGGAACTTTCCGACCGAGCGGCGACCCGCAGCCTATGGGCTGGTGGCGGCGGCCGGGGCCGTCGCGGTCGCAGTCGGGCCGCTGATCGGGGGTTTCTGCACGACGTACTTCTCCTGGCGGTGGGTCTTTGCCGGCGAGGTCGTGATCGTCGTCGCGATTCTCATCCTGGGGAGGCGGATCGCGGACGCGCCGGTGGAAGAGCCCCCGCAGCTGGATGTCGTGGGCGCGGTTCTGTCGGCGCTGGGGCTGGGGCTGCTCGTCTTCGGCGTGCTGCGCACGAGCGAGTGGGGTTGGGTCCAGCCGAAGCCTGATGGCCCGTCGTGGGCGGGTATCTCGCCCTCGTTCTGGCTCGTGCTCGCCGGCTTCTTCGTGATCTGGGTCTTCTTCCGCTGGCAGGCTCGCCGGGAGTCGCAGGGGAAAGAGCCGCTCATCCGCGCGGCGATGCTGCGCAACAAGCAGCTGAGCGGCGGGCTGACGATGTTCTTCTTCCAGTACCTCGTGCAGGCGGGGTTCTTCTTCGTCGTGCCGCTCTTCCTCTCGGTTGCCCTCGGCCTGTCCGCGCTCGAGACGGGCGCCCGCCTGCTGCCGCTCTCGGTGACGCTGCTCGCCGCCGCGATCGGCATTCCGCGCTTCCTCCCGCGGGTCTCGCCGCGTCTGGTCGTCCGTCTCGGCCTGCTCTCGCTCCTGGCCGGCACGGCGGTCTTGCTCGGCGGACTCGACGCGGATGCGGGCCCGGAGGTCGTCTTCGTGCCGATGCTGCTGGTCGGGCTCGGGATCGGCGCGCTCGCCTCGCAACTCGGCGCGGTCACGGTCTCGGCGGTACCGGACGACGAGAGCCCCGAGGTAGGCGGGATCCAGAACACGGCGACAAACCTCGGCGCCTCGCTCGGCACCGCGCTGGCCGGCTCGCTGCTGATCGCGACGCTGACGTCGGCGTTCCTGACGAATGTCCTGCAGGACCCCGCGATTCCCGCGAGCGCGAAGGAGCAGGCACAGGTCGAGCTCGCGGGAGGCGTGCAGTTCGTGTCGGACGCGGACCTCGAGGCCGCGCTCGACGAGGCGGACGTCCCTCCCGCGACCACCGATGCTGCGCTCGAGGCGTATGGCGATGCCCGCCTCGCCGGGCTCCGTTCGGCTCTCGCAATCCTGGCCGTTCTCACGGTCGTCGCCCTGTTCCTGGCCCAGAGCATCCCTAGGAAACCGGTGGGTGCCGCAGAAGGGAAGGTGTAGCTATGTGCCGCTGGCTCGCGTATTCCGGATCGCCGATCCGGCTGGAGGAGCTGCTCGTCAAGAGGGACCGCTCGCTGATCGACCAGAGCCTTCACTCCAGGCAGGGTGCGACGACGACGAACGGCGACGGCTTCGGCGTCGGCTGGTACGACGGCGAGACACCGAGGCTCTATCGCAGCATCCACCCCGCGTGGAACGACCGCAACCTACGCGAGCTTGCTGCCGGGATCTCCTCGCCGCTTTTCTTCTCGCACATCCGCGCCGCAACGGGGACGGCGGTTCAGGAGACGAACACGCACCCGTTCCGCCACGGGCGCTGGCTCTGGATGCACAACGGCGTCATCCGCGAGTTCGCGCGCATGAGGCGCGAGCTGGTGCTCGCGGTCGACGACTCCCTGTTCACCTCGATCGAGGGAACGACAGACTCGGAGGCGATGTTCTACCTGGCGCTCACGTTCGGGCTGGAGGACGACCCCATCGCCGCGGTGGAGCGAATGGTCGGCTTCGTCGAGGAGACCGGGCGCAAGCACGGCGTCGACGATCCGATCCAGATGACGATCGCGACCACCGACGGGCGGAGCATCTGGGCTTTCCGCTACTCGAGCGAAGGCGCCTCGCGCTCGCTCTACTTCAGCACCCGGATGGACACACTGAGGGCGCTCTACCCGGAGCTCGAGGAGCTCGGCGCGCTCTCGGACGAGACCAGGGTCGTCGTGTCCGAGCCGCTCGGCGACCTTCCCGGCGCTTGGAACGAGGCCCCCGAGTCACACGTCGGGATCATCCAGCCGGGCGACGACGAGCTTCGTCCCTTTTCCCCACGGCGATAACAATCAGCTCGATTTCGATTTCGGTCTCACCCCGGATCGAGTCCGCGGACTTCTACTGATCCCAGTCGGCGCCTCCCGGCGGAGCATGAGTGTGATCGCAGGCACCCCGTGTCGAGCTGGAGGTGGTGCGGATGCCCGAGCCGATTCTCGATTTGGCGTGCCGAAGGAGATAGAGCGTATGCACCCTTGGCTCGCCTCAGCCCAGAATCGCCACGGTCGCTACCGTCGCACCATGCAGTTCGACACGAAGATCGCCGTCGTTCTGCGAGACGATCTCGCCGTTTGGCAGAAGACGAACGTGACGGCATTTCTGGTCAGTGGCATCGCCGGAACGGTGCCTGACGTCATCGGTCAGCCGTACCGGGATGCCTCCGGAAACGAGTACCTGCCGATGTTCGTCCAGCCAGTCCTCGTCTACGAGGCTGACGGCGCTGCGCTGCGGCGGGCCTTTGAACGCGCGCTTAGCCGCGGCGTTACGCCAGCCGTCTACACCAACGAGCTCTTCACCACCAACCACGACGAAGCGAACCGGGCCGCCGTCGCCGCCGTCGCCGCGCAGGAGCTCGACGTTGTCGGCATCGGGCTCCGCGCCGAACGAAGAACGGTCGACAAGATCGTCGACGGGCTGCGATTCCATCCCTGAACTCGCTTTACGGCCGCCCAAACTCACATCGAGATCGCAGAGAAAGCCCGTAGGGTTCGCAAACCCAGGCGGGCGCTGTCCCGGGGCGTTGGGTCTCGCGGGATACGAGGGAGCAGTTCGTTGTACGCGAAACTGGCGAGGCGGTATTGGGGCCGTAACGCGTTTCGCGCTACGCCGCCGCTGCCGGCATGGCTTGGAGTGCTGCCTGTTCGACGACTTGCCGCACCGCGTCCGAGTCTCCGTCGATGTCCACGGCATCGAGGTCGCCGCCGACGAACAGGTTGTAGAAGCCCGCCGGATCCGCGACGACGACCGCGTCTGGAGTTTCAGCCGGCCCGGGTTGCGCTGAGCCGGCGCAGATCGCTGCGGTCTCGTCGGCGATCTGGAATTCCACCGAGACCTTCGGCCAATCCGGTACCGGCTCGGTCATGGTTTCGAGCGCGTCGATCAGCCAGCCCGGCTCGAGCTCTTCGCCGTGCGAAGGGGCGCCGAGCGAGCGCACGCCCCAGCGGGCGAGCTCCTGAACGACCCGGCGGAGACGCGCACCGTAATCCGTCAGCTCGTAGACCGTCGAAGCGGCGGGCGGCGGCAGCCGGTGCTTTTTCACGATTCCAGACGCTTCGAGCTGCTTCAGCCGCGCAGCGAGGATGTTGGTACCGCAGCCGGGAAGCCGCTCGCGCAGGTCGGAATAGCGGAGCGGCCCGTGCAAGAGCTCGCGCACGACGAGCAACGACCACCGCTCGCCGACGAGATCGAGCGCGTGTGCGATTGGACAGTACTGGTGGTAGCTCCTTGCCACTGATTGCTTGCAAGTGTATACCGGCTGCTTGCAGTACGGTAAACCGTACTTTCAGAGTGAAAGCGCTGCGGTACGGTCGATCTGAGGTGCATTCGAACGTCGATGAATTGAACGTGGATCCTCGGACTCGACACGAAAGGTAGGAATGGTTGCCTCCGCACGCATGAAGTGGTTTGCCTTGGCGCTTCTGTGCGTCACGCAGTTTGTTGTCGTTCTCGACATCGCGGTCGTGAACGTCGCTTTGCCGTCGATCCAGGCTGATCTCGGCTTCTCGCAGGACAACTTGCAGTGGGTGATCAGCGCCTACTCGCTGGTCTTCGGCGGCTTCCTTCTGCTCGGCGGGCGCCTGGCGGACATTCTCGGTCGCAGGGGCGTGTTCATGGTCGGGCTCGTCATCTTCTCGATCGGCTCGCTGCTCTGCGGCTTCGCCTGGAGCGATGAATCGCTCATCGCCGCGCGCGCACTTCAGGGACTGGGCGCCGCGACGATCACACCGGCCGCGCTCTCGATCCTGACCACGACCTTCACAGAAGGGCGGGAACGCAACATTGCGCTCGGCGCCTGGGGTGCGGTCGGCGGTTTTGGCGCCGCCGCAGGCGTGCTCATGGGCGGGATCCTCACCGACCTCCTCTCGTGGGAGTGGATCTTCTTCGTCAACGTGCCCGTCGGCATCGCCGCCCTAGCACTCTCGCCCGTCCTGCTCCGCGAGAGTCGAGATGCACACGGACAGAGCCACGACGTCCCTGGTGCGGTGCTCGTGACATCAGGTCTCGTTCTCCTGGTGCTCGGCGTCACGCAGGGCCGGCAATGGGAATGGCTCTCGGCTCGCACGATTGGCGTGTTCGCAGCGTCGGCCGTGCTGCTCGCCGCGTTCGCCGTGTGGGAGCAGCGGCAGCGGGAGCCGCTCGTTCCTTTCTCGATCTTTCGCCTGCAGACCTTGACGGCTGCGAACGTTGCCAGCTTCATCATGGGCACAGCGCTCTTCTCGATGTTCTTGATGCTGACGCTCTACATGCAGCAGGTGCTCGGGTACTCGCCGATCGAGACCGGCCTCGCCTACCTCGCGGTTGCAGGCACCGCCGTGATCTGGGCGAACGTCGCGGCCGCCGCCGTGAACAGGGTCGGGGTCAAGCCAGCTTTGATCCTCGGCATGAGCCTCCTCACCGTCGGGCTCGTCTATTTCACGCAGGTGTCGGTCGGAGGCTCGTACTGGGCCGATCTCTTCCCCGGCTTCCTGATCCTCGGGCTCGCGATCCCGTTCGCCTTCGTGCCGATCACGATCGCGGCTCTCGCCGGCACCAAGCCGCAGGAGGCGGGTCTCGCTTCGGGTCTCGTCAATACGACCCAGCAGATCGGCGGCGCAGTAGGCATCGCCATCCTGTCGACCATCGCAGTGTCGACAACCGACGACGCTGTGGCCGACGGGACTGCGGTCCCGAATGCACTCACCGACGGATTCGTGAACGCGTTCTGGGCAGGTGCGGCGATCGCCTTCGTCGGCGTGCTGGTCTCGATCTTCATGGTTCGCGGCCGCGACCTGCAGTCGCAGGAGGAGCTCGAGCCCGCTCTCGACGCCGCAGCTTAACGGGCGCGAAGCACGCTCAACAGCTCCGCGGGGCTGCCGACGACGAGGTCGGCGGCCTCACGGAGCTCGATGCGCATCTCGGGCGACGTGCGGGAGATCGACTGCCGTCTAGGAGTGCGGCGGGATGTTCTGGTTTCTCCGCAAGACGTTGTCCGGGTCGTACCGGCTCTTCAGCCGCTGCAGCCGGTCGAACGCCTGGTCGCCGAACGCCGCTCGGACTCGTTCGAGTGGCTCGTCAGGCGGCATGTAGTTGGCGTAGCCGCCTCCGAACGACCACGGCTCGATCGCCTCTGCAGTCTCGCGCGCCCACGCGATGAGCTGCTCGTCCGCGGCCGGGTCCTGCCAGACGGCCATCACGCTGACGTTGAACGCGGCGTGGCGGAAGCGGAGCGCGCCGTGCTCGGCTTCGGCGTCCTTGGGGGCGCCGTGCAACGACTCGATCAGGACGTGGCTCCAGGGACGATCGAGCGCGCCGATGCGCGCGAGCAGCTCGTCGATCAGCTCGTCGGGGAGCTCGCGCACGAAGCTGCCCTTCCAGTAGTGGCGCCTCTCCCCATATGGCGAGTCGAAGACGCGCTGCTGCTCGAGGAACGACCTCCGGCGCACGTCATCCTCGACGAGACCTGGCGCCGCGCGCATCGCGCGCAGCTCCGCGGACTCACCATTCCGGCCGGTGTAACACGGAGCGACGAGAAAGGTCGGCTCGAGCGAATCGTTCACCCCGATCTCCGCCTGCCAGCCGAGCTCGCGCGGCGCCCGCGCAGCCAGATCGCGAAAGAGACGCAGCGTGTCTCGGACGGCGCTGCCTTCGTACCGGAGCATCCCGCCCACGACTCGCTCGACGGGATACAGCCTGAAGTGCAGCCGCGTGGCGACGCCGAAGTTGCCGCCTCCGCCGCGAAGCCCCCAGAGGAGGTCCCCGCCGCAGTCGGCGCCCGCATCGACGATCGTACCGCCCGGTGTGACGAGCTCGGCATCGACGAGGTTGTCACAGGTGAGGCCGTGGAGCGGCGTCAAGTGCCCGATGCCGCCGCCGAAAGTGAGCCCGGCAACGCCGGTCGAGCCGACGACGCCTCCCGGCGTGACGAGGCCGAACGCCTGCGTCGCTGCGTCGAAGTCGAGCCAGGTCGCGCCTCCCTGCGAGCGGGCGATCCCGGCGTCGCCATCGACCTCGACGCTCCGCATCCGCGACAGGTCGATGACGAGCCCGCCGTCGAGCACGCAGTGCCCGGCGGGGTTATGCCCTCCGCCGCGCACTGCGACCTCGAGCTGGTGCGAGCGGGCGAAGTCGAACGCCGTTGCGACGTCGCTCGCCCCGAGGCAACGGGCGATCGTCGCGGGCCGGCGGTCGACGAGCGCGTTGAAGCATCGGCGCACGGCGTCGTAACCCGCGTCGTCCGGGCCGAGCACGTCACCCGCCAGCGACCGCCGAAGCTCGCCGATGCTCCCGTCGACGTCCGTCACTTCGCCGCCGGCTCGTAGACGAGTATGGCCACGCTGTCGCCGACGATCTTCGAGCTGACCAGGCGCAGCGGTTGCTTGTCGCTCGTCACGTCGAAGAGCCTCTTCCCCGTTCCGAGCACGACGGGGTACACCATACGCCTCAGCTCGTCCGCCAGGTCGCGGTCGATCGGCGTCTGCACGAGCCGCGGGCTGCCGTAGACGACGACGTCGCCCTCCTGCGCGCCTTTCAGCTAGGCGGCCTCCTCGGCGACGTCGCCTGCGTCGTGTTGCTCCACTCCGGGCTTTCGAGCGTCTAGGCCGAAAGCATTCACGGGTCCGGGGCCGGAAGGCCTTAGCGGCTCGCCGGCGTGCCCGCGCGTGTCCCACACGCGGGACCAGCGATCGTCGTCATGACCTGTCGGAGCTCAACACGGCGACAGCGTCGGCGGCGGGATTGATGAGCTTCGGGTCGTCATAGAAGTCGATCTGGCCCTGCGAGTCGAGCCACAGCTCTCGCTTGTGCGATCGCACAGCCGAATAGAACGCGTTGGCAAGATCGGGCGCCAACGCCCTTTCTGAGTGGACGACCAGCACGGGCACGTCGATCATCTCCGCTACGCCGCGCGCGTCGAATGGGAGGCTGTACGCCAAGGACTGCACCGCGTACCCGTTGACGTAGTTGGGTACTTGGCCGCGCGGCGTCCCGTAGAACTCATACGCCTCTCGTAGCGGCATGGCGACGTCGCCACCGTCAGGCGCGACGGCCAAGATCGTCTCGGCCTCGCCGGTCAAGCGCCACCGGCGTTCGGCAGCCCGGCCTCGGTCGATTTTGGCTTGATAGGCCGCTCCCATCGTCGCCTTGGTCTTCGCGTTGTCGGTGTAGACACCGGCCACACCGGCGAAGGCACGGAAGCGTGGGTCGTCTGCGACCGCACGTGCCATTGGTCCGGCGCCGAAACAGACGCCGAGGCCAACCAAGGGCACGTTTGTCAGCCGGTCGTCGGCGAGCAACGCGGTGGCCGCGTTCTTGATGTCCTCGACGTTGGCTTCGGGGTTCTCAAACTGCCGCGGCTCGCCGTCGCTCTCGCCGAAGTACCGGTAATCGAATGCGAGCGCAGCATGCCCGCGCTCGGCCATCGCTTGGGCGTAAGCGCCCGCCGCTTGCTCCTTCACCGAGGTGAGCGGGCCAACCGCTATGACCACTCCGGCTGGCGCGCTTCCGTCAGGCAGGAATAAATTGCCGACCAACGTCTCATCGTCGCTCTTGAACTTAAAGCGCGTCTTCGTCGGAGTTTCCATACTCCTAGAGCTCCTTCCAACTAGGTGCTGACGAGAGCTGAGTCGCGAATCGCAATCGGTGTCTCTGTAGCCGTACTGAGGGCGAGCATACGGGCGACGTGACGTCGCTCGACGGAGGGCGCCCGCGACGAGGAGAATGTCGTTCATCGACCTATCGCTGGAGCGGATTGAGGAAGCGGCGCGAGCGATCGATCCGGCGCTGCTGAACACGCCGCAGTTCTCGGACCCGACGCTGTCCGAGGCACTTGGCCGCGATGTCGTCGTCAAGCTGGAGAACGTCAGCCCGATCGGGAGCTTCAAGGGCCGCGGCGCGGACTACTTCGTCGGTGGTCTCGCGCGCCTCGACGAGCGGCTGGTCACCGCCACAGCAGGCAACTGGGGCATCGGGCTCGCCTATGCCGGGCGCCACCATGGCGTCGGCGTTGACATCTTCGCCGACTCCTCGGCCCGCGCCGGCAAGGTCACCCGGATGCGGGCCCTTGGGGCAAAGGTGACGGCCGTCAACGGCAACGTCGACGACGCCTTCGACGGCGCGCGTGAACTGGTGGAGCGAGAGCCAGGGCACCGGCTCGTCACCGACGGCGAGCCGGCGGCAATCGCCGAGGGGCACGGAACGATCGGCATCGAGCTCCTGCGCGCCGGGACGCTCGACACGGTCGTGGTCCAGGTCGGCGATGGCGCGCTGATTAGTGGAATCGCGCGGTGGGTGAAGGAGCACTCGCCGGAGACGCGCGTCGTTGGCGTGTGCGCGAGCGGCGCGCCGGCGATGAGTGTGAGCATCGACGCCGGCCGCCCGATCCGCACCGAAGCGCCGAGGACGATCGCGGGCGGTCTGGCGATCAGCAAACCAATCCTCGCCAGCTTCGACCGGGTGCGGGCGCTCGTCGACGAGCTCGTGCTTGTCGACGACGATGACATCCGCGCCGCAATGGTCGTCATCGCCGACACCCTCGGAGTCCTCGTCGAGCCCTCGGGCGCCGCCGGCGTCGCCGCTGTCCGCAGGCACCCTTTGGCGGGTGAGCGAATCGCCGTCGTCCTGACCGGCGGGTGGGGACGGCTGGACTGGACGACGACGGTCACACGCGAGCGCGTCGGCCGAGGCGCGTAGCAGCTCGGACCGGAATGCCCAGCGGCCCCTGGGCCGTCCGCCGGTCTTGGGCATCCGCAGAGTTCCGTCGTGGGACTGCGGCCTTGCCGTAATGCGGGAGTTCCCCGCTGGCTGGACGACTCGGCGCTGCGGTTATCGGACGCTACTGCGGCGAAGGGAAGATCGACTCGGTGCGGCCCGCGCGCTCCGCGAGCAGCCGGTCGGCGTAACGGAGCAGTGCAACAACGGAAACGAGCGCGGCGACACCGCCCACGCCCGCGGCTACGCCAAGCGAGGTATCGGCGATCGCACCAAGCGCGATCGCGATCGCGCTGCCACCGACCACGCTGTTGATCACGGCGACGACCGTTGCGAAAGTGAAAAACTGCTTGCGCCTCTCGGGCGGCACCGCAGCGTTCTCGAACACCCCTCGTCCATCGTCGTGCCCGGAGAGCAGGAAAAGCTTCGCCTGGTCGCCGGCGATCTGCTTGTAATAGTTGCGGATCCGGTTGATTGCGACGCCGTAGCGGAAGTCCTCAGCACCGCACTCGACCACTCGCACGAAGGTGAAGACGCCGAGGACATAGAGCGTCGGGAGCACGGTGAGAGCGAAGACATAGAAAGTGGTGCCGATCTGCGATGCCTGGCCAATGAACCCCAGCGCGACCAGGGCGCTGGAGACCGAGAGGATGTAGAGCGAGGCGCGGGAGGCGCTCTCGCTCGCGGTCTGCGAGCGGGCGCCCTGGAGCGTGAAGTGCTCGGTGGTGAGAGCGGTCAAGAGCTCCTGGCGATCCGGCGCCTCCGCCACCTCACCAACGTACCAACGCCGACCAACGGACATCGGGGGTCGATCAGAGACTCGCGAGCAGACGCAGACTGCCGGCCGTAGCGCCCGTATGCTCGGCCGCGTGATGCTCGCCGGCATTTCTTGTCTGCCGACTCGACCGCTGAGCTCACGAGCATCGTCTGCCAGAGTTACCTGCGGGGCCTTCCGTGCACAAGCGACCCCTAGGAGGGATCGGCCCCTTGATGGGTGACACGGTCTCGCTCGTCATCCGGTGAGGAAGCGCGCATCCGCAGGTACTGCGTGACACCGGCGATCCGCCGCTCGACGAAGCGGACGTGAGGCGGCGTTGGGCGGAGTTCGGGATCCCTGATCACCTCCGGCTCGACGAGGTCAACGACCCGACCCCGCGTCTCGATCGAGCAGGACCCGGCAGCGAGGACGTTCTTTACCCAATTCACATCTGACCCATAGGTGAGGAAGAAGAAGCAACGGTTGGCGCCCTCTACGGGTCAGCAGTTCGAAATGTGTTGCCGTTGTAGATGCCGCGGTTGCGACCGTTAGGCTCCATAAACGCTCATTCACTGCTCTACGGGGATCGTGGTGATCGTCAACGGAGGCGAGAGGGAACTGTCCGAGAAGGTCGCCCTGGTAGCCGGAGCTACCCGTGGCGCGGGCCGTGCTATCGCGGTCGAGTTGGGCAGAGCGGGCGCTCACGTGTACGCGACGGGGCGCAGCAGCCGGTTGGCGGGGCGGTCCGAGATCGACCGTCCCGAGACGATCGAGGAGACCGGCGAGCTGGTCGAGGCGGCCGGCGGGTCGGCGACTGCGTTGGTCGTCGACCATGAGGACTCGGGCGCGGTGGCTGCTCTCGTCGAGCGCATCGAGTCGGAGCAAGGACGTCTGGACGTTCTCGTCAATGACATGTTCGGCGGCGACCGGTACGCGCAGTGGGACACGCCGCTGTGGGAGCACGACCTCCCCGGTGGGTTGCGGATGCTCCGCATGGGCGTTGACACGCATCTGATCACCGCCCATCACGCGCTGCCGCTGATGCTGAAAACCGCGTCGGACGAAACGCCCGGACTTGTGGTGGAGATGACCGACGGAACGTTCGAGTTCAACGCCAACTTCCGTGAACGGGTCGGCTTCTACTACGACTTGGTCAAGGCCAACGTGCAGCGGATTGTCGTCGGATTGACTGCCGAGCTGCGCCAGCATCCGGTCGTGGCCCTGGCCGTCACGCCGGGCTGGCTTCGCTCGGAGAACATGCTCGACAACTTCGGCGTCACCGAAGAGACCTGGCGCGACGCGCTGGCGGAGCGACCCGGGTTCGCGATCAGTGAGTCCCCCGCCTACGTGGGGCGGGGCGTCGCGGCGCTCGCCGGCGACGCCAACCCGAGCAGGCACGCCGGCCGCTCGCTCACCTCGTACGACCTGGCGACCGAGTACGGCGTCACCGATACCGACGGCTCTCAGCCGAACTTCTGGGGCTACAAAGACACGCACGGGACCGACGCGCAGAACGGACGAGGAGCGGAAGAGTTCCGGTAGACCCCGGGCGCCCGAACCGCTGCCCAGCGAGCGTGCGCTCGTCGAGCAACACGCGATGGCGGTTGAGCGCGACGGACGCGAGTGCGCGATCGGCCCGCTCGACGAACTCAGCCCGGGGCAAGTCCGCGGTGGACTCTGATGGATCGCCGAGACCCTCAGCCGCCGCAAGCAAGGACAACGGAACTACGAGCTGAGCAGGCAATCGACTTCTCGGCCCGCCCCCGGGCCGGACGTTCCCAGACCGCACCGGTCTCTGGCTCTGCAGATGAGCGGCACGCGAAGCAACCCAGGCGCGCGCTGGCAGCGGCACCCCGCGTCCGCTCCGTGCGCCAACACCAGCAGCGGGAACTCCTCCACCGGCACGCCCGCGAGGTGGGCGATCATCCGGCTGCGCCGTACGCATCGTGGTAGTTCCACCACTGGTAGGGCGGTGTCTGCGGATAGCCCTCGGGCGAGTCCTCCCACTCCTCCTGACGCCCGAGCGCGGTCATGTCGAGGTAGCTCCACGTGGTTCCAATCGCCGAGTCGCCGCGCCCGTCGATGAAGTAGGTGCGGAAGATCTTGTCGCCGTCATGGATGAACGCGTTGTGGCCGTGCCACTCGTCCACGCCGAAGTCGGCATCGAAGTCGTCCGTGATCGTGTACCAGGGGATCAGCTCCCAGCCCATGCGCTCCTTCAGGCCCTGGATCTCGGCCTGGGGTGCGCGCGAGACGAACGCGAGTGTCGTGTCGCGCGCGTTCAGGTGGGCGGGGTGCGCGACCTGGTCGGCCCCGAAGGAGCAACCGACGCAGGCCCGTTCTGGGTAGGCGCCGCCCGACTTCGGGTAGGTGGTGACGTCCGGCGCGTAGAAGGCGCGGTAGACGACCAGTTGGCGGCGGCCGTCGAATAGGTCAAGCAGGCTCGCCTGGCCGTCCGGGCCGTCGAACTTGTACTCCTTCTCAACGGCCATCCACGGCATCCGGCGGCGCTCGGCGGCCAGCGCGTCGCCGGCCCGCGTGTGCTCCTTCTCCTACACGAGCAGTTTCTCGCGCGCAGCGATCCACTCCTCCGGCGAGACGATCGGGGGTGTGTTCATTTCAATCTCCTCTCTGGATCTTGCGAGCTCCGCCTTCTTTCAGAGCCGCTCGAGCGGGGCGATCCGGTACACGTACTCCCCGAGCCCCGACTCGTAGATGGCGGCGAAGAGCTCGCCCGAGCGCTCCTGGGCCGCCGCCTTCTCGAGGCCGCCGACGCGGACAGGGTCGTAGCCGGCGTCGCGGTTGAGTTGCTCGACTACCTCACGCGCTTCGTCGTCTCCCGACCACAGATTGCTCGGCCTGGCACGCGCCTCGGCGAGACGGCCATAGAGCATGGCGAAGTTGATGTTGAACGACTTCGCCGTCGGCCCGTTCGTCCTGGACTTCACGAACTCGGCGTTGGACGCGAAGCCCTCCGGCGGGTGGATGCCGTCGACGTTGGTGGCGTCGATCACCGTCTTGCCCCCAATCCCATCGAGCTTCTCGAGGGCGTCCGCGACGGCGGCGCCGGGCACAGCGAGCAGCACCGCGTCGGCGTCGGAGATATCGCCCCCGTCGCGGCCGATGCGCGTCACCTGGTGCCCGGCGCGCTCCCACAGATCCGCAAGCCCACCGCCGACGTTCCCCTTGCCGACAACTGCAATCCTCATTCTCCAACTCCTTCCGCTCTCAGCGGCTTCGCCCAAAAACATGCTGCCCAAAGGAGGGTAGAGACTGCACCGCCGCCAGCCGCTTGGGGGCCGCTGACGTACGCGAGACCGCCGGGATGGTCCGCGGGTTGGGGAGAGTCCTCGGTCCGGGTACTCGTGGCTTCTGGTGGCCTCGGAGCGGGGTTCTCGTCGCCGCGTTCAGCTCGGCGGTTGCGCACGCCTGATTGGTGCCACCGTCTGTACCGGCTCGTTCGTCAGGAAGTCGAGCACCAGCGCGTTGACCAGGTGCGGCTTCTCCTGGGTGAGGAAGTGCGACGTTCCCGGCACGACCGCGAGCTCGGCGTTCGGCAACGCGTCGTACGTCTCGACGGCGTGCGTCATCGTCACCAGGTCGTCGTCGGCGAACATGACGAGCGACCGCGCTGTCACCTTGGCGAGCTCGGACGCATCCAGGTACGGCTCGGCGGCTGCCAGCTCACCGATCTTGGTAGCCACCACCCGGAAGTGGTTCTCGCCGTCCGGGGACACCTCGCCGTAGGCAGAGCCGAGGAACTCCGTGAGCGCGTCAACGTCCCACTCCGCATCCGGCGCCGCCTCGCCGTGCTTGCTGAAGCCGCCGCTGATCATGACGAGCCGCTTCACGAGCTCCGGACGCTGCATCGCGACCAGCATCGCGATGAACGCCCCCTGGCTGTGCCCCACCAGGTCGGCCGGCTCGCCGACCACAGCCTCGAGGAACGCGATCGCGTCGTCCGCCAGCAGCTGGTAGGTGATCGGCCCGGGCACGTCCGCGGTGTGCCCGTGCCCGCGCTGCTCCGGCGTGTAGAGGTGGAAGCGCTCGGCGAGCGGGCCGAGGTTCGGCTCAAACCACCGCGCGTCCACGAGACCACCGTGCATCAAGACCAGCGGATCACCCGAGCCGTGCTCGTCATACCAGGCTTTCACCGCGCCGAGCTGTACGTACTCCGCCATCGTTCAGTCCCTTCGCCGCCGGTGGCGGAACGATACCGTCGCCACCGTGGCATAACCCTCACGGTCGAGCCCCTCGCGCTGCCGCCACTAGTGCTCGTTCATCAGCACCCCGCCAAGCTCGGCGAGCCCGTCCGGCGTGACCTCAAGCTGGTCGGTGATCGCGGGACCGCTGTGCAGACCGCTGTGCAGGCGGAGAAAGCGTTTCTCCGCTGAAAACGAAAGGCCCGCATTTGCGGGCCTTTTCTCGTGTGGAGCGTGCCGGGATCGAACCGGCGACCTCCGCCTTGCAAAGGCGGCGCTCTCCCAGCTGAGCTAACGCCCCACGCGGGACTTCAGTGTAGAGGCTCGTCGGGCGCGCGGCCGCCACGCAGGCCGCGCTCCTCGAGGGCGCGTAGACCGGCGCTGAAGGTCTTCGGCGCCGCCTTGCGCGAACGGCCGTCATGCTCGAGGCGGCGGATCCGGGCTTCGAGTGCCTCGAGCTCCGCGGTGCGGGGCGGCAACGACGTGCCGAACGCCCGCTCGCGAGCCGCCAGGGCCGCCTCCTGCTCGCTGAGCGCGTCGCTCCGGGCGGCGAGCTCTGCTCGCGTCCGGGCGAAGGCCTGCTCTGCCTCGTGCAGCTCCGCCAGTTTGGCCTCGATCCGCTCCAGCTCGTCGGCGCCCACGCTAGGCACAGCGTTCTCGTCCGTCTCCTCCTCGTGCTCCGCTGCGGCCGCCTCGCGTTCCTCGAGGGCGGTCCGCCGGGTCTCCAGCTGCGTGTCGCGCGCGTCCAGCTCGGTGAGTCGCGCCTCCAGCTCCGCTGCCCGTCGGTCGAGCGCGGCGGCTCGGGCGTCGAGCGACTGCTCGCGCGCGACGAGCTCGGCCGCGAACTTCTCCAGCTCAGCTTCCGGCATCGCCGTCGGCGGAGGCGCGGCCGCCGGCGGCTCGCGGCCGTCGAGAGCGGCCTCCCGGGCCGCCACGGCGGTCTCCCTGGCCTCCACGTCGGCTCGGCGCACGTCGAGCATGGCGCGCGCTTCCTTCGCCTCGGCGAGCTTCAGGCGGACGGCCTCGAGCCGCGCCCCGCGCCCGCGCTCGAGTTTCTGTTCGCGCCTCTCGACCCGCTCGGTCGCCTCGGCCAGCTCACGCTCGTGCCGCTGTACCGCAGCGACCCGCTCGGCGAGCGTGCGCTTCAGCGTGGCCAGCTCCTCGGCCGCCTCGGCTCGCTGGCGGCGCAGCGCATCACGCTCCGACTCGAGGTCGGAGGCGTCGCTCCGATCGAACAACCCCTTCAGGCCCATACCGGGCCGATGGTAGCGCGGCCTAGGCGGCGCGCTCCAGGCGCTCCTCCTGGCGGGCGCGGCGCACGATGTCCTCGCGCTCACCGAAGCGGATGCGCGCGCGCTCGGCACGGTGCCGATCCCAGAGGGCGACCAGCTGCTCGTCGATCAACTTGATCTCGTCCACGATCGCCTGTTGCCGGCCGTGCGAGAGGGCCTGCCACAGTTCCCCGCGCACCTCGCTCAGGCGCTCGATCTCAGCATGGATCTCGGAAATCGTGTTCATGCCGGTACAAACGAGACCGACGCCGCCGCCTATTCCGGAGGGGCCGCGCCTCAACAGAATCACAACATAGGTCGCCGCCCGGAACGGAGAAGCGGCTACTCGTAGCCGAGCCCCGAGATCTGGTCCTCGTCCATGCCGAAGTAGTGCGCTAGCTCGTGCAGGACGGTGACGCGAATCTCCTCTTCGAGCTCGGCCGGGTCGTCGAAGTCCTCGACGAGGGGACGCCGGTAGATCGAGATCTTCGCCGGCATGTACTCCGGCCAGTCGAAGAGGCCGTAGAGATCCGGCTCGTCCGGGTTCTCCTCCTCGATCACGACGGCCACGTTCTCGAGCCCCTTCGCCAGGCGCGGCGGCAGCAGGTCGAGGGCGTTCCGCACGTGCTCTTCGAACGTTGCCATCGTCAGTGTGTCGGCGCGAGCGGGCGACGCT
Organism: uncultured Gaiellaceae bacterium; assembly: GCA_963802765.1. Lineage (GTDB taxonomy): Bacteria > Actinomycetota > Thermoleophilia > Gaiellales > Gaiellaceae > Gaiellasilicea. The sequence goes on from CAWDJZ010000007.1 coordinate 332,094, forward strand.
TCTGGGCGAACTTCACGGTGAGTGCGCCGAAGACGAAGCCGCCGATGTGCGCGAAGAAGGCGACGCCGCCGCCCTCCTGCGGCGTCGCGAGCGACGTGCTCCCCTCGAGGAGCTGGAAGCCGAACCAGACTCCAAGGAAGAAGATCGCCGGAATCTCGCGCAGGAAGAAGACGATCACCGTCAGCACCTTGGCATGCGGCAGCAGCACGATGTAGCCGCCGAGCACCGCGGACACGGCGCCGCTTGCGCCCACGTTCGGGATCGTCGCCTCCCCGTCGCTGCCGAACGCGAGCGTGACGAACGTCTGCGTCGCCGTCGCCGCGAAGCCGCCCACGAGATAGAAGAAGAAGAAGCGCACGTGCCCGAGGGCGTCCTCGACGTTGTTGCCGAAGATCCAGAGGAAGAGCATGTTCCCGAGCAGGTGCGCCCAGCTCCCGTGCATGAACATCGACGTCAGCGCGGTGAGAAGCCAGCCCTGCCCGATCGTCGGGCACGAGCCGTCGACCTCGCACGGATGGTAGGCCAGCTCGTCGACCGAGCCGTCCAGGTCGGGCAGCTGGTAGAGGACCCAGACGAGGACGTTGATCGCGATCAGCGTGACCGTGACGACCGGGAAATGGCGCGTCGGCACGTTGTCGCGGAGCGGCAGCACGGCGGGATCCTACTTCGGCCGTAACTTGACATCACATGACTCAGATCTTATGATGTCTTTGCAATAAGATCGTAATTCATCAAGGAGGTACGACTGTGGCCACACTGGTTCGCTGGGAACCGTTCCGCGAGCTCGCGACGCTGCAGACGGAGATGAGCCGGCTCATGAACGGCCTCTTCGAGGGCAGCGGTCGCGAGACGCAGAGCTGGGTTCCCGCTGTCGACGTCTGGGAGAGGGAGCAGGAGCTCGTCTACGCGTTCGACCTGCCCGGTGTCCGCGAGGACGAGATCTCGATCGAGCTCCACGACGACACGCTCACCGTGACCGCGCAGCGCGACCGCACCGAGCAGCGCGCCGAAGACGGCTACGTCCGCTTCGAGCGCCGCTTCGGCACGTTCAGCCGCGCAGTCGGCGTCCCGCAGGGCGTGAGCGAGGAGAGCATCAAGGCCGACTACCAGGACGGCGTCCTCGAGATCCGCGTCGCGAAGCCGGAGGAGACGAAGCCGCGCCGGATCCAGATCGGCGGGGGACATCCCACGATCGAGAACACGTAAGGCTGGCTCGTGGGGCCGCGGCGCGTCCGCGGCCCCTCACCAGTAGAGTCGGGCGCGTGGGGACCTTTCCGGACGGGCTGAACGAGCAGGTCGGGCACGAGTTCGCGGCTTCGCAGCAGTACGTCGCGATCGCCGTTCACTACGACGCCCAGACGCTGCCGCGGCTGGCCGCGCACTTCTACCGGCAGGCGGTCGAGGAGCGCAACCACGCGATGATGATCGTCCAGTACCTGCTCGATGCGGACGAGACAGTCGCGGTCCCCGGCATCGAGGCGCCGCAGACGGAGTTCGCCGACCTCGTCGAGCCCGTTCGCCTGGCGCTCGAGCAGGAGAAGCGGGTGACCGAGCAGATCAAGGACCTCACCCAGCTGGCGCGATCGGAGGGCGACCTCGTCGGCGAGCAGTTCCTGCACTGGTTCCTGCAGGAGCAGCGCGAGGAGGTGTCCTCGATGGGCGCGCTCCTCACCGTCGTCGAGCGATCGCGGGACAACGTCATGCTGATCGAGGACTACCTCGCCCGCGAGGCCGGCGGCGAGTCCGAGCTCGAAGCCGGCGCACCGCCGGCGGCCGGCGGCGCTCTCTAGGCGAGCTCGCTACGCCGGAGTCGGGATCCCGTCGCGGACCTGTTCCGCGACGGCCTCGAGCTCGACCGCGGCGCCCGTCACGTCCTTGAGGAGCTCGTCGGCGGAGGGCTTCTGCCCGAGCGCCCAGAGGTCGGTGAGCAGTGACCCGGCCGCGCGCTTGCGGAACCAGTCGCTGCCGAGCTCCTCGCGCAGGAAGGTCGTCATCTGCGCCGAGAAGGCCCAGGCGCGCAGGTAGCAGGTGACGTAATAGCCCGTATCGATGTCGGCGAGATAGTCGGTCGGGCTCGGCTCGATCTTGAGCGCGTTCCCCAGCAGCTCGACGTAGCGGGGACGGAGCTGGGTGACGTCGGGCGCGGCGTGGAACTCGAGCTCGTAGAGCAGCTTCGCGCAGTAGCGGCGGACGAAGAAGAGGAGCTGCACGGCACCCTCTGCGGCGGAAGCCTCCGGCCGCGGGAAGTCGAGCATCCGCGAGAGCCACGCCGGGTCGTCGATCAGATGATCGAAGAGCATCGCCCAGCCCTCGGTGACCGCGTTGTCGCCGAGCCGCTTCTCTTCCATGCGCAGGTCGCGGCTCGTGAAGGCGAAGTGCTCGGTGTGCCCGGCTTCGTGAAAGAGCGCGCGCCAGTCGTCCGGGCCGCCCTGCGGCTGGATCACGAGCATGACCTTGTCGGGGATCTCGATCGCCGCGCAGAACGCACGTGGGCTCTTCGTCGGCCGTTCCTCGACGTCGAGGTGGACGTTGTCCTGCGCGTCGAGGTCGATCCCGAGGCTCGCGAGCGTGCCGCGGAGAGCGGGCACCATCCGGTCCCCCGGGAAGGCATCGTCCCAGTCCGAGCCCCGCAGGAGCCGACGCACGTCGTGGCGCTCCGCCTCGGCGAGACCGACGCCCACACGCTCGCGCAGCAGGCGATCCATCGATTCCTCGTAGAGCCGCTCGGTCGACTCGAGGAAGGCGCGACACTGTGCGGCCAGCCCCTCGAGGTCGAACCGGAAGCGGTCACGGTACAGCTCGAAGTACGTCGGAGCGCCCAGCTCGGGGACGGCGCCCTGCGTCGCGCGGGCCGCGTCGAGGTACAGCGGGTTCAGATGCTCCTCGGTCAGCTCGTTGCGCGCCTGCTCGAGCCGCGCGCGCGTCGCCCGGTCTGCCGTCCCGGCGATCGTGGGCGGCAGCATCCGGTAGCCGACGGTGCCGCCGTCGTGCGGCGTCTCGAGCGTTGCTTCGAGCTCCGCGACCTGCTCCGTCTGCTCGCGGGTCAGCTCGCCCAGGAACCCCTCGCAGCCGAAGCGGAAGAGCTCGAGGTTCTCCCGATCGTTGACCGCCTCGCCGAGCCGTGTCACGGTGCCGAGCTCGATCAGGCCGGCGTGGCGCTCGTAGATCGGCCGCAGCTCGAGCTCCGGCTTGAGGCCGGCGTAGTGGAGGTAGTACTCCTGGTCGAGCTCGGCGAGAAAGCGATCGGCGCCGGTGCGGTAGCCGTCCAGCTCGCGATCGAAGAACGGCCCCTCTTCTCGCCCACGCGGCCTAGGATACGCGCCGTGCGGGAGTTCAGGGTCCGGACGGAGCGCCACAGCCAGCTCGTGGACATCACGGCGCAGGTGCAGGAGGCGCTGGGGGAGGTCGACGGCGGCGCAGCAGTGCTCGTGTATGTGCCGCACACGACCGCGGGCGTGACGATCAATGAGCACGCCGACCCGGCGGTGGCGCGCGACTTCGAGGCCGCGCTCGAGCGGATCGTCTCCGAGGACTGGCCCTGGCAGCACGTCGAGGAGGGCGAGGAGAACGCGCCGACCCACATCCGCGCAGCGTTCATGGGCTCGGACGTGCTCGTGCCGGTCCGCGACGGTCGTCTCGCGCTCGGGACCTGGCAGGGGATCTTCCTCTGCGAGTTCGACGGGCCGCGGGAGCGCTCCGTCTACGTGACGACACTGACTTGATCGAGGTCTCCGAGCTCTCGAAGCGGTTCGGCAAGACGCAGGCGGTCGCGGGGCTCAGCTTCCGGGTGGAGCCGGGGACGATCACCGGTTTTCTCGGCCCGAACGGGGCCGGCAAGTCGACGACGCTCCGCTCGGTGCTGGGGCTCGTCCACCCGGACGCCGGCAGCGCAACCGTGCTCGGCGTTCCCTATCGCGAGCTCGACCGGCCGCTCCACAGGGTCGGTGCCGTGCTCGAGGCGAGCGAGGTCCATCCCGGCCGCTCGGGACGGAACCATCTGCGGGTCCATGCCACCGCAGCAGGCCTGCCGCATTCACGGGTGGAGGAGGTGCTCGCGCTCGTCGAGCTGAGCGCGGCCGCGAAGCGGCGGGTGAAGGGCTACTCGCTCGGGATGCGACAGCGCCTCGGCCTTGCGTTCGCGCTGCTCGGCGACCCCGAGGTGCTCGTGCTCGACGAGCCGGCGAACGGCCTCGACCCGGCGGGCATCAGGTGGCTGCGAGACCTGCTCCGCTCTCTGGCCGCAGAAGGCCGCACGATCGTCGTCTCCAGCCATGTGCTCGCCGAGGTCGCCCAGACCGCCGATCGCGTCGTCATCATCCACCGCGGTCGGCTCGTGCAGCAGGCGACCATCCCAGAGGTCCTGGCAGGCGCGAGCGGCGCCACACGCGTGCGGACGCCCGACGCGGAGCGCCTCCGCGCGATCCTCGCGGCCGAGGGCGCCACCGTGGCGGACAGGGACGGCGCACTCGCGGTCGAGCTGCCTCCCGAGCGGATCGGCGAGCTCGCCGCCGCGAACGGAATCGTGCTGCACGAGCTCACCGTCGAGCAGGCGACGCTCGAGGAGGTCTTCCTCGAGCTCACAGGCGGGGAGACGACCGAGTGACGGCCCTTGTCCGGTCCGAGCTGCTGAAGGTACGGACGACGCGAGGCTGGTGGGCGTACGTGGCCGTGATCGCCCTGCTCGCGGGCATCTTCGTCGCCGGCGACATCGGTTCGACCGAGGACGCCGACCGCGGTACCGTCGACTTCCAGCTCGGTCTCGTCGACGTCGCGGGCGTCGCGGCGCTGCTGGCGATCATCCTCGGGATCACGATCGTCACGACCGAGTTCCGGCACGGCACGATCACGCCCACGTTCCTGACGACGCCGAACCGCGAGTGGGTGCTCGCGTCCAAGACGGTCGCGACGGCCGTCGTCTCGCTGCTGTTCGCGGTCCTCGCCTTCGCCGTCGTCGCCGCCGTCGCAGTGCCGTGGCTCTCCCTCGTCGACGCGGAGCTCCACTTCACCGAGAGCGAGATCCTGACGAGAGCGGCCAAGGCGGTGTTGCTCGTGGTCCTGTGGGGCTTGCTCGGCGTCGCGATCGGGGCCGTCGTGCACAGCCAGGTCGCCGCCCTCGTCGGCACACTCGTGTGGATCTTTCTCGCCGAGACGCTCTTGGTCGGCCTCTTCGGGCTGCTCGACGTCGAGGGCGTGGCTGCGTACCTTCCCTTCCAGGCGCTCGACGCCGCCGACGGCACCGGCGGGGGCGACCTGCTCTCGTACTGGCCCGGGGTCGCCGTCTCGCTCGGCTGGATCGCGGGTCTCGGCGCCCTCGGGCTCGCGCGCACGCTCCGCCGCGACATCACCTAGAACGTACGCTGCCCACATGGCCGCGCCGGTGCGGAAGGACGAGGAGGTCGAGCTCCGTGTCGACTCGCTCGCCTACGGCGGCAACGGTGTCGCGCGACTGAACGGCTTCGTCGTCTTTGTCCGTCGCGGCCTGCCCGGTGACCGTGTGCGCGCGCGCGTGACGAAGGTGAAGCGCGGGTTCGCGGAGGCGCTCGCGACCGAGGTGCTCGAGCCGTCGCCGCACCGGGTCGACGCGCCCTGCGCGCACTACCCGGCCTGCGGCGGCTGCCGTTTCCAGGATCTTGACTACGCGAGCCAGGTCGCCGCGAAGGAGGAGCAGGTGCGCGACGCCTTCAAGCGGATCGGCGGGATCGCCGAGCCGCCGCTCGAGCCGATCCTGGCCGCCGAGTCGCCGTTCTTCTACCGGAACAAGCTCGAGTACTCGTTCACGCAGACGCCGTCCGGTCCCGCGCTCGGCTTCCACAAGGCGGGTCGCTGGGACGAGGTGCTCGAGATCGAGCGCTGCTGGCTCACGACCGACCTCGGCAACGCGATCCGGAATTCCGTCCGTGACTGGGCGCGCGAGGAGAATCTCGTCGCCTACGACCAGGCCGAGCAGACCGGCTACCTCCGTCACCTCGTCGTCCGGGAGGGCCGCAACACCGGGCAGGCGCTCGTCCTGCTCGTCACCGCCGTCGGAGAGAAGTTCGAGCGCGGCTACCTCGTCGAGGTGTTGACCCGCTTCCCCGAGGTGCGCTCGATCCACTGGGCGGTGAACGACACGCCCGCCGAGGTGACGAACCTGCCGACGACCCTGCTCTGGGGCGACGACGCGATCGAGGAGGAGCTGCTCGGGCTGCGCTTCCGCATTCGGCCGAACGCGTTCCTGCAGACGAACACCGCGATGGCGGAGCAGCTCTACGCGCTCGCGATCGAGTACGCGGCTCTGACCGGGACCGAGACGGTGTACGACCTCTACTGCGGGACGGGCACGATCGGGCTCTCGCTGGCGCGCGACGCGCTCTCGGTATGGGGGGTCGAGATCTCGGAGGAGTCGGTCGCGTGCGCGCTCGAGAACCTGGAACTGAACAAGATCGGCAACGCCGCCTTCTTCGCCGGCAACGTCGGCCAGTCGCTCGAGGAGCTCGCCGAGCGCGCCGGCCCCCCGGACGTGGTCGTCGTCGACCCGCCGCGCGCAGGGCTCGCGGGCAAGGCGCTGCCGCGCACCGGCGCGCTCGGCGCGGGCAGGCTCGTCTACGTGTCCTGCAACCCGACCACGCTCGCCTCGGACGTGAAGGTGCTTCGCGCCGACTACGGCTACGAGCTCGAGCGCGCGCAGCCGGTCGACATGTTCCCGCACACTCCCCACGTCGAGACCGTCGCCTTGCTGACGCGGACGAAGTCTAGCGTTGGACGCTAAGAGCTCCATCAAGATGAGGCTGCAGGCGATGGAGACGAAGGCTTCGTGGATGTCGGCTGGTCGTTCGTAGCGGAGCGGGAGACGGCGGTACTGGTGGAGCGAGGACAGGGTGCGTTCGACGACGCAGCGATGGCGGCCGAGGCCGGAGCGGTGCGGGGAGCCTTGGTGGGCGATGATCGGGCTGATCCGGTGCTCGTGCAGCCACGTCTCGACGGCCTTGGAGTGGTAGCGGCGGTAGCGGAGTAGCGAGAGGGGACGCCGTTTTGGACGGCGGGGCTTGCCCCGCACGGCTGGGATCGCCTCGACCAGCGCGAGTACCTGGGAGAAGTAGTGCGGGTTAGCGCCGGTGACCAGACAGGCAAGCGGGATGACTGCCGCGTCGGTGATTAGGTGGTGCTTGGAGCAGCTCTTGCGCTTGTTGACCGGGCTGGGGCCCGTTTTGGAGCCCACAAAACGGCGGGGACCTGAGCTGAGTCCACGATCACACGCGACCAATCGATCCGGTCGGCCTCGCGCAGTTTGGCCAGCAGCGCCTCGTGCAGCTGCTGCCACACACCCGCCTGCTGCCACTCATGCAGCCGCCGCCAACAGGTCATACCTGACCCGCAGCCGAGTTCCTGAGGCAACTGCTCCCACGGGATTCCCGTCTGGAGCACGAACAGGATCCCCGTGAGCACCCTCCGCTCGTCGATCCGCTTGCGACCGGGATAGCGGTAGCGCCGCTGCACCCTCGGGATCAACGGCTCCACGACCTCCCACAGCTCGTCGCTGACCAACGGCTGTGCTATCGCCCCATCCTTTCGTCAGAGGTGGACGGCACCCCCTTCGTCAACGAGACGCGGGTCCCTGCATTTCGTTGGAACAACACTAAGTCCGTCCTCGCCCGCGCCGTTCCGCGGCCTGGATTGGCTTGTGTTGGAACAACACAAGCGATCTGCGACTAACGCCAGATCGCGCCCAGGCGGTCGCCGTGCTCCGGCGGGAACGGGGAGGCCTCGCCGCGCGCGTACCGGGCCGCGGTCCAGGCCCCCACGGCGGCGTCGAGGAGATCGACCTCCGGCACGCCCGGCACCGCGCCTGGCAGCATGATCCCTGCCGCCTCGAGCAGGGCGCGACGCCGGCCGAGCCCGTCCGCCGTGTGCTTCGACTCCGGCAGCGCCCCGCCGGCGAGCTGGCAGAAGGAGACCTCCGGGTGCATCTCGATCACGCGCTCGTCCACGTCCGCGAGCGCGTGCACTTCGAGGATCTTCTTCCCGAGCGCGAAGGCTTGCTGCGAGATCCCCTTGCCGGTGATCGTCCGGGCGATCTCGTTCGCCTCCGAGAACGTCCGTGCCTCGAGCGCGGCCCGCGGCGGTGTCGGGAAGACGCTGCTCGCGCGCGGGCCGACGAACGCCCGCGCGCCCGCGTCGGCCGAGCGCGCGCCGCGCCCGGGCGGGTCGATCGGGATGTCGACCGCGATCACGCCCGCCTGCAGCGAGAGCACCTCGGCGAAACTCGAATGCGTGGTGACCTGAACGTCCCCGCTCGGATCGAGCGAGACCGCGACCCAGCCCTTGCGGTAGCCGTCGACGCCCGCGACGAGCACGGGCGTCTCCACGGCGGGGACGACTCGGGTGCTGGGCGGCGTCGCCGGCGCGGCGTGCGGCTCGGCCTCGCTGTGGAACCCGAGCTGGACGAGGCGCGCGAGCGCCACGTTCATCGCCTCGGGGCTGTCGAGCTCGACGTGCGCGATCGTCCTTCCGGCTGCGTCCTTGATCCGCAGCGCCCCTGCTTTGCGGCCGTCGGCCTCCTGGTGGAACTCGAGCGACAGCTCGAGCCGGGCTTCGGTCAGCGCGCGGCCGACTGCCGCGTCGAGATCGTCCGATCACTACGTCGCTTCCCTGGTCGGGCGCAACTCACGCCAGAGCAGGTCGAGATTCGGGAGCAGAAAGCCGACGCAGATCGCGGGGAGGGCGGGGAGACCGGCGACGTCCGTCGTCGCGGTGAGCACCAGCGTCGCTCCGAGCAAGCCCGTCATCGCGAGCCAAGTCCAGCTGACTCGAAGCCCGAAGCGCTGTGCGGCGGCGAGGAAGAGCGAGAAGAAGAGGATGTCCGGCGGGCCGAGGTTGGCCGTGCCGTCCTCGCCCGGAACGCGGAAGGCGATCGAGACGTCCTCGAACAGGCTCGGGCGCTCCTCGACGACGTACTCCGTAGGGCCGCGCCAGACCGAGATCGCGTCGACCCACGGGATGATGACCGCGATGAGCACCGCCCAGGCGACCGTCTCGAAATAGGAGAGAAACCAGAAGCCGAGCAGGATCAGCGCGAAGAGCTTCGCCAGGTTGAAGAGCACGTCGAGCTCGGCCAACCGGAGCAGCACGGCGAGGACGCCGAGCGCAAGCGCGACGAGCAGGAGGCCGCGGTGGGACGCGAGGGGGAGCAGGAGCCAGACGAGCGCGAGGGTGGCCGGGAAGATAACGAGGGCGAGAAAGAGCACGTCCGGCCAGAGCCCGGCGTTCCAGAGGTGGCCGGCGCCTGCGGTGTAGACGGCGAGCCCGGCGGTCACGCCCGCGAGCGCCGCCCCGCGCACTCGCCCGAGACCCAGATGATTGATCATCTAGTAGGGCGGAAGCTCCGCGTACCACGAGCCGACCGCCTTGAAGGCGTTCCAGAAGGCGGTCTTGGCCGGCGCTTCGTCGAGCGCCGTGTCGATGTCGGGGACGACGAGCGCCTGCACCGTCCCCGTGAAGCGCTGGAGGCCCTCGCCGGCCGGGTCGATGGGATCGGAGAGCGGAAACGAGAGCGCGTTCAGAAACTCGACCGTCCGTTCGCCCATGAGCACGAGCAGCTTCGGCTGCACGATGTGCAGCTCACGCGTGAGCCACGGCTTCCCTTCCTCCGGGTCCTGGCCGGCGAACTTGAGGCAGTTCGTCCCGTACACCGCCATCGGGTCGACGTGCAGGCGCTGGAGCGACTTCAGGAGCGCCTGGCCCGACCTACCGAAGAAGGCGACCCCTTCCTGCGTCTCGGACGGCTTCGGCTCGTACTTGAGCAGGAAGACGTCGGCGAGCGGATGGCCGGAGCCGAGCACCGGCACGTGCGTCTCGTCCGCCGCGCGGCCGATCTCGTCGCCGAGATCGTTGATCTCGGCGATCGCCTTCTGCAGATAGCGCTCGTAGATCTCATCGGTGGGAGCGGTGCTCACGGGTCCTGTCTCGGTTCTCTCCTAGCGCACCTTTTCCTTGACCTGGGCCACCCACTTGAGGCTCTGCAGGTACGCGAGCGACTTCGGCCGGCGCAGCACCTCCGCCGTCCGAAGCGAGAGCAGGAACTCCTCCGGCCCTTCGAAGGCCCGCAGCCGGAGGACGCCGGTCCCCACGCCCTGGAGCACGTGCGCGTCGGACCCGGCGCCCGCCGGGAGCCCGTACTTGCGGGCGTAGCGGAGCGCTTCGTCGTTGTAGCCCTCGAAGAGAAGGCGCGCGTTGTACACCTCCAGCACGTCGATCTCGTGCAGATGGCGGTGTAGCGTCGCCGGGAACGGGATCGCGTGCATGCGGTCGAAGGGGTGGGGGAGATAGACCACGCCGCCCTGCTCGCGGATCGCCGCGACGGTGTCGGCGAAGGTCATCCCACGCGGAATCTCCTCGTGCAGGAAGAGACCGATCACCTCGCCCTGGTCGTCTGTCTTCACCTCCTCGCCCGGGATCACGATCAGGTCGCGGCCCCGCGCCTTCTCGACAGCCTCGAGCGCTCCCCCGAAGACGTTGTGGTCGGTGACCGCGATCGCACCGAGGCCCTCCGCCTCGGCATAGTCGAGCAGCTCGTCGACGTCGATCGAGCAGTCGTGTGACCACGACGTGTGCATGTGCAGGTCGGCGAGGATCCAGGGCCGGTCCGCGAGCGGCTCGGCTTCAGCTCGGCGCACGCGCCTGCGGCCGCCGAGGGTGCGGTAGAGCTCGTCGAGCTCGCCCGCCACGACGGCGAAGCTCTGGCCCTCCGCGGCAGCTCGTCCCTCCACGCCGCGGCGGTCGCGCAGCGGCTTGTCCTCGGCGAGACGCGCGATGGCGGCGGCGGCGAGCTCGGGCTGCCCGAGGACCCCCGGAGGATCGGCGAGCGCTGCTGCGGCGGCGGCGGCCTCGAGGCGGAGCCGCGCGGAGCCAGTCGGGGCAGGCGCGACGATCGCGGCCTCGGCGAGCACCGCGGCGCGCGCCGAAGGCGTGCGGCCGGAGCGAACGTGGACGCGGTCGCGCAGCGCGAGCGGAATCCCGGGACGGGTGGAGAGCGGCTTCGTCCGCAGCAGCACCGCCTCCCAGTCGGGCAGCTCCCGCAGCGAGCGGAGCGCGGCGCGGGCGACGGGGAGGGACTCGGAGTGGAGCTCGATCACGACCAGCCGACGCTTCGCCGCTGGCGCATAGAGCTCGGTGTCGACTCCCGGCGAGACGACCCGGTAGTCGCCGGGAAAGCGCACGGCGGCTGCGTCGGCCACCGCAGGCGAGGTGGCGAGCAGCGCGTCGATGCGGGCCAGCAGCTTCTCCCGCAGCGCCCGCCGTGGCGGGTAGCCGAGCCGCTCGGTCGAGAAGAACGTCGCGACGCCGAGCGCCTGCGAGTCGCGCAGCGCGAGGTAGGAGATGCTCGGCAGGCCGGGCTCGAAGCCGTGCACGACGTCGAACCGGCCCTGGCGGAGGGCAAGGTGGAGGTTGGCGCGAACGCCGACCGGGACGCCGAGACTGGAGCGGCGCGAGACCGGGAGGGCCGCTCCGATCGCGATCACGTCAGCGTCGTCCTCGCCGCGGGCGAGCGCCCGCTGCCCGGCGACGAGGTCGGCGGTCCGGCTCGACGGTGCGAGCACGGTCACCGAATGCCCGAGCTTGCGCAGCTCCGCGGCGACCCCGGCAACGTGCTCGTTCACGTCGTGCGGCTGCGACCACGAAAACGGCGTGACGAGACAGATACGCAGGCTCATCGAATCGAGTCTAGCCCTGTTCACCCCACCTCTTTCGTGCCGTTAGAGTCGCCGGATGAAGATCCGCGCCGCTGTCCTGGAGGAGTTCGGAGCCCCGCTCGAGATCCAGGAGCTCGACCTCGCCGAGCCGAAGGCGGGGGAGGTGCTCGTGCGGCTCGTGGCCTGCGGCGTCTGCCACACCGATCTCTTCACCGCCTCCGGCGCCGACCCGTCCGGCTATGCGCCGACCGTGCTCGGGCACGAGGGCGCGGGCGTCGTCGAGCGCGTGGGGGAGGGCGTCACGTCGCTGACCGAGGGCGACCACGTCGTCACGCTCTTCTCGCCGCAGTGCCGGGAGTGCGTCCACTGCCGCTCGACGCGCACGAACCTCTGTCTCGCGATCCGGGAGGAACAGGGCAAGGGCCACCTGCCCGACGGGACGACGCGGCTCTCGCGCGACGGCGAGCCGATTCGCCACTTCATGGGCACCTCGACGTTCGCTGAGTACACGGTCATGCCCGAGATCGCTCTCGCCCGCGTGAGCCGGGAGGCCCCGCTCGAAGGCGCGGCGCTGTTCGCCTGCGGGCTCTCGACCGGCCTCGGGGCTGCGATCAAGACCGCCGCGGTGGAGCCCGGCTCCACCTGCGCCGTCTTCGGCGCCGGCATGGTCGGGCTCGGCGCCGTCGCGGGCTGCCGGCTCCAGGGCGCCGAGCGGATCATCTGCATCGACCTCTCGGAGGAGCGGCTCGAGCTCGCGAAGGGCCAGGGCGCGACCGAGACGATGGTCGGCGGCCCCGACGTGGTCGAACGGATCGTCGAGTCCACCGGCGGCTTCGGCGCGGACTACACCTTCGAGGCGACCGGCAACGTCGCCGTCATGCGCCAGGCGGTCGAGGCGGCGCGGATGGGCTGGGGCCTCTGCACGGTCGCCGGTGTCGCCGGCAAGGGGGAGACGCTCGACGTCGTCCCGCGCTTCCTGATCACGGGGAGGCGGATCGCCGGCTCCTCGTTCGGGGGGATCAAGGGCCGCGACGAGGTGCCGCAGCTCGTCGAGCGGTGGCTCGCAGGCGAGATCGACGTCGACCCGTTCCTCTCGCACCGGCTCACGCTCGACGAGGTCAACCGCGGCTTCGAGTTGATGGAGGCCCAGGACGGCATCCGCAGCGTGATCGCCTTCGGCTGACGCGGCGCGCGGCGTCGTTCGCTAGCGTCGTCGCGACGTCTCGCGAGAGGAGGAGCCATGTGCTTGCCAGGCACCATCGAGACGGTTCGTGCGCGGGTCGAAGAGGAAGGCCTGCCGAAGCTCGACCGCAGGGCGGCGCTGCTCGGCGCCGCCGGCGCGGCGGTCGCGGCCGCGCTTCCGGGCCGCGCCCTCGGCGCGAAGCTGCCCACGAACCGGATCCAGGATCTGACCCACGAGTTCCGGGAGGGCTTTCCGGGCTTCCTCGGCGCTCCCAGCGTCCTCGACCGGCAGACGGCCGTTTCCATCCCCGTAAACGGGTTCTACGGCCAGATCTGGACGTTCTGGGAGCACAATTGCACCCATCTGGACGTCCCGGCCCACTTCATCACGGGCGGGCGTTTCTCCCCCGAGATGTCGCTCGACGAGCTCGTGCGGCCGCTCGTGGTAATCGACATCTCGGCGCGCGCGGCCGCGAATGCGGACGCCGAGGTCCTCGTTTCCGACCTCGTCGACTTCGAGCACGGCAACGGGCGCATTCCCCGCGGCGCCGTCGCGGCGATGAACTCCGGCTGGGCTGCGCGCTCCGGCAGCGTCGCCGCGTACCGGAACGTCGGCGCCGACGGGCTGCAGCACTTCCCGGGCTTCTCCAAGGCGGCGGTCGAGTGGCTGCTGGAGGAGCGGGACATCGCCGGCATCGGCGTCGACACGCTCAGCCTCGATCCGGGCCGGTCGCAGACGTTCGACGCCCACGTCACGGTGCTCGGCGCCGACCGGTACGGGATCGAGAACCTCGCGAACCTCGATCGCGTGCCGGAGCGCGGCGCCACGGTCATCGTCGGGCTGATTCCGTGGGAGCAGGGCTCGGGCGGTCCCGCGCGGGTCTTCGCCCGCTGGTAGTCCGCGTCGTCGTCGTCGGGCGCCGGCGCTCGGCCGGCGCCCGAACGGCGCTGTGAATCAGAGCTCGAGCAGCATCTCGTGCTGGCGCCACGCCTGCGTTCCGCCCAGCGAGGCGATCGCCACGTTGAACGGATCGCCGCTCGGCCCGTTCATCCAGTGCAGCGAGGTCGCCTGCTCGGGGAGGGCGAGGAGTAGGTCGCGCGCGGCGTCGTCGCTCGCCGCGACGCCCTGCAGCAGCGAGGCCCGCTCACCGCTGCGCCGGAAGAGCATGGCGCCGTGCTCGCTCTCGAGCGCCTCGACGTCGTCCAGGTTCGCGACCGTCTCGTCCGCGCGCTGCCACGGCTCTCGCCACGTGCGCTCCGCTCGGATGCGCGCCTGCGCCCGAGCGGCCGGGACCGGGGAAGCCTTGTGTCTCTGAAACACAAGCTGCCCCAGCGTCCACCCTTCGAGGTCGCGCACAGTCCGGAAGCCGAGCTTCTCGTAGAGTCGGATCGCCGGCTCGTTCTGGACGAGCACCTCGAGCCAGACCTCCCGCAGGCCGAGCCGCGCCGCCTCCTCGAGGACGTTGCGCATGAGCGCCTTGCCGACGCCCGTGCCGCGCTGCGGAGCGGTCACGCCGATGCCGGCGATCCAGCCGCGGTCACCCCGGACCGCGAGCTTGCAGATGCCGGCCGGCTCGCCGTCGACGAGCGCGACGCGCGACGCGTCGAGGTCGTCGTCCCACGTCGTCGACATGAAACGGAAGGCCGCCTCGTCGAGCGCGAACGGCGTGAAGTAGCCCTCGTAGGCGGCGTTGAAGATCTCGGCGAGCTCGGCGTACGACCAACGTGAGGCGGGCTCGAGCGCGACGGTCACCATCGCGCCCGAGCCTATCCACCCTTCTATGCGGTGGCCGGAGCCTTCGCCCGCTTGAGCGCGTTCTGGGCGATGAAGCGCTCGGTCGCGTCGTAGGCCTCGTCGTCCACGATCTGCTTCGGCGGCGACTTCATCAGGTAGCTCGAGGGACCCTCGAGCGCGCCCGCGACACCGTTGTTGAGTGCCAGCTTGGCGAGGCGGACAGCGTCGATCACGATCCCGGCCGAGTTGGGCGAGTCCCACACCTCGAGCTTCAGCTCGACGTTCAGAGGCACGTCGCCGAACGAGGAGCCCTCCATCCGGATGTAGGCCCACTTGCGATCGGTCAGCCACGGCACGTAGTCCGACGGGCCGACGTGGACATTGCCGTCGCCGAGGTCGTAGTCGAGCATCGACGTGACCGCGTTCGTCTTCGAGATCTTCTTCGACTCGAGGCGGTCGCGCTCGAGCATGTTGAGGAAGTCGGAGTTGCCGCCGACGTTCAGCTGCATCGTCTTGTCGAGCTTGACGCCGCGTTCGCGGAAGAGGCTCGTGAGCACGCGGTGGGTGATGGTCGCGCCGACCTGCGACTTGATGTCGTCGCCGATGATCGGCAGGCCCTTCTCCTCGAAGCGCTTCTGCCAGTAGTTCTCGCGCGCAATGAAGACGGGCATGCAGTTGACGAGCGCGACGCCGGCCTCGAGGCACTGCTCGGCATACCACTTGGCCGCGGCCTCGGAGCCGACCGGCAGGTAGCTGACGACGACGTCGGTCTGCGTCTCGCGGAGGATCCCGACGATGTCGTCGGTCTCGCCGGGCGCTTTCGTGACGATCTCGGAGAGGTACTTGCCGATCCCGTCGTGGGTCATGCCGCGGTTGACCTTGATGCCCGTCTTCGGCACGTCGGCGAACTTGATCGTGTCGTTCGGGTGCGCCCAGATCGCGTCGGCGAGGTCCTTGCCGACCTTCTCCGCGGTCACGTCGAACGCGGCCGTGAACTCGATGTCGCGGACGTGATAGCCCCCGAGGTTCACGTGCATGAGGCCCGGGACGAACTGGTCGTCCGGCGCGTCCTTGTAGTAGTGCACGCCCTGCAGGAGCGAGTTCGCGCAGTTGCCGACGCCGACGATCGCGACTCGCACCGTGTCCGAGGTGCGAGTGCGGCCGTTCGTCGAGGCGGTCGAAGCCATGGGGGTGTCCTTTCGATTGGAGGCGAAGGGGATCTCGAGCTCCTCGGAGAGCGTGAGGAGCACGAGGTCGTTGACGTTGCTGCCCCGGCGGCGGGCGGCGGCCTTGAGCTCGCGGCGGAGCTCCGGCGGCATGCGCAGGACGACCGCGCCGGCCGCGCCGGGGATCGCCTTGCGGCGGCGGCCGCTGGGGGAGAAGGGAACGCCGAACCGCTGCGAGAGCAGGGCGACAGCGACGTCGTTGAGGTTCGACTCGCGCCGCGCGACCTCGCGGATGAGCGCGCGTTTGAGCGAGCCGGGCATCCGGACGAGCACGCTCGTCCGCTCTCTATGAGAAGTGCTAGCAGCCAAACTGCTAGCACTATAGACGAGACGAACGCGTGCTGTGCGGGCTAGGGACGCGTCTGAAGCTCGCGGCGGACGTGCAGGATCCGCTGCAGCACGGTGAACCAGGCGGTCAGCGCGAGCACGCCGATCGCCCACGGCAGGACGCCCCACGGGGCGAGCGCCAGCCCGACGGAGATGACCACCACGCGCTCGGCGCGCGAGCCGATCCCGACGTCAGCCTTGATCCCCAGCCCTTCCGCCTTCGCGCGCGCGTACGGGACGAGGAAGGAGCCACCGATCGCGGCCATCGCGAGCGCCAGCGCGAGCTCCTTGCCGTCGCGCATGAAGACGAGCCCGATCGCGCCGAGCATCAGCCCCTCCCCGACGCGGTCGAGCGTCGAGTCGAGGAACCCTCCGAACGGCGTCTGCTTGCCGCCGGCCCGGGCGAGGGCGCCGTCGAGGATGTCGAGGATCGAGCCGACGACGAACGCGAGCCCGCCGAAGAAGTAGAACCACTCGGTCCGATACTCGAAATAGACGAGCACCGCGCCGACCGCGCAGAGCGTCACGCCCGCCGCGGTGAGCATGTTCGGCGTGACGCGCGTGCGGGCGAGCCCGGTGATCGAGCGCGCGGCCATCCCGCGCGCTCCGGCGGTGTACGCCTCTTTGAGGCTCATGCGTGGCGGGGCTGGAAGCGGCGCCAGGGGCGGTAGACGATCGCTCCGGCGACCGCGGCCACGAGGATGCCCGCGGCGATGTCGAGCCAGAAGTGGTTGCCGGTCGCCATCACGGCGAACCAGACCCATGGTGCCCACGCGAGCCAGAGGGCCTTCGCCCACCAGCGCCGCACGACCGTCGCCATCACGACGCTGACGATCAGCGCGTCGAGTGCATGCAGGCTCGGCATCGCCGCGTACGGGTTCGAGGAGAAGGCGACGAAGGTCGAGGAGTGGTTGACGGTCGAGTGCGCCGCGAGCGTGTCGACGAACCCGGCCTCGGGGAACATCCGCGGCGGGGCGGTGGGCACGAGGACGTAGCCCACCAGCCCGATCAGGTTCCCGATGATGAGCGTGTTCCGGAACGCGTAGAAGCGCTCATGGGCCTTGAAGTACACCCAGACGAGCGCGATCCCCACGACCGCGAACTGGGAGAGCCAGTAGGTCACCGAGGTCGCCTGGACCAGGAAGCCGGAGCTCTCGACCGCCGTCTGCAGCGTGAGCTCGACCATCGAGTGGAGGCGGCGCTGGAAGTCGATGATCCACTCGCCGTTGGCGAACGCCGTTGCGACACCGCCGCGATCGGCGAGCCCGCGTGCCGCCTGGTAGGCGACGTAGAACCCGAGCCAGAACGCGAGCTGCAGCGCGAGGTGGGCCCAGCCGCGCGGAAGGCGGCGGTCGGCCGCTGCGACGAAAGCGGTCATGAGGGGTCGATTCTATCCGGCCGGGTGGGCGGCCTCGTCGCCCGCGCCGTCCTGGGACAAGGAACTTGCGTCCAGTTGGTTGGAGGCGTACTCTCAGTCAAAGCGCCGCCCGCCGCAGTCGGCGCGTCTCGGCGACGCCATCACGTATCCGTCAGGAGGCTCTATGGCATCGACGGTGAAGTTGACGGTGAACGGCAAGCGCCACACCGTCCAGTCGGCGCCGGACACACCGCTTCTCTACGTCCTGCGCAACGAGCTCGACCTGCATGGGCCCCGCTTCGGCTGCGGCCTCTCGCAGTGCGGAGCGTGCACGGTGCACGTCGACGGCCAGGCCGTTCGCTCGTGCATCGTCCCCGTGTCCTCGGCCGCCGGGAAGAAGGTGACGACACTCGAGGGGCTCCCCGGGACGGCGAAGAACCCGCACCCGGTCCTCGAGGCATTCATCGCCGAAGAGGCCGCCCAGTGCGGCTACTGCATCAACGGCATGGTGATGCAGTCGATCGTCTTCCTGAAGCGCAACCCGCGCCCCACAGAGGCGCAGATCAAGCAGGCCCTCAACGGCAACATCTGCCGCTGCGGGACGCACTACCGCATCGTCCAGGCTGTCAAGCGCGCCGCACAGGCGTCGGCGGCATAGGGGGAGCGATGACGAACCTGATCGAGACACCCCATTCCCGCCGCGACTTCCTCAAGGGCGGCGGCGCGCTCATCGTCGCCTTCAGCGTGCCGCTCTCGCTCGGAGCGACGCGCGCGAAAGGCGCGACCGGCGCGATCGGCCCGGCGCTGATCGACGCCACCCAGATCGACTCCTGGGTGGTCGTCGGCCAGAACGGCCGCGTCACCATCCATACCGGCAAGGTCGAGCTCGGCACCGGCCTGAAGACGGCGCAGATGCAGATCGCCGCCGACGAGCTCGACGTCGCGCTCGACAAGATCGACTTGATCATGTCCGACACGTGGCTCACGCCCGACCAGGGCACGACGGCCGGAAGCCAGTCGATCAAGACGAACTTCGCCCGCAGCCGGCCTACGGGGCGCCTGCGCCGAGGCGCGCAAGGCGCTGATCGACATGGCCGCGCAGAAGCTCGGGCTTCCGGCGAGCTCCCTCATCACGAAGGACGGTGCCGTCGTCAGTTCGAGCGACTCGTCCAAGCGGCTCGCGTACGGAGAGCTGATCGGCGGGCAGAAGTTCAACCTCCGGGTGACGAACCGGGCGCCGCTGAAGAAGCCGTCGGAGCTGAAGATCGTCGGACGCTCGGTGAAGCACGTCGACGTGCCCGGCGAAGGTCCGCAGTCAGCAGGAGTACATCCAGAACCTCAAGGTGCCGGGGATGCTGCACGGACGGGTGGTACGCCCGCCGGGCATCAACGCCACGCTCGTCAGCGTCGACGGGATGAAGAAGCGGGTCCCCGACCTGGTCAAGGTCGTCGTCCAGAAGGACTTCGTCGGCGTGGTCGCGCGCTCCGAGATCGGCGCGATCCGGGCCGCCGAGAACCTGAAGGTGACCTGGAAGGACCCGGGCGGCGTACCGTCCAACTACGACGCGCTCTACGGGCAGATGGAGAAATTGCCCGCCCAGGCGCGCCTGCTCGCGAACGACGGCGACGTCGACAAGGCGCTGGCCGGCGCCGACAAGGTGCTCCAGGCCACGTACTACTACCCGTACCAGCTGCACGGCTCGATGGGCCCCTCGTGTGCGGTTGCCGACGTGAAGGCCGACGAGGCCACCGTCTGGTCGCCGACGCAGGGCGTCTATCCGCTCCGGACCGCCGTGGCGAGGGTCCTCGGCTTCCGCGACCAGCAGGTGCACGTGATCTACAAGGAGGGCTCGGGCTGCTACGGCCTGAACGGGGCCGATACCGCGTCGATCGACGCCGCGCTGCTCTCGAAGGCCGTGGGTGCGCCGGTCCGCGTCCAGTGGATGCGCGCCGACGAGCACATCTGGGAGCACTACGGCACGCCGATGATCATGAAGGTACGCGGAGGCCTCGACAAGGACGGCAATCTGATCGCCTGGGACTTCGAGAGCCTGCAGGCGTCCCGCGGCGGCCGGCCCGGCAACGTCGGGGCGGCGAACCTGCCGACGGGGGCCCTGATCGGCCTCACGCTCGCGCCCCGTCGAGCCCAGGCACCGACCTTCCCGCCGCTCGGGGCCGACAACTCGAACACCGAGGCGGGTTATCTCAAGGACGAGGAAGGGCTCGTCCCGAACGCCCGAGTGATCGCGAAGACGGTCGACTCCTGGTTCTTCACCGGCCCGCTCCGCTCGCCGGCGCGGATCCAGAACTCGTTCGCCAACGAGAGCTTCATCGACGAGCTCGCGGCGGCGGCGGGAGCCGATCCGGTCACGTTCCGGCTCCGCTTTGTCGGCGACGACCGGCTCCGGCACGTGATCGAGGTCGCGGCGAAGGCGGCCGGCTGGCAGATGCGCAACTCGCCCAAGCCGGCGGAGAAGGGCGACATCGTCAAGGGTCGCGGCTTCGCGGCGATGCAGTACGAGGGCGAGGACGGCTACGCCGCGACCGTCTGCGAGTGCGAAGTGAACAAGAAGACCGGCAAGGTGCGGGTGACGCGCGTCGTCGTCTCGCACGACGTCGGGATCATCATGAACCCACAAGGAATCAAGGCCCAGATCGAGGGGAACGTCGTTCACGGCGTCTCCCGCGCGCTCAAGGAGGAGGTCGTGCTCGACCCGAAGACCTCCAAGAGCAAGGACTGGGACAGCTACCAGGTGCTCCGGTTCACCGAGCTTCCTGAGATCAAGATCGCGCTGATCAATCGCCCGAACGAGGCACCCACCGGTTCGGGCGAGAACGCGATGACCGCGATTCCAGCGGCCGTCGCTAACGCGGTCTTCGATGCCACGGGCGCCCGCATCCGCCGTCTCCCCCTCACGCCCGCCCGCGTGAAGGCGGCCATCGCGGAGCTCTAGGCACGCGTCGGGGAGCGGCCGGTCGCGGCCGTTCCCCGACCTCCGTCTACCAGGGGAAGCCGCGCTCGGAGACAGCCTCTTCGACGAGGCCGCGGGCGAGCGAGAGGAACGGCCGGTCCTTCGGCGGGTGGGCCGGCATCGGCTCGGCGAGCATCCGGTCCAGCGTCGCCGAGGCGATCGGAAGCTCGACCTCGATCTCCTCAGCGACGATCGCGAGGAAGCGACGCATCGCGAGGCGAGTGTCGTCGCCGTCGACGGTCATGCGCCTCGTCAGCCAAGCCGAGGCCTTGCCCACGACGTCGACGCCCTCGGACCCCTCGGGCGGGAACGTGGCGACGTAGCGATACCCCTCGTCCTTCAGCAGGTCGATGTCGACGGCGAGCGCCGGCACGGCGGCGCGCGCCAGGGCGGGGCCCCGCTCCTCGAGCTCCTCCTCGGTCAGGAGCTCGAGCAGCGGCTCCACGTTCGCCAGCTCACCCTTGACCGCCTGATGCCGCGCGAGATAAGGGAGCGAGAGGCGGTAGGCGACCGCGAGCGGCAGCCGATCGTCCGCGGCGATGTCTCCGCGCTCGCTCTCGGGCCAGACCGCGTTGGCCGCCGCGCCGAGCTTCTCGCCCAGGGCGTCGGGGTGCTCCCGGGCGGCGAGCGCGTCGGCGACCGCGCCGAGCAGCTGGCGCGGCTCGCCCCGATGCACCTCGATTTCGATCGCGTCGGCGCGCTCGAGCAGCTCGCAGCCGGTGAACGGGCAGAGCGGCTCGAGCGTGTGCTCAGCCACCGATGTAGCTCATCTCGACCTTGGGCAGGCCGACCGTCGCCTCGGAGCGGCGCTCCGAGTAGCGGTCGGTGCGCTTGCCCCAGATCGCTGTGATCGCGTCCCGGACGTCCTCGTCCGAGGCTCCCCCGCGCACGAGCGCGCGCAGGTCGTGGCCGCGCACGGCGAAGAGACACGTGTAGAGGCGCCCCTCGGCGGAGATGCGGGCGCGGGTGCAGTCGCCGCAGAAGGGCTGGGTGACCGAGGCGATCACGCCCAGCTCGCCGCTGCCGTCGCGGTAGCGCCAGCGCTTCGCGACCTCGCCGCGGTAGCGCGGCTCGAGCGGCTCGAGGGGGAGCTCGGCGTCGATCCGCTCGACGATCTCGGCCGCCGGGACGACGTCGTCGAGCCGCCAGCCGTTGGTGGCGCCGACGTCCATGAACTCGATGAAGCGAAGCGTGTGGCCCGTGCCGCGGAAGTAGCGGGCGAGATCGAGGATCGCGTGCTCGTTGAGGCCGCGCTTCACGACCGCGTTCACCTTTACCGGCAAGCCCGCGGCTGCTGCGGCGTCGATGCCCTCGAGCACCTTGGCGACGGGGAAGTCGACGTCGTTCATGGCGCGGAAGGTCTCGTCATCGAGCGAGTCGAGGCTGACGGTGATCCGGTCGAGACCCGCGGCCGCGAGGGCTTCCGCCTTCGCCGCGAGCAGCGACGCGTTCGTCGTCAGCGTCAGCTCGGCTCCGAGCGGCGCGAGCAGCGCGATCAGGTGCTCCACGTCCTTGCGCACCAGGGGCTCGCCCCCGGTCAGGCGCAGCTTGCTCACTCCGAGCCCGACGAAGACGCGGGCGACGCGCTCGATCTCCTCGAAGGTCAGTAGCTCTTTCCGGTCCATGAAGCGGTAGTCGCTGCCGAAGGCTTCCTTCGGCATGCAGTAGACGCAGCGGAAATTGCAGCGGTCCGTGACCGAGATGCGCAGGTCACGGAGCGGGCGTCCGAGACGGTCCAGCGTCATGGACATGAGCGTAGCGCGCCGCTGCAAGCGTCCCGAGAAAGTGGCACTTTGTCCAGCCGGTTGGACACGTAATCTCCAGCACAAGCCGCCGGGGGTCGACGCGCGACACCGCCGACCGGATCGAGCGTATCTACGGCGCGCTGCGGTGGAGCCGCTGCATCGGCTACGGCGCCCTCAGCATCCGCCGGCTGGGCGTGGTCAGCTCGATCTAAACGTACGGCGAGTCGGTCTACGGTTTCGCGCGCTCACGCTGCCCTCAGAGCCGGTGTGCCAGTAGCGGCTAGATCAGCGAGCGTGCGTGCGGCGGATCACGATCACCATCCGTGAGACGGAGTCGACGAAATTGACGTGGCGGTGGCCGCCCTCGCCGGAGATGTACGTCGCGCTGTCGCCGGGCCCGAGCTCGATCTCGCGCCCGTCCGCGAACTCGGTGCGGACTGCGCCCCTCGAGCAGGTAGACGAACTGCTCGTTCTGCTGCACGACGAAGTCCTCCATGTGCGCGTTCGGTGCGTACGTCGCCAGCAGCGCCTGGAGCGCGTGCGGGCCCTCCGGGACGAGCACCTCGACGTCGATCTCCTCGGAGTCGTAATGCATCAGCGGGCGGTCGTCGGCGCGCACGACGACGGGATCCGGGTGCCGCGGCTCGGGAACGAGGTCTGCGAGCCGGAGGTCGTAGAGCTGGGCCAGGCGGCCGAGCCGGCCGATCGTGATGTCGCTCCGGCCCGTCTCGATCAGCGAGAGGAGCGAGCGCGAGATCGACGTCGCGTCGGCGACCTGCGCGAGCGAGAGACCGCGTGCGTTCCGCGCCTGTCGCAGCGCGGCCCCGAGCGCTGGATCGTGCGAGGAAGTCATTTCGACGGACCCCATTGTGACGTGCGCCCCGGCCGTGTCCAACATGTTGGACATCTGTTCGTCTATTCTCGTGGAACGCAGCAATCGGATTCGCTGACACGAGGGGGTTTTCTTTTGCGCACGTTGCGGATGAGGTCGTTGCTCGTCGTGGTGGCTGCACTCGCGGCGCTCGTCGCAGCGGTCTCGGCCTTCGGCGGCTCCGCCCAGCAGACGGCGACGACCGTCGCCGTCACGGCCGGCAAGCCGAGCGAGTTTAGGTTCACGCTCTCGAAGCGGACGGTCGCCAAGGGCCTGACCACGTTCAAGGTCACGAACAGGGGCACGATCACCCACGACTTCAAAATCGCCGGCAAGAAGACGCCCTCGCTCGCGGCCGGCAAGACGGCGACGTTGAGGGTCACCTTCAGGAAGGCCGGCAAGTTCGCCTACCTGTGCACGCTTCCGGGGCACGCTGCCGGCGGGATGAAGGGGATTCTGACCGTCAAGTAGGCGGCGCGGGTCGTCCGTGGTTTCCGAGGGCGCCGGCGACGGCGCCCTCGCTGTCCGAGCCCTCCTAGGCGAGCACGCTGACGACGCCCGACTCGGCCGCCGCCCGCCTCCGAGCGGCGGCGGTGGCCTCGACGATCTCCGCGCCGATCGCGACCGCAACCTCCTCGGGCGAGCGTGCGCCGATCGCGAGCCCGATCGGGGCGTGGATCCGTGCGATCCCGGCGTCGCCGACACCCTCCGCGCGGAGGCGCTCCTCGCGGTCGGCAGTCGTGACCTTGCTTCCCATCGCGCCGATATAGGCAGCGGGCGTCTCGAGCGCGGCGACCAGCGCCGGGACGTCGAACTTCTCGTCGTGGGTGAGCACGCAGATCGCCGTCGTCTCGTCGACGGGCGCGCTGCGCAGGAACCGGTCGGGCCACTCCACGACGAGCTCGTCGGCCTGCGGAAAGCGCTCCGGCGTGACGAAGCGGGCCCGCGCGTCACAGACCGTGACGCGATAACCGAGCAGCTTGCCGACACGCGCCAGCGCGGCGGCGTGGTCGATCGCGCCGAAGATATAGAGGGCCGGCCGCGGCGCGAGTGCATGCACGAAGACCGGCGTGCCGTCGAGATCGACGAGCGCGCTCTCGCCGCGCGCCAGCAGGCGCGCAACCGGGCCGTCGGCGCCGTCGTGGAGCCGTTGTGCGCCCGCGGACTCGCCGCTCGCGGTCATCGTCAGCGCCGCGGGCCGGTCCTCCCGCACGGCCTCGTCGAGCGCAGGCACGAGAGAGGTGTCGAGGGCGGCGATCAGGATCCCGACCGTGCCGCCGCAGGAGAGGCCGACCTCGAAGGCGTCGTCGTCGGCGATCCCGTACTCGCGCAGCCGCGCCGGGGCGCCCTCGAGCACCTCCTGCGCCTCACGGATCACCGAGGGCTCGACGCAGCCGCCCGTGACCGAGCCGGCGATCTCGCCGAGGTCGTTCAGCGCGAGCGACGCACCCGGGTCGCGCGGCGCCGAGCCGCGGCGCTCCACCACCGTTGCGATCGCCACGCGGCGACCGTCGGCGTGCCAGCGCGCGAGCGTGGGCAGGATGTCCCGCACGGCACGAAATCTAGCCGCTCGCAGAGGATTCGAACCTGCCGCGGCAGGGAATGACCCGTTGCCAACCGAGGAAAGGGGTCGTCGTGGACGAGGATCGGATCGAGGGGAAGGTCAAGGAAGGCACCGGCAAGCTGACCGGCGACGAGGAGCTGGAGAAGGAGGGTCAGGCCCAGGACGCCTGGGGCAAGGCCAAGGACAAGGCGGACGACGCCAAAGACGAGGCGGACGACGCCTGGGAGTCGACCAAGGACGCCGTCGGTGACGCCAAGGAGTCGCTCGACAGGAAGATCTAGGCTCTGACGCGATCGACCGAGGGCGCCTCCACCAGGGCGCCCTCGGTGTCTTCCGCTTCGGGCAGCTCGTGGAGCCCGAGGATCGGCGACGGAAGCAACCAGAGGAACCCGGCGAGCGCGCCGGCGGTCGCGATCCACAGGGTCGGGCGCAGTCCGATCCACGACCCGAGCGCGCCGCCGGCGAGCGCTCCCAGTGGGCGGACGCCGTAGTTCACGACCGTGTACGCGCCCACGACGCGGGAGCGCAGCCGCTCCGGGATCACCGCAGCGGAGATGGCGCTCCCGGTGATGTCGAGCATCATCACGCCTATCCCCGAGCCGAACTCGGCGAGGAAGAGGCACGCGAGGATCACCCACCTGGGCCCTTCGGCGAGCGGCACGAGCAGCAGCGGCGCGGGAAAGACGACACAGCCGACTGCGAACGCCGGCCCGACCCCGATCCTGCGTGCGATGCGGTTGGTGACGAGCGCGCCGATCACACCCCCGACGGCGCCGGCGCCGAGCACGAGCCCCAGCGTCCCTGCCTCGATGTCGAGCGACTTCGTCGCATAGAGGATGAAGAGCGCGAAGAAGACGAAGTTGAAGAAGTTGATCGTCGCCGTGGCGCCGAGCGCGGCCCGGATGATCGAGTTGCCGAACACCCAGCGGACGCCGGCGGCGACGTGGCCCTTACCCGGCGGTTCGGGTGTCGGCTCGTCCACCTTGACGCGCTGCAGGAACAGGGCCGACACGACGTAGGAGCAGGCGTCGACGACGAGGGTCACCGGCGCAGAGATCGCCTGCACGAGCACGCCGCCGATGCTCGGCCCGGCGACGTACGAGAGGGCGCGGCTTCCGTGGATGATCGAGCTGCCCTCGACCAGGCGCCGGCGCGGAACGAGCGCGGCATACACCGGCAGGTACGAGACCTGGAAGAGGACGCTGAGAACGCCCATCAGGAACGCGACCGCGAACATGTGCGGGAACGTGAGCGCGTCGAACGCGTAGGCGACCGGAATCGACCCGATCAGAAGGGCGCGGCCGAGGTCGGTTGCGATCATGATCCGCCGCTTCCGGGGCCGGCGATCGGCCCAGGCGCCCGCGTGGAGCGAGAAGAGCAGGTTCGGCGCGAGCTCGGCGGCGACGAGATAGCCCATCTGGGCCGCGCTCGCGTCGAGGGTCAGGACGGCGACGAGCGGGAGGGCGATCAGGCTGACCTGGTCGCCGAGCAGCGAGACGGTCTGACCCGCCCAGAAGCGCCGGAACCGGGGGTCCTCGCGCAGCAGCGACGGCACGCGCATGGCGCCGGCACTCTAGTCTCGCGCGATGCCGGCCCTGCTCGCGCTCGTCGCCGTCACCGCGGTGTGGGGCCTCACGTTCGTCCAGGTCAAGGACGCGGTGGAGCTCTATCCGCTCTTCGCCTTCCTGGCCGTGCGGTTCGCGATCGCGTCGGCGGTTCTGGCGGTCCCGGCCGCCGGGCGGTTGCGCTCGCTCGGGCGCCCGGGCTGGACGGCCGGCACCTCGCTCGGTCTCCTGCTCGCGCTCGGCTACGCGCTCCAGACCGCGGGTCTCGAGCGGACGACCGTCTCGAGCGCGGGCTTCATCACCGGCCTCTACGTCGTCTTCACGCCGCTCCTCGGCCTCGTCCTCTTCCGGACGCACATCGGCCGGGCCGTCTGGCTTGGCGTCGCGCTCGCCGTCGCCGGGCTGGCGATGCTCTCCGGAGTCGGCGCCGGCGACCCCGTCGGCGACCTGCTCGTCCTCGCCGGCTCGGCCGCGTACTCGCTCCAGATCGTGCTGATGGAGCGCTACGCGCCGCGCTACGACGCGGTCGCCTTCACCCAGGCGGAGATGCTCGCCGCTTTTGCCGGCTTCGCGATCGTCGCCGTCGCGCTCGGCCAGGTCGAGGTGCCGCGCGGCTGGACGGTCTGGGGAGCGCTGCTCGTGACGGGGGTCTTCGCGAGCGCGCTGGCCTTTCTCGTCCAGACCTGGGCGCAGCGCCGGCTGAGCGCCGCCGGGACCGCGCTCGCCTTCGCAATGGAGCCGGTCTGGGCCGGGATCTTCGGCTTCTGGCTCGCCGGCGACCGGCTCGGCGCGCTCGGCTGGGGCGGCTGCGCCGTGATCATGGCAGGCATCGTCGTCGCCGAGCCCGAGGCCGCGCGGACGCTGCGCCGGCTCGTCGGCCGCGGAGCGGCCTGAGCCCGCTCAGCGCGAAGAGCGCAGCACCTCGGGCCCCGTCGGGCGCGGGTCGCCGTCGCCCGGCTCCGCGGTGACGCTCAGTACCGGGTAGAGCGCCGGGTCGACGGCGGCGGCGAAGGTGACGTGCGAGCGGCCGTTCTCGTCCGGGTGGAACGTGCCGGCGGAGATGCGGTTCGGAGCCGCCGGGGCGTCGCCGGGGCCGACGAACCAGAGCTCGTAGTACGCGCCTCTCGGGAGGATCTCGAGGTCGTCCGTGCGCAGCTCGATCACGCGGCCGATCCCGGTCTTGCGCACCTCGATCTCGGCACGCGCGCCGCTCGTCCCGGCGAGGACCGCCTGCAGCTCCAGTGCGCCGGTCGGGCCGGGGCGCATCGCGAGCACGAGGAGTGCGGCCGCCGCGGAAAGGGCGGCCGCACCGAACGAGAGCGCGAGCACGGGACGGCGCCTGCGGCGTCTCGGTGACTGCGGCACAGGCGGCGATGGCGCGGCTGCGCGGTCCACCGCTCTGAACACCTTGCGCTCGAGCCCGGGCGGCGTGGCGACCGCCGGTACGGCGCTGCGCAGCATCCTGGCGGCGCCCGCCAGCTCCTCCAGCTCGGTGCGGCAGACCTCGCACGACTCGAGGTGAGCCTCGAAGTGGACCCGGTCGTCGGCGGAGAGCAGACCGAGGGCGTACCCACCCAGATCGACGTGGCCGTTCGTTTCAGTCAACGAGACCACGCTCCTTCAACTCGCGCGAGAGCGCTCGCAGCGCATGGAGCGTGCGCGTCTTGACGGTGCCGAGCGGGATGCCGAGGCGCTCCGCCACCTGGCGCTGAGTCAGGTCGCCGCGGTACTGGAGATCGAGCACCTCGCGGTGGGCCGGCGGGAGCGACTCGAGCGCCTCGCCCACGGCGAGCCGGAGGAGGACGTCGTCGAACGCCGCTCCGCCGATGCTGTCGGCCGTCTCGGGCGCGTGCGCGGTGGGGGCCGGGGCGCGGGAGCTCCGCCGCCACAGGTCGACTGCCGCCCGCCGGGCGAGCGTGTAGACGAACGTCCGCACCGACGACTGCGCGGGGTCGTAGCGGCTCGCCGAGCGCCACAGCCGCACGAACGTCTCCTGCACGAGGTCCTCAGCGAGCCCGCGGTCGTGGAGCAAGTGGACGCCGAGCGAATAGAGGCGCGGCCCGTAGAGGTCGTACAGCGCGGCGAGCGCCTCGTCGCGGTCGCCCGAGGCCAGCCGGGCGACCAGCTCGGCCTCGTCGAGCGCGGCGGTGGGCGCAGCTTCGGCTTGGGGTAGCACGCGACTGATGACCGAGGGGTTCGCACACGGGGTGCCGTCCGGTTCGCCGGGGGCGGGCGTGAGTGCCCGCCCCCGTGGCGATCGCCGTCAGGAGTCCTGCCAGGCGGCGAGGCCCGTCACGACGACGTTGCCGCCGCCGATCCGGCCCAGCTGGCGCGTCTTCCCGGTCGTCACGTCGACCGTGTAGAGCCGAGCGCCGGAACGTCCGGCGTTCGTGCCGGCGACATACCCCTGGTTGTCCGCCCCGGCGATGTCGAAGCCGACGTCGCTTCCGAGGTCGAGCTCGAGCGAGAGCGGGTTCATGAGCGTGCCGGCGTTGGCCGGGTTCTGCAGCCAGACCCGGTCGGTGCGACCCGAGGTGTCGTACGCGAACAGCATCGTCGTGGCCGGCCGGTTCGCGAACGCGGCGAACGACGAGTTCGTGTACGCGGAGCCGACGACCGTGACATCCGCAGGCGTCAGCTTCGTGTCGGTCGCGAGCAGGCTGCCCGGGTCGGGATCGAGCCGCAGGTTGTCGTCCGCGTCGCTCGTGACGCGGATCTTGTCCACGGTCGGGTTGAAGTCGAAGCCGATCCTGTCGCCGTTGAGCGCGGTCGCCATCAACTCGAACGCCGGTCCCTCGGCGACGGCGATCGCCGTGCGCGGGTTCACCCTGTAGACGACCTTGTCGCTCCCGAGCGCATACAGGTCGGCGGTTGCCGGACGGAAGTCGATTCCCTTCAGCGAGACGCCCATCGGCAGGCCGGTGATCTGCTTCGAGCGGACGAGCTGCGGCGTGCGCTCGCGGAAGCGAAGCAGATTCCCGGCGTCGTCCGTCGCGTAGATCAGCCGGGACTTGGAGCGGTCGTCCTTGTCGTCATCACGGCCGCGCTTGTCGCCGCCGAGCGCGACGAGCGGGACGAGCAGCGCCACGACGGCCGCGGCGACGACACTGCGTGTGAGGAAGTGCATGGCGTGAGCCTCCTTTGGAGTGGGGTTACGCCACGCGTGTTCGCAGCTACGGCCGCAAACGGTTCAACAGCTGCTAGATGAGCCAGCGCCCGTCGCGCTGGACGAGCTCGCCGTCGAGATGGATCTCGCCGCCGGGGCGGAGGTCCTTGACCATGTCCCAGTGGACGGCGCTCTCGTTCGTGCCGCCCGTGTACGTGTAGCTGGCGCCGACCGCGAGGTGGACGGTGCCGGCGATCTTCTCGTCGAAGAGGACGTTGCGGGTGAAGCGGGTGATGCGCGGGTTGCAGCCCAGCCCGAGCTCGCCGAGGCGGCTGGCGCCCTCGTCGGTCGCAAGCACCTGCTCGAGGAACTCCTCGCCCTCCTTCGCGGACGCTTCCACGACCCGTCCCTCGCGGAAGGCGAGGTGGGCTCCGAAGACGTCGTGGCCGAGATAGACGGCCGGGAACTCGCCGAACGTGATCTCGCCGTCCGCGCTGTCCTCGACCGGGCTGTAGAAGACCTCCCCGTCAGGCATGTTCCGGAAGCCCGCCGAGACGACTCCCTTGCGGCCGTCGATCCCGAGCGTGAGGTCGGTCCCGTCGCCGACGATGCGGACCGAGCTGCCGCGGTCGAACCGCTCCTTGATCTCCCGCATCCGCTCCTCCTCCGCGTCCCAGTCGAGCAGGCAGGCGTCGTAGACGAACTCCGTGTACTCGTCGAGCGTCATCCCCGCCTGCTCCGCCGCCGCCGGGGTGGGGTACTCGACGATCGCCCAGCGGACGTCGAGGCTCCGGGCCCGCTTGCTCGCCGGCCCCATCGCCTGCTGGAGCAGGCGGCGCCGCTCCGGGTCGAGCTCGGAGCCGGCGTGCACGTCCTCCGGCGCGCGGATCGTCAACCGCGCATCCTCGTGCTCGACTGCGTAGCGCTCGATCGGCGGGAGCTCGCCGAGCAGCTCGAGCGGTGCCTCGAGCGCCCACTGCAGGTCGACGCGGAAGCGGTCGGGGCCCCAGTTGAGCCGTGGCAGGTAGTAGGCGCCCCGGCGCGCGATCGCGCGGGCGACCTCCTCGACGAGCGGACGCGCGAGCGGCGTCGCCCGGACCGAGACCTGCCAGCCGGGCTGCACGTCCAGGCACCGGCTCACCATCAGCTCGGCCAGCTGGGAGACGCGCGGGTCCGTCACGGCGGCGGATCGTAGTCGCTGTAGCGTCTCGGCGGTGGACGCGGTCGTGCTCGCCCTCGCTTCGGCCGCGCTCTTCGGGGCGATGACGGTCGCGATCAGGTTCGCGCTCGTACGGATGCCGGACGCCGAGGCGGGTGCGCTGCTGACGATCGTCCCTGCGCTGGCCGTCACGATCCCGTTCGTCGCAGCCGGGGACGTCGTGCTCGAGGGCGTGTGGCCCTTCCTGCTCGCGGGCGTGCTCGGGCCCGGCTGCTCACAGGTCCTGTTCACGCTCGCGATCCGCGATGCGGGCCCGTCGCGAACGTCGGTGACGGTCGGGACGGCGCCGCTCTTCTCCGTGGCGATAGCGCTTGTCCTGCTCGACGAGCCGGCGAAGGCAGGCGTGCTCGTCGGCGCGGTCCTGATCGTCGTCGGCGGGATCCTGCTCGTCCGCGAGCCGGGACGGCCGGAGCACGTGAAGTGGATCGGGCTCGGGTTCGCGCTCGCGGCGACGATCGTCTTCGCCGTCCGCGACAACCTCGTCCGGCATCTCTCGCTCGACACCGAGGTCGAGCCGGCCCTTGCCGCTGCGGCGACGCTCCTCGCCGGCGGTGTCACAGTCGCCGTCTGGCTCCTTGTCACACGCCGACGGCTTCCGACTGCCGGCCTCCTGACGTTCGTTCCGTCCGGAGTCCTCTTCGGCCTCTCCTACGTCTGCCTCTTCGAGGCGTACTACCGCGGCCGTGTGTCGGTCGTCTCACCGCTGGTCGCGACCGAGTCGCTCTGGGGCGTCGCGCTCTCCGCGCTCTTCCTGCGCCGCCACGAGCGCGTTGGCCCACGGCTCGTCGGCGGGGCGGCGCTCGTCGTCGTCGGCGGCGTCCTGATCGGCGTGTTTCGGTAGGCAAGGATCTGCTATAAAGGCACTCAGATTTTCTTCCAGGGAAACCACTAGCAAGGAGCGACACCAGGATGGCAAAGACAATCGGAATCGACCTCGGCACCACGAACAGCTGCATGGCGGTGCTCGAGGGCGGCGAGCCGACCGTGATCCCGAACGCCGAGGGCGGCCGCACGACGCCGTCCGTCGTCGCGTTCACGAAGGACGGGCAGCGGCTCGTCGGCGCGCCCGCGAAGCGTCAGCAGGTGACCAACCCGCAGGCGACGATCTTCTCGATCAAGCGCTTCGTGGGCCGCAAGTGGGACGAGGTCTCGGAGGAGATGACGATCGTCCCCTACGAGGTGGCGAAGGGCGAGAACGGCGACGCGCGCGTCGAGGTCGAGGGCAAGGAGTACGCGCCGGAGGAGATCAGCGCGATGATCCTCCAGAAGCTGAAGGCCGACGCCGAGTCGTACCTCGGCCAGCCCGTCACGGACGCGGTCATCACCGTCCCGGCCTACTTCAACAACGCGCAGCGCGAGGCGACGAAGGACGCCGGCAAGATCGCCGGCCTGAACGTGCTCCGGATCGTGAACGAGCCCACCGCGGCCGCGCTCGCGTACGGGCTCGACAAGGGCTCGGATCAGACGATCCTCGTCTTCGACCTCGGCGGCGGCACCTTCGACGTCTCGATCCTCGAGCTGTCGGAGGAGGGCGTCTACGAGGTGAAGGCGACGAACGGCGACAACCACCTCGGCGGCGACAACTTCGACAAAGCGGTCGTCGACTGGATGGTGGCCGAGTTCAAGAAGGATCAGGGGATCGACCTGGCGGCCGACCGGATGGCGCTGCAGCGGCTGTACGAGGCGGCCGAGAAGGCGAAGATCGAGCTCTCCTCGACGATGACGACGCAGATCAACCTGCCGTTCGTCACTGCGACGCCTGAGGGCCCGAAGCACCTCGACCTCCAGCTCACGCGCGCGAAGCTCGGCGAGATCACGGCCGACCTGCTCGCACGCGTGGTCGGGCCGACCAAGCAGGCGCTCGCCGACGCGGGCGTCGAGGCTTCGGCGATCGACCACGTCGTCCTCGTCGGCGGCATGACCCGCATGCCCGCCGTCCAGGACAAGGTGAAGGAGCTGCTCGGCAAGGAGCCGCACAAGGGCGTGAACCCGGACGAGGTCGTCGCCGTCGGCGCCGCGATCCAGGGCGGCGTGCTCAAGGGCGAGGTCAAGGACGTGCTCCTGCTCGACGTCACCCCGCTCAGCCTCGGCATCGAGACGAAGGGCGGCGTCTTCACGAAGCTGATCGACCGGAACACCACGATCCCGACCCGCAAGGCGGAGACGTTCTCGACCGCCGAGGACAACCAGCCGTCGGTCGAGATCCACGTGCTCCAGGGCGAGTCGGAGATGGCGACCTACAACAAGACCCTCGGCAAGTTCCAGCTCGTCGGCATCCCGCCGGCGCCGCGGGGCATGCCGCAGATCGAGGTCGGCTTCGACATCGACGCGAACGGGATCATCCACGTCACCGCCAAGGACCTCGGCACCGGCAACGAGCAGCAGATCAAGATCGAGGGCGGCTCGGGCCTGTCCGAGGACGAGGTGCAGCGGATGGTCACGGACGCCGAGGCGCACGCGGAGGAGGCGCACAAGCTGCGCGAGCTCGCCGACGCGCGCAACCTCGCCGAGCAGCTCGCCTACCAGACCGAGAAGACGCTCAAGGAGCACCGCGACAAGCTGGACGAGGCCGACGCCTCGACGATCGAAGGACGGATCATGGAGCTGCGCGGCGTGCTCGAGTCGTCCGACGTGGGCGAGATCCGCGCCAAGACCGAGGCGCTGAACGAGTCGGCGACGAAGCTGGCCGAGGTGATGTACGCCCAGGCGACGGCGCAGGCGCAGCAGGCCTCCGCTGCCGGCGGCGCCGACGGTAGCGCGGCCGACGAGGAGGTCGTCGAGGAGGCCGACTACGAGGTGATCGACGAGGAAGAGGCGAAGACGTCGTGACCGACCAGCCGCTCGAGCCGCGCCTCGAGGACGAGCAAGACGAGCAGGACGAGCAGGACGAGCCGTCGAGCCGTCGGCGGAGGAGCCCGAGGAGCCGGCAGCGGAGGAGTCCGCGCCGGCTCCAGACGACGCCTACCTGCGCCTCGCGGCCGACTTCGACAACTACCGCAAGCGAGTCGCGCGCGAGCAGACCGAGCTCTTCCAGCGCGCGAACGAGCGGCTCTTGCACGAGCTCCTGCCGGTGCTCGACGACCTCGAGCGGGCGCTCGAGGCCGCGTCCGAGCACGAGGAGGCGAAGCTCGAGGAGGGCGTCCGGCTCGTGCACCGCTCCCTGGTGGGGCTCGTGGAGCGGCACGGCCTCTCCGAGATCGACACGGACGGCGCCTTCGACCCACACGTCCACGAGGCGCTCCTCGCCCAGCCGGGCGAGGGCGTCGAGGAGGGCTCGGTGCTGCAGGTGCTCCAGAAGGGCTACCGGCTCGGCGACAGGGTCTTGCGGCCGGCGCGGGTGATCGTGGCCGAGTAACGAGATGACGAATCTGTACGACACCCTCGGCGTCGCCAAGAACGCCTCCGCCGACGAGATCAAGAAGGCGTACCGGAAGCTCGCGCGCGAGCACCATCCCGACGCGAGCGGTGGCGACGAGGCGAAGTTCAAGGAGATCCAGGGCGCCTACGACGTCCTCTCCGACCCCGAGAAGCGCAAGCAATACGACGCGTTCGGGACGGCGAACGGGCGCGGCGGGGCGGGCCCGCAGTTCCAGGACTTCGACCTGGGCGATCTCGGCGACCTCTTCGGCGGCATCTTCGGCGGGCGCGGCGGCTTCGGCGGCCGGCGCGGTCCGCAACCCGAACGCGGCGCCGACCTGCAGACGGAGGTTCATGTCTCGTTCGAGGACGCGCTTGCCGGCGTGCAGGTCCCGGTGCGGACCGAGGTCGAGACCGCGTGCCACACGTGCGGCGGCACGGGCGCCGAGCCGGGAACCGCGCCGGTCCTGTGCCCCCAGTGCGGCGGCCGCGGCGTCGTCTCCGACTCGCAGGGCCTCTTCTCGCTCTCGCATCCGTGCCCACGCTGCCGGGGCAACGGCACGATCATCGAGAAGCCGTGCAAGACGTGTCGCGGCGCGGGACGCGAGCGGGCCCAGAAGACGTTCCAGGTGAAGATTCCCGCCGGCGCCAAGGACGGCACGCGCATCCGCCTGAAGGGGCGGGGCGAGCAGGGCCGCCACGGTGGCCCGGCCGGCGATCTCTGGGTCGTGACGCGGGTTGCGCCCTCGCCGCTCTACGAGCGCCGCGGCGCCGACCTGATCGTCGACGTTCCGGTCACCTACGCCGACGCCGCGCTCGGCGCCTCGGTCGAGGTGCCGACGCCCGACGGCCCGATCTCGCTCAAGGTGCCTGCCGGCTCCCAGCCGGGCAAGCTGCTGAAGATCAAGGGCCGCGGCGCGCCGAAGCTCAAGGGCGGCGGCAAGGGCGACCTGCTCGCCCGGCTCAGGCTCACGGTGCCGCAGAAGGTGTCGAAGCGGGAGCGCGAGCTGCTCGAGGAGCTGCGGAAGGTGGGCGGCTGATGCCTGACCGCCCGCGCTACATGATCTCGATCGCCGCCGAGCTCGTCGGCATGCACCAGCAGACGCTGCGCATGTACGAGGCGAGAGGGCTCGTGCGACCGGGCCGCACACCGGGCGGCACGCGCCTCTACTCCGAGGCGGATCTCGACCGTCTGCGCGTGATCCAGCGTCTGACCACCGAGCTGCGGCTGAACCTGGCCGGCGTCGAGCACGTGCTCCGGCTCGAGGACGAGCTGCGCAAGCAGCGCGCCCGGGCCGAGCGGCTCGAGCGCGAGCTGCGCGAGCAGATCCGCCAGGTGCACCGCTCGTACAGGCGGGAAGTCGTCGTCTACGAGCCCGCCCGGCATCCGGAGGCACCACACTGATGGACTTCTCGAAGCTCACTGTCAAGAGCCAGGAGGCGGTTGCGGCCGCCCAGGAGCTCGCGCGCCGAAACGGCAATCCCGAGCTCTACCCCGAGCACCTCCTCCTCGCGCTCCTCGACCAGGAGCTGGTGCAGCAGCTCGTCCCCGACCCGGCTGTGCTCCGCGCCGAGACCGAGGCGAAGCTGCAGGCGAAGCCGGCGATCCAGGGCGCCTCGCAGCA
This sequence comes from uncultured Gaiellaceae bacterium, assembly GCA_963802765.1. GTDB lineage: Bacteria > Actinomycetota > Thermoleophilia > Gaiellales > Gaiellaceae > Gaiellasilicea. The sequence goes on from CAWDJZ010000007.1 coordinate 367,614, forward strand.
GCCTGCCGCCGGCGCGGCGTTCTCGCGCGTGCTCGACAAGGCGTTCGACGAGGCGCGCAAGCTCGAGGACGAGTACGTCTCGACCGAGCACCTGCTGCTCGCGCTCGATGTCGTCCCGCGCGAGGAGCTGCTCGCTCGGATCAAGGAGGTTCGCGGCGGCCAGCGGGTGACGAGCCAGGACCCCGAGGGCACCTACCAGGCGCTCTCCAAGTTCGGGCGCGACCTGACCGAGGCGGCCGAGCAGGGCAAGCTCGACCCGGTCGTCGGCCGCGACGAGGAGATCCGGCGCGTGATCCAGGTGCTCTCGCGCCGGACGAAGAACAACCCCGTCCTGATCGGGGAGCCGGGTGTCGGCAAGACCGCGATCGCCGAGGGACTGGCACAGCGGATCGTCGCCGGCGACGTGCCCGAAGGGCTGAAGGGGAAGCGGGTCTGGGCGCTCGACGTCGGGGCGCTCCTCGCCGGCGCGAAGTACCGGGGCGAGTTCGAGGAGCGGCTGAAGGCCGTCCTCGCGGAGATCAAGAACGCCGAGGGCAACATCGTCCTCTTCATCGACGAGCTGCACACGATCGTCGGCGCCGGCGCGGCCGAGGGCGCCGTCGACGCGGCCCAGCTGCTGAAGCCGATGCTCGCCCGCGGCGAGCTGCGCGCCGTCGGGGCGACGACGCTCGACGAGTACCGCAAGCACATCGAGAAGGACGCCGCGCTCGAGCGCCGCTTCCAGCCGGTCTTCGTCGGCGAGCCGTCCGTCGCCGACACGATCGCGATCCTGCGCGGCCTGAAGGAGCGCTACGAGGCGCACCACCGCGTGCGGATCCGCGATGCCGCCCTCGTCGCGGCCGCCGTACTCTCCGACCGCTACATCTCCGACCGCCAGCTGCCGGACAAGGCGATCGACCTCGTCGACGAGGCCGCGTCGAGGCTGAAGATGGAGATCGACAGCTCGCCGCTCGAGCTCGACCAGGCGCATCGCGCCGTTCGCCAGCTCGAGATCGAGCTCGCCGCGATGGGGAAGGAGTCCAAGGACGTGCGCGAGCCGGTCGAGCGTCAGCTCGCCGACGCGAAGGAGCGGCATTCCGAGCTCGCGGCGCGCTGGGCCGAGGAGAAGGGAGCCCTCGACCGGATCGGCGAGATCACGACTCGGATCGACCAGCTGCGGATGGAGGCGGAGCGCGCCGAACGGGCGGGCGACCTGCAGCGCGTGGCCGAGATCCGGTACGGCGAGCTGCCCGCTCTCGAGAAGGAGCTCGCCGAGCGCGAGGCTCCGGCCGACCCGATGGTGAAGGAGGAGGTCGACGAGGACGACGTCGCCGCCGTCGTCGCCTCCTGGACTGGCATCCCCGTCTCGCGCCTGCTCGAGGGCGAGACCGAGAAGCTGATCCACATGGAGGAGCGGCTGCACCGGCGCGTGGTCGGCCAGGACGAGGCGGTCGAGGCGGTCTCGAACGCGCTCCGGCGCGCCCGCTCAGGGCTGCAGGATCCCGACCGGCCGATCGGCTCCTTCGTCTTCCTCGGCCCGACGGGCGTCGGCAAGACCGAGCTCGCCCGCGCGCTCGCGGAGTTCATGTTCGACGACGAGCGGGCGCTCGTGCGGCTGGACATGTCGGAGTACCAGGAGCGGCACACGGTCTCGCGCCTCGTCGGGGCGCCGCCCGGCTACATCGGCTACGACGAGGGCGGGCAGCTGACCGAGGCGGTGCGCCGGCGCCCGTATTCGGTCGTCCTGCTCGACGAGATCGAGAAGGCGCACGCGGAGGTGTTCGACGTGCTCCTGCAGGTGCTCGACGACGGGCGCCTCACCGACGGTCAGGGCCGCACGGTCGACTTCCGCAACACCGTCCTGATCATGACGTCGAACATCCGCTCGGCCGAGCAGATGCGGGACCACTTCCGGCCCGAGTTCCTGAACCGGATCGACGAGATCGTCGTCTTCGAGCCGCTCTCGCGCGAGCAGCTGGGCGAGATCGCCGAGCTGCAGCTGGAGCGGCTGCGGGCGCGGCTGGCCGAGCGGAAGCTCTCGCTCGAGCTGACCGACGCGGCGAAGGAGGTGCTCGCGGAGGCGGGCTGGGACCCGACCTACGGCGCCCGGCCGCTCAAGCGGGCCCTGCAGCGGCTGGTCGAGAACCCGCTCGCCGCGCGGCTGCTCGCCGGCGACTTCGCCGAGGGCGACACGATCCGAGTCGACGCCCAGAACGGCGAGCTCGTCTTCGAGCTCGCAGGCGAGCCGGCAGCGGTGTAGATCGCCAGCGCCTGAGCGCGACTAGGGCCAGCGGCCGGGGCCGGGCTCGCCCGGCTCGCCCTCCGCCCACTCGGAGCGCGTCGGTGCGAACACGTCGAGGACGGTCGCTCCGTCGGCGCCCGCCTGGGCGCGGTGCGGCGTGTTGGACGGGATCTCCCACGTCTCGCCCGGGCCGAGGTCCCGCTCTTCGTCGCCGACCCGGAAGAGGAGCGAGCCGCGCAGCACGATCCCGAGCTGCTCGTGCTCGTGGCTGTGCTCCTCGGCGATCGCTCCCGGCTCGAGCTCGACGACCGCCAGCGTCAGCCGCTCGCCGTGGACGGCCCGGGCCGTGATCCCGTCCCAGATCCGCCGCGGCACGAGCGCGCGCACGTCGTCGAACGCAGCCATCACCGCGAGTCTAGACGCGCACGTTCCCGCCGACGGGGCGCGACGGCGTCGGCCGAGCGCCCCGCTCCCTAGTCGACCCGCTCGAGGAACGTCGCCTCGCCCCGCTCCGGCGGGGCGCCGACGATGAAGAGGCGCAGCTCGTCCTCGTGTCGGTTCGAGAGCTGGAGCGCGGTTCCCGGCTGGACGATCAGGACGCTCCCCTTCGCGAGCTCGTGCCGCTCCGGGTCGTCGCCCTCGCCCAGGTGGACGGTGAGCGTCCCGTCGAGGACGACGAAGACCTCCTCCTGGATCGGGTCGATGTGGCGGCGCCCGACCGAGCCCGGCGGGTAACGGAAGAGGTTCGCGCGCGAGCTCGTCATCGCGTCGGAGAGCGGCGCGACGAGGCGCGGGTCGTTCTCGCCGCGCGGCTGCCACTCGAGCTCGCCGGCGTGGAAGATCGTGAAGCTCACCGGCTCATTCTCTCAGGGCGCGTTCGGACATGCCGGGGTCAGAGCCCGGCATGTCCGGATCAGGCAGGGAGAAAGGACGGCGACAGGGGATGGGAGGCGCGGGTGCCCTTCACGCCGGCGGGGAGAGGGGTGCCGGCGGTGGCGTAGGGAAGGCCTCGGTGGTCGCCGTTCAACATGGCTCTAGGCTCGCGGACCGGCGCTCCCGGCGGAATGCGGCGCGCAGGTGTTCGCAGGTGCGGTCAGCCGTACCAACGGGACATGACGGGGCCAGGACCCATCATGTCCGCTACGGACGGCGCTCTATTTGAGGTAGCGGTCGAACCAGTCGAGCAGGAGCTCGAAGCGCGCGACGCGGTGCGCGGGGTTGCCCGAGCGCGTCAGCTCGTGGCTCTCGGCCGGGAACCGGACGAGCTCGACGTCGCGCTTCAGCAGCCGCAGCGTCGTGAAGAGCTGTTCCGCCTGCTCGACGTTGCAGCGCAGGTCGTTCTCCGAGTGGAGGATCAGGAGCGGCGTCTCGATGTCCTTGGCGTAGGTCCACGGCGACATCTGGAGATATGTGTCGACGGCGTCGTGGACGAACGCACCGTGGTAGCCCTTGAAGACCCAGCCGATGTCGCTGGAGCCGTACATCGAGACGAAGTTGTTCACGGCTCGCTCCGAGCACGCCGCCTTGAAGCGGTTCGTGTGGCCGACGATCCACGAGGTCATGAAGCCGCCGTACGAGCCGCCCATCACGCCGACCCGTTCCGGATCGCAGAAGTCGAACTGCTCGAGCGCGGTGTCGGTCACGGCCATGACGTCCTCGACGTCGACCGATCCCCAACCCGGCCCGAGCTCGCCCGGCCCCATGATGGCGCGCCCCCAGTCCTCGGAGTAGCCCGACGAGCCGCGCGGGTTCGAGTAGACGACCGCGTAGCCGCCGCCCGCATAGACCTGGAACTCGTCGAAGAAGCCGTTGCCGTACTGGGTGAACGGGCCGCCGTGGATGTTGACGAGGACGGGATAGGTCTTTCCCGCCTCGAAGCCGGCCGGCCGCACGATCCACGCCTCGACCTCCGAGCCGTCCTTCGAGACGGCGGTGAAGCGCTCCGGCGCGACGAGCTCGCGGCCTTCGGCGAACCCCTTGCCGACCGACGTCAGCTGGGTGTCGTCCGCGTAGAGCTCGCTCAGGTTCGGTGACGTCGTGCCGGACCGGACGACCACGCCGTCGCGTACGTCGTAGCCGGAGAGGACGATCGTGCCGTCGACGACGAGCTCCGGCTCGCCTCCGTCCGGCGAGACCCTGTACAGGTGCACGTTTCCGTGATCCTCGACTCCGAAGACGATCGAGTCGCCGTCCCAGATGGGCTCCCGCAGATCCGGGTACGGGCTGCACTGGCGGTCGAGAGACGCCGTCAGGATCCGCCGGTCGCCGCCCGTCTCCGGGTCCACGACCGCGATCTGTGAGTGGCGCGGGAAGTCGTACCCGCCCGGGCTCCACTTGCACGCGAGCAGCTTCCCGTCCGGCGAGTAGCTGGGCGCGAAGTGCTCGCTGTCGCCGGCGGTCAGGCGCTTCGGCTCGCCGCCCTCGGCGGGAACCACGTAGATGTCGCCGAGTAGCTCGATGTCCCAGTCGTCGCCGCGTGCCGAGCTGAAGGCGAGGCTCTTCCCGTCCGGTGTCCAGGTCGGTTCGGAGTCCTCGTAGTCGCCGTCGGTGATCTGCTTCGCCTCGGCTGAGCCGTCGGCGGGCACGACGAAGAGGTGCTTGCGCCGGTCGCCCGTCCAGCCGACGCTGTCGAGCTTGAAGAGGAGCCGCTTGAAGCGTCGCGGCGCGCGCTTCTTGTCGTCCTCTTCCTCGTAGGCCTCGTCGCGCACGCGGGCCGAGAAGACGAGCTGCGTCCCGTCCGGTGACCAGGCGACCTCGCCCGGATCCTCTTTGAGGTCGGTCAAGCAGAGCGGCTCGCCGCCGTCGGCCGGGATCACGTAGAGCTGGCGGGGAGCCTTCTCGTCCTCGGTGCGCTTCGAGATGAACGCGAGCTTCTTCCCGTCCGGCGACCAGCGCGGCTGCGCGTCCTTTTTGCCGGTGGTGAAACGGCGTGGCGGCTCGGAGCCGTCCGTCTTCGCGAGCCAGATCGACTGGTGGTACTCGTTCGCGTCCTTGTCGATCGACCACACGACGTACGCGACCTCTTCGCCGCCCGGACGCAGGCGCGGGTCGGTGACCCCCGTCAGCTCGTAGACGTCCTCAGGCCTCATCCCCGCCACGAGGGGGAACTAAATCACGTCGCGTCCATCGGTAGGTAGGTTCTCGTCCGTGAGCACCCTCGCCACCGGCGCCGAAGCCATCGAGTGGGACCTCTCCGATCTCTACGACGGGCCCGACGATCCCAGGATCGAGTCCGAGCTCGACGAGGAGCTCGAAGCTTCGCAGGCGTTCCGCGAGCGCTACCGCGGCCGGCTCGGCGAGCTCACCGCCGCCGAGCTGAGTGACGCGGTTGCCGAGCTCGAGCGGATCAAGTCCGTCGCGACGCGCGTCGAGACATACGCTCGGCTTCGGCAGGCCGCGGACGCCTCCGAGCAGGCGCGCGGCGCCCTCGTCCAGAGGGTGCGCGAGCGGAACACGCGGATCGAGACCGAGCTCCTCTTCTTCGACCTCGAGTGGAGCGAGCTCGACGACGAGGCGGCGGAGCGACTCCTCGCCGACCCGGCGCTCGAGCGCTATGCCTCGGTCCTCCGCTCTGAGCGCCGCTACAAGCCGTACCAGCTGACCGAGCCCGAGGAGCGGATCTCGGCCGAGAAGGCCGTCACGGGCGTCAGCGCCTGGGACCGGTTCTTCGATCAGCAGCTCTCGGAGCTGCGGGTCTCGCTGGACGGCGAGGACCTCTCGCTCGACGAGGCACTCGCGCGGCTCTCGCGGCTGACGAGCCAGGACGACCGCGCCCGCGTCGCGGCCGCGGTGACCGAGACGCTTCGGCCCGGCGTGCGCACCCGCGGGTACGTCCTCAACACGATCCTCAACGAGCGCTCGATCGAGGACCGCCTGCGCGGCTACGACACCTGGATCTCGTCGCGGAACCTCGCGAACGAGATCCCGGACGAAGCGGCGCAGAGCCTCGTCGACGCGATCGTCGGCCGGTACGACATCCCGCAGCGCTACTACGCGCTGAAAGCGCGCCTGCTCGGCCTGCCGCGGCTGAAAGACTTCGACCGGTTCGCACCGCTCCAGGAGGTCGGCGGGACGATCGCATGGGACGAGGCACGCGACATCGTCCTCGAGGCGTTCGACGGCTTCTCGCCGATCGCCGGCGACGTCATCGGTGACTTCTTCGAGCGCCGCTGGATCGACGCGGCCGTGCGGCCGGGGAAGATGCTCGGCGCCTTCTGCGCCACGCTCGTGCCGGACGTCCATCCCTACGTGCTGATGAACTACGCGGGCGAGCGTCGGAGCGTCCTCACGCTCGCGCACGAGCTCGGGCACGGGCTGCACGGCTCGCTGGCGCAGGAGCTCGGGCTGCTCAACGCGCGGACGCCGCTGACGCTGGCCGAGACGGCGTCGGTGTTCGGCGAGGCGCTCACCTTCGACAAGCTGAAGGAGCGGGAGGACGATCCACACGCGCTGCTCGACCTCCTCGTCGGCCGGATCGACGACACCGTCTCGACCGTCTTCCGGCAGATCGCGCTCAACCGCTTCGAGCACGCGATCCACACCGCTCGACGCGAAGAAGGCGAGCTGCCCGTGGAGCGCCTCTCGGAGCTCTGGTCGACCGAGCAGCGCCGGATGCTCGGCGATGCGGTCGAGGTGACGGAGGACTACGGCTGCTGGTGGAGCTACATCCCGCACTTCATCGGCGTGCCGGGGTACGTCTACGCCTACGCGTTCGGCTACCTCTTCTCGCTGGCGATCTACCGACGCTATCTCGACGAGGGGGACTCGCTCGTCGAGCCGTATCTCGACCTGCTCCGCGCCGGCGGCTCCGCGCCCCCGGCCGAGCTCGCGTCGCGCCTCGGCTTCGACATCGGCGACCCGGGCTTCTGGGCTGCCGGCCTGGACGCGATCGGCGTGCTCGTTGACGAGGCCGAGCAGCTCGCCGCCGAGCTGGACGACACCAAGTAACAGACTGTTACTTGGCCGGCTCGGGCGTCCTCGTGGTGGCCGCGACCGAGCGGGAGCTCGCGCCGGTGCCGGGTGTACGCACGCTCGCGTGCGGGATCGGGCCGGTCGACGCCGCGGCCGCGACGGCCGCGCGCGCTCGCCGCGGAACGCCCCGAGGCCGTCCTGCACGTCGGGATCGCCGGTGCGCGCGGGCTCGACGCGCTGACGCTCGTGCTCGGCTCCGAGGCCGTCTACTGCGACGCGGACGCGCCGCTCGTCCCCGACCGCGCGCTTCCGGACACCGAGCTGCTGGATCGGCTCCGTGCCGCCTTTCCGGACGCGCCCGTCCGGCCGATCGGGACGAGCGCCCGGGTCGGCGGCGCCCGGGGCTTCGACGTGGAGGCGATGGAGGGCTTTGCCGTCCTTCGCGCCTGCGAGCTCGCCGGCGTGCCGGCGGTCGAGGCGCGCGTGGTCTCGAACGAGATCGACGAGCCCGACCGCGCGCGCTGGCGCTTCGACGACGCATTCGCGCTGCTGGCGGCGACGCTGCCGTCGCTCGTGGCCGCGGTGTCCGCTCGGTGAGCGGGACGCTGCCACCGCCGCTCCCGCCCGAGACGCGCACGGTCGGCCAGCTCGTCGCCGAGTCGATCCGGCTGTACGGCGAGCGCGTTCTTGCGGACGCTCCCGCTCGGGCTCCCGGTCGCGGTCGCCGACGTCGCGGCCGGCGACATCGCACGTCCCGGGGCGGATCCTCGTTCTGTTCCTCGGCCGCCCCGGCGTTCACGCTGGCCTTCGCGTGGGCGTCGGCGCTCGTCGCCGGTGGCCGTCCGAGCCGCGCCACCTGGGCGCGGGCGCTCGTCCTCGGCACGATCGTCTTCCTGCCGGCAGCGGTGTTCTTCTCCCTGGTTACGCGATCCTGTCCGTCGCGTGGCTCGCGCTCGTCGGGCTCGTCGTCCCCGTCGTGATCGCCGAGGATCTTCCGGCTCGGGCGGCGCTGCGGCGTGCGGTCGAGCTCTGCCGCACCGACTACGTCCACGCGCTCGGCTCGCTCGCGACGCTCGTGATCGTGTTCTTCCTGACGAGGTTCGCGCTCGCCTTCGTCCTCCGCGGCCAGGCCGACAACACCGTTCGCGTCGCGCTCTTCCTCGCCGACCTCGTCGTCTCGCCGCTGCTCTTCCTCGGCGGGGCATTGCTCTACGTCGACCAGGCGGCCAGAGTAGGATCGAGCCCCCGAGAGAGGAGGCGCTGATGCCGACCTATCTGATGCTGACGACGCTGACGCCGCAGGGCGTCCAGACGCTGAAGGCCAATCCGGCCCGCCTGCGCCAGGTGAACGCCGACGTCGAGGAGCTCGGAGCGAAGGTGCTCCACCAGTGGGCGACGCTAGGCGAGTACGACTTCGTCAACATCGTCGAGGCGCCCGACGCGGCGACTGTGGCGAAGGTCTCGCTCGCGCTCGGCGCCCGCGGCAGCGCGAAGCTGCAGTCGCTCGAGCTCATCGAGATCGATACCCTGCTCGGCACGCTCGACTCGTAGCAGCGGCTAGCGAAAGCCGGGTTCGCGCGCGGGCGGCGGCAGCGGGCTCTGCGGCAGCCCCGGTCGTGGCCCGCCCGCGTTGTACTCCTTCGGCGCGACGTCGTTCGGCGCGTCGGCGTGGAAGAGCGATGCGAGGTGCTGGATCTGGGAGCGGCCAGGCCCGAGCTCGAACTGGCCGCCGCCATAGAGCGCGATCCCGCGCTCGGCGCATGCGTCGTAGAAGTCGAAGAGGTTTCGCACCGAGCCGAAACGGGACGGCTTGGAGTTGAGGCAGCGCGGTGCGAACGGGAGCGCGTCGACGTCTGCGACGGAATGGATCGGGAAGTCCCACGTGATCCGGTCACGATGAGGATCCAGCACGGGGCGCGTCTCCTCGTTCACGCGCGGGTCCTCGAGCCAGGCGTCCGGGAAGGCCTCGGCGACACGACCGTAGAGCTCGGCCGACGGCGTCGCGTCGACCCACTCGCCCTCGTAGAGCCCCTTCAGGTCGACGACGTCCACCACGCCGGTGGCGGCGAGCTCGGCGACGACCTCGTCCGTCCACGAGTCGCTCGCGTCGAGCTTGAAGCGGAGCTCCGGGTAGAGCGCGAGCAACTCCTTCACCGCGCTCTGCGAGACGCAGAAGCGGGCCGGTTCCGAGTTGCGGTCGACGACCTCCGCCAGCGGGAGGCCCGCCTGGCGGAGCGCGAGGTCGAGCGCAGCGGATTCGAGCCCCCAAGGCCGGTAGCCGGGCTGGCCCGCGACGAGGCTGGAGAAGCTCTCGAGCGTGTGCTTGCCCGCGAGCTCGGGGAGGGCGTCCTCCGTGAAAGCGAGCTGCAGCTCCTCCTCGTAGCTGACGTCCTCGCCGACCCCTTCGTGCCCGCCGCCGTGCAGGTGGACGACCGTCGTCCGCCGGGTCAGGTGCCGGAGCGGGAGGGAGAGGTGCTCGAGCTCGACCCGGTCGACGGCGAGCGTCAGGTCCTTGACGCGATCAAAGAGCGGCATAGGCGACAGCGACTTCCGCCGCGAGGCGGGCGTTGGCCGCGATCAGCTCGCGGTTCGCCGTGAGCGTGCGTCCGCCGGATTCGCGGTGCAGGTAGGAGAGGACGAAGGGGGTCACGGCCTGGCCCATGATGCCCTGTTCGTCCGCCTCGGCGAGCGCCTGTGCGATCAACGGCTCGACATCGTCGAGGCTGTCGTCGGACGGACGCCCGAGCAGGATCGACGTGTGGCGGCCGAGCCGCCAGTGGGCGCGCGCGACTTCCGCAGCCTCGCGCGCCGACTCGACCCGCGCCGACACGGGCGGGCCGCCGTGCGCGGTATAGAAGAGCGGCAGGTCGTCGGTGCGGAAGCCGAGCACAGGCACGCCGAGTGTCTCCAGGAGCTCGGCGGTCGCGGGCACGTCGAGGATCGACTTCACTCCGGAGGAGACGATCAGCGCTTCGGTGCGGACGAGCTCCCCGAGATCGGCGGAGACATCAGGGGGATGCGGGAAGCCGCGGTGGACGCCGCCGAGCCCGCCGGTGCCCATGAATCCGATCCCGGCCGCCCGGCAGGCCGCCAGCGTGCCGCCGACGGTTGTCGCGCCGACGGTGTCCTGGACGATTGCGGCAGCGAGGTCGCGCGGGCCCACCTTGCGGGCGTCGGGCGTGAAGCGGTCCAGCTCCTCCTCGGACAGGCCGATGCACAGCCGGCCGTCGAGGACGCCGATCGTGGCGGGCACGGCGCCCGCGTCGCGCACGCGCCGCTCGCTCTCGAGCCCAACCGCGACGCCCTCGCCGGGCGGGAAGCCGTGGGCGACGAGCGTCGTCTCGAGCGCGACCACGGCCTCCCGGTCCGCGAGCGCGTGTGCGACCTCGTCCGAGACCCGGATCAGATCTCTCACGGCATCGAGCCTAGTTTCGCGACGCACCGCGCCGCGGCGGCGAGGGCGAGCTCCGGACCGCCGACGAGGTACCCGGCGGCCAGCGCATCCCCGGCTCCGGTGGTGTCGAGCACGTCGGCCGCGACCGCCGGCAACTCCAGCCCGCCGAAGCGGGCGCCGAGCGGGCCCCGCTTCAGCACCCATTCGCAGCCCTCGAGCGGCCCGCCCAGGATCCGTTCTTCGTCCTCGTTCGCGAACACGATCGCCGGCCGGAGCGCCTCGAGGCGCGCTGCGGAAACGCTCCGGCCCGAAGTCCCGGATCGCGCTCCAGGAAGAGAGATCGACGCTCAGCCGCGGCGCCGATTCCGCGGCGCGCAGCGCCGCCTCGTCGATCGGCGCCCGCAGGAGCGAGTAGCCGGGGAGATGGAGATGGCTGCAGCCGTCCAGCCAGGCGGGGTCGAGCTCGTCGGCGTGGAGCTCGGGCGAAACGCCGCGGTCGGAGGCCATCGTGCGCGAGCCGTCGGCGGCGACGAGCGAGACGATCGTGCCGGTCCGGCCCTCGACGACGGGACCGCGAACGTCGACTCCATACGCCTCGAGACCGTGCCTGGCGATCCCACCCGCCTCGTCGTCCGCCCGCTTGCCGACGAAGCGCGCCTTCCCGCCCAGCTCGGCCACCCACGCGGCGACGTTCGCCGCCTGGCCTCCGGGGCCCAGCTGCGTCGTCGCGTCGGCGTCGGCGCCCGTCGCGAGGGGCTGGCGCAGGCGGACGATCACGTCGAGGAGCAGGTCGCCGAGCGAGACGATCACGCCTAGGATCCTCCCATGGACGGTGAGTCACGCCGCTCGCGCACGCGCTCGTTCCTCGTCGGCGCAGCAGTTGGCGCTTCCGCCGCGATCGCCGCCGCGCGGCGCCTGCGGCCGAAGGAGCGGAAGCGCGAGACTCCTGCCGGCCTCGCAGCGTTCGAGGAAGCTCCCTGCTACCGCGAGCTCGTCGAGAGCGAGCGGTCTGCCCCGTAGCCGCGGAGCGCCCGCGCGGCGCGCTCGGTCGTCGGCAGGTTGATATCGGCGTCGCCGAGGAAGAGCCGCTTGCCGACGAGCATCGCCTGGCCTGCGCGCAGCAGGTACCGCTCGGGCGTCACGACGGGAGCGCGGGTGCGGATGACGAGGAACGGGCCGAAGTCCTGCACCTCGAACGCCGAGGCGGGCCGGGGCGAGACGAGCGGGATCTCCAGCGAGCGCTCCGCGTTCGTCGTCTTGCTCGCGTCGAGCACCCAGACGCCGTGCCCGAGCGGTCGCTCGAGATCGAGGAGGTTGTGGAGCGCGAGGTCCGCGTCCGCACGCGGGAGCACGACGAGCGGGAAGTCCGGACGCTGCTCCCACGCCTGGATGAACAGCGGGTCGTAGCCGAGGAGGACGTCGTTCGGCCGCGTCGTCGCGGCGAGGTAGGCGGCGGCATCCGCGCGCGCCTCCTGCCGGACGTCAGGCTCCCATTCGAAGAGCTCGGGCGTCCGGTCCCAGGCCCAGGCGACCTGCGAGACGACGAGCGCTGCGAGCGCCGCGCCGCCCCAGACGCGGCCGAGCCTGCCGAGGCCTGCTCCCACGGCGAGGGCGAGGAACGGGAGCAGGAAGATCAGGTGCCTGGTCTCGGGCGATCCTGTGCTGCGCGCGACCACGAGCGCGACGAGCGGCACGATCGCGGCGCACGCCGTCAGGACGCGGGTCTGGTAGGGCAGCACGGCGAGCCCCGCCGCGGCCGCGACGAGCACGGCCGGCAGCACCGGGAAACCGGCGGTGAAGTCGCCGGCGGCGTGCCAGACGAACTCGAGGACGTCGATGCGCCCGTCCCCGGAAACGCCCGCGTCGAAGCGGCCCGCGAGAACGAGGTCGGTGAGCCAGAACGGGATCCCGAGCACTGCAACGGCTCCGAACGCCCAGAGGGCTTCACGCAGCCGGTCGCGTCGCGCGGCGACGACGAAGGCTCCCTGAGACGCGAGCACGAGTGCTCCGTACGGGTGCGTCGCCACTGTCGCGAGAACCGCGAGCGCCCAGAGCGACCACGCCGTGCGTCCGCCGCGCTCGAGCGCGCGTAGCAGCGCGAGGTACGACAACGCGCTCGTGAAGAGGAAGAGGCTGTACATCCGTCCGTACACGCCGTGGAAGAGGAACGTCCAGCTCGCCGCGACGACGGCGGTGGCATAGAGCGCGCGCAGCCGCCCTCCGAGCCGCGCCGCGAGCAGGGCGACGACCGGCAGGCTCGCGACCGCGAACACGGCCGAGAGCGCGCGCAGCCCCTCGAGCCCGAGGTCGAGGTGGGCGACCGCCCAGGCGAGCAGGAAATGGAGCGGCGCGCCGCCGCGTTCCTCGAGCACGACCTGGAAGAGCTCGCCGAGCGGGTGGCGTCCGACGAAGAGCGGCAGCGCCTCGTCCTCGTGTGGCGGCCAGGCGAGCAGCTGGTGGAAGAGGAAGCCGGCGTTGGCGATTGTGATCGCGGCGACGCCGAGCGGGAACCAGTGCGCTTCGACCCAGGCGCGCACAGCAGCGCCTTCACGGGCCCCGATCCGCGTTGTCTCGACGGTATCGCTCATTGAGTTCTGTCGATTGTCGCTGCTACCGTTCGCCGCCATGCCGATCTACGAGTACCGCTGTCCCGACGGGCACGTGTTCGAGCTCTTCCAGCGGATGACGGACCCGCCCGCAGAGCGGTGCGAAGTGTGCGGCAAGAGCCCCGTCGAGAAGGTGCTGTACCCGGTCTCGGTCCATTTCAAGGGCTCGGGGTTCTACACGACCGACTACGGCCGCGGCTCGCGTAAGAAAGGCGACGCAGCGAAGGACGGCGCGGGCGACTCCTCCTCGGACAAGAAGTCCGAGAGCGGCGAGAAGAAGGCCGCGGCCACCGACTAGGAACTGCTCGCGCGCGCCAGCGCGAGCGCCTGCTCGGTCGACGCGACGAGCGACGCATCGCCCTTCGCCAGCCGGAGCTCGAGGGCCGCTTCGAGCGCCTGCACAGCCTCGTCGCTGCGACCCGTGTCGAGCAGCGTCTTGCCGAGGTGCTGGAGGGCGAAATCCCGCAGGTCCCGTGGCCCGTCGACGGCGGGGCGGAGCCACGCTTCGGCCTCGGCGAACCGGTCGAAGCAGCGGTGCGCTTCACCGAGCCGGACCGCGGCGATCGTCCGTGCGCGGGCGTCGCCCAGCTCGCCGGCGAGCTCGAGGCTGCGGCCGAGCTCCCGGAGCGCCTCCTCGTCACGTCCGAGCAGCCGCGCGGCGTTCCCGAGGTAGCCGTGTAACCGGCATCGCTCCCGCGGGTCCGAGGCGGCGGCGAGCTCGGCTCGCGCGAGCTCGACCGCCCGCTCGATCGGAGCGGGGTCAGTCGGCACCTGGCGGAGTCGCTCGTCCCAGCCGCAGAGCGCCGCCAGGTCCGGGAGCGGCAGGGCTAGACCCCGCTGCCGACCCTGCAGCCCGCGCCGAACGTCGTCCCCGGCCGGGGCGGCTGCGGCGCGGACTGACCCGTGAACATCGCCAGGGTGGAGCTGTTCTCCTCCGAGCCGATCAGCACCGACTCGCCTCCAACGATCGACGGCTCGCCGCCGAGGCGGCAGTGGAGGGCGCGGTCGGCGTTGGCGCGGAACCGCACCCAGCCGAGCTGGAGCAGCTGTCCGGCCGAGAGATCGGTCGTGAGCGGCTTCGCGAGGTCGGAGCCGATGAACGGGAGCTTGAGGAACGTGCCAGGACCGACGAGCTTGTCCGTCATCGCCGAGACGACCGCCTGCTGCCGCTCCCCGCGGGTGAGGTCGTTCTCGGACGGGTCGAGCCGGTTCTCGCGCACGCGCGAATAGACCAGGGCGCGCTGGCCGTTCATCGTCTGCTTGCCCTTCTCGAACCGCCAGCCCTGCCACTCCTGGCAGCGGGCCTCGGTCGCGTAGGGGCAGTCGAAGCGGTTCGACAGGATCGGCTTCGGCACCTCGACCTCCACCCCGCCGAGCGCGTCGATGACGCTACGGAAGTCCTCGAAGTCGACCATGACGACGTGGTTCGGCTGCAGCCCCGTGAGCGCGCGGACGGTCCGCATCGTCAGGGTCGGGCCGCCGAGCTGGAACGCGGCGTTGATCTTGTTCGGCCCGAAGCCGGGTATGTCGACGCGCAGGTCCCGCGGGATCGAGAGGTACGAGAGCCGGTTCCGTCCCGGGTCGGTGCGGACGAGCAGGATCGAGTCCGAGCGGCGCGCATCCGCCCTCGCTGCGGTCGAGTCGCCGTCCGTGCCGAGCAGCAGGATCAGCGACGGCTTCGAGGCCAGGAGGCCGTCCTGGGGCGCGAGGCCCGCCTCGACGGCCTTCGGCAGGCGCGCGTTCGCGTCCTCGACGCCGCTGCGGAAGGAGAGGAAGCCCGCGACCAGCCAGACGACGGTGAGCAGTACGAGCAGGAGCACGCCGATCCCGACCCTCCGCCCCCAGCGTGGGCGACCCGGCGCGTCGGCGGGGCGGTCGTCCGTCCGTTTCTGGCGTTCCGGGCGGGGCGTCGACGGCACTTTGCCCCTCACCCGGCCGCCCTTGTAGACCCGGTAGGGCTTTTCTCCGTCCGCCATCCGGCCGGGTATGGTAGCCGCGGCCTGTGAGCGCCAAACGAGTCATCGGCGTCGATCTCGGCGGCACGAAGATCCTCGCCGGGTCGATCGACGGCGAGGGCCGGGTCCTCGATCGCCGCGAGGTGCCGACGCCGACCGGGTCCCAGGAGGAGCTCCTCGACGGGATCGCGGCCGCGATCGAGCCGCTCGCCGGCGACGGGCTCGGCGCGATCGGCTTCGGCGTTCCGTCCGTGCTCGACCGCGCCAACGGGAGGGTGCTCGGCTCGATCAACATCCCACTCGGGAACGTCTCGCTCGCCGACGAGCTGCGCCCGCGGTTCGGCGTCCCGGTCGCCGTCGAGAACGATGCGAACGTCGCGGCGCTGTCGGAGTGGAAGCTCGGCGCGGGTCGGGGGAGGCGCAGCCTCGTCATGCTCACGCTCGGCACCGGCGTGGGCGGCGGGGTCGTCGCTCGACGGCGCGCTCTATCGCGGCTGGGCCGAGCTCGGGCACGCGGTCGTGGTCGCGGACGGGCCGCCCTGCCAGGGCACGTGCACCGGCCGCGGGCATCTGGAAGCGGTCGCCTCCGGAAACGCTGCCGACCGTGCCGCGATCGCGCTCTGGGGGGAGGGCGCGACGGCCGAGCTGCTGGTCGACCGGGCGGAGGCGGGCGACGAGGCGGCGATCGAGGCGCTGACACAGATCGGCCGCCTGCTCGGCGCCGCGATCGGGACGTTCACGAACATCTTCTCGCCCGAGCTCGTCGTCGTCGGCGGCGGCTTCGGGCTGGCCGCGTCGAGGTTCCTCTTCCCGCCGGCGCTCGAGGTCGCGCGCCGCGAGGCGCTCGAGCCGGCGCGTGCGGGGCTGCGGATCGTCGCGGCCGAGCTCGGGTCCGATGCAGGCCTGGTCGGCGCCGGGCTGCTCGCGCTCGAGGCTCTCGTAGTGCCGCTCGCGGTCTGCGCGACGCCGATCGGAAACCTCGAGGACGTCACGCTGAGGGTCCTGCGCGAGCTCGCCGAGGCCGAGCTCGTCCTCTGCGAGGACACCCGCCGGACGAGGGCGCTGCTCGATCGCCACGGCGTCGTGGCGACCCTGCTCAGCTACCACCGCCACAACGAGGCGAAGCGGACGCAGGAGCTGGTGCCGCGGCTCGAGGCGGGAGCACGGATCGCGCTCGTCTCCGACGCCGGTCTTCCCGGCGTGAACGACCCCGGCGCCCGGCTGATCGCGGCGGCGCTCGAAGCAGGCGTGCCCGTGACGGTCCTGCCGGGCGCGTCCGCCGTCGAGACAGCGCTCGTGGCGAGCGGGCTGGCCGGGGAGCGGTTCCAGTTTCTGGGCTACCTGCCGCGGGGCGAGCAGGCGCTCGCCGCCGTGTGGGCCGAGCTCGCCGCCTGGCCGCATCCGGCCGTTGCGTTCGAGTCGCCGCAGCGGCTCCCGGCGACGCTCCGTTCGCTCGCGGCGGCGCTGCCGGACCGGCCGGTAGCCGTCTGTCGCGAGCTGACGAAGCGCTTCGAGGAGGTGGCACGCGGGACGGCTGCCGAGGTCGCCGCCAGGTTCGGGGAGCCGCCGAAGGGGGAGATCACGCTCGTCGTCGGCGCGGGCGCGGGCGTGGAGCGTCGCGACACCGATGAAGAGGATGCGCTCGCCGCCGTCGTCGAGCTCGTCCAGGCAGGACTGCCGCGCCGTCGGGCCGCCGACGTCGTCGCCCGCCTGACGCGCATTTCCCGTAACACTCTGTACGAGAAATCGTTGAAAACGCGCTGAACCCTGCCGCTAGCGTCGTCGGTAGTTGCTCTTCTCGACGACGAAGGCGGTCTCATGCGGCGTGTGCTCGTTCTCGCGGTTCTCCTGGCGGCGGCGCTCGCGGCCGCGCCCGCCGCAACCGCCTGGACCTGGCCCGTCTCCGGCCAGGTGCTCCGCCCGTTCTCGCTCGGCCCCGACCCGTACGCGGGCGGGCAGCACCGCGGCGTCGACATCGGCGCCGAGCTCGGTGCCTCCGTCGCCGCCCCGGCAGCGGGCACCGTCTCCTTCGCCGGCGCCGTTCCCAACGGCGGTCGCGCGGTCACGATCCAGACCGACACCGGCTACGCCGTGACGCTGCTCCAGCTCGCCTCGGCCGAGGTGGCACGGGGCGACGTCGTCGCGGAGGGCGACGTCGTCGGGGTCGTCGGCGCGAGCGACGACGCGGTCACCCCGTCGCCGCACGTTCATCTCGGCGTCCGTGTGGCCTCGGAGCCAGAGGGATACGTCGACCCGCTCGGGCTGCTCCCGCCACGCCCGCCCGAGCCTGCCGCGGCGACCTCGCCGCCTCCCGTGCCGGTGTTGGAGCCGGCTCCCGCGGCGGTGCCCGCGCCGGGACCGGCGGCGCAATCCCCTGCCGTCGAGGTGGAGCCAACGGCCACCCAGCAGCCTGTGCACGTCGGGCCCCCGCCCGCCGTCGCCGGCGAGCCGGCGGCGCCCACGCCGCCGGTGCCGGTGACGGTCGTGGCGCCTTCAGTCCCGACGCGGAGGGGCGACCGCACGCGACCGGTCGTCACGGCGCCCGTGCGAGTCCGACCGTGCAGCCGAGACGCCCCTTGCGAACGTCGTGACGCGGCGTCGTCCTCCGGCTCAGCCGGCCCTGGAGCGTGCTCCGCGCCCTGCAGCACGGACGCCTGCGAAGCCGATGCCGGCTGCGGCTCGACGCTGTGCGGCCGGAGTCGACGTCACGGTCGATCGTGCGCCCGCAGTCGAGGCAGACTCCGACGACGACTCCGACGAGCCCGGCGATCCGGAGCCCCCGCTCGGACGCCGCCGCAGTACTCACGAGCGTGCCGCGAGACGCCGCGCGGCCCGTGGACGGAGCGCAGACGCCAACGCCGGCGCAGGTGGCCGTCCCGGGCACCGGTGAGCCGCCCAAGTTCCCGTTCGCCCTCGCGGCCGCTGCACTCGCCGCGGTGGTGACTGCCGCGCCTTGCGCCGGCCTCGTTCTCCTGCGCCGACGACGGCGAGCGCGCGAGCAAGCCGTGCGGGACGACGCTCGTATCATGGGCGTCGATGAGCCAGCCCGAGCCGCGCAGCGAGCCCCGCAAGATCCTGGTCGCGGTCGCCTGGCCGTATGCGAACGGCCCGCGACACATCGGTCACGTGGCCGGCTTCGGCGTGCCTGCGGACATCTTTGCCCGCTACCACCGCCTGCGCGGGGATCACGTGCTCATGGTGAGTGGCACCGACGAGCACGGCACGCCGGTCATGGTGGCCGCCGACGAGGCGGGCGTCAGCCCGCGTGAGCTCGCCGACCAGAACAACGAGATCATCCGCGAGGACCTCGGTCGCCTCGGGCTGTCGTACGACCTCTTCACGAGGACGACCACCGACAACCATCACCGGGTCGTCCGCGACGTCTTCAGGACGCTGTACGAGAACGGCTACATCTTCGAACGGACGACGACGAGCGCGTTCTCCGCCGCCACGGGCCGGACGCTGCCCGATCGTTACATCGAGGGAACGTGCCCGATCTGCGGCTTCCCGGACGCGCGCGGCGACCAGTGCGACAACTGCGGCAACCCGCTCGACCCGGCGGATCTGATCGATCCTCGGTCTCGGATCGACGGATCAGCACCTGTCTTCCGCGAGACCACGCACCTCTTCCTCGACCTGCCTGCCTTCAAGGAGCCGCTCGCGGACTGGATCGAGCAGCAGAGGCACTGGCGCGCGAACGTCCGGAACTTCTCGCTGCAGTACCTGAAAGAAGTCAAGGCGAGACCGGTGACCCGGGATCTCGACTGGGGCGTGCGCGTTCCCGTGCCCGGCTACGAGGAGCAGGAGAACAAGCGGATCTACGTCTGGATCGACGCCGTCGTCGGCTACCTCTCCGCCGCGATCGAGTGGGCGCGGAATCGCGATACGCCTGACGCGTGGCGCGACTGGTGGCAGAGCCCCGAGGCCCGGCACTACTACTTCATGGGCAAGGACAACATCTTCTTCCACAGCGTCATCTGGCCTGCTCAGCTGCTCGGGTACGGCGGCGGCGGCGAGCTCGGGGCCGGACGCGGAGAGCTGCAGCTGCCGTACGACATCGTCAGCTCGGAGTTCCTGACGATGGAGGGCCGCCAGTTCAGCACGAGCAGGGGCGTCGTGATCCATGTCGGCGACTTCTTGAGCAGGTACGACCCCGATCCGCTCCGCTACTTCCTCACCGCGGCCGGGCCGGAGACGCAGGACACCGACTTCACGTGGGCCGAGTTCGTCCGGCGCAACAACGACGAGCTCGTCGCCAACTGGGGCAATCTCGTCAACCGATCGCTCACGAGCGCGTACAAGAACTTCGGCGTCGTGCCGGAGCCCGGCGAGCTCACCGCGGAGGACCAGTCGGTCCTCCAGGCGGTCCAAGCGGGCTTCGGAACCGTCGGAGACCTGATCGAGCGCGCCCGTTTCAAGGCGGCGCTCGCGGAGACGATGCGACTCTCGAGCCTCGTCAACCAGTACGTCAGCGACGAGGCGCCGTGGGCCACGGTCAAGGAGGATCGCGCCCGCGCCGGGACGGTCCTGTACGTCGTGCTGCAGTGCGTCGACAACCTCAAGCTCCTCTTCACGCCGTTCCTGCCCTTCAGCTCGCAGGCGCTCCACGAGCTGCTCGGCTACGACGACGCCCTCGCAGGCGAGCTGCGCTTCGAGCAGGTCCGGGAGGGCGACGCCCCTGCCTACACGGTGCTCACCGGGGATTACACGGCCTCGGCGGGCGCCTGGAAACCGACCGAGCTTCCGCCGGGGCGACCGCTGCGCGAGCCGAAGCCGCTCTTCGCGAAGCTCGATCCGGAGCAGGTCGTCGCGGAGGAGCTGGAGCGCATGGAGCGCGCCGCCGCGGCGTGACGGATCCCCCGCGGGAGCGAGCCGAAGGCGAGCGACGCGGCGTGATCGACACGCACGCGCACCTCGACGCGCTCGAGGACGCGAACGGGACGGTCGCTCGCGCACGGGCGGCCGGCGTGACGCGGATCGTCACGATCGGCACCGGGATCGACTCGTGCCGGGCGGCGCTCGCGATCGCCGAGGAAAACGAGGGCGTCTACGCCGCGCTCGGCATCGACCCGCACCAGGCCGGCAGCGAGGAGGCCGAGCGGGTCGACGAGCTGCGCGGGCTGCTCGGACACGCGGCCGCCGTCGCGGTCGGAGAAGCCGGGCTCGACTACCACTACGGGGCCGACCGGCAGGCCGAGCAGCGCCGGCTCTTCGAGGCGCAGCTCGTGCTCGCCGACGAGCTCGAGCTGCCCGTTGTCGTCCACACGCGCTCGGCGAACGCGGACACGGAATCACTCCTGCGCGGTCACGGCGGGACGGTCGTCATGCACTGCTTCTCGGAGCCCGGATTGCTTGCTGCGGGCCTCGAGCGCGGCTGGTACTTCTCCTTCGCCGGCAACGTCACGTACCCGAAGGCATCCGAGCTGCGTGCCGCCGCCGCCGAGGTGCCCGCTGACCGGATCCTGGCCGAGACCGACAGCCCCTACCTCGCGCCGCAGCCCGTTCGTGGCCGCACCAACGAGCCCGCGCACGTGGTCCACACGGTCGCCGCGCTCGCGGCAGCCCGCGGCGTGGAACCGGACGAGCTGGCGACGCTGATCGACGCGAACGCGACCGCCGCCTTCAGCCTGCCGTGAGCGTTCGTCCCAAGAAACGGCTCGGCCAGCACTTCCTCGCGGACGAGAACATCCTCGCCGTGATCGGCCGCCTTGCGCAGCTCGAGGAGGGCGACGTGGCGCTCGAGATCGGACCGGGCCTCGGCGTGCTCACGCGCTTCCTCGCGGACCGGACCGCCCACGTGCACTCGGTCGAGCTCGACCGCTCGCTCGAGCCGCACCTCGCAGCGCTCGCGGCGCGCCCGAACGTCGACCTCCACTGGGGCGACGCGCTCGAGCTCGACCTCGCCGCGTTCGAGCCGGCCGCGACGAAGCTCGTCGCCAACCTGCCGTACAACGTCGCGACCCCGATCGTCGCGGAGAGCCTCGCCGGGCTTCCCGCACTGGAGCTCTGGTGCGTGATGGTGCAGCGTGAGGTCGCGGACCGCTTCTTCGCCGAGCCTTCGACGAAGGCGTACGGTGCCGTCTCGGTGCTCGTCCAGCTCGCCGCGCGCCGGACCGGCTTCCATCCCGTGGCGCGCACCGTTTTTCGGCCGCCGCCGAACGTCGACTCGGCGCTCGTCGCCTTCAGGCGCACCGCGCTGCCGCAGCGCTTCGACGGGATCAAGAGAGTCGTCGAGGCGTCGTTCGCGCACCGGCGCAAGACATTGCCGAACTCGCTGGCGCTCGCCGGGCTCGCGCCGCGAGAACAGGGCGCCGCCGCGCTCGAGGCGATCGGGCGCCCGGCGGAGACGAGGGCCGAGGCGCTCGAGCCGGCCGAGTTCGTCGCGCTCGCCGAGGCGCTGTGACGAGGGCGCCGGCCCCCGCCAAGATCAACCTCGCTCTCGTCGTCGGGCCGACCCGCGACGACGGCAAGCACGAGGTGGCGACGGTGCTGCAGCGCGTGGATCTCGGCGACCGGATCACGATCGCTCCCGCCGCCACGCTCGCCGTCTCGGGTTTCCCCGGCGACACGATCGTCCACGGTGCGCTCACCGCGCTCGCCGACGCCGCCGGCGTCGAGCCGCGCTGGCGCGCCACGATCACGAAGCGGATCCCGGTGGCGGCCGGGCTCGGCGGCGGCAGCTCCGACGCGGCGACGGCGCTCCGGCTCGCGAACGCGATGCTCGACCGGTCGCTCGCGCCGGACGAGCTGCGCACGCTCGCGGGCACGATTGGGGCCGACGTCCCCTTCTTCCTCGCCGACGGGCCCCAGCTCGGACGCGGTGACGGGGCGGAGCTGGCGCCGCTCGACCTGCCGCAGGACTACTGGGTCGTGCTGGCGCTCCCGCACGGAGCCGTCAAGCTCTCCACCGCCGACGTCTACCGCGGCTTCGACGAGCGAATGGGCGCCGACGGCTGGGAGGAGCGGCGGGCGCGGCTCGAGCGGACGCTCGCGGCCGTCCGCCGCCCGCGCGATCTCGCCGCGCTGCCGGCGAACGACCTCGCGTCGTCGCCGCTCGCCGCCGAGCTGCTCCGCCGGGGCGCGTTCCGAGCCGACGTCAGCGGCGCAGGCCCGGCCGTCTACGGTCTCTTCCACCACCGCCGCCCTGCCGACGCGGCCCGCCGGGCCCTCCGCGGCGTCGCGCGGACGTGGCTGACAGTTCCCGCCTGGTACGGGTGAACGCCGGACGCTACGCTCGTGACGTGGAGCGGCAGCTGACGATCGAGCACCGCAGCACGCGCTTCGGGCGCGCGCTGCGCGAAAACCGCCTCAAGATCGCCCTGATCGCGGCCGTAGTCGAGGGCGTACTCGTGCTCGTCGGAGCGATCGAGTGGTGGATCATCGTCGTGATCGCGCTCGCCGCGATCGCGTTCTACGTGCTGCGCGGCCGTGCGGCGCAGCGAGAGGAGATCCGGGAGGGATCCTGGATTCTCGCCGTCTCACAGCTCGCCGTCGTCCTCGTGCCGGCGCTGGCGCTCGTCTTGACCGCGTTTGCGATCGTCGCGCTGGTCGTCGCCGCTGTCGTGGCGCTCGTCCTCCTGCTCCGCGACCGACGTTAGATGGTCGGTCATCTAGGATGTGCCCCCCGAACCGTGGGGCGTGGCCAAGTGGTAAGGCAACGGGTTTTGGTCCCGTGATCCCAGGTTCGAATCCTGGCGCCCCAGTCATCCCGTGACCGACACTTCACTCGCAGCCGTTGTCATGGCCGGTGGGCTCGGCACCCGCATGCGCTCGGCCGTGCCGAAGCACCTGCATCCGATCCTCGGCCGGCGCATGGTCGACTGGGTGCTCGAGAGTGCCCGGCCGCTCGGAGCCGCTCCGCTCGTCGTGATCGCGTCGCCCGAGAGCCGCGGCGAGTTCGGGGATGTCGCGGTTGCGGTCCAGGAGCAGCCGCTCGGGACCGGTGACGCGGTCCGCTCCGCGCGTGAAACGGTTGGGACCGGGGCCGGCCATCTGCTCGTCCTCTCGGGCGACACGCCACTCCTGACGACGACCCTGCTCGAGCAGCTCGTCGAGACCCATCGACGCGAGGACGCCGCCGCGACGGTGCTCAGTTTCGAGCCGGCGGACGCCCGCGCGTACGGCCGGATCGTTCGAGGCGCAAACGGCGCGGTCGAGGCGATCGTGGAAGCCGTCGACGCGACTCCGGAGCAGCTCGCGCTCGGGGAGTGCAATTCCTCGATCTACGTCTTCCGTGCCGACCTGCTCTGGCCGGCTCTCGACCGGCTCGCCCCGCACAACGCTCAAGGGGAGCTCTATCTCACCGACGCAGTGCGCGACCTCGTCGGCCGAGGCGAGCGCGTCGTCGCTCACGTCGCAGAGGACCCGGCCGAGACGGAGGGTGTGAACACGCGCGCCGAGCTCGCTGCCGCGGCGGCCGCGCTGCGCGACCGGATCAACCGGGCCCACATGGACGCGGGCGTCTCGATCCTCGATCCCGCGACGACCTGGATCGAGCCCGGCGTGGCGCTCGAGGCAGATGCGATCCTCCATCCATTCACGTCGCTCCGCGGCTCGACGCGGGTGGCCACAGGCGCAGAGATCGGCTCGCACGTGGTCGCGATCGATGCCGAGATCGGCCCCGAAGCGGTGGTCGGGCCCTTCTGTTACCTTCGCCCTGGAACGGTGCTCGGCCCGCGTTCGAAGGCAGGCACGTTCGTGGAGATGAAGAAAGCGAGAGTCGGCGAGGGGACCAAGGTGCCGCATCTCGCCTACATCGGCGACGCAGAGATCGGAGAGGGGACGAACATCGGCGCAGGATCGATCACGGCGAACTTTCCGCATGGATCGGGCCAGCCCAAGGGCAAGACGACGATCGGGAGCAACGTCCGCGTAGCAGTGGACACTATGTTCGTTGCTCCGGTCACTGTTGGCGACGATGCGTGGACGGCGGCCGGTGCCGTCATCACCGACGACGTCCCCGACAACGCGCTCGCAGGCTTCGCACCGCGACAGGTCAACAAGGAGGGGCGAGGTGGAAAGCGGGACGATTGAGCTGGCGCTGCCCGGTCTCGAGGCCAGGAGCGCCACGCCCACGCCGCAGCTCGGAGTCGGCCGCGCCCAGTCGCTGACTCCGCAGAAGCGACTCTCGGTCGTGGCGGGCTCTTCGCACCCGGAGCTCGCTGCCAAGATCGCCGGCCACATCGGCGTCGAGCTGACGAACGTCGACCGGACCGTCTTCGCCGACGGCTCGCCCTACCTGCGCTTCGAGGACTCGGTGCGCGGCACCGACATGTTCATCGTCCAGACCGCGGCGTCCCCGATCGGCGAGAACCTGATGGAGCTCCTGATCCTGGTCAACGCGGCCCGGCTCGCCTCCGCGAAGCGGATCACGGCCGTGATCCCCTGGTACTTCTACGCGCGCCAGGACAAGAAGTCGCGGCCGCGCGAGCCGATCACCGCGCGCCTCGTCGCCGATCTCCTCGAGACGGCCGGCGTCGACCGCGTGATCACGATGGACCTGCACGCGGGCCAGGTGCAGGGCTTCTTCCGCATCCCGGTCGACCACATGGTCGCGGTGCCGATGTTCGCGCAGCACGTCCGCGATTACCTTGGCCCCGACGTGGAGCGGGTGGCAGTCGCGCCCGACACCGGCCGCGCGAAGCTCGCGGGCAAGTTCGCGGAGATGATCGGCGGCGGCCTCGTCGTCCTCAACAAGGAGCGGCCCGGCCACAACCAGGCGAAGGTGACGGGCGTGATCGGCGACGTCGCCGGCAAGGTCGCCGTGATGACGGACGACATCATCGACACCGCCGGGACGCTCTGCGCCGGCGCGGAGGCGCTCCGCGAGGCGGGCGCGACCCGCGTGATCGCGACCGCGACACACGCCCTCTTCAACGAGCCCGCGCTCGAGCGGATCGCCGAGAGCGCCTTCGAGCGCGTCGTCGTCACCGACACGGTGCCGGTTGACGAGCTGCGCAAGCCGCCGAACGTCGAGGTGCTCTCGATCTCGGGCCTGCTCGCCCAGACGATCCAGAACGTCTTCGCGGACGACTCCGTCTCCGCGATCTTCGCGGGCGAGAACCAGCTCTTCTAACGGAAACGGGTCAACCAAGCCGTTTGAGGCCGGTTTCTACCGCAACTTTCTACCGCAGCGCGACCTCGCAAGCGTCATGGACGACCCCTCTTACGGGGCCTGACCACCTCGTCGCGGCGGACTCCGCCGACCGGTCCTAACCGGGCAGCTACGAGCTGTGCGGCGACGAGCTGTGCGGCGACGACCGGTGCCGGTGCACCGTCGCGGTCCAGCGTCCCCAGTCCGAGAACGCCTTAGCTGCCGACGCGAAACCACCGGCCCAGCGGAACAGCACGAGCACGACCACGTAGAGGAGAGCCACGATCAACAAGTCACGCATGCGCGCCTCCTTCGTCTCACCAAGCATATCCGCGAAGGGGCCATGCCCCGCGCGCAGGCCCTCGTGATCTGCGTGAGGTCGCCGCCGTATGCTCGGCCGCGTGATGCTCGCCGGCGTACCCGTGACCGCCCGCATCGCCCAGCCCTGGCGCCGTGCAGGGCTGAGGGCGTTGTCCCTCTCCAGGCGGGAGAGCGCCCACGTTTCGTCGAGTGTCAGGATGCTGGCCCAGGCGTCGGTGGCTACCTGGGGCGTAGAGTTATCGTCTGGGGATGAGGCCCTGGGCTGCCGCGCTGGCGATCTTGGTGCTCGCGTCGGCGAGTGCCTCCGCAGAGGGCGCAGTGGCGCCCTCGTCTGGCCGGTGTGCTGGAGCCTGGAACACCACTGCGCCGGACCACCTTCGTCGTGCTGTCGTCCGCGCCGACGTGTGGCAGGCGACGGTTGCTGTTACACGCGCGACCGAGTCAACGATTACGTGGACCTCGTCGGGCTCGACGACATCGAGGCGCGCGGTGACGCGGTGCATGTTGATGTTCTTTGGGCCGGCTCGCCGCTCGTTCCTCGCGGCTGGTACGTGGCAGGACGGTCGCGTCCTCGCATGGAACATCAGGACAGTCGCCATGCAGCCCGGCAGCGGTAACGCGTGCGTCTCGCGTGCCGGCTGGATCAGCGCCGTCGGGCCGTTCACTGCCGCACAGCGGTGCCGCCCCTAGCCCAAACCGGACGTTCTCGCTCGACCAGCTCCCCAACGGTGACGGCGTGCACACTTGCCGTCGTGACCAGCTCGTCGACTCCGGGCTCGCCCAGCCGAACAGCCATCCCGGCACCCTCGAGCTAACCGATCGCGGCGCCCAGGCGGCCGCCAACGACGCCCAGTTGGTCGCCTGGATCAGGAACGAGTGAGCGGACCGCGACCGAGTAGCGAGCTAGCGATGGGCCGATCGCGAGCGCAAACAGGTACGCGAGACGGCTCCCCAGACCGGCAGCTCCCCCAGGCGGGAGGGAGGGCCGGCTCCCCCGAGCCGTCTCGGGTGCCCGTTCTGACAGCGCCACGGTAGGCGCCGCTTGCCTCGCACCGCTTGACCCAACTGGGTCAATCCACGCAGGCCTGTTGGGCGCAACGACTGCGTCTGCAGGCGGTGCTGGACCGGTGCCGGACCCGCAAATCGGCACTTCATGCACGGCCGCGGTCACGCGTCACTGAACTCACATGACCAGCACTCAGGACAGAAGACCGCGACCTGCGTCCGGCTCCTCCTCTCCGACCAGGTCGACGAGCTCGGCCTTCCAGCCTTCCCCGTCCTCGGTCGTCTCGCCGCACTCGATGCAGATCAGCGGAGCCACGCGGCGGCGATCCTGACGCCGTCTTGCGCGTTACGGTTCCTCCCCGGTCTCCTTGGCCTGTTCCGCTCGGCTTCCTGCTTCTCCGCGTCCCGCTTCTCCGTCAGGACGAAGCGACTCGACTGCGAGCTTCGCTAGCCGAACGCCCATTGAAACAAGATGACGAACGTGATGACTCTGGACCCGAACACCGCGGCCACTGCGAGCAGGATGGTGAAGATGATCTGCCGACGGCTTGCACCGGCCCGCCAGTCGAGCCATCCGACGAACGCTGCCACGACGGCGACAAGAAGGAGCCCGAAGTGAACGCCAGCGTCTGGGCCGACGAAAGACAGGACTCCGACGAGCGACCCCGCTATTAGGCCCACTTGCTGGGCCGTACGAAGTCGTGGCGCGTTCCGGCCCACGCGGCAGGGCTGCCTGGTGCCGTCGCCGACGTCGTCGAGCTTGTCGTCGTCGCGCATGTGAACGCTGATCCCGATCATCCCGCCCGAAGCCTGACGACGTCGTGGACGTGCGTCCAGACACGCTAAGTAGCGTGGATCCGATAGGCCAATGACGAATCGGACGCTCGCTCACGGCGCGACTACGGACATAGAGAGTCGGCAGCCCGGACATGCCGCGGCCCCACTAAACCCGTCGCTTGCCCAGGTCTTGGCGTCTCTCGCCGCGGTCACCGACGAGCTCGGGCAGCGACCGACGCGGGGAAGAACGCCAATGACGGGTGGCACGAAGCGACGTGCGGCGAAGTCTCTGCCTACCTCGGCGCCATCCGAGACGACATCGAAAGTGAGATGCCGCCCCATCCGCGAGACCTTCCTTCCCAGGTCCTGACCTGGCAGATCCCCAGGTGAAGTCCAGCTCTTCTAGCGGGCTGGGAGATAACGCTCGCACACCGGAGGGTCGCTTCGGCAGCTTCTCCGGTTGACTCGCCGGGGCGATGATTTTCTCGCCCTGGCAAGGTCGTAGCCTCCGCGAGCCAACTTGGGCTCTTCATCGGACAGACGAGCCAGAGGGGTGTCAGAACAATGAGCGAATCGCTCAAGAGCGTCGGCGCGATCACGATGTTCATCGACGACACGCAGCGGTCGAAGGCTTTCTACGAGCAAGTCTTCGGCGCCAAGGCGGTCTACGAGGACGAAAACGCGGTCGCGTTCGAATTCGAGAACATGGTCGTCAACATGCTTCGCGTGCCTGCGGCGCATGAGTTGATCGCGCCGGCGCCCGTCGGCGACGCCGACGCGCCCCGGCGGTTCCAGCTGACGATCGGGGTTCAGGACACGGACGCGGTCTGCGAGCAGCTGGCGGCACGGGGGGTCGAGCTGTTGAACGGTCCGATGGATCGCGAGTGGGGTATGCGCACCGCTGCGTTCACCGACCCCGACGGCCACATCTGGGAGGTTGCCGCGAAGATCCCATCGTGAGCGGAGAGGCGGATTGCGCATTCCCGAAGCTCACTCGCGCAGCCGACAGATGAGGTCGACTTCCTCTCGTGACCCTAGTGGGGCGGCGTTCGCCTGAGCGCGACCCCGGCCTCACGAAAGACATCCTCCAGCGTCGAAACCGCATCTGCATCGACCTCGGTCTCGCGATAGCGCGCTATCCCCAACTTGCGTTGCTTGTGTAGCGACCGCAGCATGAGCGCCCAGTCATCCTCGGTGGCCTGATCCTCATCCGGGTTGTGGTAGATGGAGATCTCGAGTACCGACTCGTCCAGACGCTTCGCGTGGGCTTGCCAGCCCCAGTCCTCGTCGAAGAACGAGGCGTCGAGCCCGCGCTCGGTCAGCCCGGCGGTGATGAACGACGCAACGTCTCGTCCGTAGAACCGATTGCCGGCATTGGCCTCGGGTGGCAGGTCCGACGAATGGTCGAAACGATCCGAGGTGAACGCAAACCACACCGCATGCTCTCCGAAGCGCGCCATGCGGCGTGAATCCTAAGACGCAGACTCGTTCCCGCGCTGTCGGTGGTTCAGCATTGGAGCTAGGCTGTGGAGTACGGAGGGGTAGCCGTTCGGCTTCCGAACCCGCGTCGACTTGCGGTGTGCTTTCCGCGGCCCAGGCTTCAGCCATTTGAGGCCAGTGAGGAAGGTAGCCATGTCCTCCGAAGCGAACGATGTGCGGCTGGTCCGCCTGGCCAGGAATCAAACGCTCTTCCGCGAGGTGAACGAGCGTGTCGAGAAGGTGGCGATCGAGTTCGCAGCCGACGCCCCGATCAGCTTCGTCTGCGAGTGCTCGGACACGGGCTGTGCCACCCAGATCGAGCTCTCCGCTGACGAGTACGAAAGGGTCCGCAGTGTCCCGACCTGGTTTGCGATCGCGCCCGGACACGAGATCGGCGAGATCGAGGACGTCATTACAGCGAACGGGCGGTACGCGACGGTGGAGAAGACCGCGATCGGCGGCGTCATCGCGGACGCGACCGACCCACGTCGGGAGCTCTAACCCGACTCCTTGTCGACGCCGTTTCGCCCGCGCGGAATGCGGCCAGACACGAGGTGTGGAGACAGAGGAACCCGCACTCTCCGAGATGCTCGAGACCTGCGTGCGGGCTCTCGAGGCCGCACGCGCTCAGCAGCCCCCTCTCCCCGCCCACATCCTCTCTGCAATGGAGGAAACCTGCACCGATCTGCGCGCGCGCCTGGCGGAGCTCCGCGCTGAGTTCTCGTAGCAGCTCGCTCCGTTACCTCACCGTGAGGCCGACGACGTCTTGCGCCGCGAGCGTGTCTTGCTCGCGGAGGTCGTCTTCCGCCGCGTCGTGGACGAACGGCTCCGCTGGCCGCCGTTCTGGCTTGACGACTCCACTGACGTCTGGCGGACTCGGGACAGCAGATCGTCCGGCAACTCGGATGCCCGCGCCTTCGCCTCGTCCATGACTCCCTTTGCCTGGCGCGAGAACGTGTCGCTCTTCAGCAGCGCATACAGCGCCGCTCCGGACGCGGGAAGCAGCAACCAACGGCTCGTGCGACCCGTCCTCTGTGGGTGCTTCCCTTCTGCCGCGTCGGCCATCTCGGACAACCGCTCCGCGTAGTCGATCACCTGCGAAGAGAACTTCTGGATGCTTGCCATTCTTCAGACCCCCAATCGTGGCGCTTCGTGCAACCTGGCCCGGACCTTTCCCGGGTCCCGAGCGGGTGAAACCGCCTGCAACTCCGAGGGTCGTGCCGGATTACGGACGCTTGACTTTCGGGTGGGCGGGAACAGGCTCGCCATGCTGCTGCGGTCACGGCTGCTCGGGCTGATCTACGTGGTCATCGGCATCTTCGTCGCCGCCTCGAGGGAATATCTCGACAACCTCGAGACGGTGAAGCTGGTCCTGTCGGCCGTGCTCGCGATCGTGCTCTGGCCGCTCCTCCTCCTCGGCATCGACCTCCACGTCACCTGAGCCCAAGTAACAGACTGTTACTTGGCGTTCGCTACAATCCGCCGCCGTGGCCGGAGAGAGATTTCGCCTGGAAGTGACGGTACGTGAACGGCTCGGCTCGCCCGAGTCGCGGCGCCTGCGCAAGCAGGGGCTCATCCCCGGCGTGCTCTACGGAAAGACGGCGAGCCGCTCGATCGCAGTCGACGAGCGTAGGCTGCGCACCGCGCTGACCGGCTCGTCCGGTCTGCACGCCGTGCTCGACGTCGTGCTCGACGGCCAGACGACGGTGCACCCGTCGATCCTCAAGGACTACCAGCGCGACCCGATTCGCGGCACCGTCCGCCACATCGACCTGCAGGAAGTGCGGCTCGACCAGCCGATCCAGGCCACGGTGACGGTCCATCTCGTCGGCGCGGAGGACGCGCCCGGCCTCAAGGAAGGCGGCGTGCTCTCGCAGCCCGGTTCGACCGTGAACGTCGAAGCGCTGCCGATGGAGGTGCCCGAATCGATCGAGGCCGACGTGAGTCGCATGGAGATGGGCGACACGCTCCGGCTCGAGGACATCGCGGCGATCGAGGGCGTCACGTTCCTCGACGACCCGCACGAGACCGTGATCGCCAACATCTCCGCCCCGATCGTCGAGGTCGAGCCCGAGCCCGAGGAGGGTGAGGAGGAGCTCGCCGAAGGCGAGGAGGCACCTGAGGGCGAGGCCGAGGGGGAGGCCCCCGAGGGCGAAGCGCAGGCCGAGTCCGGCACCGACTCCGAAGAGTAGGAATGCGGCTCTTCCGTCGGGGCGAGACGGCCTCGACGCTCGACCTGCTCGTCGTCGGGCTCGGCAACCCGGGCCGGGAGCATGCTCAGGACCGGCACAACGCCGGCTGGATGGTCGTCGACGAGCTCGCCCGCCGGCACGACGGCTCGTTTCGCTCCAAGTTCTCGGGACAGCTCGCCCAGGTCCGGCTCGACGACCTGCGACTCGCACTGTTGAAGCCGGAGACGTACATGAACCTCTCCGGGAGCTCGCTCGGCGCCGCGGCGCGCTTCTTCAAGGTGCCGCTCGAGTCGATCGCCGTCGTTCATGACGACGTCGACCTCGAGCACGGCCGGCTGCAGCTGCGCCTCGGCGGCGGCCTCGCGGGGCACAACGGGCTCCGCTCGATCCAGCAGGCGTTCGGCTCGGCCGACTTCCTGCGCGCCCGCATCGGCGTCGGCCGCCCCGGCCGCGGCGATCCGCGTCCCGTCGCGGACTACGTGCTCAGCGCGTTCGAGCCCGAGGACGACGCCGAAGCGCTCGTCGCCCGCGCCGCGGACGCCGTCGAGACGCTTGCCCGCGACGGGCTCGACGAGGCCCAGCGCCGCTTCAACTAGCTGGACTGGCGTCAGACGCGCTGAAGGTGCGTGTCCTTGAAGCCGCTCGGGTACTTGAGCCCGTAGCCGACGGCACGGTCGACGCCGATGTGTGCGATCCACACGAGGCCGACGGCCGTGAGCGTGCCGACGTCCGAGACGACACCAAGCGCAGCCAGGGCGACGGGAAGGACGTACGTGTGCGCGGTGTCATACGCGGCGGCGCCCGCGCGCGGCCCGGCCAGGTAGCCGAGCATCGAGAGGTCCGGCGCGAGCGCGAGCACGAGGTACAGCCACCATGGGTGGCCGCCGTGGAAGTAGAGGAGCGTCGCCGCGAGGAACACGACCGCACCCTCGGCGTGCAGCAGCCGCCGCGGGAGGTGCTCCACGGGCTACGCGCTCCGCACCGAGACGACGCGCGCCTTCCAGGCGCCCCTGGGCGCGTGCACGTCCACGGTGTCGCCGACCTTCGTTCCGACGAGCGCAGCGCCGAGCGGCGAGTCGGTCGACACGCCGCCGCCGACGCTCGAGATCTCCACCTCGAAGCGGCCGCCCTGCTCGTCCTCGACCTCGACGACGGAGCCCACGCCGACGACGCCTTCCTCGGCGTGCTGAACGATGACCGCGTTCTCGACCCGGTGGCGGAGGATCGTGATTCGCCGCTCGAGCAGGCCCTGCTCGTTCTTCGCAGCGTGGTACTCGAAGTTCTCCGAGAGATCGCCGAACGAGCGCGCCGTCTTGATCGCCTCGACGACCTCGGCGCGCTTCGGGCCCTCGAGCTCGGCCAGCTCGGCTGCGAGCGCGTCGCGCTGTGCCGCCGTCATCGACTCTCCCAGTCGCTCGCCCATCGGCGCATCGTAGACTGAAGCTGCGCGGGAACCCCGTTCCCGCCTCTCGTCATGGACCGTCCGGTGCTGCATGCGTTCGTCAGGGAGCTGCTCGCGCTCGAGCGCCTGCAGGCGTTCGCGGCTGCCCTGCCGAGCCGCGCCCGCGTCTCCGAGCCCGTTCTGCCGCTGCTTGCTGGCGACCCTGCACGAGCTGCATGCAGTTAATGGACAAAGCCGCGGGCTCGTCTGCCTGCTGCCTGAAGATGCGGACGCGCGCGACGCCGCCGAGGCCGCCGGCTGGTTCGTCGGCTCCGAGCAGGTTGCGCTCCTCCCCGGCCGCGGCGTGCGCTGGGGCTCCGGCCTCGAGCCGCCGCCGCATCTCGTCGGCGAGCGGGCGCGGGCGCTCGACGTGCTCGCGCGGGGCGGCCTCGTCTGCGCCTCGGCGACCGCGCTCGCGGAGGGTGTGCCACCGCCGGCGGAGCGGCCGGAGCCGATCCGGCTCGAGGTCGGCTCCGAGCCGGGCCTCGACGGCCTCGCCGAGGAGCTCGCGCTCGCCGGTTACGAGCGGGTCGAGCGGGCCGAGGAACGCGGCCAGTTCGCCGTCCGCGGTGGCCTGATCGACGTCTTCCCGACGACCGGCCGCGAGCCGCTGCGGATCGACTTCTACGGCGACGAGATCGAACAGGTACGCGCGTTCTCGCCCTTCACGCAGCGCGCGCTCCATCCGGTCGAGCGCGCCGTCGTCTACCCGGCGGCGGAGCGGCTGGCCGACCTCGTCGAACCGACGCTCCCCGACGAGTGGGACGAGCCCGTCGCAGTCGAGATCCCCACGGATCTCGTCCCGGTGCTCGACCACGCGCCCGACTTCACCTGGCAGCCGGACGAGGTGCGGCGCGTCTGGGCCGAAGAAGGGCTCGAGGAGGTCGCGCTCGCGGGAACGTCCGAGCTCGATCCGTTCCCACAGGCCCAGCCGTTCTCGTTCGAGGCGCAGCGGCCGGCGATCGCCGCGCGCGGCCTCGCCGAGGCGGAGACGGAGCTGAACGGGTTCGTCAACGGCGGCAGCCGCGTCGTCGTCGCCTTCCCGCACGCCGGCGAGGCGCTCCGGACCGAGAACCTGCTCAGGCGCGCCGACGCGCGGGTCGTCACGCCCGGCGACGACCTGCCCGAGCAGCCCGAGCTCCTCTTCGCCGTCTCGCCCGCCCGCCGCGGCTTCGTCTGGCGCGAGCTCGGCCTCGTCCTTCTGCCCGACACGCAGGTCTTCCGGAAGCGGCCGCCGCGCGCCGACCGCCGGCTCGGCCGCGCCCTCGCCTCCTTCGCCGACCTCCGCACGGGCGACTTCATCGTCCATGAAGACCACGGCGTCGGAAAGCTGCTCGGCTTCGAGACGAAGGAGGTTGCGGGCGTCACCCGCGACTACCTCTTCCTCGGCTTCCGCGGCGAGGACCGGCTCTACGTCCCGCACGAGCAGCTCGGCAAGGTGTCGAAGTACATCGGGGCCGACGGCGGCGCGCCCGCGCTCTCGAAGCTCGGCGGCAAGGCGTGGCAGAACCTGAAGGCGCGGGCCAGGGAGTCGGTCCAGGAGCTCGCGACCGAGCTGATCGCGCTCTACGCGCAGCGACAGCAGGCCCCGGGGACTCCATACGACCTCGAGCACGAGTGGCTGGAACGGCTCGAGGCCGAGTTCCCGTACCGGGAGACGGAGGACCAGGGCCGCGCGATCGAGGCGGTGAAGGAAGACCTGGAGGCGCCGCGCCCCATGGACCGCCTCGTCTGCGGCGACGTCGGCTTCGGCAAGACCGAGGTCGCCGTGCGCGCCGCGTTCGCGGCGGCCGTGAACGGCAAGCAGACGCTCGTCCTCTGCCCGACGACGATCCTCGCGGAGCAGCACTGGAATACGTTCAAGGCGCGCTACCGCGACTTCCCGGTGCGCGTCGAGATGGTCTCGCGCTTCCGCAGTGCCTCGGAGACGAAGAAGGTCCTCCAAGACTTTTCCGAAGGAAGAGTCGAGGTGCTGATCGGCACGCACCGCGTCCTCTCGCGCGACGTGATCCCGAAGGACATCGGCCTGGTCATCCTCGACGAGGAGCAGCGGTTCGGCGTCGCGCAGAAGGAGCTCCTGCGGAGCCTGCGGCTCGAGGTCGACGTGCTCGCGCTGTCGGCGACGCCGATCCCGCGCACGCTGCACATGTCGCTCTCCGGCCTGCGCGACATCTCGATCATCGAGACGCCGCCGGAGGGCCGCCGCCCGATCCGGACGACGGTGGGCGAGTACGACGAGGAGCTGATCAAGACGGCACTCGAGCGCGAGGTCGCCCGCGGCGGCCAGGCGTTCTACCTCCACAACCGGGTGGAGACGATCGAGGAGGCGGCCGAGAAGCTGCAGCAGCTGTGC
Source organism: uncultured Gaiellaceae bacterium (assembly GCA_963802765.1). Taxonomy (GTDB): domain Bacteria; phylum Actinomycetota; class Thermoleophilia; order Gaiellales; family Gaiellaceae; genus Gaiellasilicea. The sequence goes on from CAWDJZ010000007.1 coordinate 402,362, forward strand.
CCGACGCTGCGCTTCATCGTCGCGCACGGGCAGATGCGGGAGCGCGAGCTCGAGGAGAAGATGCACGCGTTCCTGCGGGGCGACGCGGACGTGCTCGTCTCGACGACGATCATCGAGTCCGGGATCGACATCCCCCAGGCGAACACGCTGGTCGTCGAGCGCGCCGACACGCTCGGCCTCAGCCAGCTCTACCAGATCCGAGGGCGAGTCGGCCGGTCCGACGTGACCGCGCACGCGTACCTGCTCTATCCCGACGCGACCGAGCTGTCGCCGGAGGCCCGCGCGCGACTCTCGACTCTCGCCGACCACACCGAGCTCGGGGCCGGCTTCCAGATCGCGATGCGCGACCTGGAGATCCGCGGCGCCGGCGACCTGCTCGGAGCCGAGCAATCCGGCCACGTCGCCGCGCTGGGCTTCGAGCTCTACGTCGAGCTGCTCGCCGAGGCCGTCGCAGAGCTGCAGGGGCAGCGTCGCCTCGCCACGCGGCCGGTCCGCGTCGATGCGAGGGTCGACGCGTACGTCCCGGCGAGCTATGTCGCCTCGGAGGCGCTCAAGATCGACATCCACCGCCGGCTCGCGCTCGCGGAGTCCGACGACGAGCTGCGCGAGCTGCACGTCACGCTCGAGGACCGCTACGGCCCGGTTCCGGAGCCGGTGGAGCACCTGTTCGCGATCCAGGAGGCGAAGCTGAAGCTGGCGCGGCTCGGGGCCGACTACCTCGTCTACCGCGGCGGGCGGGCGACCGTCGGCCCGCTCGTGCTCGGCTCAGCCGAGCTGCGCGCCCTGCGCGACGTGAGTGATACCGCGGTCTACACGACGGCCAAACGAGAGGTGTCCCAGCGCACGGAGGCCCTCGAGGGGGCAATCGAGCTGGTCGATGCTATCGTGGTAGCCCGTCAGGCGGCCTGAACGGGGCCTCTTTCCGCGACTATATCTGGAGCTCGATCCTGACATGAAGAACTTCTCTCGCATTCTCATCGTTTTCTGTGCGCTCGTTCCGCTCGCGCTCGCCGGCTGTGGCGGCGGCGGCGACGAGGACGTGCCCGCGAACGCCGTCGCCGTGGTCGACGGCGAGCAGATCGCCAAGACCGACTACGACGCGCTGATCAACCAGGCGAAGAAGAGCTACCAGAACCAGAAGCGCGAGTTCCCGAAGGCGGGCTCGCAGGAGTTCCAGACCCTGAAGAACCAGGCCGTGCAGTTCCTCGTCCAGCGCGAGCAGTTCGAGCAGGAGGCGGCGGACCTCGACGTCGAGATCACCGACAAGCAGGTGAACGCGCGGCTCGAGCAGATCAAGAAGCAGTACTTCGGCGGCGACCAGAAGAAGTACGAGAAGCAGCTGAAGGAGCAGGGCCTCTCCGACGCGCAGGTGCGCAACGACATCCGCGCCCAGCTCGTCTCCGAGAAGATCTTCGCGAAGGTCACCACCGACGTGAAGGTGACCGAAGCGCAGATCGAGGACTACTACACCAAGAACAAGGCGCAGTACAGCCAGCCGGAGAGCCGCAAGGTTCGCCACATCCTCGTCAAGACGAAGGCGCAGGCCGACAACCTCAAGGCGCAGCTCGACGACGGCGCCAACTTCGCCGCTCTCGCCAAGCAGCATTCGCAGGACACCGGCTCGAAGGCGAACGGCGGCGAGCTGACGATCTCGCGGGGCCAGACGGTCGCTCCGTTCGACAAGACGGCGTTCGCGCTGAAGCAGGAGGCGATCTCGCCTCCGGTCAAGACCGAGTTCGGCTTCCACATCATTCAGGCGCTCGGCGCGGTCCAGGCTGCGAAGGTGACTCCGCTCAAGGACGTTCAGGAGTCGATCAAGCAGCAGCTGCAGCAGACGAAGAAGAACGAGGCCATGACGAAGTGGGTCGACGGCCTGAAAGAGGACTACGAGGACAAGGTCTCGTACGCCGTCGGCTTCAGCCCGCCGCCCGCGGCGACCGGTACCACCACCGCCGAAGAGAAGTAAGTCGCTGCCTTGCCTCTAGGAGAGGCGCTCGAAGAGCTGCAGGAGCTGACGCGGCGGCTGCGCCGCGACTGCCCCTGGGATCGCGAGCAGACGGCACGAACGATCGTTCCGCACACGGTCGAAGAGGCGTACGAGGTCGCCGACGCCGCCGCCGGCGACGATCCCGCGAAGCAGCTCGACGAGCTCGGCGACCTGCTCTTCCAGGTCTACTTCCTCGCCCTGCTCCTGGAGGAGCAAGGCTACGGCGGGCTCGAGGACGTCGCCAGGGGCGTCCACGGGAAACTGGTCAGGCGGCACCCACACGTCTTCGGTGAGGTCGAAGCGAACAGCGCCGGTCGCGTGCGCGAGCGCTGGGAGCAGGTGAAGGCCGAGCAAGAAGGCCGCGAAGGGATCTTTCACCACGTCCCCGCGACGCTGCCGGCGCTGCTCCAGGCACGCAAGCTGCAGCGCCGCGCGGTCGCTGCCGGCTTCGACTGGCCTGACCTCGCAGGCCCGCTGGCCAAGGTCCGCGAGGAGCTCGGCGAGCTCGAGCGCGAGGTCGCGCGGGCGGGGGAGCCGAGCCCCGAGACCGAACCGGACCGCGCTGTCGCCCACGAGGTCGGCGATCTCCTTTTCACCGTGGTCAACCTGGCCCGGCGCCTGAACGTCGATCCCGAGCTCGCGCTGCGTGACACGAACGCCCGCTTCGTCTCGCGGGTCGAGCGGGCTGAGGAGCTCGCCGCGGCGAGCGGCGAGCGCTGGCGCGAGCTGACGCTCGAGGAACAGGATCGGTACTACGACGCGGCGAAGGAGCAGCTGCGATGAGCTTGCTCACGTTCCCGGGCGTCACCCCTTCGCGGAGCCCGGCTCCGCCGGGCGGGAGCGAAGGGGGGCCGGGGGCGTGAGCTCGTGAAACGTGTGAAGGGGCGTCAGATCCTGGACTCGCGAGGCAATCCGACGGTCGAGGTCGACGTCGAGCTCGAATCCGGCGCCCTCGGTCGTGCCGCGGTCCCCTCCGGCGCGTCGACGGGCGTGCACGAAGCCGTCGAGCTGCGCGACGGCGGCGCGCAGTGGGGCGGCAAGGGGGTCGGGCGGGCCGTCGCGAACGTCGACGGCGAGATCGCCGCCGCTGTCCGCGGTCTCGACGCCGCCGACCAGGCCGGCCTCGACCACCGGCTGCTCGACCTGGACGGAACGGCGAACAAGGGCCGGCTGGGCGCCAACGCGATCCTCGGCGTCTCGCTGGCGGCCGCGAGAGCCGCCGCCGCGGAGGCAGGGGTCCCGCTCTACCGCCACCTCGGCGGCGAGCAGGCGACGACGCTGCCGGTGCCGATGCTGAACGTGATCAACGGCGGCGCGCACGCGGCGAACTCGATCGACCTGCAGGAGTTCATGGTCGTTCCGGTTGGGGCGGCCACGTTCGCCGACGGGCTTCGGATCGGCGCGGAGGTGTACCACGCCCTGAAGAACGTGCTCGCCGAGCGCGGGCTCGCAACCGGGGTCGGCGACGAGGGGGGCTTCGCGCCCGACCTCGAGTCGAGCGAGAAGGCGATCGAGGCGATCCTCGAGGCGGCCGAGGCCGCCGGTCACCGCGAGTCGGTCGCGATCGCCCTCGACCCGGCCACGAGCGAGGTCTTCAGGGACGGCGTCTACCGTTTCGAAGGCCGCGAGAAGACGAGCACCGAGATGCCCGCCTTCTGGGCCGAGCTCTGCGAGCGGTACCCGATCGTCTCGATCGAGGACGGCCTCGCCGAGGACGACTGGGACGCCTGGGCGCAGCTGACGAGCGAGCTGGGCGAGCGCGTACAGCTCGTCGGCGACGACCTCTTCGTGACGAGCCCCCGGCGGCTTCGCGAGGGAATCGAGCGAGGGGTCGGCAATTCGATCCTCGTCAAGGTGAACCAGATCGGGACGCTGACCGAGACGATCGAGGCCGTCAGGCTCGCCCAGTCGAACGGCTACACGGCGGTGATGTCGCACCGCTCCGGCGAGACCGAGGACACGACGATCGCCGACCTGGCGGTCGCGCTCGGGACCGGCCAGATCAAGACGGGCGCCCCAGCGCGCTCGGACCGCGTCGCGAAGTACAACCAGTTGCTTCGAATCGAAGAGGAGCTGGGCGACAGCGCGACCTACCCGGGCTGGGCTGCCTTCCCGAGGGCGCGCCGCTAATGACGGACGATGCGACGGTACGGCGGCGCCGCCGGAGCCGGGCTTTGCCCGAGCGGAGGCGCACGAGCGCTCGTACGGTCGCTGCGGAGAAGGAGGGGGCTCATGGGGGAACCATGGGTTCCCCCATGCTGACCGCGGCTAGCCTGTAAAGCGGATGGCCGTCGTTCCGCGCCGCACGAAGATCGTCGCCACGATCGGGCCCGCGTCCTCGAGGCCCGAAACCCTTGCGCAGCTGATGAAGATGATCGACGGGGCGCGCCTCAACTTCTCGCACGGAACGCACGACGACCATGCCGCGACAGCGCAGTCGATTCGGGCCCTGCAGGAGGAGCTCGGCCGCCCCGTCGCGCTGATCGCCGACCTGCAAGGGCCGAAGCTCCGCATCGGCGAGCTCGCCGCGCCGGTCGAGCTCGAGCGTGGGGAGGAGGTGACGATTGCAGGGGAGGACGGGGCGGTCGACGGCGACCTCCCGGTCGCTCCGGCCGTGCTCGGCTCGGTCTTGCAGCCCGGCTTCGACGTCCTCATCGACGACGGCGCCGTGCGGTTGCGCGTCGGCAGCGTCGAGCGCGGCAGGGCCCGCTGCGAGGTGCTCGTCGGCGGCGAGGTCAGCTCCCACAAGGGCGTCAACCTGCCCGGGGTGCCGCTGCCGATCCCCTCGCTGACGCGCAAGGACATCGACGACCTCGAGTTCGCGCTCGACCTCGGCGTCGACTACGTCGCCCTCTCCTTCGTCCGCTCAGCGTCGGACGTCCAGGCGCTGAAGACGCTGATCGAGGCCTCAGGCTCGACTGCCTACGTGATCGCGAAGATCGAGAAGGCCGAGGCGGTGGCCGTGCTCGACGACATCCTCCGCGACGCCGACGCGGTGATGGTCGCGCGCGGCGATCTCGGGGTCGAGATCGGCGCCGCCGAGGTGCCGCTGCTGCAGAAACGAATCATCCTGCGCGCGCTGGAGCGTGGCCAGCCGGTGATCACGGCGACGCAGATGCTGGAGTCGATGGTGCATTCGCCCGAGCCGACCCGCGCGGAGGCGTCGGATGTCGCGAACGCGATCCTCGACGGCACAAGCGCGGTGATGCTCTCGGGCGAGACCGCCGTGGGCGAGTTCCCGGTCGAAGCGGTGGCGTACATGGACCGGATCGCCCGGGCGGTCGAGCCGAGCCTCGGCTATCGGCACGAGATCCCCGAAGCAGAGGAGGGGCCGACGATCGGGCAGGCGATGTCGAACGCCGCCTGTGACATCGCCGAGGCGCTCGAGGCGAAGGCGCTCGTCGTGCCGACCTTCAGCGGCAGGACTGCGTCGGCGGTCGCCAGGCTGCGGCCGCGCCGGCCGATCATCGGTCTCACGCACCACCGGTACTCGCTCCAGCACATGGCGCTCGAGTGGGGCGTGACTCCCGTGGCCATCCCGGAGGCCGCCGATGTCGAGGAGTTGTGGGCGACGTCGCTCGAGGCGGCGCGCGGGACCGGGATTGTGGAGACCGGCGACCGCGTCGTTCTGACGGCCGGTACCGCGGTCAACATCCCCGGCTCGACGAACGTGATCAAGGTCGAGGTCATCTAGAAGGCCGAGAGGAACGCAGCCGCCTCCGGGGAAGAGTTCCCGTGTGGCCGGTCGAGCCCGCTCCCTTTTCCGCCCGGCGAAGCGGCGCACTCGCGCGACGGGGCGGCGCGTCCGCGCCCAGCGGTCTGCACTGCTCCTGCGCTGGTGCGTGCTCGGAGCCGCGGCGCTCGTGGCCTTCCTCTACTACCAGCCGGTCTCGAGCTACATCGAAACGCGCGCGTCGCTCCGCGAGCGCGAGAGCGAGGTGCGACAGCTGCGCGCGGAGAAGAGCCGGCTCGAGGAGCGCCTCGCCGACTCGACGACGGTCGCGGCGCTCGCACGTGAGGCGCGGCGGATGAGCCTCGTTCGCCCCGGCGAACGGCTCTTCATCGTCAAGGGCGTCCGCGAGTGGCGTCGGGCAACGAGCCCGTAGAGGCTCAGAGTTACGATCGGTTGGGATGGATGATCGCGCGCTCGTCGAGCGTCAGCTCGGCCGGCGGCCGCGGGCCTTCCTCCGCGTCGTCGCCCGCTGCCCGTTCGGCGCACCCGCGGTGACCGAGCAGTCGCCCTACGACGACGCCGGCGATCCCTTCCCGACCACGTACTACCTCACCTGCCCTCAGCTCGTAGCGGCGGTTTCCCGGCTCGAGGCGGCAGGCGGGGTGGAGCGCTGGAGCGGCGAGGTCGAGCGCGACTCCGAGCTCGCCGCCGACCTCGAGCGCGCGACGGAGGAGCAACGACGCATCCGAAGAGAGCTCGCCGCCGGGACGATAGGGCGCGACGACGGCTCTTCGCTCGACCTCGGGATCGGCGGCAGCGCCAACCCCCGCCGGCTCAAGTGCCTGCACGCCCATGCCGCGTACGCGCTCGCCCGCCCCGGGTACCTGCTCGGCGAGCGCGTCCTCGCCGAGCTCGACCCGCTCTGGCCGCCACGACGCTGCTGCACCGACCTCTGATGGTTGATCGGTGATTGGCGTGCTTGCGGGGGCGATCCAAACCAAGCCGGGGGCCACACTCGGCCGCAGCCAAGGCTGGTTGCCTTGGCAAGGTCGAGGGTGGTTCCCGGCGCCGTGTCTGGGTCGTCATCCGCAAGTGCGCTAATTGCCGATCAGCCATCTAGGATCGGCGCAGTGCAGGTTTCCGAGGCCGAGGTCGAGAGCGCACGACGCGACTGGGAGGAGGGACACAGACGCCTGCTCGAGCAGGCGCGGGAGTCGCCTTCGGGTGACCGTCTGCACGCGCAGGTCGAGGCCGTCCTCGGGGAGCTGCGACGCCGTCTCGGCGGCACGTTCACGCTGCGGGAGCTCGCCGGGACCTACGTGGCCGCCGAGCAGTGGAGCCGAGACGCAGTGGCCGAGCGGGCGCCGGCGCCGGGCTGGCCGCGCACGCACTCGATCGTGGAGGCGGCTGCCTTCCACCTCTACTCGCTCGGTGCGCAGGACTACCAGCCGTGAACTGTCTGCTCGCCTCCGGCCCGGCCGACGGCCGGCGTCCCCGACGAGCCCGCCGCACCCCGTGGCTGCGCCCCGCGCTCACGGTCGCGGGGCTCCTGCTCGCGCTCCTGCTCGGGATCTCGCTCGGCCGGGCGCTCGAGGACGGGCCGTCGCCCGGCGGCACGCAGACGAACGTCCGCACGCTCGAGCCGCAGCCGTTGCCGCCCGCCGCGCGCACGGTCACGGTGACGGTTACGGCAGGCTGAGTGACAGTTCAGGTTTCCAGGTACGGACAGGTTTGGGTAGATTCATGCGTGATGGCTTTCGACGGCGATAGGCGCGTGGGCTCGGCCCAGCCCGAGTGGCTCACGCTGGGACAAGCGGCGAAGTACATCGGCGTCGCGCAGAGCACCATGCGCAAATGGTCCGACCTCGGCCGTGTCTCGGCGTTCTACACCCCCGGCGGCCATCGCCGGTACCGCCGCGCCGACCTCGACCGGTTCCTCGACCGCTCCGGCCCGACGAGCGTTGCGGCAGGTGTTGGCACCGGAGGCGGGCCGCTCATCCTGGTCGTCGACGACGACGAGCGGCTCCGTGAGTACGTGCGGGTGAACCTCGAGGCGGAGGGGTACGTCGTCCGCGAGGCCGGCAGCGGCGAGGAGGCGCTCGGCGTGCTCGGCGAGCAGTCCCCCGACCTGATCCTGCTCGACGTGATGATGCCGCAGGTCGACGGCTGGGAGACGCTCCGGCGGATCCAGGAGCACACGGGCGTCGGCGCGATCCCGGTGATCATGTTCTCCGGCCAGGTCGACGAACGTTCGGCCGGCGATGCGGCGTCGCGCGGGGCGCAGGGCTTCATCGGCAAGCCGTTCGACCCGCGCTCCCTGATCGAGTCGACGAAGCAGCAGCTACCGCTCTGAGTCGCGCAAGATGAGCATCCGCATGAAGCGGATACTCATCGCGCCAACACCCCTGAAGGGGTCGGCTTTCGCCGCCCCTGTGTCAGCCGATCTCGCTGCGCTGCGGTGAGCGACCTCGACCGATCGGTCCGGGACCTGGTCGTCGACCATCGGGTCGGGGTGCTCGACCCGCTCTTCGCCGCGCTCTCCTACGCCGGCGCCTACGGGTTCGTCTGGCTCGCGATCGCGGTCGGCATCTCCGGCTTCTCGTGGAGCAGACCGTGGCTCTGGACACGCGTCGGCGCCGCGATCCTGCTGGCGGAGAGCTGCTCGGCGGCGCTGAAGAGGTGGTTCGAGCGCGACCGTCCGCCTGTCGCGGATCCGCTTCCCGAGTCGCTCGTCGAAACGCCCGCCACGTACTCGTTCCCGTCCGGGCACGCAACCGTGAGCTTCGCCTGCGCGACCGTGCTCGCACTCGCCGTGCCTCGGCTCGCCGTGCCGCTCTACGCGCTCGCCGTGCTGATCTCGTTCTCGCGCGTCTACGTCGGCGTCCACTTCCCGCTCGACGTGCTCGCGGGCGCCGTGCTCGGGGTCACGATCGCTATAGCTCTTCGGACGCTTGCAGGAGCCCTGCAGCGATCAGCGCCAGGGATGCGGCAAGGCTGATCCAGAGCCCGATCCCGCGTCCGGCGAAGAAGAACTCGTCCGGGATGGAGATCGTTCGGACGAGGACGAAGATCGTCGACAGCGCGCCCAGCGCGATCACAAGCAGGCTCTCGGGCACTGCGGCGGGGAGCTCGAGGCCCCATTGGCGGAGGGCGACGACGAGGATCGCGGCGAGGCCGATGAAGAGCACGAGCTTGCCGAGCACGCCCGTGTTCCAGCCGATCACGCTGACGGTCACGCCCTCGCCCGAGCCGGAGTACCAGCCCGTCAGCGCGGAGATGGCGAGCACGAGACCCGCTACCCACGTGGCGCGCTCGCCGAGACCCCAGATCGACTGACTTCCGCGGCGGAGCGCGCGCGGGTCTTCGGCAGGCTCGTACCCGGTGTCCGTCCTCGGCTCCGGCGCTTCCACGGGGCGAAGTATGAGCAAAGCATCGGCTGGAAGCCACGTTGGGACGATCGGCGAGACTACACTTCCGCGCATGGCCGAGCCTGCAACGCGCTCTCCGGCAGGCGACGACGCGCCCCCCTTCGATCCAGTGGCGATCGACCGTGCCTACCTGCAGGAGCGGGCCCGGCGCAGAGCGCGAATCGAGCGCTCCCGGGCGCGCCGACGTGCGGCGCTGCGCTTCTGGCTCGTGCTCCTGGCCCTGATCGCCGTCAGCGTGCTGCTCACCCTGACGATCTGGCGCGAGGTCGAGCGGCTCTTCGGGCTCTAGAGGACCACTCGGTGGCCATCGAGAATCGCGCCGACATCTCGGAGGCGCTCGCAGCCCTCTCCAGGGCGGGCCGTTCGCTCGCCGACGGCGCGTCCCTCGATCCGATCCTCGCCGAGCTCGTCGACGCGGCCGCGCAGGGGACCGGGGCCGACCTCGCGGCCGTCTGGCTTCCGGATCGTGACCGCATCCTCGTCGCTCGCGCGGTGCAGGCGACCTCCGGCGCACATGTGGCGGAGCTGGAGGGAGCGCGCGCCGACTCGATGAGGACCGCACGGAAGTTGCTGCGCGCCCGCCTCGAGGGCGAGCCCGAGTCCATGTCGGTCCACATCGACGGAGTCGCCGGGGAAGGGGTGCTCGAGCTCGTTCGCGGCGGACCGCCCTTCGACCGCGAGGCGACGCAGGTGGCCGTGCTCGCGGCCGATCTCGCCGGTCTCGCCACGCGCATCTGCGAGGACCGCGCGCGCGGCGAGACCGCGGTGCCGCTCGATCTCGTCGGGGACGCGCTCGCAGCCGCCGTCGACGACGAGGGTGCGTCGGCGCGTGTCGCCCGCCTGGCCGCCGCCGCGGCCGGGGCCGAGAGCGCCGTCGTCTGGCGTCGTCGCGACGGCGAGCTTGCGCTCGACGGCGTGCACGGCCCGGTCGAGCCCGACGAGGGGATGGCGCGCGCCGCCCGGGCGATCGTCGACGAGCCGCGCACGGTCGCGGTCCACGGCGACCGCCGGATGGGGGAGACGGTGACCGTGCAGCTCGGGCAGCCCGCGCTCGGTGCGCTGCAGCTTCGCTTTGCTCCCGGCCGCGGGCCGGACCGGGCCGGCCTCGACCGGCTCGCGAGCTTCGCCGTCCGCGCCGCGCACGCCCTTCGCTCAGCCCGGCTCGCGCGGGAAGTAGCCGCCGAGCTGGAACGTTCCCGTGCCCTGCTCGCTGTGATCGGGGAAGCCATCTCTCGCCTGTCGGTTGCGCACACCCTCGACACGGCCGTCGACCGGGTCGCCGAGCTCTTCGACGTCGATCGCGTCGCCGTGTACCTGCGCGACGACGGGCGGTTCGCGGTCGGTGCGAGCCGGGGGGTCGACGGCCCGCACGAGGCCGTCGCCGAGGCGCTGCTGGGTGCGGCGCTCGGCTCTCGGCAGGGGGTTGTCGAGATCGAGCAAGTGGCCACCGACGAGCGTCTCGAGCACGTGCGGGCCCAGGCTGCCGAATCCGGCATCGGCGCCGCGCTCGCGGTGCCGCTCGTCGTCGCCGACAAGCCGATCGGTCTCGTCGCCGTCTATCCGACGCGGCCGCGTCCCTTCCGGTCGGGCGAGGCGGGGCTGCTCGCCGCGCTGGCCTCGCAGATCGCGGTCGCGGTCCAGAACGCACGGCTCCACGAAGAGGTGGCCGCACGCGACCGCGAGCTCGAGGCGGCGCTCGACGCCGAACAGGAGAAGTCGAAGCACTTGCACGCGCAGCACGAGATCTCCCGGTCGTTCGCCCATACCCTTTCGCTCCAGACCACGCTCGACGTCCTCGCCTCGTCGATCGTGAACCTGCTCGGCGTGGATGCCGCCGTCATCCGCGTGCCGGACGAGCGCGGGCTCGAGCTGACCGCCCGTGCGATCGAGGTGAACGACGAGTACGTCGACGAAGCGGCACGAGCGCTCTTCGCACGCCCGCAGCCGCTTCCGCGCCGCGAGCTGCTCGCGCTCCTCGAGCGGAGCGAGCCCTTGCTCCTCGACGCCGATCGGGCCGAGGAGCTCGGGGGCGCGCTGGCGCTGCTCGCCCCGTTCCTGCGCCAGGGATCGAGCGCCGCGATCATTCCGATCGCCACCCCCGCCGAGCTGCTGGCGACCCTGACGATCGTCTCGCTGCACCCCGACCGGCCCGTCGGCGGCGAGGTCGCGGAAACGGCGCTCGCGATCGCCGGCCAGGCGGCGCTCGCGATCGACAACGCGCGCCTCTATGGCCAGCAGAAGGCGTTCGCCGACACGATGCAACGCTCGCTCTTGCCGCGCCAGGCGCCCGAGCTGCCCGGGCTGGAGCTCGGCGACGTCTACGAATCGGCGGCGCGGATGGAGGTGGGCGGCGACGTCTACGACTACCTGACCCTCGACGACGGCAGGCTCGCCGTCGTGCTCGGGGACGTCACCGGCCACGGTGTCGACGCGGCCGCCGACATGGCGATGGCGAAGTACGTGTTCCGCTCGCTCGCGCGGGAGCACGTCGACCCGGGCGAGTACCTCGCTGCCGCAAACGATGTCGTCTCGTCCGAGATCGCGCCGGGCCGGTTCATCACGATGGTCGAGCTCGTGTTCGACCCCGCGAAGTCCGAGGTCGCATGCGCGAGCGCCGGTCACCCGCCGCCGCGGCTCGTCTTCCCCGACGGCACCGTGGAGTCGATCTCGGCGCGCGGCCTGGCGCTCGGAATCGATGCACCGCAGGAGTACGAGACCGTCACCGCCGCGCTGCCGCCCGGCGCGATCGTCGTCGCCTACACGGACGGCGTCGTCGAGGCACGGCGCGGCGGGAAGCAGTTCGGCGTCGACCGGCTCGACGCATTGCTCGCCGCGCACCGCCTGATGCCGGCCCGGGCGATCGCGACCGCAGCGCTTGGAGCCTGCCGCCGGTGGTCGGACAACGGCGAGCTCAAGGACGACTTCGCCGTGGTCGTGATCAAGCGATCCGAGCCCCAGCAGTGAAGGTCTCGCACCGGGGGCTCGCGGCGCTCGTGTTCGGCGCCGGAATCGGCTCGCTCGCGACCGAGATCGCGGCGTCGCGCCTGCTCGCGCCGTACTTCGGCTCCTCGACGATCGTGTGGGCGAACCTGATCGGCATCGTCCTGGCCGGGCTCGCGTTCGGCTACTGGCTCGGCGGACGGATCGCCGACCGCCGCCCGGAGCCCCGGCTGCTCGGCCTGATCGTCCTCGGCGCTGCGATCTGGGTCGCGATCACACCGTTCATCGCGAGACCTTTCCTCGACGCGGCGGTCGGGAACCTCGACGACGCGTCGGCCGGGGCCGTGATCGGCTCGTTCTTCGCCGTCCTACTGCTGTTCGCGCCCGCCGTCGTCGCGCTCGGGACAGTGTCCCCGTTCGCAATCCGGCTGGCGATCACCGACGTCGCCACCTCCGGCGCCGTCGCGGGGCGCTTCTACGCCCTCTCGACTGCCGGCTCGCTGCTCGGTACCTTCGTCCCCGCGCTGATCGCGATCCCACTGGTGGGAACGCAGCGGACGCTGCTCGGCACCGCCGCGCTGCTGGCGATCTCGGCCTCCTTCCTGCTCGGTCCCCGCGCGCTCATCCTCGCGGCGGCGCTGGCGGCGCTCCTCGCCGTGCCGCCCGGGGCGGTCAAGGCGGAGCCGGGCCTGCTGCACGAGGAGGACTCGCTCTACCAGTTCATCCAGGTGGTCGAGAAGCCGGACGGCCGCCGGCTGCTCCGCCTGAACGAAGGTGTCGCGGTGCACTCCGTCTGGCGCGAGGACACCGTCCTCACCGGCGGCGTCTGGGACGCCTTCCTCGCACTGCCGCCGTTGCTCGACCGGCCGCTGCGCTCGGTCGCGATCCTCGGCAACGCGGCCGGGACGACCGCGCGGGCGCTCGGCGTCTACTACTCCGGGGCGCGCGTCGACGGGGTCGAGCTCGACCCGGCGGTCAGCCGGGTCGGGAGGGAGTGGTTCGGGCTGGAGGACAACCCGCGGCTGACCGTCCACGACGCCGACGCGCGGCCCTTCCTGCGCCGCACCGACGAGCGCTACGACCTGATCGTCGTCGACGCCTACCACCAGCCGTACGTGCCCTTCTACCTGGCGACGCGGGAGTTCTTCCGGCTGGCGCGCGAGCGGCTCGAGCCGGGCGGGATCCTCGCCCTCAACGTCGCCACCGTCCCCGAGAACGACAGCCTGCTCGACGGGATCGCGGGGACGCTGACGCACGAGTTCGACTCGGTCGCCGTGTGGCCGGCGCTGAAGTTCAACCAGATCCTGCTCGCGTTCGACGAGCCGGGGGGCGTCACGCGAGTCGAGCTCGACGAGGTTCCAGAGGACCTGCGTCCGCTGGTGCAGCTGCTCGTCCGTCAGATCCGTCCAGTGACCGAGAAGGCGGAGCGGCCGTGGACGGACGACCGCGCTCCCGTCGAGTGGGTGACCGACCGGATGATCGTCGAGTACGCGGCCCGGGGCGGCGAGCTCGACGAGGACTTCCTGCCAACGAAACCGTGAGACTGCTGCGCGAGGACGGTCCGCTGATCCGCGTCGGCCACCGCGGGGCGGCGGCGCTCGCGCCGGAGAACACGCTCCGCTCGTTCGAGACCGCGCTTGCGCTCGGTGTCGACGCGATCGAGTTCGACGTGCTCGATCTCGTGGGCGGCCCGCTCGTGATCGCTCACTCGAACGACCTCGCCGAGGTCAGCCACGGCGCCGCCGCCGGCACCGTGCGCGACCGCTCGCTTGCCGAGCTTCGCGAGCTGGCGCCGGAGCTGCCGACGCTCGACGAGGCCCTCGGCTTCCTCGCCGGGCAACAGGTCGCAGTCCACGTCGATCTGAAGCTGACGATCCGTCTGGACGAGGTGGCGCACGCGCTCGTGCGGCACGGCCTCGCGGACCGCGCAGTGGTCAGCTCGTTCCACTACCAGAGCCTGGCCGACGTGCGCGCCGCAGCTCCGCACGTCCGCATCGGCTTCACGTACCCCGAGGACCGCTACGGCGTCTCCCGCAGGCGCGCGTTCCGGCCTGCGATCCGTGTCGGCACGCTGGCTCTCCGTCAGGCGATCGTGGCGCGAATCCCCGGTTTGATCGATCGCGCCGGGGCGGCCGCGTTGATGCTTCAGCATGCCGTGATATCGGCCGCAGCAGTCGAGCGCGCGCACCGCACCGGGCGTCGCCGTCTGGGCCTGGACGGTCGACGATAGCGCCGAGCTCGAACGGCTCGAGCGGGCAGGTGTCGATGGGATCATCACGAACGATCCAGGACTGTTCGGGACGGTGGCTACACTCCCCGCGTGAAACGAGGGCTCGCAATTTCCCTGCTCGTAGCGTGCGCGGCCGCCGGAGTCCTCTCCGCGGTCCTGCTCGCTGCATCCCCGTCGGCGGTCGCCGACACGGGCACGACGACGACGGCCCCGACGACGACCGCGCCGCCTCCGACGACGACCGCGCCGCCTCCGACGACGCCTCCGCCGACCACGACCGTTCCGACGACGCCGCCTCCGACGACGCCGGCCCCGCCGCCTCCGGCGCCGCGCCCGACGACCATCGCCGCGGGCGTCACCGTCGCGGGCGAAGTGCTCGTGGGCGGTCTCTCACCCGCCGCGGCGACGGCCGAGGTGAAGGCGTACTTCGCGCGGCCGGTGCTGCTGCGACTCGGCAAGGTGACGCTGCGTGCAACGCCGAAGCAGCTCGGTGCTTCTGCCTACGTGGGCGAAACGATCAAGCGGGCGCGGATCGTCCAGCCCGGGGCGAACGTCCCCCTGAAGGTGAAGGCGCCGAAGCCGAGCATCGAGCGGTACGTCGGCAAGCTGGCGCTTCGCTTCGACCGCGCGCCGGTCGACTCCCAGCAGGGGTTCCGCAACTCGAGGCCGTTCGTGACGAAGGAGCGCGCCGGCCAGCGGCTGGTTCAGGCGCCTGTCGTGCGCGCCCTCTATCTCAACCTGAAGACGCACGCCCGCGACACGATCCCGCTGAAGCTGGAGCGGGTCGCGCCCCGCGTGACGCGGGACTCGCTCGGCCACGTGATCGTGATCCACCGCGGCGAGAACAGGTTGCGCCTCTACGACGGGATGAACCTCCAGCGGACGTTCGGCGTCGCGACCGGTGAGTCGAGGTACCCCACGCCGCTCGGCACGTTCGCGATCGTCGTCAAGTGGCGCAATCCCTGGTGGTACCCGCCCGCCTCGGACTGGGCCAAGGACGCCGAGCCGATCCCGCCCGGCCCGGGCAACCCCCTGGGCACGCGCTGGATGGGGCTCTCCGCGCCGCTCGTCGGCATCCACGGGACGCCCGATCCGGCCTCGATCGGATACTCGGTCTCTCACGGCTGCATCCGAATGCGGATCCCCGAGGTCGAGTGGCTGTTCAACGAGGTCGACATCGGCACGCCGGTCTACATCGTCGCGTGAGCGTCGCCCGACCTCGGCCTGCCTCCGCGCTCGCTCCATGACCGGCCGCGTGCGCCTCGTCGCGCAGGTTGCGGCGGTCGCCCTCGTCGCCGCACTGCTCGGGTTGCTCGGCTGGAAGGTCCTGCAGGGCGAGAGCGAGGTGACCTCGTCGCTGCAGCGCGGCGGGACGCCTACAGCGCCGGACTTCACGCTCGAGCGCCTCGACGGGCAGGGCGATCTGGCACTCGCCTCGCTGCGCGGGAAGACGGTCGTGCTCAACTTCTGGGCCTCCTGGTGCGGGCCCTGCAAGGACGAGACACCTCTCCTGCAGCAGGCGTCCGAGCGCTGGCGGGGGAAGGACGTCGTCTTCGTCGGCGTCGACGTGAAGGACTTCCGCGGCGACGCGCGCTCGTTCCTCGCCCGCTACGGCGTCACCTACCCGAACGTCTACGACGGCAAGGGCTCGACCGTCGGGCGCTACGGCGTCACCGGCTTCCCCGAGACCTACTTCGTCGACGCCGAGGGACGCGTGCGGCACCGGATCGCAGGGCCTGTCGCAGACGCGGCCGAGATCGACGCGGGAATCGAACGGGCGCTCGCGCCGGCGTGAGAAGCTGCATCGCGATCGCGGCTCGCCTGGCGCTCGCGCTCGCGGGCCGCGGCCGCGGCGAGCGAGGCCGCGCCGACGGCGGCCGAGCTCGAGTCCGAGCTCGTCTGCCCGGTCTGCGAGACGACGCTCGACACGTCGAACGCGCCTGTCGCTCTGCGGATGAAGGCGTTCATCCGCGCCCGGATCGCCGCGGGGGACACGAAGAGCGAGATCAAGGCGCAGCTCGTCGACCAGTTCGGGCCGACCGTGCTCGCCGTGCCGCCGCGGAAGGGCTTCGACTGGATCGCCTGGCTGCTCCCGCTCGCCGGCCTCGTTGCCGGGGCGCTCGTCGTCGGCGCCCTCGCGTGGCGGTGGACACGGCGCGGCGCTCCGCCTCCAGGCGGTGACGGCGTCGCGCCGCTCGACCCCGAGCTCGAACGGCGGCTCGACGCAGAGCTCGCAAAGTTCGAATGAGCCTCGACGAGTGAGCGGCACGGCGGTCGTCGTCGCGTTCGGCGCGGGCTTCGTCTCGTTCCTCGCCCCCTGCGTGCTGCCGCTCGTGCCCGGCTACCTCTCCGCGGTCTCGTCGGTCGAGGCGGAGCGCCTCGGCGAGCCCGGCGCAGCCCGGCGGGTCGTCGTCGCGAGCCTTCCGTTCGTGGCCGGGCTCGTCGCCGTCTTCGTCCTGCTCGGTGCCGGCGCGGCCGCGATCGGGCTCTCGATCACGCGTAACCAGTTCCTGCTCGAGCAAGTGGCGGGCTTCATCCTGATCGTCTTCGGGCTCGTATTCATGGGGCTGCTCCCGTGGCCCGAGCGGCTCGTCGGCGCCGGGCTCGTGCAGGGCGCGCGGCGGCGCGGCTCGGGATTCCTGCTCGGCGGCGCGTTCGCGATCTGCGCGGCTCCCTGCATCGGCCCGGTGCTCGGCTCGATCCTCGTGCTCGCGGGCGATTCCGACACGGTCCTCGAAGGGTCGGTGCTCCTGGGCGTCTACGCGCTCGGGCTCGCGATCCCGTTCCTGATCGCCGCGGCGCTCTTCGCTCCCGCGATGGGGCTCTTCCGCCGCGTCCGCGACCACTACGCGGCGATCCAGTTCGTAAGCGGTCTCGTCCTCGTCTCGCTGGGCGCGCTGCTCTTCGCGGGTGAGTTCTGGCGCCTGCGCGTCTACTTGAACCGCTTCTTCGAGGCGGTCGGGCTCTAGGCGCAACCGTAAGAAGATTGTTAGATTCGCCAGGTGGCGACGATCCTGCTCGCAGGGGTCGATCTCTTCTTCCGGGGAAAGCTCGAGGCCCTGCTGCACGGCCATCACGTCGTCACGACCGACAGCGTCGACCCGCCGGATCTCGTGATCGTCGACATTGCCCGCGTCGAGCCGGAGGAGGTGGTCGACTCCTGGCCGGACGTCCCGATCGTCGGCTTCACGAACCACACCGACAAGGCGGGGCTGCAGCGGGCCCACACGGCCGGGTTCGATCAGGTGATCGTCAAGTCGGCGCTCGCCGAGCGCGTGCCCGAGGTCGTGGCCGAGTTGACCGCTCCGTTGGCCTGATTCGAAGCTAGACTCGCCGCGGTGACGTACATCATCGCCGAGCCGTGCATCGACATCAAAGACCGCTCGTGCGTCGACGTCTGCCCGGTCGACTGCATCCACGAGTTCGGGCGGCTGCTCGTGATCGACCCGGAGGAGTGCATCGACTGCGGCGCCTGCGAGCCCGAGTGCCCGGTCGAGGCGATCTTCCCGGAGGACGCGCTCCCGGACAAGTGGGAGCCGTTCGTGAAGATCAACTACGCCTACTCGGACGGCGCCGACGTCATCGATCCGCTCGTCGACGCCTACGCGACCGAGCACAACGTCCAGAACCTGCCGCTCGACGGCGATTGACCCTCGCGCGAACGGGTAGTTCGGTCCCG
This sequence comes from uncultured Gaiellaceae bacterium, assembly GCA_963802765.1. Taxonomy (GTDB): domain Bacteria; phylum Actinomycetota; class Thermoleophilia; order Gaiellales; family Gaiellaceae; genus Gaiellasilicea. The sequence continues at coordinate 420,299 of CAWDJZ010000007.1, forward strand.
TTCAAGCTCACAAAGGAGGGGTCATGCCTCAGGAAGCATGGAGCGACAAGCGCGAACGTCAGTACGAGCACATTCGCGACAGCCTGGAGGATCGCGGGACGTCCGACCGCAAGGCGAAGGAGATCGCTGCCCGGACGGTCAACAAGGAGCGGGCGCGGAAGGGCGAGGCGAGGGAGTCGTCGCGCCTCTCGCGGACGGACATCTCCTCGGGCCGCCGCGGCGGCCTCCGGTCGGGGACGCGCCGGCCGAAGGGCCGGACGCGCGACCAGCTCTACGAGGAGGCGAAGGACCTGAACATCGAGGGTCGCTCGAAGATGACGAAGGCCCAGCTCCAGCGCGCGGTGGACGCCAGGAAACGTTGAGCGCGCAGCTGTTGAGCGCGCAGCTATTCTCGCGGTGTGAACCCGCAGACGCTCGATCACGTCGCGCTCTGGGTCGCCGACCGCGGCCGGATGGTCGAGGCCGCGGTCGAGCGGCTCGGCGTGCGCGTGATCGAGCGCACTGACCGGTTCACGCTGCTCGGCGCCGACGCGCGTCGCGGCAAGCTCACCCTCTTCGACGCCGAGGGGCCACGCGAGCGCGGCGCGCTCGGGCGGATCGGGCTGCGCGTCTCGTCGCTCGACGGCCGCGATCCCGTCGTCGATCTCGGCGAGGGGCTCGAAGTCGTGCTCGTCGCGGGCGAAACGGACTCCGAGCTCGACCTCGACCACGTCGCGCTTTTCTCCGCCGACCCGGCCGCGGCGGCGGCCGCCTGGCGGGAGCTCGGCTTCGCGCCGTCGGAGGACGGGCGGCTCGAGGTCGGGGGTGCCTATCTGGAGCTCCATCCGGGCGACCCGGGGGCACCTGATCGGCCCCTCCTCAACCACCTCGGCGTGCTCGTCGATTCCGTCGAGGAGCACCGGGCCCACGCGGAGGAGCTTGGTGTCGAAGTCGCCGACTTCGTCGACGCGCCGAACACGGTGGCGCTGTTCGTCTGGGGGCCGGATCGGGTCAAGCTCGAGTACATCGAGCACAAGCCCTCCTTCTCCCTGACCTGACCGTGGTGGGAGCCACGCTGGTCGTGGCCGGCGCGGGCATGGCCGGTCTCGTTGCGGCGGCCCGGGCCCGCGAGCTCCGCGCGCGGCCGGTCGTCCTCGAGAAGGGCGACCGTCCGGGCGGCTCGATGCTGCTCTCGAGCGGCGTCATCTGGCGGCACCGGAGCGCAGACGCCTTTCTGGCGGAGTGCCCGGGCGGCGACGCGCGGCTGCAGCGGCGGATCGTCGAGGAGCTCGACGAGGCGCTCGACTGGCTCGAGTCGCTCGGCGCCGAGCCCGCGGCGCGCGAGACGGGTAACCCGCGCACCGTCGGGCGCCGCTACGACCCGCGGGCGCTGACCGACGTGCTGGTGGCCGCCGCCGGCGAGGTTCGGCTGGGAACCCCGTTCGAGCAAGCCGACGTGCTGGCGACGGGAGGCTTCGGGGTGAGGCTCGCCCGTGAGGGTGGGTTGCTCCTGCGCGCCGCACCCTGGAGCGAGGGCGACGGGCTGGCGTACGGCGTCTCGGCCGGCGCGGCGATGACTGACGGGATGGACGAGTTCTACGGGCGGGCGCTGCCGGCGCAGGTGGACGAGGGCGAGTACGTGTCGGCGTCGCAGCTGTACGCGGGGCACGCGCTCGCGCTCGACGACACCGGCCGCGACCTCGGGGCGCCGGCGTGGCACGAGAGCGACGTCGTGCAGCGGTTCCCGGGCGGCCGCGCCTGGTACGTCGTGGACGCCCGGGCGCTGCGCGAGCGGACGCGGTACGGCACGGTCGCAGAGCTCATCGATCGCGCCCGGGCCGCCGGCGGCGACGTCCGGCCGGCCGGCGAGCTTCCGTTTCCGCTGCCCGAGTCGCCGAAGCTCTCGGAGCGACCGTTTACGGCCGTCCGCGTCTTCGCGGCCGTGACGCACACGATTGGCGGCCTGCGCGTGGACCAGCACGCCCGCGTGCTGGATCGCGAGGGCGACCCGGTGCTCGGCCTCTGCGCTGCGGGCGCGGACGCGGGCGGGATCTTTACGGGCGGCTACGGCAGCGGCCTCGCCGCCGCCCTCGTTTACGGTCGCGTCGCAGCCGAGACCGCGGTTGGCTGAACGGACTACGCGAGCTGCGTGTACGCGCAGCGGCGGCGGTCGCCCGGGAGCGGCGAGGGCCCGAGCTTGCTGATCCGGAGCCGCATCTCGCCTTCCTCGACGGTCGAGCCGACCTGAGGCACGTCGCCGTGGCGCAGCCGGAGCGTCCACCCCGACGGCGACCAGACGAAGAGGAGGTACTCGGAGCCGCCGTGGTTGCCGTGCTCGTCCATCGTCGGCGCCGAGTCTAGTCGGTTCGGGGACCGGCATAGGACGGGAAGACGACGTGGATCGCCGTCCCGCCGTCCGGCCCCTGTTCGACCGAGAAGCGGCCGTTCAAAGTCGAGGCGCGCTCGGCGATCGCGTCGAGTGTCGCCCTGCGTCGCTCGCCCTTGCCGTTGTCGCTCACGACCGCCTCGATCTCGCCGTCGGGCGTGTCGCGGATCACGACGGAGATCCGGGACGGCGGCCCACGCCGCACTGCCTGGCTCAACGACTCGCGCACGATTTGGTAGAGGCCGACTTGCTCCTTCTCGCCGAGGCCGGCGGCGCGGTCGACGTCGACCTCGATCTGCAGCTTGTGCTCCATCCCCATCTGCTGCGCGAGCTCGTGCACGGCCGCGGCGAAGCCCTGGTCGCGGAGCACGACCGGCTCGATGTTGAACGAGAGGTCGCGCAGCGAACGGATCGTCTCGCGGTGGCGCTCGAGCGCGGAGGCCATGATCGCTCTCGCGGCTTCCGGACGGCCCTCGTCGATCGCCTGGACGGCCGCGTCGAGCATCAGCGCGATCCCGGCCAGGTTCTGCACAGGCCCGTCGTGGAGGAAGAGCGCGAGGCGGCGCCGCTCGTCCTGCTCGGCCGTGATGATCCGCTCGACCAGCCGGTCGCGCTCGGCGTCCGGCGTGCTGGGCCTCCATCAGTCGATGATCGCGTCGCGGAGCGCGATCGCGACCGCGTGCGTGCGCGTGTCCGCCTCGAGCTTCGCGAGGATGTGCCGGACGTGGCTCTTCACCGTCTCCTGGCTGATGAAGAGCTTGCCGGCGACGTCCGCGTTGGACATCCCGTCCGCGAGCAGCTGCAAGATCTCGCGCTCCCGCGCCGTGAGCATCTCGTTCTGCTCCTTGCCGGAGAGGAAGGCCGGCATCAGCGCGGGGTCGACGAAGCTCTCGCCCGCGGCGACCTTCTCGATCGCGCGCAGCAGCGTCGCGTGCGGCGCCTCCTTGAGGATGTAGCCCTTCGCGCCGGACTCGAGCCCGCGGGCGAGCAGCGACCGCTCGCTGTACGCGGTGAAGATCAGGACGGCCGTCTCGGGCACCGTTCTGCAGGATCTGCTTCGTCGCCTCGAGCCCGTCCATGCCGGGCATGCGCACGTCGATCACGACGACCTGCGGGCGACGGCGCTCGACGAGCGTGACCGCGCCGGCGCCGTCCGACGCCTCGCCGATCACGCGCACATGCGGCGCCCGTGAGAGCGAGAGCCGAAGCCCCTCGCGCACCACCTCGTGGTCGTCGACGATCAGACAGGTGATCTCGTCCGGCATCGCGCGAAGTCTATGCAGCGAAGCGGGCGCTTAGATGGCTCAGCGACAGCTGCATCGGCTCCGGCGGCGGCGCGAGCTTGACGCGTCGGCGGTCGCGGATCCCGTGCTCTCGAGCAAGCGTCGCGGACCCGTTCACGCACGGGCTCGACCTCGGGATTGGGGAGGTACGCACCGCTCGCGTAGAGCTGCTCGTACCGCGCGAGCTGCTCCGGCCAGTCGCGGGCGAGCGCCTCGAGGAAATGCTCCTTCGTCCCGGGTCGGAGAAAGAGCATGTTTGCCCACACACCTGTCGCCCCGGCCGCGCGCGCCGCTTTGACGACCTCGGCCAGCTGCTCCGGCCGGTCGGAGAGGCCGGGAAGGATCGGTGCCAGTCCGACGCTCGCCTTGATCCCAGCCTCGACGAGCGTCGTCAGCGCGCGGAGACGCTGTCGGGGCGGCGCGGTTCCCGGCTCGGTCGTCCGCCACACGTCCGGGTCGAGCGTCGGCACGGAGAACGTGACGGACACGTCGGCCCGCTGAGCCGCTTCCCGGAGCACGTCGACGTCGCGGACGATCAGCGGCCCGCGCGTGATGATCGAGAACGGGGTTTCGGCGCGCCCGAGCGCCTCGATGCAGGCCCGCGTCAGCCGATAGCGTCCTTCGGCCGGCTGATACGGGTCGGTTGCGGCGCCGATCGCGACCGGCTCGCGCTGCCACGAACGACGCGCGAGCTCCCGGGCCAGCACCTCGGCGACGTTCACCTTGACCCGGATCGAGCGGCCGTAGCGGTCGTCGGGCGGGCGGTCGGCCCGGAGCTCGAAGGCGCGGACGTAACAGAACGTGCAGCGGTGCACACAGCCCGTGTACGGGTTCAGCGACCATGCGAACGCCATTCCCTTGACCCGGTTGAGCGCGGTGCGGCAGGGCTCTTCGCGGTACTCGGCCCGCATGAGCGAAGTATAGAACATACGTTCGCTGTCGCGGGCGTGGCGCAGAATCATGGCGAGCGACCGCAGGCCGACGGCAGCTGCACAGCAAACCTACGCGTACGGACGTCGAAGAGATCCCGCGTGGGAAGTAGCATCGAACGGTGGACGAGCTCGTCGACGGCATCCGCCGGATCACCACGCCGCTGCCGACGAGGCCGGGGCACGTGCACTCCTATCTCCTTCCCGGCGAGGACGGCTGGACGCTCGTCGACACCGGGATCGGCCTCCCGAATGCGCAGGAGGTCTGGCATGAGGCGCTCGACGGGGCCGAGGTGGCCCGCATCTTCGTCACGCACTTCCACCCCGACCACGTCGGCGCGGCGGCCGACGTGGCGGAGCTGACCGGGGCGACGGTCCATCAGGGAGAGCTCGACTACGCCCAGTGCGAGCTCGTCTGGGGCAACCGCGAGTGGCCGGAAAGGATCGCCGACTGGTTCCACACCCACGGCGTCCCCGACGAGATCACTGATGAGCTGATCGAGTCCGGCGACGTCTACCGGCCGTTCATCCGCTACCAGCCCGATCCGGCGCTCCTGAACCCCGGCGACCACCTCGACGGCTGGGAGCTCGTGGCCGCGCCGGGCCACGCCGACGGACAGCTCTGCCTCGTCAAGGAGGATGTGCTCGTCTCGGCCGACCACCTGCTCGGCCGGATCTCACCCACGGTGGGCCTCTGGCCGGCGAGCCGCCCCGACCCGCTCGGCGACTTCCTCGAGTCCCTGGAGCGGACGATCGAGCTGGCGCCGTCGATCGCGCTGCCCGGCCACGGCGACCCGATCCGGGACCCCGTCGCGCGGGCGCACGAGCTGATCGAGCACCATCGCGAGCGGCTCGCGTTTACCGAGGCGGCGCTCAGCACCGACGAGCCGCGTACGGGCTACTACATCTCGTTCGCACTCTTCGGCGCGGAACTGAAGCCGGCAGCGCGCCGTTTCGCGGTCGCGGAGACACTCTCACACCTCGAGCGGCTGGTGCTCGAGGGGCGGGCCGAGCGGCGCGAGGACGTCGGAATGGTCGCCTATACTGCGCGCCAGCTTGGACGAGCCTTCTAGTACCCACGCCCCGGAGAGCGGGGCGTGAGCGACACCCTCCGGATTCTCGCGATCTTCCTGCTCGTGCTGGGGAACGCGCTCTTCGTCGCGGCGGAGTACGCCCTCGTGACCGCACGCCGGACCCGCCTCGAGCCGGAGGCCGCGGCCGGCAGCCGGAGCGCGCGGGCGGCCCTCGACCTCATGGAGCACCCGGTCAAGTTCATCGGCACGGTCCAGATCGGGATCACCGTCTTCGGGATCGCACTCGGCGCCGTCGGCCAGCCGCTCCTCTCGAGCTACTTCGACCCCGTGCTCTCGCACGGGCTCGCGTATGCGCTCGCCTTCCTGATCCTCACGTACCTCAGCGTCGCGCTCGGCGAGCTCGTGCCCAAGGCGGTCGCGCTCCAGAAGGCGGAGCCGATCGCGAAGCTCTTCGCGATCCCGCTGGAGATCCTGCAGACGATCACCAAGCCCTTCGTCTGGTTGCTGCAGGTCTCCGCCAATGGGGTCGCACGGCTCTTCGGCGTCTCACCCGCGCCCGCCGGCGAGCTGCTGCACACCGAGGAGGAGATCCGGCACATCGTCGCGGGCGCCGAGGACGCAGGCGTGATCGCGACGTCGGAGGAGGAGATGCTCTACAAGGTCTTCGACTTCGCGGACAAGGAGGTCCACGAGGTGATGGTGCCGCGGCCCGAGGTAACGGCGATCTCGATCTCCCTGCCGTCGGAGGAGGCACTCGCGGCCCTGCTGGAGTCCCCCTACACGCGCTACCCGGTCTACCGCGACTCGCTCGACGAGATCGCCGGGATCCTGCACGTGCGCGACCTCTTCTCCGCTCTCCACGATCGTGGGATCGCGCAGGTCGAGATCGAGGAGCTGCTGCGGCCCGCCTACATCGTCCCCGAGACCAAGGACCTCGCCGCGCTCCTGGCCGAGTTCCGCAAGCAGAACCAGCACATGGCCGTCGTCGTCGACGAGTACGGCGCGATGCAGGGGATCGTCACGCTCGAGGACCTGCTCGAGGAGATCGTGGGCGAGATCGAGGACGAGTTCGACCTTCCGGACGAGTCGGTCGAGCAGATCGACGACACGCACGTGCGCATCGACGGCACCTTTCCGATCGACGACTTCAACGAGCGCTTCGGCCTGCAGCTCGAGGCCGACGACTACCACACCATGGCCGGCATGGTCTTCGGCGAGATCGGCCGCGCGCCGGAGGTCGGTGACGAGGTGACCGTCGACGGTCTCGCGCTTCGCGTGGTCGAGGTGGAGGGGTCGCGGATCCAGCGGCTCGAGGTCGAGTTCCGCGAGGCGATCCCCGAGCCGGACGCCGAGCAGCCATCCGAGTAGTGACGTCGCCCTGCCCTCGAACGCCCGGGCAAGATCGTCTGCGTCGGGCTGAATTACCGCGGCCACGCCGAGGAGCAGGGCGCGGCGGTGCCCGACCACCCGATCCTCTTCGCCAAGTGGCCGACGGCGCTGATCGGGCCGGGCGATCCGATCCGGCTGCCGCGTCTCTCGGCGATGGTCGACTACGAGGCCGAGCTCGCCGTCGTCATCGGCACGCGGGTGCGCGGGATCGACTCCGGCGCAGCGCTCGAGGCGGTGCGAGGCTACGCCTGCGCGAACGACGTCACCGCGCGCGACCTGCAGCGTGCCGACCGCCAGTTCACGCGCTCGAAGTCGCTCGACACGTTCTGCCCCGTGGGCGAGCTCGTCCCGGCTGCGGCCGTACCCGACCCTCAGGCCCTGCGGATCCGGTGCCTCGTGAACGGGGAGGTGCGGCAGGACTCGACGACCGCGGACATGCTCTTCTCTGTCGCCGAGCTGATCGCGTTCGCGTCGGAGGCGATCACGCTCGAGCCGGGCGACCTGCTCCTGACCGGGACGCCCGAAGGGCGTCGGTGTCTTCCGCGACCCGCCGGTCTTCCTCGCCGACGGCGACGAGGTCACGGTCGAGATCGACGGCCTGCCGCCGCTCACGAATCCCGTCCGCGTCTAGGCCGCCGCGCTCTCCTCGGCGAAGGTCTGGGCGGAGAGGTCGACGCCGTTCGCGTCGAGAATCGTCGGGGAGGCTACGGCGCCCAGAAGGCCTCGAACGCGGCCGGGTCGCTCGGGAGCGCGAGCACCTCCGTCACCACGCCGTCCCGGATCGTGAACAGCAGCACCTGGTCGATGTCGATCGAGCGGCCTTCCCGCTCGCCCTGCGCGCGGTAGAGGCCCGCGCCGCGCGTCTCGCTCGCGAGCACGTCGACGAGCGTCGAGCGGTACGTCCCGTCGGTGAGCTTCGGGAGCCGCGGCGAGGAAGCGGAAGATCTCCGTGCGCCCACGGTAGGTCCCGGACATGACGCCGCCGCCGGGGACGTGCCAGACGGCGTCCTCGGCGAAGCAGTCGCGGAGCGCGAAGCCCTCCTTGCGCGCGAACGCCTCCATGATCCGGCGCACCAGCGCCTGGTTTTCTTGCACGCTCACCGTCCTTCCGCCCAGCGGTCGAGCAGCCCGGCCACGTGCTGCCGCTGCGCGTCGGTGAAGTCCATCTGGGCGAGCAGCCGCCGAGCCTCCTCCGGGTCGTCGTTCGCGACCGCAGCCTCGAGCCGCTCGCGCCACGGCGTCGGCTCCCGAAGCTGCCGGCGCAGCCAGCGCAGAAGGCTTACGGCGGCCTGGTCGGTCATGGAAGTGGCAGGCTATCCCCATGGACACGCTTCTCGCGATCGCCAGCAGGCGCGAGGTCCGCGACTACGAGCCGAGGCCGCTGCCGGCTGACGTCGAGGAGCGGATTCTCGACGCGGGCCGTCTGGCCGGAAGCTCGAAGAACCGGCAGCCGTGGCGGTTCGAGATCGTTTCCGGCGACGTGCTCGCGGACGCCGTCTACGAGCCCGGCAACTTGCGCGGCGCGCCGTTCGTCGTCGCCATCGTCGTATCCGGCAAGGGACCGGTCTCGTTCGACGCGGGCCGCGCCGCGCAGAACATGCTGCTCGCCGCCTGGAACGAAGGGGTGGGGTCGTCCCCGAACGGGATCGCCGACGAGCCCGCGGTGCGGGCAGCTCTCGGGCTCGACGACGAAGAGCGTGTCGCGATCGTGCTCTCCTTCGGCTACCCGGCGCGGCCGCGCGACCCGGAATCGCGCCCGGCGACGGAGTGGAGCGCACGCGCGAAACGGCGACCGCTCCAGGACATCGTCCGGCGGCGATAATCCAGGCGTGAAGGAGATCCTGCCCGAGATCGAGCGCTGGCAGCAGGAGGGCGAGCGGGTCGTCGTCGCCACCGTGATCGACGCGCGCCGCTCCGCGCCGCGGCCGGTGGGCTCGAGCCTGGCAATCTCGGAGAGCGGCAAGCTCTGCGGCTCGGTCTCCGGCGGCTGCGTCGAAGGAGACGTCTTCGAGCAGTCGCGCGAGGTGCTCGAGAGCGGCGAGCCGAAGTTGCTCTCGTACGGCATCTCCGACGAGGAGGCTTGGGCCGTCGGGCTGCCCTGCGGCGGCGAGATCGACGTCTTCCTCGAGCGCCTGCCGTGATCGGGCGTCTGCTGGAGCTGCAGCGCGAGGGCGGCCGCGCGGTCGTCTTCACGGTCGTCGCCGGCGACGGCCTCGGAACCAAGCTGCTCGTCGTCGAGGGCGGCGAGACAGTCGGCGACGGCCCGGCCGAGCTCGCCGGGCACGCCGACGAGCTCATCCGCGGTGCCCGCAACCGGACGCTCGACCTCGAGGGCCGCACCGTCTTCGCCGAGGTCTACGGGCCGCCGCCGCGCCTCTTCGTCTACGGCGCGGTGGACACGGCCGAGGCGCTGGCCGCCGCGGCGAAGCTGCTCGGCTGGACGACGATCGTCGCCGACGCGCGCGCCGCGTTCGCCACGCGAGAGCGAATGCGGAGCTGCGACGAGCTGATCGTGGCCTGGCCGGAGGAGGCGTTCGCACAGGTGGCGCCCGACCACGCGACGGCTGTCGTCGTGCTCACACACGACGACAAGTTCGACCTGCCGGCGCTGGAGCTCGCGCTCGCGAGCGACGCGTTCTACATCGGCCTGATCGGCGGCCGGCGCAACCAGGAGCGCAAGCGCGAGCGGCTGCGCGAGGCGGGCGTGGACGAAGCGGCGATCGACCGCATCTCCGGCCCGTGCGGGCTCGACCTCGGCGCCGACTCGGTGCCCGAGACGGCGCTGTCGATCCTGTCGGAGGCGCTTGCGGCCCGCAACGGCCGCAGCGGCGGCCCCCTGACGAGCTCCGAGCGGCGGATCCACGCCGGGATCGAGTGAAGACGAGGGCGGCTGTGATGTTCGGGCCCGGGCGGCTCGAGCTGCGTGAGCTCGACGTCGAGGAGCCGCAGGCCGGCGAGGTGCTCGTCCGGATGAGCGCCGTCGGCGATCTGCGGCACCGACCTCCACTCGTACAAGGGAGAGTGGAACCGGCCGACGCCGATCGTGCTCGGGCACGAGGGCGCGGGGGTGGTCGAAGCCGTCGGCTCCGATGTCGGCGGCCTGCGCGAAGGCGACCGCGTCGTCCTCTCCTGGGCGCCGGCGTGCGGTGAGTGCGGCGCCTGCCGGCGCGGGCGCCCGGCCGCCTGCGGCCCGCTCGCCGCCGCTATCGGGCGCGGGACGCTGCTCGACGGACGGACCGGGCTCTGGCTCGACGGCGAGACGGTCTACCGCGGGACGGCGACCGGTGCGCTCGCCGAGCAGGTGGTCGTGGCCGCCGAGCGCGGCGATGCCGCTCGCCGACGACGTTCCGCTCGAGCACGCGGCGCTGCTCGGCTGTGCCGCGCTCACAGGTGTCGGCGCGGTCCTGAACGCGGCTCGCCCGGAGTCAGCGTTCACGGCGCTCGTGCTCGGCGCGGGCGGGGTCGGCCAGTTCGTCGTCCAGGGCGCCCGCATAGCCGGTGCGGCCGAGATCCTCGTCGTCGACCCGGTCGACGCCCGCCGGGGGCAGGCGCTCGCCCTCGGCGCAACCCGCGCATGCGCGCCGGACGACGTGCGCGAGGCGGTCCGCGAGCTCGACCCGGAGGGCGTCGACTACGCCTTCGACGCGGTCGGCGCCCCGGCCACGACGAAGCTCGCGTTGCGCTGGACGCGGAGCGGCGGAACGGCCGTCGTCGTCGGCCTCCCCGCCGCGGGCGAGAAGCTCGACCTCGACCCGTTCGAGTTCTCGAACCGCGAGAAGACGCTGACCGGGACCATCTACGGCTCCGAGGATCCGGCCGTTGCGCTGCCGCGCCTGCTCGACCTCGTCCGCGCCGGCGACCTCGAGCTCGCGAGCCTGGTCGGCCCGTCGTTCCCGCTCGAGCGCGCCGACGACGCGTTCCAGGCGAGCCTTGCCGGCGAGCCGGGCCGCGTGCTCGTGACGCCGTAGCATCTCGCGTCGCATGGACTTCGGAGACAACGTCTGGGACGTGGATTGGCCCGGACCCGGACGAGTGGAGTGCGGCCGCGGAGAAGGCACGCGGGTTCATCGGAGTGCGCGGCGTGCGTCTGCGCCGCCCGCAGGGAGCGGTCCTCTCGGCCGCGGTCTGGGAGCTGGAGCCGGGAGGAACGCAGGGCGCGTACCACTTCCACCACGGCGGCGAAGAGCTGCTGATCGTCCTGCGCGGCACGCCGACGCTGCGGTCGCCCGACGGAGAGCGCGTCCTGAAGGAAGGCGAGGTCGTCCACTTCCGCGCGGGCCGGAAGGCGCGCACCAGCTGAGCAACCGTTCCGGCGAGCCGGCTCGCTACGTGATCGCGGCGGCGCTGCCGACGCCGAGATCATCGAGTATCCGGACAGCGCCAAGATCGCCTCGATGTCGCGCACCGAGACGAGCGCCGGCGGACCGCTCTTCACGGTCAACCGCCTCGACGACGCGGTCGACATCTTCGACGGAGAGTCGACGTAAACTAGGCGGGCAGCGCCTCGCGGAGGAAGCGGAACAGGTTGCCCGAGAGCAGGCCGTCGAGCTCCGGCCCCGGCCAACCGCGTTCCTCCAGCGCAGCGACGAGCGCGGGGTACTCCTCCGGGCCCGAGAGCGCGGCGATCGTCGCGCCCACGGCGAGGCCGGGCGGCATCAAGCTGTCCGGCGGCACCGACGCGGGCCTTAGCTCGTGCAGCCGCTTCGTCCAGTCGCCGCCGAGGCAGACACGCTCCGGCCCAATCACCGAGGTGGCGTGTTCGAGGTGGTCGACGACGCGGCCGATCGTCGGCTCGACCGGGTCGATCGTCAGCGGATGCAGCATCAGCCCGAAGATGCCGTCCCGCGCCGCGAGCTCTCGCAGCTGCTCGTCGGAGAGGTTTCGCGGCGTCTCGTTCACCGCCCGGCAGCCGGCGTGAGTGACGCAGATCCGGCCTTCATACAACTCGAGGCACTCCTTGTAGAGACGCGGCGACGCGTGGGCGAGGTCGAGGATCACGCCGAGCTCCGCGAACCGCGCTAGCAGTGCGCGCCCGAGCCGCGAGAGCCCGCCCTCGTCAGCGGCGCCGTCCGCAAACGGGTTGCGGCGGTTCCAGGTCAGCCCGGCCATCCGGAGCCCGAGCTCCCAGAAGAGATCGGCCGTCGCGACCTCGTAGCCGAACGGCTCGACGCCCTCGAGCGCGAGCATCAGCCCGATCCGCCCGCCGCGCTCGACCGCATCGAGATCGGCCCTCGAGCGCACGGCCAGCACGCGATCGGGGTTCTCGTGGAGGGCGTGCTGGAGCGCCGTCACCTGCCGCAGTGCCTCCCGCAGCGATCCCTCGGGCTGCAGCTCGAGGTCGACGAAGACGGGGCAGACCTGCAGGCCGACGCCGCCCGCCTCGAGCAGGGGCAGCCACGTTCGCGCGAACACGTCCGACTCACCCAGCCTGTGCTCGCGGTGCGCGAGCTCGAGCAGGATGTCCACGTGGGCGTCGGCGATCACGGCGCATCTATCCTCTCAGCCATGGCGACCGTCGCCTCCACCGAGACGTTCGCGGTCACAAACCCGGCGACCGGCGAGGTGATCGAACAGGTGCCGCGCCACGGGGTCGAAGAGACGCGGGCTGCGATCGAGACGGCCGAGCGCGCCTACCCCGCCTGGCGCGCCCGCACGGCGAAGGAGCGCGCCCTCGTGCTCCGCCGCCTCGCCGACCTGATGCTCGAACGCCAGGAGGAGCTCGCGCGCCTGCTCACGACCGAGCAAGGCAAGCCGCTCGCCGAGGCCCGCGGCGAGATCGCCTACGCCGCCTCCTTCTTCGAGTGGTTCGGCGAGGAGGCGAAGCGGATCTACGGCGACACGATCCCGCCACACCAGGCCGACAAGCGGATCGTCGTCCTGCGCGAGCCGGTCGGCGTGACCGCGGGGATCACGCCGTGGAACTTCCCCGCCGCGATGATCACGCGCAAGGCCGCCCCTGCGCTCGCCGTCGGCTGCACGATGGTCGTCAAGCCTGCCGAGCAGACGCCGCTGACGACGCTCGCGCTCGGGCGGCTCGCCGAGGAAGCCGGTCTGCCGCCGGGCGTCCTCTCGGTCGTCACAGGAGACGCGGAGGACGCGCCCGTGATCGGCGGCGAGCTGACCTCGAACCCGATCGTGCGCAAGCTCTCGTTCACCGGCTCGACCGAGGTCGGGAAGCTCCTGATGGCGCAGTGCGCGGGCCAGGTGAAGAAGGTCTCGCTCGAGCTCGGCGGCAACGCGCCCTTCCTCGTCTTTGACGACGCCGACCTCGACGCGGCGGTCGAGGGTGCGATCCTGTGCAAGTTCCGGAACTCCGGCCAGACCTGTGTCTCCGCGAACCGCATCCTGGTCCAGGACTCCGTTCACGACGAGTTCGTCACGCGCTTCGAGGGCGCGGTCGGGCGGCTCGTCGTGGGGAGCGGGCTCGAGGACGGCGTCCAGGTCGGCCCGCTGATCGACGAGAGCGCCGTCGAAAAGGTCGAGCGCCACGTTGCGGACGCGACCGCGGCGGGCGCAGAGCTCGTCCGCGGCGGCAGCCGCCTGGAGGGCACGTTCTTCGAGCCGACGGTGCTCACGGGCGTCACGGCTGCGATGGCGATGACCCGCGAGGAGACCTTCGGCCCGGTCGCCGGGATCCAGCGCTTCGCCACGGAGGAGGAGGCGATCCGGCTTGCGAACGACACGCCCTACGGGCTCGCCGCCTACTTCTACAGCGAGGGTCTCGGCCGCGTCTGGAGGGTTTCCGAGGGGCTCGAGTACGGGATCCTGGGCGTCAACACCGGGATCATCTCGACCGAGGTGGCGCCGTTCGGCGGCATGAAGGAGTCGGGGATCGGGCGCGAGGGCTCGAAGTACGGCGTCGACGACTGGCTCGAGACGAAGTACGTCTGCCTCGGCGTCGGCAGCGCGGCCGTGTGACGTCGCTCTCCCTCTACGAGGACCTCCTGGCGCCCGGCGAGAAGCTCGAGCTCCCCGCCGGCGGCCGGATGGTCTACGTCGCCTCCGGGGAGCTCTCGATGTTGCACGCCGGCAGCGCCGCGTTCGGCGACGAGGAGGCCGTGCTCGAGGCAGGAGTCGATGGTGCGACGGTGCTCCGCTGGGAGCTGACGGAGTGGTCGGTCGACGACGCGAAGCTCTCGGCGCACGTCGAGCTCGACCCGTGGGCCGACTACTCGATGCGCTGCGAGCTGGACGGCGGAGCCGCGCCCGGACCCGGGATCGGCTGCGTCCTCCGGGGCGAGCTCTCGGTCGACGGCGCGCTCGTGCAGCCGTTCGGCGCCTTCGTCGAGCCGGCCGAGGTCTCCGGTCGCGGCTCGTTCGTGCGCGTCGTGCTCGTGCGGGCGGAGGAGACGGACGGCGCCGACGCGCTCGCGCAGGGCTCGATCCACCTTTGAGCAGGGACGCGTCAGAGCACGGGCGAACGGAGACCGCATGAGGCTTCTGCTCCTGCTCGCCGCGGTGCTCGTGCTCGCCGGCTGCGGCTCCGACGGCGACGACGCGGCCGCGCCCGCGCCGGTCACCGTGACCGAGACGGTCACCGAGACCGAGACCGAGACGGAGACCATGACCCAGCCGCCCGAGCAGCCGGCGACGGAATGCTCGACCTCGGGCATTCGCATGACGCTGCCCGAGCAGGAGCTGCCCGCGGAGGTGGCCGAGGTGCGGCAGCGGATCTTCGACGCCGCGGTCGCGTGCGACTTCGACTCGCTGGAGCAGATCGCGCTGGAGAAGGGCGCGGGGTTCACGTTCAGCTACGGCGGCGGCGGCTCCGCCGCGGAGCACTGGCGGGAGCTCGAAGAGAGCGGGACGGACGAGCCGATGCGCGTGCTCGCGACGATCCTCACGCTTCCCTACACCCGCAACGAGAGCGGCTCGTACGCCTGGCCGACCGCGTACAACGAGTCGCCGACCGACGCCGACTGGCAGGCTCTCGTCGACGCGGGCCTCTACACGCAGGAGCAGATCGACGGGATGAAGGCGGGCGGCACCGGCTACCTCGGCTACCGCACCGCGATCACGCCCGACGGCGACTGGCAGTTCTTCGTCGCCGGCGACTAGTCGATGTGCTCGTAGGCCGGCAGCGTGAGGAACTCGACGAAGTCCTCGCCGAGCGCCACCTGCTCGAAGAGGTCGCGCGCCTCGGCGTAGTCGCCGTCCAGCTTCGCGATCTCCTCCTCGATCGCCGCCTCGATGTCGGATCGCGCGACCTTGCCGTGCTGGAGCCACTGCCACACCTGCGAGCGGGAGATCTCCGACGTGGCCGCGTCCTCCATCAGGTTGAAGATGGCGACGGCGCCCGACCCCTGGAGCCACGCGGCGAGGTACTGGATCCCGACCGAGATGTTGTTGTGGAGCCCCTCCATCGTGATCGACCCCGGGGTCGAGACCACGTCGAGCAGGTCGGACGCGCTCGACGAGACGTCCGGGCGCTGCCGCTCGAGCTGGTTCGGCCGCTCGCCGAGGACGCGGTCGAAGACCTCCATCGCCACCGGCACGAGGTCAGGGTGTGCGACCCACGTGCCGTCGAAGCCCTGCCCGGCCTCGCGCTCCTTGTCCTCGCGCACCTTCGTCAGCGCGACCGCGTTCACCTCGGGGTCGCGGCGTGAAGGGATGAACGCCGCCATCCCGCCCATGGCGTGCGCTCCCCGCTTGTGGCAGGTCTGCACCAGCAGCTCGGTGTACGCATGCATGAACGGCACCGCCATCGTCACGTCGCTGCGGTCCGGGAGCACGAACTCGGGCCGGTGCCCGAGCTTCTTGATCACGCTGAAGATGTAGTCCCAGCGGCCCGCGTTCAGCCCGGCGGAGTGCTCGCGGAGCTCGTAGAGGATCTCGTCCATCTCGAAGGCGGCGAGGATCGTCTCGATCAGGACGGTCGCCTTGATCGTCCCGCGCGGCACGCCGAGCTCGTCCTGCGCCCAGACGAAGACGTCGTTCCAGAGCCGCGCCTCCAGATGCGACTCGAGCTTCGGCAGGTAGAAGAAGCGTCCGCCGCGGTCGTGGTTCCGGAAGAAGTAGAGGCCGAAGTCGAACAGGCTGCCGGAGATCGGCGCCCCGTCGACCTCGAAGTGCCGCTCTTCGAGGTGCCAGCCCCGCGGGCGCACGAGCAGCGTCGCGACCTCGTCGTTCAGACGGTACTGCTTCTCGCCCGTGTCGAGCTCGATCGTGCGCTCGAGCGCGTCCGTGAGGTTGACCTGGCCCTCGATGCAGTTCTGCCAGGTGGGCGAGTTCGAGTCCTCGAAGTCGGCCATGAACATCTTCGCGCCCGAGTTGAGCGCGTTGATCACCATCTTCCGGTCGACGGGACCGGTGATCTCGACCCGGCGGTCCTGGATCTCGGCCGGCACCGGGTCGACACGCCAGTCGCCCTCGCGGACGTCCTTCGTCTCCGGCAGGAAGTCGGGCAGCTCGCCGCCGCGCAGGCGCTGGGCGCGCTCCTGGCGTTCGGCGAGCAGCTCGCGACGCCTCGATCCGAATCTCCGCTCCAGCTCGGTGAGGAACTCGACCGCGTCGCCGGTGAGGACGTCGTCCCGCATGCCGGGACTCTACGGCGTCACGGTGAGCAGGCGGTCTGCGGCGACGTCGGCGAGCCGGGTCTCGCGCCCGTCCGGGTACCTGACGAGGAGCTCGGCGACCCTCGTCGCAGACCCGAGCCCGAAGTGGACGCGGGGATCCTCCGAGGAGAGGTAGCTGCTGCCGGCGTGCACCTCGCGGACGAGCTTCCGTCCGCCCGGCAGCACGGCAGTGACGGTCGTGCCCGGAGCGAAGCGGCTCAGCTTCACCTCGAGCCAGTGGCCGGACGCCCCTGTGTTCCGGAGCAGGATCAGGCGGCCGCCGATCGAGTTGATCGCGGCGTCCACGTCACCGTCGTTGTCGTAGTCGGCCGCGGCGAGACCACGGCCGTTGCTGGGCGGGACCGCATCTATCCCCACGGCGCCACCCGCGTCGGCGAATTCGCCGCGTCGACCCTCGCCCGTCAGGTTCTCGAGCACCTGGAGCCGCTCGGCGTCCATCGCGAGGCTCTTCATCGGGATCGCGCCGTTCGCCAGGACGAGGTCGAGATTGCCGTCGAGGTCGAGATCGATCCAGGACACACCCCAGCCGGTGAACTCCGTGCCGAGCGCCGGAGCGAAGTCGGGGCGCGCGTCCTCGAACCCCGTGGGCGAGCTGCGGTAGACGGCGTGCAGCTGTCGGCGCGAGTTCGTCACGAACAGGTCCTCGCGCCCGTCGAGGCTGTAGTCCGCCGCCGCGACCCCCATGCCGGCGTTCGGGTCGTCGACGCCCTCGAGCCGCCCGCGCTCGACGAAGCGGAAGCCGAGGCCGCCCGGGCGCGTGCGGTTCAGGTAGAGCCGGTTGGGGTCGAGATCGTTCGCGACATAGAGGTCGAGCCGGCCGTCGTCGTCGACGTCCGTGAAGACTGCGCCGAGGCCGTGGTCGACCTGTGCCGTTTCGAGTCCGGCCTGCTTGCCGATCTCGCGGAACCGTGAGCGGCCGTTCCCGTCGGGGCCCTCGTTCAGGTAGAGGCGGTCGCGCACGCCGGCGACGTTGGCCGGGAACCCGGCCGCGGACGCGGGAACGGGGACCTTGGGGTCGGAGTAGCCCGCAACGAACAGGTCCGGACGCCCGTCGCCGTTCACGTCGCCGACGGCGGCACCCGAGTGCCAGCCCGGGTCGTTGATCCCCGCCGCGTGGGCACCTTCCTCGAACGTGCCGTCTCCGTTCCCCCACAGCAGCGCGTCGTAGCCGTTGGTCGCGGCGTTGTAGCCGGCCGTCGTCACGAAGAGATCCGTGTTGCCGTCCAGGTTGAAGTCCGCTGCGACGCAGCCGTTGCCGCGCAGCTGCAGGTCGGCTCCGGAACCGCGGCTGACGTCCTCGAACCGGCCGCGCACGTTGTGGAAGAGCGCGCTGCGCGGCAGTCCGCCGCTCTCGATCCAGCGGGCGTACTCGTCGTCGCCGTATGCGTTGACGACGAAGAGGTCGAGCCAGCCGTCGTTGTCGTAGTCGAGCCAGCAGAGGCCGCCGCCCATCATCGCCTCCGGCTCGTTCGTCATCCCGAAGCGGAAGGCGCCGTGCCTGAAGTCGAGCCCGACCTCTGCGGCGACGTCTCGCAGCTGCACCCCGCCGAGGGCGTCGGAGCGTGACGCGCGTGGAAAGGACGGCTCCGAGGGTCCCCGCGTGGCGGTGATGAGGTAGCGGCCGTCCTTCAGCACGAGCTCGAAGGTCCCCGACGAAAGGCTTCGCTGTGCCGCGAAGCTCAACCGTTCCCGCAGCCCTCGTGACGACGGTCGGTGGCGCCTGGCCGTCGCTGGGCTCGAGGCTCACGTGGATCCGCTCGATGAGGTAGCGCGGGACGTCGACGGCACGTCCCTCCGCCGCATCGATCTGCCGCCACACGGCTGCGAGGCGCGCGCCGTCCGCACCTGCCGTCGCGCGTCCGCGGTCACGGCGACGAAGTGCTTCCGACTCGTTCTCGAGGTCGGCGACGACGTCCCGCGGCGATCTGCTCCGCCGTTCGCCGGTCGATCGGCGCGATCCCTTTTCCCGTTTGGACGGTGACGGCGGGGAGCTCGCCCGCGGGCGGGCGCGGGCAGAACCGTCGCTTCCGCGCTCGAGCGGGCCGGGATCCCGGCGACGACGAGCAGGCCGACGAACCCGACGGCGCCCGCGAGCGCCGCCGCGCCCGCCGTACGGCTGCCGACGCGTCGAGCGGCGCCCAGCCGCGTCCGCGAGCGGAGGACGGGCAGGAGCAGCAGGAGCAGCGGTCGCGCCGCGCAGACGAGCGCGAGGGCCGAGAGCACGGCGACCTTGGCGCCGAACTCGGTCGTCTGGGGCGCGAGCAGGAGCGCCGCCAGCAACCCGATCGACACGGCGTACGCTCGGCGCCCAAGCCGGCTCTCCGGGATCGTCCGCGGGTCCGTGATCATGAAGAACAGGAAGACGAGGATCTCGGGCGAGAAGGCGAGGACCTTCCAGAACTCCCAATCCGAGACCGGGCCGAGGTGCCAGCGCGCGAGCATCGCGTGGCCGCTCGCCGCGAGGACGCCCAGGCACGCGGCGAACGTGGCCCAGAACGTGAGCGCGATCGAGAGCAGGCGGAGGCGCCGCAGGATCGCGAAGCCGCCGCCGACGATGAGCGCGAGCGCGAGCGCGAGCCACAGGGACATCGGTCCCCACCAGAACTCGAGTGGATCGGCGAGCTCGGGCCCGAGCAGCAGGAAGCAGAGCACGAGCCCGAAGTTCGACGGGTTGAAGATGTGGCGCCCCCGAAACTGGATCAGGTACTTGGAGAGAAGCGACACGGCCGCGGTCGCCGCGAAGATCCACCAGCCGTTCATGCTCCACCAGTCGCCGTGCTCGGTGCCCGGCACGCGGAGGATGAAGGCGACGCCGTTTCCGGTCAGGAGCGCGCTCGCGGGCCACATGAGCACGTGCTGGCGCCGCATGGCGATCCCCACTTCGAGCACGGCGCACGTCAGCAGGGAGACCAGGATCTGCGCGATCGAGAGCCGGAACTCGAACGCCACCTGTCCGAGCACCTGCAGCGAGACGATCACCGCGGCGAGATGGAGCCGGGGATCGCGCCACGACGGCAGCAGCACGGGGTACGCCGTGCCTCGAATCTGCAGGGTCGGCTTGCTGCGGCCGGCGGTTGCGGGGGCGCTCATCGACGCTCATGTTATGCCGTCCCGCCGGGGATTCCAGAGCGCCGCGAAAGTCCAGTTGACGCGGGTCTGCGGTGAGTTTAGTTTGGCTGCTGGCTCAACAATCCGGGATGGTTGGCCGTGCTGTGACTTCATGGAATCCCTGTCCGAACGGAGATGGAGGGAGAGACTGTGAAGAGATTGATCGTTGCACTCGTCATCGGGGCACTGGCGGTGAGCGTCACCGTCACGTCTGCGGTGGCGAAGCCGGGCAAGCGGGCTGCGGCTGCGGCCGACATCTGTGTCCTGCTGCCGGATCCGAAGACGTCGGTCCGCTGGGAGACGCAGGACCGTCCGGCGCTCGTCGCCGCGTTCAAGAAGGCACGGCGTCACGTACGTCATCAACAACGCCAACGGTGACGCTCAGCGGCAGCGCTCGCAGGCCGACCAGTGCCTCGAGCGCAGGCGCGAAGGTCGTCATCCTCGTCTCGCTCGACGCCGGCTCCTCGATCGCGATCGAGAACGCGGCGAAGTCGCAGGACGCCCAGGTGATCGAGTACGACCGCCAGGTCAAGGGCGGCAGCGCCGCCATCTACATCTCGTTCGACGGCAAGCAGGTCGGCGTGCTGCAGGGGAAGGGCGTCGTCGACGGGCTGAAGGCGAACGGGCATGTACTCGAAGAAGCCGGTCGTCGCCGAGCTGCACGGCGGCCAGACCGACAACAACTCGTTCCTGTTCAAGGGCGGCTACGAGTCGATCCTGAACCCGCTCTACAAGAACGGCACCTTCAAGAAGGGCCCGCAGCAGTTCACGCCCGACTGGGACAACCAGAAGGCCGGGACGATCTTCGAGCAGATGCTCACGCGGACGCAGAACAAGATCGACGCTGTCGCGGCGGCCAACGACGGCCTCGCCAACGCGGTGGTCGTGGCGCTGAAGGCGCGCAAGCTGAAGCCGATCCCGCTGAGCGGCCAGGACGCGACCGAGCAGGGTGTCCAGAACATCATCTCCGGCTGGCAGACGATGACGATCTGGAAGGACACGCGGAAGCTCGCGACGGCCTCCGCGCAGGCGGCGATCGCGCTCTCGAAGGGGCAGAAGCCGAGGACGACGGGCACGGTCGACAACAACGGCAAGCGGCTGCCGGCGTACATCATCCCGCCGGAGCCGATCACGAAGGCGAACTACAAGATCCTCTTCAACGGCTACCTGAAGAGGAGCAAGGTCTGCGTCGGCCAGTACAGCGAAGTTCTGCAACTAGCGAGGCAGCGTCATCGAGCGGAGGCGCCCCGTCGGGCGGCGCCACTCTCCTGCGCCGTCCCGTTCTGTGGTATGAGACTCGCCGCTGTGAGCGACACGCCGCTCCTGGAGATCCGAGGATCTCGAAGTCGTTCGGCTCCGTGCAGGCGCTGACCGACGTCGACTTCGATGCTCGCGCGGGAGAGGTGATGGCGCTCGTCGGCGACAACGGCGCCGGCAAGTCGACGCTGATCAAGTGCGTCGCAGGCATCCACGGCTACGACGAGGGCGAGATCGTCTTCGAAGGCGAGCCCGTCACCATCCACAGCCCGAAGGACGCCGGACGGCTCGGGATCGAGGTCGTCTACCAGGACCTCGCGCTCTGCGACAACCTCGACGTCGTCCAGAACATGTACCTCGGACGCGAGGCGCACGACGCTCTTCCAGCGGCTCAAGGAGCCGATCATGGAGGTGAAGACGGCCGAGACGCTCGAGGGCCTCCGCGTGACGACGATCAAGTCGATCCGCCAGCCCGTCGCGACCCTTTCCGGCGGGCAGCGCCAGTCGGTGGCCGTCGCCCGCGCCGTGATGTGGAACTCGAGGCTCGTCATCCTCGACGAGCCGACCGCGGCGCTCGGCGTCGCCCAGACCGAGCAGGTGCTCGAGCTCGTGCGACGGCTCGCGGAGCAGGGCCTCGGCGTCGTGCTGATCTCGCACAACCTTGCACGACGTCTTCGAGACGGCGACGCGAATCTCCGTCCTGCGCCTCGGCCGCAACGTCGGCGTCTACGAGCGCGCGAAAGACGACGGAGCAGGAGGTCGTGCACGCGATCACGGCCGGCCGGCCGACGAAGGTGTCCGGCATCTCCGGCGCCGAGCGCGGAGGTCACGGCGTGACGACGGGAGCGCAGGCGGTCGAGGTCGAGCCGACCGGGCTCGGCTCGATTCCGCGCCGCATCTACGACAACTTCCGTGCCGGCAACCTCGGGCCGGCGCCCTGTGCTGCTCGCGCTCGCGATCATCGTCGCCTACTTCAGCCAGACGGCTCCGAACTTCTTCAGCCGCCAGCAACTTCAACAACATCATCACGCAGATGGCGGGGACGACGCTGATCGCCTTCGGCGTCGTCTTCGTGCTCCTCCTCGGCGAGATCGACCTGTCGGTCGCCTACGTCAGCGGCCTCTGCGCCGTGGTCGCGGCCGAGGCCCAGCTTCCGGACGGCGCGCACCTACCCGGGCTCATCGCCATGGGCCTGGCCATCCTCACCGGCGTCGCGATCGGCGCCTTCCAGGGGTCGTTCGTCGCGCTGATCGGCGTGCCGTCGTTCGTCGTGACGCTGGCCGGCTTCCTGATGTGGCAGGGCGTGATCATCGAGCGAGTCGAGGCGCGCGGCGCGATCATCATCCAGGACACCTGGATCAACAACACGGCGAATTACTTCTTCAGCCACCGCGCGGGCTGGATCATGGCGGCGATCCTGAGCGGGGTCTACGTGATCGCCGTCCTGAGCGCCTTCTACGCGAACCTCCGCCACGGCATCCGCCCGCGCGATCCGTTGATCTTCGGCCTCAGGCTGGTGCTGCCGCCGGCGCTGATCTTCCTGGTCGTCGCGATCTGCAACCAGGACGAGCGCCGCGGCGTCCCGCTGGCGCTGCTGATCATGCTGGTCGCGCTCTTCGTGCTGACGTTCCTGGCCAAGCGCACCACCTTCGGCCGGCACGTCTACGCCGTCGGCGGCAACGCGGAGGCTGCCCGCCGGGCCGGTATCAACGTCGCCCGCATCCGGATCCTCGTCTTCATGCTCGCCGGGGCGATGTCGGCGATCGGCGGCATCGTCCTCGCCGCGCGGCTGAACAGCGTCGACCTGAACCAGGGCGGCGGCACGTTGCTGATCGACGTGATCGCGGCGGCGGTGATCGGCGGCACGAGCCTCTTCGGCGGCCGCGGCGAGGTCCGCAACGCCCTCTTCGGCGCGCTCGTGATCAAGACGATCGAGAACGGCCTCAACACGAAGGGCTACAGCCAGGGGATCATCTTCATCGTCACGGGCGCGATCCTGCTCTTCGCGGTCACGCTCGACGCGATCGCGCGCCGCCTCCAGGCGAAAGCCGGGCGATAGCTAGCGGTATGTCACGGTGACGCGCGCGCCGCTCTCGCTCGAGCGGACGATCGCGTCGCAGACCTCTGCCGCCCGGTAGCCGTCCTCGAACGTCGCGCCGTACGGCGCCACCTCGGTCTCGCCCGCGATCGCGTTCAGCAGGTGGTACGCCTCGTGGACGAAGGTGTCGCCCCAGCCGATGATGTGCCCGGGCGGCCACCAGAGGTCCCAGAAGGGGTGATCCGCCTCGGAGACGAGCACCGTCTTGAAGCCACGCGCCCGGTCGCCGTCGGCCCGGAAGACCTGCAGCTCGTTGAGGCGCTCCATGTCGAACGCGAGGGACGCCTTCGACGCCGTTGATCTCCCACTGGAACGCGTTCCGCCGCCCGAGCGCGAGCCTCGTCGCCTCGAGCGTTCCGACCGGCGCCGTCCTCGAACTCGACCGCGGCCTCGAGCGCGTCGTCCACCTTCCGGCCCGGCAGGAAGGTGCGCACGAGCGCCGACACGGTCGAGACCTCGCCGACGAGGAAGCGGGCGAGGTCGACCACGTGCGTGCCGAGGTCGCCGATCGCGCCCGAGCCCGCCTCCTCCGGCTGGAAGCGCCACGTGTCGAGCGTCGGGTCGTCGCCCCAGTCCTGCAGGTAGCGGCCGCGGAAGTGGCGGATCTCGCCGAGCTCGCCGGCCTCGATCATCTCCCGGGCGAGTCGCACCGCCGGCACGAAGCGGTAGTTGAAGCCGCAGAGATGCTTGACGCCGGTCGCCGCGACCCGCTGCCAGATCTCGTGGCTCTCGGCGGCGTCGCGGCCGAGCGGCTTCTCGCAGAGGACGTGCTTGCCCGCCTCGGCGGCGGCGATCGTGGGCTCGGCGTGGAGCGAGTTGGGGCCGCCGTTGTCGAAGAGGCCGATCGCCGGGTCGTCGACGAGCTCCCGCCAGTCGGTCGTCCAGCGCTCGTAGCCGAAGCGGCCGGCGACCTCGCTGACCGCGGCCTCGTCACGGCCGGCGATCGCGACGAGCCGCGGGCTGAGCGGCGAGTCGAGGGCGGCGATCGCCCGGAAGGCGCGCGAGTGCGCCTTGCCCATGAACGCGTAGCCGAGCATGCCGATGCCGATTTCTTCCGCCATGTGCTCCTGTCGTAGGGTTGCCCGGAGAGTCTCAACCATTCGGAGGCATGCGTGAAGCTCGAACAGGCACGGCTGATCGTCGAGACCGTCGTCGCGGAGGCGCCGGCGCCCGTGTCGGTGTTCGTCGCGGACGCGCACGGCGAGCTCGTCGCGGCGGCGACAATGGACGGCGCCGCTCCGGACACCCGCTTGAACGCGCAGCGCAAGGCGTACACGGCCGCGCGCAGCGACGCCTTCTCGACGCGGGCGCTCGCAGAGAAGCTGGGCTCGAAGCCGCCGGCCGAGCTCGCCAGCTTCGACCCGTTCTTCACGTTCTTCCTCGGCGGCGTCGCGGGGTTCGCCGAAGGCAAGCGGGTCGGCGCGGTCGGCGTCAGCGGCCTCTCCGGCGCGGACGACGACACACTCGCGCGGCGCGCGCTCGAGCAAGCCGGGCTGGAGTCGCAGTGAAGCTCGGCCTCCTTTCCACGGCGAACATCAACGAGATGCTGATCGCGGCAGCGCCTGACGAGGTCGAGCTGGCGGCGGTCGCGAGCCGCGACGGCGACCGGGCGAAGGCCTACGCGAGCGAGCACGGGATCCCGCGTGCCCACGGCAGCTACGAGGCGCTGCTCGCCGACGACGAGCTCGACGCCGTCTACATCTCGCTGCCGAACCGCCTCCACCACGAGTGGACGATGAAGGCGCTCGCCGCAGGCAAGCACGTGCTCGTGGAGAAGCCCTACTCGCGCCGGCCGGAGGAGGTGGAGGAGGCGTGGGACGCGGCCGCCGACGCCGGGCTCGTCCTGATGGAGGCCTACATGTACCGGCACCACCCGCAGGCGGCCAAGGCACGCGCGCTCGTCGACGACGGAGCGATCGGCCGCCTGCGCGCGATCCGTTCGACGTTCAGCTTCCAGCTCCGCGACCTCTCGAACATACGGATGCTGGCCGACCTCGATGGGGGAGCGCTGATGGACGTCGGCTGCTACTGCGTCAGCGGCTCGCGCCTGCTCGCGGGCGAGCCGGAGCACGTCTTCGGCGAGCAGGTGCTCGGCCCGACGGGCGTCGACGTCGACTTCCACGGCACGCTGCGCTTTCCAAACGACGTGATCGCCCAGTTCGACGCCTCGTTCTCGCTCCCGAAGCGGCAGCGACTCGAGGCGGTGGGCGAGGGGGGGACGCTCGTCGTCGAGGCGCCGTGGCGGGCCGACTGGGGCGGCCGCGTGCTCGTGAACGACGAGGCCGTTCCCGTCGACGAGGCGGATTCGTACCGGCTCGAGCTGGCGAACTTCGCGGCTGCGGTCGACGGCAGCGCCGAGCCGCTGCTGGGCCGGGAGGATGCGCTCGCACAGGCGCGGACGATCGACGCTCTCTACCGCTCGGCCGGTTCGGGCGAGACCGTCGAGACGGCGTGAAGACGAGCCTCGGCATCTGGGCCCTCGGCACGATGGCGACCCGCTTCGTCCCCGGCGGGTACAAGCCCGAGTTCGCCGGCGAGACAACGGTGGAACGCGTCCGGCGCGCGGTGGAGGGGCTCGGCGACCTGATCGACGGCTACGAGTTCCACTACCCGCAGGAGCTCTCCGCCGAGAACCTCGACGAGGTGCGCGACGCGCTCGGCGAGCACGACATCTACTGCATGGCGACCGGGCTCCATCTCGACGCGCGCTTCGGCCGCGGCGGCCTCGTCTCGCCTGACCCGGCCACGCGCGCGGAGGCGGTCAAGCGGACGCTCGACGCGGCCGAGTTCGCCGGGTCACTCGGCGCGCACTTCATCATCTGGCCGGGGATCGAGGGCTACAACTATCCGTTCCAGACGCCGTACGCCGACAGCTGGGCCTGGCTCGTCGACGGTATCGGGCAGGCGGCCGAGGTGTGTGCGCGGCACGGCGTGAAGCTCTTCCTCGAGCACAAGAACTCCGAGCCCGCGATGAAGATCCTGATGCGGAACGTCGGCATGACCCTGCACGTGATCCACAAGCTGCGCGCGCAGGGGATCGACAACGTCCAGGTCAACATGGACTGGCAGCACCTGATCATGAACCGCGAGAACCTCGCCGAATACGCGGCGCTGCTCGCGGCCGAGGGCCTGCTCGGCCACCAGCACGCGAACTCGGGCTGGGGCGATTTCGACGACGACAACATCGTCGGCGCGACCGCGTTCATGGAGACGCTGGAGCTGGCCGTGGAGCTGCGCCGGGCGAACTACGGCGCTGGCGGCGAGCGGCTCGGCTTCGACCTCTACCCGTACACGGAGGACGCGGTCGCCGCCGTCCGGCGCAGCGTGCTCCAGTGGCGGTTCATCGACGGCGTCGCCGCGAAGATCGACGACGCGGCCCTGCGCGAGGCGCAGGCGCAGAAGGACGCCGTGCGCGCCTACGAGCTCGTCTACGCCGCCCTCGGAGCGTGAGGCTCGTCGGGCTGGACGTCGGGACGACCGGCGTCAAGGCTCTCGCCCTCTCGCCGACGGGGGACGTGCTCGCGAAGGCCGAGCACGGGTATCCGCTCTCGACGCCGCAACCCGGCTGGGCCGAGCAGGATCCCGAGGACTGGTGGCGTGCGAGCGAGGCTGCGCTGCGCGACGTCGGCTGGAGGAAAGGCGAGCCGCTCGGCTTCTCCGGGCAGATGCACGGGCTCGTCGCGCTCGGCGCGGACGACGCGGTGCTGCGGCCGGCGATCCTCTGGAACGACCAGCGCACCGCCGCCGAGTGCGCCGAGATCGAGCAGCTCGTCGGCCTCGAGCGATTGGTCCAGCTGACCGGGAATCGTGCTCTCACCGGCTTCACGGCGCCGAAGCTCCTCTGGCTCCGGCACCACGAGCCGGAAGTCTTCGGCCGGATCGCGCACGTGCTGCTCCCGAAGGACTACGTGCGCTTCCGGCTCACCGGCGAGCGCGCGATCGACGCGGCCGACGCGTCGGGGACGTTGCTGTTCGACGTCGCGGGCCGGCGCTGGAGCGACGACATGCTCCGGGTGCTCGAGCTTCCGCCCGCCTGGTTGCCGGAGGCGCACGAGGGGACCGCGATCGCCGGCGCGGGCGACCAGGCCGCCGGGGCGCTCGGAGTCGGCGTAGCGAGCGGACGACGCCTGTCCGTCGTGCTCGGCACGTCGGGCGTCGTCTTCGCGCCGATGCCGGCGTTCCGCGCCGATCCGCAGGCGCGCGTGCACGCCTTCTGCCACGCCGTACCCGAGACCTGGCACGCGATGGGCGTGATGCTCTCGGCCGCTGGCTCGCTCGGCTGGCTGCAGGAGCTGCTCGCGGTGGACTACGAGCAGCTGCTGGGCGAGGCGGCGGCCTGGCCTCCGGGCGTCGAGGGCGTTCTCTTCGCGCCCTACCTGGCGGGCGAGCGCACGCCGCACGCTGACCCCGACGCCAGAGGCGCCTTCACCGGGCTCTCGCTTCGGCACGACCGCGGCGCCCTCGTGCGAGCGGTGCTCGAGGGGGTCGCGTTCGGCCTGCGCGACTCGCTCGAGCTGCTCGTCGAACTCGGCGTCGAGCCGGAGGCGGGTCGGGTCTCCGGCGGCGGCGCGCGCAGCGACCTGTGGCTGCGTATCGTCGCTTCCGTCCTCGGCCTCCCGCTCGAGCGGACGGCCGTCGAGGAGGGCGCGGCGTTCGGCGCGGCGCTGCTCGGCGCCGTCGCCGCAGGCGTCTTCGGCTCGGCGGAAGAGGCGATCGCCGCCTGCGTCCGGGTGCGCGAGACCGTCGACCCCGAGCCCGCGTGGACCAGGCCGTACGAAGAGGCATACGCTCGCTACCGCTCGCTCTATCCCGCACTGAAGGAGGTCCGATGAGTCTCGAAGGAAAGGTCGCAGTCGTCACCGGTGCGAGCCGGGGGATCGGCGCCGCCGTGGCGCGCGCGCTCTCGGCGGAGGGTGTGAGACTCGGGCTGGCGTCGCGCAGCGGCGACGACCTCGGTCTCGCCGACGCCGTCGCGCGGCCGTGCGACGTGCGCGACCGCGCTCAGGTGCAGGCGCTGGTGGACGAGACGGCGGAGCGGTTCGGCCGGCTCGACATCCTCGTCGCGAACGCGGGCGTCGGGGCGTACGGCCCGCTCGTCGATCTCCGCCCTGACCTGCTCGACGAGATGATCGACGTGAACGTCAAGGGCGTCCTCTACGCTGCGGCGGCCGCGGTGCCGCACCTGATCGCGGCGGGCGGCGGCGACCTCGTCTCGGTTGCGTCCGAGGCCGGCCGGCGTGGCCTGCCGAACGAGGCCGTCTACTGCGCCTCGAAGTTCGCCCAGGTCGGCTTCACGCGGTCGCTCGACCACGAGCTCCGCCCGCACGGGATCCGTTGCACGAACGTCTGTCCCGGCGGAGTCGCGACCGACTTCGCGCTCGAGGAGGGGCGAGGCCGGACGCCGGAGGCACTGCCGGGCATGATGAGTGCCGAGGACGTCGCGGCGGCCGTGATGTTCGTGCTCACGCGTCCGCGCGGGCACCGCGTGCTCGAGATCGCCTTCCGTCCAGTGACGGAGGAGTCCTGGGGTTAGGACGCGGGCGGTTAGGACGCGAGCGCGCGCTCGAGGGAGGCTTGGCCGTCCTGCAACACCGGCTCCCCATGCGCGACGAGGATGCGCTCGAGCGGCAGCTCGAGGAGGGGCTTCAGCGCCGTGCGGAGCGACGCCGGCGAGCAGCGCTGGTCGAGCCAGGAGTCCGGACAAACGCTGATGTCACCGGCCGCTCCGACGAGGACGTCGCCGGCGACAAGCGTCTGGTGCTCGGGCAGCCACCAGAGCGTCTCTTCCACTTCCGGCGGCAGCGCGAACTCCTCGACGGCGGCCGGTGTCTCGGCCGTCGTCGAGTAGCGTTCGACCAGTTCCACCTGGCTGCGCGCGTGCCACGAGGCGGTGAGCAGGATCGAGACCGGCAGCCCACGCCGCTCGACGTCGCGGTCGAGCGCAAGGAAGAACTGCTCCCGCTCCGGCGGAACGAGCGGGTCGATCAGGACGGTCGCGTCGGGCGCTTCGTAGTAGACGCAGCCGACCTCCTGCTCCCAGTCGTCCCCTTCCCTCCAGTCCGGGTGCGGAGCCGTCCAGCGCCAGAGGCCCGATGCCAGCTCCGTCACGTTCATGCTTCGAGCGCGAGCGGCTCGATCCGGCCGTCCTCGATCGCCCAGGCCGCGAGCGTGTCGGAGCCGAGCGAGAGGATCAGGTAGGGCCGCCCCTGCCAGAGGCCGATGTTCTCGACGTCCGTCCGGGAGGGCCGCGGCGGCGAGGAGAGGTGCGAGTGGAAGACGGCGAGCTGGTAGCCGTCGTCCTCCAGAAACCACGTCTCGGGATCGATATCGAGCTCGAAGCGATACGGGCTCGCAGCGGCATTGCGTCCCCGCACGTAGCGTTCCGCGACCCCGTCGCGGAACGCCAGGAGCCCGCAGGCCTCGTTCGGTGCCTCGTCTTCCGCGTGCGCTCGGAGCTCGGCGCGGATCGACGCCGGGATCACCACCAGGCCGCTACCACCAAACCGTGCGCTCCATCGACCGCTCCACGTCCGCCGCCTCCCAGAAGTCGGCTGAGAGGTACTTCCAGCCGCCGTCGGCGAGGATGCAGACGACGACGCCCTCCTCGAGCTCG
Source organism: uncultured Gaiellaceae bacterium (assembly GCA_963802765.1). Lineage (GTDB taxonomy): Bacteria > Actinomycetota > Thermoleophilia > Gaiellales > Gaiellaceae > Gaiellasilicea. The sequence goes on from CAWDJZ010000007.1 coordinate 449,950, forward strand.
CCCGCGAGCCGTCTCGCGACGTGCGCGACGGCACCGGAGGAGACACCGCCGAAGATTCCCTCCGTGTCGAGCAGCTCGCGCAGCCCGGCGACCGACTCCTCGTTCGAGACCAGGATCTTCCGGTCGAGCTTGCCCACGTCGAGGATCGGCGGCACGTAGCCGTCCTCGAGCGAGCGCAGTCCCATCACGTGCTCGCCCGGCAGCGGCTCGGCCGCGGCGACGACGACGTCCGGGAAGCTCTCGCGCAGCCGCGCGCCGGTCCCCATCAGCGTCCCGCCCGTGCCGAGCCCGGCGACGAGCACGTCGACCCGCTCGAGGGTCTCGGCGATCTCGGTGCCCGTGCCCTCGTAGTGGGCCCGGGGATTCGCTTCGTTGCCGTACTGGAAGGGCATGAACCAGGAGGGATCCCGCTCCGCCAGCTCGAGTGCGAGCCGGACGGCGCCGTTCGATCCCTCTGCGCCGGGCGATTCGATGATCTCAGCGCCGTAGAGCCGGAGCAGACGGCGGCGCTCGCCGGTCGCGTTCTCCGGCAGCACGCACGTGAGCGGATAGCCCTTCAGACGCGCGACGAGCGCGAGCGAGATGCCGGTGTTGCCGCTGGTCGGCTCGAGCAGCCGCCGTCCCGGCTCGAGCTCGCCGGAGGCCTCGGCGGCCTCGATCATCGCCTTCGCGATCCGGTCCTTGATCGAGCCGGTCGGGTTCTGGCCCTCGAGCTTCGCGTAGACACGCACCGGGCCGGGCGCGAAGCGGGAGAGCTCGACGAGCGGCGTGTTCCCGACGAGCGAGAGAAGCGATTCGGCGGTGTTCAGCACCCGCCGGCCATTGCCGGAAGGAGAATCAGAGAGGCGCCGTTGACGCGGGTCTCGAGACCGTCGAGCGTGCGCACGTCCTCGCCGCCGACGTACACGTTCACGAAGGGAGCAAGCCCGCCGTTCTCGAAGAGCTGCGCCTCCAGCGCCGGGTAGCGGGAGGAGAGGTCCGCGAGCACCTCGCGCACCGTCTCGCCGGTCCCGACGAGCTCGCGCTCGCCGCCGACCTCGTTGCGGAGCGTGGGCGGAATGCGGACCCGGGTCACAGTCGCACGCCCTGGCAGAACTCGACGTAGTCGACGTACTCGGTGATCGTCGGGTGCTCGCCGCAGACCGGGCAGGTCGGATCGCGCTTGACGGCGACCTCGTCGACGGTCGTCCCGAGCGCGTCGAGCAGGAGCAGCCGGCCCACGAGCGTGTCGCCGATGCCGAGCACCAGCTTCAGCGCCTCGTTCGCCTGCAGCGAGCCCACGATCCCGGGCAGGACGCCGAGCACGCCACCCTCGGCGCAGCTCGGGGCGAGCTCCGGCGGCGGCGGGGTGGGGAAGAGGCAGCGGTAGCAGGGGCCCTCGCCGGGGTTGAAGACGGTCACCTGGCCCTCGAAGCGGTAGATCGAGCCGTGCACGACGGGAACGCCGTGCCAGACCGACGCGTCGTTGACGAGATAGCGGGTGGGGAAGTTGTCGGCGCCGTCGACGATCACGTCCCAGCCGTCGCTCGAGGATCCGGTCGACGTTCTCGGAGGTGAGCCGCTCCTCGTAGGTCTTCACGTCGACGTCGGGGTTGAGCGCCTCGATCGTCCGCTTCGCGGAGTCCACCTTCGGCTCGCCGAGCCGGTCGGTCGCGTGCACGATCTGGCGCTGCAGGTTCGAGTCGTCGACGACGTCGGCATCGACGATCCCGATCGTGCCGACGCCCGCCGCGGCCAGGTAGAGCGCGGCCGGGGAACCGAGCCCGCCGGCGCCGATCAGGAGGATTCGGCCTGCGAGCAGCCGCTCCTGCCCGGCCTCGCCCACCTCGGGGATGAGCAGGTGGCGCGAATAGCGGCGGCGCTGGTCGGGTGTCAGCGCCCGCGGCACCTCGACCGGAAAGCCGTTCCGCTTCCAGTCGGTGAAGCCACCGGTGAGCGAGGTGACGTTCGCGTAGCCGAGCTCGTGAAGCGCCTTGGCCGCGAACGCCGAGCGAGAGCCGCCCGAGCAGTAGACGACGATCTCGCGGTCCCGGTCGGGCACGAGGCCCTCGATCCGCGACTCCAGGTTGCCTCGGGGGATGTGGAGCGCGCCGGGGACGATGCCTTCGTCCCACTCCTCGCGCTCGCGCACGTCGACGAACAGCGCAGAGCCGTGCCGCTCGCGCGCCTCGGCGGCGCCGAGCTCGTCGATCTCTGCCTTCACGCCGGCGAGCAGCTCCCTGTAGGTAGCCATCTCTCTCGCAAACGATACGTGTGCCGTGCTTCTTCCCGCGAAAATCCTGAGCCGCGCCGTCGCTAGATTGGCCGCGTGTCCGCCAGTCGCCGCACCACTCTCATCGTGGCTGCGCTTGCCGCGCTGGCGGCGGTCGTGGTCGCCGCCGCGACCGTGCTGACGGCCGACGATCCCGACGAATCGCCCGCCGCGGCGGCCGAGCCGCAGCCGCGGGAGGGGTTTCCGCCGCTCGCGCTCGCGCTCGGGGTCCGCGACGACGCCGAGGCGCGCGACCTCAGGCGCGCCGCGGCCCTGTACGAGGAGGGCCGCCTCGAAGAGGCCGGGCGGATCTTCGCGCGTCACGACTCGCTGGAGGCGAAGCTCGGCGCCGCGTTCGCCACGTGGCCGGCCGGAGAAGATCGGATCGAGCAGCTCGGCGCGCTCTACCCCCGCAGCGCGCTCGTCCAGCTTCACGTCGGCCTGGCCCGCTTCTGGGCAGGCACCGGCGGCGCGCTCACCGCCTGGCGCGAGGCGCGCGACGTCGAGCCGGACACGCCGTACGCCGTCCGTGCAGACGACCTCATCCACCCCGAGCTCGCGCCGGGGCTGCCGGTCTTCACACCCAGCTTTCCGTACCGCATCGAAGGGGACACGCCGGCCGTGCAGCTCGATCGCCTCCGTGCCGACGAGAGCGTGCGCGGCCGCCTCCTGCACGGGATCGCGTTGCAGCGACTCGGCCGGCCCGTCTCGGCGCGGCGTGCCTTCGGTGATGCGCTCGAGCTCGCGCCGGACGACGTCGACGCGCTCGTCGCCGACGCGGTCGGCCGCTACGAGAAGAGTGACCCCGCGGCGTCGTTCTCGCGTCTCGGCCCGCTTACGCGCCGGTTCCCCAGCGCCGCGACCGTCCGTTTTCACCTGGGTGTGCTCCTTCTCTGGCAGCGAGACGTGGAAGAAGCAACCCGCCAGCTCCGTCTAGCGAAAACAGCCGAGCCCGGCAGCCGCATCGCCCGGGAAGCCCAGCGCTACCTGGACGAAGTGGCCACGGCCGGGACCGGCGAGCAAAAAAGATAGGCCGAACGGCCTATAGCGCTGGAGGTGGAGGTTTGGCAATGTTCCTCGACTTTGTTTCAAACGTGTCGCAGGCGGGCGGGGTCGGCGACGAGGGCGCAATCGGAGGGGGAGAGCCGAAGTGAGCGCAATGGGCAGCACGACCACCACGGGGCAGGTGTTCGACGTGATGGCCTCGACAGAGGCCAAGGCGCTGCTCGAGAGCGGCCGGCAGGCCGGGAAGCTGGTCGCGGACGACATCGCGAGCGCGCTCGACGAGCTCGATCTCGACACGGCACAGCTCGACGAGTTCTATGCCGCCCTGGACGAGCTCCAGATCGAGGTCGTCGAGCGCGACGAGCCGGAGGCCGATCTCGATGCGCCGACCCGAGAGGTCTCGACCGACACGCTGCAGCTCTTCCTCAAGGACATCGGCAAGGTGCCGCTCCTGACCGCGGCGCAGGAGGTCGAGCTCGCGAAGCGGATCGAGCGGGGCGAGCACGCGGCGAAGCAGGCGATGGTCGAGGCGAACCTGCGCCTTGTCGTCTCGATCGCCAAGCGCTACCGAAACCAGGGGCTGCCCTTCCTCGATCTGATCCAGGAAGGCACGATCGGCCTCGTCCGCGCAGCCGAGAAGTTCGACTACCGCAAGGGCTTCAAGTTCTCGACCTACGCGACCTGGTGGATCCGGCAGGCGGTCGCGCGCGCCCTCGCGGACAAGGCGCGCACGATCCGGATGCCGGTGCACGTGGTCGAGAAGCTGAACAAGATCGTCCGCACCGAGCGTGCGCTCCGCGCGAAGCTCGGCCGCGAGCCGAGCTCGATCGAGATCGGCCTCGAGCTCGACCTGCATCCCGGCGAGATCGAGCAGGTGCGTCGAAGCGCCCAGACGCCGATCTCGCTCGAGAAGCCGGTCGGCGACGAGGACGAGTCGGAGTTCGGGCACTTCCTCACCGACGATTCGGTGCCGCTGCCGGACGAGCAGGCCGAGGAGACGCTGCGCAACGAGGCGCTCCGCACGATCCTCCAGTCGCTCTCGCATCGCGAGCGCCGCGTGCTCGAGCTGCGCTACGGCCTCGACGGCGAGCAGCCTCGCACGCTCGACGAGGTCGGCAAGGCGTTCAGCGTGACGCGCGAGCGGATCCGCCAGATCGAGAACCAGGGCCTGAAGAAGCTCCGCGCGCTCGCCCTCGCCGCCCAGCTGCGCGACGTCGCCTGATCCAGCTGGCGGGTTCAGCCCCGGAGCGCCGCCCCGCAGTCGACGGTGCCACTCCGGATCTCGGTGATCGCGGCCCGGTAGGCCTCGAACGCCGGCTTGCGCCTCCAGTCGGCCCAGAGCAGCCCGGACTGCCAGCCTGCAAGGAGGCGTTCGTCGACGAGCAGGAAGTTGAAGAACGCGGCGACGCGAGGCTGGCAGTGCGCAAGCCGGAGGGCCGCGGCGAGCTGGGCGGCCTGCTCTCCCGGGGTGAGCGTCCGGGCGACGTTCTCCCGGCCCGAGTAGTACGTGCGACGCCGTTTCCCGACCGTTGTCGTCTGGAAGCCGTTCTCGAGGTACCAGATCGGCGCCGGGGGCTGCGCCGTTCCGGCGAACGAATCGTCGAGCACCGCGACGAGGCGGTCGTAGTCGCCCTCGCCGATGTGACTCTTGTGGCGCGCGCTCGGCGACTCGCCGGGAGACAGTGGATACGGGTTGTGCCCGACGGCGTCGAAGAGAGGCCGTTGCCGGCCGCTTGCGCGGTAGGCCGCGCCGAGCCTACGAATGAAGGCGCCCGGATCGTGGCTCGGCGCCGTCGTCGTGAGCACGTTCACACCGGGCACGGTCGCGTGCAGCAGGTCCCAGCAACGGGCGAGGAGTGCCGCGTAGCCCTCCGGGGCGGTGTCGCGGGGCCGCCAGAACGTCTTCGAGTTGGCTTCGTTCCAGATCACGACGTCCCGCACCTCGCCGTACCGGACCAGAACGTTGCGGGCGAAGCGGCAATAGTCCTCGCGTGCGCCCCGCGCACGAGGGGCGTCCCTGGCGCGGCCATAGATCCCGAGCACGATCCGCACCCCGTGCCCGTGTGCGGCGACGGCGCGGCGGAGCGCATCGTGGTCGGAGCCGGTCAGGCTTCGCTTGCCCCGACGCCACTCCAAGGTCACGCGAATGCCTCCCAGACCGAGCGCCCGCATCGTGCCGAAGATGGGGCTCGGTCGCTCGGTCCACTTGATGCTGTCGTCGTGCACGCCGATCAGGAGGCCGGGGCCGGCGCGCGCAGGCTCCGGCCCGACGAGCAGGGCCAGAATCGAGAGCGAGAGCGCCGCAGAGACTCTCATCCGCGCTCATCGTCGGCAGGGACGTGTCGTCCGCCATCACCCGAAAGAGCGGTCCTGGACCGCTCCTTCGGGCCATTTGCCTAGACTCGCGGCGATGAGCACCCTGGAGCAGGTCTGGCTCGACGAGCTCAGCGAGCTGTTGCGGATCCCTTCGGTGAGCGCCGACCCGGCTCACGCCGACGACGTCGTGCGCGCCGCCGAGTGGGTCGCGGACAAGATCCGGCGCAGCGGCGGCGAGGCGGAGCTCGTGCCGGCCGGAGCACGGCCGCTGGTCGTCGGCGAGATCCGCGCCTCTCAGGGAGCGGACACCGCCCCGACCGTGCTCTGCTACGGCCACTTCGACGTCCAGCCCCCGGCGCCGCTCGAGCTCTGGGAGTCCGATCCGTTCGACGCGACCATCCGCGACGAGTGGCTCTACGCCCGCGGTGCCGCCGACGACAAGGGGCAGCTCTGGATGCTGCTCCAGGCCGCGGGGATGCTCGCCGCCGAGGGTGCGCTGCCGATCAACATCCGCGTCGTCTCGGACGGCGAGGAGGAGGTCGGCGGCCAGTCGATCGTGCGCTTCCTCGAGCAGGACGAGCGCGGCGCCGACGCGTGCGTGATCTTCGACGGCGGCATGGAGCACCGGGGCCTGCCCTCGCTCGCGATCGCGACGCGCGGGCTCGCAGCTTTCAACCTGCGCGTCCGTACCGGCGAGCGCGACCTCCATTCGGGCATGTACGGGAACGCGGCCCTGAACGCGATCCACGCCCTGATCACCACGCTCGGCGGCATCCTGCCGCGCGACGGCCGCGTGCCGGACGCGCTCCGGGTCGGGATCGCGCCGGTCACGGACGAGGAGCGCGCCGGCTGGGAGGAGCAGCCGTCCGGCGTCGACATGTTGCGCGACGCGGGCGCGGTTCCCTACGACCCCAAGGCGGCCGACGAGTTCTATCTCCGGACGACCGCGGAGACGTCCGTGGACGTGAACGGGATCCTCGGCGGCAAGCCGGGCCTGAAGAACACGACCGTCGTCAGCGAAGCGCAGGCGAACTTCACCGTCCGGCTGGCCCCCGGCCAGACCCCCGAGGCGGTCGCGCCCGAGGTCGAGCGGCTGCTGCACGAGGCCGCCCCCGAGGGAGCGACGGTCGTCGTCGAGGAGCTGGAGGGATCGACGCGGCCTGCGCTCGTCGCCGCCGACGCACCGGTGATCAAGATCGCACAGGACGCGTTCGAGACCGCGTTCGGGACCAGGCCGATCCTCACGCGCGCAGGCGGGACGCTGCCGATCATGCCCGCGCTGATGGACAAGGGCATCCCCACGATCCTGACCGGCTTCGCGCTGCCGGAGAGCAACGTGCACTCGCCCAACGAGCGCATGCTCGTCGAATTCTTCCCGCGCGGCATCGCGACGATGAAGGAGCTCTTCACCCGCCTTGGCGACCTCTCGTAAGGCCGAGTTCCTGACGCCGCTCGCCGCGGAGCTCGCGGCGGACGTGCTCGACCGCTTCCTCCGCTACGCCCGGATCGACACCCAGTCGGCGCACGGCGTGGACGCCTCGCCCTCGACCGAGAAACAGCTCGACCTCGCTCGGCTTCTCCGTGACGAGCTCGAGGAGATCGGGCTCGACGACGTGCGCCTCGACGAGTACGGCTACGTGTACGGCTCGCTGCCGGGCGTCGAGCAGGCGCCCGCGATCGGGCTGGTCGCGCACGTCGACACCTCACCGGACGTGACTGGAACGGGCGTCGACCCGCAGGTGCACGAGCGCTACGACGGCGGCGTCATCGAGCTCCCCCGTGAGGGAGTCGTGCTCGATCCCGAGCAGCTCCCGCTCCTCGCCAAGAAGGTCGGCCACGACATCGTCACCACCGACGGCTCGACGTTGCTGGGGGCGGACGACAAGGCGGGCGTGGCCGAGATCATGGCGGCCGCCGCCTATCTGAAGCGGAATCCGGACCTCGAGCATGCCCCGCTCCGCATCTGCTTCACGGTGGACGAGGAGGTCGCGGGCGGCGCGGACCACCTCGAGCTCGAGCGCTTCGGCGCCCGGTACGCCTACACGCTTGACGGCTCCGAGCTCGGCGAGATCGAGGCCGAGACCTTCAACGCCTGGAAGGTCTTCGTCACGATCCGCGGCCGCTCGACGCATCCCGGCACCGCCAAGGGGCAGCTCGTGAACGCGATCAAGCTCGCGGCGGACTTCGTCGCGGCGCTGCCGCGCGACTCGCTCTCGCCCGAGACGACCGAGGAGCGAGAGGGGTTCGTCCATCCGACGAGCATCGAGGGCGGCGCGGAGGAGGCGGTGGTCGAGCTGATCGTCCGCGACCACGACCTCGGCAAGATCGACGAGCATCTGGCGCTGATCAGGCGGCTGGCGGATGACGTGAGCGAGCGCGAGCCGCGCGCCGCCGTCGACGTGCGCGAGGAGGAGCAGTACCGGAACATGGGCGAGGTGATCGACCAGCATCCCGAGGTGATCGAGGCGGCGGTCGAGGCCGTGCGACGGCTCGGGATCGAGCCGGTGCACACGATCATCCGCGGCGGCACCGACGGGGCGCGCCTCTCTCTCCGCGGGCTGCCGACCCCGAATCTCTTCACCGGCGGCTCCGAGTACCACTCGCGGCGCGAGTGGGCGAGCGTGCAGGACATGGCCGCCGCCGCGGCGATGATCGTCGAGCTCAGCCGCGTCTGGGCCGAGCGCAGCGCCTGATCTTTCCGCGCGGAGCGGCCCTCGGGCTCAATCCCAAGGCGGAGCGTTGTGCACCCAGCGACCGCCGACCATGGTGGCGACGACCTGGAGCTCGGGCAGCTCCTCGGGCTCGCACGCATGCGGATCGCGGTCGAGGACGACCAGGTCGGCGAGCCAGCCGGGGAGGAGCTTGCCGCGGCGGCGGCCGTCGTGGGAGAGCCAGGCGGGAGCGACGCACGTCGCGTGCAACGCCTGCTCGACCGTCAGCGCCTGCTCCGGCCGCCAGGCGGGCCGCTCGTCGATCGTGCGCAGGACGCCGGCGGCGATCCCCGCGATCGGGTCGAGCTCCTCGACCGGTGCGTCCGAGCCGTTCACGAGCACGGCGCCCGAGTCGAGGAGTGAGCGGAACGCGTACGCGCCGTCGAGCCGGTCCGGCCAGAGGCGCTCCGCGAGGTCGCGGTCGGACGGGGCGTGCGAGAACTGCACGGAGCAGGCGACGCCGAGCTCGGCGAAGCGCGGCAGATCCTCGGCCGTCACGCACTGCGCATGCTCGATCCGCTGGCGCAGGCCCTTCTGCTCCCAGGTCTCGCGGGTCGCCTCGAAGGCGTCGAGAGCGTCGCGGTTCGCCTGGTCGCCGATCGCGTGCACCGCGACCGGCCAGCCCCGCTCGGCGCCGCGGCGCACGATCTCCTCGAGCTCCTCGCCGCTCGTGATCTGCACGCCCGAGCCGTCGGTCAGCCTGGCCGTCCGCGAGCCGAGCGTGCCGTCCATGAAGCACTTCAGGTAGCCGACCCGGAGATACTCGTCGCCGAAGCCGGACCGGAGTGACAGCGCGGCCGCCGAGTCGAGAAGCTCGTGCGGGATCGACCCCCACACACGAACCGTGAGGTTCCCCTCCTCGCGCAGGCGCTGGAAGATCCCGGGCGCGCCGAGCCACCCGTCCTTGTCGTGGATCGACCCGACCCCGCGCGCATTCGCCAGCTTGAGCCCCGTCCGCGTCGCCTCGACCCACTCGTCCTGGCTCGTCACGACCCAGCGGTCGCGAAAGCGCCACGCCGCCTCCTCGCGCAGGATCCCGATCGGCTCGCTCCGCTCGTCGCGCTCGACGACACCGCCGGCGACGTCCAGATCGCCGTCCGCGGCGGCAAGCGCAGCCGAGTTGAGCCACGCCGAGTGGTAGTCCTTCGAGAGCATGATCGTCGGCGTCTCGCCGGTGACCGCGTCGAGGGCCTCCTTCGTCGGCTCCGTCGAGGGATTCCAGTCGCCTGAGCGCCAGCCGTAGCCGCGCAGCCAGCGGCCCGGCGGAACCGTCGCCTCGCCGATCCGCCGCAGAGCCTCGTCCAGCGAGCCGCAGCCGTCGAGCTTCACCTGCCGCTGCGCGAGCGACCACGTCGGAAAGTGGACGTGCGAGTCCGTGAAGGCGGGGAGGACGCAGCGGCCGCCGAGGTCGACCACGTCCGGGCTCGCGAGCGCGGTCTCGTGGACGCCGACGCCGCCCGCGACGTACGCGCCGGCGATCGCGAGCGCCCGGCTCGTGGGGAGCGAGGGATCCATCGTCCTGACGACGCCGTTCTCCAGGATCACGGCGGTGAGCCTAGATCAACCATCTGACCAACCTCCCTCCGAACAGAACCCTTCCAGTCTCCTAGCAGAGCCTTTACCGCGGCGGGGTATCTGCATGGCGACCACCCACCCGGAAGGGCACGCGCATTCGCAGATTCCTCGGTACTGCAGTCCTCGCTGTAGCGGTCACGCTCCTGTGGGCGGTCGCCGGCGGCGCGGCGGCGGCCGTGGCCCCGGCGGCGATCACGGGGCCGGTCAGCTCCGTCGGCGCGACGAGCGCGACCGTGACCGGAACGGTCAACCCGAACGGGCAGGCGACCTCCTGGTTCGTCGAGTACGGGACGAGCACGAGCTACGGCTCGAGGACAGCGAGCCAGAACGCCGGCTCGGGGACGGCCAACGCCGCTGTCTCGGCGTCTCTCACCGGGCTCACGCCCGGCACGACCTATCACTACCGCGTCGTCGCGACCAACGCGACCGGCACGAGCCGCGGTGCCGACGGGATCTTCACGACACCGTCGGCCCCCGGAGTCGTCACCGGCGCCGCGACGAGCGTGACCGTGTCGTCGGCGACGCTCAACGGCACCGTCGACCCCAACGGCCGTGCCACGACCTGGTACTTCGAGTACGGGACCAGCACGAGCTACGGGTCGAGGACGGCGGAACGGAGCGGCGGCTCCGGCGGCAACGCGGTCGGTGTCTCCGCGCCGGTGTCGGGCCTCACGCCCGGACGGGTCTACCACTTCCGGCTCGTCGCCACGAGCGACGGCGGCACGAGCCGCGGCGCCGACCAGCGCTTCTCGACGGGCGGGCCACCCGACGTCGTCACGGGGGCGGCCGGCTCGATCTCGCTGACGTCGGCGCGGCTGAACGGCACGCTCAACCCGAACGGGATCGCGACCAGCTGGTATTTCGAGTACGGGACGTCGACCCGCTACGGGTCGCGGACACCGACGAGGAACGCGGGCGCGGGCACGCGCGCCGTGGCGGTCTCGGCGGCGCTCACACGGCTGAGCCGGGCGACGACGTACCACTATCGCCTCGTCGCGACGAACTCCGCGGGGACGCGCGTCGGCGCCGATCGCGAGTTCAGCACGTCACTGGCCCCGGCCGTCACGACCGGGCCCGCCCAGAGTGTCGGGCCCTCGACGGCGACGCTGACCGGCCTGGTCGACCCGAGGGGACGGTCGACGCGCTGGTACTTCGAGTACGGCACGTCGACCCGCTACGGGTCGCGGACACCGACGAGGAATGCGGGCTCCGGTGCCGGCCGCACCGTTACTGAGCCGCTCTCGGGGCTGACCCCGGGCACCGTCTACCACTTCCGCCTCGTCGCCGAGAGCGACGCGGGGACGAGCCGCGGCGCCGACGTCGCCTTCGCGACGACGGGCGTGACGCTGGCGACGCCTGCGCTCCGGGTGGTCTACGGGCGCGGTCTCATGCTTTCCGGCCTCGTTCCGGTCAGGCGGGCGGGCGAGCTCGTGACCCTGTTCGCGCAAACGTACGGCGAGGGATCGCCGAGATCGATCGCGACCGTGCTGACCGCCGCCGACGGGACGTGGCGCTACCTGGCGAAGCCGAGGATCCAGACGTCGTACCTGGCCAGCTGGAACGGCAGTCGCAGCGCTGCGTCGGTCGTCGCCGTCCGTCCGGCTGTTTCGCTCCGCCGAACGGCGACCGGCCGGCTGGCGACGCGCGTCGTCGGAGCGCGCTCCTTCGCCGGCCGGGTCGTCCAGCTGCAGCGGCGCTCCTCGACCGGCCGGTGGGTGACGATCAAGCGCGTCCAGCTCAACCGGCGCTCGGCGGCGCTCTTCCGCGCGACGCTCCCGCGTGGCAGGTCGACGCTCCGCATCGCGATGAGCGTGAACCAGGCAGGTTCCGGCTACCTGGCCGGCTTCAGCCGCACGATCACCGTTCGCCGCCCCTGAACGGCGCCTAGACTCGGCCGGATGGCCGACCGTGTCGACGCCCGCCGGGCCGCGCTCTCGCGCCTGATCGACCACGCGCCGACCTTTCCCCCGGCGAGCCTGCCAGTGCCCGAGGCGCTCGCCGAAGACCGGCGCGCCCGCGCCGACGAGCACGCCTGGCTGCTGGCCCGCCTCGTCTGGCCCGCGTCCCGCCTCGGCGAGCTCGGGGGAGAAGACGAGCGCGAGCTCTCCGTCCTTCTCGACGGGGGAGAAAGTGTTGTTCCAACACAAAGTTCCCGCGTCGCGGCGGTCGAGACGCGCTGGGAGGCCGGGCTGGACGGGCTCTCGGGCGAGGCCTACGTCGAGCTGCCGCTGGGGGACGAGCTCGAGGCGAACGTCGCCGCGCTCGCGGAGCGTGGGCTCCGCGCGAAGGTTCGCTGCGGCGGGGCCGAGGTGCCCTCGGCCGAGTCGCTCGGCCGCTTCCTCGCGATGCTGCCGCGAGGCGGGGGTGCCCTTCAAGGCGACCGCCGGGCTGCACCATCCGCTCGCCGCCGAAGGCCGGCACGGCTTCCTCAACGTGCTCGCGGCGTGCGTCTTCGAGGATGCGGCCGCGCTGACCGGCGAGGTCGAGCTGGACGAGGACGCGCTCCGCTGGCAGGGCCGCGAGGCCGGGCCGGAGGAGCTCGCGCGGACCAGGCGCGAGCAGCTCGTGGCGGTCGGCAGCTGCTCCTTCTTCGAGCCGGTCGAGGACCTGAAGGCGCTCGGAATCCTGTGACGCTCGGCTTCGGCACGTTCGAGCGCGACGGCGTCCCGCACCTCGGCTTCCGCTCCGGCGATTCGGTCGTCGACCTCGGCGAAGGCTCGCTCGACGCGCTGCTCGCCCAGGGCCGACCCGCCTGGGAGCGCACGACAGAGGAGGCAGTTGCAGCGGCGGAGCGTGGAGATTCAGTCGATCTCGAAGGCGCTCGAGCCCCGGCTGCCGTTCACGGTCGCCGACTACGTCGACTTCTACTCGTCGCTCGAGCACGCGACCAACCTCGGCCGGATGTTCCGGCCGGACGCCGAGCCGCTGCTCCCGAACTGGCGCCACCTGCCGGTCGGCTACCACGGCCGGGCCGGCACGGTCGTCGTCAGCGGGACGCCGATCCGCCGCCCGCGGGGCCAGGCGAAGGCGCCCGACGCCGACGCACCCACCTTCGGCCCCTCCCGCCGGCTCGACGTCGAGCTCGAGCTGGGCTTCGTCGTCGGCCTGCCGTCGCGGCTCGGTGTCCCCGTGCCGGCCGACGCCTTCGCCGAGCACGTCTTCGGCGTCGTGCTCGTGAACGACTGGAGCGCACGTGACCTCCAGGCGTGGGAGTACGTCCCGCTCGGCCCGTTCCTCGGCAAGAGCTTCGCCACCTCGGTGTCGGCCTGGGTGACGCCGCTCGCGCTGCTCGAGGACCGGCGGGTGCCGGCGCCGCCGCAGGATCCCGAGCCGCTGCCGCATCTGCGCGCCCGCGGGGACTGGGCACTCGACCTGCCGCTCGAGATCGAGCTGAACGGCACCGTGATCTCCAGCAGCAACGCCCGCGGCCTCTACTGGACGATGCCGCAGCAGCTCGCGCATGCGACCTCGAACGGCGCAAGCGTCAGGACAGGCGATCTGATGGCTTCGGGCACGATCTCGGGTGCCGAGCGCGGCACCGAGGGCAGCCTGATCGAGCTGACCTGGAACGGCGAGCGGCCGCTCCGGCTCGGCGACGGCAGCGAGCGCACGTTTCTCGAGGACGGCGACGAGGTCGTCCTCCGCGGTGGGCCGCTCGGCGAGGTCCGCGGGCGCATCCTCCCGGCCTAGATGGCCTGGCGCTCGCAGCTCTTCGCGGCGCTTCGCCACCCCAGGGAGCCGCGCATCCTCCTGCTCCGCAGCGGCGGCAGGTGGCGCCTCCCGCGCGTGTTCGTCCGCCGGGGCGTCTGGGTTGCGAATGCGGAGATCGCGGTCCCCGCGATCGAGCAGCGGCTGGGAACGAAGCCGTGGCTACTGCGGCAGTTGTGGTTCGCCGAGGACGAGGAGCGCGAGCGGATCGACACTGTCTACGAGTTCGCGCTGCTCGACGAAGGATGGCAATCGCCGGTTCACGGACGCTGGGTGGGACGCGGCGACCTCGACCGGCTTCAGGACAACGAGCAGCGGAGAGTGCTCGACGCCTACCTCGAGGCCCTCGAGCGTGACGACATTCCGCCCGAGCGGCCTCCCTGGGCGCAGCCCGGCTGGCTCGACGACGTCCGGGCCTGGCTCGGGAGTGAGACGGCGCGGCTCGGCCGAGAGCTCCTCGGAATCGAGCAGGTGAAGCAGTGGAGCATCTCGTCGGTCTTGCGGATCATCACCGACGGGCCCGACCTCTACTTCAAGGTGTCGGCGCCGCTGCCGCTCTTCGTCGATGAGGGCATGGTGACGGCGCGACTCGCCGAGCGTTTCCCCGCCCACGTGCCCGCGCCACTCGCCGTCGAGCCGGGACGCGGCTGGATGCTCTTCGACGAGTTCGAGCTCGCCGGCTGGGACGCTCCACTCGACGTCCGCTGCGAGCTCTTCCGCCGCTTCGCCGGCCTGCAGCTGAGCACTGCCGCCCTCACGGACGAGCTCCTCGCCGACGGCTGCCTCGATCGCCGGCTCGATGTGCTCGAGCGCCAGCTCGACCCGCTCTTCGCCGATCGCGCCGGCCTGCACAGGCTCGGCGACGAGGAGGTGCGCGAGCTGCGGAAGCACGCGCCGAAACTGAAGGACCTCTGCCGCCGGCTCGCGGGCCTCGGCCTGCCGGCGACGCTCGTCCACGGCGACCTCCACGTCGGCAACGTCGCGCGCCTCGACGGCCACCTCACCTACTTCGACTGGACGGACGCGTGCATCGCGCACCCGTTCATCGACCTCCAATCGCTGCAGTGGGAGCGCGACGAATCGAGGCGGGCCGCGCTCCTCGACGCGTACCTCGAGCCCTGGCGGGAGGCGGCGAGCGAGGACGTGCTGCGCGAGGCGGTCGCGCTCGCCGCGGCCGTCACCCCGCTGCACCACGCCGTCTCTTACCGCACGATCGTCGCCGGGCTGGAGCCCGCCTCCAAGCCGGAGCTCGATGCGGCGCACTCGTTCCTGCGCGAAGCGCTGGCGCGGGCGCGCGAGTTGTAGCTCGCCCAGGCCGATACGATCCCGGCCGTGGCCTGGGACGTCCTGACCGAGGAACAGCGCGAGATCCGTGAGCTCGTGCGCACGCTCGCGCGCGAGCGGGTCGCGCCGCGGGCGGCCGAGATCGACGAGTCGCACGAGTTCCCCTGGGACATCGTCGAGCTCTTCCGCGAGCACGAGATCTTCGGCCTCCTCTTCGACGAGGAGCACGGCGGCTCGGGTACGGGCACGCTGCTCGCGCTCGTCGCGACCGAGGAGGTCTCGAAGGTCTGCGCCACGAGCGGCCTCCTGCTCGCGGTGCAGGAGCTCGGCTCGCTCGGGCTCAAGCTCGCGGGCTCGCAGGCGCAGAAGGAGGCCTACCTCCCGAAGCTCGCGAGCGGCGAGTGGCTGCCCGCCTACGCGCTGACCGAGGCCGGCTCCGGCTCGGACTCGGCCGCGATGCGGACGACGGCCGTCCGCGACGGCGACGAGTACGTCCTCAACGGGAGCAAGCGCTTCATCACGAACGCGGGCGTCGCGAACCTGTACACGGTCTTCGCCAAGACCGACCCCGACGCGGGGCACGACGGCATCTCCGCGTTTCTCGTCGAGTCGGACGCGCCCGGCTTCGCCGTCGCCCGGCTGGAGCCGAAGATGGGCATCTCGGGCTCGACTACAGGAGAGCTCACCTTCGACGACTGCCGCATCCCGGCCGCGAACCTGCTCGGTGAAGAGGGCGATGGCTTCAAGATCGCGATGCGGATCCTCGACCGCTCCCGTCCCGGGGTCGCCGCGCAGGCGCTCGGCATCGCGCAGGGCGCGACCGACTATGCGCTCGAGTACGCGAAGTCGCGGGAGACGATGGGAAAGCCGATCGCTCAGCACCAGCTGATCCAGGCGAAGCTCGCGGACATGGAGACAGAGACGGAAGCCGCGCGCGGGCTTCTCTACCGCTTCGGCCAGATGGCGGACGCGGGCGTCGACGGCCCCGAGCTGACGAAGGCCTCGGCGCAGGCGAAGCTGAAGTGCGGCGACGTCGCCATGTGGGTGACGACCGAGGCCGTCCAGATCCTCGGCGGCTACGGCTACATCAAGGAGTACCCGGTCGAGCGCTTCATGCGCGACGCGAAGATCACGCAGATCTACGAGGGGACGCAGGAGGTGCAGCGGCTCGTGATCGCGCGCGAGATGCTGCGCGAGAGCCGCGCCTTCCTCCTCGCCGGCGTCGGCTAAGGCGATGTCCGAGCTCGCTCGGAGCTTCGACCGCGCGGCCGCCGAGTACGAGCAGGGGAGGCCCGGGTATGCGGAGGCCGCCCTCGACGCGGTCGGCCTTCCCGCCGATGCCGTCGTCCTCGATCTCGCCGCCGGCACCGGGAAGCTGACGCGGCAGCTCGTCCGTCGCTTCGCGCGCGTGCTGGCCGTCGAGCCGCTCGACGGCATGCGAGCAGTGCTCGAACGCGTCGTGCCGGAGGCCGAGGCGCTGACCGGCACGGCGACTGTGATCCCGCTCGCGGACGCATCCGTCGACGGGGTCTTCGTCGGCCAGGCCTTCCACTGGTTCGGCACCGACGACGCCGTGCGGGAGATCGCGCGCGTGCTCCGCCCGCGCGGCGTGCTCGCGATCCTGTTCAACCGGACCGACGGCGAGCGCAGACCGCAGCTGCCGCAGGCGGTCCGGGACGTGCTCGACTCGCTGGCGATCAAGAGGCCGCCGGAGCACAACAGTGAGAGCGGGCTCTGGCGCGCGCCGTTCCCCGGTCCGTTCGAGGCGTTCGACGAGGCGAGCTTCCCGAACCCGGTCGAGTACGACCGCGAGGGCGTGCTCGCGCGTATCGCCTCCTGGAGCTCGGTCGCCGCGTTGCCCGACGCCGAGCGGACACGGCTGCTCGATGAGCTCGCGGGCCTCGTGCCGGAGGGCACCTACGTGGACCCGCTCTGCACCCATCTCTACCTCACCACCCTCTCGGAAGGAGGCTGACGATGGACGCGACGGACGTCGATCGCTGGCTGGCTCGTTACGTCGCTGCCTGGAAGAGCTACGACCGCAGCGCGATCGGCGAGCTCTTCAGCGAAGACGCGAACTACCGCTACCACCCGTACGACGAGCCTGTCATCGGGCGCGAAGCGATCGTGGAATCGTGGTTCGAGGAACCTGACGAGCCCGGCAGCTTCGACGCGAGCTACGAGTGCTACGCCGTCGACGGCGACCGCGCCGTCGCGGTCGGGTCGAGCACGTACTTCGATGCGGGCGGTGGCGTCGAGAAGGTCTACGACAACGTGTACCTGCTCCGCTTCGAGGGCGACGGCCGCTGCGCCGAGTTCACCGAGTGGTTCATGAAGCGGCCCTGAGCCGACCCGCGTTTTCCGTCCGTCTACCCGGGCACAAGCCCTCTCGTGAGGGTCGGGGGTCTACTCGCATCGCTCCTGCTCGCGCTGCTCGCCGGCGGCTCGGTCGCCGCCGCGCGCGACAGCGCCTATCCGGGGCGAAACGGGGCGATCCTCTACATCCGCGACCTCGGCGGGAACGAGCCCAAGGGTGGTCACATCTTCGTCACCGCGCCCGACGGCTCTGGCCTCCGCGACCTCACCCCGCCGGGCTTCACCGACGTCCGGTCGGCGGCCTGGTCGCCCGATGGACGGCGGATCGCATTCTCCGGGACCGGGACCCCGCGGCTGACCCAGGGTGTGTTCGTGATGAACGCCGACGGCAGCGGGTTACGGCAGGTCACGCGCGGGCACCTCGCCGAGCTCTCTCCGACCTGGTCGCCCGACGGCCAGAGTTTGGCCTTCACGAGCTTCGACCGCGGCCTGTTCCAGATCTTCCGCTCCCGGCTCGACGGGACGCGGCGCCGTGTGCTGTCCAACCAGACCACGAACTGCCAGAACGCCGAATGGTCCCCGACGGGCCGGTTCATCGTCTTCGAGTGTCAGCTCGCGGGCGGGCTCGTGATCATGCGCGCCGACGGGTCGGGCGAGCGGCGGCTGACCACGGCTGCCCGCACGACGGACAGTTCGGCGGCGTGGTCGCCCGACGGGCGCACGATCGTGTTCTCGCGGGCGACGTCGACGTACCGAATCAGCCCCGACGGCCGCGGCCTCCGGCGGGTTGCGCGGGTCGTCGGCGATCGGGCGATCTCGCCTGACGGCCGCTGGCTCGCGATGACCCGCTTCGTCGACGAGCAACAGGAGCTGTGGGTGCTGCGACGCGACGGCACCGGCGCCCGCCGGATCACAGCGACGTCCGGCGTGCTGGAGTTCGCGCCCGACTGGCAACCGCTGCGCTGACGCTCGTCAGCTCGCCGCGAGCCGCTCCGCAGCCAGCCGTTCGGCGGCCTCGCTGGTCGTGATTCCTGCCGCCTCGGCCTGCCGGTAGATGCCGCTGAGCGTGTCGCCGATCCCCGCCACCTCGTGCTCGAGCCGGTCGGCGTCCCAGCCGAGGTGCTCGAGCCCGATCCCGTGTAGCGCGCCGCCGCCGTTGATGACGAAGTCGGGGGCGTAGAGGATCCCGGCGGCGCGCAGCCGCTCGCCGTCCGCCGTCCGTCGCGAGCTGGTTGTTCGCCCCGCCCGCGACGATGCGACAGCGCAGGTTCGGAATCGATTCCGCGCTCAGGGTCGCGCCGAGCGCGCACGGCGCGTAGACGTCGCACTCGGTCGTGAGCGCCTCCTCGACCGCGACGAGCTCACCGCCGGTCGCCCGCGCCCGCTCCTCGTCGATGTCGCTGACGAGGACGGTGGCGCCGGCTTCGGCGAGCAGGCCGGCGAGCTTGCCGCCGACCGAGCCCGCGCCCTGGACGAGCACGCGCCGGCCGGCGAGGTCGTCCGAGCCGAGGGCGTGGCGGAGGCTCGCGCGAATGCCGTGGAAGACGCCCTTGGCCGTGTGGATGCTCGGATCGCCCGAGCCGCCGTTGGCGGAGCTGCGGCAGAAGACGTACCTCGTCCGTTCGCCGATCGTGTCCATGTCCGCCTCGCGCGTGTTCACGTCCGGGCCGGTGACGAAGCTGCCTCCGAGCGAGTCGACGAGGTCCGCGTAGCGCGCGAGCAGGCGCCTGCGCTCGTCGCCGTCCGGAATCGCGGGGACGCCGAGCACCGCCTTGCCGCCGCCGCACGGCAGGCCGAGCACCGCCAGCTTGCGGGTCATCCCGGCCGCGAGCCTGAGGCCGTCCCGGAGCGCGTCGGCCGGACTCGGATAGCTCTTGAGGCGGGTGCCGCCCATCGCCGGGCCGAGCCGGGTCGAGTGCAGGCAGACGAACATCCATGTCCCGCTCTCCTCGTCGTGCCGGACGACGACGTGCTCGCCGTCCCACCGCCGCAGCAGGTCCTCGAACACGATTCGACTCTACTCGCGAGGACAGCACGTGCCGAAGCCGCTCGAGCCCTTCGTCCAGGGTCGTGTCCGAGACGGCCAGCGAGAGGCGCGCACGACCGCTGACCGCGGCTGCCGAAGCCCTCCCCCGGCGCGAGCGCGACCCGGGCGTCCGTCAGGAGCGTCTCGCAGGTCAGGCCCTCCGGCAGCGAGAGCCAGACGAAGAACGTCCCCTCGCAGCGCGGTCGCAGCGACGGGAGCGCGGCGACGACCCGATCGCGGCGCGCCTCGTAGAGCGCCCGTCGCTCTCCTACGGTCTCCTGCGGGCCCTCGAGGGCGGCGATGGCAGCCCGCTGCAGCGCCGTGAAGATGCCGGCACGGACGTGCTCCTGGAGCCACGTCACCCGCCGGACGAGCTCGGCGTTCCCGACGACGAACCCGAGCCGCCAGCCCGCCATCCCGTAGCTCTTCGAGAGCGAGAAGAGCTCGACGCCGACCTCGCGCGCACCGGGCTCGGCCAGGAAGCTCCGCGGCGTGCGCCCGTCGAAGACGAGGTCGCCGTACGCGAAGTCGTGCAGCACCGCGGCGCCCGTCCGCTCGGCGAAGGCGACCGCCTCGGCGAAGACGCCGTCGGACGCCGCCGCGGCGGTCGGGTTCGACGGATAGTTGAGATAGACGAGCACGGGCGGCACGCCCGCCAGCGCGTCCCACTCGGGCCGGCCGGCGTCGTCGAGCGGCAGGGAGACGCGCTCGGCGGCGGCGAGCGCGACCGCGGAGTTGTAGTCCGGATAGCCCGGGTCCGGAAGCGCAATCCGGTCGCCGCGCTCGGCGGCGCAGAGCGC
Organism: uncultured Gaiellaceae bacterium; assembly: GCA_963802765.1. Lineage (GTDB taxonomy): Bacteria > Actinomycetota > Thermoleophilia > Gaiellales > Gaiellaceae > Gaiellasilicea. The sequence continues at coordinate 469,942 of CAWDJZ010000007.1, forward strand.
GACCTCGACGAGCGCCGTCTTCGTCCCCGGCACGACGGCGACCTCGCGGTGCGGGTCGAGCTCGACGCCGTACACCCCCGCGTATCTGGCGGCGATTGCCTCGCGGAGCTCGGGCAGGCCGGCGAAGGGCGCGTACCCGTGCACCGCCGACGTCTCCTCGCGCGCGGTGGAGACGAGCGCCTCGACGACATGCGACGGGGGCGGAACGTCCGGGTTGCCGCGGCCGAGATCGAGCAGCGGCTCGCCTTCCTCCGCCGCGACGGCGGCCACGCGCGCCAGCAGCGAGGTGAAGTACTGCTCGGGGAGGCGCTCGATCCGATCCGGCCGCGGCCGCACGGAGCGACTCTACGGCCGCAGGCTCGAGGCGTCGACAGAGTGCGCGGCGAGGGCCGAGGCCCCCGCCGCGCGTCAGTGTGTTACCGCACCGTGCAGCCGCGGTTGTTCTCGGTGTCGAACAGGTCCTTCAGGCCGAGAATCGCGTCGCGGTCGGTGCTCGTGAGCATGTCGCTCGTCCACGCGATCACCTGGGCGGTCGTGAACGCGTAGTCGACGTCGGGATGCGTCGAGTTCAGCAGCGCCGCCACCGCGTGGTGGATCAGCAGGCGCTTGGCATCGTCGAGCGTCTCGCCGCCGCCGTTCTTCAACGCCTGCAGCAGCGTCATCGAGCCGAGGCTGCCGGCGTTTGCGAACACGCTGCTCACCAGGTCGTCCGGGTCATAGCCGACCCAGTCCTCGGTGTGGTTCTTCCAGTAACCCGGGGTGCAGCCGTCACCACGCGGCGGCTCTGTCGTCGTCGTCGTGGTGGTGGTCGTTGTTGTGTCTGTTGTTGTCGTTGTGGTGTCAGTAGTGGTCGTGCCGGTGTCGAGTGTGTCGTCGTGCCGGTTTCAAGGGCAAACCCGACCCCCGACATGACGCCCGCGAGCGCAAACCCGCTCAGCGCCAACGCCGCCAGAACTGCCACCTTCCCCAACGAACGGGGTCTCTTCACGTGCCCCCTCCTTCCCTCGGACGGACTCCTGATGGACAATAGGAAGCGACAGGGGAGGCCGTCTACTGGCCGTCTGGCTAGATCAGTACTGGCGCCGGCGGCTGCTCGGGCAGCGTCACGAGCGGGTAGAGCGCGCGAATCTCGTCCACGAACGCGGCCAGCCGGTCTGCGCTCTCCGCGTCCCGGAACTCGAGCACGTTCTCGGCGTTCAGCTCGCCCGAGTGGGAGAGGTTGAAGCTGCCGAGGAACGCGACATCGTCCGCGACGGTGACCTTCGCGTGCATGAAGTCGTGGACGGTCCCGGGCGCCCACCTCGTCGACGGCTTGCCGGTGAAGCGCGCGGCCTCGAGGAAGCGCCGCAGCGCCGGGACCTTCCAGCTCGCGTTGCCGTTCAGCTGCCACTGGTACAGGACCCCGTCGACCTGGGTGTCGTCGACGACCCCGGCGAGATCGACCTTCCCGTCCGAGCACACCTCCGCGAGCGTGCCGAGGATCGGACCGGAGCTGAGGACAGGCGATGCGATCCGGACCCGGCGCTTCGCCTGGCCGATCCGCTTCGCGATCCGGTGCGCGAGCGCCTCGCCGTGCTCGGGCGTGAACCACGGCCGCACCTCGATGCCGCCGACGTCGACCGGCCGCGGCTCGACCTTGCCCGAGCCGACCACGTCGCCGGTCTCCCACAACTCGTCGAAGTTGAGCCCGTACGCGAGCGCGAGCTTCGGCGAGCGGACGATCGCGACGACGTTCTCCTGGCGCGACCACGAGTCCTGGGTCCAGTTCATCGAGCCCGTCCAGACCGTCTCGCGGTCGCGGATCGCGTACTTGTGGTGCATGAGGTCGGGGATGCCCGGGATCGCCCGCGTCGGGATCGGGAGCGCCTCGAGCAGCTCCGGAGCGGTCCCGGGCGGCGGCGGAACGGGTATCGGCCCGGGGTGGTCGACGTTGTAGGCGAGGCGGACGGCGACACCTCGATCCTGCGCCGCCAGCAGCGCCGCCGTCACGAGCTCGGCCGCTTCGTCCTGGAGGCGGATGTCGTAGAGCGCCAGCTCGAGCGAGCGCTCGGCCGAAGCCATGAACTCGGCGACCTGCCGCGCGACGTCCTCGGCGGACTGGCCGCCGTCGCGGTACGTTCGGAGCTCGATCAAGCGCGCGCCGCGCGCAGGGAGGCCTTGTGGGCGCGCTTGGCCGCCTGGTACTCGGCGAGCGCCTCCGGCGAGTCGACGTCGCCGAGCGTCGGGTGGTCGGGGACGAGCGGGAGCGCGACGGCGACGTCGAACCGCTTCGCAAGTACCGATCCGAGCGCCTTCACCTTCATCTCGCCGAACCCCGGCAGGGCCTCGATCCGCCGCTTCAGCTCGGTCGCGTCGCCGGCCTCCGTCCAGAGCCTGGCCGCGTCGCCGCCGTACTCGTCGGCCACGACCGCGGCCAGCTCCTGCACCCGCCTCGCCATGTTCCCGGGGAAGCGGTGGATCGCGGGCCGCTCGCGGAACACCTCCTCGAGGCGTTGCGGGTCGGTGCCGGCGATCGTGGCCGGATCGAGCGTCCCGAGCCGTTGCTTCAGCTTGAGCGGTCCGGAGAACGCGGTCGGGACCGGCACCTGCTGGTCGAGGACGAAGCCGACCAGGAGCGCGAACGGGTCTGCCGCGATCAGCTCGTCTGCTTCCGCGTTTCCGGTGAAGTGGAGCGCGTCCGGCACGGTTCGATCCTAGCGAGGCGGGGTACGGGGGAGTCATGCCGGATCCAGTCGAGAAGGCTGAGGATCTCGCCCAGGAGGTCGAGCGGGGTCGCAGCGAGCGCACCCCGTGGCTCGCGCTCGGCGGCGTCCACGTCGCCGTCGCCGCGCTCGTCGGCGTCGTGCTCGCGATCGTGTTCGCGGTCTACTTCCTCGCTACGGTCACGCCCGCCGCGGCGGGCCCGGGGAAGAAGCCGGGTACGCCGGGGCCGAAGACCGAGCTCCAGTTCCTCGGTCAGCAGATCATCCCGACCGGGACGCAGTTCCAGGGCACCCAGTTCGGCGGCCTCTCGGGCCTTGCCTACGACGAGCGCCGCGGCGTCTTCTACGCCTTCTCCGACGACCAGGTGAACGTGCGCTTCTACACGCTGCGGATCGACGTCTCGAGCGGCGTGCCGGCGGTCCAGATCATCGCGGTGACGACGATCCGCGACGCGACCGGCCAGCCCTTCGCCCCCCAGACGGTCGACCCGGAGGGCCTTGCGCTGACGAAGGACGACACGCTCGTCCTCACGTCCGAGGGCTTCGCCGTCCGCCTGATCGATCCGTGGGTGCGCGAGTTCTCCCTCGACGGCCGTCAGCTCCGCGCGCTGCCGGTTCCCGGCGCCTTTCTCCCCAACGCCGCCGGCACGCGCGGCGTGCGCCAGAACCTCGGCTTCGAGAGCGCGGGGACGCCGCCGAACGGGCGTTTCGTCTACACGGGCACCGAGAACGCGCTCGCGCAGGACGGTCCGCCGGCGACGCTCGCGGCGGGGAGCCCCGCAAGGCTGCTCCGCTACAACCTGCAGACCGGGACGCTCGACCGCCAGTACGTCTACTCGACCGACCCGATCGCCGAGCCGCCCGTCCCGCCGACCCAGTTCGCCGTCAACGGGCTCGTCGAGCTGCTGCCGCTCAACAATCAGTTCCTGCTCGCGATGGAGCGCTCCTTCTCGGTCGGTGCGCCTGGAACGGGGAACACGATCAAGCTCTACCGGGTCGCCCTGCCAGGAGCGGACGATGTGAACGGGTTCGACAGCCTCGCGACGCTGCTCGGAGGGCTCCAGCCGGTCGCGAAGTCGCTCCTCCTCGACCTCGACTCGCTCGGGCTGCCGCTCGACAACGTCGAAGGGATGGCGTTCGGGCCGACCCTGCCCGACGGACGACGCTCGCTCGTTCTCGTCAGCGACAACAACTTCGCCCCGGCGCAGTTCACGCAGTTCCTCCTCTTCGCGGTTCGCTAGTAACCCTTTCGGACTCGCCCTAGACTCGTTTTATGGTCCGCAAGACGGTCACGCTCGTCTTCTGCGACGTCCAGGACTCGACCCCGCTCGGGGAGCAGCTCGACCCCGAGGTGCTGCGGAGCGTGTGGTCGAGCTATCACGAGACGGCGCGCGAGGTGCTGGAGAGCCACGGCGCGACGATCGAGAAGTTCGTCGGCGACGCGGTCATGGCCGTCTTCGGCATCCCGCTCGTGCACGAGGACGATGCGCTGCGCGCCGTCCGGGCGGCCGTCGAGCTGCGCCAGGCGATCGCCGGCCTGAACGACCGGCTCGAGGATGCGTACGGCGTCCGGATCAAGGTTCGCACGGGTGTCAACACCGGCGAGGTGATCGCGGGCGATCCGGAGCAGGGCCAGGCGTTCGCAACCGGCGACCCGGTCGTCGTCGCGCAGCGGTTGGAGGCGACGGCGGCAGGCGGCGAGATCCTCGTCGCCGACTCGACGATCCAGCTCGTCCGCGACGCAGTCACCGTCGAGCCCGTGCCACCGCTGGAGCTGAAGGGAAAGTCGGAGCCCGTCGCCGCGTGGCGGCTGATCGACGTCGACCGCGGCGCGGCGGGCGTGGCCCGGCGGATGGACTCACCGCTCGTCGGCCGAGTCGCCGAACTGGCGCTTCTGAAAGAGGAGCTGGAGCGTGTCACGACCGAGCGGACGTGCCGTGTCGTGACCATCCTCGGCGAGCCCGGCGTCGGCAAGTCCCGCCTCGCCGCCGAGCTCGTCACGTCGGCCGGAGAAAACGTGGTCGCGCTCGAAGGGAAGTGCCTTCCGTACGGCAACGGGATCACGTACTGGCCGCTGGTCGAGATCGTGCGCCGGCTCGACCTCGCCGAGCTGCTCGCCGGCGAGGAGGACGGGGAGACGATCCACAGCCGCATCCTCGAGGCGATCGGCCGGGCCGAGCCACGCTCGCGGAGCGACGAGCTCTACTGGGCGGTGCGCCGCCTGCTCGAGACGCTCGCGCGCGAGCGACCGGTCGTGCTCCTGCTCGACGACGTCCAGTGGGCGGAGCCCGCCTTTCTCGACCTCGTCGAGTACCTCGCAGGCTGGTGCCGTGACGCGCCGATCCTCGTCTGCTGCATGGCCCGTCCGGACCTGGCCGAGCTTCGTCCGGCCTGGGCTGCCGGACCCTCGACGATCCAGCTCGCGCCGCTGGGGCGCGACGAGTCCCGGCAGCTGCTCGAGCAGCTGGCCGGGCCGCTCGACGAGGAGGCCGCCGACGCCGTGGGCCGCGCGACCGCCGGCAACCCGCTCTTCCTCGAGGAGATGCTGCGCATGCTGATCGAGGACGGCGTGCTGGTCGAGCGCGATGGACGCCTTCAACCCCTGACGGCGGTCGACTCGTTGCGCGTGCCCGGGACCGTGCAGGCCGTCCTCGCGGCGCGGCTCGACCTCCTCGAGCCGGAGGAGCTCGCCGTACTCCAACGGGCAGCCGTCATGGGTCAGGTGTTTCTCTGGGGAGCGGTCGCCGAGCTCACCCCGGCCGAGCAGGTCGGTGAGGTCTCCCGGCTTCTGCAAGCGCTCGTCCGCAAGCAGCTGATCCGTCCCGACCGGCGCAGCTTCGTCGGCGAGGACGGTTTCCGGTTCGGCCACATCCTGATCCGCGACGCGGCGTACGAGTCGATGCCGAAGCAAGTCCGCGCGGCGCTGCACGAGCAGTTCGCCGGCTGGGTCGAGACGCGCGTCGGCGAGCGCACCGACCTCGACGAGATCATCGGTCACCACCTCGAGCAGGCGTATCGCTATCGCGTCGAGCTTCGGCCGGCCGGTCATGCGGAGTCCGAGCTGGCGGCCCGTGCCGCGATCCCGCTCACGCGCGCCGGGCGCCGTGCGCTGACGCGGGGCGACGCCTCGGCGGCGATCGGGCTGCTCGAGCGGGCGATCGCACTCGAGACGGCTCCCGACCTCCTCCTCGACCTCGCCGAGGCGCAGGTCCAGCAGGGGCAGGTACGCGAGGCAGAGGGGTCCTACCGGGCCGCGATCGAAGCGGCGGTCGCGGCGGACAACATCCGCTGCGCGCTACGGGGCCGGCTCGGGCTGGGCCAGATCGCGCTGCTCTCCCGGGGCGACGTTCGGGTCGAGGATCTGGCCGACGAGGTCGCGCGCGCGCTGCCGGAGTTCGAGGCCGCGGGGGACGACGCCACCGTGGCACGGCTGATGGCGCAGCTCGCGGTCGCGTACTGGTGGCGGTGCCAGACGGTTGCGATGCAGGACGCGCTCGAGCGGGCGCTCGTGCACGCTCGCAGGGCAGGCGACGAACGGCTGGCGGCGGACGTCGCCGTGTACTTCGGCTTCGCCGCGGTGATCGGCCCGCTTCCCGTTGCGGAGGGGCGGCGCTTCATCGCCCGCACGGTCGAGGACATGCTCGAGGACACGTCCTCGAAAGGGATGCTCCTGTTGACCGCCGCGGTGCTGGCTGCGATGGCCGCGGACTTCGACGAGGCCCGCCGCCTGGCGGCACGCGGGACCGAGATCCTCGACGCGCTGGGCCGCAGCGTCGGGCTGGCCGCGATCAGCACGTGGACGAGCATGATCGACCTGCTCGCCGGCGACGCGCGCACCGCCGAGGAGACGCTCCGCGGCGCGCTCGAGCAGCTCGAGGCGGCCGGTCAGCGGGCGAACCTGGCGTCGGTCGCCGCTCAGCTCGCCGAGACGCTCGTCGCGGCCGGCCGCTACGACGACGCGGCGCGGTACGCCGCGATGAGCGAGCGCGCCGCCGCGCCCGACGACCTGCATGCGCAGATCGCGTGGCGCGTCGCGCGGGCGAAGGCCTCGGCCGGGCTCGGCGCCGCGAACCGGGCGGAGTCGGTCGCTCAGGACGCGATCGATCTCGCTGCGAAGACGGACTCGACCTTCCTGATGGCCGATGCGCTCGAGGCGCTCGCCTCGGCTGCGGAGTCGGCCGGGCACAGTGAGGATGCCGCGACCGCGGCCGCCGAGGCGCTCCAGCTCTACGAGGCGAAGGGGAACGTCGCAGCCGCCGCGCGCGTCAGCGCTCGATGGGCGGGACGTACAGCGTCGACAAGGGGGTGACGGACTCGGCGAGCCCGGCGAGCGGGACCGGGCGGACGAGTGGGGCGACTCCCGGGTAGCTCGAGGCCTCGTACACGACCACCTCGTGATCCCCCGGGTAGAGCGCGAGCAGTGCGTCGACGAGCGCCGCGAGGGAGGGCGCCGCCGGCTCGGCCGTGTATTCGGCGCTGCCGACCACTCCCACCTGCCAGAGGACGAGCCCGGCGCGAGGCTCCACGGCGGGCCGCCGCTCCAGGAATCTCGTCGCCTCGTAGCTCTGGCAGCCCGACACTGCCGGGTCGACGCCGAGATCGGCGAAGAGGCAGTCCTCGGCCGAGATGCCCGGCAGCATCTCGGCGGCGAACCCTTCGGCACGCGCCTGCGCGATCGCCTCGTGCGACGGGAGCACGAACATCCCCGGATGGCCGTAGAACGCGGCGCAGACCCGCCGACCCGCCCGGACCGGCTCGAGGATGGCCTCGACCATGCGCGCGTAGGCCGCGCGCCGCTGCTCGCCCTCGACGTAGCAGCCCGCGAGCGTTCGGGCGCTCGGATTCAGCTGCTCGACGGCCTGGCTCGAGATCGGGTCCGGGACGAGGTAGAGCACCTCGTCGGCCGCCTCGATCGCGGCGCGCGCCTCGGCCGTGAGCCGAGCCGCCCCGATGCCCGTGCCGACGACGACGAGTGAGCCCTGGACCGCGTTCAGATGGGCGGGAAGACGACGCAGATGATGATCGCGCCGCTCGACCCGGTCACCGAGTTGATGTGCTCCTCGATCGCCTGGAGATCGGCGGAGTTGAGCAGCGTCGAGGCCTCCTCGCCGAGGTAGCCACCTTCCCCTGCGTATCGCCGCCCGATGTAGCCGGCGCGATTCTCGCGATAGTCCCGCAGGTTCGTCCCTTCGAGCAGCTCGAGGAAGAACTTCCGCAGCTGCTCACCGGTTGTCAGCTCGGTCGACTTAGGGTCGTCCATGCCGTCCCTCCCAAGAAGCTTTCGGATCCACGCCCACAGCCGCTGCAAGTACCGCTTGATCGGGCAACGCTACAAGCCTCCCCGGCGCGGGTCAACGTTTGCGCTCGCGCCCGCGGAGGGAAGAATCCCGGCGCGGAGAGGAGAACCGATGGTCGCCACGCGCATAGTTGTGGTCGCACTCGCGCTCGCGCTGCCCGCCGTGCTCGCGGGCGGCTCGCTCGCCGCGCCCGCGCCGGGAGACCGTGTCGAGGTCGCCGGCCTCGAGGCGCCGGCCTCGATCGTCCGCGACTCGCTCGGCATCCCGCACATCTCCGCGCGCTCCGACCACGACGCCTACTTCCTCGTCGGCTGGCTCCATGCGCAGGACCGGCTCTTCCAGATGGACCAGACCCGCCGCCAGGCGAGCGGCACACTCGCCGAGCTGCTCGGGCCTGCGGCGGTCGCGAGCGACGTCCAGCTGCGCACGCTCGGGCTGAGACGCGCCGCGGCCAAGTCGCTCGAGGTCATCTCCGCCGGCGCGCTCGCGGACCTGGAGGCGTACGCCGCGGGCGTGAACGCGTGGATCTCGACCCATCCGCTCCCGCCCGAATACGCCGCGCTCGAGCTGACGTCGATCCCGGCCTGGTCGGCGCTCGACAGCATCGCGACGGCGAAGCTCCTCACCTTCGGGCTCTCGTTCGACACGAACGACATCGGCAACACGCAGCGGCTCGTCGCCTATCAGACCGCGCTCGGCCCGGTCGCCGGCACGCGTCTCTTCACCGAGGACGTGATGCGGATCGAGCCGTTCGCGCACGCGCCCTCGATCCTGCCGGGTGAGACCTCCGGCCCCGTCCGCACGCACGGCCGACCCGACTGGTCGAGCTCCTTCCTCGAGGCGGAGACGCTCTCGCAGGCACGGGAGGCGAAGCGGAAGCTGGACGAGGCGGGGATCGGCGCCCCCGCCGACACCGGCTCGAACGTCTGGCTCGTCTCCGGCGCGAAGTCGGCGACCGGTCGGCCGATGGTCGCGAGCGACCCGCACCTGGCGCTCCCGTCCCCGTCCACGTTCTACGAGCTCGGGATCCGGGCGAGGGACCTCGTGCTCTACGGCGTCACGTTCCCAGGCCTCCCGTCGGTCGTGCACGGGATGAACGAGCACATCGCGTGGGGCTCGACCGTCAACCCGACCGACGTCACCGACGTCTACCAGGAGTCAGTCGTCCTCGCCGGCGGCGTTCCGGTGGCGACCATGTTCAGGGGCGCCGCGGTGCCGACCCAGATCTTCCCGCAGAGCTACCGCGCGAACCAGCCGGGGAACAGCGTCGCCGACGACCTGGTGACGGTCCCGCCGTCGGCAAGCGTGCCGCCCGTCGCGGTCGAGACCCGGCACGGCCCGCTGATCGCGCCCAATCTCAGCGTGCAGTACACCGGCTTCTCCGCCACGCGCGAGCCTGACTACTTCCGAGAGCTCGCCCGTGCCGAGGACGTGGCCGGAGCGAAGCAGGCGCTGCGCTGGTTCGATGTCGGCGCCCAGAACTGGATGTTCGCCGACGACGGCGGGAACATCGCCTACTACACCGATCACGAGCTTCCGCTCCGCGAGGACCTCCAGGCCGGAGCGGTCGACGGGCTGCCGCCCTGGTTCATCCGCGACGGTACCGGCACCCTGCGCCACGAGTGGATCCCCGCCGGCGCGCGGCCGGAAGACCACTCGATCCCGTTCGCCATCCTGCCCGAGACGGAGCTCGACCAGCTCGTCAACCCCGAGCGGGGCTGGGTTGGGAACGCGAACCAGGACCCGACCGGGCAGACCTTCGACAACGACGCGCTCAACGAGAGCCGGCCGGGCGGTGGCATCCGCTATGTCTCGCCCGTCCACGTGGACGGGAACCGGAACGCACGGGTGACCGCCCGCGTGCAGGAAGCCCTCGCGGACGACGGGACGGTCTCGTTCGCGGAGATGCAGGCGCGCGCAGTCAGACGTGAAGCTGAACGACGCCGAGGTGCTCGTGCCGGACATCGTCGCGGCGCTGCAGCTCGCCCGGACGCCCGGCGCGTCGGCGCCGCTGGCCGCGCTTGGCGCCGACCCGAAGGTGCAGGAGGCGGTCGCACGCCTCGCGGCGTGGCAGTTCTCGACCCCGACCGGAATCCCGGAGGGTTACGACGCGAGCGATGTCGACGGCATGCGCGCTCCACCGACCCAGGCGGAGATCGACGCGAGCGTCGCCGCGACGATCTACAGCCTCTGGCGCGGGCAAGCGCTCGCCGCCGTTGTCGACGGCCCTCTGACCGCCGCCGGGCTCGGCGGTGCGCTGCCGGTCCCCGAGAAGGCAATGACGGCGCTGCGACGGCTGCTCGGCTCGAGCGGCGTCGGCGCGTCCGGCTTCGTCTTCTTCGCCGGGCCGGACCAGGGTGCGCAACGCGTCCTCGGCGCGGTGAAGAGCGCGCTCGACCTTGCGGCGAGCCCCGCGTTCGCGCCGGCCTTCGGCGGCTCGACGAATCTCGCCGACTACCGCTGGGGCAGGCTGCACCGGATCACGTTTGCGCACCCCCTCGGGCCGGCGTTCTCGCTGCCGCCCGCAGGCGGTCTCGCCGACCTCGGGCCCGGGCTGCCGGGCGTTGCCACCGACGGCGGCTTCGCGGTCGTCGATGCGTCCTCGCACAACCCGCGCGCGGCGACACTGAACGGCTTCCGCTTTGCGAGCGGGCCGGCCCGTCGCTTCGTCGCCGAGGCACGGCGGTCGCACCCGAACGCGGTGCAGGTGACTCCCGGCGGCGCGAGCGGCAATCCGCTCGGCCCGTTCTTCGGGAACCAGCTGCCGCTCTGGCTGACCAACGACTACCACCTCGCCACTGTCCAGGTTGGCGAAATCGAGCGCGACGCGATCTCGCGGGAGCAGTTCCAGCCGGCTCGGTAGCCCTGCGGCCACTGGCTAGTGTGAGGGAGTGGACGCGCTCGCTCCCTTTTCGGCGAAGACGCGGGCCTGGTTCGAGCACGCGTTCGCCGGGCCGACGCCGGCGCAGACCGCCGGCTGGCCGGCGATCGCGACCGGCGGCCACGTCCTCATCCAGGCGCCCACCGGTTCGGGCAAGACGCTCGCCGCCTTCCTCTACGGGATCGACCGGCTCGACGCGACGCCAGGCGCGGGCCTCCGGCTGCTCTACGTCTCGCCGCTGAAGGCGCTCAACTACGACGTCGAGCGCAACCTGCGCGGCCCACTCGCCGGCATCCGCTCCGAGCTCCGCGTCGGCGTCCGCACCGGAGACACGTCGCAGAAGGAACGGCGCGAGCTCGTGAAGGAGCCGCCGGACATCCTGATCACGACGCCCGAGTCGCTCTTCCTGATGCTGACGTCGCAGGCACGCGAGACGCTGCGTGGGCTCGAGACCGTGATCGTCGATGAAGTGCATGCGGTCGCCGGCACGAAGCGCGGCGCCCATCTCGCTGTGTCGCTGGAACGGCTCGACGCCCTGCTCGACCGGCCGGCGCAGCGGATCGGCCTCTCGGCGACGCAGCGTCCCCTGGCCGAGATCGGGCGTTTCGTCTCGGGCGACCGGCCGATCCAGCTCGTCGACGCCGGCACGCGCAAGGAGCTCGACCTGGAAGTGGTCGTCCCGCTCGAGGACATGCGGGAGCCGGGCACGAGCGCCGAGCTGATGGAGCCGGTGCTGCCCGACGGCGTCGAAATGGCGTCGGGCTACGAGGCGGGCACCCGCTCGATCTGGCCGTCGATCTACCCGGCGCTGCTCGAGCTCGTCCGGCAGCACCGTTCGACGATCGTCTTCGTCAACAACCGCCGCCTGTCCGAGCGGCTGGCAGTCCGGCTCAACGAACTTGCGCAGGACGAAGTCGCCCGGGCGCACCACGGCTCGTTGGCGCGCGAGCAGCGGATCCTGATCGAGGAGGACCTGAAGGCGGGCCGGATCCCCTGCCTCGTCGCCACCTCGAGCCTCGAGCTCGGGATCGACATGGGCGCCGTCGACCTCGTCGTCCAGGTGGAGAGCCCGAAGTCGGTCGCGCGCGGCCTCCAGCGCGTTGGGCGCTCGGGCCACGAGCTCGGCTCGACGTCGAAGGGCCGCATCTTCCCCAAGTTCCGGGCCGACTTGCTCGAGTCGGCCGTGGTCGTCCGCGCGATGCGCGGCGGCGAGATCGAGGAGACGAAGATTCCCCGCAACCCGCTTGACGTGCTCGCGCAGCAGATCGTCGCAATCGTCGCCGACGCCGAGATCGAGGTTGGGGAGCTGCACCGCCTCGTCCGCGGGGCCTATCCGTTTGCCGACCTCTCGCGGCAGCAGCTCGAGAACGTCCTCGACATGCTCGCCGGCCGCTATCCCTCGGACGAGTTCGCCGAGCTCCGGCCCCGCATCGTCTGGGACCGCACCGCAGGCGTCATCCGGGGCCGCACGGGCGCGCGCCGGCTCGCGGTCACGAACGCAGGCACGATCCCCGACCGCGGTCTCTTCGGAGTCCATCTCGTCGACGGCGGCGGCCGCGTCGGCGAGCTCGACGAGGAGATGGTCTACGAGGCGCGCCAGGGGCAGACGTTCATGCTCGGCGCCTCGACCTGGCGGATCGAGGAGATCACGCGCGACCGCGTGCTCGTCTCGCCGGCTCCGGGCGTGCCCGGCGCCGTGCCGTTCTGGAAGGGCGAGGGCGTCGGCCGGCCGTTCGAGCTGGGGGAGAAGATCGGCCGCGCGTCGCGCGAGCTCGTCGCCCGCTCCGACGAGAGCGCCCTGACGCACCTTCGTGACGAGTACCACCTCGACCCGCGCGCGGCGCAGAACCTGCTCACCTTCCTGCGCGAGCAGGCGGCCGCCACCGGGGTCGTTCCCTCGGACCGAACAGTGGTCGTCGAGCGCTTCCGGGACGAGATCGGCGACTGGCGCGTCTGCATCCTCACTCCCTTCGGCGGCCGCGTGCACGCCCCGTGGGGGATGGCGCTCGGCGCGCGCCTGCGCGACTCGGTCGGGCTCGAGGCGCAGTCGATCTGGTCCGACGACGGCATCGCTCTCCATCTCCCCGAGGCGGACGCGCCGCCGAGCCTCGCCGACCTGCTGATCGGGCCGGACGAGATCGAGGAGCTCGTCGTCGCTGAAGTCGGCCAGACGGCCCTTTTCGGCGCCCGCTTTCGCGAGAACGCCTCGCGGGCGCTCCTGATCCCGCGCCGCCGCCCAGGCCAGCGAACGCCGCTCTGGCAGCAGCGGCTGAAGGCGCAGAGCCTGCTTCAGGTTGCGCGCAAGTACGGCTCCTTCCCGATCGTGCTCGAGACCTACCGCGAGTGCCTCCAGGACGTCTTCGACCTGCCCGCCCTGAAGGGGATCCTGAAGGGGCTGCAGACACGCGAGCTCGATCTCGTCGAGGTCGAGACCGCGTCGGCCTCGCCCTTCGCCGCCTCGCTCCTCTTCGACTACGTCGCCACGTACATGTACGAGGACGACACGCCGCCTGCCGAGCGGCGCGCCCAGGCGCTCTCGCTCGACCGCGACCTGCTCCGCGAGCTGCTCGGCCAGGAAGAGCTGCGCGAGCTGATCGACCCGGACGCCCTCGCCGAGGTCGAGCGGCAGCTGCGCGGCGACCCGCGCGATCCGGACGAGCTGCACGACGTCCTCCGCCGCCGCGGCGACCTGCGCGCCGGCGAGTACGACGAGGGGCAGGCGGCAATCCTGCTCGCCGAGCGGCGTGCGCTGACGGTGCGCTACGCGGGCGAGGAGCGGCTGATCGCCGCGGAGGACGCGGGCCGCTACCGCGACGCGCTCGGCGCGATGCCGCCCGGCGGCCTGCCCGAGACGTTCCTCGAGGGCGGCCCCGACTCGCTCCGGCAGCTGCTGCTGCGCTTCGCGAAGGGCCGCGGTCCGTTCACCACCGCCGAGGCGGTAGAGCGCTTCGGGCTCGACGTCGAGGGGTTGCTGCACGAGCTCGAGCGCGCCGACCTGCTCGTCCGGGGCGAGCTCCGTCCCGGCGGAAGCGAACGCGAGTGGTGCGACCCGGACGTCCTGCGGCGGCTGCGCCGCGCCTCGCTCGCCGCGCTTCGCCGTGAGGTCGAGCCGGCCGAGCAGGCCGCGCTCGGCCGCTTCCTGCCCGCCTGGCATGGGATCGGCCGCCGCGCCGGCCTGCGGGAGGCGCTCGTCCCGCTCCAGGGGCTCGCGCTCCCAGTGTCGCTCTGGGAGACGGAGGTGCTGCCGCGCCGCGTGCCCGGCTACCAGCCCGCCTGGCTCGACGCCATCTGCGCCGCCGGCGAGCTCGTCTGGGTCGGGGCCGGCCTCGACCGGGTCGCGGTCTACTTCCGCGAGGACGCGCCGGTGCTCGGGCGGCCCGGAGGCGCTCCCGCGCCCGAGAGCGAGGAGGCGGGTGCGATCCGCGATGCGCTCGGCCGCAGCGCGATGTTCTGGTTCGACCTGCTCGAGGAGACGGGGCTCGAGGCGGAGGCTGCGCTGCCCGCGCTCTGGGAGCTCGTCTGGGCCGGGGAGGTCACGAACGACGCGTGGACCCCGCTGCGCGCCGGCCGCCGCTACCAGGCGCAGCGGGCCGAACGGCGTCCGCGCCGCTTCTCGCGCACCCGCGGCGCCGCGATCACGTCGACGCAGGGCCGCTGGTCCCCGACCGAGCGGCTCTTCCCCGGCGTGCCCGACCGGCGGGCGCTCGCCGAGCTCCTGCTGGAGCGCCAGGGGATCGTCACGCGGGACGGCGTCCGCGGCGAGGGAATCGCCGGCGGGTACGGCGCCGTGTACTCGGAGCTGAAGGATCTCGAGACGATCGGCGCCTGTCGGCGCGGCTATTTCGTCGAGGGGCTCGGCGGAGCGCAGTTCGCGCTGCCCGGGGCGGTCGAGCGGCTGCGCGAGCTCAGGTCGGAGGAGGAGCCGGAGCCGCTCGTGCTCGCCGCCGCCGATCCGGCCCAGCCGTACGGGGCCGCGCTGCCGTGGCCGAAGCGGGCCGGGGCGCGAGCCGCCCGCGTCGCCGGCGCCCAGGTCGTCCTGCTCGGCGGAGAGGCGGCGCTCTTCGTCGAGCGCGGCGGCCGCACGCTCGTGCCGTTGCGCGAGCCGGACGAGGAGTGGCTCCGCCCCGCGATCGCAGCGCTCGTCGAGCACGTGAAAGCGGGAGGCGCCAAGCGGCTCGCGGTGGAGCGGTTCGACGGCCGGCCGGTCGTCGAGAGCGACGTCATGCCGCTGCTCGTCGAGGCCGGCTTCCTCGCCGGGCCGCGCCGCGCCGTGCTCCGCCCGTAGCGGATGCCCGAGGGCGATGCCCTGCACCGCGCCGCCCGCCGGCTGCAGCCGCTCGTCGGCCAGCGGCTGGAGGTGGAGTCGCCGAACCCGCGCGGGAGGCTGACCGGGGTCGCAGACCGTGTCGACGGCCGCGTGCTCGAGTCGGTCGAGGCGGTCGGCAAGAACCTGCTGCTCCGCTTCGAGGGCGGTGTCGTCGTCCGCAGCCACCTCCGCATGACAGGCCGCTGGCGCGTGGAGCGGCGCGGCACGAGACGTATCCGGGCAGGGCTGCCCTGGCTCGTGCTGCGTGGCGACGAGCTCGAAGGGATCCTCTGGAACGGCCCCGTGTTGACACTCGAGACCGGGTCGCTCGCCCGGGTCGGGCCGGACATCCTCGCGGACACGATCGACCTGGACGAGGCCGCTGCGCGCCTGCGGACCGCCGGCGACCGCCCGCTCGGCGAGGCGCTCCAGGACCAGCGGCTCGTCGCCGGGATCGGGAACATGTGGATGGCCGAGGCGCTCTGGACGATCGGGGTCTCGCCGTGGACGGCGGTCCGGGACGCCTCCGACGCGACCCTGCGCGACGCGGTCGCGGCTGCGCGCCGGCTGATGCAGGACTCGCTCGCGTCGAAGCGGCCGGCCCGCAAGGTGTACCGGCGTGCGGGGCGACCCTGCGGCCGGTGCGGCACGATCGTCCGCTCGCGTGGACAGGGCGACGCGAACCGCACGGCGTACTGGTGCCCCGGTTGCCAGGCAGGAGGCGGGCCGCCGGGGGAGTAGGGAGACGGATGGCGGTTCGCGCACCGCACCTGCACCTGACCCTGCGCGCCTTCTGTCTCGGCGCGTTCGTCTTCCTCGGCCGTGCGCTCGAGGAAGGCGACGAGCTGCCGTTTGCCTTCGAGGAGCACGTGCAGCGGCGTGGGCCGGCGCTCTACGAGTACCGGCCGCTCGTCCGTTCGTTCGTCGAGTCCCGTGCGAGCGCGCTGGCGGGCCGGGAGGACGCGCGGATCGCGCTCGAGGAGCTGCTGCGCGAGCCCGCCGCCGCGATCTTTGCGCGCGCGCACGCCGGCCCGAAGCCGAGCGAGGAGCAGGCGCTCTTCCGCACCGTCCTGCTGGCCCTCCTGATCTCGACCGCCGAGGCGTGCGGAGGCTTCGACTGGGACGACGTCGCCTTCGAGCGCGCTTACGCGGAGCTCGAGCACTCGCTCTTCGGCGCAGCGCGCGCATACGCGGCGGTCGCGCCGGTGGTGGGGATCTCGGTCGTCACGAAGGTCGACCTCGGCGGCGGGATCCGCCTCCGCGCCGCCGCCACGGGCGAGCTCGCGCATCACTGGCCCGAGGCGCAGGGCCTCCTGCCGGCCGGCTTCGGGCGCGAGGTCGACCGCTACTGCGTGCTCGAGCTCGAACGCGGCCTCGAGCCCGGCGACGAGCCGCCCGACGCGCCCGCCGAGCTCGCCGACGCCGTCACCGCGATCCGGCTCGCCACCGCAGCACCGGTGGCCGCCGGGCCGGTCCTGTTCGAGCGGCTCGACTGGCGGCCGTTCGGGATCCGCCCGGTGCTGCCGATCGCCGCGACGCAGCCGGACGGCGAGCCGACGCGACTCGACTCGTTCCGCGCCGAGCTGACGTCCGAGCTGCTCGCTGTCCTCGGTCTCGCGGACGGGGATCCGGCTCTGGCGGAGGCGCTCGACCGCTGGGAGCTCTCGCTCTTCCAGAACGAGCCCTTCCGCTCCGAGCAGCTGCGCGGGGCGCTCTCCGGGCTGCTCGGCGGGACCTGGGAGCTGCGCGCCGCTGTGCTCCTGGGCGACGTGAGCGAGGAACGGCGCGCGATCCACGCCGCGCTGCGGTCGCTCGCTGCAGGTGAGCCTGCGTCGCCGCGCGCCCGGGACGTGGTTCGGCGGACGCTCGTCGAGACACTTCGCCACGGCGACCGCGACGCCCTCGTGCGCTCGCTCGACGAGGTCCTGCTCGGGCTGCGCTCTGCCGCCCGTCTCGCCGAGACGGCCTGACCCGGAAGGTCGAGGGCCCCGCTCGCGCGGGGCCCTCGAGTCTTTCACGTCGCGGCCGTCGGCGTCAGGCCGGCGGCCGGTACCGAATCGACGTGACGGCCGGCTCGACGTCGAGCATCGGCTGGTTGAAGGAGAACTGCAGGGCGACCGTGCCGGTCGCGTTCTCGATCCCGAGCGTGGCCGAGTTGCCGCGCTCGCGTCCGTCGTCGGCCCGGTTGCGGTGACTGCGTCAGGATCTGGCCGTTCTCGTGGAGCACGATGTTGAGGTCGATCCGCCGCGTCGTGTCGCCGAAGAAGCGGACGTTCCGCCACTCGACCACGAACCTCCGGTTCGGAGCCGTGCCGAGCAGCTGGGTGCGAACGCTGGCCGACGCGTCCAGGAGCAGGTCGTCCCAGAACCCGTAGATCGCCGCGTTCGGGGTACCGGTCGCCGGAAGCGCCACGTTGGCGAGCGACGTGTTGAGCGCGAGGAAGTTCACGTGCCCGTTCGTCGACACGAACGCGGTCGTGTACTCCTGCCCGTAGAAGCGGAACGGGAACGGCAACGTCGACCGTCGTCGACGAATCGTCCGCCGGTGAGCGCGAGCACGTTCGCCGCCTCGGTGAACGGCGTCGCCTCGAGCACGCAGGAGTAGCCGAACGCGTCCGTGCGTTGCGGCAGCGTGAAGTTCAGCGTCGTCGGCCCCTGCACGGCCACCTGCTGCGTCGACCGTGGCGAGGCAGCGTCCGGCCGACGCGGTCGCCTGGTAGGTGGCCTTGAGCACGCCGGCGAAGGAGTAGAAGCCGCTCGCATCGGTCGTGGTCGTGAGCGGGTTCGCCTGCTTCCCGTCGTCGAGGCTGACCGTCGCCCCGCGACCGCCGGCGCCGCTCGAGTCGCGGACGCGGCCGGAGACCGCGAACGACGGCGCGGTCGAGAAGCGGAAGTAGGCGCGGTGCTGCACGCCGTCCGCCCGGGTGAGGACGAACTCGCGGCAGGTGCCGTTCCATTCCTTCAGCGTCTGCCACGGGTAGGTGTAGCGGTCGGTTGCCGGGTCGTACGCGAGGCCCGAGTTGCCGGGCGTCTCGGTCGGCACCGGGATCGGCCGTGGCGTGACGAACTGGCCCGGAGCGGCCGTCTCGAGCGTGTTGCAGTCGACCTGTCGGGAGTACGGCGAGTTGCTCGCCAGGATGTCGAGCCCCTGGTTGCCCGCCGAGGGTGAACGATCATCGGCGACGTCGTACCGGGCGTTGACCGACGTTGAGCGTCGGCCCGGCCGCGACCCCGCCGAAGAAGCCCTCCAGGCAGTCCGGGTGGGTGTCGAACGCCTCCTTGTTGTCGTCCCGGCTGGTCGTGTCCCTGGACGGCGCTGTAGCCGAGGCCGCGGCGGGCGAACGAGGCCCACAGCGTGCACGTGTCCTCGCCGTCGCTCGAGCAGATCGGCGCCGGCGATGATCGCTCGCGCGCGCGACGACGAAGCCGGGCCCGCAGCCCTGCAGCTTCAGCCCGTCGATCACGTACTGGAAGGCGCGGTTGTTACCGCCGCTCGTACCAGGCTCCGATAGACGATCCGGGTTGAAGCCGTGCTTGTCGATCAGGTCCCACGGTCATGTCCCAGAGCACGGAGGCCCAGCCGTGGCCGATGCCGTGCGGCACGCGCCAGCGACGCTCCGTTGAGCCAGCCGCCCGTCGTGATGCTGTCGTAGGTGAACGGCTGGATCTCCATGTTGCGCGAGTAGGGCCGCGGCCGGATCCCGGCGCCCGTGACGGTCGTCCTGGAAGAGGGCGTACGGGCCCATGCCGCGTGGTCCCTCCGGGTCGTCGAGCGCAAGGTCGAGGAGCGTCGTGAGCGCGAACCAGTCGCTCCAGCCCTCGCCTCCTTGCTCGTTCCCCGTGAGGCAGTTGATCCCGGGGCCGCCGGTGAGGCGGAGCGAGACGCCGTGCCCGTACTCGTGGATGACGATCCCGTTCTCGAAGTCACCGTCGCGGATCCCGGGGTGGTCCGGATGCTTCCGGACGCTGCCGGTGGTCGGCCCGAGGGCAACGGCGGCTTTGATGGTGTTGCCGTCGGCCTGCGTCACTGGCGACGGCGGGGATCCCGACCGGCGGGCCGGCCATCGAGGCGGTGAGGACCGGCGCGGCAGCCGTCGTGTTGTGCGCGACGATGACCGCGTCGGCGCCGAGCGACTCGGCGACCTGCACCCGCGTGAGGTAGGGGCAGGTGCCGGTGCCGGTGGTGCCGCCGTCGACGATCACCATCCAGTCGCGTCGTGGGCAGCGGCGCGGGATAGAGGCCGGCCGTGCAGCCCGTGCCGGCGTAGACGATCGTGCGCCCGGGCAGCCCGGCGGTCGTCGGCGCGGGGCCGAACCTCGACCAGGACGCGTTGAACGAGCCGAGCGACGTCGACGACGACCTGGTTCTGGCTGCCGAACTGGTTGCCCGGCCAGAGGAACATCTGCATCCGCGGCGGCGATGTGATGGGGCCGGGGTCGGCCGCCGGGCGTCGAGAAGTTGGCGTTGTTCGTGCCGCCGCCGTCGGCGGCCTCGGCCCGGACGTAGTCGCCCTGGCCCCCGCCGCGGCCGTAGTTGTTGGCCTGGAAGTTGCCGGACGGCTCGTCGAAGCCGTAGTGGTGCGCGACGTCGTGGAACCGGTTGTTGGCGTAGAAGAGGTTCGTCACGACGGCTTCCCGGTAGTTCTGGGCGTGCTGGTTGAGGTCGGCCGGGAAGTCGAACGTCGAGGCTCGGGCCTCCGTCCGGGCTGCCGCCGAAGTCGGGGGATTCGCTGTCGTCCTGATCGAGGTACGCATGCGCGTTGTTGCCCTGCGTCGTCGTGAACTCCGCGCCCGTGGCGCCGTTCGTGTCGTGCCAGCCGAACGGCGATGCGATCGAGTCGGCCGGGTTCGTGACGACCTGCCGCGACGCGTCGTTCGGGCTCTCGGTCGGGAACGCGAGCACGTTGTAGCTCGAGCCGTCGTGCGACCTGGGCGGCCGCCGCGTGCGCCGGCCGCGGCGCTGGACCGGGCGACCGAGCCGCTGCCGGTGCGCTTGAGCGTCGAGAGCTGGCCGAGCGTGTCCTTCGACGTCCAGTCGTCCGTGTCGAGCAACCGTCCGTTCTCGGCGTCGACGGCGGCGTTCCAGAGGCTGTCGCCGGCCGAGTCGTCGATCACGAGCCGCCAGGCGAGCCGGAGCCCGCTCTCGGTCGGCTGCCAGCCGAGCCGGAGCGGGATCGACGCGTCGGAGATCCCGCCACCGGAGACGACGGTCTCGCGTGCCGGCCCGCCGCTCTCGCTGATCACCTGCAGGTCGGTGGGCTGGTCGAGGCTGAGGCCGGAGGCCGCAGCCCGGACCGCGTCCGTGGCGCTGAGGCGCGCGGTACCCGAAGCCGAGCTCGAGCTCGACCGGGCTGCCGCCGGCGAAGACGATCCCGCCGTCGCGGGCCACGTTGACGGTGACGTGACCGCCGAACACCTCCAGCTCCTGGAGGCGCTGGTTGAGGTTGACGTGTGTGACGCCGGTGTGAGTGCTCCTGTAGGAGCTGGTGACGACCATGTCCTCGACGTCGGCGCTGCCGACCCCGAGCGTCCCGGCGCTCTTGTCGAGGTAGGCGAGCGCCACCTCGAGCGGGCTTGCGTTCACTGCATTTGCCGCCGACATCGAGCCCGGTACGAGCACGAGCCCGAGCGCAGCGGCCAAGAGGACCATCCAACCTCGCGGCTTGAACGGCATCCTTGTACCCTCCTGATTGTCCGGCCCGACGGCATCGCCTTTGCCGATGCGGGCGCTGATCGCGCCGCAGACCGCGGGAATCGTGGCAAACCGCGCGTTGACCTGCGTCAGTTCTCTGCGCGCGTGAGGACGTGCTCGACCTGGCCGGCGATCGACTGCTCGACCCAGCGGACGGGGCCGACGCCCGGTGCGAACCAGATGCCGGTCAGGCCCGCGTCGGCCAGATCGGGATCCGGGCGCAGGGTGAACCGGATCGTGCCCGAGTGCGTCCGGCCCGGCGCGGGGTTCTTGACGGTCGCCCGCCGCGAGGCGACCGTCACCCGCACCCGGCTCCAGAGCGGCTGCGCCAGGTCGACGGTGTAGGTCGTGCCGGCCGGCGCCCCGAAGCGGAGGAGCGCCTCCCAACGGCGGTTTCTCGTGTCCCAGGCCTGGAGCGTCTGTCCGAGCCAGCGGACCCGGAGGCTCGGCGCGCCGGGGAAGTTCTCGAGGCGAAAGACGCCGGCGTTCGCGCGCGAGTGACGGTGATCGTCTCTTCGCCGCCGTACTGGACGTTCTCGAACGTCCATTGGTTGCCGCGCTCGAGCGGGAAGAAGTGCCGACTGCCGGCGGGGAGCGCCGCTGCCAGGGGGACGACGACGAGCGCAGCGGCGACGACGACCAGGCGCATGAGCGGAGGGTAGCGCCGCACTCGCAGGAGCACCGACACAGGGATAATCGTCAGGTGATCGCCCACTGGGACGAGGTCGAGAGCGGTCGGGCCGAGGCCGGACACCTTGCGGGCGAGTGGTGGAATCTCGGCGCGGCGTCCGGGACGAAGACGGTCGGCGTGAAGCGCATCCAGGTCGACGCCGGCAAGTGGTCGACGCCCTTCCACCGCCAGACGACCGAGGAGGAGATCTTCTACGTCCTCGGCGGCTCGGGGATCTGCCTCCTCGACGGCTCCGCCTTCGAGGTGCGCGCCGGCGACTGCGTCGTGCACCGGGCTCGTGAGGCGCACAGCCTGCGCGCGGGCGACGACGGGCTGGACGTGCTCGCCTTCGGCACGCGCGGCCAGACCGAGGTCGGGCACCTTCCGCGCGCCGGCGTGGGCTGGATCGGCGGCACCTGGGCCGAGGTCGGCACCGGCGACCACCCGTGGGCACGCGAGGTCGCGGCCGGAGAGCCGGAGCTGCCGGAGCCCGGCGCCCGTCCGGCGAGCGTGGTCAACCTCGACGAGCTCGAGGGCGACGCGGGCGGTCGCGTCAAGCCGCTCGCGCGCACGGCCGGCGCCGAGCAGACGGGGCTGAACTGGGTGAGTCTCGACGAGGGCGAGGAAGGAGCGCCGCCGCACCTGCACTCCGCCGACGAGGAGATCTTCGTCGTCCTCGACGGCGAGGGCGTCCTCCAGCTCTGGCCGACACCGCAGCAGGCCCGCGCGGGCGTCGAGTACGAGGAGCGGCCGCTCCGCGCCGGGAACATCGTCTCGCGGCCGGCAAGCAGCGGCATCGCGCACGGCTTCCGGGCCGGGCCGACGGGGATGACCATCCTGGCCTACGGCACGAGGAGGCCGAACGACGTCTGCTACTACCCGCGCTCGAACAAGATCTCCTTCCGTGGTCTCGGCCTGATCGCCCGGCTCGACGACCTCGCCTACGACGACGGCGAGCCACGGTAATCGCGGGTGAAGGAAAACCCGGGCTAGGCTTGAAAGCGGTGTCCACATGGGGTTCATGCGCCTGCTCCCGCGTCCGAACGTCCGGGTCGACATCCCCATTGAGGAGATGTCGTTGCAACGGGTGATCGCGTTTGCGAACCAGAAGGGCGGCGTTGCGAAGACGACCACGACCTTGAATCTCGCCGTCGCCTTCAAGGAACAGGGTCACCGCGTGCTCGTGATCGACCTCGACCCGCAGGGGAACCTGACCATGAGCCAGGGCATGAACCCGGACGCGATCGAGCGATCGATGTTCGACGTGCTCGTGCACAGGCTCCCGATCTCGGAGATCGTCCATCGCGCCGAGGTCGACGTCGCCGTCTCGTCGATCGACCTCGCCGGCGCCGAGCTCGC
The DNA here is from genome assembly GCA_963802765.1 of uncultured Gaiellaceae bacterium. GTDB lineage: Bacteria > Actinomycetota > Thermoleophilia > Gaiellales > Gaiellaceae > Gaiellasilicea. The sequence goes on from CAWDJZ010000007.1 coordinate 492,849, forward strand.
GCTCAGCGCGATGATCGGCCGCGAGCGCGCGCTCGAGAAGGCGCTCTTCGAGGTCCGCGGCAGCTACGACTTCATCCTGATCGACACCCCGCCGTCACTCGGCCTGCTGACGATCAACGCGTTCGTCGCGGCCACGGGCGTGATCGTGCCCGTCCAGTGCGAGTACCTCTCGCTGCGCGGACTCGTCCAGCTCGAGAACACACTTGCGATGGTGCGCGAGAACCTCAACCCCGACGTCAGGATCGAGGGGATCCTGCCCACGATGTTCGACCGGCGGACGCTGCACTCGCGCGAGGCGGTCGAGATCCTCGAGGAGAACTTCGGCGACCTCGTCTACCGGACCCGCATCCGCAAGACGGTCCGCTACGCCGAGGCTCCCGTGAAGGGCTCATCCGTGTTGAAATACGACCCGACCGGTACGGCTGCCGAGGCCTACCGCGAGCTGGCGAAGGAGGTGCTCGATGGCGCGAAACCGCGCGAGCATGCGTGAGGGCCCGCTCGCGGAGCTCTTCCGCGCGACGGAGGCCGCCCAGCGGCAGGCGGAGCAGGAGGGGAAGGAGCCTGCGCCGAAGCCGCCGCCCGAGGAGCCGCAGGAGCAGACGGTCGAGCACGTCCCCGATTTCGCGAAGGAGGAGCCGCTCGCGGCCGCCCCCGAGCCCGTCGAGGCGGAGCCCGCGCCGCCGTCAGCGGAAGAGGAGAAGGTCGAGGAGCCTGCCGCCGCGGTCGCCGCGGCCCCGGTCAAGCCGGCGCCGACGCAGCGCGAGCCCGTCTACGAGCCGCCGGTCGCACGCGTGATCGAGCCGCTGCCCGAGCCCGCGCCCAGGCTCGAGTACGCGCCGCCGCGCGACTCGTCCTCCTACCTCGCCATGATCCGCGTCGTCGGCGTCGGCGGCGCCGGACTGAACGCGGTGAACCGCATGATCGACGCCGGCCTCTCGCAGGTCGAGTTCGTCGCGGTCAACACGGACGTCCAGCAGCTCCAGCTCTCGGACGCGCCGGTGAAGCTGCACATCGGCCGCGACCTCACCCAGGGGCTCGGCTCCGGCGCCGACCCGGAGATCGGCCGCCGTGCCGCCGAGGAGAGCTACGACCAGATCAAGAACGCACTCCGCGGCTCGGACATGGTCTTCGTCACGGCCGGCGAGGGCGGCGGCACCGGCAGCGGTGCGGCTCCTGTGGTCGCTCGCATCGCGCGGGAGCTCGGCGCGCTCACGGTCGGCATCGTCACGACGCCGTTCCGGTTCGAGGGAACGCGCCGCATGGCGTCGTCGAACGCCGGCGTCGAAGAGCTGCGCGGCGCCTGCGACACGGTGATCGTGATCCCGAACGACCGCCTGCTGGAGGTGCTCGACCGGTCGACCTCGATGCTCGACGCCTTCAAGATCGCCGACGACGTCCTCCGCCAGGGCGTGCAGGGCATCACCGACCTGATCACGATGCCCGGCCTGATCAACCTCGACTTCGCCGACGTTCGCACCGTCATGCGCGACGCGGGCTCGGCGCTGATGGGGATCGGCTACGCCACGGGCGAGGAACGCGCGAAGCAGGCCGCCGAGCGGGCCCTGAAGTCGCCGCTGATCGATACCGAGATCGTGGCCGCGCGCGGGATCCTGCTCTCGATCGCCGGCGGCGAGGACCTGACCCTGCTCGAGGTGAACGACGCTGCGGAGGTCGTCCGCCAGGCGGCGACCGACGACACCAACATCATCTTCGGCGCCACCGTCGACGAGCGGCTCTCCGGCCAGGTGTGGGTGACCGTCGTCGCGACCGGTCTCGGGGGCAGCCGCCGCCGGGCGCAGCCGTCGTTCACGTCGGCGTCGCCGAGCCGTCCGCGCCGCGAAGACCCGCTCGAGCCGCCCAGCTTCCTGCGCAGTTCCGGCTAGACCAGCGGGAAGAGCACGGTCGCGCCGAACGCGCCCGCGATGGCGCAGCAGCCGAGCGCCGACACGAGCGCCGGCCGCCAGCGCTGCGCGTCCACACGGCTGCCGGCGAAGTAGAGGAGGCTGCCGCAGCCGAGCGCGAGCGTCGTCATCGTCTCGACCGCGCCGAACGCGATTCCGGCCGACACCGCGACGCCCGAAGCGGCGCCGCTGGCCTTCAGCGCGAACGCCACGGCAGCGCTCGCGACGCCGATGTTGCCGGGGGTAAGCGGCAGGATCCCGGCGAGGTCGAGCGCGGGGATGATGATCAGCGCCGCCGCGAGCGGCTCGTCCACGCCGAACGCGGCGGCGATGCCGGCCGCCGCCGCAAGACGCAGTCCCATGGCCAGTCCGACCCAGCCCACGAGTCGCGCCGCCGCCCACGGGCAGCTTCCGAGGACGCGGAAGGCGTCGAGGACGTGGGCGAAGCGGCGTCCGGGCCGTGTCGACCGGGCCCGCCAGGCAACGAGTCCCGCGACCAGCGCCGCGAGCAAGAGTGCGGCGATCGGCCAGCGCGGGAGCGCTCCGCTCGCCGAGCCGAGTGCGAGGACGACCGCGAGCCAGAGCGCCCGCACGGCGGCGAGCGACGTCGCGACGCCGCCGACGGTCCAGAGCCGCCCCTCGCCGTGCAGCACGCGTGAGAAGAGCGCGAAGCGAACGGCGGTGCCGGCGCGTGCCGGTGCGAGGGCGTTCACGAGCGAGCCGGTGCAGTAGCGCGCGGTCGCGTCGGCCGTCGTCGTCGACCCGCCGCAGCGTGTCAGCGCGGATGCCCACCCGCAGGCGGACGCGACGAGCGAGCCCGCGAACGCGGCCCCGGCCATCCAGAGCCAGAACGGAGCGGCGTCACCGAGCCCGTCGATTCCGGCGGCGAGCCGGTCACCGAGCAGCTGCGGCGTCAGGGCAAGTACCGCGAGCGCGGCGAGCGAGCCGAGGAAGAGCGCAGCGTGGCTTCTCCTCAGGTCGAAGTGGGCGCGCATCGCAAGCTACAAGGTAGCGCGCGCCGGCGCACATCTCTTCACCCTTTTCGGCATCCATACAGCACCTTTACCCTGAGTTCGATGCAGGGCGCGATCGCAGCCGGGAACCGGGTCACCGCAGAGGCGGGCGCTGGGGTGCTCGTGGGCGGGGGGAACGCGGTCGATGCGTGCATCGCGGCAGCCTTCGCAGCGGCCGTGGCCGAGGGGCCGCTGACCGGGCCCACGGGCGGCGGGTTCCTGCTCACGTGGCTCGACGGCGAAGCGACCGTGCTCGACTGCTTCTTCGCCGTCCCGACGAGGCCGCTCGGCGAGATCGAGGATCTGACCGTCGACTTCGGCGACTCGACGCAGAGCTACCACATCGGTGCGGGCTCGGTGGCCGTCCCGGGGCTCGTCGCCGGGCTCGAGGAGGCGCATCGCCGATTCGGCACCGTCCCGTGGCCGGCGCTCGTCGAGCCCGCGGTCGAGCTCGCCAGGCAGGGTCTCGACTGCAACGACGCCCAGCGGTTCCTCCACCTGATCCTGGCGGGGATCCTGCAGCGCGACGAGGGCGGCCGCCGTATCTACGGCGTCGAGGAGCGGATCGAGACGGTCGACTTCGTCGAGACGCTGGAACGTCTTCGCGAGGAAGGCGCAGACGCGGTCACCGAGCTGATCCCGGAGCTCGCGGACGACATCGCCGCCTATCGCGTCGCGACACCGGAGCCGATCCGCACCCGGATCGGCTCGCACGAGGTGCTGACGACCCCCGCGCCCTCCCGCGGCGGCGCGATCGTCGCCGCCGCCCTCGCGCGGCCTGGCAACGGCGAACACACTCGACGAGCGTGCCCAGGCGCTCAAGCACGGGTACGACGCGGCGCCGCCGCTCGCGGTGGCGGGCACGACCCAGATCTCCGTCATCGACTCGGAGGGCAACGCCGCCGCGCTGTCCTCGACCCTCGGCGCGGGATCGGGCATCTTCCGCGGCGGCACGCAGCTGAACAACATGCTCGGCGAGCTCGACGTGGTCGGCCACGCGCCGAAGACGCCGGGCGCCCGGCTTCCGAGCATGATGACCCCGACGCTCGTGCTCGAAGACGAGCAGCCGCGGCTCGCGCTCGGCAGCGCCGGCTCGGTGCGGCTCGCCGGCGCGATCGCGCAGGTCGCCGACACCGTCCTGCGCGGCACGCCCGTCGACGAGGCGATCGACAACCCGCGGATCCACGTCGACGGCGACGTCCTCCATCTCGAGGGCGGCCTGATGGAGCTCGCGCCCGAGGGATGGAGCCCCGTTCGCTGGTCGGGCCGCAACCTCTACTTCGGCGGCGTCGCCGCGGTGGAGCGCCGCGCGGACGGCTCCCTCGCCGCCGCCGGCGACCCGCGCCGCGGCGGCCACGGAATCGTCGTCGGATGAGCCTCGTCGTGCGGCGTGCGCGGCCGGACGATGCGGCGGCGCTCGTCGAGCTCGCCGTGGCCGTCGGCGGCGAGCCGGAAGCCTGGCTCCTGAACACGGACAGCTGGCGCAGCGTGGGGGAGGAGCGCCGGTACATCCGTGCGCTCAAGCGACACCCCGACGCGGCGGTCTTCGTCGCCGAGGACGAGGGCACGATCGTCGGCCGCCTCTCCGTCGCCCGCGACCCGCACCGGGCGAGCCACCACGTCGCCGACCTCGGCCTGATGGTCGCCGCCGGCCACCGCCGCCGCGGGGTCGGGCGCGCGCTCCTCGAGCAGGCCGTCGAGTGGGCGCGCGACGCGGGCATCCGGAAGCTCGAGCTGCACGTCTTCCCGTGGAACGAGCCGGCGATCCGCCTCTACGAGCAGTTCGGCTACGAGCGCGAGGGCTTTCGCCGCGAGCACTATCGCCGCGACGACGAGTACGTCGACGCGATCCTCATGGCATACCGCGTCGATTGATCTCTGCAGCGACGCGTGACACGCGCGCGCACGTGACGTATAAGGAGTGTGATGACAGTGGCTCGACGCGTCGCGTTGCTCCTGGGGCTGGCGGCACTCGTCGCCGTCGCGCTCGGCGGAACGAGCGCTGATGCGCGCGCGACGAAGGCGCAGAAGCTCGTCGCCTTCCGCTCCTGCGGCGAGCTGCTCGGCTACGCGAAGCAGCATGCGGGCCGCTTCGTCGGCCCGTACGGGCTCGGCGGCAGCCGGGGCTCGTCCCGGCCGCCGAGACCGCCGCGCCGACCCGGGCCGCCGCGCCGCAGCAGGGCGTCGACTACTCGGGCACGAACGTCCAGGAGGAAGGTGTCGACGAGCCCGACCTCGTCAAGACCGACGGGCGCACGGTCTTCGCGGTCGCGAGCGGCCGCCTCAACGCCGTCGACGTCCGCACGCAGAAGCCGCGTCTCCTCGACACGCTGAAGCTCGACGCCGCCTCGAACCACGAGCTGCTCCTCCACGGCGACCGCCTGCTCGTGCTCTCGCGCGGCGGTTACTGGGCCGAGCCGCTGCCGGCGATCGCGGCGCGGATCGCGCCCTTCGCGCCGGCCGAGTCCGTCCTCACCGAGGTGGACGTGTCCGATCCGGCCCGGCTGCGCGTCGTCAACACGCTGACGCTCGACGGCGCCTACGTCGCGGCGCGCCTGGTCGGCGGCAGCGCGCGCATCGTCTCCACCGCCCAGATCCCCGCCAAGCTCCAGTTCAGGCTGCCGACGGACCCGAGCCCAGATGCGCAGGCGGCCGCGGCGAAGCGCAACCGCGCCGTCGTCGCCTCCTCGCGCGTCGGCGCCTGGCTGCCTTCCTACCGGATCAAGCGGGCGGGCGCGAAGGCCGGGCCGAAGCGCGCGCTCGTCCAGTGCCGCCAGGTGAGCCGCCCGCCGGCTTCTCCGGGCTCGGGATGCTCACCGTGCTGACGGTCGACCTGGCGAAGGGGCTCCAGCCAGTCGACTCGGTTGCGGTGATGACGGACGGGCGGATCGTCTACGCCTCCCCCGAGAGCCTCTACGTCGCGACCGAGCGCTGGGCCGACCGTCCCGATCCGAACACGCCGACGCAGGAGAAGAACGGCGTCACGACCGCGATCCACAAGTTCGACATCTCGAGTCCCGCGCGGACGCAGTACCGCGGGAGCGGCACGGTGTCCGGCTACCTGCTCAGCCAGTGGTCGCTCTCGGAGCACCGCGGCGTCCTCCGCGTCGTCAGCACCGAGGCGCCGGCCTGGTGGGGCGGCGGCGTCGGCGAGGCCGAGTCGTTCCTGACGACGCTGCGCCCGCGCGACGGCGGCGCTCGTCCAGGTCGGCCGGGTCGGCGGGCTCGGCAAGGGCGAGCGCGTCTACGCCGTTCGCTTCGCCGGCGACGTCGGCTATGCGGTCACCTTCCGCCAGATCGACCCGCTCTACACGATCGACCTGGCCGTGCCGGAGCGCCCGCGCGTGCTCGGCGAGCTGAAGATCCCCGGCTACTCCGCTTACCTGCACCCGATCGGCGAGGACCTGCTGCTCGGCATCGGCCAGGACGCGACCGACGAAGGCCGCCCGCTGGGCACGCAGATCTCGCTCTTCGACGTCTCGAATCTGCGCAGCCCGACGCGGCTGCACAAGCAGCATCTCGGCCAGGGGTGGTCGGAGGCGGAGTCGGACCACCACGCCTTCCTCTACTGGCCGCGCACGGGGCTCGTCGTCGTCCCGTTCGAGCTGCGCGCGGCCGGCTACCGGGTCGGGCGCGCGCGCGGGGTCGAACCGGTCGGAAACGTCGAGCACGGGAGGGTCCCGATCCGGCGCTCGCTCGTGGTCGGTGCCTCGCTCCTGACCGTCTCGGACGCGGGCGTCAAGTCGAGCAGCCTCGCGTCGATGGCCGAGCAGGGCTGGGCCGCCTTCCCGGCGCCCGAGCCGCCCAGACCGATGCCCTGACGCGGAAGATCGTTGCACCCCGCTCGCGAGCGCAGTAACGTAGCTCGGGAAGTCTGACGATCCCCAGGGAGAAGGTTGTGGCGACGTTCGGGCCACGATCTGCGGCCGAACGCGGGCACGGCGTCCGAGGAAGACGGTCTGCCTCGACTCCCTGGGCGGAGACGCACTCGACCAGCGATCAGGAGCGTCGATGAGTCCGGCGGTCCGGGAGGCGTAGCCATGGAGTCGCAGCCACAGATCGGCCTCGAGCACGTCGTCGAGGCACTGAAAGACATCATCGTCTTTCCGATTCGACGCAACGTCAGCGGGACGTACCGGAATGTCACACCCGCCGGCACCGGCACGATCCTCGAGCTCCGCGTGGACGTCGACGGCCGCCGCCCGCAGCAGCGGCTGAGCGGCGACATCTACTTCCACTTCGACTTCTGCGGCCCGTCACGCTCTACATCGGCTCGTTCGTGGTCGAGAGCCTGACGATCGACGACGACCCGCAGGAGATCACGATCTCCGGGCCCGTCCACTACTACCTGGATCCGACGAACACCGCGGACTCGATTCGCGTCCACATCCCGCGCGTGAGCATCTCGCGCCCGCTCCGGCGGCCTGCGTCGAGTGGCTGACACGCGGGCAGATCGTCGCCACGTACGCCTGCCCGAAGATCTCCGAGTACTTCCGGACGGCGAAGATCGAGATCGACCGGTTCCAGGGAACGGTCTTCCCGCCCGAGATCGACCCCGACATCGACGCGTCCCCGAGAGGTCTGCCGAGCTCGGTGAGCGTGCGGAGCGTCTACCAGCGCTCCGGCATCGACCTCACCGTCGCAGCAGGACGACCTCCTCAACGACCGGACAGCGGCGATCGCGGCAACAACTGGAGCGAGGCCGAGCTGCACGACCTGATGGAGGCGCGGTTCGACCTCTACGCGAACACGCTGCAGTGGAACACGTACGGCCTGATCGTGCCGAGGTTCGGCGATCGCAACTACAACTCCGGCTACTACGGGACGATGTTCGACTGGGGCGGCTGGCAGGTCGGGCGACACGTACTTCAGGCAGGGCTGCGCACTGGCCGAGGAGGCTACGAGGGGGCGGGAGGTAGGGCTCGCTCTACGACACCTCGGACAAGAAGGACCGCCTGCTCCTCGAAGACCTTCATCCACGAGGTGGGTCACTCGTTCAACCTGCCGCACGCCTGGCAGCGCGGCACGAACGCGGACAGCGGTTCGGAGTCCTACAAGAACTACGCGTGGGGATACACGGGCGGCGGGGGCGGAGAGACCGCCTTCTGGACGAACTACCGCTGGGAGTTCGACGACGTCGAGCTCATCTGGATGCGACACGGCGACGCCGAGACGTGATCTACGGCGGACGCGACTGGATCGGCAACAACCTCAGTGCCTACAGCCGGGCCGAGATCGAACGCTCGGACTCACCGCTCGAGCTGAGCGTCGAGAGCGCCGAGGTGTTCGACTACGGCGTCCGGTCAGCGTGCAGCTCGGTCTACTGAACACTCCTCGTCTGCGGTATCGGTGGTCGACCAGCTCGAGCCGGAGGACGGCCTGACGCGCGTCTACATCGAGCGGCCGAACGGCGACATCGTCGAGTTCGTCGCGCCGGTCTCCGCCACAAGTCGCCCGAGCTGAGAGAGATCGCGCGCGGCGAGGCGGCGTACGAGTCGATCTACCTCAGCTACGGGGCCAAGGGACAACAGTTCGCCGACACCGGCGAGTAACTGATCAGGATCTTAGTGCTCTGCTTCCCGTTCGGCTACATGCTGACCCGCGCGCAACGGATCAGGATTGCGGCGCGGGCGACGACGAGCGAGCGAGAACCTCGCGCATCTGCTCACCGGCTACCCGGCCGCAAGATCATGTACTTCGGCGGCTCCCGCGGTATCCGGAGCCGCCGGCCGGCTCGAGGAGGCTGTCGAGCGCTATGCGGACACCGACCCGATCGCTGTACGCCACATCGAGTACGCGCTCGGCCGCGACGCGGCCAGGACGTACAAGAACGACGAGGTGAAGGAAGGCCGCCGGGAGAACGACGCCGAGGAACGCGATCTCCGGAAGGCGGTGAAGCAACTCGACGCCGCCCGGGCTCCCGACAAGGAGCGCGAAGAGCACGCCTTCGAGCCGCTGACGCTCTCCGACGTCGCGCTGCGCCTCGCCTCCTGCCACGCGGAGCTCGGGCAGAACGCGAAGGCGGCGACGGTGCTCGAGAGCACCGCGAAGGAGCTGAAGGCCCTGCACGGCTCCCGCTCCGGCGGTCGACCGCGTGACGGCGACGCTGGCGACGATGCGCCTGCAGACGCGCTCGTCGAGCAGGCGCAAGCGCTTCCGTAACGTCCATGCCGGAATTCACCTCATACGCAGAAGGAACTCCGTGCTGGGTCGACGTCACGAGTCCCGACCTCGACCGCAGCATCGAGTTCTACGGGGGCCTCTTCGGCTGGACCGCGGACCGGGCGACGCAGCCCGAGGCGGGCGGCTACACGCTGTTCAGCTTGCACGGGAAGCTCGTCGCCGCGGGCAGTCCGCCGCCGCCGGGCCAGGAGGACGTTCCGGCTCACTGGACGACCTACCTCGCGAGCGACGACGCGGATGCGACCGCCGACAAGATCCGCAACGGGGGCGGCACGGTGATGATGGATCCGTTCGACGTCTTCGACGCCGGCCGGATGACGATTGCGCAGGACCCCACGGGCGCCGTCTTCGGCGTGTGGCAGGCGCGGGAGCACATCGGCGCTCAGCTCGCGAACGAGCCCGGGACGCTGAACTGGAACGAGTGCCAGACGAACGATCCGGAGAAGGCGGCGGCCTTCTACCAGGAGGTCTTCGGCTACGAGATCGACGAGGCGCCGATGGTCGAGGCCGGCGAGGTGTACCGCGTCCTCAAGGTCGACGGCAGGGGCATCGCCGGGATCATGCGGATCACGCCGCGGATGGAGGGCGTCACGCCCAACTGGGCGACGACTTTCTCCGTCGCCGACACGGACGAGACGATGCGCCAGACCGAGGAGCTCGGCGGAGCGGTGCTCGCGGGCCCGATGAACATCCCGGACGTCGGCCGGCTCGCGGTGCTCCGTGATCCGGTCGGCGCGGTTTTCTACGTGCTCCAGCCGCCGCCGGAGCAGGCCTAGCGCGCCCGGTACTCGAGCGCGCCGATGTCCGGGGCGCGCCCGCGCCGGCGTCCCGCCGCGTCCGTGAGCGGGGCGAGGTCGCGGTTCGCGACGTCGATCACGGCCGACCCGGTGACCGGCCGTCCACGCCAGTCGACGCCGGCCGAGCCGACGAGGTCGTACGGTGAGCAGCCGCGGCCGCGCACGACGACGTTCGCCAGGAACTGGCGTGCGGCGAGGCAGACGCGGCCGGGCGTCTCGAGCAGCGCGATCACGTTGTTCGCCACGACCGGCCGCTTCGAGCGCGGCACGCCGCCGTAGCTCGAGCTCATCCGCAGCGAGCCCGCGTAGCCGTCCCGCCGCCGTGTAGCCGGTCAGGATCGTGTTGTTGAGGATCTTCGCGTAGTGCGGCAGCCGCCTCGACCTGTTGCTGCCGAGCACGATCCCCATCCGCGCCCGGTACCCGGGCACGCGCGCGTCCGTGCCGACGAAGACGTTGTTCACGACCGTCGCGTGGTCGACGCTGTTCGTCAGGTAGAGCTGGGCGCCGCCGCCGCGGTAAACGCCGAAGCGGTTGCCCGCGACGCGCAGCCGCCGCCCGGCGAAGAGCTGGACGAGATCCTGGTGCCCGCACCGGTAGCGGCCCATCCCGCACGGCAGCGCGCGCTCGAAGCGGTTCCCGCGGATCGTGAGGTCGGTGCCGAAGCGGCCGTGGACGAAGTCGCAGCCGTAGCAGTCGTGGAACCAGTTGTCCTCGATCACGACGTCGTGCGACCAGCGGTACAGCGTCACGCAGTTGACGAATTCGCGCACGCGGTCGCCGCAGTGCGTGAAGGTGCTCCGCCGGATCGTCACCCGCCGCGCGTCCGCGATCAGAACGGAGGCGGAGAACCGCGTTCGCCGTGCGCTCACGAAGAGGTCGTGCAGGACGATGTCGCGGGAGCCCCACATCTGGACGAGCGCGTTGCCGCTGATCGGGCCGATCCGGACCCGGCCGAACGAGACGCGCTGCGTCCCTTCGAAGATCAGGCTCTGGACGCGCGCGCCGCGCGTCCCGACGATCCGCAGCAGCCGCCGCGAGCGCGGCTTGACGACGAGCTTTCGGTACAGGTGCGCGTGGAGGACGATCTTCCCGCCCGAACGGCTCAGGGCCCGCTCGGCCCTCGCGAACTGCCCGTCGCTGCGGACATGGATCGTGCGCGCCTCCGCGGCAGAAGCGAAGGCGAGCGCCAGGACCACGAGAGCTCCACAGGGCCGCAGCGCGCACGGGCCGATCCTAAGCGTGCTGACAGACGCGCTAGCCTGCGGTCGCTTTGACTTTCGGCTCGCTTCCGGGAGAGGATGTGACGCCTGGCGAATTCGTGAGGGGAGTGCGGTCAACCCTCCCAAGCGAACGAGGAGGGCAGATGAGATTCCTCTCCGCATTCAGGCGCAGGCCACTCGTCATCCTTGGTGGTACGTCCGTCGGTCTCGCGATGGCCGCCGGGATCGCCGGCGCCAGCATCCCGGATGCAGGCGGCGTCATTCATGCCTGTTACAAGTCGGCGAACGGGCAGGTGACGGATCGTCGAGACGGCCGCCGAGTGCAATCCGAGCGAGACGTCCATCCAGTGGAGTCAGACGGGGCCGCAGGGCTGCAGAGCGCGGGGCCGCAGGGCCTCAGGGGCCGCCCGGGCCGATCGGGCCGCAAGGGCCGGCCGGGCCGGCAGGGGCGACAGGGCCGGCAGGACCCCCAGGGCCGGTCAGGTCCCGCAGGGCCCGCGGGACCCCCAGGGCCGATCGGGAGCGACCGGGCCGGCAGGACCCGCAGGGCCGGCGGGTCCAGGGGCACGGGCGAGGGCCGGCGGGCAGCCGGCGGGACCGTCCGGTGTCGAGTCGGTCAGGGTCAATGCAGGGCAGCAGACGTTCGCGTCTGTTCCAGGGGCCGGAGGCGTCACGACCGGATGCGGTCCCGGCGGCTTCCCGGCGGGCTCGTACTTCCTCCAGTTCACCAGCACCCCTGCGGGCGGTGGTCAGACCTCGGTGTGGATCGACGACTCGATCGCCGGCTCTCGTTCCAGACGATGTCCGGTGTCGCGGTCATCTCACCACTCGTCCCGGGCACCGGTACGCGCCACATCGAACTGCGAGCGTCGAACAGCTCACGCAGCGCGACGTGGGACATCTATCTACCAGGGTGCCGGCACCGACTGCGTCATCAGCATCGAAATGCCGGCGTCGAGTCGAGACGAAGCGATCGTCGCTGGCGGGCCGCCTCGGGCGGGCCTCCCTACTCCTCGGCGCAGATCTCGGCGACCTCCGCTTCCGTGATCTTGATCAGGTCCTGCGTCGCGATCCGGATCGAGTCGTCGTGCGAGCCCGCCTCGAGCACGACGGAGTCGTGGTCGGCGACGTGCGTGTCGACGATCACGCGGTCGCGGTGCGCGCCGCCGATCGGCGGCACGGCGCCGTACTCGAACTCCGCGTACTCGCTGCGCAGCGACTCCTCCGGCGCGAGGTGGATGCTCTTCCGCCGCTCGTCCAGGACCTCCGCGAGCTTGGCGGTCGAGATCCGCTCCGACGCGGGAAGCACGGCGCGGACGTTTCCCTGCGGCGTCTCGACGACGAGCGTCTTCGCGACCCCGTCGAGCGGCAGCCCGAGCGCGCGCGCCTCGTCGGCGGCCGTCTCGGTGTGCGAGTGGGGGATGACCTCGTAGTCGACGCCGGCGGCGTCGAGCGCCTCGGTCAGGGCGGGTGCGGCCACGGCTGAACCTCCTCGTTCGCTCGTGCCTATCATCGCAAGCGGCGCTGGAACTGGTCGACCTCTCAGAGCCGGGCGTGCAGCTCCGACCAGCCGGGCGGCTCGCCCGACGGGTGCCCGCCGTTGCGCGCGACCGCGGTCGAGAGCAGCTCCGGCACCGGCGTGATCCCGACGCGCGGCAGGTCGAGCCGGTCGGCGTCCCAGCACACGCCGACGGTCGGATCGCTCGACACCTTCCCGTCCGCGTGCTCGAAGCAGGCGTGGTGGAGGAGGTCGAGCTGCGCGTCGGTGACGCCGAGCAGCCCCTCCTCGTGCAGCGCGACCGCGAACGCGGCCGCCCGCGGCCCGTGCTCGGGGTCGCGCGCGTCGTTCAGCCGCATCGTGTCGTGCAGGAGCGCGAAGAGGAAGACGACGTGCGTGTCGACGGCCGGCACCGCCGCCGACAGCCAGAGCCCGTTCGCGCCGACCGTGCGCCAGTGCCGCTCGCCGTGGATCTGCGAGCCGATGCCGGTGCTCCGCTCGCGCACCGCTGCGAGCAGCGGGTCGAGCGCGAGCGGAGCAACGGTCACCGGCTCATTGTCTACCGCCGCCGGCTCGGCCGCGCCAGCCGGCTCCTGAGACGCGCTGCGCCGCCAGATGAAGCCGAGCGCCGAGCAGTGAGACGACTCCTTGCCGAGCCGCGACTGTTGGCGCGCCCGCGTGGCGCCTCGCCGCCTCGACGCTGAGCGCTTGCGCGCCGCGCTTGCTCCAACGTCAGCCGAACCCCCGGCAGCAGCGTTTGTCGAGCTTGCGAAAGCCGCCGGCCACGTAGTCGAGGCAGAGGACGTCGCCGAGCGCGAGCAGCGCGCCGCACTGGCCGCGGCTGGAGCGGGAACGCCCGCTCGAGCTCGGGCAGCTCGTCCTCCCGCGAGCGGAAGACGTCGCCTGCGCGCCGGTCGGCGAGTCGACGTCGAGGCGCGCCGACTTCGGCGCGCACCTCGTCCCAGACCTCGCTCTGGGCGATCCCGAGCGCGAGCGGCTCGGCGGCGAGCATGTTCGCCTTGCGCCGGCGCAGCTCCGGGTGCGCCGCGTGCGGCGCCGACGCGAAGCTCGCGAGCGCCGGCTCCAGCGACCCTCCTCGACGCACGAGACAGGGATCGGCGTCGTGCTCTGCGCCGGGACGAGCACGGTCACGTTCAGGATCCGGTTCTGCTTCGCGCCGAGCAGCTCCTCGCCGTCGTAGAGGAGGACGTTCGCGTCGGTCGGGTTCGAGACGGCGAGCTGAGGCACAGAGCCGGACTCGCTCACCTCGTCGATCCGGAGGCCGAGCGGGAGCGCGTCCTCGAGCGTCGCGTAGTCGGCGACCGGCGAGCGGCGCGGGAAGAGCGGTGCGAGCACGACGCCGCGGTGCTCGACCGCGTCGCCGAGCTGGAGGGTGGTCTCGAGCATGGGACTCCTTTCGTTTCCTGGTAGTCCCGTCGAGATGGGCGTGCGTCTTACGCCTCTTCCGGACGAGTCGCGCTCGGCGCGTTCGTGAGCGCCGTGCTGATCGGCGGCTCGAACTTCGTCGCGGTCCGGTACTCGAACCGCGAGCTCGACCCGCTCTGGGGCGCCGGGCTCCGCTTCGCGCTGGCCGCCGCCGTCTTCGGCGTGCTCTGCGCGGCGCTGCGGCTGTCGCTCCCGCGCGGCCGCACGCTCGGCCTCGTGCTCGCCTACGGGCTGCTCGCGTTCGGCGCCGCCTACGGCTGCCTGTACTGGGCGATGCAGGAGGTGCCGGCCGGGATCGCCGCGGTCGTGATGGCGGTCGGGCCGCTGCTCGTCCTCCTGCTCGCCGTCGCGCACCGGCTCGAGCGGCTCGGCGTACGGGCGCTCGCGGGCGCGCTGATCGCGCTCGCCGGCTCGGCGCTGATCTTCGTCCAGCCGGGCTCGGCCTCGTTCGGCTGGGCCTCCTTCGCCGTCCTCGGCCTCGCCTCGCTCGCCGCCTCCGAGTCGGTCGTCGTCTCGAAGCTCGTCGGGCTGCAGCACCCGGTGGTGATGAACTTCGTCGGCATGACCGCGGGCGCGGCCGTCCTGCTCGTCGTGTCGCCGCTGGCCGGTGAGAACCTGGCGCTGCCCGCCGAGGGCAAGACGCAGGTCGCCGTCGTCTACCTCGTCGCCGCCACCGTCGGCCTCTTCGTGGCCGTCCTGCTCGTCGTGCAGCGCTGGACGGCGTCGTCGACCTCGTACATCTTCGTCTCGATGCCCGTGGTCGCGATCGTGCTCGGCGCCCTGATCGCCGACGAGCGGATCACGCTCACGACGGTGCTCGGCGGCGCGATCGTCGGCGCCGGCGTCTACGTCGGCGCGCTCGCGCCGTCGCGCCCTGTAGGGACATGGCTGTTGCAGGCAACTTGCGTGCAATGCATGCAAACTGTTGTATCTTGGAGTGACAGTGCCGAAGGCGATCCAGATCCGAGACGTGCCGGACGACGTGCACGCGGCCGTCCGAGCCCGAGCCGCCGCGGCGGGAATGTCGCTGTCGGAGTACCTCCGCGAGGAGCTCGTGCGCGTCGTCGCTCGTCCGACCGTCGCAGAGGTGATCGCCCGCGCGCAGGCCCGTCATGGCGGCGCGTCACGTGAGGCAATCGTTCGGGTTATCCGCGAGGCGCGCGACGACCCGGATCGCCCGTGATCGTCGTCGACGCATCGGCAGTCGTCGACATGGTCGTTCCCGACCGGCCAGATCCGCTCTCACGACGGCTCGGCGGGACGGAGACCTGCATGCTCCTCATCTCGTCGACGTCGAGGTGACACACGCGCTGCGCCGACTCGTCGCGACCGGTCAGCTCGGCGACGACCGTGCCTCGGACGCTCGAGCGGATGTCGCCGACCTCCTGATCACGCGGTATCCGCACCTCGCGCTGCTCGAGCGCGCCTGGGAGCTTCGGCACAACCTGACCGTCTACGACGGCGTCTACGTCGCCCTGGCCGAGTTTCTCGAGGCGCCGCTCGTCACCTGCGACGCGCACCTCGTGCGCGTGCCCGGTCACGACGCCGAGATCGAGCTCTTCGCGCCGAGCTAGAGACGGCTAGAGTTGGAACGCCGCTCGCCACGTCGAGCGGGGGATGATGCTGAAGCGGGGGATCACCATCGTTACGTGCGCGTTCGCGCTCTGTCTGCCTGCGAGCGCGACCGGCGCCATCTTCGGCGACAAGAACGTGACCGACGCGACGCTGAAGGTGAACGCGAAGGGGACCGCCCTCGTCGAGTACTCGACCGCCGCCGGCCTCCGGCGGCACGTCCTCGTCTGGGGCGCGATCGACGGGATCCCCGCGCCAGACCGAGCCGCCGTCGACCCAGGCCAAGTTCCAGCTGGACTACTCCGGCGGCTGGAAGAGCCGGCAGCAACCCGAACTACTGGCGCACGTTCCGGGACGCGTGCCGCCCCTACGACGGCCCGGCGCTGCCGCTCCTCATCACGGCCTGCAAGGCGCCCGACGGGACGTACTGGGCGCTGCAGGCGTGGCAGCGCAACCTCCCGATGCGCGGCTTCGAGCCGTGGACCGACTGGCAGACGCGGCGTCGAGCTCCACGTCTCGCACTGGAGCGGCGACCTGCCGGACCTCCAGCTCTACCGGCACTGGACCTACGGCCGCACTCTTCAGGGGCTCTTCGGCCGCCTGATGTACCGCGGCCAGCCGGTCTACGGGACGAAGACGTCGTCCGCCGGCGTGCGGGACGAGTGGTCGCGCAACGTCTACATCGACACGCTCAACTCCGACTACGGCCCCGGCTGGAGGCACGACACCGCGATCGCGACGCACACGGGCAACGGCGGGTTCTGCTACTCGTTCGTCCGCCAGAAGCCCCCGCGCGGCTATCCGAGCGAGGCGCCGAACGGCAACGGCCTCGGCGAGATGCACCGAGTCCTCGCGATCGGCCCCGGCGTGACCCCGATCGTGCAGGCGACGATCCAGAGGCTCACCGGGTTCGACGCCGACGCGCAGCGCGACGCGACGCGAGCGCTTCGACGAGATCCTCGGCGACGACAAGCACTGCGCGCCCGAACGCTCGAGCTGACCGCGCGAGCACCAGAGGAGACGCGGCCGCTACTCCATCTCGTCGAAGCGTCTTCCTCGTCCGGTGTACGACCGGCGCGCGGCTCCAGGCCCCTTCACGTCCTCGTAGAGGGCACGCACGTCTTGGACTCGCCGTGCGTCGCCGTAGACGCGCGCTGCGATGCGCTCCCACCGGAGGCTCAGTCGCTCGCGGAGCTCGACGACTACTTCACCTGTCGCAGGGGTCGTTCCAAGCACACCTTCCTGTCGTGCCTCTTCCTCGATGGCGGCGATCCAGATCGCGCGTCGCTCGCCGAGGCTGCGATAGATCTGGTCAGGCGTTCGGCCCGCCTCGAGCTGGTCGCGGATCGCGCTGATCGGAACGCTCTCGCCGACTTGGGCAGCGTTCGCGCTCGTGGGAGCAAGGTAGGGCGGGCACCTGTGCCGGCGCTTCGTCAACGGCTTCAGGCGTGGCGGGAGGCGGCTGCCGTTGCGAAGAATCCGGCTCGTGCGGCTTCCAGACGTCGGCCTCCGGCCCCGGCCACGTTTGGATGATGAGCTCAGCGAGCCGGTGTGAACGGACGTCGATCTCGTGCTCGTCCCATTCGTCCTTGCGCACGATACGTTCGTTGAGAAGCAGAACGCTGTGTTGGCGCAGGGCCGATCGCTTGTCCCACGGCTCGTCTGGATTTGCATCTGCGGGCATCGGTATTGACCACGGCGCGTTCGAGAGCAAACTGTTCAACGGCCCGGTCACGAGAGTGAGATTGCCGAGGCGGTGGATCCGAGACCCTCGCCGCTCAAGTGCGACTTCAGGATCCTCATCCGATGGCAACGGCCAGTGGTCCTCCCACGATTGCGGAAGCACGTGTTCGATGCTGAGACCGGCGGGAAGCTCGATTGATTCGGTCTTCGCCGGATCGCGGAGGGCTCGCTCAATGGCCTCGAGCAGCAGCCGCACGCGCTGCTGGGCGATGTACCAGTAGAGGTCGCGGTTTTCGAGCCGGTCGCGGAACTCTGTGTCGTCCGGCCAGCGGGCGGTAACGGCGTCGGAGCGGCGGAGCTCGTCGATGACCGCTTCATCGACGACGTCAAGGTTGTCCTTTGCCGTGCTGAGGAGTGATGCCAGGATGCGGTTGTAGTTCTTAGCTGTCATACGCAAGACGGTGCGGCGTACCAGCCAGCTCTCGAGCGCCCAGAGGGCGTGCCGCCGCCGCTCTTCTGTGACCTCTGGAGAGCGGAACAGGAGCAGCGCGAGCGGTAGAAGCGTAGTTGTATCCATCATCTCGAGACGCGCAAAAAACAGCGCCTCATGTGAACCGGGCTCGTGCCGATCAAAGCGCCGCAGCACTTCGGCATCCGCACACATCTCCGGGACCAGCTGAAGCATCGACGCGTCACGAGCGACGTCACGGCGGAAAGTCTCGAAGAGCTGGGTGGCGGCGACAACGTGGCCGAGTTGCATCGTCAGCCAGTGCATGAGAAATAGATCTGCGCGCGGGCGCTTGAGGCGACCCTGGCGGATCTCCTCAAGCCAGTAGCCGTCGCGCTCGAATGTCCGCTCCCAGTACTCGTCGTGGAGCTCGGCGACGTCAGCTTTCTCGCGCTCCGCCTGAAGGAACACGAGGTTCTTCGCCAGGTCGAGCGCTGTTAGCGGTGTCCCGCGGGCGTTGAGCGTCTCAAAGATGACCTGTGCGTTGTCGCTCTCGTCAAGATTGATCGAGACGACGTATAGAAGGCTGTCGAGGCAGGCGTGCAGAGCTTCGAGTCTCCGCTCGGGTGACGTCCCATCCTCGTCTGTTGTGTCGCTCACCCAGTCTCGAATCGCGTCCAGGAAGTACGACCAAGCTCCAGGGATGTCGGCGCCCCCGCCTGTCGGAGGTACTTCCGGATCGAGCATGGCCTTGAACGGTGCACGGTCGCGTCGCGACGGAAGCACCTTGAAGCGGAGGTCTCCGACCGCGGCCTTCGCGCGGTTCAGCGTTAGGTCATCGATTTCTGCTGCGACCGTCTCGACGCCATGCTCTCGTGCGACGGCCGAGGTCGCGCCGAGGACAAGCTGCAGCGTCGTAAGTCGCTGCTGCCCGTCGATCAGAAGGCGTTGGTCCACGCCGCCTGGTGCTGTTGGCTGCTGTTCGAGCACGACGGCCCCGAGAAAGTGCTTGAGCGGCCGGTTCGCGCCCGGGTCATCTAGGTACCGCTCGACCGTGTCCTTGATGTCTGCCCAAAGCGGCGCCCAGTTGTCCGCCTGAGTCCACACATATGGGCGCTGGTAAACGGCCACGACGTACTGAATGCGGCCGTTGAAGATGTCGTACAGCGTTTGGGTCTCAGGCGATCTCACGCCAGTGAGTCTAGAGTCGCTGAGTTTGATCGACAGCGCAGGTCGTCGAAGTGCTCGCGAATACCACTGCGCCTCCGGTCTGGGTCGACCTCCCTCAGCGGCGTGTCGAGGACGACAAGCTCGTCTTCCTCACGCCGACGAGCTCGCGAGTTGGCTGCGTGAGCACGCCTCGTAAGATCAAGACGTGTCCGAACGGACTGTGTCCTCGATGCACGATGCGCGCGACGCCGAGGACAAGCGACTGCTCGAGGTCAAGGAGCACACCCAGCTCCTCGAGAACTACGTGTACCTCGTGCGCGAGTGGGTGTCGCTCCGCGTACGCGACCGGCGGGCGGGCGACGAGGTCGCGCAGCGCGTCTTCCTGCGCCTCTGGAAGGAGCTCGCCGACGGGAGGACATCTCTTCTCGCGTTGGAGGCTCCAGAGAGTCACGGCGCTTCAACGCGCGAACCCGTCGCCGACTGGATCAGCACCCGCTCTTCCAGAGGTCACGCGGGCAATCGGTCGGGCGAGCGTGGTCATCCTCTCGAGTCATTTCGAGCGCTACCTTTACGCGGTGAATGAAGAAGCGTGCACGGTCGTCGAGAGGGCCGGAATCGCGGCTTCCTTTGGTTCACGCTTGCCGACCTTGTGGACAAGCGCAACGGAATCGCGCACGGCGATGCACTCGTATCGGCGACGCAGGCAGACGTTCGCTCCTATGTACGTGCCGTGCGCACTTTCTGTCCTCGCGCTGATCGGGCATTCGCACGCCGACTCGCGGCGCTGCTCGGAACAGCCCGACCTTGGTAAGCAGACCGGTTTACGCACGAACAGTCATTCATGTCAGCAGCGCGTCAGCGGAATCCGCCCAAACGAGTCCTCGGACGGCTGATGCGACGCGAAACCCCTGAATTCTGCGGAGTTGTGGACCGCAGGCGACTCGGGTCGGCTGCGGAGACAGGCTCGACAGTTGGTGGTCACTCCACACCGCTAACGAGGGTCCCGCGTTGAGGTCTTCGCGATGGCTGAGGCCGTACTCGACCTTCTACTTCAATCTCGCTGACCGAGGATCCGGCAAGGCTCGGTCACCGAGCCGCTGATACTTGAGGGATGCGTCTCTCACGACAACCGGCTTCAGCTCTCGCCGAGCGACCTCAACGCGTTCCTCGCGTGCCAGCACCTGACGACGCTCCAGCTCGCCGTCGCGCGCGGGGAGATCCCCAAGCCGTGGCGGCACAACCCGCACGCCGACCTGATCCGCCGCAAGGGTGAGGAGCGGGAGGACGCCTACCTCGCCTCGCCTCGGCGACGGCGTCGTCGCGATCGAGCGCCCTGGGAGACCGGCTGGGACGCGCCGCCGACGCGACCGAGGAGGCGGTGCGCGACGGGGCGCGGACGTCGATCTACCAGGCCGACCTTCGTCGACGGCGGGTGGCGCGGGAAGGCGGACTTCGTCGAGCGGCAGCCCGACGGGAGCTACGAGGTCGTCGACACGAAGCTCGCGCGGCACGCGCGGCCGGCGCACGTGCTCCAGCTCTGCTTCTACACCGAGCAGGTCGCGCGCATCACAGGGCGCGCATGCCCGAGCCGCGATGCACGTCGTCGACGGGCATCGGCGAGCGCGAGACCTTCCGGCCCGAGGACTTCGTCGCCTACTACCGACGCGTGCGCGAGCGCTTCCTCGCCGTCGTCGAGACGGCCGCGCGACGACGTATCCGTACCCCGTCCAGCACTGCGGGCTCTGCGAGTTCCTCGCGCGCTGCAAGGAGCAGTGGGAGCACGACGACCACCTGACGCTCGTCGCGGGCGTGTCGCGGCTCCAGGACGACCGGCTCGTCGCCGGCGGCATCCGCGACGATGGAGGCGCTCGGCGCGGCGCCGCGCCGACACGCGCGTCTCGAAGATCCGGCCCGACACGTTCGCGAGGCTCCGCCACCAGGCCGAGCTCCAGCTCCACCGCCGGCGCACGGGCGAGCACCGCGTCGAGCTGCTCCCGCTCGAGCCCGAGCGCGGCTTCGCGCTCCTGCCCGAGCCGTCGCCCGGCGACATCTGGCTCGACTTCGAAGGCCACCCGTGGTTCGAGCCGGCGCGCGGGCTCGAGTACCTCTTCGGCTGGGTCGAGCTGGACGAGGCCGGCGCGCCGCAGCTACGAGTGCCTCTGGGCGCACGATCGCGACGGCGAGAGGCAGGCGCTTCGAGCAGCTCGTCGACTACCTCGCCGAGCGCCGCCGCCGCTTCCCCGGCCTGCACGTCTACCACTACGCGCCGTACGAGCGCAGCGCGCTCACGCCGGCTCATGGGCGAGCACGGCACGCGCGAGGAGGAGGTCGACGACCTCCTCCGCGGCGAGGTGCTCGTCGACCTCTACCGCGTCACGCGGCAGGCGCTGCGCGCGTCGGTGCCGAGCTACTCGATCAAGGAGGTCGAGGCGCTCTACGGCTTCGAGCGCACGCGCCGACGTCTCGGGCGGCACCGAGTCGGTGGAGGCGTTCGAGGCCTGGCTCGACACCGGCGAGGACGCGCTGCTCGAGGGCGATCCGCGCTCTACAACGAGGAGGACTGCGTCTCGACCTACGAGCTGCACCGCTGGCTGCTCGGCCTGCGTCCGGCCGAGCTCCCGTGGCGGCCGCCGCCGGAGCGCGCGACGCGCCGAGCGAGGAGACGACGGCGCAGCTCGAGGAGCGCGAGCGCGTGCGCGCCGCGCTGCTCGAGGGCGCCGAGGAGGGCGAGCCGGACTGGCTGCTCGCGCAGCTCCTCGACTACCACCGCCGCGAGGCGCGGCCGCAGTGGTGGGCGTACTTCCACCACCTGCGAGCTCGACGACGAGGAGCTGGTCGACGGCAGCGAGACGATCGGCGGCCTCGAGCTCGCCGGCGAGCCCGTGCAGGTGAAGCAGTCGCTCGAGTACACGCTCACGTTCCCGCCGCAGGAGCACAAGATCGGCGGCGAAGGCGGTCGATCCGGCGACGGAGCAGGGTACGGCGTCACGGTCGACGACGAGCACGGGACGGTGACGCTCAGGCGCGGGATCGACGCGCGCGACGAGCCGCTGCCGCGGGCGCTGATCCCGCCGAAGCCGCTGTCGACGCGGGTGCAGCGGGACGCGGTGCTCCGCTTCGCGCAGGACCGAGCCGCCTATCCGGCGCTCGTCGACGTGCTCGAGCGGCGGCCGCCGCGCGCGAACCTCGACGGCTCGCTCGAGGAGGCGGCGCTCAGCCTCGACCGCAGCTACCTCTTCATCCAGGGGCCGCCCGGCTCGGGCAAGACCTGGCAGCGGCGCGCGGCTCGCGATCGCGCTGATGCGGGCCGGGAAGCGCGTCGGCGTCACGGCGCTCAGCCACAAGGCGATCCACAAGTTCCTCGAGGACCTCGAGGAGGCGGCGCGTCGAGCAGGGCTTCACGTTCCGCGGCCTCAAGAAGAGCGGCGGCGCCGAAGGATCGCGCTACGAGGGCCGGCTTCGTCGACGAGCACGGGCGACAACGCGGAGATGCTCGAGGATGACGTGCAGCTCCTCGCCGGCACGTCGTTCCTCTTCGCGCGGCGAGGAGCTCGACCGGCACCTCGACGTCCTCTTCGTCGACGAGGGCGGCCAGTTCGCGCTGGCGGACGCGATCGCCGTCGGCACGGCGGCGCAGCAACCTCGTCCTGCTCGGCGACCCGAACCAGCTGCCGCAGGTCTCGCAGGCTGCGCATCCGCCCGGCGCGAGCGCGTCGGTGCTCGAGCACCTGCTCGGCGACGACGAGACGGTGCGCGACGAATGGGCCGTCTTCCTCGAGCAGACGTGGCGCCTGCGCCCCGAGATCTGCACGCTTCATCTCGGAGGCGTTCTACGAGGGCCGGCTCGAGCCGGCCGAGCGGGCGCTGCGACGCTCACTCGACGTCGGGAACGGGTTGCTCTGGCTTCCCGTCGAGCACGGCGGCCACCGCGTCGGCCTCGCCCGAGGAAGCCGAGGTGATCCGCGCCGAGATCGAGCGGCTCGTCGGCACGCCGTTCGTCGACATCGACGGGAGCGAGCGTCCGCTCGGCTACGAGGACGTGAAGGTCGTCGCGCCGTTCAACGCCACGTCCGCTGCCTCAGCGAGAAGCTCCCGGACGCCGTCCAGGTCGGCACGGTCGACAAGTTCCAGGGGCAGGAGTCGGTCGTGATCTTCTACTCGATGGCGAGCTCGAGCGGCGAGGACGCGCCGCGCGGGCTCGAGTTCCTCTTCTCGCGCAACCGGCTCAACGTCGCGATCTCGCGGGCGCGCTGCCGCGCCTACCTCGTCTGCTCGCCGCGGCTGCTGGAGGTCAACTGCCGCACGGTCGAGCAGATGCGCCTCGCGAACGCGCTCTGCCGCTTCGTCGAGCTGGCCGACATCGGCGCCTGACCGCGATTCGTCCCGACCTGGGGCATACTGGCCTGGTTCTGATTCCGAGGCGGCCGCCTTGCGGCCGAAGCAGGGGGGAAAGATGAAAGCTGGGGGTCTTGCGCCGCGCGCTGCGGCGCTGCTGTTCGCGCTTGCCGCGGTCGTGCTCGCGACCGCGCCGAATGCCTGGGCCAAGGTGCGCGTGACGCCTGCGGACGCGACGTTCGCCGTCGGCGACGCCGCCGAGCTCGCCGGTCCCATCCTCGACGAGGGGGAGGCAGGGGACATCGGTGTGGGGACGTTCACGATCGAAGCGCCGCCGGGCTTCGAGTTCGACACAACACGCACCGTGCAGGCGCTGGTCGGCAACTCGGGCGACTGCAACGACCGGACGGCGCTGCGAATCGGCGAGTTCCCGTCGACGGAAGCGACCATCTTCCCGCAGTCGACGCGGATCGAGCTCCAGATCTCGCGGCCGACGCGGGGGCGCTGCCTGGGCAGCATCCACTTCAGCGGGATCGTGGTGCGGGCGTTCGTCGAGGGCCAAGGCTCGCTCACACGTGGCGGGCACGAGCGAGGTCTCAGGACTCAAGCCCGGCGCGCCGCTCGGCACGCTGGTCGCGACGCCGGCGGGTGCTCGCGCGTGGGCGTGGGGCTCGAACGTCTACGGCGAGCTCGGCCGCGGCTACTCCGGGTCGTCCGGTGTGGAGCCGGAGGCCGTCGCAGGTCTCCGCGATGTGACAGCTGTCGCCGCGGGCGACTACAACACGTTCGCGGTGCTCGCGGACGGCTCGGTCTGGGGCTGGGGGCTGAACTCGTCGCGTTCGCTGGGAGCGGCCACGACGGCGCACGAGGTGCACGAGCCGGTGCGGGCCGAGAGTGTCTCGGGTGCGATCGACGTTGCCGCTGGCTACGCCCACACGCTCGCGCTGCTCCCTGACGGGACGGTCTGGTCGTGGGGCGGCAACTGGGACGGCCAGCTCGGCGACGGTACGACCGAGAATGGATCGCCGAAGCCGGTTCCCGGCCTGACCGGCATCGTCGCCGTCGCGGCCGGCCGCGAGCACAGCCTCGCGCTCGACTCATTCGGGACGGTGTGGGTGTGGGGCGCCAACACGCATGGACAGCTGATGACAGGGACGTTCGTTCGCGAACTCGCGCCGGTCGCAGTGTTCAGCGGTGCGACTGCGATCGCGGCCGGCGACTACCACTCGCTCGTGTTGAAGGCTGACGGCACGGTCTGGGGCGGCGGCCTGAACGGGTTCGGCCAGCTCGGCACGGGGGCGCAAACGCCCGACCTTCCCTCGCCCGTGCAGGCGCAGGGGATCAACGGGGCGACGGCAATCGGCACCGGCGACCTGAGCAGCTTCGCCGTCACCGCCGACGGCCGGACGTGGGCGTTCGGCTACAACCAGCACGGACAGCTCGGGATCGGCGCGGTCGCGGAGGCGCAGCCGTCGCCGGCCGAGGTGCAGCTCAGCGGCGTGACGAGCGTCGCGGGCGGCGAGTACCACACGCTCTTCTTGTTGGCGGACGGCTCGGTGTGGGCGTCGGGCTCGAACTTCTACGGTGCGCTCGGTGTCGGGTACGACGTCTCGGATTCCACGCCGACGCCTGTGCGCTCACACATCCAGAACGTGATCGACGTCGCCGCGCAGGAGTCGCACAGCACGGCAGCGACAGGCTAGGCACTGGTAGGCCGGGTCGTCCGTTGCGGCGGCCCGGCCTCGCCGATGGGACCAGCGAGCTGGCACGAGACTGACGCAGACCTGGCACAGACACGTCACAGGTTCTCCGCTTTGCTGTCTGCATGCGCGGCGACGCGGTGGCGGAACTCGTGGGCGGGCTCGAGCTCGACTTCATGACGTCGGGCGTCTGCCTTCCGTGTCTCACCTTCGTCGCGTTCCCGCTCGATCGCGGCGACTTGCGGGCGGCGCGCCGGGAAGCAAGCGAGTTGGCACCGGTGATGTGGGAGGAGGGGCTGGAGCTCGCGACGATGCTCGCGCTCGAGAACGCGAAGCGCGACGGCGTTCCCCACGCACAGGACGCGCTCGACGACATCTCGCGCAACGGAGCGCGAGTCGGTCGTCGCCGGCGCGATCCTCTGGCGGCTCGCCGAAGGGATGGTCGAGGACATCCGCCGGCGGCGGGCGGTGCGTCAGAGCGATCCGAGCGGGGCGATCGCCCGCACAGGCTGGCCGGTCATCTCGGCAATGACCTCGAAGTGGCGGTCGTAGTGCAGCACCGGCAGCTCCGCGAGCTCGGCTGCGGCCGCGATGAGCAGGTCAGGTGCCGGAACGCGTCGGTGATGGAGCGGTCCCGTTGCGGCGAGCGACTGGAATACGTCCGTCGCACGTCGCCAGACACGCCCGCCGATCGATACGTCGCGCAGAGCCTCGAGGTCTCCTCGCATGGCCGCGAACGCGGCATGATCGCTGGCGCTCCGAAGGAGCTCCAGTCGAACCATCGCGCAGGTCGCGATCGAGCCGGCGACGAGACGCGCATCGAAGTCGGCCGCGACCGCAGGGTCTTTGACGCGGTTCGACCACGCGCTCGTGTCGGCGAGCTCGATCAGTCGCCCCAGAACTCCTGGCGGGCCTCCTCGTCGATCTCCGAGAAGTCGTACTCGGTCAGCCGGCGCAGCTTCTCGCGCCGGACGACCTCCTCCAGCGCACGGTGAATCGTGTCGGTTGTGCCGTTCGAGCCGAGCACGGCGCGGGCCTCCGCAACGAGGTCGAGATCGAGGTTCATTGACGTGCGCTTGACCATCGCGCATACGCTATCCACATCGAACGGCATACGCAACTGTCCTAATCGGGCATATCGTGGTATCGAATTGATAACATCGGACCATGCCTGCCGTTCACATCCGAGATGTCGATGGAGCCGTTCTCGCGGCGCTTCGTGAGCTCGCGCTAGAGAACAACCGGTCGCTCAACGCCGAGCTGGTCGCGACCCTCAAGGAGCGCGCTGCCCGGCATCGCCAGAAGGGCGAGATCACCAAGCGGCTCGCGGAGATCGCGGCTCGAGTCAATCTGCCGCCGGACGCTCCGAAGCCGGAGGATCTCATTCGCGCCGATCGTGACAGCCGCTAGCGCCGTCGTTCTCGACGCGAGCGTGCTCGTCCGGGCCGTCACCGAGCCCCATGGGCCCGCGGCCGAGTGGATCGCTCGTATCCGCACTGGTGACGTCGAAGGGCACACTGCCGAGCTGGCGTTCACCGAGGCGGCGAATGCGTTGCTCGGCTACATCCGCTCAAGTTCGCTGGAGCCGGTCGATGCGGTGGCGATGCTCGAAGTGCTGCTCATGCTTCCGCTGCGACGTCACGGCGCGGAGCTTGCGACGGCCGCGCTTAGCACCGCGGTGGAGCGCGGGCTCTCGGCCTACGACGGAACCTACGCTGCGCTCGCCGATTCGCTCAACGCGCCGCTCGTCACAGCTGATCGCCGGCTCGCGGCGGCGTTCGCGCGCTCCGAGCTGCTCGACTGACGGCGTCCGTCCGGCGTATGGTCGGAGAGTGGAGTGGAACTGGCTGAAGCGGTATCGGGCATGGCGGGCCAGTCGGAAGGAGTTCCTCGCGCCGGAGAACTGGCTCGAGCCGGAGCTCAGGGACGACAGGACGCCGGTTCTTCCTACGGAGCTGACGTCGCTTCCCGGCAAGAGCTGGGGACCTCTGACGATCCCGAGCAGCGTGACGAAGTTGCGGGGCGGAATCGGCCGCCCGGAGATGCGACCCGGTAGAAGCCCTCGTCTCCTGAGAGCGGTACTCGACCCGGCTTCGATCCTGATTCCAAGAGCTCGTCGATGGCTGAGCGCGTGCTGATCACCGGCGCGCTCGGGTGCGTCGGGGCGTGGGCGGTGAAGGCGGTGCTCGACGACGGCGACGAGCCCGTCGGCTACGACCTCGGGGACGCGATGCACCGCCTGGAGCTCGTCCTCTCGCCCGCGGAGCTGGAGCGCGTGACGCTCGTGCGGGGCGACGTCACCGACCTCGACGCGCTCGGGCGCACGCTCGACGAGCACGCGATCACGCGCGTCGTCCATCTCGCTGCGCTGCAGGTTCCCTTCTGCCGCGCCGACCCGGTGCTCGGGGCGCGCGTCAACGTTGTCGGCACGGTCAACGTCTTCGAAGCCGTGAAGCAGCGCCTCGACCGCATTCCCGGGGTCGCGTATGCGAGCTCGGCTGCCGTCTACGGCCCGAGCGACCCGTCGCCGGCGCCGGAGAGCGGCGGCGCAGCGCCCGCGACGCTCTACGGCGTCTACAAGCTCGCGAACGAGGGCACGGCGCGCCTCTACTGGGACGACTGGGGCGTGCCCTCGATCGGGATCAGGCCCTACACCGTCTACGGACCGGGCCGCGACCAGGGGCTGACCTCCGGCCCGACACTGGCGATGGCTGCCGCCGCGCGGGGCGAAGGCTTCGAGATCGGCTACGGCGGCGTCGCCCAGTACGACTACGCACCGGCCGTCGGGACGCGCCTTCGTCCGCGCCGCCGCCGCGGCCTCCGAAGGCGCGGTCGTGGCGAACTTCCCCGGTGTCAGCGCCTCGATGGCCGAGGTCGTCGCTGCGATCGAGGCCGCGGCTCCCGAGGTCGGCCGGCCGGATCACCTGGGAGGAGACGCTCGCTTCCGTTCCCGGCCGAGCTCGAGGCGCGGGCGTTCGAGCAGGTCGTCGGGCCGCTGCCGCAGGTCTCCCTCGCGGAAGGCGTCAGCGCGACGATCGAGCGCTTTCGCCGCTCGGCTGCTGAAACGCCCGTGCGGAGAAAGTCGCGGTGATTTCTCCGGCATTTGCAGGCTGAATCCAAGTGGGTCGCCGCGTACCTGGGCCGACGAGTGGTCTCGTCAAGACTCAGGCACGCGGCGATCGAGTAGCGGTCTGGCGCCGTTGGGACTTATGCGCGGGTGCCCTGATGCCCTGCGTGCCGGCGACCCCGCACCAGCAGTCCGAACGTGGTCTGCAGAGCCAGCAGTCGTCTGCGTCGCTGCCGCCGACCGAGCACCTGCTCGGCAAGGCGCTCAGCCTCGGCTTGGCGCCGGAGTCGCTGTCCGCGATCATGGGCCTGCTGGCGGAATTCCTCGAAGTGCAGCATGGTGTTTCCTCCTCTCCGGTGCGACTGTGATGTTCGAGCTGTCCTGAGTACGCGAGTGCAATCGGCTCATTGCTCACGGTGAGGCTTCCTTTCCTCGTTGAATTGCAGGAACGACAACGCAATGCCCTGCGGCTTTCGAATAGCGCAGCCCACAGCGTGGGCGGGCACGCATTTACTGCTTGATTTTTCGCTGAGTAGGCCGACGGCCTCTCAGCAATGCAAGGGCTTGCGGGGCCGGCAGTCTACGCCGAGAAGGCGAGAGGCCAGCTGACGCTAGTGATGTCTGCGTATCCCATACTGACCTCCTTCCCGCTGGTGCCGAGCGAAGTGCTCAGCTACGAGCCGAATAGTGTGCCGGTTAGCCGCGCCGCTGTCAAGGATTTTCTCGAAATGCGACCCGCAAATCGAGGAAGACGTTACAGATCCGCCGTCGCCGTACCGGGTTGGACGAGATCGGCGCGCACGTCCTCGAGGCGCGGCAGCGTCTCCCAGTCGCCGGTCCCGGCGAGCGCACCCGCGGCGATCACGTTGCCGGCTCGCGCGCACTCGGCCGGGCTCCACCCCTGGAGCAGGCCGTAGACGAAGCCGGCGGCGAACGCGTCGCCCGCGCCGACCTCGTCGACCACCGACGCCGTTCTCGGCGGCGGCACCTCGACGCCGTCGACGATCGCGCCGCGGGCGCCGACCCGGATCACCGACGGGACCGGGATCTCGCCGTCGGGCCAGAGAAGCGAGGCCTCGCCCTCGCCGCAGAGGTACCAGTCGACGTGCTCGAGCACGGCTCGCTGCCGCGCGGCCGCCGCCTCGGGCGTGTCCGGGAGCGCGGGGCGGAAGTTCGGGTCGAAGACGACCGTCGCGCCTCGCTCCTTCGCCCGCCGCGCCACGTCGAGGACGAGCTCGCGGGCAGTCTCCGAGATCGCCATCGTGATCCCGGTCAGGTGCACGACCTGCACGCCGTCGAGCGCCTCGTCCGGCACGTCGCCGACTCGCAGCCGGGAGGCAGCCGAGCCGGCCCGGCGGTAGGTGACCTTCGTCCCTCCGTCCGCGCGCCACTTGCAGAAGAGGCCCGTGGGCGCGTCGTCGCGCTGCACCCAGCGTGTGTCGACGCCCTCGCCCGCGAGACGGCCGCGAGGATCAGGTCGCCGAACGGATCGCGGCCGAGCCTCGAGACCCACGCCACGTCGACGCCGAGCCGGGCGAGCGCGATCGCGAAGTTCGACTCGGCGCCTGCGAACCGCAGCGTCAGCGGCATCCCGAGGCGCAGCTCGCCGTCCTCCAGCGGGTCGAGCAGCGCCATCGACTCGCCGACGCGTGAGGACCTTCACGCCAGGTCGTAGATCGCGATCCCGTTGTCGAGGTCGAAGAAGTGGAGCCGCCGCGTGTCGATCGCCGACCTCGATCGGCTCGTCGACAGCGGGCCGGCGTTCCGTCTCGAGCCGCGCGATCAGCACCGTGCGCCGCTCCAGCGCCTCCGACTCCAGCCGCTGGAGCGCGGCGGCGTCGACGTCGCCCGCGACCTCGCGCACCTCCTCGGTGAGCACCGGCTCGGCCGCCACCTCGAGGTGGACGAGGAACTCGGAGCCGAGCGCCTCCGTCGCACGCACCGTGCCGCGCAGCTGCGACCGGCCGTCGCCGTTCGACTCACGCAGGTGCTCCGGCCGGATCCCGAGGCCGACCGTGCGCCCGACGTACGCGCGCAGGCCGGGTCGCTCCGCGACCATCTCGGCAGGGACGGCGATCTCCTGCTCGCCGACCCGAACGGCGAGAGCGCCTCCGTTCTCCGCGAGCTGCGCCTCCACGAGGTTCATCGGCGGGCTGCCGATGAAGCTCGCGACGAAGAGGTTCGCGGGCCGGTCGAACACCGCCTGCGGGTCGCCGGTCTGCTGGAGCACGCCGCCGCGGATCACGGCGACGCGGTCGCCCATCGTCATGGCCTCGACCTGGTCGTGCGTGACGTAGATCGTCGTCACGCCCAGCTCGCGCTGCACGCGGGCGACCTCCGCGCGCATCTGCACGCGCAGGCGCGCGTCGAGGTTCGACAGCGGCTCGTCCATCAGGAAGACCCGCGGCTCGCGCACGATCGCGCGCCCCATCGCGACGCGCTGCCGCTGGCCGCCGGAGAGCTGGCGGGGCTTGCGCCCGAGCAGCTCGTAGAGGCCGAGCGCGCGGCTCGCGTTCTCGACGCGACGCTTGATCTCCTTCTTCGGCGCGCGCCGCGCGCGCAGGCCGAAGGCGATGTTCTCGAACACCGTCATGTGCGGATAGAGGGCGTAGTTCTGGAACACCATCGCGACGTCGCGGCGGCGCGAGTCGAGGTCGTTGACGGTCTCGTCTCCGATCGCGATCTCGCCGGCGGTGATCTCCTCGAGGCCGGCGACCATCCGCAGGGCCGTCGTCTTGCCGCAGCCGGAGGGGCCGACGAGCACCATGAACTCCCCCGCCGCGACGTCGAGCGAGAAGTCGTCGAGGGCGGTGACGCTGTCGTAAACCTTCGTCACCCGGTCGAAGGTGACGGACGCGGTGCCGGCGTGCGAAGGGCTCACGAGAGGAGGAGTATGCACCCGCGAAGTTGTCATTACAACATACTTGCATTACATCGTCCGGCCATGGTACGTTCGCCTCGCTTTCGGCCTCGTTGAAGGGAGCAGGGGATGAGCAGAGACGAGATGGACGAGCTCCTCGCCGAAGAGCTCGAGGCTGGACTGACGCGCGCGGACGTGCTCAAGCGAGGCGCTGCCGCGGGCGCAGGGATCTACGGCCTCTCCGCGCTCTTCGGCGCGGGAACCGCGCTTGCGGGGCTGGAGGCGCGGGCGCTGACGCCGACCTTCTACCAGTGGATCTACGGGCTACTACCCCGACATCCCGGCGAAGATCAACAAGGACTACGCGAAGCAGCACAAGCTCGACGCGAAGATCGCGCCGGTCGCAGGGCTTCGGGATCGATCGGTTCGTCGCCGAGGCGAAGAAGAAGAAGAGCACCTGGGACGTCTACGTCGGCATGACGCCCTTCGTCGAGATGGCCGCGCTGATCGAGTCGGGCACGATCGAGCCGTGGGACAAGTACATCTCGAAGTCGGTGCTCACGGACCTGATCCCGTCGATCCGGCAGGAGGCGACGTACCAGGGTCACATCTGGTCGTTCCCGTTCCTGCTCGACATCATCATCCAGGCGTGGAACGGCGACCTCGTCGAGAAGGCGGATCTCAACCCGAACCAGGCCCCGAAGACGTGGGACGGGTTCATCGCGAACGCCAAGAAGGTCGTCAGCTCGAAGGCGGCGCCGTACGGTGCCGTGTTCGACGCCCACGGCTGGCGCTCGCTCGCGCCGATCGCGCACACGTTCAGCACGAACGTGTACACGCCGGCCGGCCTGTTCGACTTCACGAGCGACGCGGCCGTGAACGCGCTCGAGATCATGAAGCGGCTGATGGAGGTCGCGCCGAAGAACATCCTCGAGGAAGGAAAGGTCGACGGCGGCGTCAACACGACGCCGGACGAGGAGGCGTTCGCCGCACGTCAGGCGGCCTACTACATCAAGTACCAGAACGCGCCCACGCGCTTCGCCGGCACGTGGCCCGACCCGAAGGTGCTGCACATCGCCGGGCTGCCAAAGGCGAGGAGCGGGGGCGGCACCGTGTTCTGGAACACGGGCGCAGCCCTGTTCAAGTACGGCGCAGAACAAGACAGCAGGCGGCCGACTACATGAAGTTCCTGACGCTACGACACGCGCATCTGGCAGCACGCGCTCGGCAAGGACGTGCGCGGCGCGTCCGGCCAGCTCTCGCCGTATCAGTCGCACTGGGCGAAGTGGGTGAGCCAACCCGCCGTCCTGGATGGCCGACTGGGCGTTCACGGTTCGCAAGGAGCTCGCGACGAGCAAGGCGATCCGCACGCACAAGTTCGGCCTGAACCAGTTCGTGATCGGGAAGCCGGCGTGGGAGGCGTACCTGAAGGGCGACGAGAAGAACCCGAAGCGGGCGCTCGCGAAGGCGAAGGCCCTCGTGCTGGCCGAGGTGAAGAAGCAGCGGGGCGGGGCGCGATGCCCCCGGGAGCCAGTGTTCCCTCCTAGGGTGAGGCGACCGGGCGGTGGCTAGCAGAGCAGCCACCGTCCGGCCGCCTTCCAGTGCTCGTACGCTCTGGCGGTCGACGACGCGCTTCGCGCGGACGTGGCCGTACCTGATCCCGGCGCTCGTCTTCTTCGTCGGCTGGCAGCTCTGGCCGATCATCCGGGCGCTCTGGATCTCGTTCACGAACTTCAGCTTCCTGCTCGACGACTCGCCCGAGTCGGCGAAGTGGATCGGGCTCGAGAACTACGCGAACGCGCTGAAGGACCCGCTCGTGCGCGACGGGCTCGTGAACGCGGCGATCTTCACCGCGATCTTCCTGCCGGGGATGGTCTTCCTGCCGATGGTGATCGGCGGTGCTCGTCGACCGCGTGCGCAACCAGAAGATCGCGACGGCCTACCGGCTGATCCTGCTGATCCCGGCGATGATCCCGGGCCCGCTCATCTTCATCCTCTGGGTGTGGATGTACTCGAACGGGATCGGGCCGATCAACTACTTCCTCGTCGACGTCCTCGGCGTCTACGACCTCGACGAACCAGCCGACCTGGCTCGGCTCGACGAACACCACCTTCCTCTCGCTCGCGCTGATGGAGTGGTGGTGGGGGCTCGGCTTCCACACGATGTTCTATCTCGCCGGCCTCTCGACGATCCCGAAGGAGCTGTACGAGTCGGCGCGCGTCGACGGCGCGAGCGAGTGGCGCATCTTCTGGAAGATCACGTTCGCGCGGCTGCGGCCGATCCTGCTCGTGCTCGTCGTGCTCCGCTTCGGCACGGCGTACGCGCTGATCGACGAGTACATCCTCACCGGCGGCTTCGACCGCTCGAAGCCGACCTACACCTGGACGGTGTACATGTGGGACACGGCCTTCCAGGTCGGTGACCAGAACCGCGGCTACGCGGCTGCGATCGGCTGGATCGGCACGATCGGGATGCTCGCGGTCGTGCTCTGGCTCTTCTACGCCTTCAGGAACAAGGACTGACGTGGCGACGCCGGGTCGAGACAGAGCCGATCGCCGCCACGCGCCGGCCGGCCGGCGCGTCGCCGCACGCGCATCCGGTGGGGCTCGATCGCCAAGCACGGGATCCTGCTCTTCCTCTGCGTGGTGATCCTCTTCCCGATCTTCTGGGTGTTCCTGCTCTCGATCAAGTCGCTGCCGGACGCGTACACGAACCACATCTGGCCGAACGACTTCGACTTCAGCTCCTACCGCACGGCGCTCACCGCGATCGACACGCTGCCGCAGAACATCCAGAACAGCGTCGATCCTCACGCTCGCGACGATGCTGATCACGACGACGATCGCGGTGCTCGCCGGCTACGCGCTCGTCCACCTGCCGACGCCGGGCAAGGCGGCTCGTGCTCGCGATCCTCGTCGCCTCGCTCTTCGTGCCGAGCCGCGTCACCGGCCTGATCTCGATCTGGGAGATCCAGGACCGGCTCGGGCTGATCAACTCGACCTGGGGTCTGATCCTCCCGTACCAGACGCTCGCGCTCGCGGTGAGCATCTTCATCATGCGCGGCGTCTTCGAGACGATCCCGCGGGAGCTCCCGGAGTCCGCGCGCGTCGACGGCGCGAGCTCGTTCATGATCCTGCGCCGCATCATGCTGCCGCTCGTCCGTAACGGCGTCATCGTCGTCATGCTCACCAACTTCATCGCGGCGTGGGGCGAGTGGCTGCTCGCGAACACGCTCACCAACGACCAGGACAAGCGGACGCTGACGGTGGTGATCGCGTCGGCGAACGCGGGCTTCGGCCAGTGGCTGTGGCCGACGATGGCGGCGATGTTCGTGGTCGCGATCCTGCCCGGCCTGATCGCGTTCATCATCGTGAACCGCTGGTACATGCGCGGGCTGCAGGAAGGAGCGCTGAAGGGATGAGTCGTCTCGAGGGAAAGCGCGCGATCGTGACCGGCGGCGGCTCGGGCATCGGCCGGGCGACCTGCCTGCGCTTCGCCGCCGAGGGCGCGGCGGTCGTGGTCGCCGATCTCGTCGGCGAGCGGGCCGAGGAGGTGGCCGCGGAGATCGGCGGCACGGCGGTGCAGGCGGACGTCACGGTCGCGGCGGACGTCGCCCGCATGGTCGAGGCGGCCGGCGCGATCGACGTGCTCGTCAACAACGCGGGCGGCGGCATGGCCGACGACCTGCTCGAGATCTCGGAGGAGGAGTGGGACACCGACGTCGAGCTCAATCTCAAGTCGGCGTTCCTCTGCTCGAAGGCCGTCCTGCCGGGGATGATCGAGCGCGGCTCGGGCGTGATCGTGAACATCGTCTCCGTGAACGGGATGGCCTTCTTCGCGAACGAGCCCTACAGCGCGGCGAAGGCCGGCCTGATCAACCTGACGCGCAGCATGGCGACGCGCTACGGCAAGCACGGGATCCGCGTCGTCGCGATCGCGCCGGGCACGATCCGGACGCCGCTCTGGCAGGAGCGCGTCGACAAGGAGCCGGCGATCTTCGAGCGGCTCGTCCGCTGGTATCCGCTGCGCCGCGTCGGCGAGCCGGAGGACGTCGCGAACGCTGCGGTGTTCCTCGCCTCCGACGACGCCGCGTGGATCACCGGCGAGGTGCTGCGCGTCGACGGCGGCCTGCTCGCCGGCAACGCGCAGATGGCGCGCGAGCTCGTCGCGAACTTCTCGCCCGACGACGAGGACTAGGGCTCCGTTGCTCGACCTGCTGATCCGCGGCGGGCGCGTGATCGACGGCGCCGGCAATCCGTGGTACCGCGCCGACGTCGGCATCGCGGGCGACCGGATCGCGGCGGTCGGACGGCTGCACGACGAGCCCGCGGAGCGCGTGATCGACGCGGACGGCCTCTTCGTCTGTCCCGGCTTCGTCGACATGCACACGCACTCCGACCTGCAGCTGCTCGCGAACCCGGCGCACGAGGCGAAGGTGTGCCAGGGCGTCACGCTCGACGTGCTCGGCCAGGACGGCCTCAGCTACGCGCCTGTCACCGACGAGGTGCTCGAGCAGCTGCGCGGCCAGCTCGCCGGCTGGAACGACGATCCGCCCGGCTTCGACTGGAGCTGGCGCACGGTCGGCGAGTACCTCGACCGGCTCGACGCCGACGGGATCGCGATCAACGCCGCCTACCTCGCGCCGCACGGGACGATCCGGATGTGCGCGATGGGCTACGACGACCGTCCGCCCACCGCCGACGAGCTGGCGCACATGAAGCGGCTGCTCGCCGAGGCGCTCGAGCAGGGCGCGGTCGGCCTCTCGACCGGGCTCACGTACACGCCGGGGATGTACGCCGACGACGACGAGCTCGTCGCGCTGCTCGAGGTCGTGCGGGAGTACGGCGGCTACTACACGCCGCACCACCGCAACTACGGCCGGCGCGCGCTGGAGGCGTACGCGGACTGCATCGAGATCGCACGCCGGTCCGGGGTGCCGCTGCACCTCGCGCACGCACACCTCGGCTATCCGATCAACAAGGGCAGGGCGCCGGAGCTGCTCGCTCTGATCGATCAGGCGCGGGACGACGGGATCGAGGTCACGCTCGACACGTATCCGTATCTGGCCGGCAACACGTACCTGCACGCGTTCCTGCCGAGCTGGATGCACGTCGGCGGCAGCGCGGCGACGATCGAGCGGCTGCGGGACCCCGCGCTGCGGGAGCGGCTGCGCGCCGAGCTCGAGGACGAGGGCTCCGACGGCTTCCACGAGATCCCGATCGACTGGTCGGTGATCGTGGTCGACGGACGCCCGGTCGCGGAAGCCGCGGCAGCAGCCGACGCCCGGCCGATCGACTACGTGTGCGAGCTGCTCGTCGAGCGGAACCTCGGCGTGTCGTGCATCGCCCACACCGGCAACGAGGAGAACGTGCGCACGACGATGGCGCACTGGTCGCACACCGCGGGCAGCGACGGCATCCTCGTCGGCGACCGGCCGCATCCCGCGCGGCTGGGGCACGTTCCCGCGCTACTTCGCCGTCTACGTGCGCGAGCTCGGGATCCTCGGCTGGGAGCAGGCGGTGCGGAAGATGACGTCGCTGCCTGCGCAGCGGCTCGGCTTTGCGGATCGCGGCCTGCTCCGTCCGGGGATGGCCGCCGACGTCACGTGCATCGACCCCGAGACGATCCGTGACACCGCGACGTACGAGGAGCCGCGGCGGCTGCCCGACGGGATTCCGTACGTGCTCGTCAACGGCGTCGTCGTCGTCGACGACGGGCGGCACACGGGGGCGCTCGCCGGCCGGGCCCTCAGGGCGTCAGGGCGCCGCGTATCCAGTCCAGCGCGTCCAGCCGCATGAGGCCGTAGTGGTAGAAGTCCACGCGGCGTAGGCCGCGCTCGCGTGCGAGGTCGACCTTCGCGCGCAGGTTCTCGACCGAGTCGCAGTCAGGGGTGGACGGGCGGAGGATGACGGACACCGCGGCGTCGCCGTACGCCTCGAGGTCGCCGCGGACCCGCTCCGGGTCGGCTGCGTAGCCGATCGCCTCGATCCCGTCGCAGGCGCGGGCGACGGCGTCGACGTCGACGCCGAGCTGCCATGCGATCGAGGGCGCCGGGGCGCCTGTCGGCCGGCCGTCGGCGTAGCCCTTGACCGCGCCCGAGAGCTCGATGAACTCGAACGGCGTCTCGCCGGCCGCCTCGGCGACCTCGGCGACCAGCGACGCGACGACCTGCTCGCGGACGCGCGCGTACTCGTCGCGTTCGGGCTCGCCGCCCGGGTCGTCGCCTGTGAACGCGCGCTCGATCGCCTCGCGCGCGCCGCGACGCACTGCCTCCCCGTCGACACCCGCCGCACGCGCCGCGGCGAGACAGTGCTCGCAGAAGCAGAGGCCGAGCAGGTAGCGCGTACGCGGCCCGAGCGGGACGAAGTAGCGCTCGTGCGCATAGCCGTGCTCGAGGCCGAGGTAGTGGAGCGCCTCCGAGCAGATGCCGGCAACGCCGAGCGCCGGCGATGTCGGCGGCGAGCGCGCGGGCGTAGGCGCGGGCATCCGGGTTCGCGGGACAGAGCTCCGTCACGTAGCGGTCGCCGAACGCGTTCTCGGGGGCGCACTCGGGGTGCGCGGCGGCGAGCGCGCCGTTGTGGAGGAAGACCGTCCACGCTCGCACGGCCAGGCCGCGCCGGCCGGCGGCGGCGACGACTTCGGGCAGCACATGCGCCGCCTCGCTCACGGGCGGCTGCAGCCGCGCCGCACGGAGCGCCGGTCCGGGCGGGAAGAAGACCGCGCCGCTCTCGAGGAACCGCACCTTGCGGACGGGTTGTGCGGGAAGACGTCGCGGCCCTCGTGGTAGGCCGCGGCGACGGTGACGCCGCCGAGGCCGCCGCGGCGCTCGACGTTGTCCAGCACGGCCTCGATTCCCTCGTCCGCGAGGTCGGTCGCGAAGCAGAAGATCGACGTCTCCACTAGCGGGCCAGCCAGCCGCCGTCGACCGGCAGCGTCACGCCGTGCACGTAGTCGGACGCCGCCGAGCAGAGGAAGACGACGGCGCCGCCGATGTCGGCGGGCTCGCCCCAGCGGCCGGCGGGGATGCGGACGCTGATCTGCTCCGTCCGCTCGGGATCGTCGCGCCAGATCCGGGCGTTCAGCGCCGTCTTGACGTAGCCCGGAGCGATCGCGTTGACGTTGACCCCGCGCGGCGCCCACTCGTTCGCGAGCGCCATCGTCAGCTGCGAGACACCGCCCTTGCTCGCCGCGTACGACGAGACGCGGAGCCCGCCCTGGAAGCTGAGCAGCGAGGCGATGTTGACGATCTTGCCCTTTCCCTGCTCGACCATGATCCGGCCGGCGAGCTGACAGAGCTCGAAGGTCGCCGTCAGGTTGACCTCGATCACCTCGCTCCAGTCGTCGAGCGTGTGCTCCGTTGCCTCGGCGGCCCTCCCGATGCCGTGGGAGTTGACGAGGATCTCGAGCCCGCCCAGCTGCTCGACCGCCTCGTCGAAGCCGCGGCGCAGATCCTCGCGGTCTGCGAGGTCCGCCCGCACGGCGACGCCGCCCAGCTCGGCGGCCGCCTCCTCCGCGCTCTGCGAGCGGCCGAGCACCGCCACGCTCGCACCGGCGTCGACGAGCGCCCGCGCCAGCCCGCGCCCGATCCCGCCGCCGCCGCCCGTGACGAGCGCGCGGCGTCCGGTCAGGTCGAAGGGACCGGCCATGCAGTTGAATCAGCTGCGGCAGGGTCGCGTGCCCCGAGCTCGGCAAGGATGCGCGCGGTCTCCCGATACGACTCCTCGACCAGCTCGACCATGCGGTCGGGCTCCGAGACCCGCTCGAGCTCGACCGACACGGTGCCTGTGAAGCCCGTGTCGAGGATCGCCTGCAGATACTCCTTGATCGGCGTGACGCCGCGTCCGGGCGGCATGTCGCCGTGCACTTTGCCGTCGCAGTCGGAGACGTGCGCGTGCCCGATCATCCCCGCCAGCACCGCGACGTCGTCGAACGACGCGCCCGAGAGGTGCAGGTGCGAGACGTCCGCGTTCCCCTTGACGGCGGGATGGTCGACCTCGCGGATCAGGCGGGCGAGCTCGTGCACGCTCCCTGCCACCGCATGCTTGAACGGCTCGAGCTCGATCACCAGCTCGATTCCCCGTGCCTCCGCGTGCTCGGCGAGCTCGCGGAGGTTCTCCGCGACGAGCCCGAAGATCTGCTCCTTCGAGAACACCTGCAGGTCGCAGTAGTACTCGCCGACCACGAGCAGCACGTTGCGGCCGCCGAAGTAGGCCTGCTGGTCGATGTACGCCTTGCAGCGGTCGAGCGTGAATCGGCGCACGGCGGGCACGAAGTCGACGAGGCCGAGTGCGATGCAGACGGCGGAGCGGATCGGCAACCCGAGCTCCTCGCACGTCTCCTTGATCGCGCGGCGCTCGTCGTCGCTCGTCGTCAGCGGGTCCTCGAAGACGTCGTAGCGTCGAAGCCGATCTCCTTCGTCTTCGCGATCCCCTCGAGCACCCCGAGCGACGTCCCGTGCCAGGCCGAGCCGATCAGCCCGAGCTCGAGGGCGTGGCCCATCAGCTGGCGACGTGTGCGGCGCGGGCGGCGGCCAGGTCGGCTGTTCCGGACGGGCGAAACAGCTCCGTCTCGAAGCGGCTGCGATCCCCCCGGTGCAGGCCGACGAAGTACTCGATCGGGCGGCCGTCGTCGAGGTAGGTGACCCCGGTGAAGGCGAGGACGGGTGCTCCTTCGTTCAGGCCGAGGTGCTGGGCCAGCTCGCCGGTCGCCGTGCGCGCCTCGATCGCGCGCGTGCCGCGGTGGAGCGTGAGCCCGAGCTCCTGCTCATAGGTCTCGAAAAGGGAGCGATCGCTCATGTCGAGCTCGAGGATCGGAGCGCAGATCGAATGGGGCATGTAGGCGGTCGTGACGACGAGCGGCTCGCCGCGCAGGAACCGCAACCGCTCCAGCAGCACGATCGGCTCGGGCTCCTGCAGCTCGAGCATCGGGGCGACGTGGGGCGACACGGGCTCCACCTCGAGCCGCAGCACCTTCGTCGTCAGCCGCTCGCCCCGGGCGCTCAGGTCCTCGTGCAGGCTCGTCAGCGACTGCGCGACGAACTCCGAGACCTTCGGCTCCGCGACGAACGTCCCCTTGCCTTTGAGCCGGGTGACGAGACCGGTTCGCTCGAGGTCGCTCAGCGCCTGGCGGACGACGGTCCGGCTGACGTCGTAGCGCTCGCACAGCGAGGCCTCCGTCGGGATCTGCTCGCCCGCGGCGAGCACGCCGTCGGCGACCGCCCGTTCGAGCAGCTGCCGCAGCTGGTAGTAGAACGGGACCGGCGACGCCTTGTCGATCGTCCCCGCGATCTCTGTGGCGCGCTGGGGCGCTGTAGATGCTTCGCTCACGGCCGGGGATACTGTAATGACAACATGCTTGCATTACAACCTCACCTGAGATAGCGTCGGCCGGTGTTCGAGACAACCGTGCTCGGCTCCGGCTCGCTGGTCGGAATCGTGCGTTTCCACGAGGGCGGGGACGTGTCGGGCGCAATGGCGGCGCTCGTCCGCGGTGGGATCGAGCAGGTGGAGGTGACGATCGACACGCCCGGTGCCCTCGCCGCGGTCGCCGAAGCCGCCGGTGATGGGAGGACGGTGGGGGTCGGCACTGTCGTGGACTCCGAACAGGTGCGTGCATCGGCGGCGGCGGGCGCCCGATTCGTCGTCAGCCCGGGGCTCGTCCCCCAGGTGGTCGAGACCGCGCTCGAGTGCGGGATCGAGCCCGTGCCGGGTGTCTTCACAGCGACCGAGATCCTGGCCGCGACGGCCGCCGGAGCGCGCGTGATGAAGCTCTTCCCGGCGTCGTGCGGCGGGCCCGCGTACCTGCGCGCCCTCCGCGGCCCGTTCCCAACGATCGCGCTCATCCCCACGGGCGGTGTCCGGATCGACGAGGTCCAGGCCTACCTCGATGCCGGAGCGACCGTCATTGCGCTCGGCAGCGAGCTCGTCGGCCGCGAGGCGCCACGGTCGGACACCGACCTCGAGTGGATTGCGGCTCAGGCCGCGCGGGCGACGGCGGCCCTGCGCGACGGCGCCCTCTCGACGCAGGCGAGCGCCTAGGTGCGGCTCTCCGAGCTCGAGACGCCGGTGCTGACCGCCGATCTCGACGCGATCGAGCGGAACGTGTCCCGGATGCAGGCCTACTGCGACGAGCACGGGGTCGCGCTGCGGCCCCACATCAAGACCCACAAGCTGCCCGAGCTCGCCCGGCTCCAGCTCGAGGCCGGAGCGGTCGGGATCACCTGCCAGAAGCTCGGCGAGGCCGAGGTCATGGCCGACGCGGGCTTCGAGGACATTCTCGTCTCGTTCCCGCTTGTCGGCGAGGCGAAGGCGGAGCGGCTCGCCGCGCTGGCGAGCCGCGTGAAGATGACCGTGGTCGGCGACTCGGCGGCGGTCGCCGAGGGCCTTTCCCCGGTGCTCGCCCGGCACGGGGTCGAGGTCGACTTCCTGGTCGAGTGCGACACGGGCCTGGGCCGGACCGGCGTCCAGAGCCCGGAGGAGGCGGCCGAGCTGGCCGAGCTCGTCGACGGGCTCGACGGATTGCGCTTCGCCGGGCTGATGACCTACCCGTCGCTACCCGAGACGGCGCCGTGGCTCCGGGCCGCGCGCGAGGTGATCGCGGCGCGCGGGCTCTCGGTCGAGCGGGTGAGCGGTGGCGGGACGCCGATGGCCGGACGAACGCACGAGCTCGGTGTCGTCGACGAGCTCCGTGTGGGCACGTACATCTACGGCGACCGCGCCTGCATTGCGAACGGCTCGGTGCCGCTCGAGGACTGTGCGCTGCGGATCGTCGCCACCGTCGTCAGCCGGCCGACGCGAGAGCGGGCGATCATCGATGCGGGGTCGAAGACGCTCACGTCGGATCCGGCGATCGGCGTGACCGGACACGGCCTGCTCGTCGAGTACCCGGAGGCGGAGGTGTACGCGCTCAACGAGGAGCACGGGTACGTCGACGTCAGCCGCTGCGACCCTCCGCCCGAAATCGGTGACCGGGTCACGATCGTCCCCAACCATGCGTGCACGGCCGCGAACATGCACGACGAGATCGTGATGCACCGGAGCGGGGAAGTCGTCGAAACGCTGCCGACAGCGGCGCGTGGAAAGGTGAGGTGAGCGATGAGGAATGCGATTCAACCCGAGGGTCTGGCGCGGCCGGCGGCGCCGTACTCCCCCGTCGTCGTCAGCGGCGATCTCGTCTTCACCGCCGGGCAGGTCGGGTTCGACGAGTCGGGACAGCTCGTGGCCGAGGACGTCGGTGGGCAGTGCCGGCGGGCGCTGGAGAACATCCGCACGTGCCTCCAGGCGGCGGGTTGCGATCTGGACGACGTGATCAAGGTGAACGCGTTTCTCACCGACCTCGGCAACTTCACGGCATTCAACGAGGTCTACCGCGAGTACTTCGAGGAGCCGTACCCGGTGCGGTCGACTGTCGGGGTCAGCCTGCCGGAGGGCATCCTCGTCGAGATCGAGGCGGTCGCGCGCGCCCCGGCAACGTAGGGGCTGGCCTCCTCGCCGCGGCTCTGCGAGACTTCGAGCCATGAAGGGTGCGCAGAAGCCGAAGCACGAAGGCAAGAAGAAGCCGGCGATGTCGCTGAAGGAGAAGCGCGCCGCGAAGAAGCTCGCGGCGAAGACGCCGGGCCGGATCGTCGAGAACTAGTCGATCGCGGCATCCCCGCATAAGACTGCGGCCGTCTGCTGCTACCGTGGTCGCACGGAGCCGACCGGTTCCGTGGAGATCTAGCTTCTCGTTCCTCCTTTTTGGGTTGTTCGAGGTCAGTTGCATCTCGAACCTGCTCGTACCCAAGGAGTCGAACAACGTGTCACAGTCATTCCAGGAGCTCGGCGTCAGCGCACCCGTCATTCGTGCGCTCGAGGCGGCCGGCATCGCTCATCCTTTCGCCATCCAGAGCCTCGTCCTGCCGGACGCGCTGGCCGGCCTCGACGTTCTCGCCGAGTCGCCGACCGGCTCCGGTAAGACGCTCGCCTTCGGCCTGCCGCTCGTCGAGCGGACGGCCGGCTCGACCGCGCGGCCGGGGGCACTCGTCCTCGTGCCCACGCGCGAGCTCGCCGGCCAGGTCGCCGCCGACCTGCGTCCGCTCGCCAAGGCCAAGGGCCTGCGCGTGGAGACCGTCTACGGCGGCGCCCCGATCGCGGTGCAGATCAAGAAGGCGCGCGACGCGCACGTCCTCGTCGCGACACCGGGCAGGCTGCACGACCTGATGGAGCGGCGCGCCGTCTCCCTCGCCGACGTCCGCGTCCTCGTCCTCGACGAGGCCGACCGGATGCTCGACATGGGCTTCAAGCCGCAGGTCGACCGCATCCTGCGTACGGTGCCGGCGAACCGGCAGACGATGCTCTTCTCGGCCACGTTCGACGGCGCCGTCGCCGAGCTGGCCCGCGCTTATACCGTCACTCCGTCGCACGTCCGGGCGGCGCTGCCCGCAGAAGCGCAGCGGGGCGAGGTGGAGCACGCGTTCGTCCCGGTCACGCACGAGGACAAGCTCGACCGCCTGGTCGAGCAGCTCGCCGTCGACCGCGGGCTCGCGCTCGTGTTCGTGCGGACGAAGCACGGCGCCGACAAGCTCACGCGCAAGCTCGAGCGGCAGCACCGGATCAAGGCGGTCGCGATGCACGGCAACCTCTCGCAGAACCAGCGCGAGCGGGCGCTCGCGCAGTTCGAGTCGGGTCGCGTCTCGACGCTCGTCGCCACCGACGTCGCCGCCCGCGGCCTCGACGTCGACGACATCACGCACGTGATCAACTTCGACCCGCCGCAGGGCGACAACGACTACGTCCATCGCGTCGGCCGCACAGGCCGCGCCGGGCGCAGCGGCACCGGCGTCACGCTCGTGCTGCCGGATCAGCGGAACGACGTCGGCCGTCTCGCCACGCGTCTCGGCCACGGCGAGCAGTTCGTCGCCTCCGGGATGTCGGTCGCGACGAAGCCGAAGCCCTCCGGCCGGGCGGCCAGCGGCGGCGGCGGCGGCGCTGAACTACGAGAGTTCGGCCGGAAGCTCGTCCGGTCGGAACCCGTCATACGTGCCGTCGTGCTCGACGGCGATCAGGCGTAGGCGGCCGGCGTAGCGGTCGCACTCGCTCGCGGGGAAGAGATCCCTGCGTCGGGCCAGCACGTGCCAATCGCCGGGCTCCTCGGACAGCTCCGTGGTGAACGCCCTCGCGCGGCAGTCGCGCGCGGCGATCTTCATGGCGGCCTCCGTCGGGAACGAAAGTCGAAAGAGGCCGGAGATCACGAGACCACAGAGTACCTACGTTACGCTTCGGTCGATGAGCCGCGATCCGGACGTGAACGTCGTCGGCGGCGAGCTGCTGCCGTGCTCGAACGCGCCGGTGACCGGGTTCTTCCGAGACGGCTGCTGCTCGACCGGGCCTGAGGACGTCGGCTCGCACACGGTCTGCGCCGTGATGACGGCGGAGTTCCTCGAGTTCAGCCGCCTGGCCGGGAACGACCTCTCGACGCCGCGGCCGGAGTGGGGCTTTTCAGGGCTCGAGCCCGGCGATCGCTGGTGCGTCTGCGCGGAGCGGTGGCTCGAGGCGCATCGCGCCGGCTACGCGCCGCCGGTCGTCCTGGGCGCGACGCACGCCCGCGCGCTCGAGGTCGTCCCGATCGACGCGCTGACGGCCTTCGCCGCGACGCCCGATCCGGCCTAGGGAAACCGGTCGCTGCCTGGGTCGAGGTCGAGGCGGCCGCCGTCGCGGCACTCGCTCGGCACGAGGTAGTCGGACGCGGAGCGGGCGAAGGTCGCGTTGTCGGCGAGCTGCTGGCGCATCATCCGGGCCGCGGTCCGCTCCGAGAGGCCGAGCCGCTCTCCCAGCGAGACCCCGCTCTGGAACGCGTAGCAGTTCGTGACGCCCTCGTCCGACTCGCCGCGGAGGTGCCACGCCTCGTGCGCGAGCACGGCGATTGCGCGCGCGGTCTGGCTGAACGGGCCCTCGTCGCCCTCGGTCACGCGGTGGAGCCGGAAGCAGATCTCGGGCGTGAGAAAGGCGTTCGTGCCGCCGACCTCGGCGAGCCCGTCCGCGTGCTGGACGATG
This sequence comes from uncultured Gaiellaceae bacterium, assembly GCA_963802765.1. Classification (GTDB taxonomy): domain Bacteria; phylum Actinomycetota; class Thermoleophilia; order Gaiellales; family Gaiellaceae; genus Gaiellasilicea. The sequence goes on from CAWDJZ010000007.1 coordinate 537,774, forward strand.
CCGACCGCCTCACCCTCGGCGTCGCAGTGGACGCGGGCCTCGTGGCCGGCGATCCGGGCCGCTTCCGCGGAGAGCCGCGCCTCGGTGCGTGCCTGCTCGGCCTCGTCCAGGCTGTCCCAGCCGCGGTCGGGCAGGACGAACAGGGCGATGGCCAGCACCACGAGCCCCGCCACGACGATCGTCCGCAGCCTGAGACCGGGGCCGCGGGTCCGCGGCCGTGGTGCCGGCCGCTCAACGGGCTCGGCGTCCTCGTCGAGCGTCGGGAGCCAGACCTGCTGACCGTCGACCTCGACGAGCACCGGCTCGAGCCATTCCTCGCCGCCGAACTCCTCGATGTCGGTGTCTTGCGGGCCTCGGCGCCGCCGCGGCGGCGCGGTTCCGCGCTCGCGCCAGGCCGAGACGAGGAAGCTGGCCTCGAGTGCGGCGAGGGCGAGGAAGGGAAGCCAGACCGGGATCCAGTCGCGCAATCCCGGCAGCAGGAACCAGGCGACGACGAAGACGACGGCGGCGAGCCGGAGGAGCTGGGGCGGTGAGAGACGGTTGTCCTCCATGCGCGTACTGCCGCAACTGTTATCGGATCGCGACGCCGTTGGGGAGCGCCGCGACGGTCAGCCGCGGGACGCTCGAGCAGCTCGAAGCAGCACCCGGAGGTCGAGAGCATCGAGCTCGACGAGGAGATCGTGCTCCCGGAGGTCGTCTCCGAGCCGCGCCTGCCGACCTGGAGCCTCGAGAAGGTGAACGCGCCGAAGACCTGGGGCGAGTACGGCTACACGGGCAAGGGCGTCGTCGTCGGCGTGATGGACTCAGGCGTCGACGGCGGTCATCCGGCGCTGGCGAGCCGCTGGCGCGGCCGCAACGGCGACAGCGAGCGCGAACTGGTACGCGGCGACGGGCGAGAACTACGCGGAGCCGGGCGACGGGCACGGGCACGGCACGCACGTCACGGCTCGATCGTCGGCGGTGCGCCCGGCGAGATCGTCGGCGTCGCGCCCGACGCCGAGTGGATCGCTGTCAAGATCTTCCGCGACACGGGCTCGACGAGCTCGAGCATCATCCACGACGGCTTCCAGTGGATGCTCGCCCCGGGCGGCGACCCGGCGAAGGCACCGAGACGTCGTCAACAACTCGTGGGGCTCGGCGGCGACGCTGAACACGGAGTTCCTCGAGGACGTGCGCGCGTGGGTCGCGGCCGGGATCTTCCCGGCATTCGCGAACGGGAACGACGGCCCCGGCACCGGCACGGTCGGCTCACCGGGGAGCTTCCCGGAGTCGTTCGGCGTCGGCGCGACCGACATCAACGACCAGATCGCCTCCTTCTCGAGCCGCGGGACCGGTCGTCTGGGACGGCGTCCGCTACGTGAAGCCGCAGCTGAGCGCCCGGGCGTGCAGATCACCTCCTCCTGGCCGCGGCAGCTCGGGAGGGCGACTACAACACGATCTCGGGCACCTCGATGGCGACGCCGCACCTGACCGGAGTCGTCGCGCTGCTCCTCTCGGCGCAGCCGGACCTGAGCGTCGAGGCGACGCGGGAGACGCTGCTCGACGAGCGCCCGCACGGCGAGCCGCACATGGGCAAGCTCCCGAACGACAACTACGGCGCCGGCATCGCGGACGCGTACGCCGCGATCACGCGCGCGCGCTTCTCGGGGACGCTCACCGGGATCGTCAGAGGCCCGGAAGGCCCGATCGCGGCGCGAGCGTCGCGATCCCGGCGCTCGGCCTCGAGACGACGAGCGACGCGACGACCGGCTTCTACGAGCTGCGCGTGCGCGAGGGGACGTGGACGGTCGAGACTCGGCGTACGGCTTCGTCGGCCAGAACGCGCGAGGTGACGCTCGACGCCGGGCGAGCTCGGACGCGCGACTTCTCGCTCGCTGCGGCCGCCGTGCACACGCTCTCCGGAACGGTCCGCTCCGGCGGCGAGCCGGTAGCGGGCGCGCGCGTCCGCGTCGACGGACACGCCGCTGCGAGCCCGCGTACACCGACGAGGACGGGCGCGTACTCGCTCGAGGTCGCCGCGGGCGAGCTACGAAGTGGGCGCGGAGGCGGTCGGGCACGAGCGCGCGACGCAGGAGCGTCGACGCTCGACGGCGACACGACGGTCGACTTCGCGCTCGAACGGCTCGGCGGCGCGGTCGAGGCCGAGCTGGGCCGAGTACCAGAACAACCCGGCGCGCACCGGCCTCTCGGCCGAGGAGCTCGCGGCCGGCGCGCTGACCGAGTCGTGGTCGGTCGATCTCGCCGGCCAGATCCTCTTCGCCTCGCCGTCGTCTCCGACGGGCGCGTCTACGTCGCCGTTCGACAACGGGCGCCTGAACGCGCTCGATCTCGACGACGGCTCGACGCTGTGGACGTTCACGACGGGCGCGGCGTTCCGCTCGACGCCGGCGGTCGTCGACGGCAGGGTCTACGTCGGCGGCGGCGACAGCGGCAGTTCCACGCGCTCGACGCGGCGACCGGCGAGACCGATCTGGGCGTACGCGACCGGCGACCGCCTCACGTACACCGCGCCGACGGTGGTCGACGGCACCGTTACTTCGGCACCGGCTGGGGCGAGGGGAACGGCGGCTGGCTCTACGCGCTCGACGCGGTGACGGGCTCGCTCCGCTGGAAGGCCTTCGTCGGCGCCCAGATCTACTTCGCGCCTGCGGTCGGCGGAGGCCGCGTCTACGCCGCGAGCTACGACGCGCAGCGGCTAGCCGCCTTCGACGCGGCGAGCGGCGAGAGAGCTCTGGTCGCTGACGCGCTCCACCGACAGCTTCGCGGCGATGACCGACCTACGACGGCGGGCGCCTCTACGTCGCGACGAACAACTTCGACAGCGGCGCCGGCAGCGTGCTCGCGGTCGACGCGGCGACCGGCGAGCTGCGACTGGGAGGCCGAAGGACACGGCGACGGCGCCGGCAACGCGCCGGTCGTCTTCGGCGACCTCGTCGTCGCCGGCTCGAGCACGAACAACTGGGTCGTCGCCTACGACCGCGCGACCGGCGAGCGTGAGATGGATGCACGGCGATCGGCTCGGCGGTCTCGCAACAGCCAGCTCGCCGCGGACGGCGTCCTCGTCGGCGGCTCGCAGCAGGACCACCGCGTCTGGGCGCTCGACGCCTACTCGCGGCGAGCTGCTCTGGGACGACGTCGTCGCGGACAACGTGCTCTCGGCGCCGGCGCTCGCGGACGGCCGCCTCATCCTTGCCGACCGGGCCGGCGGCGTCCACGCCTACGAGTCGCCCGGGACGGTGGAGGGCACGGTCACCGGCCCCGGACGGCGCGCCGCTGGACGCCGAGGTGCGCGTCGCGCGCGAGCGGCGTCTCGACCCGCACCGACCCGGCCACGGGCGCGTTCGAGCTCGAGCATCGCCCGGGCGAGTACGTCGTGGAGGCGCTTCGCGTACGGCCATCGACATCGCGAGCGCGCGACGCTGACGGATCCGCAGCGGCCAGAGGTTGAGACGCACGACTTCTCCCTCGCAGCCGGTCGCGAGCGGATCGCTCGCGCGGCACCGTCCGGGACGAGGCGCGGCGACGCCGCTCGCGGGCGTGCAGCGTCGCCGCTCGCCGGAACACCACTCGAGCCGGCGACGACTGCGGCGGACGGCTCCTTCGCGTTCGCGTCGGTCGCGGCCGGCTCCTACGAGCTGACCGCCCGGCTGGGCGGCTACGTCCCGTTCGCCACGGATGTAACGGTGGCCGCCGGCGAGGAGACGGTCGTCGCCGGTGACGCTGCAGCGCTACGAGATCGCCGTCACGGGCGATCACCAGGGTGCGCTCACGCGCTCGCTCGATGGCGAAGGGCTACCGCGTCGAGGCGACGACGATCGCCGCGATCGCCGACCGGCCGGGCGACTACGCGCGTGATCGTCGCGAACGGCTCGCAGGACGACCCGGGCGAGGAGGTGTTCCGAGCGCTTCGTCGCGAACGCCGACGCGGCCGGGGTCGAGCGTTGATCTTCCTCGACACCTGGGGGATCAGCTACGGCTCGCTGCTGCACCTCTCGCGGTATACCGGCGATCCGGCCGACGACAGGCGAGCGGCTTCAACGATGGCGAGATCAGCTTCGTCGCGCGCAGACGAGCATCCGCTCACGGACTGGGCTCACGGTCGGCGAGCGGGTGGATGCGCTCGCGCGCGAGACCGAGTACGCGTGGTCAGCGGCTACGCGCGGCCGCTCGGTCGCGGACGTGTACGTGGGCGAGCAGGGCCGGACCGTCGGCTCGGCGATCGGCTACGAGCCACGTACGTTCGGCAGCGTCCACGTGCTCCTCTCGCTGCACGGCGCGAGCCCGTGGACGGGGCCGACGAGCGGCTGGACGAACGCTGCGGCACGTGTCTTCGACAACGCGATCGGGTACGCGCTGGACGTCGAGTTTCGGCGCGGCCGCCGGTACGGTGACCGACGCGGCGAGTGCTCCGCTCGCCGCGTCAAGGTGACCGTCGTCGAGACAGGCGAGAGCACCGATCGCGGCGGCCGACGGCACCTACCGCCTGCTCCTGCCCGCCGGCTCGCTACACGCTCCGCTTCGAGCGGGTCGGCTATACGCCCGCAGGAGCGTCGCGGTCGACGATCGCAGACGGCGAGACGACGACGCGTCGACGCGCAGCTGGCCTCGAGCTGGGCTCGGCGCCGTCACCGGTGATCGTGACGGAGCGCCGCGGGCGGCGCTCCGATCGCGGGAGCCGCGTGTCGAGGTGCTCGGGAGCGGCCCGCGCCGCTGCCACGACCGGTGCCGACGGACGCTTCACCGATCGACGGCGTTCCAGGCGGCACCTACAGCGTCGAGATTGGCGCGACCGGCTTCGGCACCAGAGTCGTCGAGAACGTCGTCGTCGCCGACGGCGCGGCCACCGAGATCGACTGTCGAGCTCGACGCCTGCCCTCCGCGTCGCCGTGCTCGGCGACCACAACGGCACGATCACCGCGTTCCTGAACGCGAACGAGATCGACTGCTACGGCCACCGGCTGGGAGGCGATCGACGACGCTCGGAAGACTACGACGTCCTGATCCTCAACAACCCGACCGACCCCGGCGAGGCCGCGTTCAAAGCGCACCTCGCAGCGCTCGACGCGGCCGGCAAGAGCGCGATCTTCATCGAGTACGCGCTCAGCTCCGTGCGGCGGCGTCCGCCTCTTGCGCAATCACCTCGGCGACCCGGCGGCGCGCGACTTCGTCTCCTCCGACGGCGACCCCTTCTTCGAGCCGACCGTCTCCGGCCATCCGCTCTTCGCCGGGCTTCCGGAGGGCCGGATCCAGGTTCTCGCCGGCGACGAGTGGGGCGCGTACTTCACCGGCTACTCGGGGATCGAGCTGGCGCGCTTCGGGACGAACGAGCTCGGCGTGCTAGGTGACCGGCGCGGCCTACGAGCCGCGGACGCCGACGAGCGTGCGGCTGTTGCTGGGAGGCGCTCGGGGCGAGCACGCTCGCGAGCCCGGCTGCCGGTTGGACGGAGGACGGGAAGCGCGTCTTCCTGAACGCCGTCCGCTGGGCGGCGGCGCCCGGCCTCTCGGCAGTCGCGGGCCGCGTCACGGACGCCGAGCGGCGAGCCGATCGCGGGCGCCACCGTCCGGATCGCAGAGACGGGTCTCTCGACCGCAGATGCGGCGCCGACGGCAGTTACGAGCTGCCGCATGCCGCCGGGCTCGTACACGCTCGAAGTGAGCGCGTTCGGCTACGTCGCCCGGAGCCTGCCGGTGGCGCTAGACGGCGAACGAGGTGACGCAGCTCGACGTCGAGCTCGCGCTCACGAACGTCGGGCACCGTCGACGGGGACAATTACGAGCGCGGGCGACCTCTCGCCGCAGGCCGAGCCCGGCGACGCCGTTGGCCGGGAGCGACGGTGCGTCTGGTCGGGAGGCCGCGCAGACGACCACGACCGCGGACGACGGCTCCTACACGCTTGACGAACGTCGAGCCCGGCACATACACACTCGAGATCGAGGGCCGCCGGCCACGTGCGCTTCCTCGTCGAGGGCGTCGTCGTCACGGGCGGCGAGACGACGCGGCGCGACGTCGCGGCTCCGCTCCTCCCCGAACGTGGGCGTGATCGACGACTGCCAGCAGAACGACGGGTGCACCGACAAGATGAAGGGCTACCTCGACCGAGTGGGGCTACCTGCCCGAGGAGATCGGCTGGGGCGACACGGAGCGGCTGGCGGAGCTCGACTTGGTCGTTGCGAACCTCGGCGACTTTCCGCGCCTCGATCCGGGCGCCGCGGGGCTGGCAGCGTTCCAGGACGCCGCGAACCGCGCGCACGTGCCCGTGGTCTGGCTCGAGCAGTTCCAGCGCGGCTCGATCCGGCACCTGAGCCAGTACGAGGGAGAACCCGGCGACAGTCGGCGAGGACCGCACGAGCGGGATCGTCGAGGCTGAGATCGTCGCCGCCCATCCGCTCACCGCGGGCTTCGCGCTCGGCGAGCGCGTGCCGATCATCGAGTCGAACGGCGAGCACACGTGGTTCAACGGCTACTCGGGCACGACGGTGGCCAACCTGCGCACCGGCAGCGACGGCGTGCGCGGGATCGGCGATCGCGTATCGCGGCCGCACCGCGTCGAGCGTCGACGTGCTCTTCTCGAGCTTCGCGGCCAGCTTCTACACCTGGCCGCCGGTCGGCGGCGAGCCCGCGGAGCTGCTGACGCCGCAGGCCGAGCGGCTCTTCCACAACGCCCTCAGCTACGCGCTCGATGCGACCTCCGCTTGCCGCCGAGGCGCGCGGGACCGTCCGCTCGAGCGCCGGCGGCACGATCGCGAGCACGGTCAAGGTGCTCGAGACCGGGAAGACGTACCCCGGCCGCGCCGGCGACGGTTCGTTCCTCGTCCCGCTGCAGCCGGGAACGTGGACGCTCGAGGTGAGCGCCTTCGGCCACGCGACGACACAGCGTCTCGGTCACCGTCGCCGTGGGCGACATCCGCCAGGTTGATATCGTGCTCACATCGAACGCGAGCGGGTCGATCGCGGGGCTCGTGACCGACCCGGCCGACGCGCCCGTCGCCGGTGCGTCGCTCACGCTCGCGGATACGCCTATCTCCGGGCGAGACGGGCGCCGACGGCCGCTACCGGCTCGACGGCGTCCCGGTCGGCACCTACACGCTCGTCGTTCGCAAGGACGGCTTCCTGCACCGGCGGCTGCCTGTAGTGGTCACGGCGGGCGCGACGACCACGCTCAACGTGCAGCTCGAAGCCTCGCCGATCGTGGCGGTGGCGGGCGACTTCCAGAGCCGAGATCACGACGTTCCTGACCGGGAACGGCTATGCGGTCGTCCCGTGGAGCTGGGCGGACGTCCAGCAGCATGTCGGCGAGCTCGGCGACGGTCGATCTGGTCGATCCTCAACGGCTCCGGGACGCAGCCGACGAACGCCGAGCTGACGACCTTCCTGGACGCCGCCGCGGCCGGCGGGCCGTCGGTTGTCTTCGCGGGCCAGAAAAACGGGACCGGCTCGATCCGGACGCTGCGCACCGCGACCGGCGACCCGGCGACGGTGACTCACTCGTTCGCGCAGCAGGAGATCTACTACCGACCGACCGTCGAGCACCCGATCTTCGCCGGGTTCACGGTCGGCGAGCCGATCGAGCTGATGCGCAACCCGGCCGGCGGCACGTCGAACCAGCAGTACGAGTTCTTCCTCGGCTACAGCGGGACGTCGCTCGCGAAGCTAGGGCGCTCCCGCGAAGGGCGGCGACCTCGGCGACGGCGTCGGCTTCCGCTTCACCTCGCCGACGAGCGTCCACGTCCTGCTCGGGAGCCTCGGCGCCTCGAGCTTCGGTAGCACCGGGCGAGCGCTGGAGCGCCGACGGCGGAGCGGATCTACCTGAACACCGTCGAGTGGGCGCGAGGACGCGGCGCAGGGTCAGGTGTTCGGCACCGTCACGTCCGAAGGCGAGCCGGTGGCGGGAGCGCGGGTAACCGCGGTGGAAGCGGAGCTGAGCACGACCACGGCGACGGACGGCAGCTACCGGCTCGGCGTCCCGAACGGCACCCACACGATCCGTGTCACTGCAACCGGCTACGAGCCGTTCGAGCAGACGGTCGAGGTCGCGGAAGACTCGCCCGTCCGGCTCGACGTCGTCCTAGACGCCGGTCGCGCGTGGAGCGATCGCGGGCACGGTCGTCGACTCGGCCTCTGGCGCGCCGCTCGAGGGCGTGCAGGTGCTCCTCTCGGGTGTCTCGGACGGACGAGGACACGTCCGACGCGGCCGGCGCGTTCGGGTTCGAGGCGTTGCTGCCGGGCGAGTACTCGCTCGAGCTCCGGAAGACCGGCTTCCTGCCGCAGACGGTCGCGGCGACGGTTACGGGCGGCGAAACGACCACGCTCGCGGTGGAGCTGCAAGGCAACGACGTGGCCGTTCTCGGTGATGTCGACGGCGTGCTCGTCGAGTTCCTACGCGAGCACGAGGTCGCGGCCGAGGAGCGGACATGGGCCGACCTGGCGCGCCGACGTCGCGCGCTACGACGTTGTCGTCGTGAACGGCGGCTCGCCGACGACGTCCGGTTTCGAGGCGGTCGTCGACGCGGCCGACGCGGCAGGGACGAGCCTCGTCTTCACCGGCACCTGGGGCGTCCTCAACGGCGGGCTGCGCCTGCTCGCGCAACACCGGCCCGACGAGATCGCGATCGGCGGCCAGGGCTTCCGGGAAGGCGCCGTCACGTTGACCGGCTTCGACGGCGCGCATCCGCTGTTCGCGGGCCTGACCGCCCCTGCGGCGCCGCTCGCGCCTGACTCGTACTACAGCTTCCTCGACCGCTACGTCGGCCCGTACCTGGCCCGATCTCGCGTGGCGGGCCGCGGCGGCGATCTCGGTACCTCGATCGCGTACGACTTCCGCAGCGCAGACAGCCTGCACCTGTTGCTGTCGGCCGGCGCCGCCAGTGACTTCATCGGGCCGGGCTACGGCTGGACCGTCGAGGGCGAGCGGCTTTTCTTGAACGCGATCTCGTGGGTGCGCGACGTTGAGCAGCCAGCGCCGCCGGCGCCAGCGCTCGCGACCACTTCTCCTGCCCTCGTGACCTCCGGGCCGATCTCGGTCACCGGGACGGCGGAGTTCCGCTCGACGGTGTCGATCCGGCGCGGCGGGGTGGAGGTGGCGACCGCCGAGCCCGCCCGAGACGGTGCGTTCGCGGTTTCTGGGTTGGCTCTGGTCGAGGGCCCGAACGTCTTCACGGCGGTCGCGCGCAACTACGGCGGCGACTCACCCGCTTCGGCCGCCGTCACCGTGACGCTCGACACACCGGGCCGACGCTCACGTGGACGCCCGCCGACCACGCCGGCTTCTTCGACCCGTCTCTCGTCGTTAGCGGCACGGTTAGCGACGCGCACGCGGGTGTCGCTTCCGTGACCGTAAACGGCGCCGCGGCCTCGCTCACACCCGGCGGCGCCTTTGCGGCCGACGTCGACCTCGCGGAGGGCGAGAACACGCTCACCGTTGTCGCCCGCGATCGCGTCGGGAACGAGACGACGGAGACGCGCACGGTGCGGTACTTCGCCTACGACACGGCCTGGCAGGTGGCGGGCGACAGAGGTACCGGCGCCCTGCTCGCGTTCCTGACGATCACGGACGCGGCGGGAGATTCGGTGCAGGTCGACACGGTGCTGGCGGCGCTCGTCGCCGCGGACGGGTCGGTCGCCGTCTCCGAGCCGATGCGCTGGGAGCAGAAGGACGAGCGCTACCACGCGAACCTCGGCAGACCGGCCGACGGCAGCTACACGCTGCGCGCGGAGGCGGTCGTCGAAGGCTGGAACGTCGCCCTCGGCGGCCCGGTCGTCGTCCGCGGCCGCACTGCCGCACCGACGCCCATAGTCCCAAAACACGCCCGTCCGCGCGCGCGGCGGGGCGTGGGCTGCGCGCGTAGACTGAGATCGTGCGCACGCATCCTCCCTGGTAACTCCTAGCCCGTAGGTCGCTCGGCGGCGTCGTCGCGGCGCTGCTGGCGATCGAGCTGCTCGACGAGCTCGTCTTCGGCGCGCGCGAGGCGGCGTGGCCGCTGATCCGCGACGACCTGTCGCTCTCGTACGCAGAGATCGGGCTCCTGCTCGCGGTCCCGAGCGTCGTCTCGCTCGTCGTCGAGCCCGTGCTGGGCGTCGCGTCGGTGACCTGGCGACGACGCGTTCTCGTGCTCGGCGGCGGTCTCGTATTCGCCGCCGCGCTCATGCTCGCGGCAGTGGCGCCGTCGTTCTGGGTGCTGCTCGCAGCGTTCGCGCTGCTCTACCCGGCCTCGGGCGCATTCGTCTCGCTCTCGCAGGCGTCGCTGATGGACCTGCAGCCGGAGCGGCGCGAGCACAACATGACCCGCTGGACGTTCGCCGGCGCCGTCGGAGCCGTGCTCGGGCCGCTTCTCCTGGCCGGGTTCGCTTTCGCCGGCCTCGACTGGCGCTTGCTCTTCGCCGGCTTCGCCGTCGTGGCGCTCGCGCTCGTCGCCGCGAGCCCGCCGCGTTCCGGACGACGGCGACGACGGAGACCGTCTGCGCCTGCGGGAGGCGCTGCGCGCGATCACACGCCGCGAGGTCTTCCGCTGGCTCTTCCTGCTCGAGCTCTCCGATCTGCTGGGCGACGTCTTCCTCGGCTTTCTCGCGCTCTACTTCGTCGACGAGGCCGGGACGTCGGTCGCGGCCGGCGGCCTCGCGGTCGCCGTCTGGACCGGCGCGGGGCTCGCCGGTGCCGCCTTGATGATCCCGCTGCTCCGGCGAGTTGACGGGCTGCACTACTTGCGTGTGAGCGCGGCCGCGAGCGCCGTGCTCTTCGTCGGCTTCCTGCTCGTACCGGCGGTCGAGGCGAAGCTCGCACTGGTCGCGGCGATCGCCCTCGTCAACGCCGGCTGGTACTCGGTGCTGCAGGCGCGCCTCTACGGGGCGCTCGCCGGCGCCAGCGGCCTTGTGCTGACGGTCGGTGCGCTCTTCCCGCTCAACGCGTCGCTGCCGCTCGGGATCGCGGGCCTGGCCGAGCGGTGGGGCCTCGACGTCGCCCTCTGGCCGCTGCTGGCGGCGCCGTTCGCGCTGCTCCTGCTGGTCCCTTCCACCCGTCGCGCGAGCGTGCGATAGTCCGAGCGTCCAACGAGGATGGAAAGGGGAGAGGAATGAAAAGAGTGGTCACGCTCGTCGTGGCTCTGGCAGCACTCGTCGTCGCACCGACCGCGCTCGCGGCCGGGAGAGCTCGAGGTGAGCGTCGTCTCGAGCCCGGCGGAGTACGTCTCCGGCGGCGATGCACGGGTCGAAGTGGCCGTGCCTGCGGACACCGGCTTGGCCGACATCCAGGTGACGCTGAACGGCGTCGACGTGACCGCCGCCTTCGGGCCCGACCCGGAGGGCAACCACCAGCTCGAGGGCGTCGTCGCCGGGCTCCCGCTTGGGGAGAGCACGATTGCAGCCGGCTCGCACCCGAAGGCGAAGGGCACCAAGCACTACGACGAGCTCACGCTCGTGAACAACCCGCTTCAGGGCCCCATCTTCTCCGGCCCGCACCAGACGCCGTTCCTCTGCTCCTCGACCTCGAATTCGGCCGGGATGGGCCTGCCGCCGATTCCGCAGTCCCCGACGTGCGAGACGCCGACCGTCGTCTCCTTCGTCTACGTGAACGCGGCCAACGAGTTCCTGGCGTACGACCCGGCTGCGCCGCCGCCTGCGGGCTCGATCCGGCAGACGACGACGATCGACGGGAAGACGGTGCCGATGATCCTTCGCTGGGAGCGCGGCGTGATCAACCGGTTCATGTACTCGATCATGATGCTCTCGCCGCACTCGCAGAACGTGGCGACGCCCGACCTCTCCGCCTGGAACCGCAAGGCGCTCTTCAGCTTCTCCGGCGGCGTGGCGATCGGCCACTACCAGGGCGCTGCGTCGGGCGGCGACATGCGCCACCTCTCCGGCCTGCAGATGGGCTATGCCGTCCTCTACTCGAGCGGCACTCGCACGAACACGCACTACAACCTTCAGCTCGGCGGCGAGACGGCGATCATGGTCAAGGACCGGTTCGTCTCGGCGTACGCGGAGCCTGAGTACACGATCGGCGTCGGCGGCTCCGGCGGCGCGATCCAGCAGTACGTCTACGGGCAGAACCATCCGGGCCTGCTCGACGGCGGCGTGCCGCAGTACTCGTACCCGGACATGGTCACGCAGACGATCCACGTCGGCGACTGCGAGCTGCTGGAGCACTGGATGGACAAGAGGGCCGCGCCGAACCCGGTCTCGATGTGGCGGACGTGGGTCAACCGCACGCTGATCGAGGGACTCAACGCCTCGGCCACCTTCCCGAACCCGTACGCAGCTCTCCTCGGTTGGGTGCCGCCGGCGCCCCCGAACGGCTCGTCGGAGTGCATCAACGGGTGGCGCGGCCTCTCGCCGCTCGCGCTCAACCCGCATTGGTACTCGACGACTGCGCCAGGGCCGCCCGGCTACAACCCGGCCGTCCACGGGCCCGTCGAGTGGACCCACTGGGGCGACCTTGTCAACATCTACGGCACGGACGAGACCGGCTTCGCGCGCACGCCGTGGGACAATGTCGGCGTCCAGTACGGCCTCTCGGCGCTGACGAGCGGCGCGATCACGCCGGAGCAGTTCCTCGACCTGAACGCGAACGTCGGCTCGTGGAAGGCGTCGAGCGAGATGGTCCAGGAGGGCTGTCCATACGTCCCGGCCGCGTGCACGTCGCCCGCGAACATCGACGTGTGGAGCGCCCGCAACATGAGCCTATCGCCCGACGGCGGCGCAACGCCGGCCGCGCGGCGCGAGGGCGACCGCGAGGCGGGGTTCGCGGCCTACCGGTCGGGGATGGTCTTTCGCGGCAAGCTCGACATCCCGGTGATCGACTGGCGTCACTACCTCGAGCACCGGCTCGACATGCACAACTCGCACCAGTCGTTCGCGGCGCGGCAGCGGCTGCTCAACTACGACGGCGACGCGTCGAATCAGGTGATCTGGTTCACGGACGCGCGTCCCGGCACGCCGCAGTTCGACCAGACACCGCAGGCGTTCCTCGTGCTCGACCAGTGGCTGGCGAACATCAAGGCGCACCCGGAGAAGAGCGTCGCCGAGAACAAGCCGGCGGCGGCGGTCGACTCCTGCTTCGCCACGAACGGGTCGCAGCTCGCGAGCGGCGACGGCGTCTGGAACGGGATCCTCGACGACGGCCCGAAGGGGGCCTGCGCAGCGCAGTTCCAGACGTTCGAGACGTCGCGGATCGTCGCCGGCGGCCCGATCGAGGGCGGCGTCTTCCAGTGCGCGCTCCAGCCGGTGGAGCGTGCGATCTCCCACGGCCTGTACGGCTCGTGGGAGCCGACGGCCGACGAGGTCGCCCGGCTGAAGCAGATCTTCCCGAGCGGAGTCTGCGACTACTCGAAGCCGGACCAGGCCCTGCCGCCGGAGCTCTCCGGCAGCTCACAGGGAGCGCACAAGTAGGAAGGCATGGGGGTGGGTGGCCGCGCGATGTTCGCGCGGCCACCACCCGATTGCGTTCGGCCTCCAAGCGAGACTCGGTGTGGTCTCCGTCATTCGTCTTTCCCGTCTCGACGTGTTACGGTCGCGCGGTCCCCGCACCATCAGGCGGGGCTTGACCAAAGGAGTGGGGATGCCAAGTCTCTTGACTCGGCTCACCGTGTTCGCGACCGCTCTTGGCGTCCTGCTCGCCGTCTCTGGAACGGCATTCGGCGCCGGCGGGGTGCAGCCGCTGGACATGTACGAAGCCACCGTCGACTCCCGGACAGCCGCGAAGCTCGCGCGCGAGGGCTACGACCTCGGGCACGGGATCGAACGGGTCGCGGGCGGAGTGCACCTCGAGCTCGTGCTCACCGAGCGTCAGCGCGACCGGCTGCGCGGGCAGGGAATCGACGCGAAGCCAATCCGAAACGGCAACGGTCAGACGGTACGCGAGCAGGCCGAGGCCATGGCCGCGGCCGGCTACCAGGTCTATCGGTCCTACGACGAGGCAGGAGGGATCCGCGACGAGCTGTACAGCCTCGCCCAGCGCAACCCCAACCTCGTCAAGCTCGTCGTGCTCGGCCGGACCGTCCAGGGGCGGGAGATCATCGCCCTCAAGGTCACGCGGAACGCCCGCCAGCTCGCGGACGGCTCGCGACCCGACGTCCTCTACATGGGGACGATTCACGCGCGGGAGTGGATCGCGACCGAGGTGACGCGCCGTCTCCTCCACTACTACCTCGACAACTACCGCAAGGACCCCGCCGTGAAGAACCTTCTCGACACGCGCGAGCTCTGGTTCATGCCGGTGGCCAACCCCGACGGCTACCAGTACACGTTCGACGTCGAGCGCCTGTGGCGGAAGAACCTCCGCGACAACAACGGCGACGGGCAGATCACGGTCGGCGACGGGGTCGACCTGAACCGGAACTACGACGAGCGCTGGAACTACGACAACGAGGGGTCGTCGTCAGAGTTCTCGAGCGATACCTACCGCGGCCCGTCGGCTGCCTCGGAGCCCGAGACGCAGGCGCACCAGGCGCTGATCGACAGGCTCAAGTTCAAGTTCCTCGTCACCTATCACTCCTACGGCCAGCTTCTGCTCTACCCGTACGGGTGGCAGATGACGACGCCCTCGCTCGACGACCCCCTCTTTCTCGCCTACTCGGGCACGGATGCGCAGCCGGCTATCGCCGGCTTCGATCCGGGTGTCGGGGCCGACCTCTACACCACGAACGGGACGACCGACGATTACTCCTACTCGAAGACGGGCGCCCTCAGCTGGACGCCCGAGCTCTCAGAAGGGTGCGACAACTGCGGGTTCGTCTTCCCGGACGACGAGGCGCTCGTAGAAGCGGAGTTCCAGCGGAACCTTCCCTTCGCGCTCGATCTCGCGAAGTCGGCGCCGGATCCCTCGGCTCCGGTGTCGCACCTCGGCTCGACGGTCAAGGACTTCTATCTCGACACTTCGGCGATCGACCCCGAGAAGTCGGGCAATCCGCTGAGCGACTTCCGCTTCAGTGTCTCGTACGGCGACCCGCAGCCGGTGCAGGTGCTCGCGAAGCGGAGTCTCGGCGCCGTGACGCTCCGCTACCAGGTGAACGGCGGGCCCGAGCATGCGGTCGACCACGTCGGAGTGGGCCGGCGGCGAGCGCTACGGCAGCGGCGGCGACTTCTACTACCACCTGGTCCGTGGGAACGTGACCGGCACGTCGCCCGGCGACTCGGTGAGGGTCTGGTTCGAGGATGCGGACAACCCCGCAGCCAAGAGCGAATCGTTCACGTACACCGCGAGGATCGAGTCGAGCGCCCGCGTGCTCGTGCTCGCGGCCGAGGACTACACGGGCATCTCGCCCGTCTACAAGCAACAGGGCCCGCTCTATCTCTCGTACTACCTCGACGCGCTGGCTGCGAACGGTGTCGCCGCCGACGTATACGACGTCGACGCGAACGGCCGCACGTCACCGAGCGCTCTCGGCGTCCTGAGCCACTACGACGCCGTCGATCTGGTACACGGGCGACGACGTGATCACGCGTGAGCCCGGCATGGTCCCGGGAACCGCGTCGCGGCTCGCCCACGACGAGCTGCTCGCCGTGCGCCAGTTCATCGACGAAGGCGGGCGGCTGCTCTACACCGGCCAGAACGCCGGCTTCCAGTACGCATTCGGCTACGAGTTCGACCTCGAGCGGAACCAGCCGTGCAATCCCGACTCGGCTGCGGACGGCTGCATCGCGTTCTCGGACGACTTCCTGCAGTACTACCTCGGTGCGTACGCCTGGAACGACGAGGCGGGAACCGCCCCGAACGGCCAGCTGTTCGACGTCCTCGGATCCGACACGCCGTTCGCGGGCCTTTCGTGGTCCTTCGGCGGCCCGAGCGCGAACAACCAGAACGAGAGCGCATCCTTCATCGCGACGAGCGGGATCCTGCCCCCGAACCGCTACCCGCAGTTCACGAGCTGGCCGTCGGCCAAGTACGACCGCCCGGGCGGCGCGTTCGCCCCGCACACCGGCGAGTACTACGCCTACTCCCAGATCGCGGACGTCTCGTACAAGCGACTCACCCGGACGATCGACCTGACCGGGAGCTCGACGGGGAACCTCTCGTTCTGGATCTCGCGCGACACCGAGCAGGACTGGGACTACGTCTTCGTCGAGGCGCAACGGTCGGACAGGACGACTGGACGACCTTGCCCGATGCGAACGGCCACACGAGCCAGGATCTCGGCCCCGCCGACCCCGACCTGTCGAGCTGCTCGGCCGGCTGGCACGAGATCCACCCGTGGCTCGCCCGCTACCAGACACTCAATGCGGACGACAGCTGCAGCCCCAGCGGCACGTCGGGCCAGTGGCATGCCGCGACCGGCTCCTCGGGCGGGTGGGAGCAGTGGTCGATCGACCTCTCCCGCTATGCCGGGAGGCAGGTCGAGGTGTCGATCTCGTACGTGAGCGACTGGTCGGTGCAGGGGCTCGGCGTCTTCGTGGACGACACTGCTGTCTCGACCGGCGCGACGACCTCGTTCGAGACGGACCTCGGCGGCTGGACGATCCCGGGCGCGGCCCCGGGCAGTGCCGCGAACGCGAACGACTGGATCCGGACGACCGCCGCTGGGTTCCCCGAGGGCGCCGCCATCTCGACGCCCGACTCGATCTACTTCGGGTTCGGCTTCGAGGGCATCGCCACGCCCGCCTCGAGGAACGCCGTCATGGGCCGCGTCCTCCAGCACCTGCTCCGCTGAGGCGCGCTCGACTGTCACGCGAGGGCGGGGCAACGGCTCCGCCCTCGTTCCCCACTCTTGGCCTGGAAGGTGAGAGGGGCCGCGGGCGTGCGCGGCCCCTCGACCGCTCAGGCGTTGCTTTGGACCAGCTTGAACCGGCTGCCGGTCGGGTCGGTGGCCGCCGCCAGCCGGCCGTACGGCGTGTCCTCGGCCGGCCGCTCGACCTTCCCGCCGAGCTCCGCGACCTGCTCGAGCGCGGCGTCGACGTCCTCGACCTCGAAGTAGACCGACCACGCCGCCGGGGCGCCTTCAGGCATGTCGTTCTTCGCGTCGTAGATCCCCGCGAGCGCGTCGTCCCCCTCGCCGAGCGTCGTGTAGCGGAACTCCGGCGTATCGCTCATCGGGTGGGTGTCCCACCCGAACACGTCGCGGTAGAACCCGACGCTCGCGTCGTAGTCGCGCGTGTGGAGCTCGAACCAGCTCGCGGCGCCGGTCTCGTTCCGGAGCTCGAACCCCTTCTGGTTGCCCGGCTGCCAGACGCCGACCGCGGCCTGGCCGGGGTCGCCGACCATCGCCATCCGGCCGTTCTGGCCGATGTCCATCGGCTCCATATGGACCTGGCCACCCTTCGCCGCCGCGTCCTTGACGGTGCGATCGACGTCGTCTGTCATCAGGTAGACGGTCCAGGCGTCGGGGTAGCCCTGCGTGCCGTCGTTGTGCATGCAGCCCCCGATGTGCTTCCCGTCCTTCAGGAACGTGAAGTAGCCGCCGAACTCGGGCCCTGCCGACTCGGTCGTCCAGCCGAGCAGCTTTCCGTAGAACTCCGTCGCCTTGTCGGTGTCCGAGCTGTAGAGGTCGATCCAGCACGGGGCGCCGACGACGAGCGTTGGTGTAGGCATCTGCTCTCCTCCTGACGTCTTGGGGGTCGTCTGTCATCGGATACCCACGATTCAGGGGTCCCGGAAGAAATTCCGATTGCGCGCGTGTTGCGCTTCGGTTAACCGCCTAACCCCTTTGCACGAGGTGCGTAGTAGCTCACATGAGCGTCGCCCAGGTCGAGCCGATGACGACCGAGGTCGATCCGGCGCGCCAGTTCGACTTCTGGCTCGGCGAGTGGGACTGCACCTGGGAGCAGGACGGCGTCGAGCACGTCGGCACGAACTCCGTCTACGCAGACCTGGGTGGCTGCGTCCTGGTGGAGAACTTCGACGGTCGCCCGTCGCTCGACTTCCAGGGGCTCAGCTTCTCCGTCTACGACCGGGAAGCCGGGTGCTGGAAACAGACGTGGGTCGACAGCGAAGGCGGGTACCTCGACTTCGCCGGCAGCTTCGAGAACGGCGTCATGGAGCTGCGGCGAAACGGCGAAGTCGACGGCGCCTCCGCCGTCTTCCGCATGCGCTGGGAGAACATCGAGCCCAACTCGCTCGACTGGAGCTGGCAGCGCTCGGTCGACGGCGGCGAGACCTGGACGACTCTCTGGGCGATCGAGTACTCGCGTGTGCTCTAGCCTCGCCACGCACACTTCGCGGCGACTACGCACGCCGCGATGAGGAGCGCCTCGCAGCGCGGCGCGTGACGCGCCTGCGCGAGCCCGCCGCCTGCGGGCTGCTCCACCGGGACTGACCCTCGCCTCCCTCACCCTCCGGGAAGCGCGGGTCAGTGCCCGGAAGGGAGCCGTCGGACCGGCCTCGTAGAATGGCCCGGCCGTGAGCGCCGAGTTCGTCCACCTGCACGTCCACAGCGAGTACTCGATCCTCGACGGGGCGTGCCGGATCCCCGCGCTCGCCGCCCGCGCGGCCGAGCTCGAGATGCCCGCCGTCACGCTCACCGACCACGGCTCGCTGGCCGGCGCGGTCGAGCTGCACCGGGAGGCGGCGAGGCACGGGATCAAGCCGATCGTCGGCTGCGAGGTCTACGTCGCCGACGACCGCCGCGCGCGGACGCGCGGCTACGCGCACCTGACCCTCATCGCCGAGTCGAACCGGGGCTACGGGAACCTGATCAAGCTCTCCTCGCTCGGCTACCTCGAGGGCTACTACACGAAGCCGCGCGTCGACTGGGAGCTGCTCGAGACCTACTCCGAGGGCCTCGTCGCGCTCTCGGGCTGCCTCTCGGGCCGCGTCTGCAAGGCGCTCGAGGAAAGCAGGCCCGCCGACGCGCGCGCCGATCTCGACCGGCTGGCGCAGATCTTCGGGCGCGAGAGCACGTACGTCGAGCTCCAGAACGCCGGTCTCGACGTTCAACAGCGCGTCAATCCCGAGCTGGCGAAGCTCGCGGCCGAGGCGAAGCTGCCGCTCGTCGCCACGGGCGACGTCCACTACCTCACAGCCGCCGACGCCTACTCGCACGAGGCGCTCCTCTGCATCCAATCGGGCGATTCGCTCAAGAACCCGAATCACTGGCGCTTCGACACGAACGAGTTCTACTTCAAGTCCCCGGCGGAGATGGTGCTCGACTTCCCCGGTCACGAAGACGCGCTGCGGCGGACGCTCGAGGTCGCGGAACGCTGCAGCGTCGAGCTCGAGCTGGGGAAGATCCTCCTGCCCGCGTTCCCGACCCCGAACGGCCGCGACGCGTTCGAGTACCTCGTCGAGCTCTGCGAGCAGGGGCTCGCACGGCGCTACGACAAGGTGACGCCGGAGCTCCACGAGCGGCTCCAGTTCGAGCTGAAGACGATCAAGGAGATGGGCTTCGCCGACTACTTCCTGATCGTCTGGGACTTCATCCACTTCGCGAAGGTGAACGGGATCGGCGTCGGCCCCGGCCGCGGCTCCGCCGCCGGCTCGCTCGCCGCCTATGCGCTCGAAATCACCGACATCGACCCGATCCGCTACGACCTGCTCTTCGAGCGCTTCCTCAACCCGGGCCGCAAGTCGATGCCCGACATCGACATCGACTTCGCCGTGGAGGGGCGCGAGCGCGTGATCAATTACGTCGCCGAGAAGTACGGCCGCGACCGGGTCGCCCAGATCATCACCTTCTCGACGATGGCCGCTCGAGCTGCGCTCCGGGACGCGGGCCGCGTGCTCGAGATCCCCTACGGCACCGTCGACCGGCTCGCCAAGCTCGTCCCGGAGGGCCCTGGGCAGACGCTCGAGGAGGCGCTCCGGCCGGGTCATGACCTGAAGGCCGCATACGACTCCGATCCGGTCGCGAAGGAGATCGTCGACCTCGCTCGGCCGCTCGAAGGGCTGACGCGCGCCGACTCGATCCACGCCGCGGGCGTCGTGATCGGGGCGCAGCCGCTGATCGACGTGATCCCGCTGCAGCAGAAGGGCACCGACCAGGAGGTCGTGACGCAGCTGAAGATGGGCGATGTCGAGGCGCTCGGCCTCCTCAAGATGGACTTCCTCGGCCTCCGCAACCTCGACGTGATCGACAAGGCCGTCGCGCTCGTCGGCGGCATCGACATGACGGCGCTCCCGCTCGACGACCCGAAGACCTACGCGATGCTCGCGCGAGGCGAGGCGATGGGCGTCTTCCAGTTCGAGTCCTCGGGCATGCGCGAGGCGCTGCGGCTCGTGAAGCCGACCGTGTTCGAGGACCTGATCGCGCTCGTCGCGCTCTACCGGCCGGGGCCGATGCAGTACATCCCGAATTACGCGCGCCGGAAGGCGGGCAGCGAGCCGGTCACGTACATCGACCCGCGGCTGAAGGCGATCACCGGCACCACGTACGGCATCTCCATCTACCAGGAGCAATCGATGGAGATCGCGAAGCAGATCGCCGGCTTCGAGCCGGCGGAAGCGGACGACCTGCGCAAGGCGATCGGGAAGAAGATCCACAAGCTGATGGCGTCGCTGAAGGACAAGTTCATCAGCGGCTGCATCGCGAACGAGACGTCCGAGCAGGTGGCGCGCCAGCTCTGGGACGACATCGAGAAGTCGCAGGACTACTCCTTCAACAAGTCGCACGCGGCCTGCTACGCGCTGATCGCCTACCGCACCGCCTGGCTGCGCGCCAACCACCCGTGCGAGTACATGGCGGCGCTGATCAGCTCGGTCATGAACACGAAGGACCGGGTGCCGCTCTACGTGAACGCCTGCGACGAGCTCGGGATCGAGGTGCTGCCGCCCGACGTCAACTCGTCGCAGACCGACTTCGCCGTCGTGGAGGGGAAGATCCGCTTCGGGCTGAACGCGGTCAAGAGCGTGGGGGAGACCGCCGCCCGGGCCATCATCCGGGCGCGCGACGAGGGCGGCCCCTTCGAGTCGATCTGGGACTTCACCGAGCGCGTCGACCCGCAGGTGGTGAACAAGCGCGCGCTCGAGGCGCTCGTCAAGTGCGGCGCGCTCGACTCGACCGGCGCGACGCGGATGGGGATGCTCGGCGTGCTCGAGCAGGCCCTCGCCTGGGGGCAGAAGCAGGCGGACGACCGCCTGCGCGGGCAGGCGTCGATCTTCGACTTGGGCAGCGCCGAGGAGGAGGCGGACGCGCCGAAGCACCATCCGCCGATCCCGACTGGCGAGTTCGAGAAGCCGGAGCTCCTGAAGCTGGAGAAGGAGACGCTCGGGCTCTACGTGTCGGAGCACCCGCTCCACGCGGTGCGGGACCAGCTGCGCCGCAAGACCGACTGCACGCTCGCCGAGCTCGAGCGCCGCCGTGACGGCGAGGTGGTCACGGTCGGCGGCATCGTCTCCGCGGTGAAGCAGCTGACGACGAAGAAGGGCGAGCCGATGGTCTTCCTCGGCCTCGACGACCCGACGGGCGGTGGCGAGGTCGTGGTCTTCAACTCCACCTATGCGCAGGCGCGCGAGCTCTGTGTCGCCGACCGGATCCTCGTGATCAAAGGCCGCGTCGACCACAAGCAGCAGGGGGAGACGAAGCTGATCGCCTCCGAGGTGATCGCGTTCGAGTCGGTGCCGGAGCGGACCGAGGTGCGCTTCAAGCTCGACGCCCGGTCGGCGCGGGCGGGGCTGATCCGCGACCTGGCGCACCTCGTCAAGGACTATCCGGGCGAGTCGCCCGTCTTCGTCGCGCTCGAGACCTCGCTCGGGCCGAAGACGCTCGCGCTCGGACCCGCCTACCGGGTCGCGATCGACACGGACTTCCTCACCGAGGCGCGCACGCTCCTCGGCGCCGACGCGATCCAGTAGCCGGGCTCTGGCCGTCACAGCGAGACCGCCCCTCTCGGGGCGGTCTCGTCGTCACCGGATCCGCGACGACCCGGACTCAGTGCGCGAGCCGGTGAACCCTGGTGAACCGGAGTGCGAGGGAGAGCCCGATCGCCAGCAGGACGCCGATGCCGAAGCCGAGACCGACCTGCAGAAGGTCGATTGCCCGGCCCGAGCTCGTCGCGGTCACCGTCGCCGGGACGTACGGCCGATTGAGGTCGGGAGGCGGCGCGGACGCGAGCTGCGCGTCGAGCTTCGCCGTCTGGGACTCCTCGCGCGCGTCGAGCATGCGCGCGACCTGCTCCTGCTGGAGCGGCGGCCGCGCGATCGGCGCCGTCCGGGCTGAGGTACCCGACCGAGTTGCTGCGCTGGTCGGCGGCCCAGTTGTCGGCCAAGGCCGGGACGGCGAACAGGAGTGCCGCTCCGACAGTTGCGGTGATGAGTGAGATCGTCCGGGTCATCGCTCCTTCTCCTCTGCTCCTGGTGGCCCTCGTGACCACCCGAGTCGAAGCTACGACGCGGACGGCTCCACTGAAAGCGGGCGCATCCCCTGTGTTTGGCGGTGCGATCCCCCGTGTTTGAAGCGCCCCCGCGACCTCGGCGCGTTGGCGGATCCCGAGCTTCCCGAAGATGCGGCCGAGATGTCCCTCGACCGTGCGATCGGAGAGGAAGAGCGCCGCGGCGACCTCCTTGTTCGTCTTGCCGAGCGCGACGAGCGCAGCGACACGCGCCTCTGCAGGCGTGAGCGCGTCCGGAGACGCCGCGCGCCCGCTGATGCGCTTCAGCTCGGCTCGGGCGCGCTCGGCCCAGAGCGCCGCGCCGATACCCTCGAAGACGGCGAGCGCCTCCTCGAGCGTGACGCGCGCCTCGCGTCGCCGTTTCAGCCGCCGTTGCGCCGCGCCGAGCGCGAGCAGCGTTCGACCACGGTCGAGCGGGAGCTCGACCTGCGCGTGCCCGTCGAGCGCCTCTGCGAACGCGGTCAGCGCGGCATCGAGCTCGCCTGCCTGCGCGGCGAGGAGTCCCCGGCAGCGCGCGCAGTTGGCGAGCGCGGAGACGCGCCCGAGCCGGCGGGCGTTCCCTTCGTACCAGTCCAGGAGCTCGCGCGCCTCGAGGGGTCGTCCGAGCTCGACGAGCGCCTCGATGTGGTCGACGACGAATCGGGTCGCTCCGGGCTCGACGATCCCTTCTTGCCGGACGACCGCGGTCTGCGACGCCAGGTGCTCGACGACGTCGCTCGGCCGCTCGAGCGAGAGGGCAAGGAGTCCCAGAGCCGCGGATGCGACGAGCACCACGAAACGGTCCGAGCCGGTCTCGATGACGTCCGCCGCAGCCTCCCTGGCGGCTTCAGGTCGACCGCGTTGTGCCTGGGCGAGACTCTCGAGCGCGCGTGCGCGCAACGTGAACAGGAGCAAATCCGTCTGCTCAGCGGCCTCACGTCCCTGGCGAGCGCGCGCGAGGCCCGTCTCGACGTTACCGAGCAGCAGCTCGAGCTCGCCGAGGAGGAGGAGGAGCCAGGGCCGCGCGCTCTCGTCACCCAGCTCGTCGGCGCTGCGCAAGAGATCCGTGAGAGCGGCACGCGCTTCGTCGTGCGCGTCGGTCCAGGTCCAATACTCAGCGAGGGAGCAGAGCGGCTGGTCCAGAACGCGAGCGCCGGCCGCCGCTGCCTGGAGGGCGAGCGCCTCCTCTGCTGTCGCGGCCGCCGTTGCCCGTCCGAGCAACGACTCCGCACTGAGTCGCGTCAGCTGCACATCGGCCGCGAGCGCCAGATCGCCCATCTCGGCGGCGAGCGACAACGCGATGTCGGTGTGCCGTACTGCGTCGTCGAACCGCTCGAACCTCCAGAGGCTGCAGGCCGCGACTCCTTCGTGGGCGAGAGCGAGTGTCTGACGATCGGCACCCGTCAGGTCGACGACCTGCTCGAAGAGCTCCCTGGCCTCGTCGGGCGCTTCGTAGAGGCGGATGCGCGCGAGGACGACGAGCGCCCGCGCCAGTTCCGGGCCGGGCTCGAGCGGTGCGATCACCTCGCGAAGCTGGGTCTCGGCTCGGCGCGAGTCACCGGCCTCGAAGTGGAGGAATGCCGCCTCGACCGCCCGCCGAACCTCATCGGGTCGTCGATCGGGCGGCGTCAGCTGCCGGGCGCGATCGAGGAGGAGGGCCGCGGGCCGCGGGGCTCCACGTGTGCGCGCATACTCGGCCGCCTCCTCGAGCGCCGCGGCTACCGACTCGTCGGGTTCGTCGACCGAGGCGGCAAGCTGCCACGCGCGGGCCTCCGGATCCTCGAGGAGCTCCGCCAGCCGTGCGTGGATCTCCTTGCGGCGCACGAAGTCGGCGACGTCGTACGCACCCGCGGCCAGCAAGGGGTGAGTGAAGCGGATCCGGTCGCGGTCGACCTCGACGATGCCGGCCCGGATCGCGGGAACGAGACCCTGATGGCGGTCGACGCCGGTGGCCGCCTCGACGATCGTCGTCGTCGGATGAGCGTGCGCCGCCGCGGCGAGCAGGAAGTCACGACTCTCGGGCGTGAGCGCCTCGAGCCTTGCCTGGACGAGCTCGTGGAGCGACTCGGGCACCCGCAGCAGCTGCCCCGCCTCGACGATCGCGTCGCCGCTTTTCAGCGTGCGGGCGATCTCGAGCGCGAAGAACGGATTGCCGCCCGATGCCTGGTGGACCTCCGCCAGCAGCGGGCGCGGCACAGCGAGGTCGAGGTGCACGCGGACGACCGCGTGCAAGGACCCGAGGTCGAGCGGCCCGACCTCGAGCGTGTGAACCCGCTCCGGCGGCAGGCTGCGTCGGATGTCGGCAGCGACAGTGCTCTCCGGCGACCCGCGACGAGAGAGCAAGAGGCCGACGTGCTCGCCCCGAAGTCGTCGCGCCGCGTATCCGACCGCGCCGGCCGACGCAGCGTCGAGCCACTGCGCGTCGTCGATTGCGACGAGCAGCTGTTGCTCGGCGCTCACGGCGCGCAGGACGTTCAGCACGGCGACTCCCACGGCATGCGGATCCGGCGAGGGGCCGTCCTCGTCGTCGAGGACGAGCGCGCGGGAGAGCGCGCGCCGTCTGTGCGGGGACGAGCGCGTCGAGCGCGTCCCCGAGGACGGGATCGAGAAGATCGCCGAGTCCTGCGAACGACAGCTCGGTCTCGCTCTCCGCCGGAAGCGCGCGCAGGACCCGGAGACCTCGTTCCTCCGCCTCGGCCACGCAGGCGGACCAGAGCGTCGTCTTGCCCATGCCCGCGTCGCCCTCGAGGAGGAACGCGGTTGCGCCGTCGGAGATCCCGGCCAGGAAGTCCCTGAGGGCGGCGAGCTCGGCGTCCCGCCCTACCACCGCAGTAGGCATCGCGTCTTGATCGTACGGCGTGCGCGACGCCGTGCATACCGCGCGCCGGGGTCGAGGTCGAGCGGGCTAGGCCCACAGGATCTTCACGAAATCCACTCGACCTCCGCACACGAGCGGCGGATACTCGAATCGTGGCGAGGGTGCGGCGAGGCTGGCTCGCGGTTGCGGCGGTGGCCGCGCTCCTCTGCACGGCCGCAGCCGATTCGTCGCCCGGCTTCAAGGCGGGCATCACCGACAGCGGCGGCGCGTACTACGCCGACCCGGCGATCCTTCTACCCGGCGCTCGGGCAGCTCGGTGCGCAGGTGCTGCGCGTCCACCTGAACTGGGGCGGGAAGCTCGGGGTCGCCCGGCGCCGCCCGCTCGAGGGCACCGACGCCGACGATCCGGCCTACGACTGGCGGCTCTACGACCGGATCGTGCTCGCCGCGGAGCGGCAGGGGGTCGAGGTGCTCTTCACGATCTTCGGCACGCCGCCCTGGGCGAACGGCGGCGCCCGGCCGACGCGCGCGCCGCGCGACGCGACCCGGCTCCGCGAGTTCGCCTACGCGGCGGCGACCCGCTACAGCGGCGGCTACGTCCGCAACGACGGCATCCTTCTCCCGCGCGTCCGCTACTGGACCGCGTGGAACGAGCCGAATCTCCAGATCGGGCTCGTGCCGCAATGGCGGCGCTCGGGCGGGCGGTGGGTGATCCAGAGCGCCCGCGACTACGCCAGGATCTGCAACGCCGTCGTGGAGGGGATCCGCACCGCCATGGTCACGGCGTCGAAGGTGGCCTGTGGCGTCACGGCCGCGCGTGGAAACAACAATCCGCGCGGCGACCGCCCGTCCGTGTCACCGCTCGCGTTCCTGCGAGCGCTCAAGGCTGCGGGTGCGCGCGGCTTCGACGCGTACGCGCATCATCCCTACTACGGCGCGCCCTCGGAGTCGCCCTCGTCCAGGTCGCCCGGACGAGGGGGCGTCACGCTCGGCAACATCGACGACCTCGTCCGCGAGCTGACCCGCCTCTATGGCCGGAAGCCGCTGTGGCTGACCGAGTACGGCTACCAGACGAACCCGCCGGATGGGATCTTCGGTGTGCCCTGGTCGACCCAGGCGCGCTACCTGCGGCAGTCGTTCGCGATCGCGCGGGCGCACCCGCGCATCGAGATGCTGCTCTGGTTCCTCCTCCGTGACGAAGGCGATCCGGCGCGCTGGCAGTCGGGGCTGATCTCCGCGCGGGGCGAGCGGAAGCCCGCGTACGCCGCCTTCCGCGCCGAGCTGGCGCAACTGCGCCGCTAGTCCGGTTCGGCTCTGACGGGTGTCTGCCCGGATGTCCGCGCTGGACGTGGTGGGTCCTGGCCCCGACATGTCCGAGACGGGCGTCCCGGTAGCCGTCCCGCTAAGCGCGCTACTCCGAGCGGAGCGCGCCGAATCGCACCGAATCGCACCACCGGCTCGGGTCGGCCGTGTCGGAACCGGGACCGGTCCGGAGCGGACCTGAGGGGTCCTGGCCCCGACACGTCCCGAACGGCCGGTGAACGCTCCTACGCGTCGAGCCGCGCCTCCTCGAGGTCGAGGTCGCGCGAGACCCGGCGCATCACCTCGTCGGAGATGGCGCCCGCGCGGCGAAGCTCGAGCACGGCCTCCCGCTCGGCGGCGAGCAGCTCGCGGCGCAAGCGCTGGTAGGCCTGTGATTGCTCCTCGATCGCGCCGTCGTCGCCGTCGTCGAAGCGGGCCGAGAAGCGGTCGCGGCGGAAGCCGTAGCTGCCGCGGAACCGGTCGGCCGTCGCCGGGCGGACCCAGTCCTCCCCGACGAGCTCGTCGAGGCGGGTGAGCGCCGCGGTCGCCGCGTCGATTCGGGCACGCGCCTCCTCGCGCTGCTCCTCGGCGGCGTCGTCCTCGAGCCGGAGCAGCCGGATCACCGCGGGGAGCGTGAGCCCCTGCCCGACGAGCGTGACGAGGATCACGGCGAAGGTGAGGAAGAGGATCAAGCTGCGGCCGGGGAACTGCTGCCCGACGTCGGTGCTGAGCGGGATCGCGAGCGCGGCCGCGAGCGAGACTGCGCCGCGCATTCCCGACCACGCGATCAGTGCCAGCTCGGCGCCCTCAGGCATCGGTTCCCGCTCACGGATCCGGCGGAAGAGCCGCCGCGGCAACCAGGCGGCCGGGAACACCCAGAGCCAGCGGACGAGCACGACGGTCAGCGACACCGCGAGCGCCCACCAGAGCAGCTCGCCCGTCGAGTAGGGATCGAGCTCGTCGAGGATCACCGGCAGCTGCAACCCGATCAGCGTGAAGAGGAGTGCGTTCAGCACGAAGGTCACGATCTGCCACGTCGATTCGCCAAGCAGGCGCACCTCGGCATTCGTCAGCTCGGGCGTGTGCCAGCCGAGGTAGATGCCCGCCGTCACCGCCGCGATCACGGCCGAGACGCCGATCAGCTCGGCCGGCAGGTAGGCGAAGTAGCCCGTGAGCAGCGAGATCGTCACCTCTGCCGGCGGGTACTCGAGCCGCCGCCGCACCTGGCGGACGATCCAGCCCACCCCGAGGCCGACGGCGACCCCGCCGGCGACGTTGAGCACGAACTCCAACCCCGCCTCCCAGAGCGTGAACGTGCCGCTCACGACCGCGACGACGGCGAAGCGGTACGCCACGAGCGCGGTCCCGTCGTTGACAAGGCTCTCGCCCTCGACGATCGCGACGGCCCGGCGCGGCGCACCCAACCGCCGCATGATCGCCGTCGCCGCGATCGGGTCGGTGGGCGAGACGATCGCGCCGAGCACGAACGCCGACGACCACGGCAGCCCGGGCACGATCGCGTGCGCGACGGCGGCAACGGCGACCATCGTCAGCAGGACGAGCCCGATCGCGAGCATCCCCACCGGCCGAACATTCGCGCGCAGATCGCGGAGCGACGTGAAGAACGCCGACGAGTAGAGGAGCGGCGGCAGCACTCCGATGAGCACGAGCTCGGGCGGCAGCTCGAACTCCGGCATGCCCGGGGCGAACCCGAGCGCGAGCCCCCCGAGCACGAGCAGGATCGGATAGGGGACGTTGACCCTCGGTACGAGCACGAGCAGCGCCGTTCCAGCGACCAGCAGGACGAGCAAGGCGGCGATGTCTTGCTCGTGCAATTCGGTCAGAACAAGCCCTTGTCGCGCAGCTCTCGCAGCGCCGACTCGGTTTTGTCGAGCTCGAGGCCCATCCCGCGCAGGACTTCGGGCGTCTTCGAGAACTGCACGTCGGCGTAGTCGACGACCTGCACCTGGTTTCCCCACGGGTCGAGGAAGGAGTTGCCGCCGAAGAGCTCGGCGCCGGCCTCGCGCGCCGCCGCGAGCACGGCGTCGCGATCGTCGACGACGAGCCCGAAGTGGCGGTGCCGGTCCGGCCCGTGCGTCCGGCCCTCGGCGAGCGCGACGAACTGGTCGCCCATGTCGATGAACGCCATCCCCGGGATCCGCCCGCGCAGCTCCAGGTCGAAGAGGTTGCCGTAGAAGGCGAGCGCGTCGTCGATCGAGCCGACCTCGAGCGCGATGTGGTTGATCCCGACTGCGCGGGGCACGACGGCCCTAGTCGGCTGCGTTCTCGGCGGCGCGGTCCGCCAGCGTCTGCAGCACTTTCAACTGGATCTTCGGCGAATCGTGGAGGAGCTTGCGGAAGGCGGACTCGTGGAGGACGAGGACCCGCACGGGCGTCGTCGCCGTCACCGTCGCGTTGCGCGGGCGCGACGAGACGAGCGCCATCTCGCCGAAGAATGTGCCGCTTTGCATGTGCTTGGCACGCCGTCCCTTCGCCGTGATGTCGACCTCGCCGTCGACGAGCGCGAAGAACTCGTGCCCACGCTCGCCCTCGCGGATCAGGACCTTCCCCTCCGGCAGGGTGAGCTCGTCCGTGAGGGTCGCGATGTCGGCCAGCTCCTTCTTGCTGCAGCCGGCGAAGAGCGGCACCCGCTTCAGCACCTCGAGCTTCGCGTCTTTACGCAGGCGCATGGCCCGATCCTAACTTCCGTTGCGGGAACGGAGAAGAGGTGGGAGAGTGTTGGAGACGGGGGGACGGGTCTCAAACCAGGAGGAAGCAACGATGCGAAGACGATTTATCCTGCTCATGGCGATCGGAGTGGGCAGCCTCGCGGTTGCGGCCACCGCCTGGGCAGGGTTTCCCCACATCCAGCGCTTCAAGGATCCAGTGTTGGTCGACGGCAGCTCGGTCTCGGGCCTTTCGTCGCTTGCGGCGGCGAAGGCGTCGAGTGACTCGGTGGTCTCCGACCCACGTGTGTTCGTGGAAGAGGTTGTCGTCGTCGGGGTCGCGGAGGGCGTCATCACGCGCCTGACCGCGCCCTTCGAGGCGGTCTACGTGTGCGTCAACGGTGCCGGCAACGTCCCGAACGCCAACAACAAGACGACGCTCGTCGGCAACCTCGAGACGAGCTCCCTGTTCGAGGCGGCGAAGAACGGCAAGGCTACGGGCTCGCTCCTCACGGGGCCGCTCCCGTCGCCGGCCGAAGCTGCCGCCGCGACGGGGTTCAGCTGCCCGTCCGGGCAGTCGCTCGAGTTCGACCAGGTCATCTTCTCCAACATGGTGCTCTCCGTGGAGGGCGGCGAGTCCATTCTGCTCGACGTGGTGCTCGTGTCCGAGTCGGTACACGGCGTGAACTAGTCGTAGCGCGGGCGTCCGCCGCCTTTTGGCGGCGGCGGACGCCCGCTTCTACACTCGAAGGATGTTCTGCCACGAGTGCGGCCACGGCGTCCCCGAGGGCGCGAAGTTCTGCCCGGAGTGCGGAACGCGACTCGCAGGCGGCAGGCCGCCTGCGGTCGAGCAGCTCCCGGTGGAGACACGGCGGAACGTCACCGTCCTCTTCATTGACGTCACGGGCTCGACCCCACTCGGCGAGCGGCTCGATCCCGAGGCCGTGCGCCGGATCCTCTCGCGCTATTTCGGCGAGGTCGCGGCCATCGTCGCCCATCACGGCGGCACGCTCGAGAAGTTCGCGGGCGACGCGCTCGTCGCGGTCTTCGGCCTGCCCGTCCTGCACGAGGACGATGCGATCAGAGCGGTTCGTGCGGCGGTCGAGGCGCAGGCTGCGCTCGCGGTTGTCAACGACGAGCTGATCCGCGACTACGGGCTCGGCCTCGACACTCGCACGGGCGTGAACACGGGCGAGGTCGTCGCGGGGGACAGTCCGACCGGGAGCACCCTGGCGACCGGCGACATGGTGAACGTGGCCGCCCGGCTCGAGCAACGGGCGCAGCCCGGGGAGATCGTGATCGGCGCTGCGACCTACCGGCTGGTCCGGGACGCCATCACCGTCGAGGAGCTCGAACCGCTCCAGCTGAAGGGCAAGTCCGGTCGGGTGTCCGCGTACCGCGTCGTCGACATCGCGCCGGACGCGCCGGGCCTCGCGCGGCGGCTCGAGTCGCCGATTGTCGGCCGGTCGCTCGAGCTGGCCGAGCTGATCGAGTCGTTCGAGGCCGCGGTGGAGTCGCGTTCCTGCCGGGTCGCGACGCTGCTCGGCGAGGCGGGCGCGGGTAAGTCTCGGCTCGCACAAGAGCTCGCGACGGTCGTCAGGGACCGCGCGGCCGTGCTCGAGGGACGGTGTGTCCCTTACGGCGAGGGCATCACGTACTTCCCGCTCGCGATCATGCTGAAGCCGCTCGCCGGGATCGAGGACGGCGACAGCCGCGACGCGGCGCGAGAGAAGCTGCTCGCTCTGCTCGCCGACGCTGAGGATGCGAGCCTCGTCGTCGCGAGGCTCGCCGGGGCGATCGGGCTCGACGAGGTGTTAGGACGGCCGGAGGAGATCTCGTGGGCGGTCCGCCGCCTGCTCGAGACGCTCGCCCGCGAGCGCCCCCTCCTCCTGCTCTTCGACGACCTCCACTGGGCGGAGCTGACTTTCCTGCGCCTGATCGAGTACCTGGGCGAGCACTGCCGGAGCGCACCGGTGCTGCTGCTCTGCTCGTCGCGGCCAGATCTGAGCGAGACCTTTCCGGCCCTCAGCGAGCTGCCGGGCGCACGTACGATCGAACTGGAGTCGCTGCCTGACCAGGCGGCCGGCGCGCTGATCGCCAACCTCCTGGGCGACGAGGTGGCGCCGGAGATCGCCGCTCGAGTCGAGGAGGTGGCCGAGGGAAATCCGCTCTTCATCGAGGAGACGGTCCGCATGCTGCTCGACGAAGGGTTGATCGATCGGCCGAACGGCCGTTGGGAGCCCGTTCGCGGGCTGGCGGACGTGGCCCTGCCCCCCTCGATCGAGGCGCTCCTCGCCGCCCGTCTCGACCGCCTCGCGCCTGCTGAGCTGGCCGTGCTGCAGCGCGGCGCAGTGATCGGCCGCATCTTCAGCTGGGCGGCCGTCTGGGCGATCTCGCCGGAAGAGGAGCAGGACGACGTCGGCGGCGCGCTCGAGACCCTGATGCGGAAGGAGTTCCTCTTCCCCGACGCCGTCTCACTGGGCGGCTCGGACGCGTACCGGTTCGGCCACATCCTCGTGCGCGATGCCGCGTACAAGGCCCTGCCGAAGGAGACGCGGTCGGAGCTGCACGAGCGGGCGGCGACCTTTCTCGAGACCTCGACGGGTGAGCGGGCGGCGGAGTACGAGGAGATCATCGGCTACCACCTCGAGCAGGCGTTCGGCTTCCGGGTCGAGCTCGGCCCGATCAACGACCAGGCCGCCGCGTTGCGCGAGCGCGCCCGCATCCGGCTCGCCGCCGCCGGGAGCCGTGCGCTCCACCGCGGCGACCTGCCGGCCGCCCTGAACCTCTTCCAGCGCTCTGCGAAGCTTGCGATCGGCGTGGCCGACCAGGCCGAGTTGCTCACCCGCGTCGGCGGCCTGCTCGCCCAGCTCGGCCAGCTGGCGGAGGCGGAGGCGCTCTTCGAGCAGGCGCTCGAAGACGCGCGTGCGGACGGCGACGAGCTGCGGGCGGCGCGGGCCGAGCTCGAGCTGGAGTTCGTTCTCCTCCAGACGCGACCCAGGCGGACGCAGCCGGCGGATCGTCGACCTGACCGAGCGGGTCGTGCCGCTGTTCAGGGCGGCGGAGGACGACTTCGGCCTCGCGCGGGTCTGGCGTCTTCGCAGCGAGGTACGTCGCCTCGTCTGCCACTTCGGGGAAGAGGCCGCGGCGCTCGAGCAGGCGCTTGCACATGCCCAGGCCGCGGGCGAGGAGCGCGAGGCGACCGAGATCAGGCTGTGGCTCGGCAACTGCCTCTGCTACGGGCCGATGCCGGTCGGCAAGGTCATCGCGCGCTGCCAGGAGATGCTCGAGCACGCGCACGGCGTGCGGTGGGTCGAAGCGTCGACGCTCGGGATGCTCGCCTACCTGCACGCGATGGCCGACCATCCGGCGGAGGCCCGATCCTGCTACGCGCGGACACGTGCGATCTTCGAGGAGCTCGGGATGGCGTTCGCGCTCGCCGCCCGCGCCATCATCCCCGCTGAGGTCGAGCGGATGGCGGGCGATCTCGAAGCGGCCGAACGCGAGCTCGTTGCCGGGCACGACCAGCTCGAGGCGATCGGCGAGAACGAGCTCCGCTCCACGATCGCGGCGACGCTCGGCCATGTGCTCTACGACCAGGGCCGCGACGACGACGCGGAGCGGTTCGCCCGTGCCAGCCAGAGCGCGGCGGCCGAGGATGACATCGGCTCGCAGGTGCTGTGGCGGTCGGCGCTCGCCAAGATCCTCGCGCGCCGGGACGGCGCGGCCGAGGCCGACGACCTCGCCTCGGAGGCCGTCACGGCTGGCGGCGACGACGGACATGCTCAGCCTGCACGGCGCCGCCCTCCTCGATCTGGCCCGCGTCTCCGCCCTCCTGAACGGCGGCAAGCCGCCCGGGCACATCGTCGAGGAGGCGATCAGGCTCTTCGAGCGCAAGGAAGACGCTGCGTCGCTCCGGCGCGCGGCGCTCGAGTTCGCGGACGCATACGCCTCGAGCCGCGTCTGACGTGCGGGAACTCCCGCGGCGCCGCGGGTGTAGAGAGTGCGAGTGGTGAGCCGACCACCGAAAGAGGACGAGCTCGTCGACCGCGCCCGGGGCGGAGACGCCGGCGCATTCGCCGCGCTCGTCCGAGACCACGAGGAGATTGCCTTCCGCACCGCGTACCTGATCACCCGCAACGCCGCCGACGCCGAGGACGCCGCCCAGGTTGGGCTGACGAAGGCCTGGCGCGCGCTGCCCCGTTTCCGGCGCGGTGCCCCGCTTCGTCCGTGGCTGCTCGCGATCGTCGCCAACGAGGCACGCAACCGGCGCCGGGCGGAGGGCCGCCGCGAGGGGCTCGCGCTCCGGGCGGCGCACGAGCTTCCCTCAGGGGGCGCGGCTCCGTCTCCTGAGGGGAGCCTGCTCGTCGCGGAGGAGCGCGCCGAGCTGCTCGGGGCGCTCGAGCGGCTGCGCGAGGAGGACCGGCTCGTGCTCACGTGCCGCTACCTCCTCGATCTCGGCGAGGAGGAGACCGCCGAGGTGCTCTCGCTGCGTCGCGGCACGGTCAAGTCGCGCACGGCACGCGCGCTCGAGCGGTTGCGCGTCGAGTTAGGGGAGGACACATGAGCGAGCTCGAGCTCCGCCTGACTGGACTGCGTGACGAGATCGAGTGGCCGGAGACGCCGAGCTTCGAGCTCGACTTCGAGCGTCGGCCGGCGCGCCGCCCGCTCGTGCGTGCGCTCGCAATCGGCCTCGCTGCCCTCCTGGCCGTGCTCGGTGCGGTCCTCGCGCTCTCGCCCGGGGCGCGCAGCGCCTTCCTCGAGCTCTTCCATCTGAAGGGTGCGACGGTGGAGCTCGTGGAGACGCTGCCGGAGGTCGACGTGCAGGCACCCGACTTCGGCGAGCGCGTCAGCCGGGACGAGGCGGAGCGGCGGGTCGGGTTCGAGCTCGCGGACCTGGGGCCGCCCGATGCGGTCTTCGTCCGCGGGGACAGGATGGCATCGCTCGTCTACGGCCCGGTCGACCGGCCGCGGCTCGTGCTCTCACAGCTTCGCGGTGCGGTGTACGACGGCTTCGTGAAGAAGGTCGGCACGCGTGGCACGCGCGTCGAGGAGGTCGAGGTCGACGGCGAGCGCGGCCTCTTCGTCTCCGGCGACGAGCACTACGTGATGTTCCTCGGCGAGGACTACACGGTGCAGGACGAGCCGACGTTCCTCGCCGGCACCGTGCTCCTGTGGAACGACGGCCCCCTTCTGTACCGGCTCGAGGGCGACCTGACGCGCGACGAGGCGCTCGAGCTGGCCCGGTCGATCGACTGAACGCGGGAACCTCGTGCAGGGGCGAGGTGTATCCGGGGTGTCACCCGAACCGGAGGTCCGCATGAAGAAGCTCCTGCTCGTGCTCGCCGTCGCCGCAGTTGCCGTTCCGGCCGCGAGTGCCGGCGGCTGGGCGACCGTGGGCCTCAGCTCGCTCCCGACGGGCACGCCCCCGGGCAAGACGTGGGCCGTCGACATGACCGTGCTCCAGCACGGGCGCACGCCGCTCACGGGGATCGCTCCGTTGCTCACGATCACGAACGGCGACGGCGAGACGCGCTCGTTCACGGGTAGGCCGACCGGGAAGCCGGGCGTCTACCGCGCCAACGTCGTGTTCCCGAGCGCCGGCACGTGGTCGTACCAGGTCTGGGACGATTTCAGCCAGACGCACACGTTCAAGCCGGTCGAGATCGGCGCTCCGGGGGACGCGTTCCCGTACGCGCCGCTCGGTCTCGTCGCCGCGCTCGCGCTCTCCGCTGCGCTGGCCGGCGCGACGATTGCCTACCGCCGTCGCCGCCCCGAGCCCACGCCCGTTTTCGACCTGAGGAAGGCCGCATGAAAACGCTCTTCACGTTCGTCGCCACCGCAATCGCGGCCCTTGCGCTCAGCGGCTCCGCGCAGGCCGGCTGCATGGCCACGGTCGGTCTCAGCTCGACGCCGAAGCCGGGGCTCGCGGCCGGGCAGCCGTGGATCGTCACGATCCGTGTACTCCAGCACGGCCGGACGCCGATGGCCGACGCCAGGCCGGAGGTGCGGATCCGCAACGCCGCGGGCCGGCTCTTCCGCTTCCAGGCGAAGCCGACCGCACGCGTCGGCTCCTACCGGGCGCGAGTCGTCTTCCCACGTGCGGGCCGTTATGCGCTCGGCGTCTACGACGGCTTCCCGGTGGCCGACTGCGCGCAGGTGCACACCTTTAAGCCGGTCGTCATCGCGTCCGTCTGAGCGCCTCTCCGAGCCCGGGCTGTCGCAAGCCCGGGCTCGACGGAGTTGCACACCTCACTGAACCGGGTAACCAACGGTCATGGAGCTCGCGGCCGGGATCCTGTTGCTCGCCGTCTCGCTCCTCAGCGCCGCTGTTGTCGGCATCGTCTTCGTCTGGGCGGCCCGCAAGGACGGCGAAGAAGACCGCGCGGTGCAAAGACGTTTGGGAATCCGGCGGCGGACGAGGCTCGGCCCGTAGTCGAAACCTCGGCGCAACGTCCTCCTTTCAGAACGCTTACCGAAGCTTCACCCCAATCACCTTTCAGGGGGACAACCTTCCCTGTCCACCGGACGAAGTACCGGTACACACTCACCACCGGAGGAACGATGGCTGCGGCCGAGGCGACTACCAAGAACACCGAGCGAGAGAAGATCGAGCGCTGGCGGGCCGGCGAGCTCGAGCGCGCGGGGTATGAGGCGTCGGACGCCGCTCTGCTCGCGAGCCGCGGTGACATCGATCTGCACCACGCGATCGACCTGCTGCGCAACGGCTGTTCGCCTGCGCTCGCGGTTCAAATCCTGCTCTAGCGCCGTCCGTCGTCCGGCGCGGGCAGAATGCGCTCTGCCTTGACCTTCCTCGCGTCGATCCCGTCCCCGTCTTCCGGCACCCTCGAGCTCGGGCCGGTGACGATCCACATGTACGGCCTGATGCTGCTGCTCGGCATCGCCGCCTGCATCTTCATCACCGGGCGGCGGTGGGTCGCCCGGGGCGGAGACTGGGACCTGATCTTCCGCGTCGCCGTCTGGGGCGTCGGCGGCGGCATCGTCGGCGCGCGGCTCTACCACCTGGCGACGAGCTGGGACCAGGTGCCGGACGAGTGGTGGGGACCGTTGGCTGTGTGGGAGGGCGGTCTCGGAATCTGGGGCGGGATCGCCGGCGGAGTTCTCGTGGGCGGCATCGTCGCGAAGCGGGCGGGTGCGAGCGTGACGGCACTGCTCGACGCCGCCGCCCCCGGCCTGCTGGTCGCCCAGGCGATCGGACGCATCGGCAACTGGTGGAACCAGGAGCTCTTCGGCGAGCCGACCGGCCGCCCGTGGGGGCTCGAGATCGACCCCGCGCGCCGCCCCGACGACTACCTCTTCAACGAGACCTTCCACCCGACGTTCCTCTACGAGGGGCTGTGGTGCCTCGCCGCCGCCGGACTGCTGATCCTGCTCGACCGCCGCTACACGTTTCGACCCCCGGCGCTCTTCGCGCTCTACGTCGCCCTCTATACCGGCTTCCGCTTCTATCTCGAG
Organism: uncultured Gaiellaceae bacterium; assembly: GCA_963802765.1. Taxonomy (GTDB): domain Bacteria; phylum Actinomycetota; class Thermoleophilia; order Gaiellales; family Gaiellaceae; genus Gaiellasilicea. Next base: position 574,267 of record CAWDJZ010000007.1, read on the forward strand.
ACGCTTCGAATTGACCCGTCCGAGGAGATCGCCGGCTGGCGCGTGAACGCGTGGGTGTCCGCGATTCTGTTCGTCGCCTCGGTTGCGTTCTTCGTCTGGTGGCAGCTCTTCCGCGGTCGGCGCAGGCGTTCGCGCCGGGAGCCGAAGGCGGAGCCCCCGCCGACCATGGCCGTTCCGCGCGGCCGCGTCCGACCCCGCAGCTAGCCTCCGGCTCGCGATGCTGGTGCGCGAGCTCGAGCTGGACCTCGACGCATTCGAGGGCCCCTTCGACCTGCTCCTGACCCTGCTCCTGCGGGAGGAGCTCGAGCCGGCCGAGGTCGACATGGCGGCGATCGTGGTCGCGTTCGTCGACAGGCTGGCGGAGCGCGAGGAGCTCGACCTCGAGGCGTGCGGGGAGTTCCTGGTCCTGATCGCGGCCCTTCTGGAGCTCAAGGCGCGTGCGCTCTTCCCCGACGAGGAGGCAGAGCTCGCCGAGCTCGAGCCTGAGGAGGCCGCGGAGGAGCTCGCACGCCGCCTCGCCGAGTACCGGCGGATGAAGGAGGCGGCCGCGTGGCTGGCGGACCGGCTGGCAGGCGAGCGCGACCGCTATTTCCGCACCGGTCCGGCGCCGCTCGTGCCTCGTCCCGAGCGCAGGCTCGCGCTTCAGGACCCGGCGCAGCTCGCAGCCGCGCTGCGGTTGCTCGCCGAGCCCGCGCCGCAGGTGTCGCTCGCGCACATGTCGCTCCGCTTCCCACCCGTCTCGCAGTTCCTCGAGCGCTTTCGAGCCGTCCTCCGCCGCAGGCGCCGCTTCGACTTCGACGCCGAGGTCGGTGAGCTCTCGCGCGTCGACCAGGCGGTCGCGTTCCTGGCGCTGCTCGAGCTGCGAAAGACGGGCGAGGTGTCGCTCGAGCAAGCAGCGCCCTTCACTCCGATAAGGGTTTCCCGGTCACACAGCGAAAGGGGAAGCGAATGGATCGTCCGCTCCGCCTGATCACCGCGAACCCGCTCGACCAGCTCGCCCGCACGCTCGAGGCGCTGCTCGTCGTCGCTTCCGCACCGCTCTCGGTCGACGAGCTGCCGAGGCCGCGGACGACGACGCCGGCCGCGTCGAGCTGGCGCTGGGGTTGCTCTCTGAGCGCTATCGCGAGGGTCGGAGCGGGATCGTGCTCGAGCACGTCGCGGGCGGGTACGCCTTCCGCGCGTCGCGCGATGCCGCGGGCGCGTGCGAGCGCCTGTTCGAGCGCCCGTCGACCGCGGCCTCTCGCAGGCGGCGCTCGAGACGCTCGCGATCGTCGCCTACCTCGGGCCGTGCAGCCGGCCGGAGATCGCCCGCATCCGCGGCGTCGCTGCCGACTCGGCCGTCGCGGGCCTGCTCGAGCGCGGCCTGATCGCCGAGGCCGGCCGCGACGACGGCCCGGGCGGGGCGGTTCGCTACCGAACGACGGCGCTGTTCGAGCGAGTCTTCGGGCTGGAGAGCGCTGCCGCGTTGCCGCGGCTCGACGACCTGGGTGGCTCGGCCGAGGAGATCCGCGAGCGGCTCCAGACGGTCGCCGTCGGCAAGACCGCCTAGAGCACCCGGGCCAGCACGCCCTCGACGAACTCGCTCTTCGCGAGGGTGTAGGCCTCGCGGTCGTGCATGTGCTCGTCGGCGAGCCGCCGCTTCATCTCCTCGTAGGCACGCGCCGTGTCCGGCTCGGCGCGGAGCGTGTCCCGGAACGCGAGCTCCTCGCGCCAGGCCTGCGAGCCGGGGACAACCAGATGCAGGTGGTGCGTGCGGTGCTCCGGCGAGGGCTTGCAGAACCAGTTCATGTGCTCCTCCTGGTACGGCGCCCACCAGTACGAGAGCGCCTGCAGCGGCTCGATCGCCGCGCGGCTCTCCTCGAGGCTGCGCACTTCGCCGAGGATGTCGATCACGGGCTTCGCAGCGAGTCCGGGGACGCTCGTGCTGCCGACGTGGTGGAAGCCGCCGGCGAGCCAGGGCGCGAGCACCGGCTCGAGCAAATCGCGCTCGGCTTCGAAGAGGTCGCGCCAGGCGGGGTCGTACGCGACGATCCGGACTAGATCTGCCACGCGCCGCCGCGCAGCACCGGCACGCGGTCGCCGTCGCGGGTGATCCCGTCCACGTCGACCTCGTTCGAGCCGATCATGAAGTCGACGTGGATGTCGCTCTTGTTCACGCGCTCGCGGTCGGCGTCGTCCTCGACCGGGAAGGTGTACGCGTTCCCGAGCGCGATGTGGCTGGCGGCGTTCTCGTCCAGCAGCGTCGCGTAGAACACGGTCCCGAGCGGGCCGATGCGGCCTTCCTTGTCGACGAGGGCGATCTCGCCGAGGCGTGAGGCGCCGTCGTCCTTGGCGAGCGTCGCGCGGAGGGCGTCGGCGCCCTCGTCGGCGTCGGCCTTGACGGCGCGGCCGCCCTGGAACTCGATCCGGATCCCGTTCATGTACGAGCCGTAGAGCTCGAGCGGCATCGTCGCGGAGACATGGCCGTCGACGCGCTCGGGGTCGGGCGTCGTGAAGATCTCCTCGGTCGGGAGGTTCGGATAGTGGGTGAGACCGTCCGCCGTCGTGAACTTGGCGCCGAGCCACGTCGAGCTCGGCATCAGGCCGATCGTCAGGTCGGTGCCCGGACCCTGGAGATGGAGCGCGTCGAAGCGGCGCTCGGTCATCCGGGCCGCACTCGCCACGATCGTCTCCATCCGGACCTGCCAGGCCTGCACCGGGTCGTCCGCCGTCGAGCCGGAGGACGTGGACGATCTCGTCCCAGAGCTTGTCGAGCGCCGCCGCCGGCTCGAGCTCCGGGTGCACACGCTGCGCCCAGGCCGGATTCGGGCACGGGCCGGCAGTCCAGTTGGTCGTCCGTGCGTTGACGACGCGCGGCACGGCCGAGATGTAGGGGAGGAGATCGCGGCCGGTGCGCGCCGGGTCGAGGCCCTCCAAGACCGACGCGCTCGCCCCGGCCAGCGACACTCGCGCCGCGTGCTCGTCGGAGAGCCAGTCCATCCGCTGCTCGATCCAGGGCGGGACGTAGTCGAGCGTGTCCTCCGCCGCCAGCTCGAGGCGGGCGCGCTTGACCAGCAGGTCCCACCAGAAGACGTCGACGTACTTCGCGCCCCGCTTGTACGCGGCCCGCGCGACGGCGCGCGCGGCGTCCTCCATGCCGAGGTAGGCGGTGACGCCGAGGATCTGGCCGGGCTGGAGATTGGCGCCGAAGCCGACGAGCAGGTCGGCGAGGCGTTCGACGTCGTGCGAGCGATCGCGCACGGGGCGCAAGACTATCCACATGCGTCTGAATGCGTTCCTCGCCCGCGCCGGCGTGGCGTCGCGCCGCAAGGCGGACGAGCTGATCAAGGCCGGCCGGGTGCGGGTGAACGGCGAGCCGGGCGAGCTGAACACGTTCGTCGAGCCGCGCGACGTCGTCGAGGTGGACGGCGCGAGGGTCGAGCAGCAGGCGCTCGGCTACGTCCTGCTGAACAAGCCGGCCGGTGTCGTCACGACCGCGAGCGACCCGCAGGGCCGGCCGACCGTCGTCGGGCTCGTGCGGCACGACTCGCGGGTCGTGCCGGTCGGGCGTCTCGACGTCGATACGACCGGTGCGCTCCTGCTCACGAACGACGGCCCGCTCGCGCACCGGCTCGCGCACCCGCGCTATGGCGTTGAGAAGGTCTATGAGGTCGAGACGTGGCGAGAGCCCACCGACGAGGCGCTGCAACGGCTCGCAGACGGGGTGGAGCTGGAGGACGGCCCCACGGCGCCCGCGCGGGTGCGGCGCCTCGGTGCGGCCCGCTTCGAGCTCGTCCTCCACGAGGGTCGGAACCGACAGGTGCGGCGGATGTGCGAGGCGGTCGGCCACCGCGTGCGGCGGCTGCACCGGAGTGTCTATGCGGGACTCGGCGTGGACGACCTCGGGCCGGGGGCGTGGCGGGAGCTCACAGAGAGCGAGGTCGAGCGGCTCCGAAGAGGCGGCCGGCCTCGCTCTTGACGAAGCCCATCCGGTCGAACATCGCCTCGAGTGTCGGCTCCGACGCCTTGCGCGCCTTCTCGGCTCCCCGCGCGAGCAGGCGCTGCAGCTCGCTCGGGTCTGCACGCAGCTCCTGGTAGCGCTCCTGGATCGGGGCGAGAGCGTCGGCGACGGCGTCGCCGACGTCGGTCTTGAACTGCCCGTACCCCGAGTCGCCGTAGCGCTCCTCGATCGAGCCGACCGAATCCCCCGTCAGCGACGAGAGGATGTCGATCAGGTTCGTGACACCCGGCTTGTCGTCTCCGCGGCGCACCTCGCGTCCGGAGTCGGTGACGGCGGCGCGGAACTTCTTGCGGATCGTGTCGGCGTCGTCGAGCAGCTTCACCGTTCCCTGCGGCGTGCCGCTGGTCGTCGACATCTTCCTCTCCGGCTCCTGCAGGTCCATGATCCGCGCCCCAACCTCCGGGTAGACGCCCTGCGGGACGGTGAAGGTCTCGCCGTAGCGGGCGTTGAAGCGCTCGGCAACGTCGCGCGCGAGCTCGAGATGCTGGCGCTGGTCGTCGCCGATCGGGACGATGTCGGTCTGGTACAGCAGGATGTCGCCGGCCATGAGCACCGGATAGGTGAAGAGGCCGGACGAGACGAACTCGCGCTGTTCGGCCTTCTCCTTGAACTGCGTCATCCGGCCGAGCTGGCCGAAGCTCGTGACCGAGCCGAGCAGCCACGCGGCCTCGGCGTGCGCCGGGACGTGGCTCTGGACGAAGACGGTCGAGCGCTCGGGGTCGAGGCCGGTCGCGAAGAGCATCGCCGCGAGGTCGAGCGTCTTCTCTCGGAAGTCGTCGGGGTCGAACTCCACGGTGATCGAGTGCAGGTCGACGATGCAGAAGAAGCCCTCGCCGCGCTCCTGCGTTGCCGCGTACTGGCGGAAGCCGCCGATCAGGTTGCCGAGGTGCTTGTCGCCCGTGGGCTGGATGCCGGAGAAGATGCGCATGTCGTCTCTTTCGGTCGCGGAACGGGAGACCTCCTGGTGGAGGTCGCGGAGAGCGGGCGAAACGGAGTGCGCGGCTAGCGCATGCTCCCGCTCCGCCCGCGGCGCCAGAACCAGGTCTCGCACGGGGAGCAGGAACGCATGGAGCGAGAATAGCCACAACTAGACTGGCGCGCATGGCAGCTGTCGGCTCTCCCGAGCTCCTGATCGTGATGGGTGCGCAGGCCACCTCCGACCAGGTGGACGAGGTCGTCGCCCGGCTCGAGGAGGCCGGCGCGAACGCGCACGTCAGCCACGGCCGCGACGCGACCGTGATCGGGGCGATCGGCGAGCGCGAGCTGCTGGCGACGCTGCCGCTCGAGGGGTTCCCGGGCGTCGAGCAGGTGCTCCCGATCCTGAAGCCGTACAAGCTCGTCTCGCGCGAGCTCCGGCGCGACCCGACCGTGATCGAGACGCGCGGGCGCCGGCTCGGCGACGCCTACTTCGGTTTCATCGCGGGGCCGTGCACGGTCGAGACGCGCGCGCAGACGCTCGAGACCGCGCATGTTGTCGCGAAGGAAGGGGTGACGATGCTGCGCGGCGGCGCCTTCAAGCCGCGCACCTCGCCGTACGCGTTCCAGGGGCTCGGCGTCGAGGGCCTGGCGATCCTCGCCGAGGCGCGCGACGAGACGGGGCTCCCGCTCGTCACGGAGCTGATGGACCCGCGCGATGTCGAGGCGGTCGTCGGGACCGCCGACGTGATCCAGATCGGCGCGCGCAACATGCAGAACTTCAACCTCCTCTCCGAGGTCGGTCGGGCGCCGAAGCCGGTGCTGCTCAAGCGCGGTCCGTCGGCGTCCATCGAGGAGCTCCTGATGGCCGCCGAGTATGTCGTCAAGGAGGGCAACGCGCAGGTGATCCTCTGCGAGCGCGGGATCAAGACCTTCGAGCGCTCGACGCGCTACACGCTGGATCTCTCCGCCATCCCCGTGCTGAAGCACGAGACGCACCTGCCCGTGATCGTCGACCCGTCGCACGCCGCGGGCAAGCGCGACCTCGTGCTCCCGCTGGCGCGGGCCGCAGTCGCCGCCGGCGCGGACGGAATCATCGTGGAGGTGCACCCGCGCCCCGAGGAGGCGCTCTGCGACGGGCCGCAGCAGATCCCTGCAGCGGAGTTCGCCGACTTCGCGCACGAGATCAGGGCGCTCGCCTCGCTGCTCGGCAAGACGATCGGGTGACGTCCTCGGTCGGGATCGTGGGGACCGGGCTGATCGGCGCCTCGGTCGGGCTCGCGGCGCGGCGGGCCGGCGTCGACCGCGTCATCGGCTGGGACCCCGATGCGGCGCACCTGGCGGCCGCGGCCGAGCGGGGTGCCGTCGAGCCGGCGCCGGAGCTCGCCGCGGCGCTCGAGGGCGTGGAGCTCGCCGTCGTCGCGGCTCCGGTGACCGCGCTTCCCGCCCAGGTACGGGCCGTCCTCGACGCCAGCCCGCCCGGCTGCACGGTCACCGACGTCGGCTCCACCAAGGGCGGCGTCTGCGCCGCGGCCGCTGGTGTCGGCCGCTTCGTCGGCGGCCATCCGATCTGCGGCTCCGAGGCGCGCGGCCCGGAGTGGGCGACGGCCGAGCTGTTCGACGGCGCAACCTGGTTCCTGACGCCGGTCGCCGCGACCGAGCCCGACCGTTACAAGGTGCTGCACGGCTTCGTCTCGGCGCTCGGGGCGGTACCGGTCGCGATCGACCCCGAGGCACATGATCGTCTCGTCGCCGTCACGAGCCACCTTCCGCACGCGCTCGCGAACGTGCTTCTGAACCAGGCGGGAGGCGCCCGTGTGGACGGGCACGAGCCGCTTGCGGCCGCCGGCGGCTCGCTCCGCGACATGACACGCGTGGCAGGAGCGAACCCGCGCATCTGGGTCGACATCTTTCTCGAGAACCGGGAGGCGCTCGCCGCCTCGCTCGCCGAACATCGCCGCCGCGTCGAGCAGGTCGAGGCAGCACTGGCGGCGGGGGACGCCGGCTTCCTGGCGCGCTGGATCGGAGAGGCCTCGTCAAACCGGCGGCGACTGCTCGAGACCGCCTACGAGGACGCGGGCGCGCTGCAGCGGCTGCGCGTCCACGTGCCCGACCGGCCCGGCGTGATCGCGGGGATCGCGCAGGCGCTCGGCGCGGAGCGGATCAACATCGCCGACTTCGACCTGCAGCACCTCTCGAGCGAGCGCGGCGGCACGCTCGCGATCCTCGTCGCCGGCGAGCAGGAGGCCGAGCGCGCCGCGGCGCTCCTGGAGCAGCAGGGCTACGGCGTCGTCGTCGCCCCCGTGCTCGAGGAGGGCCCGTGAACACCGCCCTTTCCCGCCGCGTCTCTCCGGGACCGGTCCGGGGACTGTCCCCGGACGTGTCCCACGCGGACGCGTCTCTGTTGCAACTTTTTCGCAACTCTTTTTCCACAGGTACGTGAGCGTGAAGGTCGAGCCGACGGCGGCCGTGCGTGGGCACATCGGCGTCCCCGGCGACAAGTCGCTCTCGCACCGGGCGCTCCTGCTCGGGGCGGTGGCGGACGGGGAGACGCGCATCGAGGGCTTCGGCCGTTCGCGGGACACTGAGTCGACGCTCGCGGCCGTCCGCGCGCTCGGCGTGAGCGTCTACGAGGGCGACGACCGCACGCTCCGCGTCTTCGGCGCCGGCCTGCGCGGCCTGAAGGCGCCGGAGCAGCCGATCGACTGCGGCAACGCCGGCACGCTCATGCGCCTGCTGCCCGGGCTGCTCGCGGGTCAGGAAGGACGGTTCGAGCTGACCGGCGACGAATCGCTCCGCTCCCGGCCGATGGAGCGGATCGCCGAGCCGCTGCGCCTGATGGGAGCCGCGATCGAGACGACGGACGGCCGCGCGCCCGTCTCGGTCGAGGGTGGGCCGCTTCGGCCGATCGCGTACGAGTTGCCCGTCGCGAGCGCGCAGGTGAAGTCCGCTGTGCTCCTGGCGGCCCTCTACGCGGACGGCGGCGAGACGACTGTCACCGAGCAGCCGCCGACCCGCGACCATACGGAGACGCTGCTCGCGCAGGCCGGTGTGCCGGTGCGCCGCGGCCCGCGGAGCGTCTCGGTCCGGCCGGTCGAGCGGCTGGAGCTCGGCGACGTCGAGATTCCGGGCGACTTCTCCGCAGCCGCGCCGTTCCTCGTCGCGGCGACCCTGCTCGCCGGATCCGAGCTGACCGTGCACGGCGTCAACCTGAACCCGCGCCGAACGGGCTTGCTGGTCGTGCTCGAGCGGATGGGGGCGCAGATCGCCGTCTTCAACCGGCGTCGCATCGGCGGCGAGCTGGCCGGCGACCTCGACGTGCGGCCGTCGCAGCTCGTCGGCGCGACGATCAACGCCGCCGAGGTGCCGTTGCTCGTCGACGAGCTGCCGCTCTTCGCGCTGCTCGCCGTGCACGCGCGCGGCGACAGCGTGCTCCGTGGCGCGGCGGAGCTCCGCGCGAAGGAGACGGACCGGATCGAGGCGGTCGTGGACGGTCTGCGCCGGCTCGGCGGGCACGTCCGGGCGACGCCGGACGGCTTCAAGATCCGCGGCGTTCCGTCGCGCATCCGCGGCGGCTCGCTCGATGCCCGCGGCGACCACCGGATCGCGATCCTCGGCGCCGTCGCCGGCCTGGTGTCGCGCGAGGGGGTCGACGTCGAGGGCGCCGAGGCGGCGGCGGTATCCTTCCCCGGCTTCTTCGACCTTCTCGATTCGCTCCGAGCGACCACCACCTGATGATCGTCGCCATCGACGGGCCCGCAGGGGCCGGCAAGAGCACGGTCGCGCGGCTTCTCGCCGCGCGGCTCGGCTTCCGCTACCTCGACACCGGGGCGATGTACCGGGCTCTCACGTGGCTTGCGCGCCGACAGGGGATCGCCCTCGACCTCGCCGACGAGCTGGCTCAGCTCGCCGCCGATAACCCGGTCCGCTTCGACGAGGCGGGCCGCGTCTTCATCGACGACTGCGACGTCACCTCCTCGATCCGCAAGCCCGACATCGACACGCTGGTCCCGGTCGTCGCGCGGCACCATCAAGTGCGCGAGGTGATGCGTGAGCGCCAGCGGGCGCTGGGGGAGGAGGGCAACGTGGTGATCGAGGGGCGCGACATCGGGACGGTCGTCGCGCCGCACGCGCAGGTCAAGGTCTACTTGATCGCCGACGCGGGGGTGCGCGCCTCGCGCCGCTCCTCGGAGCGTCCGGGCATCGGCACGGACGCGCTCGCGACCGATCTGCGGCTTCGCGACGAACGGGATGCGATCAACATGCGCCCGGCCGAGGACGCCGTCCAGATCGACACGACGACGCTCGCCGTCGACGACGTCGTCGCCCGGATCGAGCAGCTCGTGCACACCCGTCCGACGAGCACATGAGCGGCATCGACGCCGTCTGGACCGTCGGTCGCTACACGATCGGCACACTCGTGCGGCTGCTCGCTCCGCTGCGTAACTACGGTGTTGAGCGCGTGCCGCGGACCGGCGGCGTCGTGCTCGCGTTCAATCATTTCCACTGGATCGACCCACCCGTCTTCGGCCTGTTCTCGCCGCGCCCGATCTACTTCCTCGCCAAGATCGAGGCGCACCGCGCGCCCGGGCTCGGGCAGCTGATCCGGAGCTTCGGCACGATCTCGGTCCGCCGTGGCGAGTCCGACCGCGAGGCGGTCCGGCGGATGCGCGAGGTGGTTCGTGAGGGCCACGCGCTCGGCCTCTTCGCCGAGGGGACGCGCCAGCGCTCGGGTGTGCCCGGACGGGTGCAGCCCGGCGCTGCGATGGCCGCGCTGCAGGAGGACGTGCCGGTCGTGCCGGCCGCGATCCACGGCTCGTTCGACTGGCGGATCGGCAACTACCATCCGATCTCGGTCGCGTGGGGCGAGCCGGTCCGCTTCGACGGCCTGCCCAAGGGGGCGAAGGGCTACCGCGAGGCGTCGACAGAGATCGAGCGGCGCATCCGCGGCCTGCACGACTGGCTCGCTGAGATGCACGCGCTCGGCCGTCCACGACACGCGACCCCTCCGCGGTGAGCGAGACCGCTCCCGAGATCATGGGCACGGTCGCGATCGTCGGCTTCCCGAATGTGGGCAAGTCGACGCTGATCAACCGGCTGACCGAGACCCGCCAGGCGGTCGTTCACGAGACCCCGGGCGTGACGCGCGACCGCAAGGAGCTGCTCGCCGACTGGAACGGCAAGCACTTCCTCCTGATCGACACGGGTGGCGTCGACGACCTCGCCACCGACCCCTTCAGCCCCTCGATCGCGAGGCAGGCGCGCGCCGCGATCGAGGAGGCCGACCTCGTCCTCTTCGTCGTCGACGCCCGGCACGGAATCACACCCGGCGACGAGGAGCTCGCGGTGACGCTGCGGGCCGCGAAGAAGCCCGTGATCGTGCTCGCGAACAAGATCGACGACCCGCGCAAGGACCTAGAGGCGATCGAGTTCCACAAGCTCGGGCTGGGGGACCCCTTCCCGCTTTCCGCCCTCCACGGCCACGGCACCGGCGACCTGCTCGACCGCGTCGTCGAGCTGCTCCCCGGCCAGGGCCCGGTGCAAGTCGGGGACGAGGCGATCCGCGTGGCCATCCTCGGCCGGCCGAACGTGGGCAAGTCGTCTCTCCTGAACGCGCTCGTCGGCGCGGAGCGCGTGATCGTCTCGGACGTGCCGGGGACGACGCGCGACACCGTCGACACGATCCTCGAGCGCGACGGGCGCACGTACCAGCTGGTCGACACCGCCGGGCTGCGGCGGAAGCGAAAGCAGCGCCAGGGGATCGAGTACTACTCGGAGCTCCGTGCGCTCGAAGCCGCCCGGCGGGCCGACGTCGCGCTCGTCCTGATCGACGCGAGCGAGGGGATCGTCGACCAGGATCTCGCGGTCGCGGACGTCGCGCGCAAGGCGGGCAACTCGACGCTCGTCGTGCTCGCGAAGTGGGACGAGACCGACGTCACGATTGAGGACGTGCGGCCGAGGATCGAGGCGAAGCTGCGCCAGCGGCCGCCGCTGATCGCCGTCTCGTCGAAGACCGGCCGCGGCCTCGACCGGCTCCTCCAATACATCGCCGACCTCTTCGAGAAGCACACCGGCCGGATTTCGACGCCCGCGCTCAACAACGCGCTGGCGGAACTGCGCCAAGCGCGGCAGCCGCCCTCCTCGAAGGGTAAGCGCCTCAACCTCCTCTACGGCACCCAGGTCTCGACGCGCCCGCCGCGGATCCGGATCCACGTCAACGACCCCGGCCTCGTCACGCGCGACTACGCGTACTGGGTCGAGAACGAGCTCCGAAAACGGTTTAGCCTCGCGGGCGTGCCGGTCTCGATCGACTTCGTCAAGCGCTCGTGATGGCTTGTGTTGAACCAACACAGGCGCCGTCGGGGGCCGGAGCCCAGGGGTCTTCGCGGAGTCGAAACCCAGCTTGTGTTGAAACAACACAAGCCTCGGCTGCGGGCCGGGTCGCGGGGTGAGGGTCGTCGTCGTCGGCGGGGGATCGTGGGGGACGGCGTTCGCGGGCGTCCTGCGAGACCGCGAGCACGAGGTCACGCTTGCCTGTCGGGACCCCGAGCAGGCGCGCGCGATCGCGGAGACGGGCCACAACCCGCGCTATCTGACCAAGGCCGACCTGCGCGGCGTCCACGCGACGACGATCGCGGAAGCCCCCATCGAGGACGCGCAGCTCGTCGTCGTCGCCGTGCCGAGCGCGGTCTTCGGCTCCGTCGTCGAATCGCTCCCCGGTGAGTGTCCGGTCCTCTCGCTGACGAAGGGGCTCGATCCCGCGACCGGCGAGCGGCTCTCGACCCTCGTACGCGGCCGGCCGGTGGCCGTGCTCTCCGGGCCGAACATCGCCGAAGAGATTGTGGCCGGCCTCCCTGCGGCCGCGGTGATCTCGAGCGAGGATCACGACCTGTCGCTCGAGCTCCAGAAGCAGATCAACTCGATCACCTTCCGCGTCTACGTCAACGACGACGTGATCGGAGTCGAGCTCTGCGCGGCGGCGAAGAACGTGATCGCGCTCGCGGCCGGCGGCGCGGACGGGCTGCGCCTGGGCGACAACGCGAAGGCTGCGCTCGTCGCGCGCGGGCTGGCCGAGATGGCGCGGCTGGCGGTCGCGGCCGGCGGCCGGGAGGAGACGTTTTCGGGGCTCGCCGGGATGGGCGACCTCGTCGTCACCTGCTGGTCGAAGTCGGGGAGGAACCGTCGCGCGGGCGAGTTGATCGCGCAGGGATCCGATCCCGAGGAGGCGGTGCGGGAGATCGGGATGGTGGTCGAGGGATTGACGACGGCGCCGGTGTTGCGCGACCTCTCGCACCGGCTCGGGATCGAGCTGCCGATCACCGAGGGCGTCTGCGCCGTGCTGGGCGGCGAGCCGCTCCAGGAGCTCGTCGGCAACCTGATGCGGCGGGAGCCGACGGCCGAATAAATCCGGCGGCCCCGGCGTCTGGGTTGAGCGGCCGCTACAGGTACCCTGCCGCGAGATGGTCGCGCGCGAGTTCTCGTTCACCTCGGAATCCGTCACCGAGGGGCACCCCGACAAGATCGCCGACCAGGTCTCGGACGCCGTCCTCGACGCCGTTCTCGCCGACGACGTCAACGGTCGTGTCGCCTGCGAGACGCTGATCACAACGGGTCTCGTCGTCGTCGCGGGCGAAATCACGACGGAGACGTACGTCGACATCCCGCGGCTCGTCCGCAAGACGATCGCCTCGATCGGCTACACGCGTGCGAAGTACGGCTTCGATGCCGAGACGTGCGGGATCATGGTCGCGATCGACGAGCAGTCGGCGGACATCGCGCAGGGCATCGACGACTCGTTCGAGGCCCAGCACGGCGACGAGGACCCGCTCGACAAGGTCGGCGCCGGCGACCAGGGAATGATGTTCGGCTACGCGTCGCGCGAGACCGACGAGCTGATGCCGATCCCGATCCAGCTGGCGCACAAGATCACGAAGCGCCTCTCCGAGGTGCGCAAGGCGGATGTGCTCCCGTACCTGCGGCCGGACGGCAAGGCGCAAGTGACGATCCGCTACGAGGTCGACGAGCACGGGCACCAGCGGCCTGTCGAGATCGAGCGAATCCTCATCTCGACGCAGCACCGCGACGGCCTCGATTCGGAGGCGCTGATCAAGCCCGACCTGATCGAGCACGTCCTCCACCCGATTCTTCCGCACGCGCTTTACGACGAGAAGCGGCTCGAGGAGAAGGACTTCGTCTACGTGAACCCGACCGGCAAGTTCGTGATCGGCGGGCCCATGGGCGATACGGGCCTGACCGGGCGCAAGATCATCGTCGACACGTACGGCGGGGCGGCCCCGCACGGCGGCGGCGCCTTCTCCGGCAAGGACCCGACGAAGGTCGACCGCTCGGCCGCCTACGCGGCGCGCTACGTGGCGAAAAACGTCGTCTCTGCGGGTCTCGCGGACCGCTGCCAGATCCAGGTCGCCTACGCGATCGGTGTCGCCCACCCGCTCTCGGTGCTGGTCGACACCTTCGGCACCGAGGCCGACGGCCTCACCCAGCCGCGGATCGAGGAGCTCGTCCACCAGCACTTCGACCTGCGGCCGGCCGCGATCCTGCGCGATCTCGACCTCCGACGTCCGATCTACGAGAAGACGGCCGCCTACGGCCACTTCGGCCGCGACGACCGCGATTTCACGTGGGAGCGCACCGACAAAGCCGACACGCTCCGCGAGGCGGCCGGCCTCGCCGCACCCGCAACCGTCTAGCGCGACTCGCCGTTCCACCTGTGTGACCGAGACGCACGAGCGCCCCGCTGCGCTCCCGCCGCAGCCTCGCCGTTTCCCGACCAGCCTCGTCGTGCTGGGCATCGTGCTCGTGCTCGGCTTCTTCTTCGTCGGCTGGGTGCGCGACCTGATTCCCGAACTTCGGCAACCCGTTCACGACCGAGACCGTCGACCGCACCGGGCCGGCCGTGCTGAAGTCGATCCGCAACCTCGAGGACTACCGGGCGGCGAGCGGGCACTTCGAAGTGATCGTGGACGTCGAAGAGGACACGCGCTTCATCCCTGCCCAGATCAAGGGCGAGCGCGTCCTCTTCGTGGCGGTCGGGAACGTCGACGCAGGCGTCGACTTCTCCGGCCTCGACGAGTCGGCCGTCGAGGTCTCCGACGATCGTCGCAGCGTCAGGCTCGAGCTGCCGCCGGCGAGGTTCCGGGAGCCGGAGCTCGACCTTGATCGGAGCCACGTGTACGACCGTGACCGCGGCGTCATCGACCGGCTCGGCTCGATCTTCTCGGAGGACCCGAGCATCGAGCGCGACCTTTACCCGCTGGCGGAGGAGAAGCTCGCCGAGGCGGCTCGCGACGGGTCCGGCCTGCTCGAACGGGCCGAGCGGAACACGCGGCAGATGCTCGAAGGACTGCTCCGCTCGCTCGGCTTCACGAGCATCGAGGTGACGTTCGCCGAGGTCTAAGGTTGCGTCGTGCGCTCGCTCGACGCGATCTGCGAGACGTTCGCCCCGGGTTCGGTCGAGCAGGGCGTCCCGGACGCCATCCTCGACGCGATCGAGCACGACCTGACGCCGCGGGAGCGCCAGCGGCTGCTGCTCCTGCTGCGCACCTGGCTCCCCGGCTACTCGAAGCTCTCGCGTGAACGGCGCGAGGCGGTGCTGCGCGGCTGGCGCGACAGCCCGGTGCCGCAGATGCGGACGGGATTCCAGGCGCTGCGAAAGGCGGCGCTCGCCTTCGCGTACATGCTCCCGGGCCGGTGGGAGGAGATCGGCTACCCCGGCCCGCTCGGTTCGCGCGAGGACGCGCCTGCGCCACGGCTGGAGCCGATTCAGCCGCGCGGCGAGCTCGAGCTCGAGTGCGACGTCTGCGTCGTCGGTTCCGGAGCGGGCGGCGGCGTCGCGGCGGCCGTGCTCGCCGCGGCGGGGCTCGACGTCGTCGTGCTCGAGGAGGGCGGATACTGGTCGGAACGGGACTTCGACGGCGTCGAGCGATCCGCGTTCCGGCGGCTCTACCGCGGCGGCGGCGCTGCGGCGACCGACGACCAGGGCGTCGGCCTGATCGCCGGCACCTGCCTCGGCGGCGGTACCGTCGTCAACTACACGACGTCGTTCCGCACCCCCGACGATGTGCTCGAGGAGTGGAAGGGGCTGGGCTTCCCGTCGGCGGAGCTCGGCGCCAGCCTCGACGCCGTCTGCGAGCGGCTCGGCGTGAACACCGACCACAACCTGCCCTCCGCCCGGGACGAGGCAATGCGGCGCGGGTTGCAGGCGCTCGGCTGGCACGTCGAGGCAATGCCGCGGAACGTGCTCGGCTGCGAGCAGGGAGTGGTCTGCGGCTACTGCGGCTACGGCTGTCCGGTCGGCGCGAAGCAGTCGACCGTGCGCACGTGGCTCGAGGACGCGGCGGGGGCGGGCGCGCGGATCGTCGTCGGCGCGAAGGCCAAGCGCGTGTGGGTCCAGTACGGGACCGCCGCCGGCGTGGACGCGGGACCGGTGCGCGTTCGCTCGCGGGCGGTCGTCGTGGCGGCCGGTGCGATCGAGACGCCGGCGCTCCTGCTCCGGTCGGGCCTGCGCAACCCGAACGTCGGCGGTGCGCTGCGGCTCCATCCCGCCACGGCCGTGTTCGGGATCCTCCACGAGGAAGTCCGTCCATGGGAAGGGACGCTGCAGGCGCTCTACTCCGACCAGTTCCGCCGGCTCGACGCCGGCTACGGGGTCACGTACGAGACGATCCCCGTGCATCCGGCCTTCCTCGCCTCGGCGGTGCCCTGGGAGAGCGCGGCGGAGAACGCGCGCCTGATGTCCTGCCTGCCTCGACTGGCGATGGTAGGTGTGCTCCCGCGCGACCGCGGCGCGGGGCGCGTCCGCATCGGCCGCGACGGGGAGCCGATCGTCACCTACCGGCTCGCGGACGAGGACGCGCGCCGGCTCGCGGTCGGCATCGACGGCGCGGGAAAGATCCTGACCGCCGCAGGCGCGCACGAGATCTTCACCGCGCACGCGCGGCTGCAGCGCTTCGACGGCAGCTTCCCTGCCGACGCGTTCCGCTTCGGGCCGGGACGAGCGGCGCTCTACTCGTTCCACATCATGGGCTCCGCGCGCATGGGCGGCTCGGCGACGATGTCGGCCGCAGGCCCGACCGGGGAGACGTGGGATGTACAGAACCTCGTGATTGCCGACGGCTCCGCCTTTCCGACCGCTTCGGGTGTGAACCCGATGATCACGATCGAGGCGATCGCCCACCTCAACGCCCGCAGGCTCGCCGAACGGATCTAGCTCGGGCGCACGTAGAGCCCGGCAGCGGCCTTCTCGCCGATCGCCCGCTCGTCCACGCCGCGGAGAACCACCTTGAACTGCCCCGCGGCGGGCTGGGCCTCCCGGATGACGACCTGCGTGCCGGGGGTGAAGCCCTCGTCGTAGAACCAATGCAGGAGCTCGCCGTCGTGCTCGGCGAGCCGCACGATCTCGGCGGCGCGGCCCGGCTCCAGGTCCGCCAGCGGAGCCAGCTCCTTGTTCTCGGCCTGCTCGAAGGCCGGATCGACCGGCCAGCCGTGCGGGCAGCGGTCGGGATTGCCGAGCTTCACCTCGATCCGCGCGACCATGTCCTCGGTGAACGTGTCGCCGAGCTCGTCGGCCTGGACGTGCGCCTCGGCGGCCGTGTAGCCCATGAAGTCGGTCAGGAACCGCTCGATGATCCGGTGCTTGCGGACGACGCGCTCGGCGCGCTTGATCCCGGTGGCGGTCAGGAGCGCCTCTTTGTGCTCGCCGCGCTCGACGAGGCCCTCGGCCTCGAGCCGCTTCAGCATCTCGCCCGCGGACGCGCGCGAGACGCCGAGCATCTCCGCAACGCGCGATGCGATCGCGGTCGAGCTCTCCGGGTCGGGCCGGTACTCCCCGATCGGGAAGGCGAGGAAGTAGATCGTCTCGAGGTACTCGTCGACGCTGTGACCGGCCATCGAGCTGACTCTACCCGTCGCGCCTCTTACGTACTCTGAGCCGCCATGGAGACCGCCGTGATCCCGTCGCGGGCCGTCCGCACGCGCCCGCTCGGCCTGATCGCGGCGACATCGTTGGGTCTCGCCGGGCTCTCCCTGCTCGCGCCGTCGACACCTTCCTACGACGCCTGGGCGTGGCTCATCTGGGGCCGCGAGGTCGCCGCCGGGGCGCTCGACACCACGGCCGGCCCCGCCTGGAAGCCGCTCCCCGTCCTGGTCACGACCGCGCTCGCGCCCTTCGGCTCCGCGCCGGAGCTGTGGCTGCTGCTCGCGCGCGCGGCGGCTGTCGCGGCCGTGCTCCTCGTCGGCAGGCTCGCGTGGCGGCTCTCCGGCGGCAGCCTCGTCGCCGGCGCGATCGCCTCGCTGTCTCTTGTCGTGACCGTCGGCTTCGTCCGGGGCGGGGCGCTCGGCTTCTCCGAGGGGCTCCTGCTGGCTTTGGCCGCAGCGGCGGCGGACCGGCATCTCGACGGTAAGCCGCGACAGGCCTTCCTGCTCGGGGCGCTGGCGGCGCTCCTGCGGCCGGAGGTGTGGCCGTTCCTGATCGCCTACGGGGTCGTCCTCTGGCGTCGCGGCGAGTCGCGGACGCTGCTGCTCTCGTGCGCGGCGGTCGTGCCGCTGCTCTGGTTTGTGCCCGAGCTCTGGGGATCGGGCGAGCTGTTGCGCTCGGGCGAACGCGCCCGCGTCCCCAACCCCGGCCAGCCTGCGCTTGCGGCGGTGCCCGCGCTCGAGGTAGCGAAGCGGTTCGTCGTGATGATCCCGCCGGTCGCGGCGGCCGGGCTCGTCCTCGGCCTGCGCGACGGCCGCGCCAGAAACCTTGCGCTGGCCGGCCTCGCCTGGACGGGGTTGGTGGCGGCGATGAGCCAGGCCGGCTTCGCCGGGGAGGAGCGGTACCTGCTCCCTGCCGCGGCGTGCGCGGCCGTCGCGGCCGGAGTCGCCTGGTCGCGGCTCGTGACACGGAAGGCCGCTGCCTGGGTCTTCGCGGCGCTCGCGCTCGCACCGGCGCCGCTCGTCGCGGCGCAGGCGGCCGACCTCCGCCGGGATCTCGCCGACGATGCAGCGCTCCGGAGCGAGCTGCAGGCCGCCGTCGTGGCCGCGGGAGGCGCCGACGCCGTCTCCTGCGGCCCGCTCGCCGCGGGGCGGTATCGCTTCCCGCTCGTTGCCTGGCACCTGCACGTGCCGATCTCTGCCGTCGACCTTGATCTAGGAGGACGCCCCGGCACGGTTCTGAGGTCGCGGTTGCGACGGGAAGACGTGCCCGCGCCGTCTCGACCCGCACAGGGCCGGCTCCTGGGCCGCGCGGGCTCCTGGGAGC
Source organism: uncultured Gaiellaceae bacterium (assembly GCA_963802765.1). Lineage (GTDB taxonomy): Bacteria > Actinomycetota > Thermoleophilia > Gaiellales > Gaiellaceae > Gaiellasilicea. The sequence goes on from CAWDJZ010000007.1 coordinate 592,440, forward strand.
TCTGGAGCACCTGTGACGCGTAGGCTCGCGCCTCTCGCCGGTCTGCTGGCGCTGCTCGCGCTCTCGCTCTGGCTGCGCAGCGACGCCCTCGGCGGCGGCCTCTGGATCGACGAGGCGATCTCCTGGGGGATCGCAAGCCATCCGCTCAGCGAGATTCCGGTCGTCCTTCGCCAGGACGGCTCCCCGCCGCTCTATTACCTCTTGCTGCACCTTTGGATGGAGCTCCTTGGAGACGGCGAGCAGGCGCTCCGCTCGCTCTCGCTCGTGGCGGCCCTCCTCACCGTGCCGGCCGCACTGTGGGCCGGGACCGTCGCCGCCGGGCGGCGGGCGGGTTGGCTGGCTGCCGCCCTCGCCGCGCTGAACCCGTTCCTGACGATCTACGCACAGGAGGCGCGGATGTACTCGCTCGTCGCCCTCCTTTCCGTGCTGGCCTGCGGGAGCTTTGTCCGCGGCGTCGTCGACGGCGACCGGCGGCACCAGGCGCTCCTCGCCGTGGAGCTCGCGGCGTTGCTGTACACGCACGCCTGGGCGATCTTCTTCGCCGTTGGGCTCGCCGTGGCCGCGACGATCCACCTGCGTGCCCGCTGGCGCGACGCCCTGCTGCCGTTCGTGGCAGCGGCCGTGCTGTTCCTCCCCTGGCTGCCGACGCTGCTCGACCAGGCGCGAGAGACAGGAGCACCGTGGTCGAAGACGCCGTCGCTGGCGGCCCTCCTGGGCGGCGTGCCCGGCGCGCTCGACGGCGGCGGCGGAGCCGCGGTCGTGATCGCGGTAGGCGCGATCGGCTTCCTGCGCCTGCGGCCCGAGGGCCGCGCCGCGCGTGTCGCCCTTCTGCTCGGCGTCGCCGCCGCAGTCGCCCTGACCGTGGCCTGGGCCCACTCCCACGTCTCGCCGAGCTGGGCGAACCGCTACCTCGCGATCGTCGTCGGCCCGGTGATCGTCGTCGGCGCCGCCGGTCTGGCGCGCGCGGGACGGCTCGGCCTCGTCACCGCCTGTGCCGTCTCGGTCTTCTGGCTCGGCTTCTCGGTCGACGCTGACCGGAGCAACGTGCGGGCCGTTGCTGCGGCGGCGAGGGTGCAGTCGGAGAGCGTGGTCGTGTCGACCCAACCGGAGCAGGTGCCGCTCCTCGCCTACTACCTCGAGCGCCGGCCCACGTTCGCGACGCCGCTCGGTCCGGTCGCCGAACCGCGGGTGATGGATTGGCGTGACGCGCTGGCGCGCCTCAGGCGCGTCGACGCCGGCGGTCTCGCGCGCGTCGTCGATCGGATGCAGCCCGGCCAGACGCTCGGGCTCGTGCTGCCGCTGCCCGCCGAGCGCGGCTGGGACGCACCGTGGCAGCGCGAGGTGCGTCGCGTCAGCGACGCGTGGCTCGCCGCGGCCGTCGCCGAGCCGCGGCTGCGTCCTGTCGACGTGGTGCGCGCACCGCGGGCGGAGCGAAGCAGGACGGATGTCGAACTGCGGTTCTTCCAGCGTGTGTAAGGTCAGCCTTACATGAGCTATGCAGCTACCCTTACACCGCCGGTCGCCGTCCTCGGCGCCGGTCCGGCCGGCGTCACGGCCGGGTACCTGCTGGCCCGCGCCGGCGTCGAGACGCTCGTGCTCGAGGCCGAGGATCAGGTCGGCGGTCTCGCGAAGACGGTCGTCCGCGACGGGTACCGCTTCGATCTCGGCGGCCACCGCTTCTTCACGAAGAGCCTGGAGGTCGAGCGCCTCTGGCGCGAGGTGATGGCCGAGGAGCTGCTCGTCCGCCCGCGGCTGTCGCGCATCTACTGGAACGGCCGCTACCTCGACTACCCGCTGCGCGCACGGAACGTCGTCACCCGCCTGGGCCCGGTCGAGCTCACACGCTGCGCGCTCTCGTACGCGGCGGCCGCGCTGCGGCCGCGCGGCGAGGAGCGGACCTTCGAGCAGTGGGTGACAAACCGTTTCGGACGGCGGCTCTTCGAGCTGTTCTTCCGTTCGTACACGGAGAAGGTGTGGGGCGTCCCGACGGACGAGATCCGGGCGGAGTGGGCGGCACAGCGGATCCGGGGCCTCTCCTTCGGCACCGCCGTCCGCGCCGCGCTGCTCGGCAACAAGGGGAACCGGATCAAGAGCCTGATCGAGGAGTTCCACTATCCGCGGTTCGGGCCCGGCCAGATGTGGGAGGCGTTCGCCGACGCGATCGTCGACGCCGAGGGGGAGGTTCGATTGGAGGCCGCCGTCGAGGCACTGGAGCTCGACGGCGGTCGGGTCACCGGCATCGTCGCCGCCGGCGAGCACGTGCCCGTGGATGCGGTGATCTCGTCGCTGCCGCTGCGGACGATCGTGCAGCTCGCGGGTGACGGCGCGCCCGCCGAGGTCCGTGCCGCGGCTACCGGTCTGCGGTACCGCGACTTCCTCACGGTCGCCGTTGCGCTCGACCGCGAGGCGCCGTTTCCCGACACGTGGATCTACGTGCACGAGCCGGCGGTCCGGGTTGCGCGGATCCAGAGCTACGGCGCCTGGAGCCCCGCGATGCTCCCCGATCCCGGCCGCGCGTGCCTCGGGCTCGAGTACTTCTGCTTCGCCGGCGACGAGCTCTGGGAGACCGCCGACGAAGGCCTGGTCGAGCTCGCAATGGGCGAGCTCGAGGCGCTCGGGCTCGTCCCGGCTGCAGCGGTGACGAACGGCTGGGTCGTCCGCGTACCGCAGGCCTATCCGATGTACGACGAGGACTACGGCGAGCGCGTCGCTGTGATCCGCGGCTGGCTCGAGGGGATCGCCAACCTGCAGCAGGTCGGTCGCAACGGCCTCCATCGCTACAACAACTCCGACCACTCGATGCTGACCGCGATCCGGGCGGTCGAGAACCTCCTCGACGGCGCGCGCCACGATCTCTGGCGCGTGAACGCCGACGGCGTCTATCTCGAGGAGGGCGAGGTCGAGGAGCAGCCGTACCTGCGCGCGCCGCAGACGCCGGCGACTGTCGCCGGCGTGTGACGCGTCTCGGGGCTGCGCTCGCGACGCTCGTGGCGCTGGCGACGGCCGGCTGCGGCGGGGACGAGCCCGACCGGCGCCAGACGCCCGAAACGCTTGCGCGTGGGGAACCGCTGCGGCTCGAGACCGTCGCGCGCGGGCTCGCAGCACCCCTGCAAGCACTCCCCCTCCCGGGGTCGAGCTCGGGAGAGCTCGTCATCGTCGAGCAGGGCGGCACCGTCCTGATCCTGCCCGGCCGCCGTGTCCTCCTCGACGTGCGCAAGCGGATCTCGGTCGGCGGCGAGCGCGGTCTGCTCTCGATCGCGTTCCATCCCGACTATCCGGCCGACCGCCGACTCTACGCGTCCTTCACCGACCTGGAGGGGAACTCGCGCGTGGTCGAGATCGAGCGGGGACGCGAGCGTGAGCTGATCAGGGTCGAGCAGCCGTACGAGAACCACAACGGTGGCCACATCCTCTTCGGGCCCGATCGGCTGCTGTACCTGGGTCTCGGCGACGGCGGCGACGCCTTCGACCCCGGGCAGCGGTCACAGGATCCGTCCACGCGGCTCGGAAAGCTCCTGCGGACGGACGTCGAGGCGGCGGAGCCGGAGTGGGAGATGGTCGCGCTCGGGTTGCGAAACCCGTGGCGGTTCTCCTTCGACCCGTCGACGGGCGACCTCTGGGTCGCCGACGTGGGCCAGGATCTCTGGGAGGAGGTGGACGTCGTGCGCGGCGGCCCGGACGGCCTGCTCAACTTCGGCTGGGACGTCTACGAGGGAGGCGAACGCGTCGAGGAGCACGAGCCCGGGCCGGGCCGGCTGGTCTCGCCCGTCGCCGTGTACGGCCACGACCTCGGCTGCTCGGTCACGGGCGGCCACGTGCTCGACGAGGGGCCGCTCGCGGGCCGCTACGTGTACGGAGACTTCTGCAGCGGACGCATCTTCAGCCTTCGTGCGCGTGATGCCGGCGACGCGCGGATGGAGCGCATCCGGGTCCCGCAGCTGACGTCGTTCGGCCTCGACTCCGACGGTCGGCTGCTCTTCGTCTCGGCGAGCGGGCGGATCCTTCGCCTCGCCTCCTAATCCGCGCCGGTGGGCGTGGGGGTCCGGTCGCGCCAGAGCAGCAACAGGAACGGCGCCGAGAGCACGATCAGGAGCAGCGCGGCGGGTGCGGCGCGGGAGTAGGCCGCGACCGACGTCTGCCGCCAGATCGTGGTCGCCAGCGTCTCGAAGCCGATCGGCCGCAGCAGCAGCGTCGCGGGCAGCTCCTTCATCGCGGACAGGAAGACGAGAGCGGCGCCGGCGCCGATCCCGGACCGTGCGAGCGGCAGCGTCACCTGCGCGAGCACGGCGGCCTCGCGGCGCCCGAGGCTGCGCGCCGCTTCCTCCACCGAAGGGCTGATCCGCGCGAGCGCGGCCTCGAGCGCAGAGAGCGCCTGCGGGAGGAAGCGGATCACGTAGGCGATCACGAGCAGGGCGAGCGTCTGGTACAGGAGCGGTGCGTAGCGGGCGGAGAAAAAGACGAGCGCGAGGGCGATCACGATGCCGGGGAGGGCGTTTGCGGTGAAGGTCGCACGCTCGAGCAGGCGCCAGCGCGAGCGATACCTCACGACGAGCAGCGCGATCGGGAGCGCCGCGACGACGGCGACGCACGCGGCGACGCCTGACGCCCCGACGGAGTTCACCGCGGCGCGAACCGGCAGCTCGACTCCGCGGTCGTCGTCGAGCCCGCGGATGAACCAGTAGCCGAGCACCGACGCGGGCAGCACGAGAAAGGTTCCCACCGTGAGGCAGCAGAACGCGACTGCGGGGATCCGCCACCGTCCGAGCGGCTGGAGCGGCGCCACACGGTCCGGCCCCGGGCGACGTCCGGTAGAGGCGGCCTCGGCGGCGCACGCGGCCCTCGGCGAGGAGGAGCAGCATCGCGAGCGCGACCAGCACGAGCGCGAGCGCGGCGGCCGGTGTCCGGTCGAACAGCGATCGATACTGGAGGTAGATCGCCCGGGTCAGCGCGTCGTAGTTCATCAGCGAGACGACGCCGAAGTCCGAGAGCACGTAGAGGGCGACGAGGAGCGTGCCGGCGCCGAGCGAGGGGCGCAGGGCGGGGAGGGTGACGCGCCTGAAGGTGGACGTGCGGGAGCGGCCAAGGCTGCGCGACGCCTCCTCGAGCGCCGGGTCGAGGTTCCGCAGCGCCGCCGCCGCGAGCAGGAACACGTACGGATACGTCGCGAGCGTCAGCGCCAGGAGCGATCCCCAGTAGCCGCGGAGCTCGGGCAGCTCGCGGCCCAGGGCGTCCGCGAGGAGCCCGCGCGGGCCGAGCGCACCGAGGAGGCAGAGCGCGGCCACGTAGCTCGGGATCACGAGCGGGAGGGCGGCCAGGACGGCCCAGGCTCGGCGCCCCGGAAGGTCGGTTCGGGTAACGAGCCACGCGAGCGGCACGCCTACGAGCAGCGTCGCGACCACGACCCCGACCACCAGCAGGCCGGTCTGGACGACGAGCTCGAGCGTGCGCTCCTCGAAGATGATCCGCCACGCATCGCCGCTCGACGCTCTGATGACGAGGTAGACGAGCGGGAGGAGCAGCAGCGCCGCGACGCCGAGCCCCGCGACGGCGAGCGCGATCGGGGGGCGGCGCGACCCCCGGCGGGTCACGTCGTGTAGCCGGCCTCGTCGAGCATCTCGAGCGTCGTCGGCAGCTCCTCGCCCAGTTGGTCGAGCTGAACGTCAGGCCCGTGCAGGGAGTCGAGCGGCGGCAGCCCCGCGCGCGGCTCGACGCCCGGCACGAGCGGATACTCGGCCTCCTGCGCCTCCTCGGCGTAGAAGCGCTGGCCGGTCTCCGAGAGCAGGTATTCGACGAAGCGCTCGGCGGACGCTTTCTGGTTCGTGCCCTCGATCACGCCCGCGCCCGCGACGCTGACGAGTGCGCCGTCGTCTCCCTCCGCGAGGAAGTGGTTCTCCACCGGCGCGTCGGGGTTCTCCGACTTGATCAGGGAGAGGTAGTAGTGGTTGACGAGCCCGATCTCGATCTCGCCCTCGGCGAGCGCCTCGAGGATCGCGATGTTGTTCTCGTAGAAGCGCGGCTCGTTCGCTTTCACCGCGTCGAGCCACTCCCGCGTCGCTTCGTCACCGCGGTCGAGGCGCATCGCGCTCACGAATGCCTGGAAAGAGGCGTTCGGAGGCGCGATCCCGACCTTGCCGCGCCAGCGCGAGTCGGCGACCTCGTCGATCCGGTCGGGAACGTCGTCCTCGCGAACGTCGTCGGTGTTGAACGCGATTACGCGCACTCGCCCCGACACTCCGACCCAGCGATCGTCACCGTCGCGGAACCGCTCGGGGACTCGTTCGAGCACCGACTCGGGCAGCTCGGCCAGGCGACCCTCGTTCTCGACTGCGCCCAGGGCTCCCGGATCCTGCGCCCAGAACACGTCGGCCGGCGAGTTGTCGTCCTCCTCGGCCAGCGTCGCCGCGAGCTCGGAGCTGTTCGCGTACCGGACCGCGACGTCGATCCCGGTCTCCTCCTCGAAGCGCTCGATCAGCGGCCCGACGAGCTCCTCCTCGCGACCGGAGTAGATGACGAGATCGTCCTCGTTGGCCGAGAAGCCGCCGCCGCAGCCGGCAAGGGCCAGCGCGAGCGTGCACGCTGAGATAAGGAGAACCTTGCGCCGCATGTAAGGCGAACCTTACCGGCTCAGGAGAAAACGGTGACCTGGGACGCGTGCGGGCGGACGCGGACCCGCGCCCCGAGCGGCACGTGCTCGTTCGACGGCCGCTGCGAGACGAGCTCGACGCCGTCGAGAAGGACCCGGTAGAAGACGTCGTGGCCGCGGAACTCACGGCCGATCACCTCAGCGTCCCCGGCGGGATCGGGCTCGAGCTCGAGCAGCTCCGGTCTGATCAGCACCTCGACCGCGCTCGCACCGTTCGCGTTCTGGGCAGGAAAGAGGCCGACGGGGGTTTCGACGACGCCGTTCGCAAGCCGCCCCGGCAGGAAGTTGCCGGCGCCGACGAACTCGGCCGCCCAGCGTGTCGTGGGGGCGAGGTAGATCTCCTCGGCCGTGCCCTCCTGAACGACCGTCCCGTTCCGCATCAGCGCGATCCGGTCGGCGAGCGAGAACGCTTCTTCACGGTCGTGTGTGACGAGAACGACGGTCACGTCGAGCGAACGGAGCACGCGCGCCAGCTCGTCCCGCATCGAGAGGCGGAGTTGTGGGTCGATGTTCGACCACGGCTCATCGAGGAGCACGAGCTCCGGTCCGGGTGCGAGCGCCCGGGCGAGCGCGACGCGCTGCTGCTGGCCGCCGGAGAGCTCGTGCGGGTAGCGCCCGCCCAGGCCGCACAGATCGACGACGGCGAGCAGGGCGGGCACGCGGGCGGCCCGCTCCTTGCGCGGCAGGCCGAACCCGACGTTCTCCGCCACGGTCAGGTGCGGGAAGAGCGCGTAGTCCTGGAAGACCATCCCGACCCGGCGCCGCTCGGGGCGCACCCAGCACACCGGTGCCTGCGACGGGCGTGCGGTCGAGCTCGATGGTGCCGGCGTCCGGAACCTCGAAGCCGGCGATCAGGCGCAGGAGGGTCGTCTTCCCGCAGCCCGAGGGGCCGAGCAGCGCGACGAACTCGCCGCGCTCGACGCACAGCTGTGCTTCGTCGACGGCCCGGACCGCGCCGAAGCGCTTCGACACGCCGTGGCAACAGATCATCCCGCACGCCATCTGTAAGGCGCACCTTACAGCACATGTTTCGCAGCCGAACGCGCCACGCCCGCTCGGGACCGGTCCGGGGACTGTCCCCAGACAGGTCCCGAGCAGACGGTTGGGGAGCGATTGGCACGCAATTGTTGCGATCGACAGGGCCGTTTCGGCCGTGGGCCCTGGCTCGAAGAGACGGTCTCGCCGGGGCCGGCGCTAGCCTCGACCGGTGACGCTCGCGTCCGTTTATCCGCTCGTCAGCTCACGGGCCGTCGCGCGGCCGTTCACCTACGAGCTCCCCGACGGCGTCGGTAAGGGCGCCGTCGTCGCGATCCGCTTCGGGCGCGGGGCCGCGCGCGGTGTGGTCGTCGAGACAGGGGCGGCCGCGCCGCCGGGAATCGAGGTCGCGCCGGTCGAATCGGTCCTCTACGAGCTGCCGCCGACGCTCGTCGACCTGGCGCTCTGGGTCGCCGACTACTACGGCTCGACGCCGGCACGGGCGCTCGAGCTCGTCGCGCCGAAGCTGCGCGTGCGGCGCGGCGAGCGACGCCAGACCGCACCGGGGCTCAGCGGCGAGGCGGAGCCGGAGCAGCTCACGCAGTCGCAGCGGCGGGCGGTCGACCGGATCGTGACCGCGGTCGACGAAGGCGGCGCGCACCTGCTCCTCGCCGGTGCGACCGGGAGCGGCAAGACCGAGGTCTACCTTCAGGCCTGCGCGGCGGCGCTCGAGCGGGGGCGAGGCGCGATCGTGCTCGTCCCGGAGATCGCGCTCACTCCCCAGGCCCTCGGCCGCTTCCAGGCCCGCTTCGGCGACCGGATCGCGGTCCTCCACTCGGGGCTGACCGACGCTGAGCGACGGGACGAGCGGGAGCGGATCGCCTCCGGCGAGGCGCCGGTCGTGGTCGGCGCGCGCTCCGCCGTGTTCGCGCCGGTGCCGCGACTCGGCCTGATCTGCGTCGACGAGGAGCACGACTCCTCGTACAAGCAGGAGTCCGACCCGCGCTACGACGCGCGCACCGTCGCGGCCAAGCGCGCCGCGCTCGAGGACGCGGTCGCGGTCTACGGGAGCGCGACGCCGCGCCCCGAGAGCTGGGAGCGGCTCGAGCGGCTCGAGCTCGGCGAGCGGCTGGGAGCGCCGCTTCCGACGGTTCAGATCGTCGACCTGCGGCGCGAGGCAGGCTACCCGCTCTCCGCGCCGCTGCTCGCCGAGCTCGGCCGGATCTCGGAGCACGGCGGCAAGGCGATCCTGCTCCTCAATCGGCGCGGTCTCGCGCCCGCGATCCACTGCCGGGCCTGCGGCGTCTCGCGCCGCTGCGGGCTCTGCGACGTCTCGCTCACTCTGCATACGGACGCACGTCTGCACTGCCACCACTGCGGCTTCTCCGAGGCCGTCCCGGAGGCCTGTCCGTCATGCGGGTCGTCAGAGCTCGCGCGGATCGGCGCCGGCACACAACGGCTCGAGGCCGAGCTCCGCCGGCGGGTGCCGGAGCTGGAGCGGATCCGCCTGGACGCCGACACGGCTGCGAAGCGTGGGGCGCTGCAGGAAGCGCTGGAGCGGTTCGCGGAGGCCGACCGCGCCGTCCTCGTCGGCACCCAGATGGTCGGCAAGGGCCACCACTTCCCGGGCGTCTCGCTCGCGGCGGTCGTCGACGCCGACACCGGGCTCGCGCTGCCCGACTTCCGCGCCGAGGAACGGACCTTTCAGCTCGTGACCCAGCTCGCCGGCCGGAGCGGGCGCGACGCGCCCGGGAAGGTGATCGTGCAGAGCTTCCAACCCGACGCGACTCCGCTTCGCTACGCCGCCCGCCACGACGTCGCCGGCTTCCTCGCCGAGGAGCTCGAGCGGCGGCGCGAGCTCGGCTATCCGCCGTTCCGCCACCTGCTCTCGATCGTCGCCTCCGGCCCGGACGCCGTGGCTCCCGAGCGGCTCCTGCGCGAGCTGAACCGCGGCCTCGGCGGCGACCTGCTCGGGCCGGCGCCGCTGCTGCGCCTGCGGGGACGACACCGGGCGCAGCTCGTCGCGAAGACGGATCGGCCGCGCTCGATCGCCGCGCGGGCCGCGCAGCTGCTCGCCGCGGCGGCCCCGGCGATGCGGAAAGCGGGCGTCACGGCGGTCGTCGACGTCGACCCGCAGTCGCTCTGACTGCGGCCACGCGCTCCGACTACACTCGCGCGGATGCCGGCGGAGGGTGGTGTTCGTCCCGAGGACGTCGTTGAAGAAGAGCGCGCGCTCGACCGCGAGACCCAGGCGCGCCGTCGCCTCGCCCTCGCACAGATCCGCCAGTATCCGGACGCCGTCCTGCGCATGCGTGCGCGCGAGGTGGAGTCGTTCGACGACGACCTCGCCCGGCTGGCCGAGAAGATGATCCACCTGATGCACGAGGCCCGCGGCGTCGGGCTCGCGGCGACGCAGGTCGGTGTCCTCCAGCGGCTCTTCGTCTTCCACGCGGACGACGACGACGAGGCGACGGCGATCGTCAATCCCGAAATCACGACGCGCTCGAAGGCGACGGAGGTGCTGGACGAAGGCTGCCTCTCGCTCCAGGGGGTTCTCGTCCCCGTCGAGCGTGCGGTCGAGGTGACGATCGAGGGTCGCGACCTCGGCGGCGCGCCGCTCCGGCTCGAGCTCGAGGCCATCGACGCCCGCGTCGTCCAGCACGAGCTCGACCACCTCGACGGCGTGCTCATGCTCGAGCGGACGGACGACGAGTCGCGCCGCGAGGCGCTCGCCACGCTGCGCAAGGCGATCTAGTGACTCGGCTGTGAGCTCACGCGGAGTTGCGGCCGCGAAGCGGACGCCTTAAGGGTTGTCGCGCGCCCCGGATCCGCGAGAGCGGCGGGGCCTGCGCAAAGTCCATGAAGCTGGTCGTCGCCGCCACGGCCCCCTTCGGCGCGGACGTGCTCGAGCGACTCGCCGTCCGACACGACATCGCTGCACTGTTGACCCGCCCCGACCGCCCGGCCGGTCGGGGGCGCAAGCTCGCGGCGCCGCCGGCGAAGGCGACCGCCGAGCGGCTCGGCATTCCCGTGCTCCAGCCCGACCGACCGACGGCGGAGCTCGCGCTGCCGGCGGAGACGCGTCGTGGTCGTGGCGTACGGGCTGCTGATCCCCGAATCGCTGCTCGGGCGGGGGCTGTGGCTCAACGTGCACCCGTCGCTGCTGCCGCGGTGGCGCGGCGCCGCTCCGGTCGAGCGGGCCCTGCTCGCCGGGGACGCCGAGACCGGTGTGACGATCCACGAGACAGTGAAGGAGCTCGATGCCGGTCCGATCGCGGCGCAGCGCGCGTTCCCGGTCGGGCTCGAGGACGACGCGGGCGCCGTCTACGCGCGCGCTGCCGAACTCGCGGTGGAACTCCTTGACGAGGCTCTACCGGAGCCGGTCTTCACGCCGCAGTCGGGCGAGCCCACGTATGCCGCGAAGATCGAGCCGGCCGACCGCGAGCTCGACCTCTCGCGTCCGGAGGAGAGCCTGAACCGCGTCCGCGCTCTCTCGCCGCACATCGGCGCGCGCGGGGAGCTGCACGGCCGTCGGGTTACGGTGTGGCGCGCGCGGCTCGACCGCGGCGAGTTCGTCCCGGTCGAGGTCCAGCCCGAGGGCGGGAAGCGCATGCGCTACGAGGACTGGCTCCGGGGGCTGCGATGAGCGACGACACCTGGGCGCGCTATTACGCCGCGGCCGGTGACGGCCCGCGCGAGACGCTGCTGCACGCGCTGCAGCTGTTCGAGGCTGAGGGACGCGGCCCGGAGACGGCAGTCGATCTCGGCTGTGGCGCCGGCAGAGACACGCTCGAGCTCCTGCGCCGCGGCTGGCGCGTGGTTGCAGTCGATGCCGAGGCGGAAGGCGTTGCGCAGCTGCTCGCACATCCCGATGCCCGCCGGAATCGCGAGGCACTCGAGACCGTCGTCGCGCGCTTCGACGAGGCGGTCTGGCCGGAGGCGCTGGTCGTCAGCTCGAGCTTCTCGCTGCCCTTCTGCGCACCCGACGAATTCGCGCGCGTCTGGGCAAGGATCCGCGCCTCGCTCCTCCCCGGCGGCCGCTTCTGCGGTCAGCTCTTCGGCGAGCGGGACGAGTGGGCGGCGGAGAGCGACATGACGTTCCTCTCCCGGCCCGAGGTCGAGGCGCTGCTCGACGGGCTCGAGGTGGAGCGGCTGGACGAGATCGACCGGGCCGGTCCGACAGCCGTCGGTAAGCCGAAGCACTGGCATCTCTTCCACCTCGTCGCGCGGCGGCCATGAGCGTCTCGCCGGCCAGGCGGGCGGCGTACGAGGTGCTGCGGCGCGTCTTCGAGGAGGACGCGTACGCCGACCGGGCGCTCCGCACCGCCTCCGAGGGGCTTGACGAGCGGGACCGGGCACTCGCCCGTCGGCTGGCCTACGGCTCTGTGCAGCGCGCGCGCACGCTCGATCACGCGATCGAGACACTCGGGAAAAGGCCGGTGCGAAAACTCGACCCGCCGGTGCTGGCGGCGCTACGGCTCGGGGCCTACCAACTCGGCTACCTCGACAACGTCCCGCGCTACGCGGCCGTGAACGAGTCGGTCGAGCTCGTGCGCCGCGCCCGCCTGGAGCGGGCGGTTCCATTTACGAACGCGGTGCTGCGACGCGTGGGGGACGGCATCGAGGCGCTGCTCGCCGCCCTGGCGGAGGGGCCGCTCAAGCACTCGTACCCCGACTGGGTCTGGGACGTCTGGCGGCGCGACCTGGGCGAGGAAGGTGCTCTGGCGCTCATGCGGGCGCAGAACGAGCCGCCACCCGTCGTGGTGAGACATGTCCGGGGTCAGACCCCGGACGGGGCCGCAACGGACGTGCCCAATGCGTACGAGGTCGAGCGAGTCGACGAAAAAGCCCTGGAAAAGGGCGAGATCTGGCCGCAGAGCCGAGGCTCTCAGCTCGTCGGATTCTGCGTGGGCTCGCAACCGGGGGAGCGTGTCCTCGACCTCTGCGCGGCCCCCGGCGGCAAGGCGACGATGCTGTCGGGAGAGGTGGTGGCGGTGGAGGTGAACGAGGCTCGCGCCCGGGAGCTCGAAGCGAACGTCCGCCGGCTCGGGGGGACGAACGTCCGGGTCGTCCACGCCGACGGCCGCGAGCTGCCGGCCGAGCTCGACGGCTTCGACCGCGCGCTCGTCGACCCGCCCTGTTCAGGACTCGGCGTTCTTGCGTCGCGTCCCGATCTGCGCTGGCGCTCCGAGCCGCTGCCCGATCTCCAGCTCGAGCTGCTCCGCGCTGCGGCCGAGCGCGTCCGGCCGGGCGGGACGATCGTCTACTCCGTCTGCACGATCAACGCGGACGAGGCGGAGGCCGTCGTCGACGCCTCCGGTCTCGAGGTGGAGCCGATCGAGGGCTGGGAGCAGTTCCGCCATCCGGCGCGGCCCGAGTTCCTGCAGACACTCCCGCACGTGCATCGGACGAGCGGCTTCTTCGTCGCCCGCCTGCGAGTCCAGGGCTAGCCGCAGCGCCTGCTCCGGTCGACCGTGACCCGGACCGGCTCGAGCGGCGCCTGCGTTGCGGCCTCGACCCACGTCTCGTCCTCGCGGAGCCGAACCGGCGGCAGCTCGATGGTCTCGCACCAGAACTCCTCGCGTGCCGTCTCGATTCGGGCGAGCAGATAGAAGCGCGTTCCGTCTATCTCGTCCGCATGAAGCTCGAAGGTGCCGTCATCTGCCGTCACCTGGTCGTCGAGTGGGTGCTCTGGAACGCCCGCGGCGCTCGGTCTTCCCGGAAGGAGAGCGACATAGCGGACGAACGGCGCGTCGGGCGCGAGCGCCGCGGCCGGCCGGACTGTCCCCCGGACGAGAGCGGGCTTCTGCACGCTCGTCACCGGCTTGGTGATCGCATAGGTGAAGTACGCGAATCCCGCGACGAGGACGATCGCGGCGAGGAACGAGAACCTGCCCAGGAAGCGGCGCACGGCGCACAGTGGTAGCAGCGGACGCGGGCGCCGTGGCCCCTAGGATTGGACGTGTGTGGCGCGACGTTCGTCCGGTGGAGATCGAGCCGTCGCTCTACGCGGCGGACTTCGCCAACCTCGGCGCCCAGATCCGAGAGCTGCTCGACGCCGGCGCCCGCGTCTTCCACTTCGACGTCGGCGACGGCCACTTCGTCCCGCCCGTGACGATCGGACCGGTCGTGCTGCGTTCGATCGCCCCGCTCATCCACGAGCGGGGCGGACGGATCGACTGCCACCTGATGGTCGACGATCCCGTGCATCACTTCGAGGAGATCGCCGCCTCGGGCGGCGACAGCGTGACCTTCCACGTCGAGGCGGTCGACGACGCCGGTGCAGTGCTCGCGCAGGCCCGTGCGCACGACCTCGGTGCAGGTGTCGCCTTCAACCCCGGCACCGAGGTCGAGGTCGCCGCCGAAGCCGCCAATCTCGGCGCGGACCTCTGCCTCTGCATGTCGATCGTCCCGGGCTACTCGGGCCAGGAGTTCATGGACGACGCCTACGGGCGGATCGAGCGGCTTCGCTCCCTCGTCGACTGCCGGGTGCAGGTGGACGGGGGCGTCAAGGCGTCGAACCTCCGGCGGGTGCGTGACGCCGGCGCCGACCTGCTCGTCGTCGGCAGCGGCATCTTCGCCGCTGACGACCTCTCGGCGACCTATCGCAGCCTGCTGGACGCGCTCGGATGAGCATGGAGCGGGCGCTGGAGCTCGCCGAGCAGGCGCAGCACCGCGCGTATCCGAAGCCGACCGTGGGCGCCGTTGTGGTCGCGGGCGACGAGATCGTCGGCGAGGGCGCGACCGAGGAGGACGGTCGACACGGCGAGGTGGTCGCGCTCGATGCCGCGGGCGAGCAGGCTCGCGGCGCGACGCTGTACGTGACGATGGAGCCGTGTGCGCACCACGGCACGACGCCCCCGTGCGTGGACGCCGTGCTCGCGGCAGGGATCGCACGCGTCGTCGCCGGCTCGCTCGACCCGAACCCGGATGCCGGCGGCGGGCTCGAGCGGCTGCGCGCCGCCGGAGTCGAGGCTCTGCACGCCGACAGCTTCGAGGCCCGGCGGCAGAACGAGGCCTGGCGGGTGTGGGTCACGCTCGGACGCCCGTTCGTCGTCTTCAAGGCGGCGGTCACACTCGACGGCCGTGTCGCGGTCCCGGGCCGCCGCTGGGTCTCGGGCGAGGAGTCGCGCCGGCACGTGCACGAGCTGCGCGCCGCGTCCGACGCGGTCGCGGTCGGGATGGGCACCGTCAGGCTCGAGAACCCCCGCCTCGATGCCCGCGAGGTCGGGGCGCGGCGGCAGCCGCGCCGGCTCGCCTTCGGCACCGGCCCGCTTCCGGAGGGCTCCGAGCTCGAGCTCCGGTCCGGCCCGCTCGAGGACGAGCTGCGGGTACTCGCCGCCGAAGGTGTCCAGTCGCTGCTGCTCGAAGGCGGCCCGACGCTCGCCGCGAGCTTTCTGCGTGCGGGCCTCGTGGACAAGCTCCTCCTCTTCGTCGCACCGACGCTCGCGGGCTCCGGCCCTTCGCTCGTCGATGCTCTCGACGTGCCGCTCGACCTCGCGCGCCTGACCAGCAGGCAGGTCGGCGAGGACGTTCTCCTCGAGGCGTATCTGCGCGAGCCGTAACCTCTGGAGCATGTTCACGGGGCTCGTGCGCGAGGTCGGAAGGGTTGAGTCCTTCGAGGGCGGACGCCTCGTCGTCGAGGCCTCGACGACGGCCGAGCCGGGCGACTCCATTGCGGTCGACGGCGTCTGCCTGACCGTCGTCGAGAGGGCGAACGGCCGCCTCGCCTTCGACGTCGTTCCGGAGACGCTGGCGCGCGTCAAGCCGTTCGGGCGGCAGGTCAACATCGAGCCGGCGCTGCGCGCCGGGGATCCGCTGGGCGGCCACCAGGTGCAGGGCCACGTCGACGGCGTCGGGCAGGTCACCGCGGTCGCGCCGGAGGGAGACGGTGTCCGCGTTCGGATCGAGGCGCCCACCGAGCTGCTGCGCTACTGCGTCGAGAAGGGGTCGGTCACGGTCGACGGCGTCTCGCTCACCGTCGCCGCCGTCGACGCGACGGGTTTCGAGGTGGCGCTGATCCCGCACACGCTCGCCGAGACGACGCTCTCCGACCTCACCCCGCGCAGCAGCGTGAACCTGGAAACCGACGTGCTCGCCAAGTACGTCGAGAAGTTGTTGCCGGATAGCATGCGGCCGTGACCATGGCCGCCACTCCGCCCCGCACCGAGAGCCCGTTCGCCACCGTCGAGGAGGCGATCGAGGAGATCCGCGCCGGCCGCTTCGTTGTCGTCGTCGACGACGAGGACCGGGAGAACGAGGGCGACCTCACGATCGCGGCGCAGTTCGCGACGCCCGAGGCCGTCAACTTCATGGTCACGCACGCCCGCGGGCTCGTGTGCCTCTGCCTCACCGAGGAGCGGTGCGACGAGCTCGGGCTGCGCCAGATGACGGATCAGAACGAAACGCCGTTCGGCACCGCGTTCACCGTCACGGTCGAGGCCCGGGAAGGGGTCACCACCGGGATCTCGGCCCACGACCGCGCCCACACGATCCAGGTCGCCGTCGATCCCTCCTCGGGGCCGCGCGACCTCGTCCAGCCGGGACACATCTTCCCGCTCCGCGCCCGCCGCGGCGGCGTCCTGCAACGCTCCGGCCAGACCGAGGCCGCCGTCGACCTGGCGCGGCTCGCGGGCCTGATCCCCGCCGGCGTGGTGTGCGAGATCATGAAGGACGACGGAACGATGGCCCGCGTGCCGGATCTCGTCGAGTACTGCGCGACGCACGGGCTGAAGATGATCACGGTCGCCGACCTGATCGAGTACCGACGCCGCCACGAGAAGCTCGTCGAGCGCGTCACCTCGGTCCGGCTCCCGACGGCGCACGGCGAGTTCACCGCCGTCGCGTTCCGCGAGACGCTGACCGGGAAGCACCACGTCGCGCTCGTCAAGGGCGAGGTGGAGGGGGAGCAGGACGTGCTCGTGCGCGTCCACTCGGAGTGCCTGACCGGCGACGTCTTCCACTCGCTCCGCTGCGACTGCGGCGAGCAGCTCGAGCTCGCGCTGCGGCGGATCGACCGGGAGGGCAGAGGGCGTTCTCCTCTACCTCGCGCAGGAGGGCCGCGGGATCGGGCTCCTCAGCAAGCTGAAGGCCTACGAGCTGCAGGAGCAGGGGCTCGACACCGTCGAGGCGAACCTGCGGCTCGGCTTCGCCGCCGACCATCGCGAGTACGGAATCGGATCGCAGATCCTCGCCGACCTCGGCCTCTCGACGATCCGCGTGCTCACGAACAACCCGAAGAAGATCTCCGGCATCGCCGGCTTCGGGCTCGAGGTCGTCGCCCAGGAGCCGATCGAGGTCGCGCCGAACGCGGAGAACCGCCGCTATCTCGAGGCCAAGCGCGAGAAGCTCGGCCACACGCTGCACCACCAGGACCTGCGCTTCGACGTGGAACTGGAGCCGTGAGCGAGCGCGAATCCTGGCCCGAGGCCGAGCTGGCCGACCCTCCCGGCGAGGAGCAGGCCGCCGCCGCGGAGGTCGAAGAGCCGGAGCCTGAAGCCGAGCCCGAGGTCGAGGTCGCCGATCAGCCCGAGGCGGTCGAGGCGCCGGTCGCGGAGGAGCCTGCCTCCTCCGCGGAGCACGCCGAGGGCGAGTTCTCCGTCCCGGACGGTTATGGCGTCCTCGAGGGAGCTCCGAAGGGCGGCCGTCGCGCCGTCGGGGTCGTCGTGAGCCGCTTCAACGGCGCTGTCACCTCGAAGCTGCTCGAGGGTGCGCTAGCCGAGCTGGATGAGGCGGGGATCGACCGCGATGCGATCACGGTCATGCCGGTGCCGGGCGCGTTCGAGTTGCCGATCGCCGCGATGGCGCTGGCGAAGACGCGCCGGTACGCCTGCATCGTGGCGCTCGGATGCGTGATCCGCGGGGACACGCCGCACTTCGACTTCGTCGCGGGCGAGGCCGCCTCCGGGCTGCAGCTCGCCGCGCTCGAGACCGGCATCCCGGTCGCGTTCGGCGTGCTGACGCTGGAGGAGGCCGATCAGGCCGACGACCGGCTCGAGAAGGGCGCCGAGGCCGTCCGCACGGGTCTCGAGATGGCGGACGTCTTCGCCCAGCTGCGCGCTGCGGCCAGGGGCTAGCAGCCCCCGTAGCCGTACTCCACGGCCTTCGCGCAGAACTCGGCCTCGTGCGCCAAGTAACAGTCTGTTACTTGGCTGCTATCATCGGCCGCCGATGTCCAAAGTCTGCGCATCCTGCGGCAAGAAGCCGTCGTTCGGGAACAACCGGAGCCACTCGATGGTGGCGACGAAGCGCCGCTTCAACCCGAACCTTCAGCGCGTGCGCGTCCTGTTGGACGGCGTTGCCACGCGCGCCTACATCTGCACCCGCTGTCTCAAGGCGGGCAAGGTGCAAAAAGCGGTCTAGGCCGCAACCTCCGGCTTCGTCCGCACCGTCTAAGCTCGCGGCGATGGAGCGGGACCACTTCACCGAGCAGTCCGAGCTCGGCCGGATCACGATCGCGCCGGACGCGATCGCGCAGATCGTCGGCCATACGGCCGCCGAGTGCTACGGCGTCGTCGGCATGGCCGCGAAGGGGATCAAGCGGCTGCTCACGAGGGACAAGCTGACACAGGGGATCGGCGTCTCCGCGGACCGGGACGGGCTCCGCCTCGATCTGCACGTCGTCGTCGAGTACGGCCTCAACCTCGCCGAGGTCGCGGCCACGGTCCGCTCCCGCGTCGCCTACGAGGTCGAGCGGCTGACCGGCCTCACCGTCGCCGCCGTCGAGCGGGCTTTCCGGCGGGAGGCCCGCTGCGCCTCGGTATCGGCGGAGAAGACTCAGGTGCCCAGGCGGAGGAGCGCGTGAGCGTGGCGGAGCTCGAGCGCGCCCGCGAGCTCGGGCGCGCGGCGCTGACGACGCTGGAGGCGAACCGGCGCCGGATCGACGACCTCAACGTCTACCCGGTCCCCGACGGCGACACCGGCACGAACCTGACCCTGACGGCGCGCGCGATCATGGAGGCACTCGAGGCATCGGCAGCCGAGGACCGCCCGGCGCTCGCGAAGGAGCTGACGCGGGCGGCGCTGATGGGCGCGCGCGGCAACTCGGGCGTCATCTTCTCGCAGATCCTGCGCGGTGCCGCCGAGGCGCTCGGCGAGGCCGGGCTCCTCGACTCGGCGACGATCCGCCGCGCCTTCCGCAGCGCGAGCGACGCCGCCTACCGGGCCGTGCGGCGGCCGGTGGAGGGGACGATGCTCTCCGTCATCCGCGAGCTCGCCGAGGAGGCGGAGGACCCCCGGAACGCGACGCTCGGGCCGACCGAGCTGCTGAAGAAGCTCGTCGAGCGCGGAGAGGAGGCGCTCGCGAGAACGCCCGAGCAGCTCGACGTGCTGCGCGAGGCGGGTGTCGTGGACGCGGGCGGGGCCGGTTTGCTCGAGATCGTCCGCGGCGTCTCGGCCGCGCTCGCAGGCGAGCCGATCCCGGAGGCCCCCGTGGCGGACGCTCACGAAGCCGGTGTCGACGCGGTCCACCAGGAGCTTTCCGAGTACCGGTACTGCACGGTGTTCGTGATCGAGGGGGAAGGCCTCGACGCGGATGCGCTCGAGGCCGAGCTCGATCCGCTCGGCGACTCCCTGCTCGTCGTAGGCGACTCGACGGCGCTGAAGATCCACCTCCACACGGACGAACCGGGCCGCGCGCTTGCCTTCGGAACCGGGCTCGGCACGATCGAGGCCGTCGAGATCGCGAACATGCACAAGCAGACGGAGCAGCGCAGCGAGCGTCTTCTCGCCGTCCCCGATCCCGAGCTCACGCTCGAGACGGGTGTCGTCGCGGTTGTCCCGGGAGCGGGGAACCGCCGCTTGTTCGAGAGCTACGGCGCGGCGCGCGTGATCGAGGGCGGGCAGACGATGAACCCGTCGACCGCGGACATCCTGGCCGCGATCGAGTCCACGCCGGCGACCGAGGTGCTCGTCCTGCCCAACAACTCGAACGTGATCCTCTCCGCCGAACAGGCCGCGAAGCTCACGGAGAAACCCGTGCGCGTCCTCCCCTCGGACTCGGTCCCCGCGGGGCTGGCCGCGATCGTGCGGTACCTGCCCTCGCTCGATGCGGCCGCGAACGAGGCGGCGATGCTCGAGGCGATCGAGCAGGTCGCGACGGGAGAGGTGACGCGTGCGTCGCGCGACGTCGAGCTCGACGGTGTCGAGGTGCGCAAGGGCGCCTGGCTCGGGCTCGCCGACGGCGCCGCCGTTGCCTCCTCGCCCGACTTCGAGGCGGTCGCGACCGCCGTCGCCGAGCGCCTGCTCGACGGCGGGCGCGAGGTGCTGACGCTGCTCACGGGCGAGGACGAGCCCGAGCTCGACGGGCTTCTCCGGCTGCTGCAGGAGCGGCATCCGACCGTCGAGCTCGATGTGCACCCGGGCGGCCAGCCGCACTATCCGCTCTTGCTCTCGGCCGAGTAGGCGTAAGGTCCCGTTGTGGAGGCGGTGACCGAGACGCAGACCGTCCGCGTGCTGCTGGTCGAGGACAACGACGTCTTCCGGCAGGCGCTCATCCTCCTGCTCGAGCTCCAGGAGGGGATCGACGTCGTCGGCGCCGTGACGGCGGGCAACGACGCGGTCGCAGCCGGCAAGAAGCTCGAGCCGCACGTCGCGGTCGTCGACTTTCGCCTGCCCGGGATGGACGGCGTCGAGACGACGCTCGCGCTGAGGCGCGAGTGCCCTGGCGTCTCCGTCGTCTGCCTGACTGCGTCGGCGAGCCCGCGCGAGGTCGAGGCGCTGAGAGCCGCCGGCGCCGTCGACTGCCTGCGCAAGGACCAGGAGCTGGAGGAGATCGTCGCCGCGATCCGCCGGGCCGGCGAGTCGCGCCTGTGAACCTCTCCAAGGAGAACACGGCGATCGTGCTCGACTCGACCGCCGACTTCCCCGACGCGCAGATTCGCTTCCCGAACATGCGCGTCGTTCCGCTCTACGTTCGCTTCGGCGAGGAGAGCTTCCGCGACTACGTCGAGCTCGACCCGCACGGCTTCTACGAGCGCCTGCGAGGTGCGTCCGAGCTGCCGACGACCTCGCAGCCGACGCCGCAGGACTTCATGTCGACCTATCACGCGCTCACCGGCTACGAGCGCGTCTACTCCCTGCACATCTCCTCCAAGCTCTCGGGCACCTTCCAGAGCGCGTCGCTGGCCGCTGCCGACGACGGCGATCGGGTCCGCCTGATCGACACGGAATCGGCCTCGGTCGGCATCGGCATGCTCGCGCTCGCGGTCCAGGACCTGCTCGGGGCCGGTACGACCGACGAGGAGATCGAGGCGCTCGCGGAGCGCTACCGGACGGGTGCCGGGCTGCTCTTCACGGTCGACACGCTCGAGTTCCTCGCCAAGGGCGGGCGCATCGGCCGTGCCCGGGCGCTCGCCGGGAGCCTGCTGAACGTGAAGCCGATCCTCACGATCGAGGACGGAGAGGTGGTGCCGCTCACCCGCGTGCGCGGCCGCCAGAAGGCGCTCGACGAGTTCCGCAAGCGGTTCGAGGAGGCGACCGAGGACGGTCCGGGCCTCGGCGTCGGCATCGCGCACGCGGAGGCCGAGGAGACCGTCGAGCAGCTGCGCGAGATCGTGCTCGCGTCGCGGCCGCAGGCCGAGATCAAGCTCGTCTCCAGCCTCGGCGCCGTCGTCGGGACGCACGCCGGCCCGGGCACGGTCGGTTTTTTCTGGTACCAGGACCGCTAGCCGCACCTGCTGCGATACTCGCCGCATGAGCCGGCCACAGCCCGGTTTTGCCGCCGTGGACCCGCCCGCCGCCGGGTGGAAGCCGACCCGCGCCCGCTTCCGCCCGGAGCGCCTCGACGCGCCGCTCGACTCGCTCCCGGGAGTCGGCCCGACCCTGAAGCGCCGCCTCGCGAAGCTCGGGCTCGAGCACGTCGGCGACCTGCTCGACCACCGTCCGCGCCGTTACGAGCGGCCCGTGCCGCAGAAGCGGATCGCGGACCTGTTCGGGGACGAGGAGGTTCTGATCGAGGGCGACGTGCTCCGGACCTCCCTGCGCCGTGGGCGCGGCCGGCTGCAGATCCTGACCGCCCAGGTGTCGGACGGGAGCGGCCAGATCTCGGCGACGTGGTTCAACCAGCCGTGGCTGAAGGACAAGCTGACGCCCGGCACGCGCGTGCGGCTGCGCGGCCAGCCGAACCGCTTCGGCTTCGCGGTCCGCTCCTACGACCTGAACGGCGGCACCGCCACAGCGGACTTCGCGCCGGTCTATCCGGCGAGCGAGGAGGTGTCTGCGGCGAAGCTGCGCGACCTGGTGGCGGACGCGCTTCCGCATGCTCGCGACCGTCCCGACGCCCTGCCGGCGGCCGTCAAGGCGACCCGACGGCCTCCCGCTCCGCGCCGATGCGCTCGTCGCCGTCCACCAGCCGCGCTCGCTCGACGAGGCCGAGGAGGGAAGATCCAGGCTCGCCTTCGACGAGCTGCTCGTCCTCCAGCTGGCGCTCGCCCGCCGCGCGGCGGAGCGCGAGCAACTCGTGGCGGCGGCGCTGCCCGCGCCCGGCGAGCTGATCGACCGCTACCGCTCCGTGCTCCCGTTCACGCTCACCGAGCACCAGGAGGCCGCGATCGCGGAGCTCGACCGCGACCTGGCGCGGACGACGCCGATGCAGCGGCTGCTGCAGGGCGACGTCGGCTCGGGCAAGACGGTCGTCGCGCTCTATGCGCTCTTGCGGGCGGTCGAGGCGGGCCGCCAGGGTGCGCTGATGGCGCCGACCGAGACGCTCGCGGAGCAGCACTTCCTCACGATCGAGGGGATCTGCGCCGCGCTCGGCGTCAGCTGCGCGCTCGTGACCGGCTCGGTCAAGTCGAAGGCCGCGACCGACGCGGACGTGGTCGTCGGCACGCACGCCCTGATCCAGGAGGGCTTCGAGCTCCGCGATCTCGCCGTCGCCGTCGTCGACGAGCAGCACCGTTTCGGCGTCGAGCAGCGCTCTGCGCTCGCCGAGGGCCGCGCCCCGCACGTGCTCCACATGACGGCCACGCCGATCCCGCGCACGCTCGCGCTCACGGTCTACGGCGACCTCTCGGTCAGCGAGATCGCCAAGCCGCCCGCGACCCGCAAGCCGATCGTGACCGCGTGGGTCACCGACGAACGGAGCTCCGAGGCCTACACCCGCCTGCGGGCCCACCTCGCCGAAGGGCGGCAGGCGTACGTCGTCTGCCCGCTGATCGAGGAGTCGGCGACCTCGACGGCGCGGGCGGCCGAGCAGGAGGCGGACCGCCTGCGCGCCGGTGAGCTGAAGGGCTTCCGCGTCGGCTGCATGCACGGCCGCCTCAGGCCCGGCGAGCGACGTGACCTGATGGCGCGATTCAACGCACGCGAGCTCGACGTGCTCGTGGCCACGACCGTGATCGAGGTCGGCGTCGACGTCCCGAACGCCACGATCATGATCGTCCAGGAGGCGGACCGGTTCGGGCTCGCCCAGCTGCACCAGCTCCGGGGCCGGGTCGGGCGCGGGGCGGAGCAGTCGTATTGCCTGCTCGTCTCGGGGCCGAAGGAGGAGCTGACCGAGAGCGCGCGGGAGCGGCTCGAGGCGATGGTCGCCTCGACCGACGGGTTCGAGCTGGCCGAGCGGGATCTCGAGATCCGCGGCGGCGGCGCGCTCCTCGGCGCCCGCCAGTCCGGGCTCTCGGACCTCCGCTTTGCACGGATCACGCACGACCGGGAGCTGCTCGAGGCGGCGCGCGAAGCTGCTCGGGCGTTGCCGCCGGAGACGATGGCGCCCGAGGTCGACGCACTGCTCGGCGAGGCCGAGCACCTCGGCGCGTCGTAGCCCGGCAAAGGGTGCGGTTATCCGTACGTCGGGAAGCTAGGGCGCCGCACCGTTCAGCGACCCTCCGGGCTGCGAGCCTGGGGAGATGGATGCGATCGTTCTCAGACCGCTGCGCTCGGGCGAGCGGAGCGCCGTGCTGGAGGTGTTCGCCGGTCTCTCCGAGCGGAGCCGGCGGCTGCGCTTCCTCGGCTCGAAGCCGCGCCTGCTCGAGAGCGACGTCCGCCAGCTCGTCGACGTCGATCGCGCCGGCCACGAGGCCGTCGCGGCGATCGACCGTGAGACCGGCTTGACGGTCGGCATCGCGCGCTACGTGCGCGACCAGGAGGCTCCCGAGGCCGAGATCGCATTCGAGGTGGTCGACGCGTGGCAGGGCCGCGGCGTCGGCAAGCAGCTCGTGCACGCGCTGCGAGGGCTGGCGCGCGAAGAAGGCATCCTCCGCTTCCGCGCGCACGTCGCGCACGGGAACGAGCCGGCGCTGGCGCTCGTCCGCAGCCTCGGCGAGGTGCTCGCGCGGCGCTACGTCGACGGGGCCATCGAGCTCGTCGTCCGCCTGCCCTAGACCCTAGAGTCCGCATCCAATGCGGATCATCGCGGGCACGCACCGCGGCGCCCGGATCGCCGCGCCCAAGGGGCTGGACACGCGGCCGACGGGCGACCGCGTGCGCGAGGCCGCCTACAACCTGATCGGTCCCGTCGACGATGCGAGCGTGCTCGACCTGTTCGCCGGCTCGGGGGCGATGGGCCTCGAGGCGCTCTCGCGCGGCGCCGCCAGGGTGATCTTCGTCGAGGCGGACCGGAGCGCCTGCCGGACGATCTCGGACAACCTCGAGAAGCTCGGGCTGACCGGCGCCCGCGTCACCTGCGCCGATGCGATCTGGACGCTGCGGCAGGAGACGCGCACCTACGATCTCGTCCTTGTCGATCCGCCCTACGAGCGCTGGGCGGAGCTCGAGCCGAAGCTCGCGGAGCACCTGCCGCGCGTGCTCGCGCCCGACGGCCTGCTCGTCGTCGAGACCGGCTCGCGGGTCGAGCCGTCGCTGCCGCTTCCCATTCGCACCTCGCGGCGGTACGGTTCCGCGCGGCTCACCCTCTTCGAGCACGAATCGTGATCACTGCTATCTGCCCAGGCTCGTACGACCCCGTCACGCTCGGCCATGTCGACGTGATCACGCGTGCGTCCGCGATCTTCGACCGCGTCGTCGTCGGCGTCGTGGGCACGCCGCAGCACAAGACGCCGCTCTTCGACCTCGACGAGCGTGTCGGCTTCCTGCGGGAGGCGCTGGCGGAGCTCGACAACGTCGAGGTCGACGTCTTCTCGGAGCTCGTGGTCGAGTTCGCCCGCCGCTGGGACGCGAAGGCGATCGTGAAAGGACTGCGCGTGATCTCCGACTTCGAGTGGGAGTTCCAGATGAACCAGCTCAACCGGCACCTCGCGCCGGAGATCGAGACCGTCTACGTGATGGCGAGCCCGCAGGTGAGTTTCGTCTCCTCGAGCGGCGTGAAGGAGATAGCCAGCTTCGGCGGAAAGGTGGAGCAACTGGTTCCGGACGCCGTTGCGCGTCGTCTCGCGGAGATGTTCCCTGACGGCCGCCCCGGCGCTCCGGAAAATCCCAGGGAGTAGACTTTGGAGACCACATGGACGTTCTCGTTCTGATCGACAAGCTCGACGACCTCGTGCACAACGCGAAGGCCGTGCCGCTCACGGACCAGGTCCGGATCGACCGGGAGGAGATCTACGACATCCTCGACCAGATGCGCGCGACCATCCCGGAGGAGATCAAGCAGGCGCGCTGGATCGTGAAGGAGCGGCAGGAGATGCTGGCCGAGGCCAAGCGAGAAACGGACCGGATCCTCGGCGAGGCGCGCGAGCAGGCGGTGCGCGAGGCCTCGCAGACCGAGATCGTCAAGCTCGCGGAGCGCCAGGCGCAGGAGATCGTCGACGACTCTCGGCGGCAGGCCCGCGAGACGCGGCTCGAGATGGAGGACTGGGCGGACGGGATCCTCTCGACGCTCGAGGTCAACCTCGACAAGTTCCTCACCGCGGTCAAGCGCGGCCGCGAGCGCCTGCACGAGCGCTCGCAGGAGACCGTCGTCGCCGGAGTCGGGCCGAGGGAGCTCGACGCGCGCGAGCCGGAAGACGAGCCGAGCTACCTCTAGGGGCGGGGCATGACCCGCTTCCCGCTCCGCCGGCTGCGTCTCCGCCCCGGGGAGGAGCACCGCGATGCCGTGCCGATCGAGCTCGAGCCGTTCGAGCTCGGCGGGCAGCGGTACCTGCCGGTGCCGCACGAGGTCGACGCCGCTCTGACCGTCGCCCAGGCGACCACCGGTCTCGACCTCCGGCTCACGTTCGACTCCCGGCTGCACGGGCCGTGCATGCGCTGCCTCGCGGACGCCGTGGTCGACGTGCACGTCGACGCGCGTGAGTACCACGCAGATGACGCGGGCGGCGCGGACGAGCTCCGGAGCGAGTACGTCGTCGACGATCAGCTCGAGCTCACGGCGTGGGCGCGCGACGCGATCGCGCTGGCGCTCCCCGACCAGATCCTGCACGCGCCCGACTGCGCCGGGCTCTGCCCGGTCTGCGGCAAGGATCTGAACCTCGAGCCGCACACCCATGACGACGAGACGCCGGACCCGCGCTGGTCGGCGCTCGAGGAGCTCCGCGACCGGCTTTGACGGCCATCGTCCGCTGCGGACATGCCGGGTCCTGGCCCCGACATGGCCGTACAGGACGGTAGAACCTCGAGCCGCACATCCACGACGACGAGACCCGACCCGCGCTGGTCGGCGCTCGAGGAGCTCCGCGACCGGCTCTGACGCCATCGTCTGCTGCGGACATGCCGGGTCCTGGCCCCGACATGGCCGCACGGGACGGTAGGATGCGCGCGGCGCCCCGGCGCCCTCCCATGACGGACTGACGCGAGACACAGACGTTCGCTCCGGCGCCCTGCAGGCGCCCCCGTCCTCGTTCCTCACGTCCTCCAGGAGGTTCCGTGCGAGTCTCGCTCCACGGCGTCGTCCGCTCCTTCGGCGCCCACACCGTCCTCGACCGCGTCGACCTGACGATCGGGCCGCGCTCGCGGCTCGGCCTCGTCGGCCCCAACGGGGTCGGCAAGTCGACGCTGCTGCGGCTCGCCGCCGGTCTCGACCAGCCGGACGAGGGACGCGTCGAGCGGACCCCCGTCACGCTCACGATCGGCTATCTGCCGCAGGAGCACGAGCGCCGTCCCGGCGAGACGCTGCTCGCGTACCTGGCGCGGCGCACCGGCGTCGCCGCTGCCGAGGCGGACGTCCAGCAGCACGCGGACGACTGGAGGCCGGACGCATACGCCGCAGCGCTCGAGCGTTTCCTGGCGCTCGGGGGCGCCGACCTGGAGGCACGCGCCCGGACGGTCTGCGCCGAGCTCGGCCTCCCCGTCTCGCTGCAGCAGGAGACGGCGACGCTCTCGGGCGGCGAGGCGGCTCGGGCAGCCCTCGCCGGGATCCTTCTCTCGCGCTATGACCTGCTCCTGCTCGACGAGCCGACGAACGACCTCGACTTCGACGGCCTCGACCGGCTCGAGCGCTTCGTGGACGGCTTCGCGGGCGGGATGGCAGTCGTCTCGCACGACCGGGCCTTCCTCGACCGCACAGTGACCCGGATCGCCGAGCTCGATCCGTGGACGGGCCGCGTCCGTGAGTACGCCGGTGGCTGGAGCGACTTCGCCGCCGCACGGGAGCTCGCGAGGCGGCAGCAGTACGCGGAGTACGCGCAAACGCAGGAACGGCGCCGCGAGCTGGAGGCGCTGCTGCACGCACGGCGCAACCAGGCTCGCGCCGGCGGCGGCTTCCTGGCGAAGGCGACGGGCGGCGCCGACCGGCGTGGCACGCACGCGCTCTCGACCAAGGTGCGACAGGCGGAGCGGGCGCTCGAGCGGGTCGAGGACGTCGAGAAGCCCTACGAGCCGTGGGAACTGCAGTTCTCGCTCGCGCCCGCGCGGCAGCCGGGCGACCTCGTCGTCTCGCTCGACGGTGCCGTGGGCGGAACGTGGCAGCTTCCGGCTCGGCCCGATCGACCTCGATCTGGCTCCCGGAGAGCGCGTCGCGGTCACGGGGCGGAACGGGAGCGGCAAGTCGACGCTGCTCTCCCTCCTGCTGGGCGAGCTGCCGCTCGCAGCCGGCCGCCGCCTGGTCGGGAAGGGGACCGCGCTCGGCGCTCTCGACCAGCGCCGCCACGCCTACGACGGGGAGGAGCACCTGCTCGCGGCGTTCACCAGGCGCACTCCCCTCGCCCCGGCAGACGCCCGCACGCTGCTCGCGAAGTTCAACCTCGGCAGCGAGCATGTCGAGCGCGCCTGCTCGACGCTGTCGCCGGGTGAGCGCACCCGAGCGCACCTGGCCGAGCTGATGGCGCTCGGCGTCAACTGCCTCATCCTCGACGAGCCGACGAACCACCTCGACCTGGAGGCGATCGAGGAGCTCGAAACTGCCCTCGCGGTTTACGCGGGCACGGCCGTCGTTGTCTCGCACGACCGCCGCTTCCTCGAAAACCTGGCTCCTACCAGGTCAATTGGCCTGTAGCTATACTCCCGAGCCGCTCATGGCAGTCCCGAAGAAGAAAACGTCGAAGGCCCGTCGCGACAAGCGCCGTGCACAGCACGGCATCGAGTCGCCGCGCGTCAACGTCTGCCCGACCTGCCATCAGCCCAAGCGGCCGCATCGCGTCTGCCCGACGTGCAAGACGTACAAGGGCCGCGAGATCGAGCCGCTCCGCACGCCAGTTCCGTAGCGGCCGCGCCTGCGCTCCGACGCTCGTAAGCTGGCGGCGTGAGCCGGCCCACCGCAATCGCCGTCGACGCGATGGGCGGCGACCGTGCGCCCGACGAGATCGTCGCCGGCGCACACGCCGCCGCGACGGACGGTGTCGAGGTCGTCCTCTTCGGAGCGCCGGGGATCGACACGGGCGGGCTCGAGCTCGTCGAGACGAGCCAGGTGATCGAGATGCACGAGAAGCCGGCCGAAGCCGTCCGCGCCAAGCTGGACTCGTCGCTCGTGGCTGCGCACGTCGCGGTTGCAGAGGGCCGCGCGGGTGCAGTCGTCTCCGCGGGGAACACGGGGGCGATGCTCGCCGCCGGCCTTCTGCATCTCCGCCGCGTGCCCGGTGTCCAGCGGCCGGCGATCGCCGTCCCGATCCCGACGGAGAAGGGGCCGTCCGTCCTGCTCGACTCGGGCGCGAATGCGGACGCGCGCGCGGAGCACCTGCTCCAGTTCGCGCACATGGGGACGATCTTCGCCGCGGAGATCCTCGAGATCGAGCGGCCGGAAGTCCGCCTGCTCTCGATCGGCGAGGAGGCGGAGAAGGGAAACCAGCTCACGCTCGAGGCGCATGCGCTGCTGGCCGCGAGCGAGCTCGACTTCGCCGGCAACACGGAGAGCCGCGACCTGCTCGCGGGCGCCGCCGACGTGATCGTCTGCGACGGATTCACGGGCAACATCGCGCTGAAGCTGCTCGAGGGGACGATCAAGACGGTGCTCGACGCCCTCCGGGCGGAGATCGAGGCGACGCCGCGCGGCAAGCTCGGGGGGCTCCTGATCCGGCCGGCGGCCCGCCGGCTCCGCCACCGGCTCGACCCGGACACGTACGGCGGCGCGTACCTGCTCGGCCTGCGCGGGCTCTCGGTGATCGCGCACGGGAACTCCTCCCGCACCGCGATCGCGAACGCGATCCGGCTGGCGGCCCGCGGGGTCGAGCACGACGTCGTCGGCCGCCTCGCCTCCCGCTTGCCCGAGCGGCGTTCGGCGACTGTATGATCGGCGCGCTTTCGCCCCGTCCACAACCACTCAAGGAGTCGCATTGGCAGCATCGCGTGAAGAAGTCTTCGAGCGGGTCAAAGAAGTCCTGACCGAGCAGCTCGGCGTCGAGGAGTCAGAGATCACCGAGGAGGCGTCGTTCCAGGAGGACCTGGACGCGGACTCGCTCGATCTCGTCGAGCTGATCATGGAGCTCGAAGACCAGTTCGCGATCAAGATCTCGGACGAGGACGCGCAGAAGATCACGACCGTGGGGCAGGCCGTCGACTACGTCTCGGCGCACCAGTAGCGCCGCCCCGACCGGCGACCCGGCGGAGCTCGGGCGGCTGATCGACGCCCTGCCGCGCGAGCGGATCCAGCACGTCTTCACGCATACCTCCTGGGCCTCGGACCGCGCCGCGTCGTACGAGCGCCTGGAGTTCCTCGGCGACAGCGTGCTCGAGCTCGCGATCGCGCGGGAGCTCTACGAGCGCTATCCGGACGCCGCCGAGGGCCGCCTGGCCAAGATCCGCTCGCACGTCGTCTCCCGCCAGAGCTGCGCCGCCGTGGCGCGGGACCTCCAGCTCGGCGAGCGCCTGGCGGAGGCAGCCGGCGACGGGCTCGCAGGCGACGAGCTGAGCCGGATCGTCAGGAGCAAGAACGTCACCGCCGCCCTGCTCGAGGCCGCGATCGCCGCGCTCTTCCTCGAGCACGGCTACGAGCCGATCGAACGGGCGATCGTGGCGGCCTTCTCCGACCGGATCGAGTACGCCCGGACCACGCACGTCGACCACAAGACCGAGCTCCAGGAGGCGCTCGCGCGGACCGGGCGGACAGTGAGCTACGCGGTGCTCGACGTCGAAGGTCCTGCACACGACCGGCACTTCTCGTGCGCGGCGCAGATAGACGGCGTCGAGCTCGGCACCGGCACCGGCCGGACGAAGAAGGAGGCGGAGCAGGCCGCGGCCCAGATGGCCCTCGAAGCCCTCGCCGCCGACATGAGGAGTCGCCGAGAGTCTTGCGACGCGCAAGGGGCGCCTTTAGGCATCAGCTTGCGCGGCTGGGCCGTCCGCTTGGGTCGCTAGCCTCCGCCCGTGCATCTGCGCTCTCTCCGCCTGCGCGGGTTCAAGTCGTTCCCGGACAGCTCTCGAGCTGACGCTGGAGCCCGGAGTCGCGGTCGTCGTCGGGCCGAACGGCTCCGGCAAGTCGAACGTCGCCGACGCGATCGTCTGGGCGGCCGGCTCGCTGACGCCGTCCGAGCTGCGCGCCGAGAAGCCCGACGACGTTCTCTTCAACGGCGCCGAAGGTCGGACGCCCGCCGACAGCTGCGAGGTCGAGCTCGTCTTCGACAACGAGGACGGCGGCTTCGGCGAGCTCGACTTCTCCGAGGTCTCGATCGCGCGTCGCCTCCACCGCGGCGGCGAGGGGCAGTACCTCGTCAACCGCGCGCAGGTGCGCCGCACCGACCTCGTCGAGCTACTCGCCGACGTCGGCCTGGGCGGCTCGATGCACTCGATCGTCAGCCAGGGAAAAGTCGAGGCGGTGCTCGCGTCCAAGCCCGAGGAGCGGCGTGAGCTCGTCGAGGAGGCGGCCGGGCTCGGCAAGTTCAAGCGGCGCAAGCACCGCGCCGAGCTGAAGCTCGCCCGCGTCGGGATCCAGGTCGAGCGCGCCCGTGACGTCGAGACGGAGGTGCGAAAGCGGCTGCGCCCGCTCGCCCTCCAGGCGACCGCGGCCGAACGGGCCCAGAAGCTCGGGGGCGAGATCGCGGCGCTGCGCGCGCGGATCGCGGAGCTCGACCTCGCAGGCGTCGCCGCTCGCCGAGACGCCGCGGAGGAACGGAAGGCGGCGGCCGGCCTCGCCCGGCGCCGCGCCCAGGAGAAGCTCACCGCACTGCTCGCCGAGCGGCACGCCGCGGAGGAGGAGCTCGCCGACGCCGCCGGGCGGCGCGAAGCTGCCGTGAAGGCGCTCTACCGCCTCCAGGGCGCGAGCGAGCGGATCGCTCTGCGGCACGAGGGGGCGGAGAGCCTGCTCGTCGCGCTGCGGGCCGATCTCGCCCAGGCCGACGCGGCCGCGCGCGAGGTCACGGACGAATCCAAGCGCGAGCTCGAGCGGGCCGCGACCGATGCCACCGCTGCGGCGCGCAACGCGGCGGCCGCGAGCGGCGCTGCGGCCGAGCGGGCCCGTGCGGCCCAGGAACGCCTGGCGTCGCTCGAGCGCGCGACCGCAGCGCGCGCCGAGGAGCAGCTCGACGCTCTGCGGCGCGAGCGGCTGCAGCTCGAGGCCCGCGTGGCAGAAGCGGCCGGCGGGCGGGAAGGAGCCACTGCGGCGCTGTATCGCCTCGGCTCGGTCCGGGAGCGGCTGGCGATGCGGGCCGAGTCGCTCTCGGCGCTTCGCGAGCGCATCCGGATCGAGCTCGCCGAGGCGGAGGCGGCCGCGAGACGCCCGGGCCCGTCGCCGGCCGAGCTCGAGGCGGCCGCGAACGAGGCGACCGCGGCGGCCCGCGCCGCCGCGCACGCCCGCGACGACCTCGCTGCGCGGGCCACACTCGCCAAGGAGCGCCTCGCCGTGCTCGAGCGCTCGCTCGCCGAGCGAGAAGGGATCCCGCCCGCGGCGCGCGCGCTGGCCGACGAGGGGGCGGAGCTGGCGCTCTCGTCCCTCGACGTCGAGCCGGGCGCGGAACGGGCCGTGGCCGCCGCGCTCGCGTGGCGGGCGTCGGCCGTCCTCGCCGAAGACGCCGCCGCGGGTCTCGCGCTGCTGCGTCGCGCCGAGGAGTCCGGGCTGGGCAGCCTCGCCGTGCTCGTCGGCAGGCGGCCGGCCGAGCGCGTCGCCGAACTGCCTGTCGTTCCACTCGACACTCTCCTCGCTGCGAACGTCCCGTCTGTGACGGACGAGGGCTTCGGTTACGACCCGCAGCGCGGCGAGCTCTGGTTCGCCGGCGAGGCGGCCGAGGCCGTCCTCCTCGAGCTGGAGTCGCGAAGACGGGAGCTCGAAGGAGAGATCGACGAGCTCGCAGCGCAGGCGAAAGCGGCCGAGACGGAAGCGTTCCACGCTGCGTCGGCCGCCGAGCAGGCGGAGGCCGCCTATGCCCGGGTCGCACACCTGCGCACGGCGCGGGACATCGAACCAGAGCTGCTGCAGCGGATCTCGGCCGGGGCGGACCGGCTCGACGAGACGCTCCTGGCGGCCGTCGCAGTCGCATCGCGGCTCGAGCAGCCACTGCGTGCCCGCGCAGATGCCGACACGGAGCGAGTGGGCGCGCTCGCCAACGAGCTGGCGCGGATCGGCGGCCTCGAGCACGAGGCCCGCGCCGCGTCCACGCGCGCGAACGAGCGCGCTGCCGCCGCCGAGCTCGAGCGCGTTCGCCTGGGCGGCGAGGGCCAGATCCGGCTGCTCCACGTCGACGAGGCCGAGCGAGCCCAGATCGAGCGTGACGCGCGCGAGCTCACCGACGAGGCCGAACGGCGGGCGAGAGCGGCCTCAGAGGCGGCAGACGCCGCTCGTGCGGCTGCCTCGGCACAAGGCGAGCGCCGCCGCGCGGCGCTCGACGCCGACCTCGTCCGGCGCGTGCTTGCCTGCGCCGAGCGGCTCGACGAAGCGCTTGGACACGCTGCGACCGCCGCGGCGCGGTTCGACGCGCCGTTGCGCGCCCGCGTCGACGCGGGCGCGACCCGTACCGGCGAGCTCGGCGCGCGGCTCCGCGACCTCGGCGCCGCGGAAGTCGAGCTGCGGCAGGGCGCCGAGGACGCTGCTCAGCGCGCCACCGGGATCGAGATCGAGCTGACGCGGATCGAGGCGGAGGCGGCCGACGCGCGGCGCCGGCTCGAGGATGCGGCCGCGGAGCCTGCCGAGGGCGACAATCGGGACGAGCTCGCCGCTCGAGCCGAGCGGCTGGAGCAGCGCCGGATCCAGCTCGGCCAGGTCAACCCGCTGGCGCAGGAGGAGTACGAGGCGGAGAAGGAGCGGCTCGCGGAGCTCGCGACCCAGCGTGAGGATCTCGAGCGCAGCCTCGAGGAGCTTGCGCGTCTGCGCGACGAGCTCGCCGAGACGGTCGAGCGCCGCTTCGCGGACACCTACCACGCGGTCGCCGAGCACTTCGCGGAGGTCGCCGCGACGCTCTTCCCCGGCGGCGAGGGGCGGCTCCGCCTCGTCGAGCCCGACGAGGACGGCGGCGAGAGCGGGGTGGAGGTGGAGCTGCGCCCGGCCGGCAAGAAGATCACGCGGCTCGGGATGCTCTCGGGGGGCGAGAAGGCGCTCGGCGCGATCTCGTTCCTGTTCGCGCTCTTCCTCGCGAAGCCGTGCCCGTTCTACCTGCTCGACGAGGTCGAGGCCGCGCTCGACGACGCCAACATCGGCCGCTTCGTCGAGTTGCTGCGCCGCTACGCGGACCGGGCCCAGTTCGTCGTGATCACACACCAGAAGCGGACGATGGAGGCGGCCGACGTGCTCTACGGCGTCACCATGGGAGCCGACGGCGTCAGCGAGGTCGTCTCGCGCAGACTCCCGCGCGAAGAAGCCGTCGCGCTGGCGGGCTAGCCGTCAGTCGAACTCGTACTGCGCCGCCAGCCGTTTCGGCGCCTGGATCAGCCACGCGTCGATCAGCCGCTCGCGCACCTCGTCCTCGTCGATGTGCTCGAGCCAGATGAGGAGGAAAGCGGGCGAGGCCTCGAAGTGCGGCGTCAGCCGGTAGGCGTCCGGGTTCGACGCGACGAGCAGCGGCCGCTCCTCCCGGTCGCAGCGCGCCCACATCGCGCCTTCGTGGCGCGTGCTCAGGCCCGCGAACTTCTTCCCGCGGATCGCAAACGACGGCTTGCCCCAGGACGTCGTCTCCTCGATCTCGGGCAGCTCCCGCGCCAGCTTTGCCACCCGGTCCCAGGTCACCATCCCGTCAGGCTAACCTCCGCGCCTATGGCGAGAAGCTGGGCAGAGCTGCTGGGCGACGCGGAAGGGCCGCAGGAGACGGACGAGCAGCAGCAAGGGTTCTTCGGCCGGCTGCGCGACTCGCTCGGCAAGAGCCGGCGCGCGCTGACCGGCGAGCTTGCTGCCGCGACCTTCGATCCGGGGTCGGACGAGGACTGGGAACGGCTCGAGGAGGCGCTGATCCACGGCGACGTCGGCGTGCGCGCGACTGCCGAGCTCGTGCGAAGGCTGGAGGCGCGCAACGAGCTCGGCGACCTCGGCTCCGCGCTCGCGGAGGAGATCGCCGAGATGCTCGGCGAGCCCGGCACGCTCAACCTGCCTGACAGCCCGAGCGTGATCCTCGTCGTCGGCGTCAACGGCACCGGCAAGACGACGACGATCGGCAAGCTCGCCCAGAAGCTGCGCGAGCACGATCGCTCAGTCCTGCTCGGCGCAGCGGACACCTGGCGCGCCGCGGCCGAGGAGCAGCTCGAGATCTGGGCCGACCGGGCGCAGGCCGACTTCGTCGGCGCCGCCCAGGGGGCCGATCCCGCCGCTGTGGCCTACGACGCCGTCGAGGCGGCGCGCGCGCGCGGCACGGACGTCGCGATCGTCGACACCGCCGGCCGCCTGCACACGCAGTCGAACCTGATGGAGGAGCTGGCGAAGGTGCGGCGCGTGATCGAGGGCCGCCTCGAGGGCGCCCCGCACGAGACTCTCCTCGTCGTCGATGCCACGACCGGCCAGAACGGGCTCCAGCAGGCGCGCCTCTTCGGCGAGGCGGCCAACGTGACCGGCGTCGCGCTGACGAAGCTCGACGGCTCGGCGAAGGGCGGGATCGCCGTCGCGATCGCGTACGAGCTCGGCCTGCCGGTGAAGCTGATCGGCGTCGGCGAGGGCCTCGACGACCTGCGGCCGTTCGATCCGCAGGACTTCGCCAAGGCCCTCGTCTCGGGGTAGCTGCGAGCGCGACCCGGCGTCAGCGCTCCACCTCGAAGGCGATGTTCACGGTCGTCTTGAAGGTCGTGATCTTGCCGTCGGTGACGTCGCAGCTCATCGAGACGACCTGGGCGCCGTGGATGCCGCGCAGGGTCGTTCGCCGCCTCCTGACACCGCTACCTGAGCCGCCTCGGCGAAGCCGTCGGGGGAGCTGCCGATGACGGTGATCACCTTCGCGATGCTGGCCATGCCGCCTCCTTCGGGTCGATTGGGCTGTATCTACACTGTCCGCCCGTGTTCGACACCCTTTCAGACAAGCTCCAGCACGCGCTCGGCGACCTCAGCCGCAAGGGCCGCCTCGACGAGGAGGCGATCTCGAAGGCGATGCGCGAGATCCGGCTCGCGCTGCTCGAGGCCGACGTCAACTTCCAGGTCGTCAAGGACTTCGTCGCCCAGGTGCGGGAGCGCGCCACCGGCCAGGAGGTTCTGAAGGGCCTGAACGCCGGCCAGCAGGTCGTGAAGATCGTGCACGAGGAGCTGACCGCGCTGATGGGCTCCGGCGACTCGCGCCTCGCGTTCGGGAAGCCGCCGACGGTGATCCTGCTCGCGGGCCTGCAGGGCTCGGGTAAGACGACCGCGTCCGCGAAGCTCGCGCTCCACCTGCGCAAGGACGGCAAGCAGCCCGCTCTCGTCGCGGCCGACCTGCAGCGTCCGGCCGCGATCGACCAGCTCGAGCAGCTCGGCCGCCAGCTCCAGATCCCCGTCTACCGCAAGGACACGAAGGACCCGGTCGAGGTGGTCAAGTACGGGATCCAGGCCGCGCAGACGAGCGGGCAGGACGTCGTCATCCTCGACACGGCCGGGCGCCTGCACATCGACGAGGAGCTGATGGACGAGCTCGCTCGTGTTCGGAGCGCGGCGAAGCCGACGAACATCCTGCTCGTCCTCGACGCGATGACCGGCCAGGAGGCCGTCAACGTCGCGCAGGCGTTCCAGGAGCGCGTCGCCTTCGACGGCGTCATCCTCACGAAGCTCGACGGCGATGCGCGCGGCGGTGCGGCGCTCTCCGTGCGAGCGGTCACCGGCAGGCCGGTCAAGTACGTCTCCGTCGGCGAGAAGCTCGACCAGCTCGAGGAGTTCCACCCCGACCGGATGGCCTCGCGGATCCTCGGCATGGGCGATGTGCTCACGCTGATCGAGAAGGCGGAAGCGGCGGTCGAGGAGGACGAGCAGGCGGCGATGGAAGCGCGCATGCGCGCGGGTGTCTTCACGTTCGACGACTTCCTCCAGGCGCAGAAGATGATCAAGAAGATGGGCCCGCTCCAGGGCGTCCTCAAGATGATCCCAGGGCTCGGGAACCAGCTGAAGGACGTCGACATCGACGAGCGCCAGCTCGCGCGCGTCGAGGCGATCGTGCTCTCGATGACGCCGCAGGAGCGCGCGCGGCCACACCTGATCGACGGCTCGCGCCGCCAGCGGATCGCGGCGGGCAGCGGGCAGACGATCCAGGACGTGAACAAGCTCCTCTCCGCCCGCAAGCAGATGGAGAAGATGATGAAGCAGATGGGGAAGGGGAAAATGCCTACACTTCCCGGCCAACTCACGAAGGCAGGACGGAGGTAAGCACGCAGTGGCAGTACGCATGAGGCTGACGCGAGTCGGCTCGAAGAAGAACCCGATCTATCGCGTCGTCGTGGCCGACCAGCGCTCCCCGCGCGACGGCCGCTTCATCGAGATCGTCGGCCGCTACAACCCGCAGACCGAGCCGTCGACGATCGAGCTCGACGAGGCGAAGGTCAAGGACTGGCTGGGCAAGGGCGCGCAGCCCTCGGACGCGGTCGCCAAGCTGATCAAGGCCGCGGGCATCAGCTCCTAGTGGCCGACCTCCTGGCCTGGCTCGCGCGCCAGCTCGTCGACAACCCGGACGCCGTCCGCGTGGAGCAGGTGGAGCGCGAGGACGCCACCGTGCTCGAGCTCTACGTCGCTCCCGAGGACCGCGGGAAGGTGATCGGCCGCCAAGGCAGGCTCGCCCGTGCCCTGCGCACGATCGTGCGCGCGAGCGCGGCGCGCTCGCGCCGCCGCGTGATCCTCGACATTGTCGAATGAGCTCGTCACGGTCGGTCGTGTGGGCCGGCCGCACGGCATCGACGGGTCCTTTTTCGTCGAGGAGGCGAGCGAGTCTCCCGAGCGCTTCGCGCGCGGCGCGACGCTGCTCGTCGACGGCGACCCCGCAGAAGTCGTCGTCTCGAAGCGGGGCGCGGGCGGTCGCCCGGTGATCAAACTCGATCGTGCCGTCCCACGCGGCGCCACGCTCGCAGTCCGGCGCGACGACCTTCCCGCGCCCGAGGAGGACGCCTACTACGTCTTCCAGCTCGTCGGCCTCGCGGTCGAGGAGGAGGGCGGCCGGGTGCTCGGCGTGGTCACGGATGTCGAGAACGCACCAGCGAACGACGCGCTCGTGCTCGACTCCGGCTTGCTGCTTCCGCTGGTCGAGTCCTGCGTGCTCGACATCGACCTTGCGGCAGGACGCGTCCTCGTCGCCCGGGGCTTCGCCGACGCCGAGTACCCTGAGCGGGCTTGAGAATCGACATCTTCACCCAGGTTCCGCATGCTTTTGCGTGGCTGACCGAGCAGCGGCCGCTCGCCGCCGTGCTCGGCACCGAGCTCGAGCTGCGCCTCTTCAACTACCGCGACACGACTCCTCTGCGCGCCGGACAGGTCGACGACGAGCCCTACGGCGGCGGCGCGGGCATGGTGCTGCGGGTCGACGTGGTTGCTGCCGCGCTCGACAGGGTCTACGGCGACGCCGCCGAGCAGCGCGTGATCGCGCTCACGCCGCAGGGCCGCCCGCTGACGCAGGCCGTAGTCGAGGAGCTCGCCTCCGAGCCCGCCCTGACGCTGCTCTCGTCGCGCTTCGAGGGGTTCGACGAGCGGATCGTCACGCACCTCTGCTCGGACGCGATCTCGATCGGCCCGTACGTCCTCTCCGGCGGCGAGCTGCCGGCGATGGTGCTCCTCGACGCGATCGCCCGGCGCCTGCCCGGCGCGCTCGCGGCGGGCTCGGGCGAGCACGAGAGCTTCTCGGCCGAGCTCGACGGAGGGCTCGAGTACCCGCACTACACGCGCCCGTCCGAGTTTCGCGGCTGGCAGGTGCCGGAGGTCCTGCTCTCGGGCGACCACGGCCGCATCGAGCAGTGGCGGCGCGAGCAGAGCCGAGAACGGACTGCATTGTGAGCGAGCGCGAGCCGGATCGCCTGGGCTGGCAAGAGCGCGAAGCGGCCGTCCCGCCGGAGCCGCGGCCGGAGCCCGACCCGGATCCGCCGCCCCGCATTCAGTCGCACAACCCGGTCGACAGGCTCACGCGCAACCTGCCGCACGGCCTGCGCGTCACGATCGACTGGGTCGTGACCATCGTGGGCGCGATCGCGATCGTGCTCGCGATCAAGGCGTGGGTGGTCAATCCGTATCGGATCCCGTCGTCCTCGATGGAGACGACGCTCCACTGCGCCAGACCGGCGAACGGCTGCGAGGCGCGCTTCTCGGACCGGGTGCTCGCCAACCGCTTCATCTACCGCTTCCGCGAGCCGGAGCGCGGCGAGATCGTCGTCTTCGAGACGCCGCCGGCCGCCCAGGCGCGTTGCGGCGCCGGCGGCACCTTCGTCAAGCGGCTGATCGGGCTTCCGGGCGAGCGACTCGAGCTCCGCACCGAGCGCGGCCTGAGCTACGTCTACATCAACGGCAGGAAGCTCGACGAGCCGTACATCGGGCCGGGCCGCCGCGATTCCCGCGGCCCGGAGACGTTCCAGATCCCGGAGGACCAGTACTTCATGATGGGCGACAACCGCTCCCAGTCCTGCGACTCCCGCGAGTGGGGATCGGTGCCGCGCGAGAACCTGATCGGGAAGGTTTTCGCGACGTACTGGCCGCCGAACCGCATCTCGATCCGCTGACTTTCAGCTACCATTGCCCGCCGGTCGATCGCGGGCCCCCTTTGACATGAGCACGATCATCGAGAGCATCGAGCAGCGTCAGCTGCGCAAGGACGTGCCCCGCTTCAAGGCGGGCGACACGGTGCGTGTCCACTTCCAGGTGATCGAGGGCCAGCGCCGCCGCGTGCAGGTCTTCGAGGGGATCGTGATCAAGCGCCAGGGCTCCGGCGCCCGCGAGACGTTCACCGTCCGCAAGCAGTCGTTCGGCGTCGGCGTCGAGCGGACGTTCCCGGTGCACTCGCCCAAGATCGAGAAGATCGAGGTCGCCGCGATCGGCGACGTCAACCGCGCGAAGCTCTACTACCTGCGTGAGAAGGTCGGCAAGAAGGCGCGCGTGCGCGAGCTGCGCCAGACCCCTGCCCAGCTGGCCGCCGCGAGGGCCGAGACGGAGGCGCTGGCGGCTGCGAAGGCGGAGGCCGCAGAGGCTGAGGCCGCTGCCGAGGCTGCCGCTGCGGAAGCCGAGGAGGCTGCCGAGCCCGAGCCCGAGGCCGCGCCTGCGGTCGAGGAGGCCGCCGCCGACGCGGACGAGGCCCCGACGGACGCTCCGTCGGACGACGCGCCAGCTGACGAGAAGTCGTAGCGCCGCCGCGCTGACGGCGCTCGCGCTCGTCGTCGCCGGCTGCGCCGGCGAGGACGCGCAACAGGAGGCCGCGCGCGAGGAGGTCCAGGGGCACGTCCGATCGCTCGGGTCGTCGTCCGGCTACGACGCCG
This sequence comes from uncultured Gaiellaceae bacterium, assembly GCA_963802765.1. GTDB lineage: Bacteria > Actinomycetota > Thermoleophilia > Gaiellales > Gaiellaceae > Gaiellasilicea. Next base: position 632,119 of record CAWDJZ010000007.1, read on the forward strand.
AGGACGTCCACTGCACGGACGCCGCGGGGATCTGGTTCCGGGAAGAAGAGACGAACGAGTTCACCTGCGCCGTCCGCCGCCTCGACAGTGGCTGCGACTGGTTCGCGGTGCGCGTCGACCGAGAGCGGCGGCGCGCGACGGTGACACTCGAGCGGCGCGACGCCGGCTGCACGGTCGGCTTCTGATCTCAATCGTGCAAAGAGCGTGACAATTGCTCCACAGGAGCGGGATCCGGCGGCGGCGCCGTCTATCCTCGGACGCGTGTCCCGCTCGTCCGGCCAGAAGCTGCTCTCGTTCGACCGGAGGCTCGGTGCGCGCTTCGTCGCCGGCGCCGACGAGGCGGGTCGCGGCTCGCTCGCGGGGCCGCTCGTCGTTGCGGGCGTCCTGCTCGACTACGACTGCCTCCGCAACCACCGCGTCCGGCCGCTCGCGACGCTGAACGACTCCAAGCAGGTCGCGCCGGAGGAGCGCGAGGAGCTCTTCCGCGCAGTGGTCGGCTGCGCGACGCGGATCAGCGTTCGCGTCATCCCGTCGACCGACATCGACCGGAACGGGCTGCACAAGTCGAATCTCTGGGGCCTGCGAGCCGTCCTCGGCGACCTGGCACCCCCCGCGGAGGCGTGCCTCGTCGACGGATTCAGGCTCGGCCCCGCCGCCCCCGAGCACCGCGCGGTGGTCGACGGCGACACCAAGAGCGCCGCGATCGCCGCCGCCTCGATCGTCGCGAAGGTGACGCGCGACCGAGTGATGCGGCGGCTGGACGCCCTCTACCCGCGCTACGGCTTCTCGCGGCACGTGGGCTACATCACCCCCGGCCACTCGGCTGCGGTGCGGGCGCACGGCCCCAGCGACCAGCACCGGCTCTCCTTCAACGCGCTCGCGTATGCCGCCCTCGCGCCCCTGGCCGGCACCGCCTCCCGGCCGGCGGAGCCGGCCTCCGGCGTTGCCTGACGCCGCCGGCGGCACCGCGCTCTCCGGGGCCGTACGTCCGTACTGTCCCCTCCGGCGCGGCACCGCCGGCGACGCCCCAGGAACGCGAGGGCCCGAGTCGTGACGACCACCACGGAAGGGCAGAGGATCGAGCGAATGGCAGCCCGCCACTACCGCCTGCGCGGCTACCGCATCCTCGGCACAAACGTCTGGGCGGGCGGCTACGAGCTCGACCTGATCGTCCGCCGTGGCCGCCGGCTCGTCTTCTGCGAGGTGAAGGGGAAGGCCGGACGAGGCTTCGGCGACCCGCTCGAGATGGTCGACGCGGAGAAGCTGCGCCGGCTCGAGCGGGCGGCGGAGGCCTGGCTCGCACGCAATGCAGCGTGCCGGGAGCTCGAGTGCCGTTTCGAGGTGGTCGCAGTGCGCGGCAGGGCGCTCGAGCGAGTCACGGTTTAACTCTCCGGCAACACCCGGTAGCCGCCGGGGAGGCTACGATTCGGCTTGCCGGAAGGCACTATCCCCCAACGGGTGCGCTCGTCAAGACGGCTTCGGCCCGGGCGCGCCGGCCACGGAATCGGCAGAGCCTGGGCGGGAGAAACTTCCGGCTGAATCGAGAGACAGCACAACATTCAGCCGGAAAGGAAACGCCAGAAACTCATGTCGATCACACGCACCAAGTTCACGACGCAGGCCCGTACCTGGGTCATCATCGCCGGGCTCGGCGCGCTCTTCGTCGCGCTCGGCGGCCTGATCGGCGGCTCGACGGGGATCATCCTCTTCGCCGGGATCGCCGTCCTCTTCAACCTCGTCATGTACTGGTACTCGGCGAAGTTCGCGCTCAAGGCGAGCAAGGCCCGTCCCGTCGACCGCAGCGAGGCGCCGGAGCTCTACCGCGAGATCGAAGAGCTCGCGGGCAAGGCGGGCGTCCCGACTCCCGCCGTCTACCTGATCCCGTCGGAGCAGCCGAACGCGTTCGCCACGGGCCGCAACCCGAAGAATGCGGTCGTCGCGGTGACCGAGGGCCTGCTCCGCTACCTCCCGCGCGACCAGGTCAAGGGCGTGCTCGCGCACGAGATGGCCCACATCGCCAACCGCGACATCCTCGTGATGACGATCGCGGCGATGATCGGCGCCGCGATCTCCGCGATCGCCCACATCCTCCAGTTCCAGATGCTGTTCGGCGGGGACGACGAGGACTCGGGCCCGCTCGGGATCGTCGGCGCGCTCGCGGCGATCATCGTCGCGCCGCTCGCCGCGATGATCCTCCAGCTTGCCGTCTCGCGGCAGCGCGAGTACCTCGCGGACGCGACCGCGGCGCAGTATCTCGGTGAGGGGCGGCCGCTGGCCGAGGCGCTCGGGACGCTGCAGCGCGGTGTCGAGGCGGTGCCGATGAACGTCAACCCGGCCACCGAGGCGCTCTACATCGCGAACCCGCTCAGCGGGCGCGGCATGGCTGCGCTCTTCTCGACGCACCCGCCGATGGAGGAGCGGATCCGCCGTCTGCGCGAGCTCGACGCCGCGCACGGCATCCATTACTGATCGCATGCGCCGGTACAGGCTCTGGCGGAGGATCAAGCGGGCTCTCGGGCTCGCGCCGCCGGAGCCGCCGGCCGGCGAGCCTCCGGACCATGCTGCGGCATTGGTTCCCGTCGGGCCGCCTCGACGTCCGCTCGGCTCGAGCGGTGTCGCCCTCGAGCTTCCCGAAGAGCCGCAGGACGTCGACGCCCGCGGCCGCGACGTTGCCTAGAACTCGCGCCTGACGGCCTCGACGTTGTTGCCGTCGGGATCGAGCACGAACGCGGCGTAATGGACGCCGGCCTCGTCCGAGCTGTACTGCTCGCGCACGCCCGGGGCGCCGTTGTCGCGGCCACCCGCCTCGAGCCCGGCGCGATGGAAGGCGTCGACCTCCTGACGAGATGAAGGCGACCGTACCAACGCGGCGAACTCGGAGCCGTGGGCGTCACCCAGGCAGAGCTCTACGGCGAGCTCGACCTCGCGTTGTCGTGGTCCGAGCGCGAGCTCCCGGAGCGCGAGCGCACGAAGCACGTGCACCGGCTGCACCCGTATCTGGGCAAGTTCGTCCCGCAGCTCGTGGAGGCGCTGCTCGAGCGCTACGTCCGACCGGGAGGCCGCGTGCTCGACCCGTTCGCCGGCTCGGGGACGACGCTCGTCCAGGCGCTCGAGTCGGGCTACGACGCCGTGGGCGTCGACATCGCGGCGTTCAACGTGCTCCTGAGCACGGTGAAGACACGCGAGCACGAGCTCGAGACGCTCGAAGCCGAGGTGCGCGAGATCCGCCGGCGAGCTGGGGAGCTCCGGCGAGCGTCCGCAGGGATTCCTGGCCGAATGGTTCGCGCCGCAGGCCGCCGCCGAGCTGATCCACTTCCGCTCCTTGATCCCGGAGCACCGCTGCCGCGACGTGCTTCGTGTCGTCCTGGCTCGGGCGGCGCGGTCGGCCCGTCTGACGACGCACTTCGACCTCGACTTCCCGCGCACGCCGCAGCACGGCGAATACTGGTGCTACAAGCACCGGCGCATGTGCCGGCCCGTCGAGAGCGCGCAGAAGTTTCTCTCGCGGTATCTCCTCGACACGGTCGCCAGGATCCGCGCGTTCGGCGGCGTCCGGGACCCGCGGCGCGCCGCAGTCGTCTTGCACGGAGACGCGCGCGAGCTCGAGCTGGGTGGGCCTTACGACGGCGTCGTCACCTCGCCGCCGTATCCCGGCCTGATCGACTACCACGAGCAGCACCGCTACGCCTACGAGCTGCTCGGGCTCGAGGACCGGCGTGAGCGTGAGCTCGGCGCAGCCACGCGCGGGACGAGCAAGGCCGCGGTCGCGGAGTACGTCGACGGGATCGTGGAGGTCCTGGCGCGCTCGCGCGCCGTGCTGCGCCCGGGCGCGCCGCTGTGCATCGTCGTCAACGACCGGCGCGGCCTCTATCCCGAGATCCTGGAGCGGGCCGGGCTCCGACTGGACGAGCGGCTCGAGCGGCACGTGAACCGACGGACAGGTCGCCGCGCCGGGGAGTACTTCGAGTCGATCCTCATCTGTCGCTGAATCGGCACAGATCCGTATCCCACCCGTGAGAGGTTCGTCCCTAGCGTGGGCGGTGTGCTCGCGCGCTCCGTCACCCACGCGCTCGTCGGCCTGGAGCCGCGTCGGGTCGAGGTGGAGGCGCACATCGACGGTGGCCTGCCCGGGTTTGCGATCGTCGGCCTGGCCGACCGCGCCTGCGCCGAGGCGAAGCACCGCGTGCGCAGCGGCATCGGCTCGGCGCAGCTCGAGTGGCCGCTGAAGCGGATCACGGTCAATCTCGCTCCCGCCGGCCTCCGCAAGGAGGGCTCCGGCTTCGACCTCTCGATCGCGCTCGCGGTGCTGGCCGCCTCACGGCAGCTCCCGGCCGACCGCCTGGCGGAGCACGCCGCAGTCGGGGAGCTCGCGCTCGACGGAAGGGTCCGGCCCGTGCGCGGGGCATTCGCGGTCGCGGAGGGAGCGCGGCGCGCGGGCCTCGACCGCATTCTCTGCGCACTCGAGTCGGCCTGCGAGGCGGAGCTCGGCGGCGTCGAGGCGATCCCGGTCCGCAACCTCGGCGAGGCGGTCGCGTACCTGCGCGGCGAGCTGCGGCCCCCGCCCGCCGAGCCGCCGGACGAAGCGCCCGAGCCCGACCAGCCCGACCTCGCCGACGTCCGAGGGCAGGAGCGCGCGCGGCGGGCTCTCGAGCTCGCGGCCGCCGGTGGGCATAACCTGCTCCTTGCAGGCCCGCCGGGAACCGGCAAGACAATGCTGGGACGGCGGCTCCCGTCGATCCTGCCGCGGCTCGAGCCGCGTGAGGCCCTCGAGGTGATGCGGATCCATTCGGTCGCCGGGACGTTGGCGCCGGAGCGGCCCTTGCCGGCGCACAGGCCCTTCCGGGCGCCGCACCACAGCGCGTCCGTCGCGGCGATCGTCGGCGGCGGCCCCGGCCCGCGGCCGGGCGAGGCGAGCCTCGCGCACCACGGCGTGCTGTTGCTCGACGAGCTGCCCGAATTCCAGCGGCCGGCGCTCGAGGCGCTGCGGCAGCCGCTCGAAGATGGGTTCGTCGCGGTCGCCCGCGCGCAGGGTCAGGCGCTCTTCCCGGCCCGGTTCCAGCTCGTCGCGACGATGAATCTCTGTCCGTGTGCCGGCCGTGGCGACCCGGCGGCGTCGTGCTCGTGCTCCCCCCAGCGGCTCGCCGCGTTCCGCGACAAGCTCTCACGCGCGCTGCTCGACCGCTTCGATCTCGTCGTCACGGTGCCGCGGTCGCGCGCCGAAGAGCTCGCGGCAGGCCCGTCGGAGCCGTCGGCGCCGGTCCGGGAGCGCGTCGCCGCCGGCCGCTCCCGGCTCTCCGGCCCGCTCCTGCGCCGTACCGAGGCCGCCGACGAGCTCTTGAACCGGGCGGTCGAGCGGCTGCCGCTCTCGGGTCGAGGGCGGGCCCGCGTCGCGCGAGTCGCCCGGACCGCCGCCGCTCTCGCCGGCTCGGACGCGGTCCTGCCCGAGCACGTCGCCGAGGCGCTCGCCTACCGCTCGCCGAGGGAGCTCGCAGCGTGAACGAGCTCGCGCTCGCCTCCTTCGCCGCGGCGAGTGACACCCACGTCGTCGGCGAGCCGCGCAGCGCCCGCTTCGCGGCGTTCAAGGCGGCGTTCGACCCGGGCGCCGAGCTCGAGCGGCTGCGCGGGCTCGGTTTGCGCTTCGTCGCCCGCTCGGAACCGGCGTTCCCACCGCTGCTGGGGTCGATCCACGATCCGCCGCCCGGCTTGTTCCTCCGCGGCGAAGCCGAGCCGGGGCTGCTGCGACGTCCTGCGATCGCGATCGTCGGCGCACGTGCCTGCTCGCCGTACGGGCGTCAGGTCGCGCGCCGACTCGCACGGGAGCTCGCGGCCGCCGGTCTCGTCGTCGTCAGCGGCCTCGCACGCGGCGTCGACGCCGAGGCGCACCGCGGCGCGCTCGAGGGCGGTGGAGCCACGGTCGCCGTGCTGGGCTGCGGGATCGATCGCGACTATCCGGCTGCGCACGCGGAGCTTGCCGGCCAGGTCGCTGCGAGCGGTCTCGTGGTCTCCGAGTACGCGCCGGGCGTCGAGCCGGCGCCGTGGCGGTTCCCGGCGCGAAACCGGATCGTGGCCGGGCTCTGCTCCGGGGCGGTGGTCGTGGAGGCGAGGGAGCGGAGCGGCGCCTTGATCACGGCGGACTTCGCACTCGAGGAAGGGCGGGAGGTGTTCGCAGTGCCTGGCGAGATCACGAGCGCCCTGAGCGCGGGCTCGAACGCGCTGCTCCGGCTGGGCGCCACGCCGCTCACCTGCGCGGACGACGTGCTCGAGTCCTTCGGGATCGTCGCAGCCGAGCGTGCACAACCTGCGCTCGGCACGACGGCGAGCTCCGTGCTGGTCCACGTGCGCGAGGCGGCCGCCGGCGCGGACGAGCTAGCGCGTGCCACCGCACTCTCGGCCGGCGAGCTCGCGGTGGCGCTCACGGAGCTGGAGCTGGCGGGGCTCGTCATCGAGGAGGAGGGTGTCTATCGACCGGTCATCTAGCCTAGTGCCGTGGCTGACTCGTACTGGCTTGCCGAGCCCGCCCCGACGCTGCCCTCACGTCCATTCGCCGGCCGCGCCGACGTTGCGATCGTCGGTGGAGGCATCACCGGCTGCTCGTGCGCGCTCACACTCGCCTCGGCCGGGAAGCGCGTGCGCCTGCACGAAGCGCGCACGATCGCCTCCGGCGCCAGCGGCCGGAACGGCGGCTTCGCGCTGCGCGGCGGCGCGATGGGGTACGACAGCGCACGCGAGTGGCTCGGCGGGGACGAAGCGGCCGCTTATTGGCGGCTGACGGAGGCCTACGTCGACCGGACGGCCGAGCTCGGCGGTGACGCCTTTCGGCGCACCGGCAGCCTGCGGCTGGTCGGAGAGGACGAGCACGACGAGCTCCGCGCCGAGTACGAGGCGCTGCGCGAGGACGGGTTCGAGGCCGAATGGCGCGACGAGCTGCCGGAGCCGCTCGCCGGGCGCTTCCCTGCCGCGCTCTTCCACCCGGCGGACGGTGTCCTGCAACCCGCTCGGCTCGTCCAGCGGCTCGCGGCTGCCGCCGCGGAGGTCGGCGTCGAGATCTGCGAGCACGATCGCGTCGAGGACCTGGACGAGCTCGAGCAGCCCACGGTCGTCGTGGCCACCGACGGCTACCCGAGCGGGCTGTTAGGGGAGCTCGAGGGCCTGATCATCCCGACACGCGGTCAGATGCTCGCAACCGAGCCGATCCCGGAGCGTCTGTTCCCGCTCCCGCACTACGGTCGCCACGGCTTCGACTACTGGCATCAGGACGAGGAGGGTCGCCTGATCGTCGGCGGGTTCCGCGACGCGGACATGGACTCGGAGTTCACGGCCGTTGAGGAGACGACACCCAGGATCCAGGGCGCGCTCGACGGCTTCGTCGAGTCGTTGCTCGGGCGCCGGCCGCGGATCACGCACCGTTGGGCCGGGATCTTCGGGCTCGTCCCCGACCTGATGCCGGTCGCGGGGCCCGTGCCGGGGCGAGAAGGCCTCTGGATCGCGGGCGGCTATTCCGGCCACGGGAATGTGCTCGGCCTCATGTGCGGCGATCTCGTCGCGCGCGCGATCCTCGGCGAGCCACAGCCGCTGCTCGAGCGGATGACGCCGGCACGCCTCGTCGCCTGACGCTCGGCTACAGCTCGAGCTGGGGCAAGTCGAGCTCGCCTGCCTGCTCGTAGGCGGCGATCGCGATCGCCAGGTCCTGGATCGCGAGCCCGGTCGAGTCGAAGAGCGTGATCTCGTCAGGCGAGCGCCGCCCTTCGGCCTCGCCCGTGAGCACCGAGCCGAGCTCGGTCACGTCCTCGCGCCCGAGCGCGCCCGCCTCGACGGCGGCTGCGAGCTCGCCGCCGTGGCTCGCCTGCTCCCACTCGTCGCAGAAGACGCGGGCCCGGCGGATCTCACCGATCGCGATCTCGGCCTTGCCCGGCCCGTCGGCGCCCATCAGGCTGACGTGCTGACCGGGCTGCAGGGAGCCCTCTCCGAGCACGATCTCGCTTCCGGGCGTGACCGTCACGAGCACGTCCGCCGCGAGAGCCGCCTCGAGGCTCTCCGCCACACCCGTCCCGATCGCGGCCGCGACGGCCCGGGCGCGCTCCTCGTCGATGTCCCACAGGTCGACGTCGGCGCGGCCGCGCGCCTTGAGCGTCCGAGCCGCGGCGCGCCCGTTCACCCCGACGCCGATCACGGCGGCGGACCCATCTGCGGCGCCGAGCGTCTCCGCCGCCAGCGCCGCCGCCGCGCCCGTGCGCAGAGCGGTGACCGAGCCCGCATCCATCACGGCCTCGACGAGCCCGGTCTCGGCGTCGGAGAGGACGACGAGGCCGCTCACGGTCGGCAGCCCCCGCTCCGGGTTGCGGGGGAAAGACGTCACCCATTTCAACAGGGCGTGGCCGCCGCCGAGCGCCGGCATCGCGCGGAAGTCTCCCGCCGGGTAGTTCGTGACATAGAGCTTCGGCTGCATCGTCCATTCGCCCCGTGCGTGCGCGACGAAGGCCTCGCGCACGGCGTCGTACGCGCGCGTCGGCGGGACCGCGACCTCGACGTCGCGGCCTGCGAAGAAGGGCACCGACACTAGAGCGCCTTGACCGCGGCGCCCACGTCCTCGAGCGCCTTCTTCGCGTCGGCGAACAGCATCGATGTCTTCGGGTCGTAGAAGAGCGGATTGTCGATCCCGGCGAAGCCGGGGCTCATGCTCCGCTTGACGACGACGACGCTCGCGGCCCGGTCGACGTCGATGATCGGCATGCCGTAGATCGGGCTGCTCGGGTCGGAGCGCGCGGCCGGGTTGACGACGTCGTTGGCGCCGAGGATCACGACCACGTCGGTCTGCGGCAGCTCGGGGTTGATCTCGTCCATCTCCTTCAGCTGGTCGTAGGGCACGTCGGCCTCGGCGAGGAGCACGTTCATGTGGCCGGGCATGCGTCCGGCTACCGGGTGGATGCCGTAGAGCACGTCGATGCCCTTGCTCTCCAGCATCTCGGCGAGGGCACGCACGTCGTGCTGCGCCTGAGCGACTGCGAGCCCGTAGCCGGGGACGAAGACGACCTTGCGCGCGTAGGCGAGCATGATCGCGAGATCCTCGGGCGTCGTCGAGCGCACCGTGCGGCCGTCGTCGTCCGCTCGGACGCCGGCGCCCGCGTGCACCGCTCCGAACGCGCCGAAGAGGACGTTGCCGATGGAGCGGTTCATCGCCCGGCCCATCATCAGCGTCAGCAGCGTGCCCGACGCGCCGACGAGCGCGCCGGCGACGATGAGCACGTTGTTGTGCAGGAGGAAGCCGGCAGCCGACGCCGCGATACCCGTGAACGCGTTCAGAAGCGAGATCACGACGGGCATGTCCGCGCCGCCGATCGGAAGCACGAACAGGACGCCGAACGCGAGCGCAGCCAGGATCAGCGCGACGACGAGGACGTCACGGTCGGCTCCGGCGACGATGGCCGTGCCGAACGCGAGCGCGAGGAGCAGCACCGCGGCGTTCACAAACTGCTGACCCGCGTAGACGATCGGCCGGCCGCTGAGCAGCTCCTGCAGCTTCGCGAAAGCGATCAGCGAGCCGGAGAACGAGATGCTCCCGATCAGCGCCGAGAGCAGGATGGCGACCGACTCCTCGCCGTCGAGGCCCCCGGGCTCCGGGGCGAGGTTGTGGAACTCCGCGAACGCGATCAGCGCGACCGCGCCGCCGCCGACGCCGTTGAAGAGCGCCACCATCTGCGGCATCGCGGTCATCTTCACGGAGCGGGCGCCGACGACGCCGATCACGGCCCCGATCGCCATCGCCACGGCGATCCCGAGGTAGTTCTCGAGCCCGTCCTGGGCGAGCGTGACCGCGATCGCGAGCGCCATCCCGGCGGCGCCGAGCAGGTTGCCCTGCCGAGCCCGCTTCGGCGAGGAGAGGAAGCGGAGCGCGAGGATGAAGGTCACGATCGTGACCAGATAGAGCAAGTTCGTCGTCGTCGAGCTCACGCGCGCCCCTCGCCGGCGGCGGCTCCCGCCCGGCAGAGCCGGGCTCCGCCGCCGCCTGACGCGCCGCATCGGCAGCAACGCGCGAACGTGACGGCATGGACGGCGCGTCACGATTCGCGCTCCTCCCGCGGCTTGCGCGCCTTGAACATCTCGAGCATGCGGTCGGTGACGACGAAGCCGCCGACGACGTTTGCGGTTCCGAGCACGACCGCGCAGAAGCCCACGACCCGGGTGAGGGTGTCCGCACCTGCGCGGCCGGCGACCAGGATCGCGCCGACGATGACGATCCCATGAATCGCGTTCGTGCCCGACATCAGCGGCGTGTGCAGCATCGTCGGCACCTTCGAGATCACCTCGATCCCGAGGAAGATCGCCAGCACCAGAATCGTGAGCTCGACGACCAGCGCGGTGTCCACTAGGCGGTCACCCGCGGTCGAGCCACGCACGCGCCTGCCGTGATCTCGTCGTCGAAGTCGAGCGTGAGCGTGCCGCCCGGTGCGAGGTGCTGCAGCAGCGCCGAGACGTTGCGCGCATAGAGCTGGCTGGCGTGAGCAGGCATCCGGGAGGGGAGGTCGGTGAAGCCGATGATCGTGACGCCGCCGTGCTCGATCTCCGCTACCCGCCTCGGTCAGCTCGCAATTCCCGCCCGCCTCGGCGGCGAGGTCGACGATCACGGAGCCGGCATGCATCCGCTCGACCGCCGCTGCCGGGATCAGGTGCGGTGCCGGCCTGCCCGGGACGAGTGCCGTCGTGATCACGACGTCGAACTCGGGGATGCGCTCCTCCAGCGCCGCCTGTTGGCGCTCCTGTTCCTCCTCGGTCAGCTCCGCCGCATACCCCCCGGCCGTCTCGGTGCCTTCGACACCGAGGTCGAGGAACCGCGCGCCCATGCTCTCTACCTGTTCGCGAACCACCGGCCGGACGTCGAAGCCCGAGACGACCGCCCCGAGTCGCCGTGACGTCGCGATCGCCTGGAGGCCGGCGACCCCCGCGCCGAGCACGAGCACCTTCGCAGGCGCGATCGTGCCTGCCGCGGTCATCATCAACGGGTAGAGCCGCGGCAACCGGTCGGCGGCGAGCACGGCCGCCTTGTACCCCGCGACGGTGCTCTGCGAGGAGAGCGCGTCCATCGATTGCGCGCGGCTGATCCGCGGGATCGCCTCCATCGCGAACGCCACGATCCCCTGGGCCGCGAGCCGCTCGATCCCCTCCGGATCGGTGAGCGGGGAGAGGAAGCCGATCAGCACCGTCCCCGGCTCGAGCTCGGCGACGTCATCCGGTCGCGGCCGGCCGACCCGGACGAGACCCTCGGCTCCGGCGAGGAGCTCGGACCGAGGCAGCACGTCCGCGCCGGCCTCCGCATATTCCTCGTCCGGGAAGCTCGCCGCGGCGCCGGCCCCGCGCTCCACCGCGATCGAGAATCCCGCGGAGGCGAGCTTTCCGACTGCGTCAGGGACGAGCGCGACTCGGCGCTCGCCCGGTGCGTTCTCCTGAGGAACGGCGACTCTCACGGCGGCCACACTCTACGGAGCGCCGCCTGGTGCCGCCGAGCATCACGAGGACCTAGAGCGAAGCCCACACCTCGAGCTTGGACGTGACCCGGCGGATCACCTCGTCGGTGAACTCCCGCGTGCCCGCGTGGCCGCCGAGGTCGGCCGTTCGGATCCCCTCCGCGACCGCCTCGAGACAGGCCTCGCGGATCGCACGTCCGGCCTGCTGCGCCTCCTCGTCGGCGTGCGACAGGAGGGCTGCGCCAGCGAGGATCATCGCCATCGGATTCGCCACGTCCTTGCCCATGAGCGACGGCGCGGTGCCGTGCGCAGCCTCGGCCATCAGCGCGTCCGGGACGTAGTCGTCGTCGAAAGCGACCAGCAGCGACTCGGACCCGGCGATCGAGCCGAACAGCGGCAGGACGAGGTCGGAGAGGATGTCACCATCCCGGTTCAGGGTCGGGATCACGAGCGGGGCGCCGGTGCTCGCGATCAGGAGCGCGAAGGTCGCGTCGATCAGCTGCGGCTCGTACGGGACGTCGGGGTGGCGCTCGGCCGCGGCGTCCATCTCCTCCTTGAGCATCCCTTCGTAGACCGGGCTGACGGTGTACTTCGGCCCGCCGAACACCTTGGCGCCGGTCCGCTCCGCCTGGCGGAAGGCGAACTCGGCGACGGAGCGGCAGATCCGTCGCTCGATCCGCTCGGTGCGGAACGCGACCTCGTCCTCACCCTCGCCCTCCCGCCACTCGGTCGCGCCGTACGCGTCGCCGACTGCCATGCGGACGACCGAGATGGGCGAGTGGACGCCGCCGAGCGGGACGACGCCGGGAATGCGCCGCCCGGTGCGGACGATCACACGCCCGCCGATCTCCTCGCGCAGGATCCGGTTCGGCGAGCCGACGTCGTCGCGCGTTTCAGGCGTGATCGTGGCCGCCTTGAGGCCGAGTCCGTGGTCCCGGATCGCCCGAGCCGCCTCGCTCACGACCGCGTTCTTTGTCTCGCGCCTGTGCGCGAGCGAGAGATCGAAGCGAGGGAACTCGAGCTCGAGGCCGATCACGTCCGGGGCGAGCGTGCGCAGCGCTTCCTCGAGCAGCTCCTGCCCGGTCTCGTCCCCTTCGAGCACCACGATCGTCCGCTGGTCCATCGGCGGCGGATGATACTCGCGGCAATTGGGTAGACACGCAGCGTGGCGCGGAGGGGCGGCTGGAGGCGCGCGGGGTCGAAGGGGCGGTTTCGCTACGAAGACGCTCGCGGAAACCGGATCGAGGATCCGGAGAAACTCGCACGCATCCAGCAGCTGGTGATTCCACCCGCGTGGAGGGACGTCTGGATCTCACCTCGTGCGAGCGCCAAGCTCCAGGCGACCGGGGTCGACAAGGCCGGACGGCGCCAGTACCTCTACCACCCCGAATACCGCGCGCAGCAGGAGCAGGCGAAGTTCGACAACCTGGTTCGGTTCGCCGAGAAGTTGCCGGAGCTCCGGAAGGCGATGGTCGAGCACATGGCGCTCGACACCTACGAACGCGAGCGCGTGTGCGCGGTCGCTCTCCGCGTCATCAATCTCGGGTGGTTCAGAGTCGGTTCGGACCGGTACGCGCAGACCTCGCGCACGCACGGCGTGACCACGCTTTCGCGCCGCCATCTAACCGTGCGCGGCACGCGGGTCACGTTCCGTTTCCGGGCGAAACACCGCGTCCAGGTGCGGACGACGATCGTCGACGCCGAGCTCGCAGCGGCGATCAAGGAGCTGCTCGAGCAGCCGGGAGGTGCGCGCGTCTTCCGGTACGCCTCCAACGGCGGGACCTGTTTGCTCACGGGCGCAGTCCTGAACGACTACATCCGTGAGCACATGGACGAGGAATTCACCGCCAAGGACTTCCGCACGTGGGGCGGCACGCTGACCGCCGCAATCGCCTTCGCGGAGCACGGTGTCGCCGAAACCGACGCCGAGGCCAAGAGGACGGTCGCAAACGTCATGCGCATCGTCGGCGAGCGGCTCGGAAACACGCCGGCCGTTGCGCGCTCGTCGTACGTCAGTCCCGCGGTGGTCGAGCAGTATCTCGACGGAAGAACGATCGAGGATTTCAGGCCACGCCATTTACGCGTCCTCAAAGCGCGCGATATCGTGCTCGACCGCGAGGAGAGCGCGTTGTTGAGCCTGCTCCGGTCCTGGCGAATCCGCCGCGCCCGCAAGGCGGCATGATTTCCGTCCACGTTTTCGCTAGGATTACGCGCTCGAATCAGTTCTCCCAAGGAGGGATACTGTGGCTCGCAAGACAGTGCTGGTCTCGGACATCTCCGGGGCAGAGATCGCGGAAGGAAAGGGCGCGACGATTCGGATCACGTTCCATGACGCGCGGAAGGGCGTGCGAGAGCTCGACGTCACCGACGCCGAGGCCGAGAAGATGGGCGGCCGCCAGGTCGCACGGCGCGGCCGCAGGCCGAAGTCGGCGACTACCTAGAGATTCGGGGTCGAGCGGCCCGGCACCGCGCATCGAACTGCGCTCTTTGCCGGAATTTCGTACGAAAGGGCGTCGGAGGGCGGGACTACGATGAGTAGATGGGTCTCGCACTCGTCGTCGGGCCGGCGAAGGCCGGCAAGATCGCTCATCTCCTCGACGGATATCTCGAGGCGATCGAGCATGATCCGGTCCTGATCGTCCCGAACAGGACGGATGTCGACCGGGTCGAGCGCGATCTCCTGCGCCGGACGGGGGCGCTGCTCGACGGGTCGATCGGCACCTTCGATGACGTCTTCCGCGGGCTCGCGCTCGGTGCGGCCGACGCCCGTCCGGTCACCGGCGACGCGCAGCGCGCCCTCGTCGCTCGTCGTGCGCTGGCGCAGACCCCGCTGAACGGGCTCGGCCGATCCGCGCGCTTCGCCGGCTTCGCGGACGCGCTTCTCACGGTACTCGGGGAGCTCGAGTCCGGCTTGCTCGATCCTGAGCAGCTGGAGGGCGAGCTGGCGCGGCTCTACGGCGCCTACCGCGCAGAGCTCGACCGGCTGGGCCTGTGGGACCGCGACCTGCTCCGGCGCCGCGCCGTCGAGCGGCTGCGCTCCGAGCTCGACGCCTGGGACGGACGACCGGTCTACGCGTACGGGTTCGAGGATCTGACCGGGGCGGAGTGGGGCTTGCTGGAGGCACTCTCGGCCCGCACCGATGTGACCGTGTCGCTCCCGTACGAGCCGGGCCGCGCCGCGTTCGCGTCGCTCCGCCGCACCCAGGAGGACCTCGCAGCGCTTGCGGGTGGTCGGATCCACGAGTTGCCCGCCCAGTCGGCCGGGGAAGGCCCGGCTGCGCTCGCGCATCTCGAGCGGCAGCTGTTCGCCGACGCGCCGCCGCCGGCCCCCGCGCTCGAAGGCGCGATCCGCTTCTTCGAAGGCGCCGGCGCGCGCGGCGCGCTCGAGCTGGTCGCCGAGGAGGTGCGTGAGCTTGCCGGGGCCGGAACGCCACTGGAGGAGATCGCTCTGGTCGTCCCGTCCGTGGAGCGCTGGCGAGCGCCGCTCGAGACCGTCCTCGGCACGATTGGGATCCCGTTCGCCGTCGAGGGCCGCGTCCGTCTCGGCCAGACGCCGTTCGGCCAGGCCCTCCTTGCGTTGCTGCGCTTCGAGTGGCAGCGAGGAGGGCGCCGCGACCTCTACGCGTATCTCCGCTCGCCCTACTCCGGCCTCACCCGCTCGCACGTCGACTTTCTCGAGGGTCGGCTGCGAGGGCGGGGCATCTCGACGCACGAGACCGTCGAGGCCGAGACCGTCAAGCTCCGCGACGGCCAGCCGCTGCCGCAGCTCGAAGCGCTCCGGAGCGCGGCAGGGCCGGTCGAGGCGGTGCGCGCGCTCACGACCGCGATGCTGCGCGGCTCGCACGGGCTCGAGGCGCCGCCGGTGGGGGAGGCGGCCCGCGGCGACCTGCGTGCGTGCGACTCGGTCCGGCGCCTGCTCGACGAGCTGGACGGCTGGCGCTCGCTCGGCGCAGAGCTCGGCGGCGACGAGGTGCTCGCGGCGCTCGAGCACGCCGAGGTGCGGCTCGGCTCGGCACTCGAGCGCGGCCGCATCGCCGTCCTCGACCTCGCGCGGGCACGGACGCGTCGCTTCCACGTCGTCTTCCTGCTCGGCCTCGAGGAAGGCACGTTGCCCCGTCGCTCCAGCCCGTCCCCGTTTCTGGACGACGAGGCCCGCAGCGCGCTCGAGGAGCGCGCGAGGGCACGCCTCGTGCGCCCGGACCCCGTCGAGCGCGAGCGCTACCTGTTCTACACGGCCTGCACACGCGCGACCCGCCGGCTGACGCTCGTCCGCGAGGCCGCGACAGACGAAGGCAGCCCGCGCGAGCCGAGCCCCTTCTGGGACGAGGTGGCGACGTTGTTCGACCTGGACGACGTGCGTCGCTGGACCCGCCGTCGTCCGCTCTCGCAGCTGACGTGGAGCCTGGAGGAGGCGCCGACCGAACGCGAGCGGTTGCGCGCGCTCGCGCTGCTCGCCGCCACGGAGCCCGGTCAGGCGGAGGCGCTCGCGGCGGCGAACGGCTGGGAACGGCGACTGCAGCGGGCGCGCGGGGCGTTCATACGGGACACGCGGCTCCGGCACGAGCGGGTGCTCGGCGAGCTTTCGGCAAGAACGCCGTTCAACGTGACGGAGCTCGAGCGTTTCGCCGACTGCTCGTCGGCCTGGTTCTTCGAACGGCTGATCTCGCCGCGGCAGATCGATCGGCGGGTCGATGCGATGCTGCGCGGCTCGGTCGCGCACACGGCGCTGCACCGGTTCTACGCGGGCCTGCCACGGGCGATCGGCAGCGACCGCGTGGACGAGAGTCGGCTCGATGAGGCGCTCGCGTTTCTGTCCGAATGCATCGCCGGCGCGCTCGAGGGCGTGAAGTTGGAGATGGACGAGCTCGACCGGCGCGAGCTCGAGCAAGGGTTGCGTCGCGATCTCGAGCAGCACGTCCGCGACGAGACGCGCTCGCCGCTGCCGCTCGTACCGCGCAAGTTCGAGGTCGCGTTCGGCTCCGAACGCTCGGCGCCGGAGCTCCAGCGCGGCCTCGATCTCGGCGACGGGCTCGTGCTCTCGGGGAAGATCGACCGCATCGACGTCGATCCCGCGAGCGCGCGGGGAATCGTCCAGGACTACAAGTCCGGCCGCACCGGCCATTCCGCCGCCGAGATCGAGAAAGAGCTGCGGCTGCAGATCCCGCTCTACATGCTCGTACTGCGCGACCTGGTCGGGATCGAGCCGCTCGGCGGGCTCTACCGGCCCCTGGCCGGCGAGCGCCGCGCGCGGGGCCTGCTCCGGGCCGGGGCCAGGGACGACGCCCTGCCCGGCTTCGTCGCCAACGACTACCTCGACGAGGAGTCGTTCTGGGCCCAGGTCGAGGGCGCACGCGATCTCGCGCGTGGCCTGGCGCAGCGGATCCGCTCCGGCGACGTCCGCCACGACCCGAAGGGAACGGACGGCTGCCCCGCCTGGTGCGACCTCTGGCGTATGTGCAGGGTTAGAAGGGCATAGCGAGGCGGTCATGAGGCAGCCGAACGACGAGCAGGCCGCCGCGATCGCGGCGCGGGGCCAGGTCTTCGTCTCGGCGGGCGCGGGGACAGGTAAGACGACCGTGCTCGTCGAGCGCTTCATCGAGGCCGTCTGCGAGCGCGGGCTCGACGTCGAGTCGATGCTCGTGATCACCTACACCGAGCGCGCGGCCGGGGAGCTGAAAGGACGGATCCGGCAGCGCCTGCACGAGGTCGGCCGCCACGAGCTCGCCCGCTCCCTCGACGGCGCCTGGATCTCGACCATCCACGGCTTCTGCCTCCGGTTGCTGAAGGGGCATCCGTTCGCGGCCGGTCTCGATCCCCGCTTCCGGATCCTCGACGAGGGGCAGGGCCGTGTCGTCCGTGGCGAGGCGTTCGAGGAGGCCCTGAACCAGTTCTGCGCTACCGAGGATCCCGAGCGGCTGCGGCTGCTGGCGACGTACGGCGCCTCCGGCCTGCGCCGGATGCTGACGACCGTCTACGAGACGCTTCGCTCCGCCGGCCGCGAGCTCGTGCTCGAGCTCGGCAAGCGGCCCGGGCTCGACGAGCGGCTCGCAGAGCTCGCCGAGTCCGCGCGTGCCCTCGCCGACGACGGCGACGCAACCGACGCCGCCCGAGCTGCCGCGGCGCAGGCGCTCGCGCTCGCGCAGGAGCCGCCGCCGCCGGACCGGCTGCTCGACCTGAGCGGGCTGCGCGCCCGAGGCGAACGGGCGGCGAGCTACGAGGAGGCGCGGAAAGCGGTCGAGCAGGCTGCGCTGGACGAGCTCGCGTTGCGCGACCGTGAGCTGCTGCAGGAGCTCCTGCTCGGCTTCGCGGACGCGTACGCGGCCGCCAAGGACGCCGAGTCGGCGCTCGACTTCGAGGACCTGCAGCTCCGGGCGCGCGACCTCCTTCGTGAGCACGAGACGCTGCGCGAGCGCGAGCAGCTCCGCTTCCGCTCGATCATGGTCGATGAGTTCCAGGACACGAACCGGCTCCAGTGCGAGCTGGTCGATCTCCTCACCGGCCCGGACACCGAGCGCTTCTTCGTCGGCGACGAGTTCCAGTCGATCTACGGCTTCCGCCACGCCGACGTGCGCGTCTTCCGGGACCGGCGGGCGGAGGCGGGGACGCTGTTGCCGCTGACGAGGAACTACCGCTCGCGGCCCGAGGTGCTCTCGGTCGTCAATCATCTCTTCGGCACTGAGTTCGGCGAGGAGTTTCAGCCGCTTGCGGCCTCCGGCGAGTTTCCTGATCCGGTCTTCGGCACACCGGTCGAGCTGCTCGTCACGGACAAGGCCGGATACGCGGACACCGGCCTGCACTGGCGTCGCGGCGAGGCGCGCCACGTCGCGAAGCGCGTGGCCGAGCTCGTCGAGAGCGGCGTTGCGACCCCGGGCGAGATCGTGCTCCTCTTTGCGGCCGGCACGGACGCGGAGTGGTACGAGGAGGAGTTGCGCAAGGCCGGACTGCCAACGTATCGCGCGACGGGACGCGGGTACTTCGGACAGCAGCAGGTGGTCGACCTGCTCTCCTACCTCCGTCTCCTGCAGAACCGCTACGACGACGAGGCGCTCGTCACCGTGCTCGCGTCTCCGTTCGTCGGCGTCTCGAACGACACGCTGCTCCTGCTGCGGCGGGCCGCGCGCGGGCCGATCTTCACGGCCCTCGAGCGTTCGCTTCCGCCCGACCTCGACGAGCGCGATGCCCGGCTCCTCCGCGCGTTCCGGCAGCGCTACGACCGCCTGACCGACGCGGCCGCGCGCCTCTCGCTGGAGCGGCTCTGCGAGCGGGTCGTCGCCGACCACGACTACGACCTCGCGGTCCTCGCCCAGTGGGACGGGCGGCGACGCTACGCGAACCTGCGCAAGCTCGCGCGCCTCGCGCGCTCGTACGAGGAGCTGCGCGGCCCGGACGTCGAGGGCTTCGTCCGCTTCGTCGAGGAGCAGGAGTCGGTCGGCGCCGCAGAGCGTGATGCGGTCGCCGTGGAGGAGGGCGCCGACGCCGTTCGCCTGCTGACGATCCACGCCGCGAAGGGGCTCGAGTTCAAGGTCGTCGTCGTCGCCGACGCGGGCCGCGACCGGAACGCACCCTCGGCGGACGAGATCCTCTGCCTCTCCGACGGCCGCTTCGGCTTCCGCGTCGCCGATCCGGTCACCGGCAAGCGGCACGGGGTGCTGGGCTACGAGCGCGTGAAGGACGCGCGCCGAGCCGAGGACGAGGCCGAGCGCCTCCGTCTCTACTACGTCGCGATGACCCGCGCGATCGACCGGCTGATCGTCTCCGGGTCGATCGACTCGCGGCGGCGCGCCGAGGAGCGGACGCCGATCGGCTGGGTGCTCGGGCGGCTGGACTGCGCCGAGGAGCTCGAGCATGCGACGGACGGTCCGGTCGAGCTCGAGCGCGAAGGTGCGCGCGTGCTCGTCCGGCTCGATCAAGCGCCCGCCGCGGCCGAGCTCGAGCCAACACCGCCGGTGGCCGAGCTTCATGTCGAAGAGTCCGGCCAGCTGGCTCTCTTCGCCGCCGGCGAGGCGCCGCCGCTGCCACCGCTCGCGCCGGTGTTGGCGCCGATCCAGGCGCTGCCGGAGCCGCCGCACCACGACGTGCGTCGGCTTTCCTACAGCGCGCTCGCCCTCTTCGAGCGCTGCTCGTACCGCTACTACGCGGAGCGTGTCGCCGGGATGCGCCCTGCGGACGCACACGGAACCGTCGCCGGCCGGCACGGGCTCGCCGCGACCGAGATCGGCGATGCCGTGCATCGCCTGCTCGAGCTCGTCGACCTCACCGTGCCCACGCCGGCCGGACGTCGAGCAGGTGCGCGGCTGGTATCCCGCCGTCACGGACGAGGAGCTTGCGCGGATCGAGGGCTTCGTCGACTCGTACTGCGGCTCGGACCTCGCGCGCCGGATCGCGGCGCTTCCCGGGGCCCGCCCGGAGCGTCCGTTCGCCTTCGAGCACGACGGCGTCCTCCTGCACGGCCGGCTCGATGTTCTCCACCGGGACGGGCCGCGTGCGCTCGTGCTCGACTACAAGACGAACTCGCTCGCCGAGGGTTCACCCGAGGAGATCGTCGAGACGGACTACCGGCTGCAGCGGCTCGTCTACGCGCTCGCGTGCTTCCGGGCCGGGGCGGAGGAGGTCGAGGTCGTCTACCACTTCCTCGAGCGGCCGGACGCGGTCGTCTCGACCACCTTTGCGCGCACCGACGTGCCGGTGCTCGAGGCCGAGCTGTCCGAGGCGATCGGCCGCATCCGCGCCGGCGAGTTCGCGCCGACGCCGAGCGAGTTCGTCTGCGCCGGCTGCCCTGCTCTCGACGTCGTCTGCGCCGGACCGAAACTGCGCTCTCGTCCTCCCGAGCTCGCGGCGGTTTCCTGATGCGGGTCGCGGTGCTCTGCGACGTCCACGGCAACCTGCCCGCGCTCGAGGCCGTCCTCGCGGAGGTCGCGTCGCTCGAGTTCGATCGGATCGTCGTCGGCGGTGACGTCGTCGCGGGGCCGTTCCCACGCGAGTGCCTCGACAAGCTCGTCGCCCTCGACGCCGTCTTCGTCCGCGGGAACGCCGACCGCGAGTCGTCGCGCGCCCCCGCGGGAACCTGGGAATGGATCGTCGCGAATCTCGACCCGCAGTCGGTCGAGTTCCTGGGCGCGCTCCCGCCCGCCGTCTCGCTTGGCGGTGTTCTCTACTGCCACGGCTCCCCGCGTGACGACGACGAGATCCTCACGCGCGTCTCCCCCGACGAGCGCTTTCGAGCCGCCCTCGCCGGCGTCGAGGAGCGCCTCGTGGTCGGCGGGCACACGCACGTCCAGTTCGAGCGCGTGATCGACGGGATCCGCTTCGTCAATGCCGGCAGCGTCGGCATTCCGTACGAGGGGAAGCAGGGCGCGTTCTGGGCGCTCCTGGACGGCGAGGAGGTCGATTTCCGGCACACGCCGTACGCGGTCGACGCGGCCGCCACGCTGATCCGGACGAGCGGGTACCCCGGTGCGGACCAGATCGCCGGCTGGCTGCTGGACCCGGAGGATCCCGACGAGGTGTCGGCGTACTTCGAGAGCATTGCCACGTAGCTTCGTCCACGAGGCACGGCGGCCGGTCGGACGGCGACGCGACCGGATCCGGCCGATCATCGAACGCCTCGCCGCGGAGCACACCGACGCGCGGATCGCGCTCCGTTTCCGGACGCCGCTCGAGCTGCTCGTCTCGGTGATGCTCTCGGCGCAGACGACCGACGTCAACGTCAATCGCGTCACAGAGCACCTCTTCGAGAAGTACCGGAAGCCGGAGGACTACCTCGCCGTGCCCGAGGAGGAGCTGCAGCGCGACATCTACGCGACGGGGTTCTTCCGCCAGAAGACGAAGGCGATCCGGGGGACGATGCGCGTTCTCCTGGAGGAGTTCGACGGCGAGGTGCCGCGCACGATCCCGGAGCTCCTGCGGCTGCCGGGCGTGGCGCGCAAGACCGCGAACGTCGTCGCGGCCGAGCTCGGGACGCCGCAGGGGATCGTCGTCGACACCCACGTGCGCCGGCTCTCGCAACGGCTGGGCCTGACGCGGAACGAAGACCCGGTCAAGATCGAGCGCGACCTCGTCAAGCTCGTCCCGCGGGCGGACTGGGGCCGCTTCCCGCACCTGCTGATCTGGCACGGGCGGCGGATCTGCGACGCCCGCCGGCCGCTCTGCGAGGCCTGCGTACTGAACGACCTCTGTCCGTCGAGCCGCGTCGCGGCTACGGCGCTGCCAGCGCCTGCCGTTCCTGCTCCGTGAGCGCCCGACTCGCTCCGCCCTTGCCGTCGATCACCGCGACGACGAGCTCCAGCTCCGCGACGACCCGTCCGTCGGGCGCGCCGAGCGTCACGTTCGCTGTCACGCTCTTCGTCCCCAGGCGGCCGAGCGCCGCCGAGCCCACCACCTGACCGTCCGTCAGCTTCAGCTCGGAGCGGTACTCGATCGTCGTCCGCGCCGCGACGTAGTCCCAGACGATGCCGGGCCGCAGCCCGAGCTTCTGCCGGAACCAGCTGTCGAGCACTTCCTCCGCGAACGTGAGATAGACCGCCTGGTTGACGTGCCCGTACGCGTCCAGGTCGCGCCAGCGGATGTCGATGCGCTTCTCGATGCATGCCTGCGGCTCAGCGAGACGAGAGGGCGACGAGGAGGCCGCCGTCCTCGTCGTAGGCCGGAAAGACGTCGGCCGTCACCAGCTTGACCTGGCCGGCGCGCGAGCGGAGCTCGAGCCGCTCACCCAGCCGCCGAACACCCCACTCGAGCGCGAGTGCGATCGGGCTCTTCCCGTCCTCGTAACCGTTGAGCCCGAAGGCCTCGACGATGTCCTTGCCCATCAGCTCCCGCTCCCGGTAGCCGGTCAGCTCGAAGACGCCGCGGCCGGCGGCGATGATGCGCCCGGTGCGGTCGCAGGTGACGAAGCCGGTGTTCGGGGACGGGTAGTAGTCGTCGAGCAGCTCGAAGAGGAACCCGAAGCCGCAGCGCTCGCAGGAGACCGACTGGCGCAGCAGCCCCTGCCGCCCATCGTGGTCGAGCGAGCGGTCCTTGCAGTTCGGGCAGATGAAGTACGGCACCCGAGCAGGGTACCGACGACCCTTGCCCTCGCGGCCTCGCGCTCCAGCCGGTCAGGGGCGCGAGGCTATATCCACTTCTTCCAACGGAAGAAGGCAAGCTGGCCGACCGTGATCAGCGCGATCACGCCCCAGGAGAAGGCGTAGCCGAACCTCCAACCTAGCTCGGGCATGTGCTCGAAGTTCTGGCCGTAGACGCCGACGAGGAAGGTGGGGATGAGGACGAGGGAGGCGACCACCGCGAGCTTCTTCACGATCTCGTTCTGGTCCTGGGCGATCTTGGCCTGGTGGTAGTCGCGTGCGTCGGCGATCAGCTCCCGCGAGACGTCGAGCGACTCGGTCGCACGGAGGAGCCGGTCGTACGCGTCGGCGAAGTCGAGCTCGAGCGACCGGTCGAAGACGAGGTTCTCTCCCACGTCGACGCGGCCGTCGACGACGCGCCGTACCGCGTCGCGCGTCGGCGTCAGCAGCCGTCGGATCGAGAGCACGTTCCGTCGGAGCGTCGACAATCTCCTGCGCGTCTGCTCTCCGGGCCAGCTCTCGATCCCGTCGTCGATCTCCCCGCTCTCGTCGTTCAGCGCGTCGACGACGCGCAGGTAGCACTCAGCGACCGCGTCGACGAAGTGGAGCGCGATCTGTCCAGTGGAGGGTGAGTGGCGCGCGTCGCTCACCGCCTCGACGGGCTCCAGGTCGAAGGGCTCGCCGCCGCGCGGCGTCTTTCGCACCGACAGCGCCACCTCCGGCGTCAGCACGAGGTCGATCTCCTGGACGACGACATGATCCTCGTCCGGTGTCAGCACGGGGACGAGGAGGACACCAAAGACGTATGCACCATGCGACTCGAGCGTCGGCCGTGGCTCATGCTCGTCGACTGCGAGCAGGAGGTCGAGCGCGCGCGGATGCAGGTCGACCGGGCTCGCCGCCAGCAGCTCGTCCCGGTTCGGGTCGAGCAGGTCGATCCAGCGCGCGCCGCCGCCCACCCGGCGAGCGTAGCGCCGGGGTCGGCCGGATCTTCGAGCGCTAGGCGGGGGCTGTGTGCTCGCGCGGGGCGGTCAGCGCCGCCTCCGGGTGGCCCTCGGACTCGGCGAGGAATCGCTCCGCGTCCAGCGCTGCGGCGCAGCCGGAGCCGGCTGCGGTCACGGCCTGCCGGTAGACGTGATCCTGGACGTCGCCCGAGGCGAACACCCCAGGGATGTTCGTCTCGGTCGACTTGCCCTTCGTGATCAGGTAGCCGTTCTCGTCGTGGTCGAGCCAGTCCACGAACAGCTTCGTCGTCGGGTCGTGCCCGATCGCGACGAAGAGACCATCGGTGTCGCGCTCGAGCGTCTCGTCCGTTTCGACGTTGCGCAGGCGGACGCCGCTGAGCTTGCCGGCGTCGACGCCCAGCACCTCCTCGACGACGTACGGGGTCAGGAATTCGATCTTTTCGTGCGCGCGGGCGCGCTCGAGCATGATCTGCGATGCCCGAAACTCGTCGCGGCGGTGCACGATCGTGACCTTGGACGCGAACTTCGTCAGGAAGAGCGCCTCCTCCATGGCGGAGTCGCCGCCGCCCACGACGACGACCTCGCGTTCCCGGTAGAAGGCCCCGTCGCAGGTGGCGCAGTACGTGACGCCGCGGCCGTGCAGGGCGCGCTCGGACTCCAGCCCGAGCTGGCGGGCAGTTGCTCCGGTCGCCACGATCACCGTCTTGGCCAGGTGCTCGTCGTCACCGACGTACACCTTGAACGGCCGCTCGGAGAGGTCGACGCGGGTGACGTCGTCGGTGAGGAACTCTGTTCCGAACCGGCTTGCCTGGACCCGGAATTCCGCCATCATCTGGGGGCCCATGACGCCGTCCTCGTAGCCGGGATAGTTCTCGACGTCGCTCGTGATCATCAGCTGGCCGCCCCAGTTGAAGCCCTCGATCACGAGCGGGCTCAGATTGGCGCGGGCCGCGTACAGGGCAGCGGTATACCCGGCGGGGCCGCCGCCGATGATGATCACGTCACGAACGTCGCTCACGAGTTTCCTCTTTCCCTTGGTCGCTTGAGGGCATGCGTGCGCCCTCACGATAGAGAACGAATC
Organism: uncultured Gaiellaceae bacterium; assembly: GCA_963802765.1. Lineage (GTDB taxonomy): Bacteria > Actinomycetota > Thermoleophilia > Gaiellales > Gaiellaceae > Gaiellasilicea. The sequence continues at coordinate 656,684 of CAWDJZ010000007.1, forward strand.
GGCGCGTGCGGGTGTTCCGTGCCGCGCCGCGGGAAGAGCTTAGAATCGGGCACGGCCTGGCAGAAAGGATCGATATATGACGACGACTGTCAGTCTCAACGGCCTCCGTGAGCTTTCCGGGTTCCGCGCCGAGCACGGGTGCGCGATCAGCCTCTACCTCGATCTCGATCCGAGCGTCACGCCGACCGCGAGCGACGCGGCCGCACGCGTGCGCTCGCTGCTCGACGCCGCGTCGAAGTCCTCCGGGGCGAGTCGCGCGGGCCTCGCACACGAGGTCAAGGTCGGCTTGAAGGCCGATTTCGAGCGGCTCGAACAGTACTTCGACACCGAGTTCGAGCGGGACGGCGCGCGAGGGCTCGCCGTCTTCGCTGCCTGGCTCGACAACGTCTGGAGCGTGCTCCAGCTTCCCTGGCCCGTCGCCGACACGGCCCGGGTCGCTGATGACTTCCTGCTGGCCCCCCTCGTTCCCCTGCTCGGGCGCGGGGACGGCGCGCTCGTCGCCGTCGTCGGCCGCGAACGGGGACGGGTGCTCGCGCTCCGCGCCGGCCGCCTGGAGCAGATCGCCGACCGGACCGAGGAGACGCCGGGCCGCCACGACCAGGGCGGCTGGTCGCAGGCGCGCTTCCAGCGCCATCTCGACAACCTCGACCTCGAGCACTACAAAGTCGTCGCCGACGAGCTCGAGCACCAGTTTCGCAGGCACGGCCGCCCCCGCATCGTCGTCGTCGGCGGCGAGGAGACGCGCGCGGAGTTCGCCGAGACGCTCTCGAACGAGGTCGCCGAGGCGATTATCGGCTGGACGAACGCCGAAGCGCACGCGTCGGAAGCCGAGCTCTACGACGTCGTGTCACCGTGGCTCGAGGAGTGGCGCGCGACGCGGGAGAGCCAGGCGCTCGACCGCTGGCGCGAGGAGACAGGAAAGGGTGCGCGCGGAACGGCCGGCTGGGAGGACACCCTCGAGGCCGCGTCGGACGGGCGGGTGGAGCTCTTGCTCCACCAGCCGGGCGCCCAGCGCGACGCCTACCGCTGTCCCTCGTGCGGGCGGGCCTCCCTCGACGCGGCGACCTGTCCGCTGGACGGGACGACGATGGAGCCGCGCGACAACGGTCTCGATCTCGCCGTCCGCCTCACGCTCGCCCATGGGGGCGACCTGCTCGCCGTCGAGCGCCGCCGCGACCTCGACCCGGTCGACGGGATCGGCGCGATCCTCCGCTTCTAGTCCTAGGCCGCGTCGATTGCGCGCAGCTGCTCGCCGGGCTCGATTGCGCCGGCCCGCCGCTGGAGCGCGTCCTCGTCGACCGCCTGCTCGAGCCGCGTCTCGAATCGCTCGAGCCGTCGCTGAGCCTCGCCGTATTTCCCCTGTGCGTTTCCGATGTGCTTGCCGACGACGTCGAAGTCGTCCTTGAAGCGTGCAAACTCCTGCGCCAGCTGGCCGCAATACGCCATCACTTCCTGAGCATGTTGCTCGATCTGCAAACCGCGTAGACCAATGACGATCATCGTCAAGTAAGCGTGGAAGGTTGCGGGCGAGACGGGGAAGACCCGCCGCCCGAGCGCGTACTGCTGCAGCTCGCCGGCGCCACCGCAGGCGATCTCGTAGTAGACGGTCTCCGCGGGCAGGTACATGAAGGCGAAGTCGTACGTTCCTTCACCGGGCTTGACGTACTTGTTCGCGATCGCGTCGACGTGCGCCTTGACGTCCTTCGCGAGCGCGCGGCGCGCGAGCACACGCTGCTCGTCGTCCTCGGCGTCGAGCACGCGGTGGAGGTTGTCGAGCGGGAACTTCGCGTCGACCGGCAGCAGCTTCTCGGCCTTGACGACCGCGTCGACGCGCTCGCCGCTCGCAAAGCCGAACTGCAGCTCGTAGGCGCTCCCGGGGAGCATGTCGGCGAGCAGATTCGCGAGCAGGAGCTCACCGAAGCCGCCCCGCGCCTTCGGTGGCCGCAACGCCTGCTCGAGCCGCTTCAGGTCGTTCGCGCGCTCGAGCATGCTCTTCGTGCCCGCCTCGACGCGCGCCAGCTTCTCGGCAATCTGCGTCGCCGTCTCACCGGCGCTGCGCTGCGTCGTGAGGAGCCGACCGTCGAGGCCCTCCAGCCGCCGGTCGACCTTCGCGTCGAGCTCGCCGAGTCGCCGGTCCAGCCGCGACTCCACGTCGCCGAGCGACCCGTCGAGCTGGCCGAGCGTCCCCCCAATCTGCTCGCGCAGCGTCCGGGCGAGCAGGACGCCGCCGGCCGCGAGCACGACCGTGAGAAACACCAGAGTGAGGGCGAGGACGACCATAGGGCCGACGAACGGTAGGGACCGCGTCGGACGACACTGGGCGCCGCAGGTCTGCTGCTAACGTGGCCGCCGGCATGGCCAGGAAAGATCGCGCGCCTAATCCTCCGAAGCGTTCGCAGGGACCGCAGCGCCGCGCGACGGTCGCGAGCGCCGCGGATGCCGAGCGGCGCCGTCGGACGCTGATCCTGTTCGCGGGCTCGGCGCTCGCGTTGGCCGCCGCCGTGCTCGCAATCGTCTTTCTGACGGGCAGCGGCGGAGACGAGGACGAGCGCGGTGCGCTCGAGGACGCCGACTGCACGCTTCAGAGCTTCCCGGCGCAGGAGAACGCGGCCGACCACTCGGACGTGCCGACGCTCGACACGAAGCCGAAGTGGAACTCCTCGCCGCCCACGAGCGGGCCGCACTACGGCCAGACCGCGGTCTGGGGCTCCTACGACGAGGAGGTGCCGCTCGTACAGACGACGCACAACCTGGAGCACGGCGGCGTCATCATTCATTACGGCCCCGACGTCCCCGATGACGAGGTCGCGGCGCTGAAGGACTGGTACGCCGACCTCGACGAGCCGAACGGCCTGATCATCTCGCCGCTCTCCACGAACGCCGCGAAGATCACGCTTTCCGCCTGGACCGCGCCAGAGGCGCTCTCCGGCTCGAGCGAGGGGGAGCGCGGCTGGCTCGCGACCTGCTCGAACTTCGACGACAGCGCGTTCGAGGCGTTCATCGAGGAGCACCGCTACAAGGGGCCGGAGCGGCTCGACCCCGAACAGTTAGCCCCCGGCACCTAGTCGCGCCGGGGTGGCGGAACTGGTAGACGCAGCCGACTTAAAATCGGCCGGCCTCGCGGCCGTGCGGGTTCGACTCCCGCCCCCGGCATTTCGAGTCGCGGCCGATCCGGCACCATAATGCGCGTCATGGACCGAGTACGCGATGCGATGGTGGCCGACCCGCCGATGCTGGAGGGCGGCGCCAGCGCGCAGGAGGCCGGCGAGGCGCTCGGCCGGCCGGAGGTGCGCGCGGTCTTCGTCTGCGACGAGGACGGCCGGCTGCTCGGCGTCGTCACGCGCAAGACCCTCGTTCGCGAGATTGTCGCGGCCGGCCGCAACCCGAGCGGAACCGCGCTGCGCGAGATCGTCGAGGTGCCGCTGAACACGATCGACTCCGAGCTGCCTCTCGACGAGGCGTTCCGCTTTCTCGAAGAACAGGACCTCGAGCGCGTTGCCGTGGTCGAGGGCGGCCGGCTCGTCGGCGTTCTCTCCCGGGCCGTGCTGCAACGGCGCCTCGCCGAGGACGAGCCGCTGGCCGAGCCGGTCGAGTTCTAGCGGCGCGAAAGCGTGCAGGACAGCGTTTGCTGCAGCAAGGTGTCCGTCTCAGCTCAGCAGCAGGTGTAGGCGCCGGGAGGCGCGGCGCCCTCCTCCGGCTCGGGCAGCTCTGCGGCCGCGAGCGCGGCTCCGTGAAGAATGTCGCGCTCGCTTGCCTGGATCCCGTCGAGGGCGTAGAACGCCAGCACTTCGGTGAGGAGCGCGCCGCCGGCGACGATCACGGGTGCCCGGCCAGGCTCGACGATCCGTGCGCGCTCCTCGAGCGTCAGCGAGGCAAGTCGGGCCGTTTGCTCCTCCACCGCGGCCGCGGAGACGACGTGGCCGTGGGTCCGCGCCGGGTCGTACGCGGGTAGCCCGAGGTCGAGCGCCGCGATCGTCGTCACCGTGCCCGCGACACCCACGGCGCCGACCGGCTCGGCCGGTGGCAGGAGCCCGCGCACGTACTCCCGGATCGCGCGGATGTCCTCGCCGAAGCGCTCGGTCATCCGGACGCAGCCGACGTCGAGGCTCGTGCGAGCCTCGCCGCCGACGACCTGAAGCTCTGTCGAGCCGCCACCGATGTCGACGACGAGCGTTCCGGGCTCGACCGCGCCGACTCCGCGCAGCGTCAGCTCGGCCTCCTCCTCACCGCTGAGCAGCCTGGTCGTGAAGCCGTAGCTCCACTCGATCTCGCCGAGGAAGGCCTCGCCGTTCTCGGCGTCCCGGAGCGCGCTCGTGCCGATGCAGAGCGTGCGCGTCGCTCCGAGCGACTCCAATTCGCGCCGGTAGTCGGAGAGCACGTTGCGCACGCGTGCGATCGGCAGCGGCAGAAGACGCCTGCGCTCGTCGACTCCCTCACCGAGCCGGGTGATCACGAGGCGGCGAACGACTTCCTCGACGGCCCCGTTCACGTCTGCGACGAGTAGGCGAGTCGAGTTCGTCCCCAGGTCGACTGCGGCGACCCTCACTTGCGTACGGCCGCCCGGGCGCGGCGGGCCGGGCCGATCGCCTCGTCGAGGGCGGTCGTGAGCACGTTCAGCTCCGCCTGCGACTTGCGCAGCCGCGCGAGCGAGTCTGCGAGACGCGCCTCGCGTTGGTCGAAGAGCGAGAGGCGACGCTCGATCTCTGCGGTCGTGGCCTCGATCCGGGCGAGCGCCGAGCCGGAGCGGCGGCCCAGGTGCTTGAAGGCGCGAAAGGTCTCGAGCCCCCGCAGCGCGACGAACACGGCCGAGGCAATCACGGCGGCCGCCGAAACGGCAAGGGAAAGCCAGAAGAGGGTCACCGCGGCGATGCTAGCAACGCCGCATTTCCTCGAAACCTTCGCTACAATGGGCGCCGCGACGCGGGGTGGAGCAGTCAGGTAGCTCGCCGGGCTCATAACCCGGAGGTCGCAGGTTCAAATCCTGCCCCCGCTATCGAAAAGCCTCGCTAACACGGGGCTTTTCTCGTTCCAGGGCTGGCGATCATCGGGATTTCCTACCTCGCGAACAGGACATCCTCCCGGTGGGGATCGAGCCGTAGTCGGCGACCGTTGACGGGTGGACGCGTCGACGATTTAGAGTAGGTTCTTGCAGCTTCGGGCAGTCATCTGCATCGTGCTACTGCTCGGCGCCGCGGGCGGCATCGTCGCGTTGGAGGCATGGCACGGCCCGATCGTGCTGTCGCTGTCGGCGGGCCACGGAATTGACGCGGGAGATCTCCTCGCGTTCCCGCTCGTGGCACTCGCGCTCGCCGTGGCGCGCGCCCAAGCCGGCGAGCGGTTCCCGTGGAGCTGGCCGGCACCGGCTTCGGCGATCACCCTGGGCGCGCTCCTGCTGTTCGCCGGAGTGGTGGCGAAGGCGGGAGGCGGCCCGCTGGTGCCGTCGGGCGGCGGGACGTTGGACGGCAGCATCCGCCTGACCAGCGGCACCACTCCGCTCCCGGTGGACCGCTGGTCGGACGTGGCGGTCACCTACGACGGCGCCACGCTCCGGCTGTATGTCAACGGCCGACAGGTCTCGAGCCAGGCCACCACCGGGACGATCCAGACGCCTTCGAATCCGTTGTGGATCGGCGGTAACCGCCCCTACGGCGAGAACTTCCGCGGCCTGATCGACGAGATCCGCGTCTACGACCACGCCCTCTCTGAGAACGAGATACGCCGCGACATGGCGCGGCCGGTCGGGCCGGCCGGGGGGTTTGTGGCGGCGTATGCATTCGACGCCGGATCCGGCGCGACCGCCGCGGACGCATCCGGAAACCACAACACCGGTGAGATCAGGGGGGCGACCTGGGCTCCGGGCCGGTACGGCGACGCGCTCAGCTTCGACGGCGAGACCGCGGTCGTGCGGGTACCGGCGTCCCGATCGCTGAACCTGACCAGGGCCATGACCCTGTCGGCCTGGATCCGTCCGAGCGCGCCGCAGTCCGGCTGGCGCACGATCGTCCAGCGACAGACCGACGCGTACATCCTGGCCGCGAGCAGCGATCGCCAGAACCGCTTCGGACGGATCGACGACGTGCGTGCCGGGTTGGTCGCGGCCGCGGCTGCGTGGTTCTGCCTGGTGATCGCGACAATGCGGAGCCCGTGGACCGCCGCTCGCCGCCGCTCGTGGTGGCTGCCGGTGGCGCTGTTCACGGTCGGCTCGCTCGGCGACGTCGCGCTCGCGCCCTCCGGCACGCTGATCGGGCCCGCCCTCGTGGCGTTCTGGCTGGCCGCAACGGCGCCGGGGCTCGTCGAGCGACTGAGCTTCCTGGTGTCCGCCGCTGTTTGCATCGGCCTGACGATTGGCTCGCTCGCGGACGTCGCCGGCTTGGAAGCAGCCTTGTCTCGCAGGGACGGCGCGACCGCCCGCACGGTGGCGATCGGCGGTCTGTTCGCGCTCGCCGGCCTGATGCAGCTCGCCGCGGCGGCGCGCGCTAATCGACGGTCAGACATTGCCGCGCCGCAGCACGTGCCGCAAGGTCCGTAGTCGCCGCTCAGTCGACAGGTGTCGCCTGGAGGTCGGCTCATGCGGGACGGAGAGGTTGACGCCTTCGCTCCTCTTCTGTGAGGGTGGCCGGGTGCATTGTTCGGTCTGGCGTTTTGTCGGGGATCCGGACGACCTGGAGGAGCGCTACCTGGCGCTGCTGGCTGAGGTTCCGGAGTCGAACCACGTGCTCCACGCCGCGGCCAGAACACCGGACGGGCTGCTGATCTTCGACACGTGCCCTTCGGCGGAGGTATACCGCGCATTCTTCGCGGAAGGCGGTCCCGCGAGCGCCTTGTTCGAGAAGCACGGGCTCGAGCCGACGACGCGCGAGGACTATCCGGTGATCCGCGCCTTCGGCGCACAGTCGCGGCTGGATGACGCGTGACCGCCCAGCCGTCTCCTGAAGAGTCAGACCCGCCGACGAAAGCGGTTTGCGCGAGAGACTCGATGGGTTGAGTCTCTCGCGCAGTGACCGGCGAGCCCGGGCAGGCCCCGCCTGCCGCAGGGGTGTACCGTTGCCGGGCCGTGAACCGGCTCGGGCACCGGACTCGCTCGGCACACGGTAGGGGCGGGCGCCCGGGTCGTACATGACACGATCGGGTCAATCCAGGCGGAATAGACCTGAATGGGTCACACCGTTTCGATCTGGGTCACGCCCGGCGCGCGGATCAGCCACACTTCCGTGATGGCCACTGGCCTGAAAGTCGGCGGCGACGTCGAGCAGGCTCTGGAGGGCGTCGGCGTCCCGAGCTACGTCCTCGACACCACGGGAATCGTCCGCTGGATCAATCCGGCAGCCGAGCGCCTCCTCGGCGACGTTCGCGGTCGCCAGTTCACCTCCGTCGTCGCACCCGAGGATCGGCCCGGCGCCCGCGAGCGATTCGCTCAGAAGATGCTTGGCACCTCCAGGCCAGCGAGGCGACCGGCCACCTCGTCTCGACCGCCGGGAAGCGGGTGCCCGTGGAGGTCAGCGCGGTGCCGCTCAGGAGCGGTGAAACGGTTGTCGGCGTCTTCGGGCTGATCGAAGAACACCCCGACGACACACCGAGAGCGCCTCCCCCGCATCTCACCCCTCGTCAGGTCGAGGTGCTTCGTCTGCTGGAGCAGGGCCGCTCGACGAAGCAGATCGCCGCCGAGCTCCACCTGAGCACCGAGACGGTCAGAAACCACATCCGCCGGCTCTTCCGGGCTCTCGGCGTCAACTCCCGACTCGAAGCCGTCGCCGCCGCCCGGGCCGCGTCACCCGCCTGACGCGAACTCCTTACGACGTGTGCGACGTCACTTTCCATGCGACCTCGTCGCTAGCGTGGAGGGCATGAGCGGCCACAAGGAGCTGGTTCAACGGCTCATTGAGGAGGGCGTAAACCGCCGCAGCACCGACATCCTCGACGACGTGGCCGAGGGCGCGTTCGCAGAGGTGGCGCGCAGGTGGATCAGCCCCTTCCGCGGCGCGTTTCCTGACTTCGCGATGGAAATCGTCAGCCTGATCGAGGAAGGCGACAGGGTGGTCGCTCACTTCCGCTGCTCGGGCACGCACCTCGGCGAGTGGCTCGGAATCCCCGCCACGGGCCGCCGCTTCGAGCGCGTCGACGAGATCTACGTCTTTCAGGTAGTGAACGGCAAGCTCGCCGGTGCGCTCGGGGTCGAAGACAATCTTGAGCGCATGAAGCAGCTCGGAATCGGCCTCACCGCTCCGACCGAGCAAGCGAGCGAACCGAAGGAGTAGGACGGGCGCAGGAGGTGGGCCACAGCGGGCCGCCGGTTCTTCCCAGGCCGCGCCTGCACGCTTTGGCCCGGCGCTGCTATTCGTCGGCCCTGAGCGGTCCGACGAGGTAATGCTGGAAGGTCGGCGCGATGTAGTCGATCACGTCCGCCGCCGGCAGGGACGCGAGCGGCTCCACGCGCACGACGTGACGTGCCAGCGCCAGCCCGACGATCTGTGAGCCGACGAGGACAGCGCGCGTCTCTGGCTCGTCGTCGGTGACGGCCGCGACGAGGCGGCCGACGTCACGTGTCACGGTCTCCCGGACGAGAGCCGCGGCGTCTGGATGCGAGGAGGCGGAACGGATTCGACCGAGGACGACCGCGCGCGATCGCGGATTCTCGAGCATCCCCACGATGACCTCCGCAAGGCGGCGACCGATCGTCGCCGTCGGCCCGTCCGCCAGGCTCGCCATCGCCGCGGCGACCGCGGGCGGCAGGGCCATGACCTCTCGGAAGAGCGCGTCCTTCGAGCCGTAGAACCGCACGACGAGCGCAGCGTCGACGCCTGCTTCGCCCGCGATCCCGCGCAGCGTCGCGCGGTCGTAGCCGAGCTCGGCGAACTGGCGGCGCGCCGCCTCGGCAATCTCCTCGCGGGTCGTGGTCGGCCCCGGTCGCCGTCCACTTCGCTTCACGGAACGTTCGCTTGACATCGTCGCGTCAGAAGTCTACACTCGTTGATATCAACATACGTTGACTTTATCACAGGAGGCTCGCGATGCACCGCAGGAAGCTCTTCCAAGACGAACGAAAGCAACGAGGCGCAGTGCTGCGAGTCATGTGCCTTGCCTTGATGATGGTCGTCGGTGCCGTCGCGAGCCTGAACGTGGCGCTGCCCGAGATCGCGCGGAGTACCGGCGCCTCGCAGACGCAGCTGCAGTGGATCGTGGCCGCGTACGCGCTCGCCTTCGCTGCGTTGCTTCTTCCCGCCGGTGCGATCGGCGATCGAATCGGCCGCAAGCCGGTCCTGGCCTCGGGCCTCGCCCTCTTCGGCCTCTCCTCGCTGGCGGCGATCTTCCTGAACGGCCCCGGCGAGCTGATCGCGCTCCGCGGCGCGATGGGAGTCGGCGCCGCGATGATCATGCCGGTGACGCTGTCGGTGATCACCACGGTCTTCCCGCCCGAGGAACGCGGCAAGGCAGTCGGTACCTGGGTCGGTGTCGCCGCGGGCGGCGGCGTCCTTGGCTTGCTCGCCTCCGGCGTCCTGCTCGAATGGCTTCCCTGGCAGTCGATCTTCGTCCTCAACGTCGTCCTCGCAGCCGTCGCGCTCCTCGGCACGCTCGCGATCGTGCCGGCCACGCGCGAAGCGCGGCCGCCCCGGCTCGACCCCGTCGGCTCGCTCCTCTCGGCCGCGGGCCTCGCAGCGCTCGTCTTCGGCGTCATCGAGGGCCCCGAACGCGGCTGGGGCGAGCCCACGACCGTCCTCTCGCTGGCGTTCGGTGCCGTCTCAGCCGTGGCGTTCGTGCTCTGGGAGCTGCGCCGCCGCGAGCCGATGCTCGACCCGCGGCACTTCGCCCGGCGCGGCTTCGCCGCGGGAACGCTCTCCGTGACCGTCCAGTTCTTCGCAGCCTTCGGCTTCCTCTTCCTGGCGCTCCCGTACCTCCAGCTCGTGATGGGCTATTCGCCGCTGCAGGCGGCCGGAGCGCTCGTGCCGATGGCTCTCGTCGTCATCCCGCTGTCGCGCATCGCTCCCGCGATCGCGGCGCGGTTCGGCGTTCGTGTCGCCGGTGCGACCGGCCTGTCGCTGATGGCGTTCGGCTTCATCGTCCTCGCGACGCTCGAGGTCGGCTCGTCCTACGCGCACTTCCTCGCCGGCCTCCTGCCCTTCGGCGCCGGCATGGCCCTCGCTGGGGCACCCGCGACGACCGCGATCGTGGCGTCTCTGCCGCGGAGCAAGCAGGGTGTCGCCTCCGCCGTCAACGACGTCTCCCGCGAGCTCGGCGGTGCGCTGGGCATCGCGGTCCTGGGAAGCCTGATGAACGGCGTCTACCGCGCCGAGATGGCCGACTCGACCGGGAGCCTTCCCGCCGGAGTCGGCGAGAAGGCGCGAGGGTCGCTCGCTGCGGCCCAGCAGATCGGCGAGCAGCTGGGGCCGCAGGGCCACCAGCTCATGCTGCACGCCCAGGCGGCTTTCCTCCACGGCTTCACGCGCGGTCTCATCGGCGGCGCCGCGGTCCTGCTCCTCGGCGCCCTCTTCGTTGCGGTCCGGGCCCCCGGCCGCGCCGAGTCCCGGTCGAATGCGACCGGGAAGCCGATCGGCGCCGCTGCGGCAGAGAGCGCCTGAGCGACGCCGCCTCACTCCCGACGCGAAAGGCCCCGGCTGGGGCCTTTCGCGCTACGACTCGGCCTGCGTGTTGCGGCTTTCGGCAGCGCGGACCCGCTGAGCCAGTGCCTCCAAGAGAGGCCACACCACCTCGGGGTGGCTCTCGATCAGAGGGCGAAAGCTCCACACGGGCAGCTGGTAGCCACGCACTTCGGTGTCCGCCTTCACTGTCGCGCTCCGCGCGGACCTGTCGATCAGCGCCATCTCGCCGAAGGCGTCGCCGGGGCCGAGCCGCGCCGACCTCCTGGCCGTGGACGGTCACCGTGACATTCCCCGACTCGATCACGATCAACGTCCGACCGGCCTCGCCTTCCTCGGCGAGGGTCTCCCCGGCGGCGTACGTCCGCTGCATGAACTCACCGGCCAGGTGCTCGAGAAAGCGCTCGTCGGCCTCCGCAAAGAGCGGGACGCCGCGGATCAGCTCGAGACTCGGTTTCGCCACGCTCGGATCCTAGCCCCTTCAGCGTCGGTGGACTCCGACACCTGAGCCCCAGAGCCGCGATGACGCGCGCTCCCCGTGAGCGATGCGAGCGAACGCGGGAAGCTGGAGCTGCGCCGGATACACGCCGGAGTCCTCCCCGGCACGCGCTCGACCACGACTGGCGGACGTGGTCGTCGCTTACCCGATCCGGCAACGATCGCGTCGAGGGCTCGACGCCGGAGCCGGCTGGCGCGGTCGCCGGTTCACGCAACGGGGCCGCGCGGGCTACGTCGGCTCGTTGAGCTCGAGCAAGAGGCTGCGGAGTTGGGCGAAGCGGTCCGGGCCGAGCTCGTCCGCCCACGTGTTCTCCATCTCGCCGACCGCCTTGCGGATCACGCCGATTGCGGAGACGCCGCGCGAGGTGAGGACGACGCGCTTGGAGCGGAGGTCGTCGGGATCCGGTCGGCGCTCGAGGTAGTCGAGACGCTCGAGCTCGCCGAGCAGGTAGTTGAGCGCCTGCTTGCTGATTCGTAGCCGGGCGGCCAGCTCGGACGGCCGCGCCCCCTGCGGGCCTGGGTACTGGAAGACGTTCAGGTGTGCCGCGTCGAGGTCGTCGAAGCCATGCTCGTGAAGTCGCTTCAACATGTGCCGCTGCACGGCCTCCCAGGGCTTGCGCAGGAGCGCGCCGATCAGCGGCGGCCCGAAGGGCGGCGCCGCTGCCTCCGAGTTAGTAAAAGAACTTGACGGGTTGCTCGTGTTCATATATTGTCAAGTCACTTTACCATCCACACAGGCGAGGAGCACAACCATGGCAACCAGCACAGGCGAGATCCGGGTGGGCGGGATGGCGATCAGGTTCCTGGTCGAGGGCGACGAGTCGGCAGGGTCGGTCGCTGTCTTCGAGTTCGACGTTCCGGCCGGCGCGAAGGTCGCGGCCGCACACAGCCACGATGGCTACGACGAGACGATCTACGGGCTCGAGGGCGTCCTGACCTGGACGGTCGAGGGCGCGTCGACCGACGTCCGGCCCGGCGAGGCTCTTCTCATCCCGCGGGGAGCCGTCCACCACTTCGACAACACGGGCGATATCGACGCCAAGGCGCTCGCGATCGTCACCCCTGGCATCCTCGGCCCCGACTACTTCCGCGAGGTCGCGGCCATCCTCGACGGAGCGGACGGCCCGCCCGATCTCGGAGCGATCGCAACGGTCATGCGGCGTCACGGCCTCACCCCTGCACCCGAGCGTCGACAGTCGACTCCGCCCGACGAGGTCCACGAACCCTATCTCGGGACGGTCCGCCGCGATCAGTCGAAGCCGAAGATCGGCGGGAGGAAGACCACGACCGCGGCGGCCCAGAGAGCGAAGACCGGCAGGTAGGAGGTCTGCCAGCGCTCGAGCCGGTGCAGCGTGCTGCGTCGGGTGAGGAATCGCGTCGAGAGCCAGGCGGCCCCCGCGAGGTTCACGAGCAGGACGAGATTGAGGCCGAGCGCGGCCGTCCTGTTCGGCGTGAACCCGAGGTCGCCGATCCGAGCGATCATCGCGCCGAGCACCATCAGGTCGAGCACGAGCGCGCTGACGACGGCGACCAGCTGGATCCGGTCCATCCAGTCCGGCGACGTGGACGGATCTCGCGCGGACATCCCGTACAGGACGAGCGCGAGAACGACCACCAGCAGGGCGTCGAAGACGCTGACGAGGTCGCGGTCGAACGCATCGCCGAGCCCGGTCGCGGCATAGACGACGACGGCGCCGGCCAGCATCACCGCGAACAGCGGCGTGAAGAGCATCGTCAGCACCGGCGCCATGTTCTCCACGACCCTTTGCTTCGATTCGACGAGCCACGCGGCCACGATCACGGCACCCGCCGCTCCCGATGGCAGCACCCACTCGGCGATCCGATCGACGTCGACCCCCGTGGGCTCGAGGATCGCAGCGGTCAACCCCATGAGCACGCCGCCCCCGAGCGCGATCAGCACGTAGTAGATGAACCACTCGCCCGTGAAGCGGACGAAGTCCATGCGCCGCTCGTGCGATCGAAGCGTGCCGCCCATGTACGGGTAGGCGACCGCGAACCACAGCACCACTGGGAGATGCACCGCGACGAGGATCTCGGTGTCCGAGTCGCTGTCGTAGGGATAGAGGTTGACCACGAGCGCCGCGAGCGCGAACGGCGCCAGCGTCAGCGCCCATCCCCGCGCGTCGAGCTGCCGTCGGTGGGCGAAGTATCCGGCGAGGAACGGCAACACGAACAGACCGACGTTCCGCGCGAACCAACTCGGCTCCTCGTCCGGCACGCCTGCAACGACGCGAGCGACCTGAATCGCCACGGCCGCAGCCACGGCGAAGACGAGCGTCTCGATCCACCCGCTGGACGAGCGCGCCGACTCGTCCTCGTCTGGTGAGAGGAGCTGCTTCCAGAGGCGGCCGCTGTGCTCGCGTGCGAACTCCCGGGACAGGCCGTCGACGTCCCCCAGCCGCTTCACGGCGATCAGGAACCCCTCGTCGGCCGTGAGGCCCGCCGCGCTCAGCTCGGCGATCTGGTGACGAAGATGATCCTCCAGCTCATCGACGTCATGGCCGTTGACGCCCGGGGCGTTGGCGACGTAGGCCCGCCATTCTGCGATCTGTGACTCCACGCTCTCCATCACTCACGCGTCGCCGAGAGAGGTCAGAAGCACACCGGAGCCCGGCCAGACGTCGTTCAGCGCACGGGTGACGGCGACCCATTGCCGGTGCTGCTCCGCGAGTGCCGTTCGTCCGTGGTCGGTGATCATGTAGTACTGGCGGCGACGCCCTTCGGGCGGCGTTCGCCACTCCGTCGTCACGTACCCGAGCCGACGGAGGCGATGGAGAAGCGGGTAGAGCATCCCGTCGGTCCACTCGAACTCGCCCCCGGAGAGTGCACGCACCCGCTTCAGGATGGCGTAACCGTAGCTCTCGCCCTCGACCAGGATTGCGAGTACCAGCGGCGTCGCCGAGGCAGCGACCAGGTCCTTGTCAATGCGCATGGGTCTCCACGACTCGAAGTGTTATGCATAGAAGCACAAGGTGCATGGAAGCGCAAGGTATTGGGCGAGAGCGCCAATCTCGGATGATGCGGGTGTGCCGGATCCACTGAGCGCGGCGTCGGCGCCGCTCGACGATGCCACTGTCGCGCGCGTCCGCGCGAGCTTCGCCCGTCAGGGCGCGATGGCAACGCTCGGCGCCGAGCTCGCAGACATCGCCTCCGGTCGCGTCGAGATCGCGCTGCCGATCAAACCGCACCTGTCGCAGCAGGATGGCTTCCTCCACGCCGGGATCGTCGTCGCTGCACTCGACAGCGCCTGCGGCTACGCGGCGCTGACCCTGATGCCGCACGACGCGGAGGTGCTGACCGTCGAGCTGAAAGTCAACCTGCTGGCGCCGGCCGGCGGCCACAGCCTCGTTGCCGAGGGTGAGGTCGTCCGCGCCGGGCGCACGCTGACCGTCTGTTGTGGCGACGCGTACGCCGAGCAGGGGTCCGAGCGCGTGCACGTGGCGACGATGCTGGCGACGATGGTGCGTCGGCGCACTGGATGAACCTCGATCCTCCTCTGACCCGCGAGAGCGGCTAGCGAGGGTCAGACCGGCTCGGGCCGGCCGCTCGCGAGCGAGCGGTTCGCGGCCAGCGACACGAGCAGCGCTTCGCGCGCCTGGGCACCTGTGCCCTGTTCCGGCGGTTGGTTCTGCTCGAGGCATGAGACGAAGTAGGCGATCTCGGGCCCCCACGGGTCGGCGGGCTCTACCAGCTCGGTGCGCATCTCGCCGCCGACCGGGTACACGCGGAGCCCGCGCGCCGATGAGGAGGCGCCGATGTTTCCCTTGCCCTCGACCGGGGTCGCCGCGAACGCGTACTCGGCGAGACCCCCCTCGGCGAGCAGGCGAATGTTGCTGGAGAACGGGTACGAGCGCGGCATGCACATGCTGCCCTCGACGATTCCGGCGGCGTCGTCGTACATCACGAGCGCATGGATGTGGCCCGGCGTGGGCTCGCTCGCGAAGACGCTGCGCGGTGCGCCGAGCAGCCGGTTCATCTGGTCGAAGTCGTGGATCATCAAATCGACGGCGGTTCCTCCGGACTGTTCCGGGTCGCCGAGCCAGTCGGCCCAGTCGGCCGGAGGCGAAAGCCGGCGGGCCGAGACCGCGAGCGGCCGGCCCAGCTCCCCCGCTTCGACAATGCGTGCGAGCTCGGCGTACTCCGGCCAGAACCGCAGCACGAGGCCAACCATCAGCATCCGGCCGCTCCGTTCGGCTGCCGCGAGGATCGCGTCCGCGTCGTCGACCGTGAGTGCAAGCGGCTTCTCGACGAAGACGTGCTTGCCCGCCGCGAAGGCGCGCTCTGCGATCTCGCGGTGCAGTGGCGTCGGCACACAGATATCGACCGCGTCGACCGCCTGGTCGGAAAGCACTGCGTCGAGGTCTACCGCGGGCTCGGCGCCCACGGTCGAGGCTACGCGCGCGGCCCGCTCGGCGCTTCGTCCGCAGACCGCCTTGACCCGCACACGGTCGCCGAGCGCCGCGTAGTTTCCGGCGTGAGCCGACCCCATGAAGCCCGCGCCGACGATCGCGACGGTGACCACGTCAGAGGCGCGGGCGAGGCGTCACCCACTGGGCCATCACCGAAGCGTAATCGCAGCGATGACCGTCGCCTGTGCCAGCGTTCAGTGTTCCTCGTACGAAACCGTCTACCGGAGCAAGCTGGGACCCATCCACTCTCGGTGAGGAGTGGTTCTACTCGAGATTAGGCGGCTAGACACTCACGACGCGGTCGTACTCGGCGATCATCCGAGCGAGTTCCGGTGGCGTCAGCCAGCGCGCGCTCAGCCACTCCAGGTCTGCGTCGGTCGCCCCACGGGCGACGGCACAGCCCTTTCAGACGTAGACGGGGATCTGGTTGTCGAGGAGCTTCTGCAGGAGCTCTCTCGTCGGCGGGATGCCGACCCCCTCGAGCCGCTCTGCCTTCTCGCGCGAGACGAGCTCCGTGCCGTCGCCCACGAGCACGACCGCGCACTCCTGTCCTTGATCGACGGAGCCGTTAGCTGCGATGTGGAGCGGAATCGACGCCCGGGTCGGGTCGCCTGTCCCGGCGGTTGCGAGATAGAGGATCTTCACGGGGTGAGCCTATGACCCTACGCGGGACTGTGCAAGACAGGGCCGCAGGCGATCATCGACGCCGCCGGAACAGTCGGGGATAATCGTGGTTCTCTCGTGGCCGACCCGATCCTGGACCGCGACGCCGTGGCGGAGTCGCTGCGCCTCGTGGCCGACGAGGCAACGAGGTATCTGGCGCAGCTGGACGGCGCCCCGGTGCGTCCGCCCGGGTCGAACGAGCCTGGCGGGCACCTTGCCGGCGCGCTACCGGACGACGGCGCAGGTTCGCTCGCGGCCCTGCGTGCACTGATCGACGCTGCCTCGGAGGGGGCGACCCGCTCGGCCGGCCCTCGGTTCTTTCACTTCGTGATGGGTGGGGGGACGCCTGCGGCGCTCGCCGCCGACTGGCTGACGAGCGCGCTCGACCAGATCGCCTTCAACTGGGTCAGCTCCCCGTTCGCAATGCGGCTCGAGCAGATCTCGCTCGACTGGCTCAAAGAGCTGTTCGGTCTTCCCGCCCCGTGGAGCGGAGTGTTCACCAGCGGCGCGACGATGGCGAACTTCACCGGCCTCGCCGCCGCGCGCCGCTGGTGGGGCGGGCGGCATGGTGTGGACGTCGAGGAGGCAGGCTTGGCCGGGTTGCCGCCGGTACCCGTCCTCGGGAGCGGCTGGGTCCACATCAGTGCGATCAAGGCGCTCGCGATGCTGGGGGTCGGCCGCGGGCAGGTGAGGATGTTCACCGCGGATGCGACCGGCCGCCTGGGCCTCGACGCGCTGAAAGGTGCTCATATGTCCATTCGGTAATATGTTGGCCGCCCGAGGAGCCTCGGTTGCGCAGCCGCGAAGAACATCGAGCCCCGGGGCCTGGGCAGATCGAATTCGCCGTCGTATGCTGCGTCGGATGACATCGTGAGAAGCGGCAAGCCGAGTGGTGCGGCCCGCTCGAGAATCGCGCTCGCCTCGCGGCTCGTGCTCTGCGGCCTGCTCGCGATCGTCGTCCACGGGGCGTCCGCGACGGCCGCGAAGGTCCGGGACGGCGGTCTCGTCCGGGTGCTTCTCCACGGCCCCGACATCGGTTCGCTCGATCCGGCGCTCGCCTACGACGCCTCTTGGTATCTGGTCGACACGACCTGTGCGCGCCTGCTGACCTCCGCCAGCGGTTCTCACGGAGGCTCCGGGCTCGTGCCCGAGGTTGCCGCCGGCTACCCGCGCAGTGCGCCCGACGGCAAGACGTTGACGTTCACGCTTCGCAGCGGCTTCCGCTTCAGCGACGGAGCCCCTGTTCGCGCGAACGCCTTCGCTCGGGCGATCAACCGCATGCTCGCGCCCTCGATGAAGTCGCCGTGGGCGAAGTACCTCCGCGACATCGTCGGCGCCGAGCGGGTCTTGTCAGGCCGGTCCGAGGCCGCGACGGGTGTCGTCGCGTCGGGGAACCGACTCGTGATCCGGCTGACACGGCCGGTCCCGGACTTCGCGGCTCGCACGACGTTCATCTGTGCCGTGCCGCCGGCGCTGCCGATCGATCCCGAGGGGATGGCCGAGTTCCACGCGGCCGGGCCCTACTACGTGGCGGAGTACCGCGCCGGCGAGCGAGTCGTGATCCGCCGCAACCGTTTCTACGGCGGCGACCGGCCGCATCACGTCGACGGCTTCGACGTCGACCTGCGCGCGAGCTCGCAGGAGGAGGTGCTCGACCGGATCGAGCGCGGCGACGCGGACTGGGGCTGGGCGCTGTCTCCGGTCTATCTCGATCCCGCGCGGCGGCTGGCGGCGAAGTACGGCGTGAACAAGGCGCAGTTCTTCCTCCAGCCAGGGCCGGTCTTCCGCGGCTACGCGTTCAACACGTCGCGCCCTCTGTTCCGGGACAACCCGAGGTTGAGGCAGGCGGTGAACTTCGCCATCGACCGCTCTGCCTTCCGGCGCGTGGCCGGCGGCCGGTTCTCGAGCCGGCTCACCGATCAATATCTGCCGCCGGGAATGCCGGGGTTCCGAGACGCCCGCATCTACCCGCTCGACGGCCCCGACCTCCGCCGGGCCCGGGCGCTCGCACGGGGACACACGCGGGACGGCAAGGTCCTCCTCTACACCATCGACCTGCCGCATCACCTCGCATTCGCGCAGCACATCAAGCAGAACCTGGCGAAGATCGGACTGGAGGTCCGGATCAAGGGCATCCCGCGAAATGCGTACTTTGACGGCGGGCTGATGGCCCGAGGCCCTTACGATCTCGGCTTCGCGACCTGGTTGGCCGACTACGACGATCCGTACGCCGTCCTCAACGTGCAGCTCGAGGGGCAGTTCATCGGCGAGTGGAATTGGGCGCGCTTTTCCTCGCCGACGTACGACCGCCTTCTCCGCGGCGCGGCCCGCCTGCGGGGCCCCGACCGCTATCGGGCCTACGGCGAGCTCGACGTGCGGCTCGCACGCGACGCGGCACCGATGGTCGCGATCGACTTCTTGAACGACCCCGTCCTCGTCTCGAAACGGCTCGGCTGTGTCAGGGCGTCGTTCAACCTGGCCGCCGTCTGCCTCAAGTAGCGGTCACGGGGCCTGCACCGCGACCCAGACGAGACCGCCCGCGACGGCGATGCCGGCCGGGGCGCTGTCCAGGTCGATCGTCCGCACGACCTCGTTCGTAGCCGGGTCGATCCGGGAGACGGTGCCGTCGCCGGAGTTCGCCACCCAGACGGCCCCGGCGCCGACCGCGACGGCTGCGGGCTCGTCGCCGACGCGGATCGGGAAGCGCGAGCTCGTGCCCGGATCGATGCGCTCGACCGAGTCGTCGCCCCGGTTCGCGACCCAGAGTGCTCCCGCGCCGAACGCCAGGGCGGCAGGTCGTCTGCCGACGGTGATCGTGCGTACCGGACCCTCCTGGAACGTGCTCGGATCGAATCGCTCGACGTTGGAATCCGCCGAGTTGGCGACCCAGACCGCTCTGCCGTCGGCGACGACGGCGGTGGGAATGGCGCCCGCGAGGCCCGACCCGGACCGGCGCACCGCGACAGGGTCGACCCTGGCGAGCGTCGAGTCGCCGTAGACCGCCCAGACGTGGCCGGAGCCGATCGAGACGCCTCCGCTCGTGGACGAGCCCGGCCGTGACGTGACGGCGATCGTGTCCGTCACCCGGCCGAACTGCGGGTCGACTCGGGAGAGGTCTCCCCCCAGGCCGTGCACGACCCACACAGCCCCCGGCCCGGCTGCGATCGCCGTCGGCGTGCGGTTGCCGAGCGAGACCTGGCCCGCGGGCGCGCGGCGGCCGACGTCGATCCGGCTGAGGGTCCGGTCCTGGAGGTTCCCGACCCAGACCGACTGTGCGTCGGCCGCAACGGGCCCGGGACGGATGCCGACCGGGACGGCGGCCACGATCGTGTTCGACGCGGGATCGATGACGCCGATGTAGTTCGGCGGTACCCCGGCCAGGCCGCCGGCCGAGTCGCGTGCGACCAGGAACGCGACCCCGGCGACCGCGGCGAGCGCGACTGCCCCCGCGGCGAGCGCGAGCGGCAGGCGGCGGCGCGCGGGTGCCGCCGAGGCGGGAGCCGACACGGGCCCGAGCGAGTCGTCCTGGTTGAGGATCTTGCGCTCTAGCTCGCGGAGCGCCGGGCCGGGCTCGATCCCGAGCTGCTCGTCGAGCGTGCGGCGCGTGCGCTGGTATGCATCGAGCGCCTCGGCCTGACGGCCCGAGCGGTAGAGCGCGAGCATCAGCAGCCCGCACAGGCTCTCGCGCAGGGGGTGCTGCTGCACGAGTCGCTCGAGCTCGGTCGCCGCGGCCGCGTGACGGCCGAGCGCAAGCTGCGCTTCCGCCCGTGCCTCGTACGCCTCGAGGCGAAGCTCCTCGAGGCGCGCGATCTCGGCCTGGGCGAACCGCTCGTAGCTGACTTGCGAGAGCGGCGAGCCGCGCCAGAGGGCGAGGACCTCGTCGAGCGTTCCGAGGTCGCCGCTCTCGATCGCCTGCTCGAGTCGCTCGCTGTCGAGCTCACCAGGGTCGACGCGCAGCCGGTAGCCGGGCGGTTGGGTCACGAGCCGGTCGCCGAGCTCCTTCCTGAGCACGGAGACCGCATTTCGGACGATCTTGGGCGCGGTCGGCGGCGGCGCCTCGTCCCAGAGCTCGTCGACCAAGCGGTCGACCGAGACGGCTTCGTTGGCATGGATCAGGAGGAGCGCGACCAGCGCGAGCTGCCTGCCGCTCCCGAGGCGGAGGCTGCGACCGTCGTCGACGACCTCGAGCGGGCCCAGGACTCGGAACTCCATGAGCGACCTATAACACCTGCGTAGGCGCGATTGGACGCCGGTTGGCGCGGTAGTGGACGACCCATGGCGGCCACTCCGCAGTGTCGGCTCCGACAGGAACCCCTCCGGAAAGGAGCCGGCAATGAGCAAGGCGTACAACATCGTGGCGGTGCTCGTGCTCGCGGCGACGATGGCCGCGGCGGCGCAGGCCAAGGAACCCACCGCGATCCAGCGGCTCGTCGCGCAGGAGCAGGCGAAGCGGCTCGACGTCGAGCAGACAGCGCCCACGGCGGTGCAGAGCGTGATCGCTCAGGAGCAGGGCCGGCGCCTGGACGCGCGGCTCTTCGGGCAGGTCGGCACCGCGCCGATCCAGGTTGTCGGGCCGCCCGACCGGTTCGACTTCCGCGACGCAGGCGTCGGAGGCATGGTTGGACTCGCCGTCGCCCTTGCTCGCTGCGGCGGCGGTCGCACTTCGCCAGGGCAGCCGGAGGCGAGCGATGGAGGCTGCGTCCGCCGGGAGCTGATCAGTCCGCCTGGAGCCGGGGTCAGGTCGTGCAGCCAGGCTCGCCGGCCTGACCCCGACTCACGTGAACATATAGCCATCTGGTAATATGAACTGGATGACGGCGTACGCAGCGTTGGCGGAGCCCTCGCGCCGGGAGATCCTCGATCTCCTGCGCGGGGGCGAGCGATCCGTCTCGGACCTCGTCGCGCGCGTGCAGCTGAGCCAGCCCGGTGTCTCGAAGCACCTGCGCGTGCTGCGGGAGGCCGGGCCTGGTCGACGTCCGGCCGGACGGCAAGCGGCGCTGGTACCGCCTGCGCGCGCAGCCGCTCGCCGAGGTGGACGAGTGGCTCGCTCCCTACCGCGAGCACTGGTCCGGCCGCCTCGACGCACTCGAACGACACCTGGAGGAGAGCCCATGACCCTGACCGGAAGCCTCGAGACCATCGACGGCCGCCCGGCGCTTCGCTTCGAGCGCCGGCTCGGCCATCCTGTGGAGCGGGTCTGGCGGGCGATCAGCGACCCGGACGAGCTGGCGCGCTGGTTCGTCGCCCCGGTCGAGTGGACGCCCGCGCCGGGCGAGCGCTTCGAGAGCATGGAGCAGACCGGCGAGATCATGGAGCTCGAAGCGCCGCGCTTGATCGCCTACGAGTGGGGCGGCGAGCAGTTCCGCTTCGAGCTGCAGCCGGACGGCGACGGCTGCTTGCTCGTCTTCACGCACGTTTTCGACGACCCCGCGCTCGGAGCGCAGCACGCGGCCGGTTGGGAGGTCTACCTCGACCGGCTGGACGCCCACCTGGAAGGCCGGTTCGTCTCGGAAGAGGACGTGCACGCGGCCTTTCCGGAGGTGCACGAGCAGTACGCCGAGCGCTTCGGGCTCGACCCGGAGGTGGGCCGCCGGGCGATCGCGGAAAGGCAGGCGCAGCAGCGCTAGGGAACCACAGGCGTGAGCGGCGGGTCGCCGCGCTCGACCGCGAGCAGGTTGTCGACGACGAGCCGCGTCATCGCTTCCCGGGTCTGCCGCGTCGCGCTCCCGAGGTGCGGCGTGAGCACGACGCTCGGCAGCTCGCGCAGCTCCGCAGGCACGTGCGGCTCGTTCACGAACACGTCGAGCCCGGCCCGGATCCGGCCCGACACGAGCTCGCGGACGAGCGCCTGCTCGTCGACGATCTCGCCGCGGGCGGTGTTGACGAGACAGGCGCCGTCCCGGAGCAGCGCCAGGCGCCGAGCGTCGACGAGACCGCGCGTCTCCGCGGTGAGCGGGACGTGGAGAGTGACGATGTCGGCCTCGGCGAGGAGCGCGTCGAGGTCGCGGAACTCGGCCAGGTCGGTGTCGATGCGACGGCGCTGCGTGTAGAGGACGCGGAGGTCGAAGCCGCGGGCACGTCTCGCGACGGCGGCCCCGATCCGGCCGAGGCCGACGATCCCGAGCGTCGAGCCCGAGACCTCCTCGGCGAGTCTCCCTTCCGACCACGAGCCAGACCAGCCGCCAGAGCGCACGAGCCGGTCGCCCTCGAGGAGCTGTCTCCGCACCGCGAGGATGAGCGCGAACGCGAGGTCGGCGGTTGCCCGGTCGAGTACGCCGGGAGTGTTCGTGACGACGACGCCGCGTTCGAGGCAGGCCTCGGTGTCGACCCGGTCGTAGCCGACGCCGAAATTCGCCACGACGCGGAGGCTCGGCAGGAGCTCGAGCGGCACCGGCTCGTTCGCGACGACAAGTCCTTCGACGTCGGGGCGCAGCCCGTCGAGCTCGGCCAGCGGCGTGACCTCGACGTCCGCGAGCTCGTCGAAGGCCGGGCCCGGGTAGCGGCGCGTCGCGAGGACTTTCATCCGGTGGCGCGGTCCAGCTCGGCGACGAGCCGCTTCGGCGCGACGATCCGGTAGCTCTCCTCGATCCAGTCCCGAAGCAGGTCGAGCGTGACGCCGTCGGCGTCGAGCGGGAGGGTCACCCACCCCGAGCGGCCGAGCCCGTAGCCGGTCTTCTCCGCTCCCTCGATCGACAGTGCATGGCCGTGTGACTCGTCGAGCTTGACTGTCATCCGCGCCCGCGTACTCGGTGCGTCTGGCCCGAGGAAGACGAAAACCTTCCGGTTGACCTTGGCGACGGTCTCGCCCCAGGGGAAGTCCTCCGTGGCACCGGGGAGCGAGAGGGCGAACGCCCGGACCTGGGCGCGGCGAGCGGCAATGGCGACGCCACGATAGACGGCGCGTCAGTCTAGCGGCGCAGCGGAAGACGCGTCACCGCCCGTCCGATCGCGCGCCCCTGGGCGATGCCGTTGACGATCGCCGCGCGGAAGTGGATCCCGCCGTAGAGGCGGGAGATCGCGGCCTCGTCCGCGGCCTCGAGGAACGACCCGAAGCTGCGTGGCGCCAGGCCGCGGTTGTCGTGCGTGTGGTCGACGAAGGCGTAGCCGTCGCCGAACAGGTCCGTGAGCACCTGGAACGCCGCTCCGGACTGAACCGAGTGCCCCGACGGATACTCGGGGAAGGGCGGCGTCGCGAGGGGTGGCAGCCAGCTCGGGTCGACGAGGCGCTGGATGTAGGTCACGGGCCGGAGCAGGTTGTAGGCGTACTTCTGGTGCCAGCAGGCGACGAAGGAGTCCGAGACGGCGATCCCCACTCGCGCGTAGGCCTCGGCGGCGCGGGCGAGACTCGCCTGCTCCCGTCTGAGTACCTGCGTCGTGATCGAGATCGAGTGCCCGGGTGGCGTGGCGGTCACACCCGGGTCGTCGGACCAGAAGCGCGCAATCGCGTCCTGCTCGGGCGTGCGGCCGTTGACGGCCGTGTAGACCTCGAGCGCCTCCGTCCGGAAGGCCGAGCCCGGCTGCTCGGAGTAGGCGGGGTGGTCGCCCGGCGGTATTGCCGTGCCCTCGGCGATCGCGAAGCAGCGGTTGCGCCCCCAGAACGGCTGCAGTGCAGACTGGAAGGCCGGCGGTGTCGGAACCCAGAGACCCGGACCCGTCGGCGGGATGTAGGGCGGGAAGTTCCTCAGGTAGCCCTCGTGTCCGCCGTCCGCCTTCGACCAGTCGAAGACGGCGGCGGCGATCTCGCGACCCCTGGCCTCCGAGCGTGCGAACACGCCCGGCGGGAGCCCGGCTCGCAGCTCCTCGGCGAAGGACGTCTCCAACGCATCGACCGCCGCGCTGACTCGCTGCGGGGGCCGTGGGGAACAGGCTGCGCAGGATCGACGCGAGCGACGCATTGGCCACGGCTCGCCCAGTCGTAGCGCGGCGTTCTTCCCCGCGGCCGGCAGCCCGCTCGGGGCGCTCGGCAGGGCCGCCGAGCGAACGGAAGCCCGGCATGCCGGGGACGACCGCCTCGTAGAGCGTCATGCCGGCGTAGGCAAACGCACGCGAGGCGACCGGCGGGCTGTAACCGGGCGTCCGCCGCACAAGTTCGAGCGCCTGGTCGAACCACGCCGTCGCCACGGTCGCGTCGACGTCGTCCGCGTGCGGGAACCGTCTTGCTGCGAGCGCAGCCGAAGTCGGGCTCCAGAGAGCGGCACCGGCGACGACCCCGCCCGCACGCACGAGAAACTCTCGGCGGGCCATGGTGCTCATGACAACCGGCCGGACTCTAGTGGGCGGACGCGGAGTGTGCGTTGATCGAACATCGGCTCTCGACATTGGATTCGGCGGCGTGCGTAGGATGGTTCGATGAGCGGCACCGCGACCCGCCCGCCCGATCTGGAGCGCCGGCTGGAGGAGCACCGCGTCGAGCTGACGGGCTACTGCTATCGCATGCTCGGCTCGAGCTTCGAGGCCGAGGACGCGGTCCAGGAGACGATGGTGCGCGCGTGGCGGGCCTACGACCGCTTCGAGGGCCGCGCCGCCTTACGGTCGTGGCTCTACCGGATCGCGACCAACGTCTGCATGGACATGCTGAACGGCCGCCAGCGGCGCGCGCGCCCGATGGACCTCGGGCCGGCGCGCGAGCCGGTCGAGGCGAGCCTCCACACGCTGCCCGAGGTCACCTGGATCGAGCCGGTGCCGGACGGCCGGGTCGTGCCGGAAGGTGATCCCGCCGACGTGGCCGTCGCCCGCGAGACGATCAAGCTCGCGTTCGTCGCGGCCCTGCAGCACCTGCCGCCGCGGCAGCGGGCAGTGCTGATCCTCTGCGAGGTATTGCGCTGGAAGGCGGCGGAGGTGGCCGAGCTGCTCGAGACGAGCGTGGCGTCGGTGAACAGCGCGCTGCAGCGGGCGCGCGCGACGCTCGAGACGAGCAACGTGAACACGGCCGACACGAGGTCCTCGCTGGACGAGGTCGACCAGGAGCTGCTCGCCCGCTACGTCGACGCGTTCCAGCGGTACGACATGGAGGCGCTGACGGCGCTGATCCACGAGGACGCGACGCAGTCGATGCCGCCATTCGACATGTGGCTGAGCGGCCGCGACGACATCCTCCACTGGTGGGTCGGGCCGGGCGCCGGCTGCCGCGGCTCGCGGGTGATCCCGACGGTGGCCGCGAACGGCGCGCCGGCGTTCGGGCAGTACAAGCCGAGCGAGAGCGGCGACGGCTACGAGCCGTGGGCGCTGCAGGTGCTCGAGGTCTCAGAGGGCCGGATCGTCGAGTTCACCTTCTTCCTCGACACCGAGACGGTGTTCCCGCGCTTCGGCCTGCCGCTCCGGCTCGACGGGTAGCACGCTCTCCAGGCCCATGAAGGCGACAAGGCGCCGCAGCTCGGGCGACGCGCGCGCCAGGTGCACCTGCCGGCCGGCTCGCCGTGCGACGAGCTGGAAGCGCGCGAGCGCGTCGACGGTCGCGGCGTCGGGGTCGATGATCGCACCGACGTCGCAGACGATCGGGCTCGGCTTTGCAGGGGCAACAGTTGGACTCCTCTCTTGGTCCTCAGGTTTAGACCGCGGGGCAGCGGAAAACTCATCGCGGTTGAACCGATGAGTTCCGCGGCACGCCTCGGTCCAACTCCTCGACTGCAATGCATGAGGAGGCTCTGAAATGACCATGGAAGGCCGGAACCGCTGGCTCGCACTGCTCGTCCTCTGCCTGGGCGACCTGATGATCGTGCTCGATGTCACGATCGTCGGCGTCGCGCTGCCGTCGATCCAGGAGGATCTCGGGTTCAGCGAGACGTCGCTCGCGTGGGTGGTCAACGCATACCTGCTCACGTTCGGCGGCTTTCTGCTCCTCGGCGGGCGGCTCGGCGACCTCTTCGGTCACCGGCGGCTCTTCCTGGCCGGGATCGCGCTCTTCACGCTCGCCTCGGTCGGCTGCGGTCTTGCCGATTCGCAGGAGCTTCTGATCGCGGCGAGAGCCGTCCAGGGTCTCGGCGGCGCGATCGTGTCTGCAGTCGCGCTCTCGCTGATGATGACCATCTTCACGGAGCCCGCGGAGCGGGCCAAGGCGATGGGGATCTTCGGCTTCGTCGCCGCCGGCGGGGGCAGCATCGGCGTGCTGCTCGGCGGGATCATCACCGATGCGCTCACCTGGAACTGGATCTTCCTCGTCAACGTCCCCGTCGGTGTCCTGGTCATCCTGCTCACGCTGCGGCTGGTGCCGGCCGCGCGCATCGCCTCCGCTTCGGGACGCATCGACGTCGCGGGCGCCGTCACGGTGACGGCCTCGCTGATGCTGGCCGTCTATGCGATCGTGAACGGGAACCAGGAAGGCTGGACCTCCGCGAGAACGCTCGGCTTCCTCGGCGCCGCAGCGGTGCTCCTGGCGGCCTTCCTCGCGATCGAGGCGCGCGTGCCCTCGCCGCTGATGCCGCTCGGCCTCTTCCGGCTCCGCAACGTCGCGGTGGCGAACGTCGTCGGCGTGCTCTGGGCAGGCGCGATGTTCGCGTGGTTCTTCCTCTCCGCGCTCTACCTGCAGCTCGTCCTCGGCTACAGCCCGCTCCAGGTGGGCCTCGCCTTCCTGCCAGGCAACCTGGTCATGGGAGCTCTCTCGGTCGGCCTCTCCGCGAAGCTCGTGCTCCGCTTCGGGATCAGGCCGCCGCTCGGCGTCGGGCTGTCGCTGGCCGCCGTCGGGCTCCTGCTCTTCGCGCGGGCGCCGGTCGACGGGAACTTCGTCGTCGACGTGCTCCCGCCCATGATCCTGCTCGGGCTCGGCGCGGGCATGGCGTTCAACCCGGTGCTGCTGGCGGCCATGAGCGACGTCAAGCAGAGCGAGGCCGGTCTCGCCTCGGGCGTCGTCAACACCTCGTTCATGATGGGCGGCGCGCTCGGCCTCGCCGTGCTCGCGAGCCTCGCTGCTTCCCGGACCGAGACCCTCAGCGCGGGCGGCGACGGACCGCTCGTCGCGCTGGCCGGCGGCTATCACGCGGCGTTCCTCGTCGGCGCGCTCTTCGCCGCCGGAGCCGCGGCGATCGGCGTCGCGTTCCTGAGGCCGGCCGCGGCGCCTGCGCAGGAGGAGCTCGAGTCCGAGCCCGCTGCCGAAGCTGCCTGATCACACGAGCGAAAGGAGACTCGAATGTTCAAGGACTCGAAGGCGTTCTCCGGCTTCTCGGCGGACGACATCCCACGCGCCAAGCAGTTCTACGGCGAGACGCTCGGCCTCGACGTCACCGAGGAGATGGGCGGCCTGGCGCTGCACCTCGGCGGCGGCGCCGACGTGTTCATCTACCCCAAGGAGAACCACTCGCCGGCGACGTTCACCGTCCTCAACTTCCCGGTGGACGACGTCGACGCGGCAGTCGAGCAACTCACCGCGGCAGGCGTCACCTTCGAGCGCTACGACGGCTTCGACCAGGACGAGAAGGGGATCGCCCGCGGCGGTGAGGGACGAGGCCCGACGATCGCGTGGTTCACGGATCCGGCGGGCAACATCCTCTCGGTGCTCGGTGAGCCTGCATGACATGAGCGAGCTCGCGATTCGGCTGCGCGGCGTCGTGAAGCGCTACGGCGAGATCACCGCGGTCGACGGGCTCGACCTCGACGTGCCGGAGGGCACGTGCGTCGGCTTGCTCGGGCCGAACGGCGCCGGAAAGTCGACGACGATGCGGCTGCTGACCGGGCAGGCGATCGCCGACGAGGGCGAGCTCGAGCTGCTCGGGTTCACGCTGCCCGACGAGTCGAAGCAGGCACGCGCGCAGCTGGGCGTCTCGCCGCAGCTCGACAACCTCGACGTGACGCTCACGGTGGAGCAGAACCTGCTCGTCTTCGCGCACCTGTACCGGATCGGCCGCGGCGAGCGAGGCGACGCGGTCGAGCGTGCGCTCCGGATGGCCAAGCTGGTCGACCGGCGCGACTCACGCGTCGACAAGCTCTCCGGCGGCATGCGGCGGCGGTTGCTGATCGCACGGGCGCTGGTGCACCGGCCGCGCCTCGTGCTGCTCGACGAGCCCACCGTCGGGCTCGATCCGCAGGTGCGCCAGGAGCTCTGGGCGCTGATCGACGCGCTGCGCAGCGAGGGCACGACCATCCTCATGTCGACGCACTACATCGAGGAGGCGCAGCGGCTCGCCGACTCGGTCCTGATCATGTCCCACGGCAAGGCCGTCGCTGCGGGCTCGCCGGCGGCGCTCGTGTCCGAGTACGCCGGCGAAGAAGCGCTCGAGGTCTACGGCCCGCCGGCGCGGCTCGCCGAGGTCGAGGCCGAGGCCGGCGCAGAAGGGCTGCGCACCCGGCGGACCGGTACGAGCGTGTCGATTCTCGGAGTCGACGGGGCGGGCGCCAACGGTTTCGAGGGCGAGCGGCGGCCCGCGAACCTCGAGGACGTCTTCGTTCTGCTGACCGGAGAGGAGATCGGCTGATGGCCGTCGACGACCGCACCTCGTCCGCGCCGGCTCGGGCGGCTCGAACGGCCCGCTCTGACCGGCGTGCTCGTGCGCGAGATCGTCAACTACTCGTCGTACTGGCGCTCCTCCACGTTCTCGTCGACGGTGGAGCCGACGATCTACCTGCTCGCGTTCGGCTTCGGCTTCGGCTCGCTCATCGGCACGATCGGCGGCTACGACTACGTCGACTTCGTCGGCACGGGGACGGTCGCGACGGCCGTGCTCTTCTCGAGCGCCTTCCCGGCCATGTTCGGCACCTTCGTCAAGTACCAGTTCCAGCGCACCTACGACGCGATCCTGGCCGCACCCGTCGACACGGAGGAGCTCGTCTCCGCGGAGGCGATCTGGATCGCGACGCGTGCAGGCGTCTACGGCTGCGTGCCGCTGCTCGTCGCGATCGTCTTCGGTCTCGATCCCGCCTGGGGCATGCTCGCCGTGCCGTTCATCGGCTGGATCTCCGGCTTCGGCTGGGCGGGCTTCGGGATCGCGGTCGCCGGATTCTCCAAGAGCTTCGAGAACTTCAACTACATCGTCAGCGCCGTGCTGACGCCGCTCTTCCTCGTCGCGGGGACGTTCTTCCCGATCGAGACCCTGCCCGAGTGGGCGCAGGTCCTCTCGAAGCTCAACCCGCTGTACCACTGCGTCCAGCTCGTCCGTCACGCCGCCTTTGGCTGGGAGGGCTGGAACGACATCGCCAGCCTCGCGTTCCTCGTCGCCTTCGGCCTGATCATGTGGCGCGTGGCGATCACCGCGATGACGCGCAAGCTCATCGACTAGCGTCGTCCGACGACCGGACGTGTTGTGCATCGCCGGGCCTGCTGGCAAGCTCGGGGCATGGACAACGTGAACAAGCCGCGCAACGTGGCCCTCGGATTGCTGGTCACCGGCGCGCGGGCGGGAGCGACAGCGGGCCGCGTCGTCGTCTTCCCGGTGCGCGTGGTCGCGCGCGCACCGCTGATCGGCACCGTCCTCCGGCGCACGGGCGGTGAGCTCGAACGGGAGGGCCGCGAGGCCGAGGAGCGGGCGCGGCGGCGGCTCGAGTCGGGCGCGGAAGAGACGCTCGACCAGGTCTTCGCGGGGCCGCTCCCCGAGGCTGCCGTCCGTTCCGCCGCCGAGCACCAGCTCGCGCAGCGGCTCGCGGCCGAGATCGTGGCGCGGCCCGAGTTCGAGCGGGCATTCACGGCCGCGCTCGAGCACCAGATGACGGAGCGGCTGCTGACCGAGGCGATCGACAGCCGCCTCGCCGACCACGTGGTCCGGAGTCCCGAATTCCAGCGCACGGTCGAGCAGGTCGCGGGGAGCCCAGCGGTTCGGGTGGCGCTGATGCGTCAGAGCGCGTCGCTGGGTGAAGAGCTCGTCGGCGGCGTCCGCGGCCATGCGGAGGCGACCGACGACAAGCTCACACTCGGTCGAGGCGCCCGTTCCGCCACCGCGGAACCGGGACCCTACGCCGGGGTAGCCACGAGGGGAATCGCCTTCGCGCTCGACCTGTTGCTCGTTCTCGTCATCTTCCTGACCGGCACGGCTCTCGCCGGCCTCGCGGCGTCGCTCGTCGGCGAGCTGCGCCCGCAGTGGCTGGCGGCTGCGCTCGTCGGGTCGTGGTGGATCATCGTCTCCGGCGTCTACTTCGTCCTCTGCTGGTCCGCGGCGGGCCAGACGCCGGGCATGCGGCTGATGCGCCTCAGAGTCCTGGCCGCGGACGGCCGGCCCCCGAGCGCCGTGCGCTCCGTCGTACGGCTGATCGGCCTTCTGCTCGCGATCGTTCCGTTCTTCGCGGGATTCCTGCCGATGCTGTTCGATCGCCGGCGACGCGGTCTCCCGGACTTCCTCGCGGGCACGACCGTCGTCTACGCCGAGCGCGAGCACCTTGCGGTGGCTCCGGAGCTCGGGCGGACGAGTCCGACTCTCAGCTCGGGCTGAGCGGTTCCTCACACCGTCGGCGGCCCGTAGACTCGGCCACGTGCCCCTTGCTCGTTTCGCCATCCTCTGGGCGGTCAACGTGGCGGCCCTCTGGCTTGCCGACGAGCTCTGGGACGGCGTGGTCATCGACGGCTGGGCCGGGCTCCTGATCGGCGCCGCGGTGATCGGCGTCGCCAACGCGGTCGTGAAGCCCGTACTGGCGCTGCTGACGCTACCCCTGATCATCCTGACGCTCGGCTTCTTCCTGCTCCTGATCAACATCGCGATCGTCGCGCTCGCGGAGTGGATCGCACCGGATTTCACCGTCGACGGGTTCTGGTCGTACGTCGGCGTCGTCTTCGTGGTCTGGCTCGCGAACTGGGCCGCGAGCGCGTTCGAGCGCAGAGCCGCGCCCGCCTACTAGGCGCGGACCGTCTCAGCGGCGCAGGTCGCGGCGTTCGAGGCCGACGGCCGCTGCGGCGGCGAGGGCGACGGTCGCAAGGGCGAGTAGCGCCCAGCCGGCCCATGGCGCGCCCTCCCGGAGCGGGTTGCGCCCGAGCGCCTGGTAGAAGGGGGAGAGCGCGCGCCAGCCGTCGAGCGCGTCGACCGACTGCGCCAGACCGTCCCAGAGCCACGCCGCGACCGCGAGGCCTGCCGCGATTGCGATCGCGCGCGTCCGGCCCGGCCGGAGTGAGCCCGTCGCGAGCGCGACGGCGCCGAAGAGGAGGGCCAGCAGGCCGACGCTGGTCGACGCCGCCACGAGCTTGTCCAGGCCGATCTCGAGGTCCACCAGCCGCGACCCGACCGCCACCATCGCGAACAGCGCAACCGTCAGCCCGCCGACGAGCACGGCAAGCGCGAGGAAGCGCTGCACGGCGTAGGCACTGCGGCGGACGGGGTGGGCGAGGACCAGGTCGAGCAGGCCCCGTTCCTCCTCTCCGGCGACGGCGCCGGCGCCGTTCCCGATCGCGAAGATGAGGAAGATGAGCGGCGCCATCAGCGCGAAGAGCTGGCTGTTCAGATAGCCGGTCGGGCTCGCCAGATCGAGCTCGCCTCCGGCGAACAGGGCCCGCAGCGACTCGGGCAGGTCCTTCGCGTAGTCGCTGAGCGCGGGATCGTCTCGCACCGACGGGTAGAACGCGATCGTGAGCGCCGTGAGCGCCGCCAGCCCGGCCAGCCACCAGGCGAGCGAGCGGCGCCGCTCGCGCACCGACTCGACGAGCACCTCAGTCGGCATGCGAGCCTCCGTAGTAGGAGAGGAAGATCTCGTCCAGCTCCGGCGGCACGCTGGTCAACGTCTGCACAGGCAGGGTCGCCAGCTCCTTGACGAGCGGGTCCATCGAGCCCTCGACGACGAACCGTAGGACGCCGTCGCTGAGCGCGAGGTCGCGCACGCCGGGAACCCGACGCAACCGCTCCAGGCCCCCGGCCGGCTCGGCGAGGCGCACCTCGACGCGGCGGACTGCACGTTCCTTCAGCCTCGCGACCGTCTCGACGACGATCAGCCGGCCGTCCCGGATGATCCCCACCCGCTCGGCGACGTGCTCGACCTGGTCGAGCTCGTGTGACGAGAGGAAGACCGTTCGACCCGCCGCGGCACGCTCGCGGATCAGCTCGAGCACGTCTTGCTGCCGGAGCGGGTCGAGCCCGCTGGTCGGCTCGTCGAGGATCAGGACTTGCGGGTCGTGCATGAACGCGGCGACGACGCCGACCTTCTGCTTGTTCCCCTTCGAGAGGTCGCCGATCCGCCGGCGGAGGTCGAGCTCCAGGCGGTCGGCGAGCTCCTGGATCGCGCGCGGATCGACGCCACCTCGGAGACGGCCGAGAAACGAGAGGAAGCGGATCGCGGTGCTCCCCGGCGGCAGCTCGAGCTCCCCGGGCAGGTAGCCCGTCAGCCGGCGGAGCTCGAGGCTCTGCCCGCGTGTGTCGAGGCCGGCCACCGCGGCCGAGCCACGGGTCGGCCGAATCAGGTCGAGCAGCAGGCGGATCGTCGTCGTCTTGCCGGCGCCGTTCGGACCGAGATAGCCGAAGACCTCGCCGCGCTCCACCCGGAGGTCGAGATCCTCGATTCCCCGCGCCTCACCGTAGAACTTCGTGAGCGAGGACGTCTCGATCGCCGGGGCGCTCGCGTTCATCGCCGTGCGCCATCGTTGCAGGTCGGGCGCACGGCGCGCAGACGAGGGCGGCTCAGCGTTCGCGATAGACGATGCGGCCGCGCGTCGGGTCGTACGGCGAGAGCTCGACCTTGACGTTGTCGCCGGGGCTCATGCGGATTCGGTAGCGCCGCATCTTGCCCGACGTATAGCCGATCGCCTCGTGGCCGTTCGGGAACGCGATCCGGAACTTACCGCCCCCGTACGCCTCCAGGATCTCGCCCTCGAGCTCGACCTTCTCCTCCTTGACGCCCATTGCTGCCTCCTTCCGCATCGCCACGATGCATCCGTGCGTGGTCGGGAACGCAGGGGGTCCTCTTGGGCACCCGCCTTCGCAGGCGGCATCACAGAGAAGGGCACGAAAGCGAACAGCCCCGGCGCCGACAGGGTACAGGCGGATAGAGGCTTGATGTGAAACCTGAACGGGCTGTGTGACCGCCTCAGACGCGGCGCCAGACCGTCTCGGCGCCCTTGCGCAGGCGGCCCAGCCTGCGCTGCGGCCGCCGAGCCGCCCTGGCTTGATCTGAGACGGCCCCACAGCGCGTCAATTCCACATCAGCCTCTAGCGGTTGTGGTTCACGACCTCGACGTTGTTGCCGTCGGGGTCGAGCACGAAGGCGCCGTAGTAGCCCTCGTGGTAGATCGGCCGCTCGCCCGGCGCGCCGTTGTCGCGGTAGCCGGCGGCCGTCGCCTCGCGGTGGAACCGGTCCACGGTCTCGTTGTCGTCTGCGGCGAACGCGATGTGCACGTTCTCGGACGGCGCGTCGCCGCCGACGACGGAGAAGGAGCCGCTGACGCACGCGAACTGCGTCCGCCCGGGACTCTCACTGCCGACGCGGAATCCGGCTGCGGGCCCGACCGTCTCGTAGAAGCGCGTCGACGCCTCGAGGTCGGTCACGCGAACCCAGAGGTGGTCGATGCTGCCTCGGTTCTGGGCCGAGCCGTGGTGCACGGCCTCGGCGCTGTTGCCGTCCGGATCGAGCAGGAAGGCGCCGTAGTAGTCCTCGCTGTACTGCGGGCGCGGCCCCGGCGCCCCGTCGTCCGTGTAACCCGCCGCGACGCCGACCCGCCAGAACTCGTCCACGTGTGCCCGCGACGGCGCCGCGAAGCCGATGTGCAGCCTTCGCGTGGGCGGATTCCCTGCGTTTGCCTGCGCGAGCGAGAAGTCGTTCCACTCCGTGAAGTCGTCGTCCTTGTGCGTCTGCTCGATCCCGAGCGTGCGCAACACGGTCTCGTAGAACTGCTCCGAGGTCGAACGGTCTGAAGCCCTGATCGTGACGTGGTCGAACACGGCTCGACCATACCCCCGCGGGAGAAGGCCCGAACGTGGCGAGAGTGCACGAGGGCACGCAGGCGATGCCGCTGGGCGAGGAGGGAGGAGAGACGCGGAGCCCGGCCGGAGCCGGGCCCCACGCTGTCAGAGGTCGTTCGACGTGCCTTCCTCGAACGGGCAGTCGTGGTCGCCGCCGGACTTGCCGGCGTACCCACTCTGGTCGCTCGAGGATTGGGCCGGAGCCGCCGGGGCCTTGGCCGGCTTCGCAGCCGAGCTCGAGCCGCCGGCGAGCGCCATCGTCGCCCAGACCGCGGCCAGCAGGAGGACTCCCGCAAGCGCGACGAGGAGCGGTGCCCGACGTGTCGTGCGTGCCTCTTCCATGGGCCTCCTTCCGTTCGGGTGCCCACGGGTAGTCAAGCACGGCCCGGTCAAGGGCGAGTCAAGACACTCATTTCGTGCTTGCCGCTCCGTGATATGAACTCCGCCGTGAGCGAAGCAGTCGACCCTGGGCACCTGCGCGAGATCCCGCTCTTCGCCGGTCTCGAGGACGAGGCGCTCGCCCGGGTCGCCGGGATCGCGGCCGAGCTCGAGTGTCCGGCGGGCATGGTGCTCATTCAGGCGGACGACGTCGGCTCCGGGATGTACGTCGTCGAGGCGGGAACGGTCGTCGTCGAGGCCCGCGGCGGGTTCCGGGCCGAGCTCGGGCCGGGCGAGTTCGTCGGCGAGCTGAGCCTGCTCGTGCCCGACGCGCACCGGACCGCGAACGTGCGCGCGCTGACGGACGTCCGGTGTCTCGCGATCGGCCGGCAGGAGTTCGCGGAGCTGCTCGAGCACGAGCCTCGCATCGCCCTGGCGATGCTCCCGGTGCTCGCCCGTCGGCTGGTGGAGGCGATGAAGCTCGCGCGCTAACCCGCCGCGCGCGTGGCCCGGAGGTAGTCGTCAGTTCAACGACGGGATCCGGCGGCATCAGCGAGAGGAGGGCGTACGGGCCGCCCTGGCGGCGCAGGACCGCGCTCCAGAGCCCGTCCGGGTCGTCGCTGAAGAGGTCGTCCGGCTCGGCCGGCAGGACGAGCCACGACTCCTCCTCCAGCTCCGCCTCGAGCTGGCCCGCGCTCCACCCCGCGTAGCCGACGAAGACCCGCCCGCGTACGACCGGGACGTCCGGCTCCTGGACGAAGCCGACGGTGTCGAAGAGCAGCTCCGAGGCATCGTCGGGGTCGTCGAGCTCGGCGACCGCGAGCACCGACTCGAGCGCGACGGGCCCGCCGACGTAGACCGGCTCGGCGTCGCCTGCGAGCGAGGCCAGCTCCGGCAGCGCGGCGCCCACCGGGGTATCGGTCGGCCGGTTGAGGACGAGGCCCATCGCGCCTTCGTCGCCGTGCTCGGCGACGAGCACGACCGTGCGGTGGAAGTTGGGGTCGCGCAGGATCGGCGCCGCCACCAGCAGCTGCCCGCGCAGCGACTCGCTCATGCCTGAAACCTAAACAGTGTCGAGCGCGGCCCGCAGGGAGCCGACGTAGCTGCGAAGCGCCGCCGGGCCGTCCTCGGCGACCTCGAGCGCGCGGGAGCCGACCACGATCCCGTCCGTCAGCTCGGCTGCCGCGCGGGCGTCCTCGGCGCTCGAGATCCCAAAGCCGGCGTAGAGCGGCACGCCCGGTGCGGCCGCGCGGGCGCGGGTCGCGAGGCCGGCGAGTGCGGCAGAGAGGCCGGAGCGCGCTCCGGTGGTGCCGGTGAGCGTGACCAGGTAGAGCCAGCCGTCCGTCTGGCCCGCGGCGAGCCGGATCCGCTCGTCCGTCGACGTGGGTGCGACGAGCTGGACGCGGCGTAGCTCGGGCTTCTCGCCCGCCGGGAGGTCGGCGACGATCATGGTCGTGGCTCCGGCGGCACGCGCGTCCGCCGCGAAGCGCTCCCAGCCGTAGGCTTCGAGCAGCGCGGAGTAGGTCATCGGCACGAGCGGCACGTCGACGCGAGCCCGCACGTTCGCGAGACACTCGAGGCAGGCCTGCGTGCGCATCCCTCTCGCGAGCGCCCGCTCCGCGGCCGCGCGGATCACGGGGCCGTCTGCGAGCGGATCGGAGAAGGGGAAGCCGAGCTCGACGAGGTCCGCGCCGCCCTCGACTGCCGCCTCGGCCAGCTCGGGCGTGTCCGGGTCGGACATCAGGTAGATCGCGAGTGTCTTGCTCACGGCTTGCGGAGGACCGCGAGGATGTGCTGTCCGCAGGAGACCGCGCCTGGCTCCGAGGCGAGGTGCCGCTCCACGTGGACGATGAACTCCTGCAGCTCGGGCTCGGGCGGGTAGAGCGCCGGAAAGAGCCCGGCCGCCGAGACCGCGACGACCTCGCCGTGCCGCGACAGGAGTGCATCGAGCTCGTCCGAGCGGAAGAGCTTCATCGGCAGGTGCCCGTAACCCTCGCCCTGCGGCAGGACGCCGGTGCGTAGGATCGCGTCGTTCGGCCCGGTACCGTCGCGGCGCACGAGGTCGAGCAGCTGCGGTGCAAAGTGCATGACCGCGCCGACCAGCGACATGACCGAGACGAGAACGTGTCCGCCCGGCCGGACGACGCGGACGAGCTCGGCGACTCCGAGCTCGGCGCGGTCGAGCACGTAGCTGAGCGGCCCGCCGAAGCAGACGGCCGCGTCGAAGCTCGCGTCGTCGAAGCGCGAGAGGTCGGTCACGTCGGCGAGCACGCGCTCCGCGACGCCGGGCTCGAGCCCCGCTTCCGCCACCTTCGCCCGGTTCAGCTCGAGCTGCTTCGGTGACAGATCGGCGACGACGACCTCGGCGCCGAGCCGAGCCAGCTCGATCGTGAAGCGGCCAGGCCCGGCGCCGACGTCGAGCACACGGTCGCCGGGCGCGACGAAGCGCCGCAGGTGGTCGAGGTGGACGTCGAGGCTTTGCGGGGGAGTGCGGCCGTCGGCGAACCGAAGCCACTCCCGCTCGCCGAGCTCGTCGAAGAACGCCGCCGTGTGCGCCGGCTCGTAGTCGTCCTTCATCGCGCCAGCACTTCGGCGAGGTCCTTGTCGCCGCGGCCGGAGAGGCAGACGACGACGAGCTCCGCGCCGAGCTCGTCGACGCGGGCGAGCGCGTGCGCAGGCTCGAGCGCGGGGATGATCCCCTCGGTTCGGGTCAGCCGGCGGAACGCGTCGAGTGCCTCCTCGTCGGTGGCGCCGACGTAGCGGGCGCGGCCGGAGTCGCGCAGGTAGGCGTGCTCGGGCCCCACGCCTGGATAGTCGAGGCCCGCCGAGATCGAGTGCGCGTCCACGATCTGACCGTCCTCGTCCGCGAGTACCGACGACCGCGAGCCGTGGAGGACCGCCGCGCGACCGCTGCCGAGGCTCGCCGCGCCCGCCGCCTCGACGCCGATCAGCTCGACTTCGGCGTCGTCCACGAAGCCGGCGAACATGCCGATCGCGTTCGAGCCGCCGCCGACGCACGCGATCACGGCTTCGGGCAGGCGGCCCTCGACCTCGAGCACCTGGCGTCGCGTCTCGCGGCCGATCACCGCCTGGAGCTCCCGCACGATCGCCGGATACGGCGCCGGGCCGACGCAGGAGCCGATCAGGTAGTGCGTGGTCTCGACGTTCGTGATCCAGTCGCGGATCGCCTCGCTCGTTGCCTCTTTCAGCGTCCTCGTCCCGAACTCGACGGGACGCACCTCGGCGCCGAGCAGGCCCATGCGCTCGACGTTCGGCTTCTGGCGCCGCATGTCCTCGACGCCCATGTAGACGACGCACTCGAGCCCGAACCGCGC
This sequence comes from uncultured Gaiellaceae bacterium, assembly GCA_963802765.1. GTDB lineage: Bacteria > Actinomycetota > Thermoleophilia > Gaiellales > Gaiellaceae > Gaiellasilicea. Next base: position 694,372 of record CAWDJZ010000007.1, read on the forward strand.
GCACACGGTCGCCGTCGCGACGCCGTGCTGTCCCGCGCCCGTCTCGGCGACGATCCGCCGCTTGCCGAGGCGCTGCGCCAGCACGGCCTGGCCGAGCGCGTTGTTCAGCTTGTGCGCGCCCGTGTGCAGGAGGTCCTCCCGTTTCAGATAGAGCCGCTTGTCGGGCGCGAAGCGCTCGGCCCTGGTGAGCGGCGTCGGCCGGCCGGCATAGGTCGCGCCGAGCTCGTCCAGCTCCGCACGAAAGGAGTCGTCGGCGAGCGCCTCCTCCCATGCGGCCGTCAGCTCGTCGAGACCCGGGATCAGCGTCTCGGGCACGTACCTGCCGCCATAAGGGCCGTACGTCTCAAGCATGACGCGCTGCCTCCACGTAGGCGCGCACCTTGCCCGCGTCCTTGATCCCCGGTGCGGACTCGAGCCTCGAGCTCGCGTCGACGGCCCATGGGCGCACATGTGCAATAGCGGCCGCGACATTGTCCGCCGCCAGCTTTCCGGCGAGCACGATCCGCCCCTGCTCGGAGGCGGCGCGGTCCCAGTGGCCGGGATCGTCTGCCCGCCAGGGGAGGTCGAGCACGCGCGCGACTTGCTCGCCGTCGCGCAGAAGCACACCGTCACGTCCACGGACGGCACCGTCGGCGCGCTCGTGCACCTGGTCGAGCGCCGCGTCGGTCGCTCCCGCCTCGCCGACCCAGACGGCGACGGCGAGCAGCTCGTCGGGAACGGGCAGGACGCTCTCGGCGGCACGCGGGCTCTCCGGCGCGAGGACGAAGCCGGCCAGGTCGGCGCCCGCTTCCGCCGCGACCTCCACGTCCTCCTCGCGCGTCAGTCCGCACACCTTCACGAGCGGCCGCGCGAGCAGCTCGCGCAGCTTGCCGGCCGGGTCGGGCGCCTGCATCAGCGCGGAGCCGACGAGGATCGCATCAGCACCGGCGAGCTCGGCGGCGGCGCCCTGCGCACGCGTTCGGATCCCGCTCTCTGCGACGACGACCGGGGCATGTGAGAGCTCGGTGCTCTTCGCAACGAGGGCGAGCTGGGCCCCGCGGTCGATCGCGAAGGTGGCGAGGTCGCGGGCGTTGATGCCGATCACCGGCGCTGCGAGCGCCGCTGCGCGCGCCAGCTCCTCGGCGTCGTGTGCCTCGACGAGCGTGTCGAGGCCGAGCTCTTCCGCGACGCCCATCAGCCTGCGGATCGGCCCGTCGTCGAGGTCGCGGAGCAGGAGCAGGATTGCGTCGGCGCCTGCGTCCTTCGCCGTCCGCAGGTGCTCGTCGGTCGAGAAGAAGCCCTTCGCCAGGAGGGGCGCTTCCGTCGCGGCGCGCGCGGCTCGGAGGTCGTCCCAGTCGCCGCCGAAGCGCTCGTCGACGAGGACCGAGACGGCCGCCGCACCGGCTTGCGCGTACGCGGCCGCGATCGGGCCGGGCTCGGCGCCGGGGCGGATGTCGCCGAGGGACGGCGAGCGGCGCTTGATCTCGGCGATCGCCCCGAGGCCCGGCGCGGCGAGGGCGTCCTTAAACCGCATTGCTGAACCTCGCCAGCTCGTCCAGTCGGGCGGCCGCCTCCCCGGAGTCCACTGCGCGCCGGGCAAGCGCGAGCCCCTCCCGCAGGTCCTCGGCATGGCCGGCTGCGGCGATCGCGCCGGCCGCGTTCAGGAGGATCGCGTCGCGGCGCGCGCCGGGGGCGCCGGCGAAGACTTCACGGATCGCCGCGGCGTTCTCGGCCGGCGTGCCGCCGCGGAGCTCGTCCGGGTCGCCGCGCTCGATCCCTAGCTCGACCGGGTCGATCACCCGTTCGCGCACCTCACCGTTCACCACCTCGCAGACGTCGTTGGGCCCGGCCGGTGAGAGCTCGTCGATCCCGTGTGCGCCGTGCACGACGAAGGCGCGGCTGGCCCCGAGCTGCGCCAGCACGTCCGCGATCGTACGGACGAGCGGCCGCGAATAGACGCCGATCACCTGGGCGCGTGCGCCCGCCGGGTTCGTGAGCGGGCCGAGCACGTTGAACACGGTACGCGTGGCGAGCTCGCGCCGCACCGGGGCGGCGTGGCGCATCGCGGGATGGTGCGCCGGAGCGAACATGAAGCCGAACCCCAGCTCGTCGATCGACCGCGCGATCCGCTCGGGCGGCTGCTCGAGCCCGAAGCCGAGCGCCTCCAGGACGTCCGCGGAGCCGCAGGCGGAGGAGACGGCGCGGTTGCCGTGCTTCGCTACGCCTGCGCCCGCCGCCGCCGCGACGATCGCGGCGGCGGTCGAGATGTTGATCGTGCGCGCGCCGTCGCCGCCGGTTCCCGCCGTGTCGACGAGGTCGGTTCGGTCCGGCTGGACCGGGAGGACGTGCTCGCGCATTGCCTCGGCACAGCCGGCGATCTCGTCGGCCGTCTCGCCCTTGAGACGCAACGCGACGAGGAAGCCGCCGATCTGGGCCTGGGTCGCTTCGCCCCGCATGATCTCGGCCATCACCTCCCGGGCCCGGTCACGGCCGAGGTCACGGCCGTCGAGGAGATCGCCGAGGGCCGCCTGGATCACGTGCCCTCGAGGAAGTTACGGCCGAGCTCTGGGCCGAGCGGCGTGAGCACGCTCTCGGGGTGGAACTGGACGCCCTCGATCGGCAGCTCGCGGTGCCGCACGCCCATCACCTCGCCGTCGGCGGTGCGGGCGGTCACGTCGAGCTCGTCGGGTACACGGACCGCGGCGAGCGAGTGGTAGCGGCCTGCGTCGATCGTCGGCGGGAGTCCGGCGAAAACTCCCTTCCCGTCGTGCTCGACCTGCGACGTCTTCCCGTGCAGGAGCGCCCGCGCCTGGCCGACCTCGCCGCCGAACGCCTCCACGATCGCCTGGTGGCCGAGGCAGACGCCCAGGGTCGGCACGTGCGGGCCGAGCCGCCGGATCAGCTCCACCGAGACGCCCGCGTCGGCGGGGCGGCCCGGACCGGGGGAGACGACCAGGTGGGACGGCGCGAGGGCCTCGGCCTCCTCGACGGTGATCGCGTCGTTCCGGTAGACGGCGACCTCGGCCCCGAGCTCCTGGAAGAGGTGCACGAGGTTGTAGGTGAAGCTGTCGTAGTTGTCGAGCATGAGGAGCATCAGAGGCCTCTCTCCGCCAGGTCGATCGCGGCCTCGAGCGCGGCGAGCTTGGCGAGGCACTCGCGGTGCTCGGAAGCCGGATCCGAGTCTGCCACGATCCCCGCTCCGGCCTGCAGGCGCGCCACGCCGTCCTGGAGCGCGATCGTGCGGATCGCGATGCACGTGTCCATCGTCGGAGCCGCGTCGGGGCTGCCCGGAAGCGCGTAGCCGACCGCGCCCGCGTACGAGCCGCGGCGGTAGCCCTCGAGCTCGGAGACGATCTGCATCGCGCGCACCTTCGGCGCGCCCGAGACCGTGCCCGCGGGGAAGCACCGGCGCAGCAGCTCGAAGGGCGTCACGTCCTCGCGCAGCGCGCCGGTCACCTCGGAGACGAGGTGGGTGACGTGCGAGAAGCGCTCCGGCTCGAGAAAGCGCGCGACGCGGACGGTGCCCGGCTCGCACGCGCGCGAGAGGTCGTTCCGGCCGAGGTCGACGAGCATCACGTGCTCGGCCCGGTCCTTCTCGGAGGCGAGCAGGCGTTCCGCGTCGCCGGCGCCCGGCTCGGTCGTGCCGGCGATCGGGTTCAGGCTCGCGGTGCCGTCCTCGCATTTGACGAGCGTCTCAGGTGAGGAGCCGATCAAGGCGAGCGAGCCGAGCTCGAGCAGGAAGAGGTACGGCGAGGGATTGACGCGGCGCAGCGCCCGGTAGAGCTCGACCGCGGAGGCGGTCGTGGGCCGCTCGGCCCGCTGTGAGAGGACGACCTGGTACGCGTCGCCGGCGCGAATGAGCTCCTTGATCCGGCGCACGCCGTCCTCGTAGACCGCCTGGGCGGGGTAGCGGCGAACCGCGCCGCCGGGCGACGCCTTGTGTTTCTGAACCACAAGGTCGGCTTCGAGCGCGGCGCCGATCGCGCCCGGATCGCCGGCGAGCACCTCGGCGGTGCCGCCTCCGTGGTCGAAGCGGACGAGCGTCTCGGCGACGACGAACCGGCTCTCCGGCACGTCCGGGCCCTCGGCGGGAAGCGGGACGGTCGGCTCGAGCCGCGCGACGTGGTCGTAGGCGAGGTAGCCGACCACCGGCGCGTCGAGACGCTCCGCCTCGTCGAACGTGACGAGCCGTGAGCCCGAGCCGACGAACGAGTGCCGTCCCAGGCGGCCCTGCTCGACCGACTCGAGCAGGAAGCTCGCTCCGGCGCCCTCCCGCAGGCGGAGGTAGGCGCCGAGCGGCGTGAGCAGGTCGGTCGAGATCTGCGCGGCAGGCATCGCCATAGACTGCCCGCACGATGGCCGTTCCGGAGCTGCTCGACCACCTGCTGCGCGCGCACGGTCCCTCCGGTCACGAGCACCTGGCCTTCGACGTCGTCCGTCGAGCCGTCGAGGACGTCGCGGAGATCGAGACCGACTCGGTCGGCAACCTCGTCGCGCGTCGGCGCGAGTCGGACGGGCCGCTGCTGGCGCTGTTCGCCCACCTCGACGTGATCGGGCTCGCGGTCTCGCACATCCCCGACGACGCGCTGCTCGCGGTACATCGGCTCGGCGGCATGCGCGCCAGCGTCGCGTACGGGCAGCGCGTCGAAATCCGGACAAGAGACGGTTCCGTGCCGGGCGTGATCGCGCGCAGGCTGAAGGACGACGAGAAGGTGGAGTGGGAGCAGCTCTACGTCGACATCGGCGCCCGCGACGGGGACGAGGCCCGCGCGCTCGTCTCCCCGGGGGACCCGATGGTCCTCGTCGGCGAGCCTCTCGAGCTGGCGACCGGCCGCGTCGCCTCCAGGAGCCTCGACAACCGCGCGAGCGTGTACGTCGCGCTCGAGACGATCCGCCGGCTCGAGGGCGCCGACGTCGCCCTGGTGGCCTCGGCGCAGGAGGAGCTCGGCCACTACGGCGCTCGTGCCGCCACGTACGCTCTGCGACCGGACGTCGCGATTGCTCTCGACGTGACCTATGCCACGGACGTTCCGGCCGACAATCCGAACACGGGTGGCCACCACCAGCTCGGCGGTGGCCCCGCCATCTTCCGCGGGCCTTTGGTCAATCCCACCATCTTCGACGTGCTCGTCGGCGCGGCCGAGACCGAGGGAATCTCGCACACGATCGAGACGGGACCGGACTCGTACACGGATGCGGACGACACGTACATCTCGCGGGCAGGAGTCCCGACGGGGCTCGTCTCGATCCCGCTCCGCAACATGCACTCGCCGGTCGAGATCGTGGAGCTGAAGGACCTCGAGGCGTGCGTGCAGCTGCTGGTCGCGTTCGCGCGGAAGCTCGAGCCCGGCGCGTCGTACTCCCGCTAGATTCAGGGCATGTCCCGCTCGGTCATCGTCTCCGCGGTGCGCACGCCGTTCGGCAAGCTCGGCGGCGGCCTCGCCGGCTACCCGGCGACCGAGCTCGGCTCGCTCGTGATCAAGGCTGCGCTCGAGCGGATCGGCCTCGAGCCCGACGAGCCCGAGTACACGATCATGGGTCAGGTGCTCCAGGCGGGAGCCGGCCAGGCGCCGGCCCGCCAGGCCGCGATCGGGGCCGGGCTTCCGAAGGAGACACCCGCCGACACGATCAACAAGGTCTGCGCGTCCTCGATCCGGGCCGTTCAGATCGCCGACGCGATGATCCGCGCCGGCGAGTCTGAGGTGATCGTGACGGGTGGGATGGAGTCGATGTCGAACGCGCCCTATCTCGTCAAGAAGGCGCGTTTCGGCTACCGGCTCGGGCATGGCGAGCTGATCGACTCGATGATCTTCGACGGGCTCACCGACGCGTACGACCAGCTGCACATGGTCCAGCACAACTCGATGGTCTCGCGCGAGCTCGGGATCAGCCGTGAGGAGCAGGACGCGTGGGCGCTCCGCTCGCACCAGCGGGCCGCGGCGGCGCAGGACGCGGGCCGCTACGACGCCGAGCTCGTCCCGGTCGGCGACGTCTCCGCCGACGAAGGCGTCCGGCGGGACACGACGATGGACTCGCTCTCACAGCTGAAGCCCGTCTTCGACCCCGAGGGGACGACCACGGCCGGCAACGCGCCCGGCGTCAACGACGGCGCGTCGTGCGTGATCGTGACGTCGGAGGAGTTCGCGCGTCGGCGCGGGCTCGAGGTCCTGGCGACGATCGTCTCGCAGGGATCCGTCGCGGACGACTTCGCGTACCTCGTGCGGACCCCGGCGAACGCGGCCGCGATCGCGTTCGACAAGGCCGGGAAGACGATCGAGGACGTCAAGCGCGTCGAGATCAACGAGGCCTTCTCGTCGGTCGCGCTCAACTCGACCCGCATGCTCGGCGCCGACGAGGAGATCGTGAACGTGAACGGCGGCGCCGTCGCGCTCGGGCACCCGATCGGGGCATCCGGCGGCCGCATCGTCGGGACGATGGTGCACGAGCTGCGCCGCAACGGGGGTGGCCTCGGCCTGGCGGCGATCTGCTCCGGCGGGGGCCAGGGCGACGCGCTCCTGATCGAGGTCTGAGCCCACCGAGCCTGCCCGCAAGCGTCAACGTCCGTGGTGGACCGGTCCGGGGACTGTCCCCGGACACGTCCCGGCAAGACGCGTCCGCGGTCAACAATTCAGCAACTCTTTTTCCACAGGGAGGCGAGCGGCGCGCGTGCGCGTGATCTGCGCCGCGCTCGCTGCTGCCGCGGCCGGCGCTGCTCGCCACCGCGGCCGGCGCGCTCGCGTGCACGTGCGCTCCGGTCGACCTCGAGCGCGACCTACCCCGAGCTGACGGCGCCTTCGTCGGCACCGTGCTCGAGCGGCGCGAGTCCGGCGGCGAGGTCACGCTCCTCTTCCGCGTCGAGCAGATCTACAAGGGCGACATCGTGAACCGCGTCGAGGTGGTGACCCCGCGCGACAGCGCCGCCTGCGGGCTCGCTGCGGAGGTCGGAGAGCGGGTAGGGCTCCTGCTCGAGCGGGAGGGCGGCCGCTGGCGATCGGGCCTTTGCTCGCAGGTCGAGCCGGCCGCGTTTCTCGAGCTGACCGACGTCGAGGACCGGACGCTGCCGCCGCTCAACTGGGGCGGGATCGTCGTCGGCGCGCTCGTCCTCCTCGCCGGCGCGTTCTTCCTCGTGCGCCGGGTGCGCCGGCCCCGTTAGCCTGCCGCGCGATGGAGTTCGAGCATGTCCTCGTCGCGGGCGCAGGCCAGATGGGCGGCGGCATCGCCCAGGTCGTGGCCACTTCCGGCCGCCGCGTCTCGCTCTACGACGCCGCGCCCGGCGCAACCGAGCGCGGGCTCGCGGCCATGCGGACGAGCCTGGAGAAGCTGGCCGAGAAGGGAGGCGCGGATCCGGACGAGGTGCTCGCGCGTGTCACGGCGGTCGACGACCTCGTCGCCGCCGACCTCCTGCTCGAGGCTGTGGTCGAGGACGCGTCCGTCAAGGAGGAGCTCTTCCGACGCGCCGACGAGCTGCTGCCCGACGGCGCGGTGCTCGCGTCGAACACCTCCTCGATTCCGATCACCTCCCTCGCGGCGGTGACGAAACGGCCGGAGCAGGTGATCGGGATGCACTTCTTCAACCCGGTTCCCGTGCTGAAGCTCGTCGAGGTGATCCGGGCGGCGCAGACCTCGGACGAGACGGCCGCGGCGATCACGAAGCTCGCCGAGGAGCTGGGCAAGGTGCCGGCGCAGGCCAACGATTTTCCCGGCTTCGTCTCGAACCGCATCCTGATGCCGTTCATCAACGAAGCGGCCTACGCGCTGATGGAAGGCGTGGCCGAGCCCGAGGCGATCGACACGATCGCGAAGCTCGGCTTCGCACATCCGATGGGGCCGCTCGCGCTGGCCGACCTGATCGGCCTCGACACGTGCGTGGCGATCATGGAGGTGCTGCACGAGGGGCTCGGGAACCCGAAGTACGCTCCCTGTCCCCTCCTGCGCCAGTACGTTCAGGCGGGTCGGCTCGGCCGCAAGACGGGTCGGGGCTTCTACACGTATTGACCTCGATCCCTGAAACGGGGTAGGTCCACTCACGCGAACCGCCTATCCTGCCGAAAGACGGGTCAAAGGCACCGATCCGGGGGGAACGATGCGCCTGCTGCTGGTCGACGACGATTCGGGTTTCCGCACACTCCTGCGGACGACGTTCGAGGACGTCGCCGTCGAAGTCGACGAGGCCGGCGACGCGGCCGAGGCCGAGCGGCGGATCGCGGAGTCGACGCCGGACGTGATCGTCCTCGACGTCGGCATGCCTGGGATGGACGGGCTCGCCTTCTGCCGCGAGCTGAAGTCGGACGCACGCACGAGCTCGATCAGGATCGTGCTCCTGACCGGGATGGAAGACGTCGAGGAAGTGGCGGGCGCGGTCGGTGCAGACGCGCTCCTGCTGAAGCCGTTCCGCCCGCTCGAGCTGCTCAGCGTCGTCGAGCGGCTCGCCGGAGCCGACGTCGGCGTGCCGATGCGGCGGTCGAACGGCCGGCCCGACGAGGAACAGCTCGTCCTCTACGCACGCGACCTCCGCCATCTGGTCGAGCTCGAGCGCGGCCAGAGGGTCTTGCTCGAGAGCGCGTACCGCGAGACCGTCTCGGCGCTCGCGACCGCGCTCGGCACGAAGGACACCGGCACGCGACAGCACTCGCAGCGCGTCCAGCGCTATGCGCTCGAGCTCGCCGCGGCGATCGACCCGCGGCTCGCCGCCGACCCGGGGCTCGAGTACGGCTTCCTCCTCCACGACATCGGGAAGATGGGCGTGCCCGACCAGATCCTGCTCAAGCCAGGCCCGCTCAGCGAGTCCGAGTGGCATGTGATGCGCGCCCACACCGTGCTCGGTGCCCAGATGATCGGCGGCGTCGCCTTCCTCCAGGGAGTTGGGGTCGACATCGTGCGCTCGCACCACGAGCGCTGGGACGGTCGCGGCTACCCCGACCGCCTCAGTGGTGAGGAGATCCCGATCGGAGCCCGGATCTTCGCCGTCGCCGACGCGCTCGATGCCATCACGAACCACCGCCCCTACCGCGACGCCCGGAACTGGCGTGTCTCGCGCCGGGAGATCGTCGCCCAGTCCGGGAAGCAGTTCGACCCGGAGGTGGTTGACGGGTTCCGGGATCGCGAGCACATCCTGCACGAGATCCGCCGGGAGTTTCTCGCCGCCGCGTAACACCCACCATCTAGACTCGCGCGCGATGGACTTCTCGCTCACGGACGACCAGCGGGAGATCCAGGCGCTGGCGCGGGAGGTCGCGCAGGCCGAGATCGAGCCGAACGCGGCCGCCTGGGACCGGGGGCACCACTTCCCGGCCGAGCTCTACGTGAAGCTCGCCGAGCTGGGCCTGATGGGCGTCTGCGTCCCGGAGGAGTACGGCGGCGTGGGCGCCGACTTCCTCTCCTACATCCTCGTGCTCGAGGAGCTCTCGCGCGCGGACGCGGGCGTCGGCGTGACGGTCGCCGTACACACGAGCGCGTGCACGCTCCCGATCCTCGCCTTCGGCACCGACGAGCAGCGGAGCCGCTTCGTCCCGCCGCTCGCGCACGGGGAGAAGATCGGCGCGTTCGCGCTCACCGAGGCGGGCTCCGGCTCGGATGCCGGGGCACTGCGGACGACGGCCGTCCCGGACGGGGACGGCTGGCGCATCTCCGGCTCGAAGCAGTTCATCACGACCGGCGAGCAGGCCGGCACGTTCGTCTTCTTCGCCCGGACCGATCCCGACGTCGAGGGGGCGCGCGGCGTCTCCGCGTTCATCCTCGACCGCGAGCACGTCGAGGTGACGCGCGAGGAGGAGAAGCTCGGCCTCAACTCCTCCTCGACCGCCGAGCTGCGCGTCGAGACGCGGGTCGACGCCGATCGCCTGCTGCACGAGGAGCGCAGGGGGTTCACGGTCGCGATGGCGACGCTGGACGGCGGCCGGATCGGGATCGCCGCGCAGGCGCTCGGGATCGCGCAAGCTGCGTACGACGTCGCGCGGGAGTACGCGAAGGAGCGGCGTGCGTTCGGCAAGCGAATTGCCGAGCACCAGGCGATCCAGTGGAAACTCGCTGACATGTCGACCGAGATCGACGCCGCCAGGCTGCTCGTCTACAGGGCCGCCTGGTTGAAGGAGCGCGGCGAGCCGCACACCGAGGCCGGCGCGAAGGCCAAGCTCTACGCGTCCGAGATGGCGCGCCGCCAGACCGGGGAGGCGATCCAGATCCTCGGCGGCTATGGCTACACGAAGGAGTTCCCGGTCGAGCGCTACTACCGCGACGCGAAGGTCACGGAGATCTACGAGGGGACGAGCGAGATCCAGCGGCTCGTGATCGCGCGCAACATCCTCGAGCTGCAGCGCGAGCCGGCCCTGAAGCAATGAGAGCGCGCGACGAGCCGGTCCGGCTGACGAGGATCTACACGCGCGGTGGCGACGCCGGCGAGACGTCGCTCGGCGACGGCTCGCGCGTCTCGAAGCTCGATTGCCGAATCGGTGCGTTCGGCACCGTCGACGAGCTCAACGCGGCGCTCGGGGTCGTGCTCGCCGGTGAGCTTCCTGGCGCGCTACGCGAGCCACTGACGCGGGTCCAGAACGAGCTCTTCGACGTCGGCGCCGACCTCTCCGTCCCCTGGGGGATTACCGACCGGCTGCGCGTCGAGCAGGGAATGATCGACGGGCTCGAGCAGCTCTGCGACGACTTCAACGCCGACCTGCCCGAGCTGCGCAGCTTCGTCCTGCCCGGCGGCACGGAGACCGCCGCCAGGCTGCACGTCGCCCGCACGATCTGCCGCCGCGCCGAGCGCGAGGTGCTGCTCGGCACCGGCGAAGTCGAGCTGAACCCGCTCGTCCTCACGTACCTGAACCGGCTCTCCGACCTGCTCTTCATCCTCGCCCGCACCGCGAACGCCCTGGCCGGCGCCGACGAGCCCCTGTGGAAGCCTGGGAGCTCGCAGCCGCGTTCGTAGGCTCGTTCGTCGCCGGGTACGTGGGCTCGATGCTCGGCCTCGTGCTCGGGACGCTCCGGCTGCCGCTGATCGTCGCCCTGACGGGAAGCCCGGTCGCGGCTGCGGGGACGAACATCGCCATCTCCGCGGCCTCGGCGGGCGCGGGGGCAGCCGGGCACCTTCGTGCGGGGCGCGTCGACTGGCGCATCGTCGCGTGGATGGCCCCGCCGTCCATCGCCGGCGCGATCCTCGGCGCGATCCTCGCCGACGACGTCTCCGAGCGGCTGCTCTACGCGGCGATCGCGGCCGTGCTGCTCTGGAGCGGGATCGACCTGGCCTTGCGGCCGGTGCACGCGCGCACCCGTGATCGGCTGCGGCTCTGGCCTGCCGCGACGTCCGGGTTCGGGATCGGCGCGCTCGGCGGCGCCGTCGGCGTCATCCTCGGCACGCTGCGGATGCCGGCACTGGTGCGCGGCGTGGGCATGGACGTCGGGCGTGCGGCGGGCACGAACCTCGTGGTCGGCTTCCTCCTTGGCATCGCCGGCTTCGCGGCGCACGCCGGCGAGGTCGGGGTCGAGTGGGGCCTGCTCGCGGCCGGGCTCGCCGGCGCGCTTCCGGGCGGCTGGCTCGGGGCGCAGGCGACCGGCCGGATCGACGAGAATAGGCTCCGCATCGCGCTCGGCGCGGTGCTCGTCGTCGTCGGCGTCGCCTTCGCCGCGCAGGCGCTCCTGTAGCCGCTCGCCTATCATCGGCGCATGGCGACGACCGAGGACCGCGGCTCTCTGAGCGGCACGCAGGCGTGGCGGGAGGAGCTCTACGCCCGGCAGCCGGAGCGTCAGGGAGAGCTCTTCACGACCATCTCGGGGCTCGAGAACGAGCCGCTCGCGACCCCCGACACCGTCGAGATCGACTACGACCGCGACCTCGGCTACCCGGGCGTCTTTCCGTTCACGCGCGGCGTCTATCCCTCGATGTACCGCGGCAAGCTCTGGACGATGCGGCAGTTCGCGGGCTTCGGCACCGCCGAGGAGACGAACGAGCGATTCCGCTACCTGCTCGACCACGGCCAGACCGGGCTCTCGACCGCGTTCGACATGCCGACGCTGATGGGCTACGACTCGGACCACGCCCGCTCGCTCGGCGAGGTCGGCCGCGAGGGCGTGGCGATCGACTCGCTCGAGGACACGGAGACGCTCTTCCGCGGCATCCCGCTCGGCGAGGTCTCGACCTCGATGACGATCAACTCGCCGGCGGCGATCCTGCTCGCGTTCTACATCGCGGTCGGCGAGGAGCAGGGCGTGCCGGCGGCGGAGCTGCGCGGGACGATCCAGACGGACATCCTCAAGGAGTACATCGCGCAGAAGGAGTACATCTTCCCGCCGGAGCCCTCGATGCGGCTCGTCACCGACATGGTCGAGTACTGCGCGCGCGAGCTGCCGAAGTGGCATCCGATCTCGATCTCCGGCTACCACATCCGCGAGGCGGGCTCGACCGCGGCGCAGGAGCTGGCGTTCACGCTCGCGGACGGCTTCACCTACGTCGAGTGGGCGGTCGCGCGCGGCCTCGACGTCGACGACTTCGCGCCCCGGCTCAGCTTCTTCTTCAACGCGCACCTCGACTTCTTCGAGGAGATCGCCAAGTACCGGGCCGCGCGCCGGATCTGGGCGCGAGAGCTGCGCGACCGCTTCGGCGCACGCAACCCGCGCTCGTGGCTGATGCGCTTCCACTCCCAGACCGCCGGCGTCTCGCTGACGGCGCAGCAGCCGGAGGTGAACATCGTTCGAACGGCGATCGAGGCCCTCGCCGCCGTGCTGGGCGGGACGCAGTCGCTGCACACGAACTCATTCGACGAGGCGCTGGCGCTGCCGACCGAGGACGCCGTGCGCATCGCCCTGCGCACGCAGCAGGTGATCGCACACGAGACGGGGGTCGTGAACGCGATCGACCCGCTCGGCGGCTCCTATCACGTCGAGGAGCTGACGAACCGGATCGAGGCGCAGGCGTACGACTACTTCGACCGGATCGAGAAGCTGGGCGGGATGGTTGAGGCGATCAAACAGAACTTCCCGCAACGAGAGATAGCAGACGCGGCGTTTCGCTATCAGGCGGAAGTGGAGCGCGGCGAACGCGTTGTCGTTGGCGTCAACCGGTATCAGCTCGAGGACGAGGCATCGCCGGAGCTCCTCAAGATCGACGCGGCGCTCGAGACGAAGCAGATCGAGCGCGTGAAGGCGCTCAAGGGCCGCCGCGACTCGGCGGTCGTACATGCGCGCCTCGGCGCGCTGAAGGAGGCGGCCGCACGTGACGACGTCAACCTCATGCCGGTGATCCTGGACGCGGCGCGCGACTACGTCACGATGGGCGAGATGTGCGACGCCTGGCGCGAGGTCTGGGGCACCTGGCGCGAAACGCCAGTGTTTTAGAACTCCAGCTCGAGCCCGTCGTAGGCGAGCTCGGAGCCTTCGGGCGCCGGTCGCTCGTCGGGCCGGTGGGTGAGCAGGATCCGCTTCGCGAGGCCGTTCGCGGCTGCGGCGTCGACCTCCTCGGCCGTGAGATGCCCTCGCGTCGGTCCGTCGAGCGCGGCGCTCTGAAGCGTCGCCTCGGCGAGGAGGAGATCAGCGCCGTCGGCGAGCTCGCCGAGCGCGTCGCATGGCCCACTGTCGCCCGAGTACGCGAGCACGCGGTCGCCTTCGACGCGAAAGCCGTGCGTCTTCATGTCGTAGTGCAGGAGCGGCACGGCCGTCACCTGGAGCCCCGCAGCGACGAACGGGACGCGCGCCTCGTACTCCGAGACGTCGAACGCGCGGTCGAGCATGTCCTCGGTGCCGAGCAGTGCGAGCGCCGGCTTCAGCTCCTCGTGCGCGCCCGGCGGGAGCCAGAGCTCGACGCGCGGAGCGTCTCCGCCCGGCCCGTAGAGGCTGCCCCAGACCCACGGGATCAGGTCGCCCCAATGGTCGAGATGGAGGTGGGTGATCGCGATCGCCTCGACGCTCGGCCAGGGCTCTCGCTGGCGCAACTTCGCGAGCACGCCAGGCCCGCAGTCGAGCAGCAACTTGTCGTCGACGAGGTAGCCCGAACAGGCACCGCCGGGGTTGGGCCAGGCGGGCGACGAGCCGATGACTGTGAGGCGCACCGCCGTATACTGCCGACGCCATGGCCCGGAAGATCAGAGTGGTGATCGCGAAGCCCGGCCTGGACGGTCACGACCGCGGCGCGAAGATCATCGCCCGAGCCCTCCGTGACGCCGGGATGGAGGTGATCTACACCGGCCTCCACCAGACACCGGAGCAGATCGTAGAGACCGCGATCCAGGAGGACGCCGACGCCGTGGGCATCTCGATCCTGTCCGGCGCGCACATGACGCTCGTGCCGCGGATCCTCGAGGGGCTGAAGGAAAACGGCGTCGACGACGTGCTCGTCGTCGTCGGCGGCACGATCCCCGGCGACGACGCCGAGGAACTGCGCGGCAAGGGCGTCGCGGCGGTGTTCACGCCCGGTGCGCCGACGAGCGAGATCGTCGACTTCCTGCGCGAGAAGATTCCGGCCTAGTTCGAGCCCTTGACGACGACGCGCGCCGCGGCGAGCGCGCGGCTCGCGCCGGACTGGGCCGCGAAGGTCACCCTCGCCGGCGAGGTCCACACGGTCACCGGGAGGCCCTTCGTCAAGAGCTCGAGCGCCGGGAAGGGGGCGAGCCCGGTCGGATCGCCCACCACCTCGAGAATGGCGGTCTCGGGCACGGAGACGGCGACCTTCTGGCCGTCGTGCTTGATCTTGCGGCCGCCCGGCCAGGAGCGCACCTGGTCGAGGGTGAGCGCCAGGTCCTGGCCGCCTGCGCTCACGACCTTGCCGGTGAGCGCGAGCGTGAACGTCGTCCCGGCCTGTGCGGCGAAGAGGAGCCGACGTGCCTTGCGCAGATACGGGTATGGGCTGACCCCGGCCCCGTCGTCGGGGTGGACCTCGAAGTGGAGGTGCGGATGGATCCCGTCGGCATCGCCGGAGTCGCCCACGTAGGCGATCGGCTGGCCCGCCGCGACCTTCGCGCCGGTCTTCAGTCCCGGCACGTAAGCGATGCCGGGGACACATGTGCCCTGGTTGTCGTTGTCCTTCGTGAGGTCGTTGTTGAGGTGGACGTAGAGGTACGTCGTCCCGCTCGCGCCGTAGAGGTACAGCATGCAGCCGGCTCGCGAGGACGTCGTCCAGAGCTTGACCGTGCCGGTTTCAGCCGCGAGTGCGAGCGCGCGCCACGGCGCCAGGATGTCGTTGCCATCGTGCGTGCCCTGGCCGCGCGGGTCGCCGAAGTCGTCTTCGTACGCGGCCTCGCCGAGCACCGGGAAGACGAGACTGGGTACCTCCGCGGACGCGGACGTGGCCACGCCTCCGGCCAGCGCGAGTGCGAGCGCAAGGAGAATGAGTGCTCGGGCTGTCGTCCGGGTCGCAGTCATCGGGGGCCGGGTCGCGCTCGAAGCGCCGGAGCGTAGCAGGTTCCTCGGGCGCGGATCCCCATCGGCACATTCGCGGCCCATCGTTAGAGTCCCGCCCGTGAAGATCGCCGTCTGCGTGAAGGAAGTGCCCGACGCGACCGCCCACAAGCGGATCGATCCCGGCACGAAACGGCTCGACCGGTCCGGCGAGGGCGCGCTGAACGCCTTCGACACGAACGCGGTCGAGGAGGCGCTGCGGCTCAAGGACGCGACCGGCGAGGGCGAGGTGGTCGTCGTCTCGATGGGCCCGGAGCGCGCACTCAACTCGCTGCGCAAGGCACTCGCCATGGGCGCAGACCGTGCCGTTCTCGTCGCGGACGAGGGCGCCGCCGGCGCCGACCTCGTCGCCACCAGCGCCACGCTCGCCAAGGCGCTCGAGCGCGAGCAGCCGGACCTCATCCTCTTCGGCCAGCAGTCCTCCGACTCCGACGGTGCCGTGCTCTGGGCAGCCGTCGCCGAGCGGCTGCGCCGCCCGGTCATCTCGCAGGTCGCCGAGCTGACGCTCGAGGGCGACTCCCTCACCGGCAAGCGGCAGACCGAGTTCGGCTACGACGTGATCCGCGCCCCGCTGCCGGCGGTCGTGGCGGTCGCGGACTCGATCAACGAGCCGCGCTACCCCTCGCTGAAGGGGATCATGGGCGCGAAGTCGAAGCCGCAGGAGACGGTGTCGCTGGCCGACCTCGGCCTCGACGCGGGCAGCGCGGGCGAGCAGGGCTCGCGCACGCAGGTACTGGCCCTCTCCGAGCCGCCGCCGCGCGGCGACACGCGCAAGATCGAGGACGACGGCAGCGCGGCCGAGCAGATCGTCGCCTTCTTGGCGGAGAAGCGGCTCCTCTGATGAGCGTCCTGGTCTTCCTCGAGCACCACGACGGCGAGCTCCAGAAGGGCTCGCTGGCCGTCCTTTCCAAGGCCGCATCGCTCGGGATCGGCGACGTCGCAGGCGTGATCGTCGGCTCGGGTGTGGAGGGGCTCGCCGAACAGGCGGCAAAGCACGGCGCCGCCACCGTCTACGTCGCCGACGACGCCAAGCTCGAGGCGCCTCTCCCGCAGCCGCGGGTGGACGCGATCGCGCAGCTCGTCGAGCAGCACGGCCTCGAGACCGTCCTCTTCGCGCAGTCGATCCTCGCCGCGGATATCGCGTCGGGACTGGCCGCACGGCTCGAGGCGGGCCTGAACTGGCAGCTCACCGATCTCGCGAGCGCCGACGGGGGCGTCGTCGGCAAGCAGTCCGCGCTCGGAGACTCGGTCGTCGTCGACGTGGGCTGGACGTCGACTCCCCGGATCGGGCTCTTCCGTGCCGGAGCCCTCGACCCGAGCGAGCAGCCTGCGGCCGGCGCCGTCGAGCCTTTCGAGGTCGAGTTGCAGGAGCACTCACTGGCCGCCGAGATGGTCGAGCGGGCGCACGCCGAGGAGAGCGGGCCTTCGATCGAGGATGCCAACGTGATCGTCGCCGGCGGCCGCGGCCTCGGCGAGCCGGAGAAGTTCGCGCTCGTCGAGGAGCTCGCAAAGGCGCTCGGCGGCGCCGTCGCCGCGACGCGCGCCGTGGTCGACGCCGGCTGGTACCCGTACGCGGCCCAGGTCGGCCAGACGGGCAAGTCGGTCTCGCCGACGCTCTACGTCGCCTGCGGCATCTCGGGGGCGATCCAGCACAAGGTCGGGATGCAGAGCTCGAAGACGATCGTCGCGATCAACAAGGATCCGAACGCCCCGATCTTCGAGTTTGCCGACCTCGGCGTCGTCGGCGACCTGCACCAGATCGTGCCGAAGCTCACCGAGCTCGTCCGCGCGCGCAAGGGCGCATGAACCGCGTCAGGCCGGCCGACTACCCGCCGCCGTTCGCGCCGTCGGAAGCGATCGCGCCGCCGACCGATCCGGTCGACGAGCGGATCGAGGTCGGCGTCCTCATCGTCGGCGCCGGCCCTGGCGGCCTCGCATGCGCGATCCGGCTCGGGCAGCTGCTCGAGGACTCCCCCGAGACGGCGGCCCGGCTCGGCGATGTGCCGGTCGCGGTGGTCGAGAAGGGGAAGGGCCCGGGCTCGCACCTCCTCTCCGGCGCTGTCGTGAACCCGCGCGCGCTGCGTCGCCTCTTCCGCGGCCGGCTGACGATGGAGGACGTGCCGAGCTACGGCGAGGTCCACGGCGAGGCGGTCTACGTGCTGACGAAGGGCACGGCGCTCCGGGTCCCGCCGCCCCCGACGATGCGCAACCACGGCAACTGGATCGTCTCCGTCTCGCAACTCGGTCGCTTCCTCGCCGAGCAGGCCGAGGCCGGCGGCGCCGCGGTTCTGCCGGAGACCGACGCGCAGAAGCTGCTCGTCGCCGACGGCCGCGTCCAGGGCATCCGCACCGGCGACAAGGGGCTCGGCCGCGACGGCAGCCCGCTCGCAAACTACGAGCCGGGCTCCGACATCGTCGCGAGGCTGACGGTGCTCGCGGAAGGCACACAGGGTCACCTCACCGGAGGTGCGATCTCACGCTTCGGGCTCGAGGGTGCGCAGCCGCAGATCTGGGCACTCGGCGTCAAGGAGGTCTGGAAGGTCCCGAGGCCGCTCGAGCACATCGTCCACACGATGGGCTGGCCGCTCCGCAAGAGCGCCAAGTACGGCGAGTTCGGAGGCTCCTTCATCTACCCGATGGGGCCGGACCTGGTCTCGCTCGGCTTCGTGGCCGGGCTCGAGTACCGCGACGTCGAGTTCTCGGTCCACGACGTGCTCCAGGAGTTCAAGACGCACCGGCTCGTCCGCAAGATCCTCCAGGACGGCGAGCGGGTCGCCTGGGGCGCGAAGACGATCACCGAAGGAGGCTTCCACGCGCTCCCAGAGCGCTTCAGCGCTCCCGGGCTCCTCCTCGTCGGGGAAGGCGCGGGCCTCGTCAACGTGCCGACTTTGAAGGGGATCCATTACGCGATCGAGTCGGGGATCATGGCCGCAGAGGCCGCCTTCCGTTCGCTGCAGCCGGGCGAGTCGCCGGCGCGAGTCGGCGCGCTCGACTCCTACGACGAGGAGCTGCGGGCCAGTTACGTGCTGGACGACCTGCGCGAGGTGCGGAACATGCGGCAGGTCTTCGACAAGGGCTTCTACGTCGGCGGCGCGCTCGCGAGCGCAATGACGGTGACGAAGGGGCACCTGCCGCCGAAGGACTATTCGAGCGAGCCGAACGCGGCGCGCGCCCTGATCCGGACCGGCCGCGCGAAGAGCTACCCCGCACCGGACGGGAAGCTCACGTTCGACAAGCTCTCCTCGGTCTTCCTCTCGGGGAACCGGACCCGGGACGATCAGCCGAGCCACATCCGGATCCAGCGCCGCGTGCCGCTCGAGCTGGCGCGGATGTGGGAGCACATGTGCCCGGCCCAGGTCTACGAGGTGGGCGGCGCCGACGGCGACGACTTCGTGCAGGTCGAGGTGAACCCCTCGAATTGCGTCCAGTGCGGCGCGATCACCGCCAAGGGCGGCCGGCTCACTCCGCCCGAAGGCGGGTCGGGGCCGGAGTACACGATCACCTAATTTTGCGCAAGACGCGCGATCCGCGGAAGCGGATCACGCGTCGCGCGAAGATCCCTAAAAGGCGTCCGCTTCGCGGCCGCAACCCAGCGACAGTCTTACCTGGCAGCTCGGGCGCGCCACGCTGCCGCGAGCTCGATCCGCTCCTCGACGGACGGATGGCTGTCGAAGAGCAGGTACGACCAGGTCGGCGGGTCGGGGTCGTTCAGGGACTCGACGGTGAAGCTCTCGAAGAGATCCCGCGCCGCGGCGGGGGCGCGGGTCGTCTCGAGCGCCATCCAGTCCGCCTCCTCCTCCATGTGGCGCGAGATGAAGTTGTAGACAGGCGTCGAGAGGAGGCCGAGCACCACCACGACGAGCAGGGAGAGCGGCACCGCCGCGGGGTTCGCCATACCGCCGCGGCGACGCGTCACCACCGCGATCAACCAGGCGCCGGGAAGCGCGAAGAGCGCGTACCACCCGATCGCCTCCGGGATGTGGTGGCGCGAGTGGTGGCCGAGCTCGTGTGCGAGGACGACACGCACCTGGTCGTCGCTGAAGGCGGGGTTGTCCAGGAGCGTGTTCCAGAAGACGATCCGCTTCGTCGGGCCGAAGCCGACCGCGTAGGCGTTGGGCGCGCTCGTGAAGTCGGTCACGTCCTCCACCTCGATCCGTATCGGCTCGATCCCCTGCTGTCTCGCGTAGGCGCGCGCGTCGGCGGCGAGCTCCGGGTCCTCGAGCGGGTCGGTTACGGAGAAGTACGGCATCACGAACGCGAAGAGCGCGGTCAGGCCGACGAAAAAGGGCGCGGCCGCAAGCCACCAGTGGCGCGGGAACGGCCCTGCCAGCGCCATTACCACGACGAGTGCGAAGGAGACGAAGAGGAACTCGGCGCCGAGCCCGATCCAGTTCGCGAACAGCGTCTCGATGTAGCCGCTGTCCGTCTGGTCGTAGCGGCGGTCCCACCAGACCTCGGCGAGCCGGAACGGCACTTGCGAGAGCCATACGAGTGCGAGCCCGATCATGCCGAGCATCATCCCGGTGCCGATCCGGCCGGCGGCCGACTCGCGGGCGAAGCGGAACCCCCACTTGGCATACGCGAGCAGCACCGCGATCAGCACGAGCTGCGAGACGAGGAACTCGACCCGGAAGAACGTCTCGTAGCGCTCGGCCTCCTCGATCGTCGTCCGGTCGATCAGCCGCTCGACGTCGACCTGCGGCCGGTCGAGCCCATCCGGGACGCGGCTCTCCCAGAGCGCGTACGCGCACGCGACCCAGATCGCAGCGAGGACGAGCGCCGCGAGGAGCGCGAGGGCGCGGCGCCGCGTCAGGCCGCGGCCTCGACGGGCTCTGTCACAGGCTCCGCCTCGGGCGGCGGCTGCAGCGCCGGGCTTGCGTACGGGTAGTGGTCGGTGACGACGAACCAGTAGGCGTTCGTCTGGGCGTGGTAGCGGATCGCCATCGCGCCGAGGTTCCGCAGCCCGGTCGGCATCCGGCCGGTCACGAGCGACGCGAACCAGCCGAAGAAGCCGGCCACCGCGAGCGCGCCGCCGAGCGCGCCTGCGACGAAGAGCGCCGGGATGACGAGGAAGATGCGGAAGAGCGTGATCCAGCGGTTCTGGCGCTCCGCCTCGCCGATCGTGATGTCGACCGGGTACCCCGGCTCTCCCGTGAAGCCGGGGAAGGGGTTCGCGACGAGGAACAGGAAGGCGAACACGTGCGCGGTGTAGCGGACGTACGCGGCGAGGAAGCGGTGCAGCGCCTCGGCGGAGCGGCCGCGGACGAGCGCGACGAGCCCGTTTGCGATCGCGGCGAAGAACGCCGCAATGGTCCAGAGGACGAGCCAGACGAGGTGGGGCAGGGACAGCAGGAGCCGGAAGAGGACGGTCAGGCGCGAGCGACGGCCGTCGTCGTCGAGCACGAGGTGGACCGGGTGCGGACGGAGGCTCCAGGCGGGGCCGATCTCGTCCGGGTCGGAGTTCGGGTAGCGGTCGGTGAGGAGCAGGCCGTAGGCGTACGCCTGCGCGCCGTAGCCGATTCCGTAGGCCGCGAGGTCGCGCAGCCCGTTCGGCATCCGGCCGCGCGCGAGCGACGCGAACCAGCCGAGGAAGGCACAGGTCGCGGCGATCCCGACGAAGGTGCCGGTCCATTTCGGATCGCCGGAGTCCTGACTCGCCTGCGCGCCGCCGCCGCCACCGCTCGTGCTCCAGCCGAGGATGCCCGCGAGGATCAGTGCTGGGAGCGCGAGGAAGAGACGCAGCAGAATCGTCCAGCGCTTCTGCGGTGCGGGCTCCTCCGGGAGCGCGACGTCGACCGGATAGCCGGGCGCGCCGGTGAAGCTCGGATACGGGTTCGCCGCGAGCGTCACGTACGCACCGAGGTGCGTCACGTAGCGCACGTAGGCGGACAAGAAGCCGTGGAGGCCTGCCGGCACGCGCGTGGTGAAGAGCGCGGCGAACCAGGCGGCGATCGCCGCGAAGAACGTGGCGACCGACCAGAGGATCAGCCAGATGAAGTGCGGGATCGCCAGGAGCAGGCGGAAGAAGACGGTGAGGCGCGAGCGCCGCAGGTCGTCGGCGACGGCGAACCGGACGGGGTGGTCGTCCATCGGCAGGAGTCTACGATCCGCGCATGCCGGTGACCCGCGATGACGTGCTCGCCGCCGCCGAGCGCATCCGCGGACGGGTCCACCGCACGCCGACGTTCAGCTCGCGCACGCTCGGAGACGAGGTGTGGTTGAAGGCCGAGCTCTTCCAGAAGACGGGCTCGTTCAAGCCGCGCGGGGTGCTGAACAAGCTCGGCTCGCTCTCGGAGGAGGAGCGGGCGCGCGGCGTGATCGGGATCTCGGCCGGCAACCATGCCCAGGCGCTCGCGTGGGGCGCCGCCGCGGAGGGGCTCGACTGCCTTGTCGTCATGTGGCGCGGCGCGAGCGAAGCGAAGATCGCGGCGACCCGAGGCTACGGTTCGGCCGTCGACCTCGAGGCCACAGACCCGGCCTCGGCGTTCGTGCGGCTCGAGTCGCTCATCGCCGAGACGGGTCGGACGCTCGTGCACCCGTTCGAGGATCCGCTCGTCCTTGCCGGGCAGGGGACAGTCGCGCTCGAGCTGCTCGAGGACGCTCCCAAGATCGAGACGCTCGTCGTCCCGGTCGGCGGCGGCGGGTTGGTCGCGGGCATCGCGGCCGCAGCCCCTGACCGGAGCGTGCTCGCAGTCGAACCGGACCGCTCCACGGCAATGCACGACGCTCTCGCGGCCGGCCGCTCCGTTCCTGTCACGCCCGACTCGATCGCGGACGGGCTCTCGGCGCCGTTCGCCGGAGCGAACGCGCTGGCCGTGCTGCAGGCGCACGACGTCGAGAGCGTGCTCGTCACGGAGGAGGAGATCCGGGAAGGATTCCGGTTCCTCTACGAGCGGGCCAAGCTGGCATGCGAACCTGCCGCCGCGGTGGGGGTGGCGGCCGTGCTTGCAGGGAAAGTCGGCGACGGAGCGATCGGCGTTGTTGTCTCTGGAGGAAACGTAGACCCCCAAACTGCCTCTGCTATCCTGGCCCGGCGATGAAGACTGGAATTCATCCCGAGTACATGTCGACGCACGTTCGCTGCTCGTGCGGAAACGAGTTCGAGACTCGCTCGACGCAGGCGGAGATTCACGTCGACGTCTGCTCGGCCTGCCACCCGTTCTACACGGGCAAGCAGAAGCTGATGGACTCCGGCGGTCGGGTCGAGCGCTTCCAGCGTCGGCTGGAGAAGGCCGGCGGCGCGCGCCGCGGCTAGCCACTCGCGTTGAGCAACAACATCGGAGGGCAGGCCGTCCTCGAGGGCGTGATGATGCGCAGCCCCTCGAAGTGGGCCGTCGCCGTCCGCAAGCCCGACGGTGAGATCGCCGAGGTCGTCCAGGACATCACCTCGCCGATGGCGAAGCGGCCCATTTTCCGGCTGCCGGTCATCCGGGGCGTGATCGCGCTCGGCGAGTCGCTCGCGATCGGCTTCCGCGCCCTCGCCATCTCCGCGAACTACGCCGCCCAGGATCCGGACGCGACCGAAGGCGAGGTGAAGACAGAGATCACTCGCGGCCAACTCGTGTTCTCGTTCGCGATCGCGATCGGCTTCGCGCTGATGCTCTTCAAGGTGACGCCCGCGTTGCTCACGAGCTGGCTCCCGATCGACACGACCGGCTCGTTCGTCGTGATCGAGGGCGTGATCCGCGTGTGCATCTTCCTCGCCTACCTGCTCCTGATCTCGCTCCTGCCCGACCTGCGCCGCGTGTTCCAGTACCACGCGGCCGAGCACAAGGCGATCAACGCCTTCGAGGCGGGGGAGGAGCTCACGCCGGAACGCGTGCAGAAGTTCAGCTTGATCCACCCGCGTTGCGGGACCGCGTTTTTGCTCTGGGTGATGGTGATCGGCATCTTCGTCTTCGCCTTCGTCGGCCAGCCGCCGTGGTACTGGCTGATCCTGAGCCGGATCCTGCTCCTGCCGCTGATCGCGGGGATCGCCTACGAGCTGATCCGCTTCGCCGGGCGTCATCAGGACAACGTGATCCTGATGACGCTGCTCGCACCCGGACTGTGGCTCCAGCGGCTGACGACCCGGGAGCCGTCGCTCGACCAGATCGAGGTCTCGATCCGCGCGCTCCAGGAGGTGCTCCGCCGCGAAGGCGGGATCACCCAGGAGGAGCGCAAGGTCGAGGTCATGGCCTAGCTCTCCTCGCCGTCGCGCATCCGTTAGCGTGCGGGCGCGGAACCAGTCGAGGTAGGAGGGAGATTTGATGGCTGAGCGCCGGGCATCGGTGACCTGGAACGGCGACCTGCTGGGCGGGTCGGGGACGATCGACGAGGTCGGCTCGGGGGCCTTCGGGCCGCTCGACGTGACGTGGGCGGCGCGGACGGAGGACCAGTCGGGCGGCCGGACGAGCCCCGAGGAGCTGATCGCGGCCGCGCATGCTTCCTGCTTTTCGATGGCGCTCGCACACGGGCTCGCCCAGGCAGGGAACGCGCCCGAGCGGCTGTCGACGTCGGCGGCGGTCACGTTCGTGCCCGGGACCGGGGTCACCGCGATCGCGCTCGCGGTTCGCGGTCGGGTGCCGGGGCTCGACGCGGACGGCTTCCGCGAAGCGGCCGAGGAAGCCAAGGTCGGCTGCCCCGTCTCGAAGGCGCTCGCGGCCGTGCCCGAGATCACGCTCGACGCCTCGCTCGAGGAGGAGTAGCGGCTCCAGCTCCACGGCCAGTCTGCGGCGCGCTCGCACAGGCGCGCCCGCACCGGGTTGGCGAGCACGTACGAGCAGGTTGTGCGGAGATGATCGTCGTCACGCACTTGCCAGAGGGCGAAGCGGTCGCCCCAGAGATGGCCACTCCGACCGTATTTCTCGTTGAACTCCTGCGCGTAGACGCCGTTGACGCGGTGGAGCGCGCGCGAGAGGAGGTCGCGGAGGCACTCGACGACGAAGTGGTAGTGATTCGGCATCAGGCAGAGCGCGTGGACGTGGAGGGCGTGCTCCTCGACCGCCCGCCAGAGCTGTGTGAGAAAGCGCCGCCCGTCCTCTCCGTCCCGGAAGACCGCCTGCCGCGCGACGCCGCGCGTGGTCACGTGCCAGACGCCGTAGGGAGGAAAGGTCGAGCGCCGCAGACGAGCCATCCAAACACCGTACGGGCGCCGCGATCGCCCAACGCCGGCTGTGGACAAACTGGCACTGAATTGTTGCGCGCGGACACGCCGCAGCGGGACATGTCCGGGGACAGTCCCCGGACGTGTGCGCGACGGCCACGGCATTTCGGGGCATGGCGGACAGGGGCCGCGGCTCACGTCCCGCGGCGTCGCTCCACTACCCTACGAGCGTGGCAGCAACGATCGAGAGCCTCGTCGACGACCTCGAGCGCTCCTACACCGAGGTGCAGGAGCGGATGGCCAACCCTGCCGTCTACAACGATCGCAGGGAGGCGGCCGAGGTCGGCCGGCGCCTGAAGGAGCTGGAGACGCCGTACCGCCTCGCGCGGGAGTGGCGCGAGGCGCGCGACGACGTCGTCACGGCCCGAGAGGACCCGGACTTGCGGGAGCTCGTCGTCGAGT
Source organism: uncultured Gaiellaceae bacterium (assembly GCA_963802765.1). Taxonomy (GTDB): domain Bacteria; phylum Actinomycetota; class Thermoleophilia; order Gaiellales; family Gaiellaceae; genus Gaiellasilicea. Next base: position 719,276 of record CAWDJZ010000007.1, read on the forward strand.
CGGAGCAGCGGCTGGCCGAGCTCGAGGAGGAGCTGAAGCTCGCGCTCGTGGAGCGGGATCCCGCCGATCAGAAGGACGTGATCGTCGAGATCCGTCAGGGCGTTGGGGGCGACGAGGCCGCGATCTGGGCCGGCGACGTGCTCCGGATGCTCACCCGCTACGCCGAGAGCCGCGGCTTCAAGACGGAGCTCCTCTCCGCGAACGAGAGCGAGACGGGAGGCTTCAAGGAGGTCGTCTTCGCCGTCAAGGGCGACGGCGCGTACTCCGTCTTCAAGTACGAAGGCGGCACGCACCGAGTCCAGCGCGTGCCCGAGACGGAGTCGCAGGGCCGCATCCACACGTCGACCGCAACCGTCGCTGTCATGCCGGAGGTCGAGGAGATCGACGTCGGCCTGGACGAGAACGACCTCAAGATCGACGTCTACCGCTCGACGGGTCCGGGGGGCCAGAGCGTGAACACGACCGATTCGGCCGTGCGGATCACGCACCTGCCGACCGGGATCGTCGTCGCGATGCAGGACGAGAAGTCGCAGCTCCAGAACAAGGCGAAGGCGATGCGCGTGCTGCGCGCGCGCCTGTACGAGGCGGAGCGAGAGCGCCAGCAGGCCGAGCTGTCGGCGGCGCGGAAGTCCCAGATCGGCTCCGGCGAGCGTGCGGAGAAGATCCGGACATACAACTATCCGGACAGCCGGGCCACCGATCACCGCGTCAAGGTGACGGTGAACCTGGAGAAGGTGCTCCCGGGCGGGCTGGACGACTTCACCGAGGCGCTCCAGGCCGAGGACCGGCGGCGCGCGCTCGAGGGATGACCGTCGGCGACGTGCTCCGGGCGGCGACGGAGCAGCTCGGACAGACGTCGGAGACGGCACGGCTCGACGCGGAGCTCCTGCTCGCGCACACGCTCGGCCGGCAGCGAATCGAGCTTTACACCGACTTCGAACGGCCCCTGAACGGCGACGAGCTGGACGAGTACCGCGTGCTCGTCGCTCGCCGGGCGTCTCGTGAGCCGGTCGCCTACATCCTCGGCGAATGGGGGTTTCGACGGCTCACGCTTGCGTGCGATCGGCGGGCGTTGATTCCACGGCCCGAGACCGAGATCGTGGTCGAGCGCGCCCTCGCGCACATTCGCGGCATCGAGACTCCGCGTGTCCTCGACGTCGGCACCGGGACGGGCGCGATCGCACTCGCGATCGCGGACGAACATCCCGGGTCGAGGGTGACGGCGATCGACGTCTCGGGCGACGCGCTCGCGCTCGCGCGTGAGAACGCGGCCCGGACCGGCCTCGCGGTCGAGCTGCGGGAGCACGACCTGCGCGAGGGGCTGCCCGACGGGCCGTACGACCTCGTTGTCTCGAACCCGCCGTACGTCGAGCCTGAGGACCTGTCCACGCTGATGCCGGACGTGCGTGAGTACGAGCCGCACGTCGCGCTCGTGGGCAGTGGCGCCACCGACGCGGTCGCGCGGGCGGCGCTCGACGTGCTTCGGCCCGACGGTCGGCTCGTTGTCGAAGTGGGCGACGGCCAGGCGACTGCAACGGCCGCATTGCTCGGGGAGCTCGGGTACGCGGACGTGCGCACGACCCCCGACCTGACCGGGCGTGAGCGAGTCGTCGAGGGACGCCGTGACTGAGGTCGAAGCGGCGGCGGCGGCGATCCGCGCCGGCCGGCTCGCGATCGTGCCCACGGACACCGTCTACGGCCTCGCGACAACCCCGTACTCCGAAGGGCCGGTGCGGCGGCTCTACCGGGCGAAGGGGCGCGACGAGCTTCAGCCGACCGCCCTCGTCGCGGCCAACCTCGAGGTGCTGCTCGAGTGCGTGCCGGAGCTGGAGGGTCGAGCGGCGCAGATCGCGCGGGCGCTGCTGCCGGGCCCGTACACGCTCGTCCTCGAGAATCCCGCTCGTCGTTTCGCCTGGCTGAACGGCGCGAGCCCGGGCACGATCGGCGTCCGCGTTCCCGACGTCGACGGGGTCGCGAAGGCGCTGCTCGACAGCGTGGGCGCTGTCGCCGCGACGAGCGCGAACCTGCCCGGCGGGCCCGACCCGAGGAGGCTCGAGGAGGTGCCCGAGCCGATCCGTGCCGCCGCGGTCGAGCTGGACGGCGGCGAGCTGCCCGGCACCGCGTCCACGGTGATCGACTTCACGGGCGCCGAGCCGCGCGTGCTCCGTGAGGGCGCCGCGCCGTCCGACGAGGCGCTCCGGACCATCGCGTCAGTGGTCTAGCATCCTCGGCGATGGTCGTCTCACCGCTCTCGCTCGACCGGCTCCGCGCAGCGGGGCTTGCGGAAACCGATCCCGAGATCGCCGACCTGCTCGGACGCGAGCTCGAGCGGCAGCGGGGCCAGATCGAGCTGATCGCGTCGGAGAACTTCACGTGGCCGAGCGTGCTCGAGGCGGTCGGCTCCGTGCCGACGAACAAGTACGCCGAGGGCTACCCCGGGCGGCGCTACTACGGTGGCTGCGAGGTCGTGGACGAGATCGAGCAGCTCGCGATCGACCGCGCGAAGGAGCTCTTCGGCGCCGAGCACGCGAACGTGCAGCCTCATGCGGGCGCCCAGGCAAACATGGCCGCGTACTTCGCGCTGCTCCAGCCCGGCGACACGATCCTTGCGCTCCGGCTCGACCACGGCGGCCATCTCACGCATGGTCTCAAGGTCAACTTCTCCGGCCGGCTGTACACGATCGCCAGCTACGGCGTCTCCCGCGAGACCGAAATGGTCGACTACGACGAGGTGCTTGCGCTCGCCAAGGACCACCGCCCGAAGCTGATCATCTGCGGAGGGTCGGCGTATCCCCGCACCGTCGACGCGGCCGAGTTCCGCAAGATCGCGGACGAGGTCGGCGCCTTCCTGATGTGCGACATGGCGCACTTCTCGGGCCTGGTCGCGGCCGGCCTGCATCCGAACCCCGTCGAGCACTGCGACATCGTCACCTCGACCACCCACAAGACGCTGGCCGGGCCGCGCGCCGGCTTCGTCCTCTGCCGCGAGGAGCATGCGCAGGCCGTCGACCGAGCCGTGTTCCCCGGCATGCAGGGCGGCCCCCTCCTGCACGCGATCGCGGCCAAGGCCGCGTGCTTCCGGATCGCCGCGTCCGATGCGTTCCGCTCTTACCAGGAGCAGGTGCGCTCGAACGCCGACGCGCTCTCGGACGAGCTGGTCTCGAACGGTCTCGACGTGCTCACGGGCGGCACCGACACGCACCTGCTCCAGCTCGACCTGCGTCGGACGGACTGGACGGGCAAGGACGCGGAGGAGCGGTTGGACGAGGTCAGGCTGACGGTGAACCGGAACACGGTGCCGTTCGACGAGCGGCCCCCGACCGTGGCCTCTGGGGTTCGCATCGGCACGCCTGCCGCGACGATGCGCGGCTTCGACGAGGAAGACTTTCGCGAGGTCGGCCGGATCATCGCCGGCGCGCTCGGCGAGGGCGACGTGAACGAGCTCGCCGGCCGCGCCGAAGCACTCTGTGCCAAGCGGCCCCTCTATCCGGGCTTCCGCGGCTACGCCGCCTACGCATGAGCACCGTCACCGGAAAGTTGACGCACGTCGAACATCCGCTGGTCCAGCACAAGCTCTCGTACCTGCGCGATCAGGAGACGCCCACCGTCCACTTCCGCAAGCTCGTGAACGAGGTGACGCTGCTGCTCACCTACGAGGCGACGAAGGACTTTCCCACCGAGCCGGTCGACATCGAGACGCCGCTGGAACGGATGCAGGCGCAGCGGATCTCGGGGAAGAAGGTCGCCGTGTGCCCGGTCCTGCGGGCCGGGATCGGCATGCTCGAGGGCGTGCTCTCGCTCATCTCGAGCGCGCGCGTCGGCTTCATCGGCCTCTACCGCGACGAGGAGACGCTCGAGCCGGTCGAGTACTACGTGAAGCTGCCGGAGGACCTGGACGAGCGCGACGCGCTCGTGCTCGATCCGATGCTCGCGACCGGGAACTCGAGCGCCGCCGCCATCACCGCAGTCAAGGCGGCCGGCGCGCGTTCGGTGACGCTCGTCTGCCTCGTCGCCGCCCCCACCGGGATCGAGCGGGTGCACGAGGAGCACCCCGACGTCCACATCGTCTGTGCGGCGATCGATCGCGAGTTGAACGAGAAGGGGTTCATCGTGCCGGGCCTGGGCGACGCAGGCGACCGGCTCTACGGAACGAAGTAGGGCGGGGATGGACGCGCTTCGGGAGAATCCCGAGGTCCTCTACGGCGCAGTGGTCGCGATGCTGATCGTGATCCTGCTCACGCCTGCGGTCGGTGGGATGGCGCGGCTCCTCGGTGTCGTCGACCGGCCCGAGGCGCGGCGCCTCAATCGGAACCCGATCCCACGCCTCGGCGGGCTCGCGATCTTCTTCGGCATCTTCGTGCCTGCGCTCGCGTTCCTCGAGCTCGGTCGGGAGACGCGGGGCGTCCTGCTCGGGGCGGCGGTAGCGACGGTCGTCGGCGCCGTCGACGACTTCCGCGGGCTCGACCCCAGGTGGAAGCTCGCGGGGCAGATCGTCGCGGCTGCGATCCCACCCTTCTTCGGCGTCTGGATCGACCACTTCACGTTCCCGTTCCTCGGCCCTGTCGACCTGCCCGCGGTGGTCGGCGTGCCGCTGACGATGGCGTGGATCGTCGCCGTGATGAACATGGTGAACTTCCTCGACGGGATGGACGGGCTCGCCGCCGGTGTCTGCGGGATTGCCGGCGCGACCTTCGCCGTGCTCGCCCTCTCGCTCGAGAAGATCGATCCCGCGATCCTGTCCGCGATCGTCGCAGGTGCGTGCATCGGCTTCCTGCGGCACAACTTCTTCCCGGCCCGGATCTTCATGGGCGACTCGGGCGCCCTCGTGCTCGGCTTCCTCCTCGCGGCGCTCTCGGTGCAGGGGCTCTTGAAGACGGCGTCGACCGTCGTCCTGCTCCTGCCGCTGCTCGTGCTGGCGGTGCCGATCATCGACACGTCCTTCGTCGTCGCGCGCAGGCTCAAGCACGGGCAACCGCTGGCGGCGCCGGACCAGGCGCACCTGCACTTCCGTTTCCTCAGACGCGGCTTCTCGCAGCGGCGTGCCGCCGTGACCATGTGGGCGTGGTGCGCCGCGCTGGCGGGGGCGGCCCTCGCGACCCGGTTCATCCCCTTCCGCGAGGGAGGCGAGTGGCACCTCTGGGAGACGGTCGGCGTGGCCGTGATCGCGCTCGGCGCGCTCGCCTTCTCCGTCTACGTCGTGTACCTGCTCGAGATCGTCAAGCTGAACTCTCGTGCGCCGCGCCGCTCGCTCGACCGCACCGGGGAGCGCCGCTCGGCCTAGATGTTCAATCATCTAGCGCGTTCGAGGAACGCCACGAGCGCCTCGTTGAAGCCGGGCGCGCGCTGGGCCGCGTGACCGGCGCCTCGGACGACGACCCGCTCGGCGGGGAGCTCACGCTCCAGCGAGTCGCAGATCGCGTCGAAGGCCGGGTGGTGACCGCCCGAGACGACGAGCGTCGGAAACGCGAGCACTCGCAACTGCTCGATCGGGATCTCCGCCTCCCACGGTCCGCGCTCGGCCATCAGGATCCGCGCGCCCCGCTCGACGTCGGGCGGGAGCGGGGAGGGAGGCTGCCATGCCGACCCGACCGCGCCGAGGAACGCTCGCAGGAATGCCTCCGGATCGCGCGGCCCGTTCGCCCAGAGGTCGATCGCTCCGGCCGCGAACGCGTCGGCCGCCGGATCGCCTGCCGCGGCGCGCGTCGCCGGCGGCTCGATCACCGTGAGCGAGCGAAGCCTCGGATACCGTGCCGCCGCGAGCAGGCAGACGACGCCGCCGTAGGAGTGGCCGCAGACGTGGTCGCCGGGCCGGAGCCGCTCGGCGAGCCAGTCCGCGTCGGTGTCGAAGTCGACCCGCTCGACCGGCGGACCGGGCGGGAAACCCGGGCGGTCCAGCACCTCGAGCTCGTAGCGCTCGCCCAACCGGAGTTGCGCGCCCCACGTCGCTGCTCCGTTGCCCACGGAGCCGTGAACGAGCACGAGCCGCTCCATCTTCGCATCGTACAAAGTCGGCCGTTTTTCCCCAATGTAGGCGGTTTTTGGTTGTCACAAACTGCTGCTATGCTCGCCCCGCACATGGAGCCGCAGCCGACCCCGAAGCTCAGCCTCGCCGGCGCTGGCTCCGTCCTGATCGGGGCGACGCTCGCCGTGATCGCCGTCGCAATCTTCGTCGGTTGGCTCTTCGGATCGGCCGCCTGGGGCTTCCTCGTCGGCACGATCCTGGGCATCCCCTTCGGGGTGTTCATGACATACAAGCGCTACGGACACGCATTGTGACCCGCCGCCCCTCGCCAGCCGGCTCCGGCCGGGCAAAGCCGGCTCCGCCGGCTTCGCGCCGCTCGCGGCACCCGGCTCTCCGAGTCCGTACCTCCGTACTGTCCTCTCCGGCCGTGCACCGCGAGCGGCGCGCGAGGAACGGCGGGCATGATGGCCGGCGCCTTCTCCACGCCGCGGCCGCTGCCGAGCCAGACGCTGCCGCTCGTCGCCGGCGCCGCCGTGATCGCGCTCGCGCTGCCGGTCTTCCTCGCGGCGGGCTGGGACCTGCGCGGCTGGGTGATCGGCGCGACGCTCTGGGCCGGCTCCCGTGGCCTCGCCTCGCTACTGACGCACCTGCGCCGAGGCATGGGTAACCTCGCCGGCTCTAGCGTGGTCGGCTTCGGAATGACCTTTCGCGCGCTCGCGGTGATGGTTGTGGTCGTCGCGCTCGCGGCAACGGACGCGCGGCTCGCGCTCGCGGCCACGCTCCTGTACGCGCTCGCATACACACTCGAGCTCGCCGTCGCGCTCGCGCTCTACTTCTCGGGAGAGCCCGCGTGAAGCGGCTCGGCGCCCTCGCGCTGACCCTCTGGCTCATCCTGCCGCAGGTCGCCCTCGCGTCCACGACCGAGAACGGCGAGGAGGAGTTCAATCCCGAGCACGACTTCGAGGTCGGCGAATGGATCCCGATCCACATCGGGCCGCTCGACCTCTCCGATCAACAAAGCGGTGGCGTACCTGATCCTCGGCACGATCGTGACGATCGCGCTCGGAATCTTCCTGATGCGGGTCCGCATCGGCTCGAGGAACGAGGTCGGCCGGCGCCAGGCGGTGGGTGAGATGGTCTACGAGATCGCGCAGTCGCAAGTCGCCGAGCAGGGCCTGCCGTACAAGGCGATGGGGCGCTGGTTCCCGTACGTGGCCAGCCTGATGCTGTTCATCTGGGTGATCAACATGCTCGGCTTCATCCCGCTGCCGCTCTCGAACGAGACGTTCGAGCTCTTCGGGATCGAGCTGCCGACGCTCGCCGTCTACGCGGCGACGTCGTCGATCAGCGTCACGCTCGCGCTCGCGCTGATGACCTTCGTCTTCACGCATGTCGAGGGCATTCGGTACAACGGCCCCGTCAAGTACTTCAAGAGCTGGATCCCCGACGTGCCGAAGGGCCTGTACCCGCTGATCGTGCCGCTCGAGATCCTCGGCCAGTTCATGCGCCTGATCAGCCTCTCGGTCCGTCTCTACGCCAACATGCTCGCCGGCCACATGCTGATCCTGACCTTCATCGGCCTGATCTTCGTGATCGGAAACCTGGCGATCGCCGTGGTCGCGGTCCCGGCCGCGGCCGCGTTCTACCTGTTCGAGGTCGTGATCGTCGTCTCGATCCAGGCATTCATCTTCGCCGCACTCTCTGCCATCTACATCGGTTCGGCGATCGAGCCGGAGCATTAAGGAGGAGTACGTGTTCAATCTGCTTGCTCAGGAAGCCGCGAGCAACACCGACGCCGGCAAGGCGATCGCGCTGGCGCTCGGTATCGGCCTCGGCTCGCTCGGGGCCGGCATCGGCATCGGCAACATCTTCGGCTCGATGATCCAGGCCGTGGCGCGCCAGCCCGAGCTGCGCGGCGAGCTCACCGGGATCCAGTGGCTCGGCTTCGCGCTCACCGAGGCCGTCGTCTTCTACGGCCTGATCGGCGGCCTGCTCGCCTACGTGCTGGTCTAGAGATGCTGCTCGCAGCCTCACCCCTGATCGAGGTCGTCCCGGGCCTGATGATCTGGACGCTCGTCTGCTTCGCGATCACGTTCTTCGTGCTCAAGAAGTTCGCGTTCGGCCCGATCCAGAAGACGATCGACGAGCGTCGTGACCGCATCCGCTCGTCGGTCGAGGAGGCCGAGCGCGCACGCGCCGAGGCTCGCCGGCTCCTGGAGGAGCACAAGCAGCTCATCGGCCAGGCGAAGTCCGAGGCGGGGGAGATCCTCGCAGAGGCTCGCAAGGTGGCCGACGCGCAGCGCGAGCGCGCTCGCGAGGAGGCGGAGGCCGACCGGCAGCGCCGGCTCGAGGACACGCGCAAGCAAATCGAGACCGAGACGGTCCGCGCGCTCGAGCAGATTCGCGCCGAGGTGGCCGACCTGACGCTCGTTGCGACGGCGAAGGTGACGGGGAAGGTGCTCGACCGCGACGACCATCGTCGGCTGATCGACCAGGCGATCGGCGAGCTCGACTTCTCGGCTCTGGAGCGTGAGCGGGTCTAGTGGCGGTCGCACACCGGATGTACGCGCGGTCGCTCTTCCAGGCCGCCAAGGATGCGGGCAAGCTGGACGTCGTCCACACGGAGCTCGGCGACTTCGCCGCCGCGATCGCCGAGGTGCCGGAGCTGCGGCGCGTGCTCGCGAACCCCGAGCTCGACCCGCAGCAGAAGGCGGCGGTCCTGGGCGAGATCCTGGGCGACGCGGACGAGCTCGTCCGCAACTTTGTCCTGCTCGTCTCCGAAAAGGGCCGTGCAGGTGAGATCGAAGAGATCCAGCGCGAGCTCGACGCGCTCGTCGCCGCCGAGCAGCGCCGGCTCACCGTCGAGCTCACTACCGCCTACGAGCTGTCCGACGAGGAGGCCGCTGCAATTCTCAAGAAGATCGAGCAGTCCTCCGGCCGCGCCGTCGAGGCGACTCGCAGGGTCGACCCGAAATTGATCGGCGGCATCGTCCTCCAGGCCGGCTCGCTGCGCGTCGACGCGAGCGTGCGCGGCCGCTTGAACCAACTTCGTACCGAGCTCGTGACAAGGAGATAGAGAAACGTGAAGCTACGACCCGAAGAGATCACCTCGATCCTCAAGTCCAGGATCGAGCAGTACGACGTCCAGACCGACCTCTCCGAGGTGGGCACGGTGCTCCAGGTGGGCGACGGCATCGCCCGCGTCCACGGGCTCGAGAACTGCGTCTCGCTCGAGCGGCTCGAGTTCGAGCACGGCGTGGTCGGGATCGCCTTCAACCTCGAGGAGGACAACGTCGGCGTCGCGCTCTTCGGCGAGTGGCAGGAGGTGAAGGAGGGCGAGCCGGTCAAGCGAACCGGCGCGGTCGTGAGCGTCCCCGTCGGCGAGGGGCTGCTCGGCCGTGTCGTCGACCCGCTCGGCGACCCTGTCGACGGCGCCGGCCCGGTCGAGTCGAGCGAGCGGCGCCCGCTCGAGTTCAAGGCCCCGGGCGTCGTGGAGCGCCAGCCGGTGAAGGAGCCGCTCCAGACCGGCGTCAAGGCGATCGACTCGATGACGAACGTCGGCCGCGGCCAGCGCGAGCTGATCATCGGCGACCGCGGCACCGGGAAGACCGCCGTCGCGATCGACGCGATCATCAACCAGCGCGACACGGACGTGATCTGCGTCTACGTCGCGATCGGGCAGAAGGGCTCGACCGTCGCGCAGGTGTACGAGCGCCTGAAGGAAGAGGGCGCGATGGACTACACGATCATCGTCACGGCCGCCGCGCACGAGGCCGCTCCGATCAAGTGGATGGCCCCGTTCGCCGGCGCGGCGATTGCCGAGCACTTCCTCTACAACGGCAAGCACGCCCTGGTCGTCTACGACGACCTCTCCAAGCACGCGGACGCGTACCGGCAGCTCTCGCTGCTGCTCCGCCGGCCGCCGGGTCGCGAGGCCTATCCGGGCGACGTCTTCTATCTCCACTCGCGGCTGCTCGAGCGAGCGTGCAAGCTGAACGACGACCTCGGCGGCGGCTCGCTGACGGCGCTGCCGATCGTCGAGACGCAGGCCGGCGACATCGCCGGCTACATCCCGACGAACGTGATCTCGATCACCGACGGGCAGATCTTCCTCGAGGCCGACCTCTTCTTCTCGGGGATCCGGCCGGCGATCAACGTCGGCACCTCGGTGTCGCGCGTCGGCGGCTCGGCGCAGACGAAGGCGATGCGGAAGGTCGCCGGCCGGCTGCGGCTCGAGCTCGCCCAGTACCGCGAGCTGGAGGCGTTCTCGCAGTTCGGCTCGGAGCTCGATCAGGCGACGCAGAACACGCTCGCCCGCGGCGAGCGGATGGTGGCGACGTTGAATCAGCCGCAGTACAAGCCGTGGCCGCACGCGGAGCAGGTCGTCGCGCTCTACGCCGGCATCAACGGCTTCCTCGACGACGATCCCGACTGCGCAGGTGCCGCGCTTCCAGGACGAGCTGCGCGAGTTCCTGCGCTCGGACGGAACGGTCTATGCCTCGATCGAGGAGACGAAGGACCTGACCGACGAGACGACCGCGACGCTGGACGAGCGGCTGAAGCACTTCGTGCACAACTTCAACGTCGAGGAAGACGCGGCGCTCGTTTCCTGATGGCTTCGGTCCAGGACCTGAAGCGGCGCGTCCGCTCCGTCAAGAACACGCGCAAGATCACGAAGGCGATGGAGCTCGTCGCCTCGGCCCGCCTGCGCCGCGCGCAGACGCGGATCGAGGCGATGCGGCCCTACGCCGAGACGATGCGCGAGCTGATCGCGGGCGTCGGCCGTGCGAGCGCGTCCGTGCGCGGGCTGCCGCTCCTGCAGCAGCGCGACGAGGAGAAGACGGTCGCGGTGATCGCCCTGACGGGCGACCGCGGGCTCGCAGGCCCGTTCAACGCCCAGATCATCCGGCGCTCGTTCGCCCTCGAGCGCCAGCTGCGTGGGGAGGGGAAGCAGGTCCGCTTCGTCGCCGTCGGCAAGAAGGGCCGCTCGACGTTCGCGTTCCGGCGCTACGAGACTGCCGCGGAGTACGTCGGCTTCACCGACCGGCCGGCCTACGCCGACGCGCAGGCGATCGCGCACCGCGTCGGCGAGCTCTACATCGAGGGCGAGATCGACCGGGCGGTGCTCGTCTACAACGCCTACGTCTCGCCGCTCGTCCAGACGGTGACCGAGCAGGATCTGCTGCCGATCTCGGCCGACATCCTCGAGACCGACGAGGAGGAGCGCCGCGACGACGCGCTGCGCGGCGACTTCATCTTCGAGCCCGAGCCGGAGGAGATCCTGGCCCGGCTGCTGCCCGTCTACCTCGAGACGCAGGTGTACCGCGCGCTGCTCGAGTCGGCGGCGTCGGAGCAAGGCGCGAGGATGACCGCGATGCGGAACGCCTCGAAGAACGCCGGCGAGCTGATCGACTCGCTGACGCTGCAGATGAACCGCGCGCGCCAGGCCGAGATCACGCAGGAGATCCTCGAGGTCGTCGCAGGCGCCGAGGCACTGACCTAGGCATCCAGCCGGCCCGTAAACGGCGTACTAACAATCGCAGGTCGCGAACGTCCAAGTTCGCGTGACCGGTCGAAAGGTCGATCGGCGAACGCTCCAATCGGGGAGGAAGAAGGAATGCGTAAACGCACGTTTTGGCTCCTGTTCGGCGCGCTTGCCGCCGTCATGAGCCTGAGCGCGTCGAGTGCCGTTGCGGCCGTCGACGCGAAGCCGCAGGCGGCTGCCGCCGCCGGCGGAACGGTGATCTTCGGCGCGGATCAGGAGCCGAGGACGCTGAACACGCTCACCGTCGAGGGTAACGCGCTGTGGGGCAGCCTGGTCCTCCAGCCCGTGATCACCTTCGGAAGCAAGTACAACGCCAAGGGCGTGCTCATCCACGACCTGCTCGAGAAGCCTGTGCTGAACAGCGAGAAGCCGCAGGTGGTCACGTACAAGCTCAAGCAGGCCGCGAAGTGGAGTGACAACAAGCCGATGACGGCCGACGACATGATCTTCACGTTCCAGCAGATCATGAACCCGAACAACACGATCGCCTCGCGCATCGGCTTCGAGGACATCGCGCGGTTGCAGAAGGTGGACGCGAAGACGGTCCGCGCCACCTTCAAGAAGCCGTATGCGTTCTGGGAGTCGCTGTGGGGCCGCATCTTCCCGTCGTACCCGGCGGGCGGCGTCGCAGGTCAGACCTTCGACCAGGCGTGGCGCAACGGCCCTCCGGTCGCGAACGGCCCGTTCCGCCTGGCCAGCTGGGACCGCGGGACGCAGATGGTGCTCACGCGCAACCCGAACTACTGGGGCAAGAAGGCGAACGTGAACTCGATCGTCTTCCGCTTCATCCCGGACACGAACACGCAGTTCCAGGCGATGCGCGGCGGCGAGGTCAACATCATCAACCCGCAGCCGCAGAACGCGATCGCGGACCTCAAGAAGCAGAGCAACCTCAACGTGCAGACGGGCAGCCAGTTCACCTGGGAGCACGTCGACTTCCAGCTCGGCGCCGGCGGTCATCCGGCTCTGAAGAAGAAGTTCGTCCGTGAGGCGATCGTGACCGGCATCAACCGCGCCCAGATCCGCACGGTTGCCTACAAGGAGATCGCCCCCAACCTGCCCGCGCTCAACAACGTCATCTACAAGAACTTCCAGTCCGAGTACGTGGGGCACAAGTACCAGCCGTACGGCTTCAGCCAGAAGAAGGCGATCGAGCTGCTGCGCTCGAACGGCTGCACCGGCGGCCCGGCGACTCCGTCGGCCCGGAACAACGACATCTACTCGTGCCCGGGCGTCGGCAAGCTCGAGTTCGACTTCCATTCGACGGCCGGCAACCTGTCGCGTGAGACCTCGTTCGCGGTCATGCAGCGGCAGCTGAAGAGCGTCGGCATCCAGCTGAACGCGAGGTTCACGCTGACCGCTCTGACGGTGACGCTGCCGACGAGGAACTGGGACATCATGCTGTACGCGTGGGTCGGCAGCCCGGAGACCGGCGGTTCCGTGAACATCCATCGCTGCGGTGGGACGCAGAACCACCAGAACTACTGCAGCCGGCCTGTGTCTCGCCTGCTCCTCAAGAGCAACGAGACGCTCAACGAGCAGGCAGCGGACCAAGCTCCTGAACGAGGCCGACCGGCTGATGGCGTCGCACGTCGTCACGCTGCCGCTCTTCGCCCGGCCTGGGTACCTGATCCACGACAAGAAGCTCACGGGCGCCCTGTTCAACCCGACGAACACGGCAGCCACTTGGAACACCCAGGACTGGGCCTTCGCCGGCTAGTCCAACCTGCGATAGCGTCCACACGGCACACAACGGACGCACAGATCGACACCAGCACGAAGGAGCCCGCCCCCGCACCGGGGGGCGGGCTCCGGTTCCGTCTCACCAGGGAAGCGAGCGCACCGTGACTACTTTCATTCTCCGCCGGCTGCTCTACAGCATCCCCGTCCTCTTCGCTGCCAGCTTCCTCGTCTTCGCGATGGTCTCCGCCACGGGCGACCCGCTCGGAACGCTGAAGATGACGCCGAACATCTCGCAGCAGACGATCGACCACATCACCGAGAAGAAGCATCTCGACGAGCCGATCCCCGTGCGCTACGTCTACTGGCTCGAGGAGGCCGTGACCGAGAAGTTCGGCTCGACGATCATCGGCGAGCGGCGGATCTGGGACGATCTCGGCCGCGTGCTCAGCGAACACGCTGCAGCTCGTGATCGCCGCCGAGCTGATCGCGATCATCCTCGCGGTGTTCATCGGCGTCTACTCCGCCGTGCGCCAGTACTCCCTCTTCGACTACGGCGCGACCACCTTCAGCTTCCTGGGGCTCTCGACGCCGGTCTTCTGGCTCGCCCTGATGCTGCAGGTGCTCGTCGTGAACATCTTCCTCGCCTACGACATACGCATCTTCTACGTCTCCAACCTCAGCTCGCCCGACCCGGACAACTTCCTGCTCGACCGCGCCCAGCACCTGGCGCTGCCGGTGATCGTGCTCGCCGTCGCGAGCATCGCGCAGTACAGCCGCTTCATGCGCGCCTCGATGCTCGAGGTGATCAACTCCGACTACGTGCGCACGGCGCGGGCGAAGGGGCTGCCGGAGCGCACCGTGATCATGAAGCACGCGTTCCGGAACGCGCTCATCCCGCTCACGACCGTGGTCGCGCTCAATTTCGGCGGCCTTCTCGGCGGTGTCATCATCACCGAGACGATCTTCGGCCTGGACGGGATGGGCCTCTACTTCATCAAGGCGCTGAACGACACCGATCCGTATCCGATCATGGCGTGGCTTGCGATCACGTCGGTCGCGATCGTGCTCTTCAACCTGATCGCCGACATCGCCTACGGCTACCTCGATCCGCGCGTCCGCTATGAGTGAGCGCCGCTCCCAGCCGCCGCACATGGAGCAGTCGCCGGGCAGCCTTGTCTTCCCCGGCGACCCGCTGCCCGCGGTGGCGGCCGAGGACGATGTCCATCTCGCCCACGAGAGCGGCCTCGAGCTGCAGGCGCGCAGCCAGTGGGGCTACGCACTGCGGCGCTTCCTGCGGCACCGCCTTGCGATGGGAAGCCTCGTCGTGCTGCTCTCCCTCGCCATCGTCGCGATCTTCGCCGACTTCTTCGCGCCCTACCCGTTCGACGAGCCGGACTTCCTCAACATCACGATTCCCCCGACGACGGAGGGCAAGCACTACTTCGGCACCGACTTCCTCGGCCGCGACACCCTCAGCCGGGTCATCTACGGGCTGCGGACCTCGCTCTGGGTGGCGCTCGTCGTCTCGCTGCTCGCGACGGTGATCGGCACGACGATCGGCGCAATCGCCGGGTACTTCGGCGGCTGGGTCGACAACGGCCTGATGCGGTTGACCGATCTCGTCCTGACCCTTCCCGGCCTCGCCGTCCTGCTCACGCTCTCCGTGTACCTGGGCCAGGGCGACCCGCTCCGCGTCGCCGTCATCCTGGCGCTCCTGTTCTGGACGGGCTTCGCGCGCATCGTCCGCGGGACGTTCCTGTCGCTTGCGAGAGAAGGAGTTCGTCGAGGCGGCGAAGGCGTCCGGCGCCGGCGACGGGCGGATCATCGTCCGCCACATGCTCCCGAACGCGGTCGGGCCGATCATCGTGAACGCGACGCTGATCGTCGCCGCTGCGATCCTCACCGAGGCCGCTCTGGCGTTCCTCGGCTTCGGCGTGCAGCCGCCGAACCCCGCCCTCGGCGTCCTCATCGACGAGGGCCAGGGCGAGGGCCTCAAGTTCTGGTGGCTCGTCACGTTCCCGGGCCTCGTGATCGTGCTGATCGCGCTCTGCATCAACTTCATCGGCGACGGCCTGCGCGACGCGCTCGATCCCACCCAGAGGCGGATCCGTGCCTGAGCCGGTTCTGTCCGTCAAGGATCTCGTCGTCGAGTTCTCGACCGAGGACGGGATCGTGCACGCCGTCAACGGCGTGAGCTACGAGGTCCTTCCCGGGCGAGGTGCTCGGCGTCGTCGGCGAGTCCGGCTCGGGCAAGAGCGTCAGCGTGATGTCGCTGCTCGGGCTGATCCCGCAGCCTCCCGGAAAGATCACGAGCGGAGAGGCCCTCTTCGACGGCCGCGACCTGCTGAAGATGCCGAAGAAGCAGCTGCGCCAGGTGCGCGGTGACGACGTCGCGATGATCTTCCAGGACCCGATGACGTCGCTCAACCCGGTGCTCAGGATCGGCGACCAGCTCGTCGGAGGCGATCTCGACCCACCGGCCGCAGCTGAAGGGCGACCAGGTGAAGCAGCGGGTGATCGAGCTGCTCGAGCTCGTCGGCGTCCCGAACCCGGCGGCCCGCTACACGCAGTACCCGCACGAGTTCTCGGGCGGGATGCGGCAGCGCGCGATGATCGCGATGGCGATCGCGAACGAGCCGAAGCTCCTGATCGCCGACGAGCCGACGACGGCGCTCGACGTCACCATCCAGGCGCAGGTGATCGAGGTGCTCAAGGCGGCGCAGCAGGAGACGCACGCCGCCACGATCCTGATCACGCACGACCTCGGGCCTCGTCGCCGAGCTCTGCGACCGCGTGATCGTGATGTACGCCGGCCGCATCGTCGAGATGGGCGACATCTTCACGATCTTCGCGAACCCCCGGCACCCGTACACGGTCGGCCTGATGCAGAGCCTGCCGCGGCTCGCCGCCGAGAACGACTGGCTCCGCCCGATCGCCGGCCAGCCGCCGAGCATGCTCAACATGCCGCCCGGGTGCGCGTTCCATCCGCGCTGCTTCCTCGTCGCAGGGCCGCGCGCTCTGCCGGACGGAGGTGCCCGATCTGCGTCGCATCGACGAGCGCGAGCACCTGACGCGCTGCCACTTCGCAGAGGAGCTGCACGGACACGGCGCCGCCACCACTGCCGCCGGCGTCGGGGAGGGGATTGCATGAGCGAGGTCGTCGAGCAGATCCACGAGCGCCGCGCGGAGGGTGACGAGATCCTCCGCGTCGAGGGCCTCGTCAAGTACTTCCCGATCCGCGGCGGCCTCCTGAAGCGCCAGATCGGCCAGGTCCATGCGGTCGACGGCGTCGACCTCAGCGTGCGCGCCGGCGAGACGCTCGGCGTCGTCGGCGAGTCCGGCTGCGGCAAGACAACGCTCGGGCGGACGATCATGAAGCTGACGGAGCCCACGGCCGGCAAGATCTTCTTCAACGGGCGCGACGTCACCGGTTTCTCGCGGCGCCAGATGCGCGAGGTGCGGCGGGAGATGCAGATCGTCTTCCAGGATCCCTACGCGTCGCTCAACCCACGCATGACTGTGCGCGAGATCGTCGCCGAGCCGCTGCGCATCAACGGGCTGTACAGGCGCGGGCGGCCGGGCACGGATCGAGGAGCTGCTGCGCACGGTCGGCCTCTCGCCGGAGCACGGCAACCGCTTCCCGCACGAGTTCTCGGGCGGTCAGCGGCAGCGGATCGGCATCGCACGCTCGCTCGCCCTGAATCCGCAGCTCCTCGTCCTCGACGAGCCCGTGTCGGCGCTCGACGTCTCGATTCGCGCCCAGGTGATCAATCTGCTCGAGTCGCTCCAGCACGATTTCGGCCTGACGTATGTCTTCGTTGCGCACGACCTCTCGGTCGTCAGGCATGTCTCCGACCGCGTCGCCGTCATGTACCTGGGCAAGATCGTCGAGATCGGGACGCGGGAGCAGATCTACGAGCGCCCGACGCATCCCTACCCGCAGGCGCTCCTGTCGGCCGTGCCGATCGACGACCCGACCCAGCGCGGCCAGCGGCAGCGGATCATCCTGCGCGGGGACGTGCCGAGCCCGGCGAACCCGCCCTCCGGCTGCCGGTTCCGCACCCGGTGCTGGAAGGCGCAGGAGATCTGCGCGGTGGAGGAGCCCGCGCTGATCGACCGCGGCCACGGCCACCTGAGCGCCTGTCACTTCGCCGAGCCGATGGCCGTCCTCAAGACCGACCCCTCGACGAACGGTGCCCAGCCGGTCCCGGCGGCCGGGTTGCCGCAGGTCTAGCTGGGCCGCGAGGCTCTAGCTCCCGCCGCCCCGCCGGAGCGGGAGCACGTCGACTCCGTCGGCGCGCAGGTCGTCGAGCGCGGCCTGGACCGTGTCCCAGGTCTCGAAGACGAGCGTCTCCACCTGGGAGCCGGCGCCTCCGGTCTCCCCGCTCTGAACGAGCTCGATCGAGTTCGCGGCGGCGTCCATCTCCTTCGACATGGCGGTGAGCGCCACGGCGAGGCGGCCGCGCTCCTCCGTCAGGTCATCCGGCGCCTCCGTGCCCGCGATCGTCGTGGAGGCAGCCGCGAGCCTGTCGCCGTTCCTCCGCAGCCGGACGATCAGATCGTCCATCGACGACGGCCGCTTGATGTATGCGAGCGCGCCGTCTGCGGTGTTGCGCGCCGCGACGACCTCCTCCTCGAAGGCGTCCTTCGTCTCGTCGCCACCGCCACAGCCGGCGGCGACGAGAGCGACGAGCGCGAGCGGCGATCGCGCCGACGCGCAGTCGGGTAGAGACGAGCCGCATGGGCCCTCAGGGTAGCAACGGCAATGCGCGGTTTATGGCTAACTTTGGCCGTACAGGGACGTCAGAGGAGACATGAGCCGGTTCGCCGCCGATGAGTGTGACCACGCCCGCGTCTGGGCCGCGCTTGCGCCCGACGGTGAGCTTTCGGAGCTCGAGCGGCGCTCGCTCCGATCGCACCTTCTTACGTGCGAGGCTTGCTTCCGGTTTGCGACGGAGGTCGAGGCCACGACACTGCTGTTGCGAAGCGACGAGCTCGCCCGTCCGTCCGAGCTCACTCGCGTACCGCGCATCGTGCGGCGCCGCCAGGCGCTCCTGGCACGCACCCGTCCGGTTGCCGCCGCTGCCGCTGTCGCCCTGATGGCGCTCGGCGTGGCGTCTCGCGCGCCGCTCCAGGTCGACGACCGCGACTCCGGCCTCCGCACGACCACGCCGGCGCTCGCCGAGCAGCACGAGCTGCAGTCGCTGCGCGTGCTGCGCCAGGGCGCCATCCTCGCGGCGGATCAAGCTCGGCTCGACCCGATGGCGCTGCCGATGGCGAGCCAGCCGACGTAGGCGCTGCGGGCTCCCGCTACGTCTCCGGTGGCAGAGACCGTCGGGTAGACTGGCGCCCGCCTTGGGCGGCGGATCGACGCGCCGCCCTTCTTCCACGAGCGAGACCTCCCGACCAGGGAGACGGAGACCAGGAGACACATGTCCGAGAACGCGCAAGGATCGGCTGCCGGCAAGGTCGTCGAGATCAAGGGCGTCGTCATCGACGCCGTCTTCCCCGAGCAGCTGCCGGAGATCTACAGCGCGCTCGCGATCGAAGTCCCGAGCGCCGACGGCGGCAGCCGGACGCTGATCGCGGAGGTGCAGCAGCACCTCGGCGACGATCGCGTCCGCGCGGTCGCGATGGACTCGACCGACGGGCTCGCGCGCGGCGTCGACGTGGTCGACACGGGCGCGCCGATCTCCGTTCCCGTCGGCGATGCGACGCTCGGACGGATCTGGAACGTGATCGGCGAGCCGGTCGACAACAAGGAGGCGGCCGGGGCCGACGTCGAGCGCTGGTCGATCCACCGCGACCCGCCCGCGTTCCGCGACCTCTCGCCGACCGATCGAGATCTTCGAGACCGGCCTCAAGGTCGTCGACCTGATCGCCCCCTACGTGAAGGGCGGCAAGATCGGCCTCTTCGGCGGCGCCGGCACCGGGAAGACAGTCCTGATCCAGGAGCTGATCCACAACGTCGCCCAGCAGCACGGCGGCGTCTCGGTCTTCGCCGGCGTCGGCGAGCGCACCCGCGAGGGGAACGACCTCTTCCTCGAGATGACCGAGTCCGAGGTGATCGACAAGGTCGCGCTCGTCTACGGGCAGATGAACGAGCCGCCGGGCGCGCGTCTCCGCGTCGGCCTCTCGGGCCTGACGATGGCGGAGTACTTCCGCGACCAGGGCCAGGACACGCTGCTCTTCATCGACAACATCTTCCGCTTCGTCCAGGCGGGCTCGGAGGTGTCGGCGCTCCTGGGCCGGATGCCGAGCGCCGTCGGCTACCAGCCGACCCTCGCCACCGAGATGGGCCAGCTGCAGGAGCGGATCACCTCGACCCGGACCGGCTCGGTCACCTCGGTGCAGGCGATCTACGTCCCCGCCGACGACCTCACCGACCCGGCGCCCGCGAACACCTTCGCGCACCTCGACGCGACGACGGTGCTCTCGCGCGCGATCGTCGAGAAGGGGATCTACCCCGCCGTCGACCCGCTCGACTCGACCTCCCGCGCGCTCCAGCCGGGAATCGTCTCCGACGAGCACTACCACGTCGCGACGCAGGTGCAGCAGGTGCTCCAGCGCTACAAGGACCTGCAGGACATCATCGCCATCCTCGGCATGGACGAGCTGACGGACGAGGACAAGCTCGTCGTCTCGCGCGCCCGCAAGGTCGAGCGCTTCCTCTCGCAGCCGAACTTCGTCGCCGAGCAGTTCACCGGCACCCCCGGCGAGTACGTCAAGCTGGAGGACACGATCAAGGGCTTCCGCGAGATCATCGAGGGCAAGCACGACGACCTGCCCGAGGCGGCCTTCTACATGGTCGGCACGATCGAGGGCGCCGTCGCGAAGGCCGAGAAGACCGCGGCCGCCGCGTAATGGCGGAGATCCACCCGAAGTTCGACCTCGCCCTCGTCACCCCGGAGGGCGACGCCTTCCGGGGCGAGGTGGAGATGCTCGTCGTTCCCGGCGCGGCAGGGGAGATCGGCGTGCTCGCGCGGCACGCGCCGCTCGTCGCAACGCTCAAGGCCGGCTCGACGCGCGTCTACCTCGACCGGGCGAACGAGGACGTGCTGGAGTTCGCGACCGGCCCCGGCTTCTTCAAGGTCGAGCTCGACAACGCGATCGCGCTCGTCGACGATGCCGTGAACGTGAAGGAGATCGACGACGCGCGCGCCCAGGAGCAGCTCGAGGAGGCGAAGGCGGAGCTTGCGCGCGTCGAGTCGGGCGAGTCGAAGGCCGACCGCTGGCAGCTCGAGCAGCGGATCAAGCACGCGGAAAACCAACTAACAGTCGCCGGACGTACGTAGAGGCATGCGGGCGACCGTCGCCGAGAAGCGGGACGTCGCGAAGGGAACGCTGCTCGTCCTCTTCGCCGTCGACGGCTATCCGGACTACCGCCCCGGCAGCTACTTCTGGGTCGAGCTCCCGAACCGCGGTCACGAGGATGAGAAGGGGCTGCGCCGCCACATCTCGCTCGTCACCTCGCCCACGGAGGAGGGTGTCGTCGGCCTTGCGACGCGGCTCCGCGACTCGGCGTTCAAGCAGACACTTTCCGAGCTCGAGGTCGGCGACGAGGTCGCGGTCGAGGAGCCGAAGGGCTCGTTCCTGCTGCCCGAGGACACGGGCGTGGAGTACGTGTTCGTCGCGGGCGGGATCGGGATCACCGTCTTTCGCTCGATGCTGCGCTACATCGCCGACGAGGGCCTCCCGTACCGGATCACGCTCGTCTACTCGAACCGCGACAGCGAGTCGGCGGCGTTCCTGGACGAGCTCGAGGAGCTGGAGCGGCGGATCGACGGCCTGCGCGTCGTCCTCGTCATGACCGACGAGGAGGAATGGGAGGGGGAGCGGCGCCGTCTCGACGCTGACGTGCTCGGGGAGCTCGTCGGCGGGCTCGAGGGCAAGCAGTTCCTCGTCGCCGGCCCACCCGAGATGGCCCAGGCGGTCGCGGACTCCCTGCTGAGTGCCGGCCTGCCGGAAGAGCGCGTCCTCGCCGACAAGTTCTCGGGCTACTAGAAACCCTTCGCAACGCCTTCTCCGTGCGCTAGCCTTGAGCGCACCCGGAGAGCTTTGAACGGCAGCTTGGCGACCGGGTCACCAAACGCCTAAAGAGCCGGCGGGGATTGCGATCCGCCCTCTTTCGGCAACCGTGGAGGGCAAGTGAGCGCAGAGTCCAAACTGAGAGCGTTGCTGCAGGAGCGGATCGCCGTGCTCGACGGTGCCTGGGGGACGATGATCCAGCTCGCCGGGCTCGAGGACGCCGACTACCGCGGCGAGCGCTTCGCCGACCACCCGCGCGAGGTCGCCGGCGATCCCGACCTGCTCAACCTCACGCGCCCCGACGTCGTCCTCGACATCCACCGTCGCTACCTCGCCGCCGGCGCGGACATCACGACGACGAACACCTTCACCGCGACCTCGATCGGCCAGGCCGACTACGGGCTCGAGGCCGCCGTCTACGACCTCAACGTCGCGGGCGCACGGCTGGCACGGCAGGCGGCGGACGAGGTCGGGGACCGTTTCGTCGCCGGCTCGCTCGGGCCGCTGAACGTGACGCTCTCGCTCTCGCCGAAGGTGGACGACCCGGCCTTCCGCGCCGTCACCTTCGACCAGGTCGTCGAGGCCTACGCGGAGCAGATCCGCGGTCTGCGGGAGGGCGGCGTCGACCTGCTCCTGGTCGAGACGATCTTCGACACCCTGAACGCGAAGGCCGCGATCGCCGCCGCCCGCGACGTCGCGCCCGAGCTGCCGCTCTGGATCTCGGTGACGATCGTCGACCTCTCGGGCCGCACGCTCTCGGGCCAGACGATCGAGGCGTTCTGGGCTGCGGTCGAGCACGCGAAGCCGCTGATCGTCGGCGTCAACTGCTCGCTCGGCGCGAAAGAGATGCGGCCGCACGTCGCCGCGCTGAGCGCGGTGGCGGACATCTTCACGAGCTGCCACCCGAACGCGGGCCTGCCGAACGCCTTCGGCGGCTACGACGAGCGGCCCCACGACACGGCCGGCTTGCTCCGCTCGTTCGCCGAGGACGGTTTCGTCAACGTCGTCGGCGGCTGCTGCGGGACGACGCCCGACCACACACAAGAGATCGCTGCCGCCGTTCGGGAGCTCGCGCCGCGGACGGTCCCGGAACGGCCTGCCAGGCCGCGCTTCAGCGGCCTCGAGCCGTTCGAGCTCGGGCCGGACACCGGCTTCGTCATGGTCGGCGAGCGGACGAACCTCACCGGCTCGGCCCGCTTCCGCCGCCTCATCGAGGCCGGCGACTTCCAGGGCGCCGTCGACGTCGCGCTCGAGCAGGTTCGCGGCGGCGCCAACTTCCTCGACGTGAACATGGACGCCGACCTCCTCGACGGGGAGCAGGCGATGACGACGTTCCTGAACCTGCT
Organism: uncultured Gaiellaceae bacterium; assembly: GCA_963802765.1. GTDB lineage: Bacteria > Actinomycetota > Thermoleophilia > Gaiellales > Gaiellaceae > Gaiellasilicea. The sequence continues at coordinate 741,840 of CAWDJZ010000007.1, forward strand.
CGCCACGGAGCCGGAGGTGGCGCGGATCCCGATCATGGTCGACAGCTCGCGCTTCGCCGTCCTCGAGGCGGGACTGAAGTGCGTGCAGGGCAAGGGGATCGTCAACTCGATCAGCCTCAAGGAGGGCGAGGAGGCGTTCCTCGAGCACGCGCGCACGATCCGCCGCTACGGCGCGGGCGTCGTCGTGATGGCCTTCGACGAGCTGGGGCAGGCGGACACGGTCGAGCGGAAGGTCGAGATCTGCGGCCGCGCCTACGACCTGCTCACCGGCGACGGCTGGGCGCCGGAGGACATCGTCTTCGACCCGAACGTGCTCGCCGTCGCGACCGGGATCGAGGAGCACAACGCGTTCGCGAAGGCGTTCATCGAGTCGCTGCCGCTGATCAAGGCGCGCTGTCCCGGCTCGCGGACGAGCGGCGGCATCTCGAACCTCTCCTTCGCGTTCCGCGGCAACGACGTCGTCCGTGAGGCGATGCACTCCGCCTTCCTCTACGACGCGATCCGTGCCGGCCTCGACATGGGCATCGTCAATGCGGGCCAGCTCGTCGTCTACGAGGACATCCCGGCCGACCTGCTCGAGCACGTCGAGGACGTCATCTACGACCGCAGGCCGGATGCGACCGACCGGCTCGTCACGTTCGCCGCGACGGTCAAGGGCGAGGCGACGAAGCGCGAGCTCGATCTCTCGTGGCGCGAGGGGCCCGTCGGGAAGCGGCTCGAGCACGCGCTCGTGCACGGCATCGTGGACTACATCGAGGCGGACACGGAGGAGGCGCGCGCCGCGGCCGAGCGCCCGCTCGACGTGATCGAGGGCCCGCTGATGGACGGGATGAAGGTCGTCGGCGACCTCTTCGGCTCGGGCCGGATGTTCCTGCCGCAGGTGGTGAAGAGCGCGCGGGCGATGAAGCGCGCGGTCGCCTACCTCGAGCCGTACATGGAGGAGGAGAAAGAGCGGACCGGGAGCAACGGCCGCGCTCAGGGGAAGGTCGTGCTCGCGACGGTCAAGGGCGACGTGCACGACATCGGCAAGAACATCGTCGGCGTCGTCCTCGGCTGCAACAACTACGAGGTCGTCGACCTCGGCGTGATGGTCCCGGGCGACACGATCCTCGACACGGCCGTCTCCGAGGGCGCCGACGCCGTCGGCCTCTCCGGGCTGATCACGCCGTCGCTCGACGAGATGGTGCAGGTGGCGAAGGAGATGGAGCGACGCGGGCTCGAGCTGCCGCTCCTGATTGGCGGCGCCACCACGTCGCGCCAGCACACGGCCGTGCGGATCGCCCCCGCGTACGGGCGCGAGACGGTGCACGTGCTCGACGCCTCCCGCGTCGTCGGCGTCGTCTCCGACCTGCTCGATCCCGTTCGACGTCGCGCGCTCGATGCCGCGAACCGGGACGAACAGGAGCGCCTGCGCGAGCTCCACGCCGAGAAGGAGCGGCGGCCGCTGCTCCCGCTCGGGGCTGCGCGCGCGAACCGCGAGCCGCTCGCCTACGACGACCTTCCTGTTCCCGACTTCACGGGCGTGCGCACGGTCGAGCCCTCGCTGGCGGAGCTGCGGCCGTTCATCGACTGGCAGTTCTTCTTCCACGCCTGGGAGCTGAAGGGGAAGTTCCCGGCGATCCTCGAGCAACCGGCGGCGCGTGAGCTCTACGACGACGCGACGGGCCTGCTCGACGAGATCGTGCGCGACGCGGCGCTCCGCGCCCGCGGCCGGTACGGCTTCTGGCCCGCCCATGCCGAGGGAGACGACGTCGTGCTCGAGGAGGGAGTGCGTTTTCCGATGCTGCGCCAGCAGGCCGAGTGGGGCGACTCGCGGCCGAACCGCTGTCTCGCGGACTATGTCGCGGCCGCAGGCGACCACGTCGGCGCGTTCGGGGTCGGGATCCACGGCGCGGACGAGCTCGCCGCCCGTTACGCGGCGGAGCACGACGACTACCGGGCGATCATGGTCAAGGCGCTCGCCGACCGTCTCGCAGAGGCCTGCGCCGAGTGGCTGCATCTGCAGGCACGGCGAAGCTGGTACGAGCCGGACGCGAGCCCGAGCAGCGAGGAGCTGATCGCCGAGCGCTACCGCGGCATCCGGCCGGCGTTCGGCTATCCGGCCTGCCCCGACCACTCCGAGAAGCGGACGCTGTTCGCCCTGCTCGGCGCCGAGGAGGCCGGGCTGGCGTTGACGGAGAGCTTTGCGATGACGCCCGCCGCGGCCGTCAGCGGCCTCTACTTCGGCCACCCGCAGGCGAAGTACTTCGCAGTGGGGCGCGTCCAGCGCGACCAGGTGGAGGACTACGCCGCGCGGAAGGGTGTCCCGGTGGAGGAAGCGGAGCGCTGGCTCCGGCCGAATCTCGCGTATGACCCGACCGGGTGATGCGGCGGCCGCGAGCCGGCCGCTAGAAGTCAGTCGTGGGTCTTCGCCTCGCCGTTCTCCTCGCCGGCTGCCTGTGCGCTGCCGGCGCTCGCGCTCGCAGCCGACACGGATCCGGTCAAGCGGATCGATCCGGCCGACCAGCGTAAGGCAGCGTCGGTCATCCTCCAGCGCGCCGACCTCGGTGCCGGCTGGCGGAAGGTCTCTGTCGCCCCCGATGACATGGCCGACGTCGACTTGTCCCGGTTTCAACCCCGACCTGTCCGAAGCTGACGGTAACGGGCGAGGCGAAGGCGACGTACAAGAAGGCTGTGGGGATCCAGTCCGTCTACTCGGGAGCGTCGGTGTACGAGACGAAGGCGGATGCGCTTGCGTTGCGGTCACACACCGTCAAGCCCGGCCTCGCGCGGTGCCTCGCCCACACCTTGAAGCAGGGCATGGACGCGGAGAACGGCACGGTCACGATCGTGAGCCAGGGCCGAATCGCCTTCCCGAAGGTCGCGCCGCGCACTGCCGCGTTTCGCGTCGTCACGTCGGTGTCGGTCAGACAGGCCGGCCAGACCGTGGCGTTGCCGTTCACGCTGCACTGGGTGGGGCTCGGGCGCGGTCGAGCCGAGACCGCGTTCTTCGCACTCGGAGCGGGCAAGGGGCTTCCGATGGAAGACCTGCGCGCGTTCGCAAGGCTGCTCGCGGGCAGGCTGGCGGCCGCGAAGGTCTGATCCTCGCAGGGCGGATTGGTAGCGTCCCCGCATCCTCTGCCTCGACGTCCTTCGCCTCGCGCCCAAGTACCGGCGCCTCCTCATCGCCCGCTCGCACCGCGCATCTGTAAGGCCGTCGCGTGAGCCCGCGCGGAAACTGGACGCTCGACGAGCTCTCGGCCGGGGTCCGAGCAGGCGACCGGCGTGCGCTGGCGCGCGCCATCACGCTGGTCGAGAACCGCGACCCGCTCTCGTACGAGCTCGTGCGCGAGCTCTACCCCGAGACCGGCTCCGCGTTCGTCGTCGGCGTCACGGGCCCGCCGGGCGTCGGCAAGTCGTCCTTGATCAGCGCACTCGTACAGCACGTTCGGGCCCAGGAGCGCACCGTGGGCGTGATCTCCGTCGACCCCTCGAGCCCGTTCACCCATGGCGCGCTGCTCGGCGACCGGATCAGGCTCGCGGACCACTTCCTCGACCCCGACGTCTTCATCCGCTCGATGGGGACGCGGGGCCATCTCGGTGGGCTCGCCGAGGCGACGCTCCAGGCCGCGCTCCTGCTCGACGCGGCGGCGAAGGAGCTCGTCCTGCTCGAGACAGTCGGGGCCGGCCAGAGCGAGGTCGAGGTGATCGGAATCGCCGACACCGTCCTGCTCGTGCTCATGCCCGGCTCGGGCGACTCCGTGCAGGCGTTGAAGGCCGGGATCATGGAGATCCCTGACGTGATCGCGATCAACAAGATGGACCATCCGGCGGCGAAGACGATGCTGAACGAGGTGCGGTCGATCCTCGCCCTCGACCGCGAACGCGCGTGGCGGCCGCCGATCGTGCTGACCGAGGCGATTCGCGGCGAGAACGTGCCCGAGCTGTGGGCGAAGATCGAGGAGCACCGCTCCTTCCTCGAGTCGGAGGGGCTGCTCGAGGAGCGCCGGCGGCGGAACCTCGCCGGCGAGGTGTTTGCGGCGGCGACGAGCCGCGCAAAGCTCCATCTGCAGGCGGAGGTCGCCGAGAAGCCCGAGCTGCGCCGGCTGCTCGACGAGGTGCAGGAGCGGAAGCTCGATCCCCTCTCCGCGGTGCGTGAGATCCTGGAGCAGGTGTACGGAATTGAAGACTCGAACGACGCCGACACTCACTGACATCGAGACCGCGCGTGCCCGGATCGACGGGATCGCCCGCGTCACGCCCGTCTTCTCGTCCGAGACGCTGTCCCGACTCTCGGGCCGAGCGGTGCACCTGAAGGCCGAGAACATCCAGCGCACCGGCGCGTTCAAGATCCGCGGCGCCGTGAACGTGATCGCCTCCCTCACTCCGACGGAGCGTGCGGCGGGTGTCGTCGCCGCCAGCGCGGGAAACCACGGCCAGGCGGTCGCGTGGGCGGCCCGCGAGGCCGGGATCGCCGCGACCGTCTTCATGCCGCAGGACTCGCCGATGGCGAAGGTCGACGCGACCCGCAACTACGGCGCCCGCGTCGAGCTGGAGGGCGCCGGCTTCGACGAGTCGCTCCAGGCGGCCGAGGCGTTCGTCGCGTCGAGCGGCGCCACGTTCATCCACGCCTTCGAGGACGAGCGCGTGATCGCGGGCCAGGGAACGATCGGACTGGAGCTCGCGGAGCAGCTCGCCGGGCTCGGCACCCTGGTCGTCCCGATCGGCGGGGGAGGTCTCGCGTCCGGGATCGCGATCGCGCTGCGGGCGCTCAGGCCCGACGTTCGTCTCGTGGGAGTGCAGGCGGAAGCGGTGTCCCCGTTCGCCGGCGGCGACGTCCACGGCTACACGATCGCGGAGGGGATCGCGGTCAAGCAGCCGGGTGCCCTGACCACCGCGATCCTGAACGAGCTGCTCGACGACGTGGTCACGGTCACGGACGAGCAGATCAGTCACGCCATCGTGCTCCTGCTCGAGCGGACGAAGCTGCTCGTGGAAGGCGCAGGTGCAGCCCCGGTCGCCGCGGTGCTCGCCGGCAAGGCAGGCGGAGAGGACCAGGTGTGCGCGCTCCTCTCCGGCGGCAACATCGACGCGACGCTGCTGATCCAGGTGATGCGGCACGGGTTGACGCACGCGGGCCGCTACCTCGTCGTGCGCACCCGGCTCGAGGACCGCCCCGGCGAGCTGATCAAGCTGCTCCAGCTCGTGGCCGAGGAGCGCGCCAACGTGGTCTCGGTCGAGCACCACCGCGAGGGGATGGAGCTCCCGATCGGCCAGACCGAGGTGGAGCTGACGGTCGCCATGCGCGACGAGGCCCACTGCGACGAGCTTCGAGCCACGCTCGCCCAGCGCGGCTACCCCGCCGAACGCCTCAGCTAGGCCGAACGCTGCTTCTCGGCGGTCAGGACCCGCAGCGGCGGAACTCGACCGTCGAGCCGCCGCGGGCCGACCAGGCCGTGACACCGCCGTCGAGCACGGGCCGCGCGGCGATGCCGTTCGCGGCCAGGATCGAGGCAGCGACGCCCGCCCGTGCGCCGCTCTCGCAGATGGTGACGACCGGTCGGTCGTTGGGCACGTCGGCGCCGGAGATGGCCAGGAGCCGGTACGGGATGTTGCGGCTGCCGGCGATGTAGCCGCCGTCCCGCTCGTCGCGCTCGCGCACGTCGATCACCTCGGCGCCCTGCGCGAGAAGGCTTTCGAGCTCGTCGAGGTCGACCGGGTCGATCCGCTCGGGACCGGCCCCGAGGACGTAGCCCTCGAGCTCGAGGAAGCCGATCGAGCGGAGCCCACGCACCGCCCGTTCGGCCTCGGCAGGGCTCGCGGCCTGGACGACGATCCGGTCGGCGGAGTCGAGCACGAAGCCCGACTTGGTCGCGAACGACGTTCCCGACACCGGCACGTTCAGCGCCCCGGGGACGTGACCTTCGAGGAAGTCGACGAGGGGGCGCACGTCGAGAATCGTCGCGCCTGCGGGCGCAGCTGCGAGCTCGCCGACCTCGGCCGGGGCACCGACGAACGGGCCGCGGTTGAGCTCGACGAGGAGGCCCATGTTCGGCGGCTTCGGTGCCGACGTTGCAGCGGACTCGGCGACGAAGTCGAGCTCGTTCTCGATCCGCAGGGACCGGTTGAAGCGCCGCTCGAAGCCGAGCGTCGTCGAGGCCTTGGAGCTCATGCTCTTGCCACACAGGGAGCCGGCGACGTGGCCGGGGAACACCTCGACCCCGTCGGGGAGCTCGAGCAGCCGCTGCAGCGAGTGGAACAGCCCCTCGGCGCCCTCCTTCGCGCCGACTGCGAGGTCGGGTCGCGCGACGTCCCCGACGAAGAGCGAGTCGCCGGTGAGGAGGAGCCACGGCTCCTCTGCGCGGCTGCGGTCGATGACGGCGAGACAGGTGTGCTCGGGCCGGTGCCCCGGCGTGTGGATCGCGCGCAGGACGACGTCGCCGAGCTCGATCTCCGAGCCGTCCTCGAGGGCGTCGTGCGGATACGTCGGCCTCGGCGGCCGGGTGGATGGAGACAGGGACGCCGTGTTCGAGCGCGAGCCGGCCGTGGCCGGAAAGGTGGTCGGCATGCGTGTGCGTCTCGACCACGCGGACGATCTCGACGTCGCGCCGCGAGGCGGCCTCCAGGACGCGGCTCGATCGCGTACGGAGGGTCGACGACCGCGGCGACTGCCGCATCCTCGTCACCCACCAGGTACGACGCGCAGCCGAGGTCGTCGTCCACGAACTGCTCGAACAGCACGAAACGTGACGCTATCAGGCTTTCCGGCGCGCGAACACCAGTGCCGCAGCCGCCAGTCCGACCGCGAAGAGCGTGCCGACGGCGGCTGCAGCCCAGGGAAACCGATCGTCCGACGCCGCCGCGGGCACGACCGTGATCGCGTCCTCGACCTCGACCGACTCGCCGTCCGCATAGACGGCGCGCAGCACGAGCGGCAACACACCGGGCTCCGTGTCGGCCTCCGTCCGCACCCGCGCGGTCCACCGTGTCTCAGACGCAACGACGCCCTGGAGCCGGGTGGAGAGGGTCTCGAGCCCCGGCCCCTCGACCTCGAGCCGTTCCGGAGGCGCCCCCGGCCGCAGCTGGGGCAGCTCGATCCGCAGCTCCGCGATCGCGCCCGGCTCGACGAGGCGCGGCTGCACGTTTACATGGGATAACACAGGCTTAACGCACGACAGAGCGACCACGGTCGCTATCGTGGCGACGCAGGAAAAACGTACAGGACGCCGATTCACAGGTTTGGGATGGGTATACCTGGAAAAAACCCACTCGGCGTCCTCACGCCCCCCTTGCATCAATGCACACCAACGGAAGGAAAGCCCACATGAGGACGAAGAACCTCTGGCTGCTGCTGGCGCTGCTCGTCTCGAGCTTCGCGCTGGTCGCAGCCGGTTGCGGCGGCGACGACGAGGAAGCTGGGTCGGAGACCGGTGCAGCCACGGAAGGGGCGGCGGAAGCCGCCGAGCAGGTGATCACGGTCAACTGGGGCACCGAGCCCCCATCGCTCGACCCCGGTCTGGCCAGCGACGTCACGTCGGCCAACATCCTGCTCAACATCATGGATCCGCTCATCACGCTCGACGAGGATCTGAACCCGGTTGCCGAACGCGGCCGAGAGCTTCGAGACGAGCGAGGACGGCAAGACCGTCACGTTCGTGCTCCGCGACGACCTCAAGTGGACGAACGGCGATCCCGTCACCGCCGAGGACTTCGAGTACTCGTGGAAGCGCACGGTCTCGCCCGAGCTCGGCGCCGACTACGCGTACCAGTTCTACGGCATCGTCGGGGCGCAGGAGTACAACGGCTGCGACCCGGAGAAGGACGACTGCGCGAAGCTCGCGGACGGGATGGGCGTCAACGCCGTCGACGAGAAGACCCTCGAGGTCAAGCTGACGACGCCGCAGCCCTGGTTCATCCAGCAGGTGGCGCATCACTCGTTCCTCGCGGTCAACAAGAAGGCCGTCGATGAGTTCGGCGACAAGTGGACCGAAGCGGCGAACATCGTCACCAACGGCCCGTTCAAGCTCGCAGCGCTGGGAGCACAACTCGGCGATCGACATCGTCAAGGACGACACGTGGCGCGACGCCGACAGACGTCAAGCTCACGCGCGTGAACGGCCGCATGATCTCGGACGGCGTCACCGCCGTGCAGGCCTTCGAGGCCGGCGAGGTCGACGTCCTCCAGGGCGGCCTGCCGCCGGACGAGATGTCCCGCCTGAAGGAGACGCCCGAGTACGAGCAGTATCCGGGCCTCGGCACCTACTACTACGGCGTCAACGTCAAGAACATCCCGGACGTGAACCAGCGCCGGGCGATGGCGCTCGCGATTCCGCGGCAGTCGGTGATCGACAACGTCGCGCAGGCCGACCAGCTGCCCGCGAGCGGCTTCACGCCGGAGGGCATGCCGGGGTTCGACACGATCAACCCGGAGTCGCAGTGGCTGCCCGCCGAGGGTGACATGGAGCAGGCGAAGGAGCTCATGAACGAGGTCGCCAGCCCCAAGAAGGACATCACCCTCTACATCAACGACTCCCCGGGTCACCGTGAGATCGCCGTCGCGATCCAGGCCGCCTGGAAGGAGCTCGGGATCACGAGCACGATCAAGCAGCAGGAGTTCCAGCAGTACCTGGAGTTCCTGGGGCCGCCGCCGAACAACGACGTCGACGTCTACCGGCTCGGCTGGATCGGCGACTTCGTCGACGCGATCAACTTCCTCGAGCTGTGGACGTGCGAGTCGGGCAACAACTCGACCAACTTCTGCAACGAGGAGTACGACGCGAAGATCGAGGAGGCCCGCAGCACGCCGGACAACGACGCCCGCTACGAGCTCTACGCGCGAGGCGGAGGAGATCCTCTTCGGCGAGAACGGCGAGATGCCCGTCCTGCCGATCTACTTCTACACGTACGTCGCGCTCGAGAGCGAGAACGTCAAGGAGACCTACGACACCAACCTGCTCGACCAGGTCGACCTGACCAAGGTCGTCGTCACCGAGTAGCAGCACGCAGTGGTTCGACGCGAACAGCGGACGGGGCTCGAACGAGCCCCGTCCGCGCGTTCGTGAAATCTCAACGAGGGTAGTAGGGTCAGATCGTGCTGAAGTTCATCGTCAGGCGGATCTTCTGGACGATCCCGGTGATGCTGGTGGTGATCTTCCTGACGTTCATGATGATGCGGCAGATCGGCGGGAACCCCTTCCGCCAGAGCGAGCGGGCGGTCACGCCCGCCGTCCAGGCAAACCTGGAACGGAAGTTCAACGTCGACGAGCCCTGGTACCTGCAGTACGTGTACTACGTCAAGGGCGTGGCGACGTTCGACCTCGGCCCCTCGCTCGTCGTGCGCGGCCGCACGGTGAACGACATCGTGAAGACCCACTTTCCGAAGTCGATCGAGCTCGGCCTCTACGCGTTCATCTTCGCGATCGTCGTCGGGGTGCCGCTGGGGGTGATCGCGGCGCTGAAGCACAACACGGTGATCGACTACTCGGCGATGTTCTTCTCGAACATCTTCCACGCGATCCCGAGCTTCCTGGTCGCGACGCTCCTGATCTATTTCATCGCGCTCGAGGCGAACCTGTTACCGACGAGCGGCTGGTCGACCTGGGAGCACAAGATCCTGCCGTCGATCGCGCTCGGGTTCGCGCCGATGGCGCTCTTCGCGCGGCTGGTGCGAGGGACGATGCTCGAAACGCTGCAGCAGGACTACGTCCGCACCGCGCGGGCGAAAGGTTTGCGCTACCGCCGCGTCGTCGGTCTCCACGTGCTCCGCAACTCGCTGATCCCGGTGATCACGGCCGCCGGCCCGCTGCTCGGCTTCATCATCACCGGCTCGTTCGTGATCGAGTTGATCTTCAACATCCCCGGGATCGGCCAGTACTACGTCACGGCCGTCAACGCTCGTGACTACTCCGTCGTGATGGGGCTGACCGTGCTGCTCTCGGTGATCATCATCTTCGCCAACCTGATCGTCGACATCCTCTACGGCATCCTCGACCCGCGCACCAGGGACGCGCGCACATGACCGTCACCGACGCCCGCGACGAACGAATCGCGGTCGAGCCGAACCTGGCGCCGGCGGGGGGACCGATCCGGCAGTCGAATCTCTGGAAGGACGCGTGGCGGCGCTACATCCGCAACAAGGGGGCGCTGGTCGCCGGGGCGCTCTTCGTGTCCATCCTCCTCTTCTGCCTGATCTGGCCCGTGATCTCGCCCTACGACGGCAACGAGGTGAACTTCGCCGAGGCGAAGCAGGGCCCGAGCCTGGAGCACCCGCTGGGGACGGACAAGTTCGGGCGTGACCTCCTGACGCGCACCGCCGAGGGCGGCCGGGTCTCGATCCTGATCGCCTTCGGCGCGACGTTCGCGATCCTCTTCATCGGCGTCGTCTACGGGTCGATCTCCGGCTTCGTCGGCGGTCGGCTCGACAACGCGATGATGCGCTTCCTCGACGCGCTCTACGGCCTCCCGTACCTGCCCTTCGCGATCATCACGCTCGCGATCATCGGCACGACGAACAAGTGGACGATGATGATCGCGCTCTCGATCGCCAGCTGGTTCACGACCGCCCGGATCGTGCGCGGGCAGGTCCTGACGCTGAAGGAGAACGACTACGTGCGCGCGGCGAAGGCCGTCGGCGCGCGCTGGTACCGAATACTCTCGCGTCACCTGCTCCCGAACACGCTCGGGGTGCTCATCATCGCGATCTTCCTCGAGCTCCCCGCAGTGATCCTCGGCGAGGCCTTCCTGTCGTTCATCGGCCTCGGAATCAGCCCGCCCGACGCGTCCTGGGGATCGATGGCGCAGGAGGGCCGCACGACCTACCGGACGCATCCGATCGAGATCGTCGTCCCGTCGATCGCGATCGCCTCGCTCGTCATCTGCGCGAACTTCATCGCCGACGGCCTACGCGATGCGCTCGACCCGAGGACGAGGGAGACTTAGACATGGCGCTGCTCGAAGTCGACGATCTGCGCACGCACTTCTTCACCCGCGAGGGCGTCGTGCGGGCGGTGGACGGAGTCAGCTTCTCGCTCGAGAAGGGGAAGACGCTCGGGATCGTGGGCGAGTCCGGCTGCGGCAAGTCGGTGACGGCGCTCTCGATCATGGGCCTGATCCCGAAGCCGCCGGCGAAGATCGTCTCCGGCTCGGTGCTCTACGAGGGCCGGGAGCTGACGACGCTCTCCGAGAAGAAGCTCGAGGACGTGCGCGGCCGCGAGATCGCGATGATCTTCCAGGACCCGATGACCTCCCTCAACCCGACCCTGACGATCGGGACGCAGATCACGGAGACGATCCGCCGTCATTACGGCGTGCCGCAGAAGGAGGCGAACAAGAAGGCGGTCGAGCTGCTCGAAGAGGTGCGGATTCCACGCGCGGCCGAGCGGCTCGACGACTACCCGCATCGCTTCTCGGGCGGCATGCGCCAGCGCGTCATGATCGCGATCGCGCTCTCCTGCGACCCGAAGCTGCTGATCGCCGACGAGCCGACGACCGCGCTCGACGTGACCGTCCAGGCCTCGGTGCTCGACCTGCTCGACGACCTTCGCCACGAGCACGAGATGGCGATGATCATCATCACGCACGACATGGGCGTCGTCGCCGAGGCCGCCGACGACATCATCGTCATGTACGCCGGCCAGGTCGTGGAGCACGCGACGACGCTCGACCTGTTCGACAACCCGGAGCACCCGTACACGGAGGCGCTCCTCGGCGCGCTGCCGCAGATCGAGGGCGAGGGGATCCGCCAGGGCCGCCTGACGGCGATTCCCGGCCGCCCGCCCGACCTGATCGACCCGCCCGACGGCGTGCCGCTTCGGGCCTCGCTGTCCTTACGCGGGCGGCGACTCGTGCACCGAGCACGCGCCCGAGCTGCGCGAGCTCCGGCCGGGCCACTGGGTGCGCTCGGCCCATCCCGCCTCCGAGCGCGCTGCGAAGCGCGAGAGCGCAGGAGCGCCGGCATGAGCGCGACCAACAACAAGCTGCTCGAGGTCGAGGACCTGCACAAGCACTTCCCGATCCGCGAAGGGCTGCTGATCGAGCGCAAGGTGGGGGAGGTGAAGGCGGTCGACGGCGTCAGCTTCGACGTCGCCCAGGGCGAGACGCTCGGTCTCGTCGGCGAGTCGGGCTCGGGCAAGTCGACCACCGGCTACTGCATCCTGCAGCTCATGAAGCCCACCTCCGGCTCGGTCCGCTTCGAGGGGACCGAGCTGACGAAGCTCGGCCGCGAGGACCTGCGCCGGATGCGGCGCGAGATGCAGATCGTCTTCCAGGACCCGTACTCGTCGCTCGACCCGCGCATGACGGTCGGCGACATCGTCGCCGAGCCGCTGGTCGTGCACGGGATCGGCTCCCGCCGCGACCGCGCCCCGCGCGTCCGCGAGCTGCTCGACGTGGTCGGCTTCAACCCGGGCTTCACGAACCGCTACCCGCACGAGTTCTCGGGCGGCCAGCGCCAGCGCATCGGGATCGCACGGGCGCTCGCCCTCTCGCCCAAGCTGATCGTCTGCGACGAGCCGGTCTCCGCGCTCGACGTCTCGATCCAGGCGCAGATCCTCAACCTGCTCAAGGACCTGCAGCGCGACTTCGGCCTGACGTACCTCTTCATCGCGCACGACCTCGCCGTCGTGCGCTCGATGAGCGACCGGATCGCCGTCATGAACAAGGGGGTGCTGGTCGAGCTCGGCCCCGCCGAGGAGGTCTACACGAACCCGCAGGACGACTACACGAAGGCACTCCTCTCGGCGGTGCCGATCCCGGACCCGCGGGCGATGAAGGAGCGGAAGGCCGCACGCCGCAAGCTGCGGCACGCGCTCGCCGAGGGCGTCTAGGCCTCCGAGGTCGGCCTACAGGCCGAGCTGCTTCGCGATCACCATCCGCTGCACCTCATTCGTGCCCTCGCCGATCTCGAGGACCTTCTGGTCGCGGTAGAGGCGCGAGATCGCGTACTCGTCCATGAAGCCGTAGCCGCCGTGGATCTGGAGGGCCCAGTTCGCGGCGCGGTTGGAGAGCTCGCCGGTGTAGAGCTTCGCCATCGCCGCCTCGCGCGCGAACGGGCGGCCTCGATCCTTCAGCCACGCGGCCCGGAGCACAAGCCCGCGGCCCGCCTCGATCTCGGTCGCCATGTCCGCGAGCATGAACCGGACCGCCTGGAAGCTCGAGATCGGCTTGCCGAACTGCTCCCGCTCTTTCGCGTAGGCGGCGGCCAGGTCGTAGGCGCCCTGCGCGAGGCCCACGCCCATCGCCGCGACCGAGATCCGGCCGCCGTCGAGGATCTCGAGGAACTGCTGGAAGCCGGCGCCACGCGGCCCGAGCAGGTTGCCCTCGGGGACGGCCG
>CAWDJZ010000008.1:0-131127 GCA_963802765.1 uncultured Gaiellaceae bacterium
CTCGCTCCATGTACCCACACGTCAGACAGCTCGCGCAGCGGCCCATGCCGCGACGACCGCGCCGCTTCGTGCTGGTGCGCCGCCTCGCCGCTGCGCTCGGCCTCCTTCGCTAGACGCGCGGGACGAGCCTTCCCTCGAGTCCGCCAGCGCAGCCCAACCAGGATCGCCATGGCTCCGACCTGAGCGGCCGCGCTCAGCTCGGTGCCGAGCGGCAGGGTCGCGAGCACCGCCGCAGCTGTGACGAGCCTGATCCGGTTCCGGGGGACTCCGAACGTTCGGCGAAAGCCGACCTCGCACAGGATGAAGAGCGCCGCCCCGGCCGCGAGCCCGACCGCGATCCAGCCGCCGAGGGGGGCGTACGGGTCACCGATCGCCTTCTTGAGGCCGGCCGCAAGGGCGACGATCCCAAGCAGGATCCCGTAGTGCCAGTAGCCGAATCCGTTCAGGGCGAGCTGCGGCCTTCGCTCCGGCGTGGCGTCCTCGAACGCGCGCTCGACCTCTTCTTGATCGCTGAAGTACAGCCACCAGAGTGCGGCGCTGACGCTCAGCGCCAGCAGAGCGACGAGCGTGAGCCCTCGATCGAGCGGCAAACCGGCCGCACCGGCGCCGATGACCACGATCGACTCGCCCAGCGCGACGATCACGACCAGGCCGTGCCGCTCGACGAAGTGCGAGACGGAGACGACGAAGCCCTCGACGGTCGTGAAGTGCGGCGACACCCAGAGCAGGCCTCCCGCGAGCGCCCACAGCGCCCATTGCCAATCTCCGCCGAGAGCGCCGCCGGCGAGCACGAGGCCGACACCGACGAGGTTGAATGGAACGATCCGGAGAATCGCGCGCACCTCGGAGATCGACGCTCCGCGGGCGAACATGCCGGCGTGAAGCACGACTACGGCGAGGTAACCGAGGCCAAAGGCGAGCCCGTCTCCCTCGTAGGCGTGCGGAACGGCGAGCGCGATGACGAGGAACCCGCCCATCCCTCCCAGCAGGAGCAGCCTGAACCGGACGCGGTCGGTGGCGATCGCGTTCGTCAGCCAGGCGTACCCGTCGTAGATCCACCAGATCAGGAGGAGCATGACCACGACCTGGACAAACGCCGCGCCGTCCTCGCCTTCGACGAGTACGCCGGTCAGCTGCGTGATCGTGAAGACGAAAACGAGGTCGAAGAAGAGCTCGAGCGTCGAGACGCGAACGCTGCGCTCGGACGGGCTGGACACGAGCGCATCATCCCGGCTCGGAGATCGAGCCCGCGCCGCTCCGTGCTACGACGCCAGGTCGGCCGGGAGGCCGAAGCGCGGGAAGATCTCGGGGGTCACGAACGCCGTGATGTCCTTGATCAGCGAGCCCTCGAAGGTGATCACGTCGAGCGCGGCCGGCTCATACCGTCCCGTCTCGCCGTTCAGGTGGTAGTAGGCGACGGCGGGCTGCCCGTTGGCGCGTATCGGAACGCTGCGCGCCTCGGCGCAGAATTCCACGGCCGCCTTCGCGAACTCTGCAATCGTGTCGCCGCCGCGCCACCAGCTCGCCCACGGCGGCATCGAGAAGACGGCGTCCTCGGCCAGGAGTGCCCGGAGCGCCTCGACATCGCCTCTGCGCCAGGCGTCGACGTAGCCCTCGACGAGCTCGCGGATCCGCTTGTCACCGAGCGAGCGCAGCGTGGCCTGCTGGCTCTGCTCGGGCAGACGCTCGTCCACGTTCTTGCGGGCACGCTGCAGGGCGCTGTTCACCGACGCGACTGTCGTCTCCAGTGTCTCCGACACTTCCCGAGCAGTGAAGCCGAGCACCTCGCGCAGGACCAGCACGGCGCGTTGCGTGGCAGACAAGTGCTGGAGCGCCGCGATGAAGGCGAGCTCCACGGCCTCGCGCTGCTCGTAGCGGGCGTCGGGGCCGGCGTAGCCGTCCCGCAGCCCGAGAGTCTCGTCCGGGAACGGCTCGACCCAGACGGACTCGATGAGCGGCTGGCCGGGATCGTCGGTGGAGCCGCTCGGCGGGCCGTGGTCGACCGGAAGCACGCGCTTCGACCGCCGGGCGATCGCGTCGAGACACACGTTGGTCGCGATCCGATAGAGCCAGGTGCGAAGCGAGCTTCGATCCGCGAACCCGGGCAGTCCGCGCCACACGCGCAGCAGGGTCTCCTGCAGCGCGTCCTCGGCGTCGTGCAGCGAGCCCAGCATGCGGTAGCAGTGCGCGAGGAGCTCCGCGCGATACTCGTCCGCGATGCCGCGGAACGCGTCCTCGTCTCCGCCTCGAGCCGCGTCGAGGAGCTCTCGCTCCTGATCCGAGCCTCGGGTGCTGATCGCCATGTCAGAAAGGTAGACCGCGGACGCGATCCGAACTCATCGCTCCACCGAGAATCTGGCGCAAGCGAAGTCGCCGTTCCGCCCCAGCTCCTCCAGGCGCAGCTCGACTCGGCGCGGCAGCAACGGCGCACCTCCACCCAGCGTGACTGGAGCGATCATCGCCTGGACCTCGTCCAGCAGCCCCGCGTCGGTGAACTGGCCGGCCAGGTCGCCGCCGCCGACGATCCAGACGTTCCGGTCGCCGGCGGCGTCGACCATGTCCCTGTGCACCGTGGCGACGTCGGCGCTCGTGAACTCGATCTGCGCTTCGGGAACGACGGTCAGCTGCCGGTGCGTGAACACCCAGCACGGGATCTCGTACGGCCACTTCCACTCGGACGGATCCTTGTCCCCGAACTCGTGGTCGAGGATCCACTCGTACGTCGTGGATCCCATCGCCATCGCCCCGACGCCTGCGATGAACTCGTCGTAGTTCAACGGCCCGTCCCGCTCGCGCTTGCGGACGAAGAGCCAGTCGAGCGAGTTGTCGGGGTCTGCGATGAAGCCGTCGAGGGTCGTCGCCGTGTAGTACTGGGTCAGGCTCACGAGCCGAGTTCTACAAGGTCGCGGCTCGGAGCGATCGTGGTCTAGAGCAGCGGCACCCCCAGCCGGTCGTAGGCCGCGGCCTCGAGCCGGGTGAGGTTGTGCCGCTCCGCCGCCTCGGCCAGCGCGCCCGAGATCTTCGGCGAGTACTGCGTCTTGCGGAGCAGCGTGCGCCATCAGGCGCCGCCGGGCGCGGTTGTGGCGTGCGAACGGCCCCCAGATCGCGAACGTCGTCCCGGGGTCCTGCACGTTGACGAAGAACGTTCCTCCGTCCGGAGAGAAGGTCGGGCCGGCGAACTCGTTCATCTCAGGATGGGCGTTGCGGGCGAAGACGTAGGTGCCGCCCTCCGGCGAGATGCCGACGATCCGGTTCTCGCCGCCGCCGTCCTCGGTGAGCCAGACGTCGCCCCACGGCGTGACGATCAGGTTGTCGGGCAGGTCGAGCTCGTTCGCGCTCGTCGACTCGAACACGAGCTCGAGCGTGTCCGCGCCCTGGACGTTCTCGGGCCCCGGGATGAGCCGATAGATCTGCCCCCGTCGTGCCTCGCCGCCCTGGGTGTCGTCGAACCAGAAGGCGCCCTCGGTGAAGTTCGAGCCCTCGAGGCGCGTGAAGCGGACCGCGCCCCCTGCGAGCGCGTCATCGTGGGCCTTGGCTGGATCGACGGTGATCCAACGGACGACGAACGTCTGGCCCGGGTTGTAGAGATCGGCGTTCCGAGAGGCATTGTCGATCGCGAGCGCCTGCAGCGTGCCGCCCTGGAGCAGCGACCCGGGCCGCTGGCTGCGGTCGTTCGGCAGGTAGCGGAAGAGGAAGCTGGAGCGGAAGGCGGGGTCGGTGTCGACCTCGGTGGTCGGGTCAGCCGGGATGCTGCCGCGGAAGTCGTCCTCGGTCAGGTAGACGATCCCCGTGCGCGGGTCGACGTCGATCGACTCGTGCGAGAAGAAGCCCATCGCGGTGATCGGCGTCCGGGAGAGATTGTTCTCGGGGTCGTCCGGCATGACCTCGAAGCAGTAGCCGTGGCCCTCGTTGCGGGTCTCCTCGCAGGTGATCCACGTGCCCCAAGGCGTGCCGCCGCCGGCGCAGTTGGTTTGCGTGCCGGCGTTGGTCACGTAGGCGTCGAGCTCCTTCCGGTTCGGACCGACGACGACCGCGGTCGTGCCGCCGGGACCTCCGCCGCCGGCCGTGTACGGGTTCACGCCGACAACGGGCGGACCCGCGCTCCCAGCCTGCTCGTGGTTGCGTACGAGCACCGTCGTGTTCCCGGGGCCGGCGAACGCCGACATGCCGTCGTGCGACCCGGGGACCGGGATGCCGCTGACGGACTTGTTCCTCATGGTCGGCGAGCCCTCGGTCGAGAGCACCCTGTACTGGAAGCCCTCGGGCAGGTCGAGCAGACCGCCCGGATCAGCCACGAGGTCGCCGAACGGCCCGTCCTGCGGGCCTGCGAACGCCCGTGTTTGGCCGAGGAACGCAACCGACAGGGCAGCGCTTCCCGACAGGCCGAGGAACTTGCGCCGGCTCAATGCGGCTGTCTTCACGATGATTCCCTCCCCCTCTTCGCTGACGGTCCGAGCCTTGCAAGTGCCGGGGTACGCGTGGGAGGCGGTCTGGTTACCGGTGGATTTCGGATCGGTGAACGGCCGCGAGAACTTCCCGGTCTTTGCGTCGCCGCCCGCCCTACGCCTTTGGTCACAATTGGGCATGGCGCCCGGCGAGCACTGGCTGTCGATTCTCTGGCCGCTCGTTCGGTCCCAGCTTCCACCCCCGCCGGCCCGGGTGGTCGAGATCGGCTGCGGCCGCCTCGGCGGCTTCGTTCCCTCCCTCCGTTCGAGCGGCTACGAGGCGGTCGGCGTCGATCCCGAGGCGCCCGAGGGTCCTGACTATCGCCGGATCGAGTTCGAACGGCTCGAGCTTCCACAGCGATTCGACGCCGCAATCGCGGCCAGCTCGCTCCATCACGTCGATGACCCCGGCGTGGTGCTCGACCGGCTCACGAGCATGATGACGAGCGGCGGCACGCTCGTCGTCGTGGAATGGGACTGGGAGAGGTTCGACGAGGCCACCGCGCGGTGGTGCTTCCGGCGTCTCGGCCAAGACCACGACGGAAACTGGCTCCAACGGCACCGGGACAGGTGGGCCGACTCCGGACAGGAATGGGAGTCCAATCTTCGCGCTTGGGCGACACGCGAGCGACTGCACTCTGGCGAGACGCTGATCCAGGTTCTGGACGAGCGGTTCGAGCGTCGGCTGCTCACGCGCGGCCCCTACTACTTCGTCCATCTGGCCGACACCGACGAGGCGGACGAGCAGGCGGCGATCGACACCGGGCAGATCCAGGCGAACCGGATCGACTGGGTCGGCACGCTGCCCGGGGTCTAGAGTGACGAGCATGGCAACGACGACGAAGCAGGCGTCGTTCGGTCCCGAGCTGTTCTCGTTCCTGACCGACCTGAGGGCGAACAACGACCGCGAGTGGTTCGCAGCCAACAGGGAGCGGTACGAGGAGCACCTGCTCGAGCCGGCACTCGCGTTCGTCGAGGCGTTCGCACCGCGGCTGGAGAAGATCAGCCCCCACTTCCGCGCGGACGCCCGGCCGAGCGGCGGCTCGCTCTTCCGGATCTACCGCGACACGCGCTTTTCGAAGGACAAGTCGCCGTACAAGACCAACGTCGGCATCCACTTCCGGCACGAGCGGGCCAAGGACGCCCACGCCCCGGGCTACTACCTCCACATCGGCCCGGGCGAGGTGTTCGCCGGCGGCGGGATCTGGCATCCGGACACACAGGCGGCGACGCGCATCCGCGAGGCGATCGTTGCTGATCCCGACCGCTGGAAACGGGCGACGCGCGCCGGCGCCTTCGCCAAGCAGTCTCGAGCTCGGCGGCGACTCGCTCAAGCGCGTCCCGACCTGGGCGGACGCGGAGCACCCGTTCGCCGACGACCTGAAGCGGAAGGACTACTTCGGCTGGGCCCGCCTGAGCGAGAAGGACGTCGTCGCTCCCGGCTTCGTCGACGAGTACGCCCGGATCTGCCGCGCGGCCGGGCCGCTGATGCAGTTCCTCTGCGACGCGCTCGACGTCCCGTACTAGTCAGAGCCTCGTCGGTACTCATCGTGCTGGCTCGCTCGACGTGAGATGCTGCTCCGTGACCGGATCGCGAAGGTTGGCGGTTCGGCCGATGCCAAGGTGAGGAGGAGGTCTCTGTGGTTGCAGCGGACTACCCGTTTCTCGATGTGTTCTGGACGATGCTCATCTTCTTCCTGTGGATCGCATGGTTCATGCTGCTGTTCCGGATGATCGCCGACGTCTTCCGTCGACGCGACATCGGCGGCGGCGGCAAGGTGCTGTGGATGATCTTCGTGATCATCGTGCCGTTCCTCGGCGTCTTCATCTATCTCATCGCCGAGGGCAACAAGATGGGTGAGCGGGACATCGAAGCACGCCCAGAAGTCCCAGGCGCAGTTCGACGACTACGTCAAGTCGGTCGCCGGGAGCAGCGGGGGCGCCGCGGCCGAGATCGAGCAGGCGAAGACGCTCCTCGACAGCGGAGCGATCTCCCAGGAGGAGTACGAGAAGCTGAAGCAGCGCGCGCTGAGCGGCTGAGCTCGCTCAGCAATCACGTCGTGGGGCGCGCCCGTGCGCGCGCCCCACGACGCACGGTCAGGTGGTTCTTTCGACTGCGCCTGGTCTCGTCAGCGCCCAGATCACCCAGATGTTCAAGGCGATGATGAGCAGCGACCAGAACGGGTAGTAGGGGATGAAGAAGAAGTTGGCGACGGCGCTCACGACGGCGAGCACGATCGCCGTGACCGCGGCCCAGGTTGCCCCGGTGAAGAGCCCGTAGCCCGCGAGCACGAACAGGATCCCGAGGAGCAGGTGGATCCAGCCCCACGCGGTCGTGTCGAGGTCGAACGTGTAGTTCTCGGTGACGACGTAGAACCCGTCGTCGAAGATCGCCACGAAGCCGTTGACGATCTGGAAGATCCCGATCGTCACCAGCATCACCGCGGCGAAGGTGATCCCGCCTACCGCCCAGCCTGAGAGCGGCTTGTATTCGCGCTCGCTCATGTCCTCCTCCTGTCGAACAGTGACTGACCCGCCCCGGAAGCCTGACAGCTACCCCGGACTGAGCGCGCACCTCGGGCGATCAGCGCGGGAAGAGGCGCGCGGCGGTCGCCTTGAACGACGCCGTCACCGTCGCGCCCGGGTGGAGGTCGAGCCGCTCCGCCGAGACGGCCGTGATCTCTGCGACGACGGGGCCGACACGGACCCGCACTCGATTTCCCATCGCGGCGACCGAGAGCACAGGCGCGCTGACGTGGTTCATGCGGGAGTCGTCGGGGGCGACCGAGCCGAGAGACACCTCCCACGGATAGACCGCCACGTTCACAGGGCCGCGGGCCTCGTCGGCGCTCCAGACAGCGAGTCCGCTCTCGAGCGTGACCCTGGTCAGTCCGTCCTGCGTCTCGACCGCCTGTCCCGGAAGCAACGTCGCGCCGGTGAAGCTCGCAACGAACGAGTCGGCCGGGACGGAGACGAGCTCACCGGGGCTACCGAGCTGCAGGATCGCGCCACTGCTGATGACACCGACGCGGTGGGCCAAGGTCGCCGCGTCCTCGAAGTCGTGCGTGACGAGGATCGTGGGCAGGCGGAGCAGGTCGAGCAACTGCCGCAGCTCGGCGCGGACACCGGCTCTCGTGTGCGTGTCGAGGGCCGAGAGCGGCTCGTCGAGCAGCAGCACGGCAGGGTCGCGGGCGAGCGCCCGCGCGAGTGCGACGCGCTGGCGCTCGCCTCCGGAGAGCTCGCGGACGCGCGCCTTCGCCAGGTGGCCGATCCGGAAGCGCTCGAGCAAGCCGTCGACCTTACGACCGTCGCGTGCGCCGAAGCGGACGTTGCCGAGCACGTCGAGATGGGGGAAGAGGGCGTACTCCTGGAAGAGGTAGCCGACCCGACGGTGCTCCGGAGCGACGTCGACTCCTCGCTCGGTGTCGAGCAGGACGGTCCGATCGAGCGACACGAGACCGTGGAGGGGGCGGAGCAGGCCGGCGATCACGCGCAGCACCGTCGTCTTGCCGGCACCCGACGGGCCGACCAGCGCGAGCGTCTCGCCCGGCTCGACGGTCAGTTCTGCTGACGCGTCGAAGCTGCGAAGAGGGTGAGTGAACCTGACTCGGAGCGCCATCTGGTGGTGAGCTTGACGGACAGGAGAATGAGCGCGCTGACCACGATCAGGAGCGCGCTGATCGCGAGAGCGACGTCGAAGTCGAGGTCGAACTGCTCGTAGATCGCCAGGGAGAGCGTCTGCGTCACGCCCTGCAGCGAGCCGGCGAACATGATCGTCGCGCCGAACTCGCCGAGCCCGCGCGCGAACGCGAGCGCGGCGCCCGCGCCGAGACCTCCGCGCGCAAGCGGGAGCATGACGCGAAGGAAGACGCGTCCGCGGCGAGCGCCGAGCGTGCGCGCCGCGTCGGGCAAGGTCGGATCGACGGCTTCGAAGGCGGCGATCGCAGTCCGGAGGTAGAACGGGCTGGCCACGAACGCCACCGCGAGCACAACGGCCACCTTCGTGAAGGCGATGTCCACGCCCAGCGTCTCGAACGTCTCCCCGAGCAGCCCCGCGCGGCCGAACGCGACGAGCAGCCCGATCCCCGCGACCGCCGGGGGCAGGACGAGCGGCAGCTCGACGAGGGTGACGAGAACGTCGCGGAGCACGCCGGTCCGGGTGGAGATCCAGTACGCGGCCGGCGTCCCCAGCAGGAGGATGCCTGCCATTGCGATCGCGTTCGTCTCGGCCGTGACGCGAATCGCGTCGCGAGCCGCATCGCTCCCCAGCGCCGAGATCAGCTCGCCCGGAGGCACCTGCAGGAAGACCGCGACGACGGGCAGCAGCAGGAAGACGAGGACGCCGCCCGTCGTAAGGACGAGCGCCCACCGGAAGAGGCCGTCTACGACGTGTGACCGGGCAGCGGCTGGAACCCGTGGTTCCTGAGTGCCGCCTGACCCCTCGCCGAGAGGAGCATCCTGATCCATGCCCGTGCGGCCGCCTTTCTGGACGATCGGGAGACGACGGCGATCTCGTATCGGACACGCGGCTGCCCCCGGGCCGGGATGCGGATCACCGTGACCTGGTCGCTGACGGCGCGCGCGTCGGTGACGTAGACGAAGCCGGCGTCAGCCTGGCCGAGCGCGACCTTGCCAGTGACCGCCCGGACGTCCGACTCCTGGCTGACCACCTTCGAGAGGACCGACGACAGCGCGAGCTTGCGCAGGACGGTCCGCGTGTACGCACCGACGGGGACGGCTGCCCCGGCGATCACCAGCTTCACGTTCTTGAGCCGAAGGTCGTCGACCGACCGGATCTGGGCGGGGTTCGACTTCGGCACGATCAGCGCCAGCCGGTTGGCGGTGAACGTGACCGGCCGGTCCACCAGGCCTTCCCTGAACAGGCGCTGCGTGTTCAGCGGAGCGGCCGAGGCGAAGAGATCTGCGGGAGCACCGTTCCTGATCTGGGTTTCGAGGAGGTTCGAGCCCGCGAAGCTGTACCGCTGGGCGGGCGCGAGCGTTTTGAAGACGTCGGTCAGCGACGCAGCGGCGTAGACGGTGAGGGGAGCGGATGCGCGGCTCCGTTCGTTCGCGGCGGACGCAGCCGCGGCAATGACTGCGACCGCGAGGATCGATGCTGCGACAAGACGCTTCATGCCCGCCACCGGAGCGGCTACGCTATCAGATCGGTAGTCAATAATCGACTACTGAGGAACCGACGACTATGGCCCGCCTGCCCAGAACCGAGCCTTCACTGCCCGAGTGGGCTGCGCTCGGTCTCCTCTGCGAGCAGCCCACCCACGGCTGGGCGATCGCGCAAGCACTGAGCCCGGCCGGGGAAATCGGCCGCGTCTTTACGTGCAAGCGTCCGCTCGTCTACCGCGCCCTCACGCAGCTCCGCGAGGCCGGCCTCGCCGAGGACCGGGGAACGAGCGCAAGCGAGGCAGGGCCGTCTCGGACGACCCTGGCCGCGACGCGGCGCGGGCGGTCGGCGTTCCGCCGCTGGCGCAGTAGCACGGTCGAGCACGTCCGAGACCTCCGATCGGAGCTGATGCTCAAGCTCCTGTTCCATCACCGGGCGGGCCTCGACCCCACCGCTCTCCTCGAGGAACAGACTCGCGTCCTCGCCCGCACCGAGCGGGCGCTGGAGCGGCGGCTGGCGTCGACGTCGGGATTCGATCGGACCCTCGTGCTCTGGCGGCTCTCCGTCGGCCGCGCCGCGCTCTCGTTCGTCGAGTCGCTGCTCGACAGCCGCTCCGTCGAGCCCGTCGTCTACCGGCCGATCGGTTACGTCACCTCACCGCACAGCGAGCTCGACGGGATGCCGCTGCAGCCGATCGCCGACGAGAGCGGCGAGTCGACGATCGAGCTTTCCGAGACGCACCGGGGCTGCCTCGCGGATCTCGACGGTTTCTCCCACGTCTGGGTCGTGGCACACCTGCACGAGAGCCTCGGCTGGGACGCCACCGTGCCCGCCTTCCTCGACGACCGGGCCCACGGGACGTTTGCGACACGTTCGCCGCGCAGGCCGAATCCGATCGGGATCTCGCTCGCCCGGATCGTGGCGGTTCACGACACCGCTGTCGTCGTCGACGGCCTCGATCTGCTGGACGGGACGCCCGTGCTCGACCTGAAGCCGTTCGTGCCGCTCTTCGATACGCCGTCGGCGCCGGAGGTCCGGACGGGCTGGTTCGAAGGCCGTGCGGAGCGCGTCTTCCGGCGCCGGTCGGACGACCGTTTCGCGATGCGCAGCCGCCGGACCTGACCACGCAATAGGTTTGGATCCGACCAACCGGCCAACGAAGGAGGCTCCACCGTGGACTTCAGGCTCGAGCTGGTGCTGATTCCCGTCGCCGACGTGGATCGCGCCAAGGCGTTCTACACCGAGCAAGCAGGCTTCCACCTCGACGTGGACACGAGCCCGACCGAGGAGTTCCGCGTCGTGCAGATGACGCCGCCGGGCTCAGCCTGCTCGATCACGATCGGCATGGGGATCACCAACGCAGAACCGGGCTCCTACCGGGGCACGCACCTGGTGGTCGAGGACATCGAAGCCGCGCGGAAGGAGCTCGCCGGTCGCGGCGTCGAGGTTGGTGAGATCCGGCACTTCGACCGCGAGGCGGGCGAATGGAAGCCTGGCGTCGACCCCGCCCACGGCAAGTACGGCTCGTACGCCGACTTCAGCGACCCCGACGGCAACACCTGGGTCCTGCAGGAGGTCCCGCCCGAGACGAGGGCCTGATCGAGACGAGCGGGCAGGCGGGCGCCGCCCGCCTGCCCTCCCTCTCGAGCTAGGCCAGCGCCTTGGCCTTGATCGCTTCGAACTCCTCCTGGGTGATCGCGCCGGTGTCGAGCAACCGCTTCGCGTTCTCGATCTCGGCCGCCGGCCCGCCTGTGCTCGCGACCGACCTTATGCGGTCGTCCATCTGCGCCTGGGAGGATTGCACATCCCTCATGCGCCGCTCGGCCATCCCGTCGCTGTTCGCGAACAGGTAGGAGAGCACGCCGATGAACGGCACGAGGATGATGAAGATGCACCAGATGGCCTTCTTCCCGCCTCCGACGTCATGGCGGCGGAAGACGTCCGACAGGATCACGATCAGCATCCAGATCCAGATGACCCAGAAGAAGAAGATGATCATCGTCCAGAACAGGTCGAAGAACGGGTAGTCAGCGGCGAGTAACACAGGGTCCTCCCAACGTCATTGACCCTGCGACTATGTCAGGACCGGCATCGCTCGCGTTGCAGGCCAGGCCGCGGCGACCTCGCCGCCGAAGAGCACGATGCTCGCCGCGAGGTAGACGAAGAAGAGGAACGCAACCGCGGTCGCCAGCGATCCGTAGACGACGTCGTAGTCGGCGAAGCGCGCCACGTAGATCGCGAAGCCCGCCTCGAGCACGCGGAGGGCGAGCGCGGCGAGTGCAGCACCAACGGCCACGTCGGCCAGCCGGGGCAGCGACGCGGGTACGAGGCGGTAGATCGCCGCGAGCGCGGCGAACGTCACGGCAAGCGGCACGATCAGCCCGAAGAGGGTGCCGGCGAGCCAGCTCGTGAATGCGGCGTCGAGGACCGAGGCGTCCTCGACGAGCCCGCTCACGAGCGGCCGCAGTAGCGTCAGCCCGATGCCGACCAGCACGAGCAGGTCGACCGCCACGACGAGCGCGACGTCGATCAACTTGCCGCGCACGAACGGGTGACGACGCTCGACCTTCCAGGCGGCGTTCAAGCCGTGCCGAAGCGCCGCCATCATCCCGCTCGCCGACCAGAGCATCGTGACGATGCCCACCGCGCCGAGCAGGCCGAGCGGCGCCGACGACGCGGCCAGCGCCTGGTCGACCTCGACGCCCGCGTCGGCCACGAGCGGCACGCGGTCGACGATCTCGGCGACGACGTCGGCGCGGCGCTCGTCGTCCTGCAGCAGGAACCCCGCGATGGTGACGAGCAGAAGCGCGAACGGAAACAGCGCGAGCAGCACGTGGAAGGCGATTGCGGCCGCGTACTGGGGGCAGCCGTCCGGCGCGTATCCCGTGACCGCGGCCCGCAGGGCCCGGACGAAGCGCGGGCCTCGCACGGCTCGCGCCCGCTCCAGTCCGGGAATGCGCACTAGTGAGCGTGGACGATGCAGCGGAAGCCGAGGTGCGCCATCGACGTCTCCACCATCTGCGCCTGGCGCGCGGAGGGCCGGTAGCGGAGGCAGTAGTTCGGCGCGCAGAGGTGCGAGCCGCCTTTGATCACCTTGCGCGGGAACCGCTCACCGGGCTGGCCGGCAGACGCATGGCTTTCGTCGGGGCTCGTCACGCGCGGATTCACGGGCACGCAACAGGGTGACTCGGGGTCGGCGGCGTGCTCCTGCGTGAAGAAGTCGGACGTCCACTCCCAGACGTTCCCGGTCATGTCGAAGAGCCCGTAGCCGTTCGGCGGGAAGCTGCCGACGGGCGAGGTTCCCTCGTAGCCGTCTGCCTTCAGGTTCTGCCACGGGAACTCGCCCTGCCAGGTGTTCGCCATGGGCTTCCCGTCCGGGAAGTGCTCGTCCCCCCACGCGAACGCCGCGCCCTCGAGCCCGCCGCGCGCTGCGAACTCCCACTCGGCCTCGCTCGGCAGCTCCTTGCCGGCCCAGGCCGCATACGCCTCGACGTCCTCCCAGGCAACGTGCACCACGGGGTGCCGGTCGCGGCCGTTGATCGTGGTGCCGGGCCCGCCCGGACGCTTCCAGTACGCGCCCGGCCGGTACTCCCACCAGTTGCGGTAGTCGTCGAGGTCGACCGGGCCGGACGTCTTGGTGAAGACGAGGGAGCCCGGAACGAGGAGCTCGGCGTCGGCGTCCGGGTACTGCTCTGGGTCGAGCGGGCGCTCGGCGACCGTCAGGTAGCCGGTCGCGCGCACGAAGCGCCGGTACTCGGCCGCCGTCACCGGATGCTCGTCCATCCAGAAGCCATCCACGGCGACCCCGTGAACGGGCCTTTCCTCGGGGTAGAACGACTCCGAGCCCATCTGGAACGTGCCGCCCGGAATCCAGGCCATCCCCGCCGCGGGCGGACGCCCCGGGGCTTCGGCTGTCGTGGCGGCTTCGCTCATCGCCGAGCCGAGCTTAGTCCCTGGCGTTACCCCCGGTCGGGAATCTGCTGCACGGCCCAGCCGTTGCCGTCCGGGTCGCTGAAGAAGACGAACGACCCCCAGTCGAACACCTGGACCTCGCTGACCTCGACTCCGCGCTCGACGAGCTCAGCGCGTGCCGCCTCGACGTCCTCGACCACCATCTGCAGACCCTGTACCGACCCCGGCTCCGTCTCCATGATCCCCTTGCCGATTGCGATCGAGCACGCGGATCCGGGCGGCGTCAGCTGCACGAACCGCATCTCGTCGCCCATTCGGTGGTCGTGGTCGGCGTTGAAGCCGACCTGCTCCGTGTAGAAGGCCTTCGCGCGGTCGACGTCCGAGACGGGGACGGCCACCAGCTCGAGCTTCCAGTCCATGGATCTCCTTTCGGGGTCAGGTGGGTTTCGCGCCCATCGCCCAGATCGCGACGACATAGATCACGACGAGGAGTGCAGCAATCACGCCGCTCGCCTTCAGCAGCCCTGTGCCTCCGCCCGACCGCGTGCGCCGGAGCCCGATCCCGCCCAGGATGAGCGCGATCAGCAGGAGCAGGCCGCCGAGGTCGGAGGTGATGAAGCCGATCCCCACCCACACCTGGTCCGGCGCGTCGTCGAGGTTCTCCTCCACGTACGTCCACTCGCCGCCAACTCGCATGGCGATGAAGGCCGGCAAGGCAACGAAGAGCAGCGTCTTGGTGGAGAGCCGGAGCAACGAGGCGGTCTCGTCGCGCCAGCCGACGAGCGTCGCGGCCGCCGAGGTCACGAGGGCGCCGACCATCGCCATCGCCCCCGCGACGTGCACGAGCAGCGCGACGTTGACGTCGTCGGGGCGGACCGAGGCGAGCATCGTCATGCCCACGGCTTGAAGATCATGTCGAGGACGATCAGCAGGAAGACGACGACCGACGCAGCCTGGAAGCGCGCACCGGTCGGCGCTCGCAGCCGCGCGAGCACCTCGGCCTCGGCGCCGGCGTCCCCGCTCTGCGCGAGCTCCTGCACCACGCGGTAGTACGCGTCCGTGCGCTGCCCGACCCACGCCATCAACGCCCAGAGCACGAGCGCGAGGATCACCCAGAGGTCCCAGAGCTGGTAGTCGTCGGAGTCGATCGCCAGCACGATGCCGAGCAGGAGCGTCAGCCCCATGCCCACGCCGATCAACGGATTCCCGATCGGGGCGAGTCGGAAGAGCAGCCGCGTCTGTTCGAGCGTCGCGGCCCGACGGCCGGCCACGACGAGCACGCTGAAAAGCACGAGGGCCGCGGCGACGGCGAAGGCGGCCAGCAGGTGGAGGGCGAGCATCCAGTCGTAGAACCCCACAATGCGACCCTAACCCAACGCCCTCGGCAAGCAGGCGCCGTTACGCTGACGCTCGAGGTGAGTGAGTGGAGCGACTGACACAGCAGAAGTGCGTCGCCTGCCGCCGTGACGCGCCGACCGCGACCGACGAGGAGATCGCCGAGCTGCACCCCCAGATCCCCGACTGGGATCTGGTCGAGCTCGACGGCATCAAGCGCCTGCAGCGCGTCTTCCCGGCGGACGACTTCGCGGAGGCGCTCGCGTTCACGACGCAGGTGGGCGAGCTGGCCGAGGAGGAAGGCCATCACCCCGCGCTGCTGACCGAGTGGGGCAGGACGACCGTGACGTGGTGGACGCACAAGATCAAGGGGCTGCACCGGAACGACTTCATCATGGCCGCGAAGACCGACGAGCTTCACGGGCGGTAATACGTCACCGATTGCCAAAAGGAATTTCGGCCGGATTCCTTGACACGCCGGACGAGAAGGTGCAGAATATCTGCCTCCAGTCGAGCGCATTGCTCGGCTCCCGCCGAGAGAGGAGGTCAGCACTGATCCACGCAGCGGTCAACCCTGTTTGCTGGCCTCGCCTCTTTACGGCGTAGCTTCGGCTCCCAGACTAGCTTTTCCCACGAGTCGCAAGCAAGCCCTAGAGAAAAGCACGCGGTAATTCCGCCTTCTTTTTCGCGGGCCAATACCCGATATCCAGCAAGAAAGGATGGTTCATGTTGGTGAGCAATTCACGTGCACGCACGTACCCGAATCGACTCACGCGTTCCACGAGACCCGAAAGGAGGAAACGTCATGCTGCATTTCGAGGAGCTTCGACAGCTGACCCATGAGCGGCAGCAGAGGCTGCGAGCCGAGGCCGATTCCGAGCGCCTGTTGCGTCGGGCGCAGGGGAGGCGGCACCGGCGCAGGCGCCGTCTGGCCCTGAGGTCCGCGCTCGAGCTGCTGCTCCGAAGCGGGCGCGGCGATGCACGCGCACGCGCCGTGAGGGGGCGACCCGGAGGCGATCGGAGGCCAGCTCACCCGGCGAGGATCGCCCGGGCGACGGCCTCCGGAGCCTCCAGCTCGACGTGGTGACCGGCGCCTTCGACGAGCTCGAGCGTCGCGTCCGGATCGCTTCGGCGAAGCGGCGCGCGGCGTCTGGCGGCATCACGTTGCTCTCCGAGCCGCGATCACGCAGGCGGGGCAGCGAACCCGGCCGAGAAAGGCAAATGGATCGATCGGCTCGGTCGCGAGCACTCGCCGATCCCAGCGAAATCTCCAGCCGCCCTCGGCGGGCTCGAGCGAACGCTCGGCCAGCGTCTCGAGCTCGACGTCGGTGAGCACAACAGGGGCGACGCTCCTGGCCAGCCGGTCGAGGATCATCCCGCGATCTGCGTCGACCCGCTGCGCGCGGTCACGGGAGCGTTCGGCGAGCGCGGCGTCCTCCGGCGTCCAGTCGGTCTTCACGTCCATCGCGACCACCCGCGTGATCCGCTCGTCGGGCCGCCGCGAGCAGGGCGACGTAGCCGCCGAGCGAGTGTCCCGCCACCGTCACGCCTTCGAGCTCGAGCTCGTCGAGCACGGTCGCGAGATCGCGCTCGTAGTCCGCATAGCCGTACGACTCGCGGTGTCCGCTGAGCCCGTGGCCGCCGAAGTCGAGCGCGACGACGCGCACGCCTTCCAACAGAGGAGCGACCCGCTGCCAGTACCCCAGGTGGCAGGTCAGCCCGTGCAGGAGCACGACCGGCGGGCCGGACCCGGTATCGGTATGTGCGAGGCTTTCCACCGACTCAGCCGGTAACCGTCAGAAGCCTGGCGCGCAGCGAGCGCGCGAACCGTCGAGTTCCACGCCGGTCGGTCGTGTACGCGAGCACCTCGTGCCCATCGAGAAGCCGGAGCAGGCGCTCGTCGAGCGAGCCGGGCGCGGGCGTCTCGGGAGCCGCGAGCCGCGCCACGCGATCGTGCCTGCCTACGAGCAGGCAGCGCTCCCCGAACATGCGCGTCAGCTCCTCGATCTCCCAGAGCACGTTCTCGGAGACGTCCGAGAGGTCGATAAGCGGCGCCGAACTGACCGCGGCAAAGCCCTTAACGGTCTGCTGCCAGGTCGGAGTCGGGACCTCTCACGACGACGAGCCTCGGAGCAAACAGCTTCCGGCTCTCCTGCGCCACGGACTGCGCCACGTGCGAAATGTCGAACTCGCGGTGGATCCATTGCGTCTTGGCCTCTTCCGCTTTCTGGACCGCGTCGGCCGACTTCCAGAGGAAAAGGAGCACTGGCGCGAGCGGGAACCGCGAGCAACATGAGGCCGAACGTGACGGCTAGTACTGCCATCTCGAGCACGAACAAGGGCCGCGAGGACCGCAAACACGCCCGGAAGGCTCCACCCCACCGCGTCGACGGGGACCTCGAGCTTCGCCATCGTCTCCAGCGTGTCGAGGTATGGATCGAACGTTCCGTCATTCAGAGGGGCGCTCCGGTCGGGCCTAAGCAACAGCTCGAGCCCGACGACGGTGCAAATCGCGGCGAGCGTGAGCTGGTAGACCCGGTTGTAGTGGAATTCGGCGAGCTTGCGCCGCCTAAGAACGCGCGGCTCCCGCGCCGTAGAGCCACCGCGTGCCGGCCGGGATGCCAAGAGGCGCGATCTCCTTGTCGTCCAGCGTGACGAGCCTCCACGAGCCGCCGACGGTCTTGGCCGCGGCGAACGTGACGGCTCTCGTCGCGTCGGCGTAGCCGAAGCGGCGCAGGAAGAGGACGAGTTTCCGCTCCCCGCGGAGCAGCCGCGGCCCCATCATGAGGCCGACGATCGCGATCGGGGTCGAGATCCCCCAGGCGAGAACGATTTCCTCGACCGGCACTTCCGGTGTCGGCCACGGCTCCTCGCCGGCCGCCGGCTCGTCAAACCGGCCCAGGACGAAGGTCGCGACCGCGAGCGTCGTCGGGAGGGCGACGAGCGACGCGAGGAGCCCGACGACAAGCAGCGTGCCGCCCCAGAAGGCGCCGAGCTGACGCCACGCGCGGCGGAGCAGATGTTGCCGCGGGTGGTCCAGGACGACCGTGACCGCCATCTCGACTTCGCAGCGTCGCATGCCGGCGACCGTGAGACAATCGCGCCCACGAACGCCGCCGACCCCGTGCTCGAACGGCTCGAGGATCAGATCCGCTGGCGGGCGCGGGCATATACTGGTGCGGCCGAGCGAGGAGGCGTGTTTCACGGCCGGTGATCCGTTCGAGCATGTCTTCAGGTGAAGCGCAGTTCCAACAAGGAGAGTTCATGGCAGTCGGCCCCGTCGACGTATACATCATTGGTTTTCCAGGCAACAAGTTCACCGGGCGGATCGCCCCTGCGATCTTGGAGCTCGTGGAGAACGGAACGATTCGAGTGCTCGATCTCCTCTTCGTGATGAAGGATGCAGACGGCGCCGTGACGTCACTGGAGGCTGCGGACATCGACGAGGAGGGCGCGGCTTTCCTCTCCATCGACGTGGCGCAGCCGGGTGCGTTGGGGCCCGAGGACGCCGAGGAGGTCAGCGACGACCTCCCGGCCAATAGCTCAGCCCTCCTGGTCGCATTCGAGAACCTCTGGGCCGCAAAGCTGGTCGACGCCCTCCAGGCTGCAGACGCGGTCGTGATCGACTCGATCCGGATCCCGGTCGACGTCGTGACAGCCGTCGTCGACGCAGCCTAGACCCGTCCACTTCGAGATCGAAAGGAACGACATGGGACTTCTACGCATGGCAACCCGCACCGCTGTCGTCGCGGGAACCGCCACGGCCGTCTCCGGGCGCGTGGCGCGTCGTCAGAACGCCAGGTGGGAGGAGCAGGACCCCCAGCAGTACGCGGCGCAGCAGGCCGCCGCTCCGCCGCCGCCGGACAGGAGGACGACGCGACCGCGCAGCTCCAGAACCTGGCGAACCTTCACGCTCAGGGCGTCCTCACCGATGAGGAGTTCGCAGCCAGCAAGGCCAAGATCCTCGGAATCTGAGCGGACGCGCGGCGGGCCCTGAGGCACGTCGAGGCGTACTCGCAGCTGGCAGGGGTCTACGACGAGATCGTCATCGACCCCTGCCATGCTCGGTGGGCCTCGTTCCTCGACGAGCTCTGGAGTGCCGACCCGGAGGGAGTTCGCTCCGTGCTCGATCTCTGCTGCGGCACCGGCCTCCTCGCGGATGAGTTGACCGCCCGGGGCTACCGGGTGGTCGGCGTCGACGCATCCGACGCGATGCTGGCCCTCGCTCGCGAGCGCCTCGGCCCCGACGTGTCCTTGCGCCGGATGACCCTCCCGGACCTGACGGTCGAAGGCGTCTTCGACGCGGCGGTGTGCACGTTCGACGGTCTCAACTACCTGACTCCGGCCGAGCTGCGACAGACGATGGCCGCGGTGGCCCTCCGCATTCGGCCCGGCGGTTGGCTCGTCTTCGATCTGCACACCGACGCGATGATGGATTTCACGATCTCCAACCCCGACGTCGCGGGTGAATCAGCCGGGCACGGCTTCGTGATCAGCAGTACCGTGGATCCCGACGCCCGCACCTGCGACACCACGATCGAGCTCACGCGGCCCCGTGCCGGTGACTCCTTCAGCGAGCAGCACAGGCAGTACTTCCACGCCGATGCGGATGTCCGCGCCTCCCTCCAAGCCGCGGGCTTTGTGGTGACCGCGGTAGGCGAGGAGTACACGCACGAGCCGGCGGCCGCCTCGACGCTCCGCGCGACGTGGACTGCACGGCGTCTACCGATGTGATCTCAGGCGAGGAGGTCGTGCTCGAGCGCATAGAGCGTGGCACCCGCGCGTGTGGAGACGCCGATCTTTCCGTAGATGTGCTGGACGTGATGCTCGGCCGTGCGGGGCGAGATCACGAGCCGTCGCGCGATCTCCGCGTTCGAGAGGCTCTGCGTCACGAGGCGCAGCACCTCCACCTCGCGCGCGGTGAGACCGGCCGGGAAGGCGCGCCGTTTCGGTCTCGCGAGCCCCGCCGCCGCCCGCACGGCGTCGGCCGCGTCGGGGTCGAGCCGGCCGTGCCGGGCCTCGTCCAGCAGCCGGTCGCCCGCCGTGCGTGGGTCGAGCGCAGCGCGGTGGGGTCGCTCTTGCGTGAGCGCGACGAACGTGTCGGCCGCGGCGAGCACGCGCGCGGGGACAGGGATCGACCGGCCCGGCAGGCCGCGGTGGTAGCCCGAGCCGTCCTGCCGCTCGTGATGCATGCCTGCGAGCGGAGCGAGTGGAGCGAGCGCGCCGGACCGGGCGAGCACGCGCTCGCCGTTGTACGCGTGCAGCCGCACCTGCTCCCACTCGATCCCGGTCAGCGAGCCGGGCTTCTCCCAGATGCTCGTCGGAACGCCCGCGCGGCCGACGTCGTGGAGGAAGCCGGCGCGCCGGAGCGCCACGCACTCCTTCTCGCCGAGGTTGAGCTCCCGAGCAGCCGCCTCGGCGAGCTCCCCCACCCGCGCCGAGTGACCGTGGAAGAAGGGCGACTTCAGGTCGACGACGTCTCCGAAGGCGCGTGCGACGTCATCGAGCTCCAGCTCCGAGACGGTGCGGTGCGGCTCGGGCTCGGCTGCTCCCACGGCGGCGAGCACGTCCGCCTCCTCGAGCTCGCCCAGGAGACCCTCGCACCGCCGTGCGCCCTCCTCGGCGAGGACCGGATCCAGGTAGCTCCCCGATCTGCGGCGGAGGACCTCGGCCGCGAGCTCGGCGCCGCCCAGCCCGGCAAAGAGGACGGCCTGAGAGGCGACGTGGACGAGCCGGGTCGGGAGCGCGATCTCGTCGTGCCGGAGGCCGGCCGGCGTCCCCTTCCCGTTCCACCACTCGAACGCCTGGTAGAGGGCCTGCTGGACGCCCTCCGACAGACCGAGACGACGCGCGGTCGCGGAGCCGACCTCGCAATTGGCATGCGCGACCGCATCGCCGATGCGATTCCCGCGCACCAGGACGTTCGCAGTCACGCGCACGCGCTCCAGGAGCGGTAGCCCGGCCGTCACCTGGGGAAGGAACGAGAAGAGCACCTCGGTCGGGCGGCTGGAGTCGGTTCGCGACCCCGCCCGGTTGACGGCAACATCGTCGCCGAAGGCGAGCGAAAGGTCGCGGGCGGACGCGGTGCAACCGACGTGTTGCAGGAGCGCGGTGAAATAGGTGTCCGTGACGGCCTCGTCCGGGAGACCGAGCTCGGAGCCGAGGCGGGTCGCGAGCAGGCACGTGCGCACGGCCTCGTCCGGCGCGTGACCCATGCCGATGTCGCTGATAAGGGATAGACCGGCGAGCAGCTCCGCTACGCGGACGGTCTCCATCCGCGCGGATCAGCCGCGGGCATGGACGACGGTGGTCTCCCCGGGCTGGAGCACGCGCACTTCGATCTCGGGAGCGAGCTCTTGGACGTGCAGGCGGAACTCCTCGGGGGGCGGCGTCGCGGGCGCCGCCCGCTTGCGCCTCCACAGCGGTGTCGAGAAATAGGTGCCCCAGTGGATCGGAATCGCCACCGCCGGCCGCAAAAGCCGTGCCGCCTCGGCGGCTGCGCGCGGATCCATGTGCCCCGGACCGAGCTTCGGCCCCCAGCCCGCGATCGGGAGCAACGCGACATCGACCGGCGCAAGCTCGGACATGCCGGGGAAGAGCTCGGTGTCGCCCGCGAAGTAAATCGACGACGAGCCCTCGACGACGTACCCGACCGACTCGGCGCGAACGCCGATCGGCAGCCGACGCCCGTCGTGGACCGAGGCCGTCGCGCGGAGACGCAGCGCGCCGAGCTCCATCGTTTCTCCCCTGCCGAGCTCGACCACGGGGCTGCCGAGAACCTTGCGCCCGATCAGCTTCGCGGCCCCACGCGGGACGACGAGCCGCGGCACGCGTCCGAGCCGCAGGAGCGACGGGAAGTCGAGGTGGTCGTAGTGCAGGTGGGAGATCAGCACCGCGTCGAGCGACTGCGGCGGGGTTGCCGGGGGTGCGACCGCACGCCGGAGGTGCACGACGCGCTTGCGCAGGAGCGGGTCGGTGAGGATCCGCACTCCGTCCAGCTCGAGCAGCACGGTCGCGTGACCGACGTACTCGATCCGCGCCGCCCGGTCCGTCGCTTGCTCCACGATCTCCATCGTAAGCCCGTCCCGCAACGCGGGTTCCTCTGCCCACTCATGTGCCGCCCTGCAGCTGACGTCAGCATGATCGGATCGTGGGACCCTGGCGGCATGCGCGCGCGATCGTCCTCTGTCCGGGCACGGTCGCGCTCGCCGTCCCGGCGCTGATCACCTGGCGCAGTTGGCCGGCGAATGTCGGTTGGGGATTGCCGGGCCCGCTCGCGGTCGTGCCGACCCTTCTGGGAGCCGGGTTGATCGCGACCGGCCTCGCGCTCGTCGGCTGGACCGTCTCGCTCTTCGCAACGGAGGGGAGTGGCACGCTCGCCCCGTGGGACCCGACTACGAGGCTCGTCGTGGAGGGCCCCTACCGCCACGTGCGCAACCCGATGATCAGCGGCGTCCTCTTCATCCTCCTCGGCGAGGCGGTCTTGTTCGGGTCGGTCGCGTTGCTGGCGTGGTTCGCAGTCGTGTTCGCAGTGAACGCCCTCTACTTCCCGCTCGTCGAGGAGCCCGGTCTCGAAAGCCGGTTCGGCGAGGAGTACCGCACCTACCGGGCGCACGTGCGGCGCTGGCTCCCGCGCCTGCGGCCCTGGCAACCGGAGCGATGATGCTGACCGCTAGGGCTTCTGCTCCTGCCCGGACGAGCCGCTGTGGGCGTTCTCGTCGCTGCCCGGCCCCGGACGCTCGCCGGGCCCTTCCCCGTCCCGGTCCGTCTCCTTCTCCTTGTCCTTCTCACGCCCGGGCGGGCCGGAGTGGTCGTGGTTGTCGTCGCCGTGGCCGTGGCCCGGGCGGTCGTTGTCCTCCGGGGGTGTCGGCTGCTCGGTGACCGGCGGCGGAACCGGCGTCGGTTCGGGGTTGGGGGTCGGGTTAGGCGGATTGGGAGTCGGTGTCGGGCTCGGAGTCGGCGTCGGGTTGGGCGTCGGGCTCGGGTTCGGCGTCGGATCCGGGTTCGGAGTCGGACTTGGAGTGGGCGTCGGATTCGGTGCCGGAGTCGGCGTCGGGCTGGGCACGGGACGCGGCGCCGGCCTGGGCGGCGGGCTCGGCGCCGGAGTCGGCGGCGGCGCCGTCGTCGAGGTGGGCTCCGGCGGGAGCGGCCTCGAGACCGGTTGTGCGGCGGGCGTCGCCGGGGGCGCGCCGGCCGCCACGTCGTCCGTAGTCGGCGTGTCTCCGGCGGGCGAGGGCACAGGGGCGGCCGCGGCCGGCGGTGCCGCACTTGGCGGCGCCCGCCTGGGCGCGCCCGCCCGAGGCGCCGGGGCCGGCACGGGGATGACGATCGGAGCCTCGTCGACCGCCGTCGAGCCGGGTACGACGATCCGCTCCACAGACCCGGGATCCTCGAGCGCGCCGTGCCAGAAGTACCCGGCCGCAGCGGCCGAGGCCACGAGTGAGGACACACGAACAGTCGCCCAGGGAATGCGCACCTACGGAGTATTGTCAGGAAAGCGGATGTACGCCAGGCTGGACCACGTCGGCCTGGACAACCCTGTTCTTTCCCTCCGCCTTCGCACGATAGAGCGCTGCATCGGCCCGGCGAAGCAGCGACTCGGCCGGCTCGCCGTCCACCTGCTGGGCGACGCCGATGCTCGCCGTGAGGGTGATGTCACGCCCGCCGCGGACGAGAAGCGGTATCCGCGCGAGTGAGCGCTGGAGGCGGATCGCGACCGCCGCCGCCCCTGAGAGCGGCGTCTCGGGCAGGAGGACGGCGAACTCCTCCCCGCCCAGCCTGGCCGCGATGTCGACGTCGCGCACGTGGTCGACGAGCGCACGGGCGAAGGCCTGCAGGGCCGCGTCTCCGACCGGGTGGCCGAAACGATCGTTGACGCGCTTGAAGTCGTCGAGATCCGCCAGAATGATCGCCGGCGGGAGGGTGCGGGAAGTGCGGCCGAGCTCGTGCTCGAGTGCAGTCATGAACCGCCGCCGGTTGACGAGCCCGGTCAGCTCGTCCGTGACCGCCTGCCGCTGGACGACGTCGTGGAGGCGAGCGTTCTCGACGGCGATCGCAGCCTGGGCCGCGAGCCAGACGGCGAGGCGCTGCGACTCGGGGTCGAAGCCGCCGGTTGGCGGGTAGAGCACCATCGTCGTCGGCCCCTCACCGGGCGCCGCGAGCTCCAGCGTGAGCGGCTCGGAGGAGCGCGGGATCGAGCCGACGCTCGCGACCTCGCTGCCTTCATCCACCAGCCGCCCCGCAGCCGCCCCGGTCGCCTCGGCGGTCGCGCGCAGAATGACCGGCAGCAGGGCGTGGGGATTGTGCGTCGCAGCGAGTGTGTCCCCGACGAGCGCGAGCGCATCGCGAGGATCACGCGCACCGCCGGGTGGATGACGCCGGTCCCGGCGACCGAGCGTTTTCGCCGGGCCCGCGAAGTCGGCGCGCACCGTGACGACGAACAACGCCAGCGTCGCGAGCGTCGCAGCGACCGCGAGCGCGAAGAACAGGTCTTGCCGCGACATCGCCGCAACCGTCGTCAGAGAATCGAACATCCGTGTCTCCCACTCGACCACAAAAGAGAACTGGCCGGAAGCTACTTCGTGCACGACGTCCTCTGCTTGGTACTCGACTCTGGCGGGAGTCGCGGACAAACGCAAGATCGGTACCGTCACGGGAATGAATCGCTGCGCCTGGGTGCCGCTCGACGACCCGCTCTACGTCGCCTATCACGACGAGGAGTGGGGCTCGCCCGAGCGTGACGAGCGGCGGCTATTCGAGCTCCTCAACCTCGAGGGCGCGCAGGCGGGGCTCTCGTGGTCGACGATCCTCCGCAAGCGTGAGGGCTACCGGCGCGCGTTCGCGGAGTGGAACATCGAGGCGATCGCGCGCTTCGGCGAGCGGGACGTCGAGCGGCTGCTCGGCGACGCCGGCATCGTGCGCCACCGCGGGAAGATCGAGGCCGTGATCACGAATGCGCGCGCCGCGCTCGACCTCGACCTGCCGCTGCCCGAGCTTCTCTGGTCCTTCGTCGACGGCGAGCCGCGCATCAACGACTGGCGCGACGTCGCCGACATCCCGGCCGTGACACCCGAGTCGACGGCGATGAGCAAGGAACTGAAGCGGCGCGGCTTCCGCTTCGTCGGCCCGACGACCTGCTACGCCTTCATGCAGGCCGCCGGCCTTGTCGACGACCACACGCTCGACTGTTTCAGTCGAGCGCGTGCTTGATCTTCCCGAGCGTGGCCGCCTCGGCCTCCTCGCCCCCGCCGGCCGCCTTGCCCACGCGCTCGGCCACGTCGAGCACGAAGGCGCGGTAGGCGTCGAGCTCGTCGGGCGCCTTCTGCCGCAGCGTCGCAGCCGACGATCGGAGTGCTTCGATTGTCCCCGACTCGAGCTCCTCCTGGGACGACCTCACGCCGAAGCCCGAGCCGCGCTCACCTGCGAGCTCGCGCACGAGTTGACTATCGCCGGACTTTCCTCCGGCGAGGTGCTTGGCGAGCGACCCTGCCTCCTTGAAGCTGTCGAAGAAGCTGCGATCGCTCGCGGAGACGAGTAGGCCCGCACCCGTCGCGCCCTTGCGAAGCTGCTCCCACTCCTCCTCGGTGAAGTCGGCCTTCCCTGCCATCGGATCCTCCTCGTGATCGAGTTGCCGGATGCCCTGCATCTTGTCAACGGGTAAAGGACTCCAGCGGTAGCAAGTCGTCGAGCGTCAGCGCCGCCGGGGCGGGAAGCTCGTCGCCGACACAGGTCGCCTGGGCGAGTGCCTGCTCCTGCGCCTTCGCCAGCCACGCCTCGTAGGCGTGGACGCGGGCGAAGCGGTTCAGCGACGCCTCGATCGCGGGACGCGCGTCAACGAGCGGAATCGCGCCGAGCGCGACGGTGTCCTCGAGCGGCCGCACGTCGACGCGCCCGTGCATCGTGCGCACGCGTCCGGGACCCGCGAGAGAGAAGATCCGGGCCGGCGCGAACGTCTCGATCGCGAGGCCACGGGTTCGCCCACCGAGCCACGCCACGGGGCGCGTCGTCTCGACCAGGCGGGCCTGTAGGCCGCCGTACGTGGCGTGGAACTCCAAGAGCTGCGGCCCGCCCGGCCGGGCCGGCGAGAAGCGGGCCCGCACGGCCTCCCGCCGGAGCTCGTCCAGGAGAAGGCCCCTCGCCGCAGTCTGCGTCAGCCTGATCCGCCTCAGGGCGGCGAGGTAGGACGTGAAGCTGCCGCGGAAGTGGTCGTCGACGAACGCTCGCTCCGCGATCAGCACGGCCTGCGGATCGAGCCGAACCTCTTCCTGCAGGATGAGCCGCTCGAGCACGACGCTCTCGGCCACGTCCTGATCGCCGATCGCCCGCGTCAACGGCGCGACGACGCTCGACCGGAGCGTGCCGGCCGGAAGCGTGCACACAACGCCGGCAGGCAGCTCGAGCTGTCCCACCGTGAGAGAAGTGTCGAAGGACGGCCCCGCCGCACCGGGGCCGCTGCAGAGCCCGGGGTCGCGCACCCAGAGGTACACGCACACGGCCTCGCTCTTGTCCTCGTCGATGCCGGCCTGGCTGAACGTGGCCCAGCCCCACGACCAGATCGAGTGGGTCCTGAGCTCCTTCGTCACCTGACGTGCCGCGAGCGTCTCGAGCTTCACGATCTCGAGCCACTTCGAGCGCGGCTGCAGACCCTCGCGCCCTCCCGTGCCCGGCGCCGACTGGAACTGCAGCTCGAGCGCGACGCGGCTCGCGGGGATCCCGATGTCGGTGAACTTGCGTACGAGCGCGCGCATGCCGCTGCGCATCGACCGGCTGGCACGGAACGGTCCGAGCGCGTGTAGCTGCGGCACGTTCGGCGACGTGAAGAAGACCTGCCGGATCAGCAGCGCCGACGCTGCGAGGTCACGCCACCATTGCGCGGCCTCGCCGCCGGTGTAGGGCGGGTTCGCGATCGTCATCGCCGGAAGCGCTCCACGCTCCTTCAGCCGCCGGACGAGCGCGAGAGTGTTCGCCCGATACTGCGCAGTCGTCGCCGTCCACGGAGTGGGCGTCTGGGCTCCGAAGAGCTCGTTGAGGGCAATCCACGGCGTTTGGCAGCCGGTCACGGAGACCGCGAAGTCGTAGAGGCGGTCGGCCCGGTCGGCGATCGTCGCAGGATCCGTCGGAACGGTCGGCGTGCCGACGCGCCGATTGAAGTTGAGGTCGAAGAGGACGGTTGCCGAGCCGGCCGCCCGCGCGGCGGCCGGCTTCTCCGTCCCCGAGGAGAAGGCGAGCGTGAGCCCGGGCTTGTGGGGCATGGGCGAGTCGTGCCCGGCGTAGTCGACCCAGAGCGGGTTCGAATCGGGGATGCCGCACTCGCGCGCGAGCGCCGTCCCGGGCAGGAGCAGAGTGGCGACGGCAGCGATCGCTACGGGAAGGCGCACGCGTTAGTTGTAGCGAGAGTGCCGGGCGCTATCTCCCCAGATTGCGGCGCCAGAGGACGAAGCCGACAGGGATGAAGGCCGCCAGCGCAAGCCACGGTGCGAGCTCGGTCCGCGAGCGTCCCTGCCAGCGCGGTCGGCGCGTGCCTTCGCCGAGCTGCTCCCGCAGCGCCGCGCGCGCCTGCCCGAGCTCCGCCTCGCCGAAGGCGTCCGCGCCGGCTCCCGCCGAGAGCCGCGCCATGGTGCCGGTGCTCGCGGGATCGGGCCGGTAGTCCGCGTCGCCGAGCCCGCCGAAGATCCGCTCCTGCTCGTCCCAGACATGCACGAGGAGGAGCTCGACGCGCTGGCGGCGCAGGCGCGCGCCGAGCGCTGCGGCCGCAAACGGCTCCGTCTCGAAGTCGCTGAGGACGACGGCGATCCGCCGCTCCGGAGTCGGTGGGAAGAACCCCTGTGTGCCGAGGCCGTTGAGCGCCGCGAGGATGGTTGTGTTGCGCCGGCGACGGGTCGGCGGCGGCCGCTCGATTCCGATTGAGTGCCGCATGGTCGCCGCGAAGACTTTCTCGTCGAACGTCGGGAAGAGGTGCGGCAGGACCCGATCGGTGAGCGACGCTACGCCGACCCTCAGCTCCGGCACGGCCGCGCGCAGCTCCACCGCGAGCTCACGCGCGCGCGCGAGCCGGTTCGTCCCGCCGGCGCGCGGAGCGGCGAGCATCGAGCGCGTCTCGTCGATCACGACCCACGCATTCACGTCGGTCCGCTCGTAGCGCGTCGACCCTCGCTCGAGGACCGGCTCCGCCGCTGCCGCCCCGACGAGCAGGCCGGCGGAGACGACCGAGAGCACGAGCAGGACCGTCATCAGCCGGCCGGGCGCGCCGAGACCGAGCACGGCACGCACACGCCGAGCGCGCAGCTCGGACAGCAGGAGCGCCACCAGTGGAACCACCGCCAAGAGCGCGACGGCCGCGCCGGCCGGGCTCAGGAACGAGAGCTCCATCAGTAGCCGCTGCCGCGGTTGCTCGCCGCCGCGCCGCCGTACTCCCTCGGGCTTCCACTCGTCGACGTGCCGCCGCCCCGGCCCCGGCTCTGCCGCTGGCCGGTCCACAGGACCGATTCGAGGTTGTGCTTGGCGTCCTCGTTCGTCGGATCGGACGCGATCGCCCTGCGGAATGCCGCGGCCGCGGCATTCAGGACCTGGGTCACCTCTGCGTCCTCGGGCGGCGTCAGCAGCGCGAGGACGCCCAGCAGCGTCGCCGTCTGGGAGGCGGCGGGGCCGCTGCCCGCGTCCGTCTCGGCGAGAGCCGCCTGCGCCTGAGCGCGCTGGGCGAGCCGCGTCGCCGTCGGCGGGGTGTAGTCGCGCGGGTGGGCGCGCCAGAAGAGCTGCACGGCGCGACGCCGCTCGACGTCGTCCTGCACGCCCAGCACGCGGCGTCCGAGATCGAGTGGCAGCAGCCCGCTCGCCTCCCAGTAGCCGGCGACGCGAGGTTGCGCGAGGAAACGAGTGTCGTCGCGCTGGAGCTCGCGCTCCGCGCGGGCGATGTCGAGCGCGAGCAGAAGCAGAGCAAGACCCGCGACGAAGCCGGCAACGACGAGCGTCACGGGCAGGTAGCGCTTCACGCGGTCTCCCTCGCCTGCGGCAGGTCGAGGCGGCGGCAGAGCAGCTCGTTCAACCCCAGCGCGAGAAGCAACACCGCTCCCGCGAGCACGAGCGCCAGCGACGGCGCGTTCTCGGGCGGCACGAAGCGCGCCGTGACGCCGCCGGCGTCGATGAACCGCTTCCAGTCCGCGAACGCCTGGGGCCCCACTTCGTTCGCGAAGTAGGCGCGGTTCTCGGCCAGCGGGTAGATCGGGACGATGCGCATGGGAATCCTCGCCTCCCGGAGGCGACGCAGCGCGGTGTCGAGCGGGCCGTTGTCGACGTCGCCCGTGTCCAGGTCGCTGATCAGCAGGATCGAGCCGGCGCCGCCCTCCTGCAGGATCATCCGGCGCGCGATCTCGATTCCACCCGAGATCCGCGTTCCCCCGCGGAACCCGTTCGACCACGGATCGATGGGATAGACCGGCCCGCCGGTCTGCTCGTTGATCTCGCCCGGGACCGGCGTGAGGTACTGGATCACAGGTTTCAGCTCGGCCGCGGGCGAGCCCGCCGGCAGAACCTCGTACGCGTTGTCCGAGAAGATGACGAGCCCGACCCGCACGTCGCTGTCGGCCAGCACCCTCATGGAATTTCGCATGCGCGTGTACGCGGCCTCGGGAATGCTGACCGAGAGGTCGAGGACGAGGACCACGCTGTCTCCCGCCGCGAGCAGGGTCGGCCGCTCCGGCTCGCCGCCGCGGGCTGCGACGTTGAAGGCGAGTGCCGCCGCGCCCACCACGACCGCCAGCACGGCCGACACGATCGCGGTCCGCCGTACGACGCGGCTGAGCCCCGCTCCGCCGACCGGAATCGCCTTCACCGCGACCCTTTCGCGAGCGCCGCGAGCTCTGCCGCGTCGTCGGCCGAGGGCGAGGACTGCGACCAGGCAAGCTGTCGCGCGGGCTGTGCCAAATGATCGACGTCGCTGTCGAGCGCGAGGGCGAGCGCCTCGAGCGCAGCACGACGCTCCTCGTCGGTCCGCGCCGCCCGCAAGAGCGCAAACGCGCGATCGAGCGGCGAGACGACACGCTCGCGCAGGAGCCGGCCGCGTCGAAGCAGCAGGAGCCCCGCGGCGGTAGAGCCGACCAGCAGGATCGCGCCGGCGATACCGACGCCCCACGCGAGCAGGGACGGCCGGGCCCGGTAGTCGGGCTCGGCCACGCTCACGGCCGCACGCCACGCCGGCGGCCACGATTCACCTTCCTCGCCCGTTCCCTCCGGCGCCTCGCTCTGCTCGCTCAGGCGCGTCACTACGTGGAACGGCGGCCACTCGACTTCCCGGACCGGCCCGCTCCCGGTCGAGATCCGGCTGATCGGAAAGACCCACGGGCTGCTCGGCGGCAGGCAGTAGCGGGTCAGGCAGTCGAGCTTGATCGTGTAGGTGAGCGCGGTCAGGTTGCCGTCGTCGACCCGCTCCTTCGTGATGCGTTCGCGGTAAGGGAGGAACCGGTGCAGCGGCCGCACCTGCTCGGGATCGACGCGCCTGCGGTCGAAGAGGAGGCGCAGCTCGGCAGTGAGTGTGTCGCCGAAGGCGATGGTCCGCGGCGAGAGCGAGCTCGTGAGGACGAAGTGCTGGCCCGGCGGGAGGGTCAGCTCCTCGTCCTCGGCTCCGCCGCAGCCGGCCGCGAGCGCCAGCAGACAGAGTGCGAGCGCCCGCCTCACCACCGGCGCCCTCGCTCCGTCAGGCGCCGCTCTGCCCAATCGATGAACGTGGCGTGGACGCCGGCGGCATCGCTGCGCTCGAGCAGCACCGGCTCGAGGCCGAGCTGCTCGAACTGCTCCAGCAGCCTGCTGTGCCGGGCCTCGTTCGCCTCCCGCCTGACCGCCGCCTCCCGGCGGCTGAGCCGTGCCCGCCCCGTCTCCCCCGCGTTCACGTCGGCGAACGGGATCGCGATCCCGCTCACGTCGGGGAAGCTCTGCTCCCAGGTCGGGTCCTGGATGACAACGGGAATCACGTCCCAGCCGCGCTCGATCGCCTCCAGCCACGACTCCCGCGGCGGTGGCGCGAGGAAGTCGGAGAGCACGAAGACGAAGG
This sequence comes from uncultured Gaiellaceae bacterium, assembly GCA_963802765.1. Taxonomy (GTDB): domain Bacteria; phylum Actinomycetota; class Thermoleophilia; order Gaiellales; family Gaiellaceae; genus Gaiellasilicea. The sequence continues at coordinate 30,857 of CAWDJZ010000008.1, forward strand.
TGCCGAGCGGCAGCGGCGGCCTGTGGATGGTCAGCTCCTCGAGGCCCCGCGCGATCGTGTCCTCCGCGGCGGTGAACGATCGCTGCTCGTGCCCCGCCCAGAGGTCGCGCTTCGCGCGCGGCGCGCGCCAGTACACCTCCCCGTCCGCGAGATCGACGTAGGCCGGCAGGCTTCTCGCCGCGAGCGCGCTCCGCAGGACGATGTCCACCGCCTGCTCGAGCGCCTCGAACTTCCGCAGCCAGGGGAACGGGTCGTCGTAGAGGCCCATCGACGGCCGCCGGTCGGCCAGGACGACCACCCACGGCGCCTCTTCCGCGAAGCGCTCACGCACGATGAACTCGTCGAGGCCGCTGGCCGCCGACAGCTTCGCCGAGGCGGCCCAGTCGATCGTGTCGACGTTGTCGCCGGGGCGGTACGCTCGCGAGCCCGCGACGTCGGTGCCGACGCCGCGCCGGGCGCTCCGCATCGCCGCATAGGACATTCCGAGGAGTGGACGCCGCGGGACGAGCGGGAAGATCTGCTCGACCGCCGACACGGCTAGTGCACCTCCCTTACCGTCCCGGCGGGGGCGCGGCCGCCAGGCACTGCTCCTGCACCTGCGCGGCCGCGGCGGGCCAACCGGACCGGCGCACCTCCGCGAGGAAGCTCGGCCGGAAGACGATCCGGTGCATCACGACGGGCGTGAAGAGCAGCTCGACGTCGGCGGGAACGACGTAGCTGCGGCCCTGCAGCAAAGCCCAGGCGCGCGTCGCCGACTCGAGCGCGAGGCTGCCGCGGACGGAGCTGCCGATCGCGACGGCCTCGAGCTCCCGCGTGGAGCGGACGAGCGAGACGATCCAGCGTCGGAGCAGGTCGTCGACGTAGACCGACTGCGCCGCGACGCGGAGCTCGTGGATGTCGGCGAGGTCGAGGACGGGCTCGAGCAGGTCGATCGGATGCCCGGTGCGCTGCTCCTCGACGATGCGTAGCTCGTCGTCGAGCCCGGGATAACCGAGTGTCGTGCGCAGGAAGAAGCGGTCGAGCTGCGCCTCCGGGAGCGGGAACGTTCCCTCGAACTCGATCGGATTCTCGGTCGCGAGCAGCAGGAACGGCTGCGGCACCCGCCTCGTCGCGCCGTCGACCGTGACCTGCCCCTCGGCCATCGCCTCCAGCAGGGCCGACTGCGTCTTGGGCATTGCCCGGTTGATCTCGTCGACGAGGACGACGTTCGCGAAGATCGGGCCCGGCCGGAACTCGAAGTCGCGCTCGCGCTGGTTGTAGATCGAGAGGCCGGTGACGTCGGTCGGCTGCAGGTCCGGCGTGCACTGGATGCGCGACGACTCGACGCCGTCGATCGACTGCGCGATCGCGCGCGCCAGGATCGTCTTGGCCGTGCCGGGGACGTCCTCGAGCAAGACGTGGCCGCCGCACAGCAGCGCCGCGAGGACGAGCTCGATCCGGTCACGCTTGCCGTGGACGACGGTCTCGACGTTGTCGAGGAATTGCTGCGCGAGACCGATCGGACGTGCGAGGGCGTCGTCGTCTGCAGCTCGGAGCGGCTGTGCCTCCACGTCCCTCCTTTGTCCGTCGGCAGGAATGTCGCACTACGGTATATCCAGGAGACGCAAGAGTGGCCAAGCGGTTTGTTACGGCGTGATTACGAGCGCCGTGCTTGAGCCGCGCCCCGAGCGGACACAACCCGGGGATGAGCACCGGCACGATCGCCGCCAAGGGCCGTCGGGCCGGCAAGAGCCCCTGGGTCGAGCGGCTCGGTCGCGCCGGCCTCGTCGCGAAGGGCGTCCTCTACGCGGTCGTCGGGATCCTCGCGGTCCAGGTGGCCCTCGGCGGCCGCGAGGAGAGCCCCGACAAGTCCGGCGCGCTGCGCACGATCGCCGAGCAGCCGTTCGGCAAGGGCCTCCTCATCCTGCTCGCGGCGGGCCTCGCGGGCTACGCGCTCTGGCGGCTCGCGCAGGCGATCCTCGACCGGGACGACGAGGGCGAGGACCCGGCCGGGCTCGCCAAACGGGCCACAGCGCTCGGCAAGGCCGGTTGGTATGCGGTCCTGTGTGGGCTCACCGTATCGGTGCTCGTCGGCGGCGACGGCGGCAACGGAAACCAGCAGCAAACAACGGCCGGCGTGTTCGAACGCCCACTCGGCCGCTACATCGTCTACGCCGCCGGCCTCGCGTTCCTCGGCGCCGCCGCGTTCAACGGCTACCGCGCCGTCACGTGCAAGTTCAAAAAGAAGCTGAAGACCGGCGAGATGGGCGAGGCCGAAGAGCAAGCGGCGACCGGGGTCGGCATCCTGGGCCATCTGGCGCGGTTCGTCGTCTTCGGACTGATCGGCGTCTTTCTGGTCAAGTCGGCGTGGGAGTTCGACCCGAAGGAAGCGCGCGGGCTCGACGGGGCTCTGCTCGAGCTCACGCAGCAGCCCTACGGCGGACTGCTGCTGGGCGCGGTTGCCGTCGGGCTGCTCGCCTACGCCGCCTACTGCTTCGTCCAGGCGCGCTACCGGCGCATCTAGAACGCGCGCCTTCGTCTATTCCGCCCCCGGCTACAGTCACGACCGATGGCGACGCTCAGTGACGGCCGCACGCTCCCGTTCGACTGGTACTCGGACCCGGCAGTGCTGCGACTGGAGCGGGAACGGATCTTCCGTCGTACCTGGCAGTACGCCGGCAGGACAGACCAGGTCGCCGAGCCCGGCTCCTTCTTCACGTGCGACGCGGGCGGCGTCCCGGTCGTCGTCGTCCGGGGAAAGGAGGGCACGCTGCGCGCCTTCCTGAACGTCTGCCGCCATCGCGGCTCGCTCGTCTGCGAGGGAGAGGGGCGGCGCGAGACGCTGCAGTGCCCGTACCACGCGTGGACGTACGACCTGGACGGCTCGCTGCGTGCGGCCCCGCGTACCGACCGGGAGCCGGGGTTCGACCGCAGCGAGATCCACCTCGTCCGCGTGTCCGTGGACACCTGGGGCCCATTCGTGTTCGTCAATCCCGACGCGGACGCCGCACCGCTCGCCGAGCATCTCGGCGAGCTCCCGGCGCAGGTCGCCGCGGCCGGCCTCGACCTCGAGACGCTGCGCTTCCTCCAACGTTCGACGTCCGAATACGAGGCCAACTGGAAGGTGTGCTGCGAGAACTACCTCGAGTGTTACCACTGCCAGATCGCACATCCGGGTTTCTCGAAGGTCGTGGACGTGTCGGTCGACGCCTACCTGCTCGAGCAGAGCCCGACGTTCTCGACCCAGTACGGGCCTGTCCGAGAGACGTGGAAGGGCGACTTCGACCCGCGCGGCCCGATCGAGCGGGGCCAGTTCCACTTTCTCTGGCCGAACCTGACGATCAACATCATGCCGGGACAGCCGAATCTCTCGATCGGCCCGGTCGTCCCGGCCGGCCCCGAGCGCGCGGGCCGCTTCCTCGACTACTTCGTCGGGCCCGAGGTCGACAACGCCTGGATCAAGGACATGCTCGAGTTCGACGGCCAGGTCGGCGCCGAGGACACCGTGCTCGTGGAGCGCGTGCAGAAGGGCCTGCGGAGCGGCGGGCTCGAGCACGGGCGGCTGCTGCCCGAGTCGGAGCGGCTGATCGCCCACTTCCAGAGCCTCGTCGTCGACGCACTCGGGTAAAAGGATTTCACCAGTTCGTTACCCACTGCTAACCGCAATCACGACATGCTTGGCCGATGGTCGCCACGGCTAAGCAGGACGTCTCCGAGCGTCTGCTGAACCGCGAGCTCTCGACCCTCGAGTACAACGCCCGGCTGCTCGACCTCGTCGCCGACGACACGCTGCCGCTGTTCGAGCGCGCCAAGATGTGCCGCTTCTTCTCGTCCAATCTCGACGAGTTCTTCATGGTTCGCGTCGCCGGGCTGCTGGGACTCGACGCCGCAGGGGTCGTCGTTCGCTCGAGCGACGGGCTGACGCCTCGCGTCGCGCTTGCCCGGATCCGCGAGCAGATGCTCGAGCTGAGCGAGCGCCAGTCGAAGCTCTGGCGGAAGTCACTCTGCCCCGCCCTCGCCGAGCAGGGGATCTGGATCGTCACCGTCGCCGACCTCGAAGCAGACGAGCTGGAGACGTTGGAGAAGCGCTTCCAGCACGAGGTGTTCCCCGTGCTGACTCCACTCGGCGTCGGTCCCGGCCAGCGCTTCCCCTACATCTCCGGGCTCTCGCTCAGCCTGGGCGTGCTCGCGCGCGATCCCGAGACAGACGAAGAGCGCTTCGCACGGGTCAAGGTGCCCGAAGGGCTGCCGCGCTTCTTCCCGATCGGCGAGGGGGGGCGACTGCTGCTGCTGGAAAACGTGATCGGTCACTTCCTGGACCGGCTCTTCCCGGGGATGGAGATCGTCGAGCGCGTCGCCTTCCGCGTGACCCGCGACGCCGACTTTGACGTCTCGGACGACGCCGACGACCTGCTCGAGGCGGTCGAGCACGAGCTGCGACGGCGCCGCTTCGGCGACGTCGTGCGCCTCGAGGTCTCGAGCTCGACGTCACGGGCGATGCTCGAGCGGCTGCAGCAGGGCCTCGGCGTCCTCGACGACCAGATCTACGAGGTCCACGGCCCGCTCGACCTCGCCGATCTCGACGAGCTCGTCGACCTGGACCGCCCGGAGCTCAAGCACGAGCAGTCGCACGGCGCCACGCCGGCGAGGCTCGTCCACGTGAAGGAGCCACGCGACCTGTTCGCGGAGATCCGGCGCGGCGACTTTCTCGTCCATCAACCCTACGAGTCGTTCGCGGGCAGCTTCGAAGCATTCGTGGACGCAGCTGCGAAGGATCCGGATGTGATCGCGATGAAGACGGCCGTGTATCGGACGAGCGGCGACAGCCCGCTGGTGCCGGCGCTGATCGAGCTCGCCGAGGACGGCAAGCAGAGCGTCTGCCTCGTCGAGTTGAAGGCGCGCTTCGACGAGCACCGCAACATCGAGTGGTCGCGCGCGCTCGAGCAGGCCGGCGTGCACGTCGTCTACGGCTTTCCCGACCTGAAGGTGCACGCGAAGATGACGCTCGTCGTCCGGCGCGAGGGCGACCAGCTGCGCCGGTACGTGCACGTCGGCACGGGCAACTACCACGCGGTGACCGCCCGCTCCTACGAGGACCTGAGCCTCTTCACCACGGACCCGGTGATCGCGGAGGACATTGCCGCGCTCTTCAACTACCTGACCGGCTTCGGCCGGCCGGAGCGTTTCCGAAAGATCCTCGTCGCTCCGTTCAGCCTGCGCTCGGGCCTGATCGAGCGGATCCGGGCGGCCGGGGCGGCCGCGAAGGCGGGCAAGCATGCCCGGGTCCGGATCAAGGTGAACGCCCTCACGGACGAGAGCGTGATCGAGGAGCTCTACGGCGCTTCCCAGCACGGAGCGCTGATCGAGGTAGTCTCGCGCTCCATCTGCATGCTCCGGCCGGGCGTCCCCGGGATGAGCGAGAACATCCGCGTCCGGTCGATCGTCGGGCGGTTCCTCGAGCACAGCCGCGTATTCGCATTCGAGATCGGGGACGCGATCGAGCTGTTCCTCGGGAGCGCGGACCTGATGACGCGCAACCTCGACCGGCGCGTGGAGGTGGTCGTGCCGGTCGAGCAGGCGCGCCTGCGGCAGGAGCTCGTCGCGATCTTCGACAGTGCCTTTGCGGACACGGCCTCCTCGTGGGAGCTCGGCGCGGACGGGACGTGGACCCGCCGGCGACGAGAGAAGGACGAGCGGAACCACAGCCACCAGCTCAATCTGCAACGCCGCGCCAGGGTTCGGACTCGCCGCGCCGGGGGAGCACGCAGGGGAGGTAGGTGAGGCGCGGATTCCAGCCGAAGGGGTCACCACAATGACGGGGATGCGGGTAGGGGTCATCGATGTGGGGTCGAACACTGTGCGCTTGCTCGTCGCGTCGGCTGACGACGACACGGTCGACGGCGATCCGCGAGGAGCGCGCCTACCTCGGCCTCGGCGCGGAGCTGCTTGTCCACGGCCGCGTGCGGCGACGCAAGCTCGACGAGGTGGCCGAGGTGACGCGTACGTACGCCCAGATCGCGCGCAAGCTCGGCGTCCGCGAGCTGGAGGTGGTGGTCACGGCGCCCGGCCGTCAGGGCGATCCCGGCCGCCTGCTCGAGCGAATCGGACGGGCCACGGGAGCCGAGGTGCGGGTGGTCTCCGCGGAGGAGGAAGGTCGGCTCGCGTTCGCCGGTGCCGTCTCCCGCACGGATCCCGGCGACGGCATCGTCGCCGTCTGCGACGTCGGCGGCGGCTCGACGGAGGTCGTCGTCGGCACACGGCTGATCGGACCGGCCTGGGTCCGCTCCGTGGACGTCGGTTCGCTCCGTCTCACGGCCGCAACGCTGCACACCGACCCCCCGACCAGAGCCGAGATCGAGCTCGCGCGCGAGGTGGTCTGGGACGCATTCGCGCGCATTCAGCCTCCTCAGCCCGAGGTCGCCCTGGCCACGGGAGGGAGCGCGCGGGCCGTCGCCAAGATCGTCGGCGGCGAATACGGGGTGGAAGAGATCGAACGCGTCGTCCGGCTGCTGGCGGAGCGACCGTCACGCGACAGCGCTGCCCAACTCGGGTTGAGGCCCGAACGCGTGCGCACGCTCCTCGCGGGCGCGCTCCTGCTCGCCGAGGTCTCGCGTCAACTGGGGGTCCCGTTCAGCCCCACGCGCGGCGGCATCCGCGAGGGAGCCGCGCTGCAGCTGGCGCGCCGGCGCATCGCCGCCTAGACGTACTCCAGCAGCTCCAGGTCCCGCTCGTAGCTGAGCAGCGCCGCGACCTCTCCGGGCTCGAGCCAGCGCAGCTCGTCGACCTCGGGCGTGGCTTCGAAGGCAACGCCGCCGACCGGCCGCATCCGCCACCAGCGGACACGCTTCGGCCGCCCGCGCGAGTCGACATAGCGCGTCTGCGGCAGCTCGTCCTCGAGCACGCACGCGAGTCCGGTCTCCTCCCGGACCTCCCGCAACGCACACTCCTCGTCGGTTTCGCCCGGGTCCGCCTTGCCCTTGGGAAAGGTCCAGTCGTCGTACTTGGGCCGGTGCACGAGAAGGACAAGACCGTCGTCGCGGACGACGACTCCCCCGGCCGCGCGGACTACGCCCTCTTCGCCAGCCGCTTCCACGCCCGCCCCCACTCTTTGCGGCAGCTGGCGGCGCGGGCGCTCTCGTGCTCGAGTAGCCGCCCTGCCGCGATTGCAGCGGCGGGCTGCCTCGCCGCAATGGCGCGGAGCCGCTCTTCCGCGACGACGGCATCCTGATGCTCGCCGAGCACGTCCTGGAGCACTTTCGCCGCCTTCACATACGCATCGGCGCCAGACAGCTCCGCCGCATAGCGCGCCCGCTTGACCTTGATCCGCGCCTGGTGCAGCTCCTCGTCCGGCGAGTCCGCCCGAAGCGCCTTCACCGCCTTGCGGAGGCGGCGATGCTCGGCGGCGTGGATCTCCTCGAGCGTCGGTTCCTCCGCGATCGTCGCGACCGGGCCCTCGAGCGTGTCGAGCAGCGCGAAGTAGCGCTCGCTGTCCAGCGCTGCGAGGAGCGCGCGGCGGGCTTTGCGACGCTCGCGCTCGAGCGTGCGCACCAACTTCCGACCCTCGCCCGCGTCCGGGCCGAGCGAATCGATCTCCGGCTCCAGGTGCTCGATCAGGACGTCGAGATCGCGCACCGGGCCGAGGACACCGCCGAGCCACTTGAGCTCATCGCGGACGGGCTCGGCCCAGGCCGGGTCGAGCAGGTCACGTCCCGCCCGGAGAAACGCGCGCAGGCGGCGCGTCGCGACCCGCATCTGGTGGAGCTCCTCCGGATCCGTGCCGAGCCGGGTGCCTGCGTCGTGCGCGAGTACCCGCTCTGCCTGCGCGCGGAGCTGCGCGCGCAGCGTCCCGGCCGCGGAACCGTCCTCGGCCGGCTCGTCCGGCTCGGGCTGGAAGTCGAGGTCGAGCGCCTGGAAGACCTTCGGACGGCTCTCGCCGTCGGCGGCGCCCGCTCGTCGCAGCGCCTTCTCGAGCCGCCGCAGCGTCTTCTCGTCACCGTCGAGGAGCTCCACTTCGAGCTCTTCGAACGTGCGCGCGACCCGGCGGTGGTCGAGCACCGCGACTCGGTCGTGCACGATCTCGGCGCCGTCGGCCCGGATGCCGTTCCGCCGCGTCCGCAGGCGGGCGATCGGCTGGAGCGGCGTGCCGCGGAGGTAGCCGGCCAGCAGCGCGATCAGGGCCTCGGGTGCCTTTCTCGCCGAGCCGGGCTCTTCGAGCTCGAGCCGTGCGTCCTCGCGCGGGAGCTTCAGCTGCCAGAGCCCCTCGCCGTTCTCGAGCCGGTAGCGGAAGGTGACGCCGCGGCGGGCGAGCCGGTGGTCAGCCGTGTCGTGGTAGGTCGAGACGAAGAGGCGCGACTCGATCGCCTCGCCCTCGAGCTCCGGCAGCCGAAACCGCTCACCCGCCCGGAGCTTCACCTCCCGCTCGACCGTCTCGCGAATCGCCATCCGGCGAGTCTAGGCCGGACGATGGTGAAGAGGAGGTGAACGGCCCTGACCGACTTCTGGTACACAGCCCCACCGTGCGCCTGCGCCTCACCCCCCGTCCGACCGAGTTCTACGACCTCTTCACCCGCGCGGGCGAGAACGCCCTCGAGGCGGCGCGGCACGCCGAGATCCGCTTCCGCGAGTACCCGAACTCGTCGGTCAGCCAGGCGGACGTGAAGGCGATCGAGAACAAGGGCGACGACATCACGCGGGAGCTGATCACGCTTCTGAACACGCAATACATCACGCCGTTCGACCGCGAGGACATCTACGAGCTCGCCACGGCGCTCGACGACGTCGTCGACCACATCGAGGAGGTGAGCGCGCTGCTCGACCTCTACGGGATCGAGTCGACGACGAGGCATGCGGTCGAGCAGTGTCGGCTGCTGGTGGGCGCGTGCGAGCAGCTCGCACTCGGGCTCGCGCGCCTGAAGGGGCTCCGGGGCGTCCAGGAGACGCTCGTCGAGCTGAAGCGGCTCGAGGACGACGCCGACCGCGTCCTGCACGACGCGATCGCGGCACTCTTCCGGGACGACCGGATCGACCCGCTGATCGTGATTCGCTGGAAGGACATCTACGACGGGCTCGAGCAGGCGGTTGACTCGGCGGAGCACGCGGCGAACGTGATCGCGAACATCGTGGTCAAGAACGCCTAGGCGGCATGGACGACCTGACGCTCTACGCGGTCGTCGCGGTCGCGCTCTTCTTCGACTTCACCAACGGCTTTCACGACACGGCGAACTCGATCGCGACGAGCGTCTCGACGCGCGCGATGTCGCCGCGCGCCGCGGTGGTCAGCGCGGCGATCCTCAACTTTCTCGGCGCCTTCGTCTCGTTCGCGGTGGCAGCCACGATCGCGAATGGGATCGTCGAGCAGGACGTCGTCACGCCCGACGTGATCCTCGCCGGCCTCGTCGGCGCGATCACGTGGAACCTCGTCACGTGGTACCTCGGGCTTCCGTCGAGCTCGAGCCACGCGCTGATCGGCGGCATACTCGGGTCGGCGGTGGCCGCCGCGGGCTTCGACGTGGTCCAGTGGGAGGGCCTGAAGGACAAAGTGCTGATCCCGTCGCTGCTCGCGCCGTTCCTCGGGATCGTGCTCGCGGCGGCGCTGATGATCGCGATCACCTGGATCATCCGACGCGCCCATCCGGGCAAGGTCAACCGCGGGTTCCGGCGGCTCCAGCTCGTCTCCGGCGGCTTCGTCTCGTTCACACACGGCACGAACGACGCGCAGAAGACGATGGGGATCATCATGCTCGCCCTGATCTCGACCGGCCACCTGTCGGCCGACGCGGAGCGTCCCCCGACCTGGGTGATCGTCAGCGCCGCGCTTGCAATGGCGCTCGGGACCTACGCGGGCGGCTGGCGAATCATCAAGACGCTGGGCACGCGGATCGCGAAGCTCGACCCGCCCCAGGGCTTCGCCGCCCAGACGGCCTGCGCGTCGATCCTCTGGACGACGGCGCACTTCGGCTTCCCGGTCTCGACGACGCACACGATCTCCGGGAGCGTCATGGGTGCCGGCGCCTCACGGCGCCTGTCGGCCGTGCGCTGGGGGGTCGCCGGCAACATCCTGGTCGCCTGGGTGATGACGATTCCGTGCGCCGCCCTCGTCGGCGCCACGATGGAGCTCGTGACGCGGTTGCCCGCCGGCGACGTCGTCGTCTTCGTGCTCGCATCGCGATCGCCGCGCTCGCCTTCACCGCACGGCGCTGGCAGACGCGGCGGCTGGAGACCGCGCCTGCCTGACGCCTCACGGCGTCCTACTGGTTCGCCTTCAGTGCCTGCAGGTACTGGTAGCGGGCCTTCTTCAGCTGGCGGTCGGTCAGGGCGATGAACCCAGACGACTTTGCGATCGCCTTCTCGTTGTTGAAGATGTAGCCGATGAACGCGGCCACGACCGGCCGCTGGAACGACGTCCGCTTCGCATAGATGAAGAGCGGCCGCGAGAGCGGGCGGTACTTGTTCTGCTGCACCGTCGCGATGCTCGGCGTCACGCACCCCTGGCCCTTGCCGGCGTCGATCGGCCAGGACCTTCAGCCGCGACTTGTTCTCCTCGTAGTACGAGTAGCCGAAGTAGCCGAGCGCACCGCGCTCGCCCGCGACGCCCTGGACGACGATGTTGTCGTCCTCGGTCGCGAGGTAGTCCGAGCGACTTGCCCGGGCGCGGCCGTTGATCGCCTCGGTGAAGTAGTCGAAGGTGCCCGAGTCGGTGCCCGCGCCGAAGAGCTTCAGCGGCACGTTCGGGAAGCCGTCGCGGACCTGGCTCCAGTTGTTCACCTGAGAGCCCGGCTCCCAGATCTTCTTCAGCTCGGCGACCGTGAGGCAATTCGCCCAGGTGTTCTCCCGGTTCACGACGACCGAGAGCCCGTCGTTCGCGACCGTGAACGCGACCCACTTGACGCCGGCGTCGCGGCACCTGATCGCCTCCGCGTCTCGCATCGGCCGCGACGCGTTCGAGAGGTCGGTCTCGTTCCTGCAGAAGCGCTCGAAGCCGCCGCCTGTGCCGGAGATGCCGACCGTGACGCGGGCACCGCGATTCCTCTTCTGGAACCCTTCCGCAGCAGCGGAGGTGTACGGGCCGAGCGTGCTCGACCCGTCCGCGGTCACGTTGCCGCTAACAGCGTCGACGCCCGCAGTCGCGGACGCTGCGAGCACGGCGGTCGCGAGGACCGCGAGTGCGATGACCTTCTTCATCTATCTCCCCTGTCTCGTGGTTCAGCTGTCGCGGGGAGTCTCGTAACGGCCAGCCGTCGGGTGGGCTGTCAGAAGGTGAACTTCGAGGGACGAAGTGGTGAAGAAGGGATGCCCGGGCTCAGCAGCAGCCGGCCCGCGCGGCCGGCTGAATAACGGGCAACCCTGTCTGCTCGAGCTGTCGGGACTTGATCGCCTTGACGATCGCTCCGTGCATGCCGTCAGCGACCTCGTGCGTGAACTGGACCTCGACCTGCTCGAAGCCCGCGGCCTCGAGGCCTGCCTCGTACTCGCTCTTCGACAGCGCGCCGGCGATGCAGCCGACGAAGCTGCCGCGCTCGGCCCGCGCCTCGGGCGACAGGCGATCCTCGGCGACGACGTCGCTGATCCCGATCCGGCCGCCGGGCGCGACCACTCGGGCAATCTCGGCCAGCACCGCCGCCTTGTCGGTCGAGAGGTTGATGACGCAGTTCGAGATCACGACGTCGATCGAGTCCGACGGCAGCGGGATCGCCTCGATCACGCCCTTGAGGAAGATCGCGTTGCGGACTCCTGCCTCCTCGGCGTTCCGCCGCGCGAGCGCGAGCATCTCGTCGGTCATGTCGAGCCCGTACGCGAGCCCGGTCTCGCCGACCCGCTTCGCGGAGAGGATCACGTCGATGCCGCCGCCCGACCCCAGGTCGAGCACCGTCTCGCCCTCGCGCAACTCGGCCACCGCCGTCGGATTGCCGCAGCCGAGCGACGCGAGGGTCGCCGCCTCGGGCAGCTCGCCGCGCTGCTCGACGTCGTAGAGCGCCTCGCCGAACTTGGCGCCGTCGGCCCCGTCTTCCGCGCAGCAGCTGCCTCCGCCACAGCTGGCGGAGCTCGTTCCCTCGGTCACGGCGCGTGCGGAGTCGGCGTATCGGCGCCGCACCTCTTCGCGGAGCTCGTCGGCGGTCGTGGTCATCGGTACACCCCTTTCAGATCGGCAACGGCAGCGAGGGTCTCGACGGCGTCGCGGCTGAGCGAGAAGTAGGCCCACTTCCCACGCTGCTCGCGCTCCACGAGCCCGGCGTCGAGGAGCTTCTTCATGTGATGTGAGACGGTCGGCTGCGAGAGACCGATCGGCTCGATCAGCTCGCAGATGCAGACGGGCTCGTCCGCCGTCGCGAGGCAGTTCACGATCCGGACACGCGCCGGATCGGCGAGCGCCTTGAAGAGCTCTGCCGTCGCCGTCGCCTCCTCGAGGGAGAGCGTCGGCGCGTCGAGCGGGACGCAACAGGCGATGGGCTCAGTGCTTGTCATATCGACGTTCGTCAATATATCGACGAACATCGATATGTGTCAAGCGCAAGTGCTAATGAGACGCGTCGGTGAACTCGCGGAACTCACCGGTGACGAGGTACGCGGTCTGCTCGCCGATGTCGACCGCGTGGTCGCCGATCCGCTCGAGGCAGCGGGAGACGAGGATCATCCGCAGCCCCCACTCGCGGCAATCGAGGCTCGTGGCCGATGTCGAGCAGGCGGTTCGCGACCCGGCGGTTGGCGCGGTCGATCAGCTCGTCGAGCTCCAGGAGCGACTCGGCCGCGACGCGGTCGCGCTGCTCCAGCGAGCGCAGGGCGACACGGATCATCTGCTCGGCCCGCTCCCCCATCTCCTTGAAGCCCTCGAGCAGCGGACCGTCGGGCGGTAGCCCTTCGGAGAGCTTCGTCAGCTTCGCGATCGTGACGCAGAGATCGCCCATCCGCTCGAGGTGGAGGTTGTCCTTCAGCAGCGCGAGCACGAGGCGCAGGTCGCTCGCGACCGGCGTCTGCCGGGCGAGCAGCAGCTCGATTCCCTGCTCGACCTCGAAGTACTGCGAGTCGATGTCGTCGTCGAAGCGATCACCTCGTCCGCGAGCTCGACGTCCTGGGAGCACACCGCCTCGACGGCGCCGCGCAGCGAGCGGAGCACGAGCTCGCCCTCGACCCGCAGCGAGCTCTCGAGCTCGTCCAGCTCCTCCTGGAAGGAGACCCTCACCTAGCCGAACCGCCCGGTGACGTAGTCCTCGGTCCGCTTGTCGGCGGGGGTGGTGAAGATCTTGGCCGTGCGTGTCGTACTCGACGAGGATGCCGCTCCGCCTGCCGCCGTCCGGGTTCACCTCGACCGAGAAGAACGCCGTCATGTCGGCGACGCGCGCCGCCTGCTGCATGTTGTGGGTCACGATCACGATCGTGTACTGACGCTTCAGCTCGTGCATCAGGTCCTCGATCCGGGTCGTCGAGATCGGGTCGAGCGCCGAAGCCGGCTCGTCCATCAGGATGACGTCCGGCTCGACGGCGAGGCAGCGCGCGATGCACAGCCGCTGCTGCTGACCGCCCGAGAGCCCGAGCGCGCTCTCCTTCAGCCGGTCCTTGACCTCGTCCCAGAGCGCAGCACGCTGCAGCGCCCGCTCCACCCGCGCGTTCATGTCGCCTTTCATCCCGAGCACGCGCGGGCCGAAGGCGATGTTGTCGTAGATCGACTTCGGGAACGGGTTCGGCTTCTGGAAGACCATCCCGATCCGCCGCCGGACCTCGACCGGATCGACGTCGTTGGCGTACAGATCCTTGCCGTGGTAGAGGATCTCGCCCTCGACCTTGGCGCCGGGGACGAGGTCGTTCATCCGGTCGAAGCAGCGGATCAGGGTGCTCTTGCCGCATCCCGAAGGCCCGATGAACGCCGTGACGGCGTTCTTGTAGACCTCGAGGTCGACGCCCTTGATCGCGAGGTTGCCGCTGTAGGACACGGCGAGGTCAGTTCACCTGGAAGACCGCCTCGCGGTTCGTCACGCCGCCGTCGCCGTGCTCCCTTGCGATCTCGGCGAGGCTCATCGGTTCGATCGTAGTCGCTTGCTCAGTCATGGTCACCACGTCTTGCGGTAGCGGTTGCGGAGGTAGATCGCGAACGCGTTCAGCGTCAGGAGGATCGCGAGCAGAACGATGATGCAGGCCGCTGCCAGCTGCTTGAACTCCTCCTGCGGGAAGTCGCAGGACAGCAGTAGATCTGGATCGGGAGCGCCGTGAACGGCCCGAGGATGGTCGGGTCGAAGCGAGATGTACGTCACCGCTCCGATCATGATCAGCGGCGCCGTCTCTCCGATCGCGCGCGAGAGGGCGAGGATCGAGCCGGTCGCGATGCCGGGGATCGCCGCCGGGAGCACCTGCCGCGAGACGACCTGCCACTGCGTCGCACCGAGCGCGTATGCCCCCTGGCGGATCGAGTCGGGCACGGACCGGATCGCCTCGCGCGCGGCGATGATCACGGTCGGCAGCACGAGCAGCGTCAGGATCATCGCGCCGGCGAGCAGCGACCCGCCCGAGCCCGATGCCGCGCACGAGGAACGCGAGCCCGAGGATGCCGTAGACGATCGAGGGCACCGCGGCCAGGTTCTGGATGTTGATCTCGAGCAGCGCGGTTGTACCACTTCGTCCTGTCCGCATACTCCTCGAGGTAGAGGGCGGTGCCGACGCCGATCGGTACGACGAAGAGGAGCAGCAGCACGCCCATGTAGATCGTCGCCAGGATGGCCGGCCGCGCACCCGCCTGCTCCGGGTCGGACGAGGGCGGGTTCGGTCAGCAGACGCCAGTCGAGGTAGGGAGGCCGTCGCGGAAGACGTCCACGAGCAGCACGCCAGCATCAGGAAGCCGACGAAGAGCGAGAGGAGCAGCAGCCCCTTGAAGACTCCGCCCTTGAGCGCGCGGCTCGCTCATCGGCCGATCCTCGGTCGATGAGCTTTAGGGGGTGTGGGGGAACTTGGAAGTTCCCCCACATGACAAAGAAGGGGGCTCGTGGGGGAAACATGGTTTCCCCCACGGGAGCGAGCCGAAGGCGAGCGACTCATTCGTAGACCTCCCGGTACTTGCGGACGAGCCGGATGGCGAACACGTTCATGACGAGCGTCAGCACGAAGAGCGTCGCACCGACTGCGAAGATCGTCTTGTACTCGATCGATCCGGTCGGCACGTCTCCGGCGCCGGTCGCGGCGATGAACGCAGTCATCGCCTCGGCCGCCTCGCGCGGGTCGAAGGTGAGCTTCGGCTGCTGGCCCATGGCGACGAGCACGATCATCGTCTCGCCGACGGCACGCGAGATCGCGAGCACGAACGAGGCGACGATGCCGGAGACGCGCCGCCGGGACGATGACCCTCGTGGCCACCTGCAGCTTGGTCGAGCCGAGCGCGTAGGCGCCGTCGCGGAGGTCGCGTGGTACCGCGCCCATCGCGTCGTCGGAGAGCGAGGCGACGGTCGGCATGCAGCATCACGCCCATGACGAGGGCGGCCGACAGCGGGTTGAAAATGTCGACCTGGATCCCGATGTCGCGCAGCAGCGGCGTCATGAAGGTCGAGCGCGAAGTAGCCGAAGACGATCGTCGGGATGCCGGCGAGGACCTCGAGCGCCGGCTTGATGACCCCGCGCATGCGCGGCGACGCATACTCGCTCAGGTAGATCGCGGCGCCGAGCCCGAGCGGCATCGCAACGAGCGCTCGCGATCACGGTCACGACCAGCGTGCCGCTGACGAGCGGCAGCACCCCGAACAGGGCGGGCTCGAACAGCGGCGCCCATTCCTTCCCTGTGAGGAAGTCGACGGGCGAGACTTCTGGAAGAACTCGAACGCGGGCACGAACAGCGCGACGACGATCCCGACGGTCGTCGCCACCGAGATGAGCGCGCAGACGCCGAGGACGCCCTTGACGACGTCCTCGCCGTACCGCCTGCGCCTGGCGCGGAGGCGAACCTCCGCGCCGGCGGTGTACTCGGTGGTGGCCAAGCTACGAGCCCAGCGCCGCTTCGAGGTCGCTCTTCGGCCTTGGTCAACTGCTCGTCCGTGAGCGGGACGAACTGCGATGCCTCGGCGATCTCCGTCGCATTGTCGAGCAGGTATGCTGACGAAGGCCTCGACCTCCGGCCGCTCGAGCGCTTCCTTCTTCGCGTAGATGAAGAGCGGGCGCGAGAGCGGCGTGTAAGTGCCGTCCTGCGCGGTCTCGACGCTCGGTGCGACGCAGCCGTCGCCGCTGTCGATCTCGACCGCCTTCAGCGTGTCCTGGTTCTCCTCGAAGTAGGAGAAGCCGAAGTAGCCGAGGCCGCCCTTGTCGCCCGAGACGCCCGTGACGATCGTGTTGTCGTCCTCGCTCGCCGAGTAGTCGGAGCGGCTCGCGCCTTCCTCGCCGTTGATCACATCGGTGAAGTAGTCGAACGTGCCCGGAGTCCGTGCCCGGGCCGAAGAGCGACAGCTCCTCGTCCGGGAAGGACGGGTCGACGTCCTTCCAGCTCGACACGTTCGAGTCGGGGCCCCAGATCTTCGCGAGCTGCTCGGTCGTGAGGCAGGTGGCCCAGTCGTTCTCTTGGTTCACGACCACCGTCAGCGCGTCGTTCGCGACCTGGAACTCGACCGGCTCGACCCCGGCGCTCTCACAGATCGCCGCCTCGTCCTCCTCGATCTGCCGCGAGGCGTTCGACAGGTCCGTCTCGCCGCGGCAGAAGCGCTCGAAGCCGCCGCCGGTGCCGGAGACGCCAACCGTCACCTGGACGTCGGAGTTGTCCTGCTGGAATCGCTCCGCCGCCGCGGTGGCGAACGGCCCGACGGTGCTGGATCCGTCAGCCTGGATGCGGCCGGACAGGTCGCTGCCGGCCGAGGCCTCGGTCGCCGTCTCGCCGCCCGCCTCGTCGTCGTCGCCGCGCCGCCGGCGGCGCACGACAGGGTCAGCACGGCCAGGAGCACCGCAATGCTCATGATGGTTTTCCTCGTCGATTTCATGGCGCGAGTCTTCCAACCGCGCCGGCCCGGTAGGGGATGCCGGATGGTGAAGATCTCGTGAAAGGCTGGTGAACGGGTTAAGACCGAGTGGGGAACGAGCAGCGGATCTCGAGCCCGCGACCCCGGCCGCCCTGCGCCTCGACCGTCCCGCCGGCGGAGACGACGACGTGCTTCACGATCGCGAGCCCGAGGCCCGTGCCGCGCGAGGCGCGCGAGCGGTCGGTGCGGTAGAAGCGCTCGAAGATGCGCGGCAGCTCGGCCTGTCCGACCCCGACCCCGTCGTCGACGACGCGCAGGACGACCTCGCCGTCCTCCCTGTGGACGGACAGGATCGCGCTCGTTCCCGGGCCGGCGTAGCGGATCGCGTTCTCGGCGAGGTTGCGTACGACGACCCGCATCATCCGCGGCCGGACCTCGGCGCTCGCCGCCGGGTCGCCCTCGACGTGCAGCGCGACGCCGGCGCGCGCGGCCTGCTCCTCGAGCTCCGCGGCGACCTGGCGCAACACCGGCAGCACCGGCGCTGCGCCGAGCGAGACGACGCGCGTGCCGGACTCGAGCTCGGCCAGGAAGAGCACCTCGTCGATCAGCTCGGTGATCTGGTCGATCTCGCGCCGCGCCTGCTCGACGAGCTCGTCCACGTTCTCGCCGGGGAGCGAGGCCTGCTCGAGCAGCGAGAGCAGGCGCGCGAGCGGCGTCCGCAGCTCGTGCGAGACCGCCGCGGTGAACCCCGACCGCAGCTCCTCGTACGCGGCGAGGTCGCCCGCCTCGGAGAGGTAGACGAGCCGCTCGTCCCTCCCGTTGACGCTGTACGGCACGACGAGCGCATGCTCGCCGTGCAAGAGCTCGGGGCTCAGCTCGTCGCCCTCCCGGACGCCGAGCGTCTGGCGGGCGCGCTTGCTCGCGGCCAGCACCCGGCCTTCTTCGTCGAGCACGACGACCGCCTCGCGGCTCTCCTCGAGGAGCACTTGACCCCGGACCGCGTCCGGATGCACCGGGTTCACCACTCCGTTACCACTCCTTCACCCCGCGAGAGCACGTCCGACTTGCATGATGCACGGGATGGCGAAGGTTCTGATCATCGAGGACGACGACGTCATCGCCCAGGGAATGGCCCGCCACCTGACGGCGGCGGGCTTCGACGCAGTCGGCGTGGCGAACGGCGAGACCGGCCTGGCCCGGCTCCGCTACGAGCGGCCGGACGTCTGCGTGCTCGATCTGATGCTCCCCGGGATCGACGGCTGGCGCGTGATCGAGGAGGCGCGCGGCGAGGGAATCGGCACGCCGATCGTGGTCGTCAGCGCGCGCGGCACGGAGCACGACCGCATCAACGCGCTCGAGTTAGGGGCGGACGACTATCTCGTCAAGCCGTTCTCGATGAAGGAGCTGGCCGCCCGCGTCGGCGCCGCCGCCCGCCGCGGGACGCGGGCGCAGGAGCCGCGCCGCGGTGACGAGATCATGGTCGAGGAGCTGCGGCTCGATCCGCGGAACGTGCAGGCGTACGTCGACGGCGAGAGCGCCGAGCTGACCCCGACCGAATTCCGCCTCATCTACGCACTCGCGCTCGAGCGCGGCCGCGTGCTCACCCGCGACGAGCTGCTCCAGCGGGTCTGGGGCCGCCGCGCCTCGCACCGCGACCGCACCGTCGACGTCTTCGTGCGCAAGCTGCGCGAGAAGATCGACGCCCGCGCCTCGCGAAACACCTTCATCCAGACCCGCTACGGCGTCGGCTACAAGCTCGACCCGGCTCCGAAGTAACCCCACCTACCGTCCAGTCCGGACATGACGGGGTCAGAGCCCATCATGTCCGCCACGGCCGGTGCCCGAAGCTGGCGCAGGGGAGCGCGAAGCCGTCCTGTGAATACGCTTGCGCGGCGGCTACCGGCCATTGCAGCCCGTGTCCGGGGCGGCCATGACGGGGCCAGGACCCGTCGTGTCCGCTGCGGCCGTTGTCAGTCGCCGGTGTAGAGGAGGACGAGCGAGCCGCGCGGGATGCTCGCGCCGCCCGACGGGGACTGCGAGACGACCGTGCCCTCGTCGCCCTCGTCGACCTCGATCGCGAGGACTTCGAACCCGGCCTGCTCGAGCCGATCGCGCGCGGCGCTGTCCTCCAGCGACGTGACGTCGGGCACACGCGCGTCAGCGGGCGGGTCGGCGCCGGTCGAGACGTTCAACTGAACGGTGTCTCCTCGCGTGAGCTCCGTCCCCGGCGGCCGCGCCTGGGCGACGACGGTGCCGCGCGCCTCGTTCGACGGAACGTACTGAACGGCCACCCGCAGGCCCTCGTCGCCGAACTCCTCGGCGGCGTCGGCGAGCTCGTCGCCCACGGCGTCGGGCACCGTCGCCGGCTCCGGCTCGGCCGGAGCGGTGGTGGTCGCCGCGGTCGTCGTCGTCGTGGTCGTCGTCGCCGTGGTCGTAGTCGCCGTCGTGTCCGTCGTCCCGGTCGTGTCCGTCGTCGCCGGCTCCTCGCCCGGCCGCGCGACGTTGATCCGGACGACGGAGCCCTCGGCAGCGTCCTCTCCTGCGGCCGGCGCCTGGGCGACGACCTGGCCGGCGGGCACCTCCGACGGCACCGAGACCACGTTCGCCTCGAACCCCGCGGCGCTCAGGGTCGCAGTCGCCTCCGACGAGGTCGTACCGACCACGTCGGGAACCGGCGACGTGCGAGCGGCAGTCGCCGTCGTCTCCGCAGCGTCGTCCTCGTCGTCCTGCGTGAAGTACCAGAGCGCGCCGAGACCCCCGAGCACGAGCACCAGGAGTGCGAGCAGCCACGGCCAGATCTTCGGCGGCCGCGGGCCCGGCGGCTCCTCCTCTTCCTCCACCCGCTGGACGAACGTCTCGTCCTCCGGGCCCCACTCGTCGCGGATGACGGTCTCGTCGTCAGGGCCCGGCGGCCGCTCGGGGGGCTCCGTCATGGACGTGCAACGATACGCGCCGGGAATTCGGTGCGCTTAGAGTGGGCGCGTGGAGGCCTACCGCACGCCGGACGAGCAGTTCGAGCGTCTCCCCGGCTACGGCTACGAGCCGCATTACGTCGAGCAGGACGGCCTCCGGCTCCACTATCTCGACGAGGGCTCGGGCCAGCCGGTGCTGCTGCTCCACGGCGAGCCGACGTGGTCCTATCTCTACCGCAAGATCATCCCGGAGCTGACGCCGACGGCCCGCGCGATCGCGCCCGACTACTTCGGCTTCGGGCGCTCCGACAAGCCGCTTCGGCTCGACGACTACTCCTACGACTTCCACTCCAGGTCGATCGCGAGGCTCGTCGAGGAGCTCGACCTGCGCGACGCCACCGTCGTCGTCCAGGACTGGGGCGGCCCGATCGGGCTCCGCCTCGCGGTGGAGCAGCCGGAGCGGGTCGCGCGCCTCGTGATCATGAACACCGGGATCGGCGGCGGCCGGCCGCCGTCTGAGGAGTGGCTGCGCTTCCGCGATTGGGTCAGACGCCTCGGCACCGAGATGATCCCGGGCCGGCTCATTCGGATCTCGGCCGTGCAGCCTCTCAGCGACGAGGTCGAGGAGGCCTACAGCGCACCCTGGCCCGTTCCGGAGTCCAAGGCAGGCGTGCTCGCGTTCCCCGAGCTCGTCCCGATCTCGCCCGACCATCCGGACACTCCCGCCCATCTCGCCGTGCGGGAGCAGCTCGGCCGCTGGGAGAAGCCGGCGCTCGTCCTCTTCGCCGACTCCGACCCGATCTTCTCGCCCCGGGTCGCGGAGCGGATCGCAGCGCACATCCCCGGCGCGCTCGAGCCGGAGATCGTGGCCGGCGCGGGCCACTTCCTCCAGGAAGACCAAGGCGAGGAGATCGGCCGGCGGATCGCCGCGTTCGTCGCCGGCGACAGTTAGACGACAGACCGACTCCCCGTTCGGGGGATTCGCAAAAGTCGCTATCCGGTAAACTCGTAACCAGGCTAATGGTTAATCAGGCTATCTCCGATCCGGTCACGGTCGCGAACGAACTGCGGCCCGTGCTGCTGCGTCTCGCCCGCGAGTTGCGCAAGGAGACGGAGCAGCTCGGGATCACGAGCCGGCAGGGCACGCTCCTCTGGCTGATCCGCCTCAACCCGGGGCTGAGCCTGCGTCAGCTCGCGGCGGAGGAGGGGATCTCCGCTCCGGCCCTCTCGGGCCACGTCGACCGGCTCGAGAACGCCGGCCTGATCGCACGCGTGCGCGACGAGCAGGATCGCCGTCGCGTCGGCCTGACTCTCACCGAGGACGGGGAGCGGCTGCTCCGACGCCTCCGCGCCCGCCGGACGACCTGGCTCGCGGAGCGACTCCGCGGGCTCGACGACGACGACGTCGCCGCGATCGAGGCTGCGATCGAGCCGCTGGCGAGGCTCCTGTGACGGCGGCACTGCTGGCGCTCAACGCGCGCACATTCGCGAGCCTCCGCCGCCACCGCAATTACCGACTCTTCTTCACCGGCCAGGTCATCTCGGTCAGCGGCACCTGGATGCAGAACGTCGCGCTCGCGTGGCTCGTCGTCGAGCTGACGAGCTCGCCGCTCGCCGTCGGCCTGCTCGCGTTCTGCCGCTTCATCCCCTTCACCGTGTTCGGCCTCTTCGCGGGCGTCGTCGCCGACCGGATCGACAACCGCAAGCTCGTCATCTCGACGCAGGCGATCTCGATGACCTTCGCGACGATCCTGGCGGTGCTGGTACTGACCGGCTCGGAGACGCTCTGGCTCGTCTACCTGCTCGCGATCCTCTCGAGCACGGCGCTCGTCTTCGACGCTCCCGGCCGCCACGCGCTCACTTTCCAGATGGTCGGCCGCGCCGAGCTCCCGAACGCGGTCGCGCTGAACGCGAGCCTCTTCAACGCGTCGCGGGTCGTCGGCCCGGCGATCGCCGGCGCGCTCATCGCAGCGTTCGGCACCGGCGTCTGCTTCGCGATCAACGCGGTCACGTTCCTCGCCGTCCTCACGTCGCTCCTGATGATGCGTCCGGAGGAGCTCGTGCAGATCGAGCGCGACCCGGACCCGCCCGGGGTCTTGCGGGGGATCCGAGAGGGCCTCTCCTGGGCGCTCGCCTCGCCGCAGACGCGCCTCGTCCTCGCGATCGTCACGGTCGTGAGCACCGTCGGCTTCAACTTCCACGTCATCCTTCCCTTGCTCGCCTCGCGACACGCTCGGGACGGGGCCCAGAGGTCTTCGGGATCCTCTCCGCCTGCTTCGGCGGCGGTGCGCTCGTGGGCGCGCTGCTCTCCGCGGCGCTCGGGCGCGCGAGCTGGAAGGTGCTCGTGGCCGGCACGGGCGGCTTCAGCCTCTCGCTGCTCGCGCTGGCGCCGGTCGCGACCGTGTGGGCGTGCGCCGTGCTCCTCTTCATCACGGGCGTCTGCTTCACGCTCTGGACGTCGAACGCAAACTCGATCCTGCAGCTGCGCGCGCCCGACCACCTGCGCGGCCGCGTCGTCAGCCTCTACCTCTGGGCGTTCGCCGGCTTCGCACCCCTCGGCGGCCTGCTCGCCGGCTGGCTCACGGCCGTCGGCGGCACCGAGCTCGCCTTCGTCGTCGCGGGCGTCACGGGGCTGGCGATGACGCTGCTCGCCGCGGGCGAGCTGGCACGCCGGTATCCAGACCGTGTCCGGCTCGGTTTTACACGGCCCTAACACGTAGGGCACGACACCCTGACGCTCCGTGGCAACAATGCGCGCATGACGCGAAAGCGTTCAAAAGCCCTCTGGGCCGTCGTAGCGCTGCTCGCGTTGAACGCGGTGCTGCTCGTGGCGCAGCCCGGGCTCGCCGTGCCGCGGGAGCTCGGCAACTACTTCTTCGGCCCCAAGCTCGTCCGCGCCGAGGTGCTCATCCAGGAGGGCGGCCTCCTCCACGACTATCGGATCGACCGCGGCACCCTGCGCGGCAAGCCGCCCGGCGCGCTCGTGCTGCGGGAGCGCGACGGCACGCTCGTCACGATCGCCGTCGCGCCGACGGCCGTGGTGACTCTGGGCGGCCATCCGACCTCGCTCGGCGCCCTGAGGCGCGGGATGACAGTCACCGTCATCCGCGACGGCGACGCTCCCGCAATCGAGGTTCGCGCCGGCGGCAGATGACCACGGCGGCCTCGGTGGGGTCGAACGGCGCGGCCGGGCCGGCGGAGCTCCTGCTCGTCGAGGACGAGGAGTCGATCGGCGCGCTGGTGTGCGCGTATCTCGAGCAGTGCGGCTACGCCGTCGAGTGGGCGCGCTCCGGGGAGGAGGCGCTCGCACACCTCGGTTACGGACGGCCACGTCTCGTCATCCTCGACGTCGGCCTGCCGGGGAAGGACGGCTTCCAGGTCTGCGAGACCATCCGCGCGCATTCGACCGTGCCGATCCTGATGCTCACCGCGCGAGACGAGGAAGCCGACCGTGTCGCCGGCTTCGAGCTCGGCGCCGACGACTACGTGACGAAGCCGTTCTCGCCTCGAGAGCTCGCCGCCCGCGTGAAGGCGCTGCTGCGGCGGGCCGAGCCGACACCCCACGCCGGCCTGCTCGAGCTCGGCGACGTCGTCGTCGATCCGCAGGCTCGCGAGGTCACCGTCGCCGGCGAGCCCGTCGAGCTGACCGGCAAGGAGTTCGACCTGCTCGCCTACCTGCTCGAGAACACCGGCATCGTCGTCTCGCGCGACCAGCTGCTCGACCGCGTCTGGGGGCTCAGCTACGCGGGCGGGACGCGCACGGTCGACGTCCACGTCGCCCAGCTGCGCCGCAAGCTTGGCCGGCCGGATGCGATCCGGACGCTGCGGGGGGCCGGCTACAAGGCCGTCCGGCCGTGAGAGCTCGGGCCTCCGCTCGCTGCGGGCGCGGCTCTTCGCCGCGATCGCGCTCGTCGCCCTGCTCTCGCTCGCCCTCGCGCTCGCCATCGCCGCCCTCGCGACCCGGCGTGCCGTCGAGCGCAACACCCTCCGGGACGTCTCGGCGCAGTTCGACCTCCTCGTGGAGCGCGAGCGGAACGCGCTCCTCCCCTTCTCTCGCCTCGCCTCGTTGCAGGAGTTCCTCGACCGCCAGGACGAGCGGGTGATCCAGGTGCCGCTCGACGGCTCCGTCGACCTGCTGCCGCCGGAGCAGGCCGCGAAGCTCCGCCGCGGCGCGAAGCTCGACGGCACGCTCGACACCGACGGCACCCGCTACCTCTACTCGGCGCGGCTCGTGCGCGGCAAGGGCTTCATGCTGCTGCGGCCCGCGAGCTCGACGAACTCGGCCTGGCGCCCGCACTTCTACGGACTCCTCTTCGCGGCCGCGGCGACCGCCGCCCTCGCCGGCTTGATCGCGTTCCTGCTCGCACGGGCGATCGCCCGCCCCGTGCGACGCGTCGCCGAGGCGACGCGCGGCCTCGCCGGCTCGTCCGCGGAGCCGGCGCTCGTTCCGGTCGAGGGCCCGCGCGAGCTCGCGCTCCTGGCCGAGAGCTTCAACGAGGTCGCGGTCCAGCTCGCGAAGGCCCGCGAGGCGGAGCGGGCCTTCCTGCTCTCGGTCAGCCACGAGCTGAAGACACCGCTCACCGCCATCCGGGGCTACGCCGAAGGACTGCAGGACGGCGCGCTGCCCACGGACGAGGCGGCCGCCACCATCGTGGCGGAGGCGAAGCGGCTCGAGCGGCTCGTCGGCGACCTGCTCGACCTCGCCCGAATGCGCAAGGCCGAGTTCAGCGTTCGCCGTGAGCCGGTCGACCTGACCGCCGTGGCGCGCGAGGCGCTGCGCCGCTACGAGGCGCAGGCGCGCGACTTCGGCGTCACGCTGGAGGTGGATACGCCCGAATCGGCGCCGGCGCTCGCCGACGCCGACCGGACGCTCCAGATCGTCTCGAACCTCGTCGAGAACGCACTGCGGATGACGCCGCCCGGCGGCTCGGTGCGGGTCGTCGCCGCACCGGGTGAGATCCGCGTCGAAGACACCGGGCCCGGCCTGCAGGCAGACGAGCTCGAGCGGGCGTTCGAGCGCTTCTACCTCTACTCGCGCTACGGTCGCGAGCGGCCGGTCGGCACCGGTCTCGGCCTCGCGATCGTGAAGACGCTCGCCGAAGGCATGGGCGGCTCGGTCGAGGTCGCGAGCACCCCGGGCCGGCTGACGGTCTTCACCGTCCGGCTGCCGCGCTCCACCGCCTCGATCTCTCCACCGGTCCCGGTCTAGCCCGAAGCCGCTTTACGCCGGTTTTACGTTCCGCGAACCGTGGGCTGACGGGGGGTGGAAAGGATGACGGCGTCAGCATCGCCCGAACTGGAGGATTCCATGAAGAAGGTCAAGTACTCGATCGGGGCGGTGGCCGCACTGGCCGCTCTCGTCGTCACCGGGGTCGCCCTGGCCCATGCGGTCGTCGTGATCAAGGGCACGCACCTGGACGACACGCTCACCGGCACGGCCGGCAATGACGTGATCTACGGGCGTGGCGGCAACGACACGATCAACGCCGGCGAAGGCAACGACCGCGCCCACGGCATGAAGGGCAACGACACCGTCAACGGCGACGGTGGGAACGACCGCCTCTGGGGCGGCGCGGACAACGACACGCTCGGCGGCGGGACCGGTAACGACGTGCTCCGCGGCCGGCCCGGCGACGACGTGCTCGACGGTGGCCCGGACAGCGACCGGATGTGGCCGGGCCGCGGCGCCGATCGTCAGTTCGGCGGCGACGGCGACGACATCCTCCACGCGCTCGCCCGCGACCGACAGGTCGACCAGGTGGACTGCGGCCCAGGGAACGACACCGTCTGGCTGAACGCGAAGGAGCAGGACGTCCACGTCAACTGCGAGGTGGTGAAGGTGGTCACCGTCGCGCGCGGCAACGGCGGCGACGACTGAGTCAGAAAGACTCTCGGGAGCCCACAGGGGGCCCTCCCGGGAGCTGCGGCACCGACCGGGCCGGAGGCAGTGATGCCTCCGGCCCTTTGTCGGCGCGGATCACCTGCTCCGCCTGACGTGGCGGCGCTCGACGCGCTCCCTGGCACGAGCCGCGAGCGCGATCCGACGAGCGGCGCGCGGGCGACGATCGGGCTGCCGGCGAAGCTCTCTCAGCTGTCCGTAGGTCAGCATCACACCTCCTTTCACGATCGTTGACGGTACGTGCAGCACGACGCCTCGTACATCGGCCGCGCGACCGAAGTCATGTCGTCCTCGCGGATGACGGTCGGCCTACGACCAGGCGGGCGCTGAGGTCATGGCCGGGTCTCCTCGTCGCCGAGCGGCTCGAGACGAAGGGGAGCTTCGAGCCGCCGGGCGACCGGGTGGGGGTACCCGCTACGGAGGAGAATGCGAGCGCCCTTTTCCGGCGGCGCCGACGACCCGGACATGACCACCTCGCGCGGCCGCGAGGTCAGGCGAATGGTCCGTGAGACCGAGTGAGCCGGAGCCGGTACGGCAACCGGTGCGATTGAGCACGAGTGCGAGACGCCACATATCTCGACGGTAGAGGGCGACCCGCTCGGTCCCGCGGACGATTTGAGGTCGTCCTCGCGGACGAGTCGCTCGTCAGGCCGGCTCTGAAGCGACGATCCAGATCGGCCCGTCCCCGCACTCGACGCGGCGGGCGCCGCCTCCCGGGTCGGTCAGGCGTGTTTGAAGCAGCACGACCTTCTCGCCGTCCAGCTCCGCCACCGGGGCACGAAGTCCAGTGAGGCCGAAGGTCAGATGCCAGGCGCGCACCTGGTCGTGGATAATTCGAGCCGGCTGCGACCAGTCGACGCGGACGTAGTCATCGTCCTCGAAGTGCCCCGCCCAGCTAGCCCCCTCGACCCGCTGTGGATCCCCGGGATCGCCCGCGGCGACGCGCTCGAAGACGCGGGGCAGGAGGCTCACACCGGCGGCCAGGAGCCGCGGCCCGAACTCGGCGATGTCGACGTCGTCGTCCTCGATCGGCACGCTGGTCTGCGCGAGCAGGTTGCCGGTGTCCAGGTCGGCGTCCATGTAGTGCCAGGTGCTGCCCCAGGCCTGGTCGCCGTCGCGGAGCGCCCACGCCAGGGGGATCGGGCCGCGGTGTCGCGGCAGGAACGCCGGGTGATAGTTGACGGATCCGAGCCGCGGCACCTCGAGCGCCGCCAGGGGGATCTTCCACGGAAAGCCCCAGCAGAGGACGAGATCGGGCTCGTAGGCGCGCAGCAGCGGCTCGATCGCATGCTTGTCGCGTGCGAAGAGGAGATCGAGCCCGGCGGGGGCGGTCGCGTCCGAGAGTTCGAGCTCGGGCGGGCGCGCCTCGCCGCGACGCGGCGCGAGTATCGCGACGGGCTCGTGGCCAAGGTCGCGCAACCCCTCGACCAGGGTGTCGGCGACCGGCCTGATCGTGCAGATGCAGACGATGCGCCAGCGCTCGCTCACAGGATGAGCCGCCGCCACCAGGGTAGGCGGGGTGCCTCGACGACGACGAGCCCCGTTCGCAGCTCGTCGGGAATCGAATGCAGCGAGCGCGCGCCGATCACGACCGGGCCGTCGTGGTCCTCGATCTCGGTCCGCTTGCCGACGAGCCCGTCGGCCTCATCGACGAAGAGAATCGGCCCGGCGCGCTCCGCCTCCGCGAGGGCGGCGTTCAGGTTCTGCTCGGTCTCGGCCACGAACTTCGAGACGACGGCCGCCTGGCCGAGGACGGCGACGCGAGCGTCCGGCCGCGTCGCGAGCAGCTTCTCGAGCTCGCTCATGTCTGGGATCGTACGCCTGTCGTGATCGTCTACTACGCAGCGCTGAGCCTCGACGGCCGGATCGCCGGCCTCGACCACGACCTGGCCTTCCTGAAGACGCTCGAGGGCGGACCGGAGCGCGACTACGAGAGACTTCATCGCCGGCGTCGACTCGCTGATCATGGGCGCGCGGACGTGGGACTTCCTCGTCCGGCACGGCTCGTGGCCCTACGGCGACACGCCGACCTGGATCGTCACGCACGCGGAGCGACTTGCCAAGCTGGCCGGCACCGCACGCGGTCGAGCCCTTCGCCGGCGATCCGGCCGAGCTCGTTCGAACGATCGCGGCCCGGGGCCTGCAACAGACGTGGCTCGTCGGCGGCGGAGACCTGGCGGGCCAGCTACTCGCCGCCGACCTCGTCGACGAGCTGATCCTGACGGTCGCTCCCACCCTCGTCGGCCGCGGCCCCACGCTCGCGGACGGCGAGTTCCCGCTCCGCCGGTTCACACTGACCGAGCTGGAGCGCTTCGGCGAGGACGGCGTGCGCCTTCACTATGAGCGTCGGCCGGCAAGTCGCGTAAGCCCGGGGGCCTAGATCCAGTCCCGCGCCCGCGCGATCCCGAGGGTGACGGGTGCGACGGCGACGATCACGGCGACGACGACCCAGAACATCATCGGTTCCTCGAAGAGCCCGACCTTGAAGTTCATGCCCATCACGCCCGCGAGCAGTGCGCCCGGCAGCAGGATCACGGAGGCGAGCGTGAGCACCTTCATGATCTCGTTCGTCCGCTGGCCGCCGCGGGCGAGCAGGACGTCGAAGGAGCCGACGGTCGCGTCGCGGGCGTCGCGGGCCTCTTGCATGGTCGCCTCAAACCGGCTCGAGAAGCGACTCGAAGCGTTTCGCCGAGTCGCCGTCACCGAGCGGCTCCAGCTCCGGGTAGGTCAGCGCGACGAGCGTGGGCCGATGAGCCGAGAGAGCACGCCGGAGCCTCCCGACTTCGAGCCTCATCTCGACCAGTCGCTCGATCTCCCGCTCGGCGTCGGCCTTGCCGCGCATGGCATTGACGTCGAAGCGCTCCAGCCGTTGCTCGATCCGCTCGAACGCATCCGCGTAGGCCCCGAGCACCCACTCGAGCAGGGCTGCGAGGAAGGTCGGACCGTCCATGCTGCCGGTGTCCCCCGAGCCGGACGCCCTTGCTGCGAACTCGTCCAGCACCGAGATCGGCTCGTCGTGGGCGGTGATCACCCAGTTCTCGCCGACGATGCACTCGAGCGCGACCAGGGCGCAGTCGTCCTCTTGCCCCGGGGCATACGCCGTCACTTGGATGTAGTGACCGTGGTCGTGAAAGCGGGCCCGCTCCTTCGAGTTGACCAGCGCATCACGGGTCTCGTCGTCGAGGGCGAACTCCCTGGCAACCCGGCGCACAGCTTCCTCGGACTGTCGGTCGAGATCGACCCAGAGCAGCCTCGAGCGGCTCAGCCGCCTGGGACGGTCGGCGAGGCCGTCGAGCTGCTCGACCCGATCCCGGTCGAACAGCACGACCTGGCTCGGCACACCGCTTTCGTTCGACATGTCGCGATGAAACGGCGCCGAGCCGGAAGGAGGTACGCCCAGCGCCCGGTCAGGCCTCGGGCTGCTGGTACAGGCCGATCACGTTCCCGCCCGGATCGCGGAACCTCGCCGTGATCTCCGGCGCGTCCGCCCCGATCGGCTGCACGACCTCGCCGCCGTTGGCGACAACCGCGTCTACCGCGTCGACGACGCTGTCGACCATGATGTAGAGGAGCAGCCCCGGCTCCGCCGCCGCCGGGCGATCCGGGACCCAGGAGCCGCTCACCTCGCCCGTCGTGTCGTCGAAGGCGAGGTTCCCGTCACCGCGTGTCCTGACGTTCCAGTCGAAGACGGCGCGGTAGAAGTCCGCGGAGCGGGCGACGTCGGTCGCGGGGAGCTCGATGTAGCAGACCTTGCCGTTCGCAGGAGTAGGGGACATGGGTCTCCTTCCGTCGTTCTCCCGAGTGTGCCAACCGACCGCAGGGCTGCGCGGTCATGCCTCGTCCCCACGAGTGTCTAAACGGGCGGGATGTTCTGGTTGATGCGGAAGACGTTCTCGGGGTCGTACTTCTGCTTCAGCGCCTGCAGCCGCTGGAACTTCTCCGGCCCGTAGGCCTGACGGATCCGGTCTGATCCCTCGTCGCCGAGGAAGTTGATGTACACGCCCTGGTGCCAGGGCTCGAGCGCCGACCAGAAACCCCGCACCCACTCGCGCTCCCGCTCGAAGCCCTCGCTCGTCTCTGTGCTCGCGCCGATGTTGTACGTGAAAGCGGCGGTGCGGCCGTTGAAGGCCGACTCGTCGTCTCCCGCCCGGGCGACCGCGCCGCCCATCTGCCAGATCGGGAAGGACGTCAGCGGCGACTCGATCTGCAGCGAGCGCTCCATCGTGATGTCGATGATCTCGTCGGTCAGCTCCGCGACGTCGCAGCTCTTGAAGTAGTACCAGCGCCCCGGCACGAAACTCGGGTCGAACATCGCCTGGTGCGCGAGGTAGGGCTTCAGCGTGCAGACGTCCGCTACCGGTGAGCCGAAATCGCGCAGCGGCCGGATGAACGTCTCGCCTTGTTCCGGGTCACCGACCCAGCAGCAGACGACCATCACGACCGGCTTCCCGTGCAGCTCCGCGGGCACGAACGGAAGCGGCGGCGCCTTGCGGTGAATCACGATCGTCATCAGCTCGTCCGGCGCGTCGGCGACCCAGTCGCGGTAGAAGCGCAGCACCTCGCCCGACTTCTCCATCGGCCAGAAGATCGGGCCGGCCAGCACCTGCGTCCCGAGCGGCACGCAGCGGAACTCGAACTCCGTGACGATCCCGAAGTTGCCGCCGCCGCCGCGCACGCCCCAGAAGAGGTCGGCGTTCTCGTCGGCGCTCGCCTTGACGAACTCGCCCTCGGCCGTGACGAGATCGACCGAGACGAGCTGGTCGATCGAGAGGCCGTGCTTGCGCATGATCCAGCCGATCCCGCCGCCGAGCGTGAGGCCGGCCACGCCGGTGTGGGTGACGATGCCGGACGGCACCGCGAGCCCGAACGCCTGCGTCTCGCGGTCGAGCTCGCCCAGAAGGACGCCCGCCTGGACGCGCGCGGTCCGCCGCTCCGGATCGACGCGCACGCCTTTCATCGGCGAGAGGTCGATCAGAAGTGCGTCGTCCGCGATCGAGTAGCCGGGGAACGAGTGGCCGCCGCTCCGGACCGCGACGGGAAGCCCGCTCGAGCGCCCGTACGCGAGCGCGGCGATCACGTCGCTGACGCCGGCGCAGCGGACGATCACCGCCGGCCGCTTGTCGAACGACCCGTTCCAGATCTGACGCTGGACGTCGTAGTCGTCGTCTCCGGGGCAGATCACCTGACCGCGGAAAGCCGCTTCGTCGAGCTCGGACCTGTCGACGGTCATCGCCATCGAATCAGTGTCGCATCGAGAGCGAGGAGCGCCAAGTCCGATTGCCCCGGCTTCTGCCGAGGGAAGATCCGGAGCCGCTCGCGCGTCCAGATTCACATGCACGCAGATGCAGACGGCCAGGCCGTGGTCATGACGTTTCTCATCGCCGATGTGCGCGGGTACTCCGCTACACCGACGAGTACGGGGACGAAGCCGCTGCGCGGCTCGCGAACACGTTCGTCAAGCTTGTCGAAGAGGGCGTCGAGGCTCACGGCGGCACGCTGATCGAGGTCCGAGGGGACGAGGGCCTCGCCGTGTTCATGTCTGCCCGCCAGGCGATTCGCGCGGCGGCGATCTCCAGGCGCGCTTCGCCGAGGAGACCGACGCGGAGGCGGACTTGCCTCTGAAGGTGGCCATCGGCATCGACTCCGGCGAGGCCGTTCGGCTCGACGACGGCAGCTACCGCGGCGCGGCGCTGAACGTGGCGGCCCACCTCTGCGCTCGGGCGCACGGCGGCGACGTCGTGATCACGGAAGCGACCTCGAGGCTCGCCGGTCGCCTCGCCGGTCTGCAGTACAGCGACCGCGGCAGAGTGCATCTCAAGAACATCCCCGAGCCGATTCACATCCTCCAGGTCTACTCGGAGCTCGATGCGCCGCCCACACGTCGCTGGGTGCTGATGTTCTTCGGCAAGCCCGCCCGGACGCTCGGCTGGCAGCTCGGGTTCGTCGTCGTCGCGATTGGCCGCCGTCACGGCGGCAGCGACCACGTCACCCTGACGCGCTGGTGGCGCCCCTGGCACCACCTGATCGGCAAGGGCCAGTAGCGCGACGAGTGCCGGCTCAGGCCGGAATGGTCAAGCTCTCGAGGTCCCTCGGGTACTCGGTGAGGACGTCGATCCCGTCCTGCGTGACGACCACGGTGTCCGAGTGGCGGAAGCCGCCGACCTCGCTCGAGTAGAGGCCCGGTTCGATCGTGAACACCATGCCCGGCTCGATTCGCGTCTGGTCACCGACGTCGAGAAACGGCGCTTCGTGGTTGCGGAGCCCGATCGCATGCCCCGTGTGCTGCTTCCAGTACGGCAGCAGGTCGTTCGCCTCGAAGTAGCTCAGCACTGCGTTGTCCACGTCGGCGCAGGTCCGGCCGGGGCGCAGCGCGCCGAGGGCGACGTCCTGGGCGGCGACGGTGTGATCGAAGAGGCGACGCATCTCGTCCGTCGGCGTGCCGATGATCATCGCCCGCTCGAGCTCGGCGTTGTAGCCCCAGATCGGAGCACTCGTCTCCGTGACGAGCACGTCTCCCGCCTTGAACTCGATGTTGTGGGCCACCGCGTGCGCCCAGGCGCTCTTCAGCCCGATCTGGCCGCGGTAGCCCGCCGACACGCCGTCGGAGGACGCCTGCTGGCCGCCGTACGACGAGCCCAGCGTCTCGAGCATGGCGAGCGTGGCTTCATGGCCCGCGCGGAGGCTCGCCTCGGCCTCGGTCGCGCCCGGTCGCGTGTACTCCTGGAGAAGCCGGTGGGCGTGAGCGCACCACCTGGCGCTCTCCCGGATCAGGGCCACCTCGGCCTCGCTCTTGCGGACCATCATGCTCTCGATGAACGGCGCGAGCGGCGTGACCGTCTGCTCGGCGACCTCGCTCAGCGGCGGCCCCTGGTAGCCGAGGATGCCCGGATAGCCGTCCTGGTCGGCGCCGATCGCCCCGGTGATCCCCATGTCGCGCAGCACCCGCGCCAAGGATCCGCAGCGGATGCTCGACCCCGGGATACTCCGGGTAGGACTCGACCCGCTCGAACTCGGTCTCGGCGCGGACCCGCTCGACCTCGAACTCGGGGACGAAGACGGCCAGGTCGCCCGACGCGCTCGCGACGACCGCGACCGGGCGCTCTGTCGCCAGAAACGGAAAGCTCGTGAAGTACTGGATATAGCTCTCGTCGAAGAGCACGACGCCGGTCAGCTTCTCGCTCCGGACGTGCTGCAAGAGCGTCTCGCGTCTCGCCTGCAGCTCTTCGGACGGGATGCCGGTGGTGGACCGCACGAGGGCAGCCTCTCATGTTGCGCGCGCGTTGCGCTCCGGAATCGCCTCGCGCGCGGGTTCGTTGGCTAGTTCAAGTGAACATGGCGACACCCGCATCCGTCCAACGCGTCTACCTGAGCCTGCTGCTCGGAAACACGCTCGCGGCCTCGCTGATCTGGGGCATCAACACCATCTTCCTGCTCGACGCCGGGCTCTCGAACCTGGAGGCCTTCGCGGCGAACGCGTTCTTCACCGCCGGCATGGTCATCTTCGAGGTGCCGACCGGGATCGTCGCGGACACGATCGGGCGCCGCGCCTC
The DNA here is from genome assembly GCA_963802765.1 of uncultured Gaiellaceae bacterium. GTDB lineage: Bacteria > Actinomycetota > Thermoleophilia > Gaiellales > Gaiellaceae > Gaiellasilicea. The sequence goes on from CAWDJZ010000008.1 coordinate 64,113, forward strand.
CTATCTGCTCGGCACGGTGACGCTCGCGGTCTCGACCCTGCTCTACGTGATGCTCTGGCAGCTCGAGGCGCAGTTCTGGGCGTGGGCGATCGTCTCGATCCTGCTCGGTCTCGGGTTCACGTTCTTCTCAGGGGCGGTCGAGGCGTGGCTCGTCGACGCGCTCACGGCGACGGGCTTCGAGGGCAGCCTCGAGTCGGTCTTCGGCAAGGGCCAGATCGTCATGGGTGTGGCAATGCTGTCCGGCTCCGTTGCCGGCGGGTACATCGCCCAGGCGACGAGCCTCGGCGTGCCGTTCGTCCTGCGCGCGATCATCCTCGTGCTGATGTTCGCGCTCGCGTACGCCGTCATGAAGGACATCGGCTTCACACCCGAGTCGGCGCGAGGGGCTCGCGCAAGGACGTCCGGCACATCTCCAGCGCATCGATCGAATACGGCTGGAGAGTCCCGGCGGTGAAGTGGATGATGCTGGCGTCGCCGTTCACGGCCGGGAGTCGGCATCTACGCGTTCTATGCCCTGCAGCCGTACCTGCTCGAGCTCTACGGCGATCCCGAGGCGTACGGGATCGCCGGGCTTGTGGCGGCGATCGTCGCGGGCGCGCAGATCGTCGGCGGCATCGCGGCTCCGTGGATCAGGCGACGATTCACGCGGCGCACGTCTGCGTTGCTGGCCGCGACGGGGGCGAGTGCCGCGACCCTTGCGTTGATCGGCGTGTTCGAGAACCTCTACGCCGTGATCGGCCTGATCGTCGTCTGGGGGCTCCTGTTCGCGGCGTCGATGCCGATCCGGCAGGCGTACCTGAACGGCCTGATCCCATCGCAGCAGCGCGCAACGATCCTCTCCTTCGACTCGATGCTGGGCTCGGCCGGCGGCGTCGTCGTCCAGCCGGTGCTCGGACGTTCGGCGGACGTGTGGGGCTATCCGGGGTCGTACCTGCTGGGCGCTGCGATCTCGGCGCTCGCGGTGCCGTTCGTGTGGTTGTCGCGGCGACAGAACGCGCCTGCGGACACCGCCGTCGGAACCACGAGCTCGCCTGAAGCGGTCGAGGCCGGCGTTCCCGAAGGTGCGCCGGCTGCCGCTCCGGTTCGGAACTGAGCCCTAGATCGTCCAGGTGTCGCCGGCGCCGAGCAGCGCCGCGAGCTCGCCTTCGCCCTTCTCCTTCGCCACCGCGATCTGCTCGGCCATCAGCTCGTCGTAGACCGGGCGCTCGACGGCGCGGAAGACGCCCATCGGCGTGGCACCGATCGCCTCCTGCGTCATCCGGGAGAGCGCGAACGCGTGCGCCGGCTCGTGCGCCTGCGCGTCGTGCACGAGCAGGCCGTCGTCCGTCGCCGCGACCACCTCCGGCGACCCGTCGGGCCGCAGCCGCACCCCCTTGTCACCCCACGTGATCGGCTCGCCGTGTCTGAGGTAGAGCCGGTTCTCCTTCTGCTCGCGGACGAAGTCGAAGGCGTTGTCGTTGTAGATGTTGCAGTTCTGGTAGATCTCGACGAAGGCGCTCCCCTTGTGGTGCGCCGCCGCCCGCAGCACCTCGGTCAGCTCCTTCTTGTCGGTGTCGATCGCCCGCGCGACGAACGTCGCCTCGGCGCCGATCGCGACCGAGAGCGGGTTGAAGGGATGGTCGAGCGAGCCCAGCGGCGTCGACTTCGTCACCTTGCCGAGCTCCGACGTCGGCGAGTACTGCCCCTTCGTCAGCCCGTAGATGCGGTTGTTGAAGAGGAGGAGCTTGAAGTTGACGTTGCGGCGCAGCGCGTGGATCAGGTGGTTGCCGCCGATCGAGAGCGCATCGCCGTCGCCGGTCACGACCCAGACCGATAGGTCCGGCCGCGACACACTCAACCCCGTTGCGATCGCCGGCGCACGGCCGTGGATCGAGTGCATCCCGTAGGTCTGCATGTAGTAGGGGAAGCGCGCCGCGCAGCCGATCCCGGAGACGAAGACGATCCGCTCGCGGGTCAGGCCGAGCTCGGGCATGAACGACTGGACGGCGTTCAGGATCGCGTAGTCGCCGCAGCCCGGGCACCAGCGCACCTCCTGGTCGGACTTGAAGTCCTTCGCCGTCAGCTGGACCAGATTCCCGTTGCCCTCGCTCATCGCTTCCTCTCGTTCCCGCGCTTGAAGTTGCCGGTCGCCCTCGCCATCAGCAGCTGTCGTTCCTGTTCGCTCGCCTCGGGTGCGGACTCGAGGAAACGCTCGGCCAGCTTGCCCGTGAGGACCTTCGCAGGCCGGTTCCGCCAGAAGATGGCGACGCTGCCGTCCTTTCTCGGCCGGTAGGAGAAGGAGCGCTCTTTTACGGTCACGACTCCATCAGCGCCGTGATCGCCTCCTGCAGCTCCGAGGCCTTGAAGGGGAGCCCGCGCACGCGGTTGTAGCCGATCGCGTCGACAAGGAACTCGGCCCGGATGAGCTTGAGCAGCTGACCGAGGTTCATCTCCGGGACGAGGATCTTGTCGTAGCGGCGCAACACTTCGCCCGTGTTGCGCGGGAACGGGTTCAGATAGTGGAGGTGGGCCTGAGCGATCTTGCCGCCGTCCTTGCGCACGTGGCGCACGGCCGCGCCGATCGGGCCGTAGGTCGACCCCCAGCCGAGCACGAGCGTGTCCGCGCCGTCGGGATCGTCCACCTCCAACGGCGGAATGTCGTTCGCGATCCCGGCCACCTTCGCGGCTCGGAGGCGCGTCATGAGGTCGTGGTTCTCGGGGTCGTAGGAGACGTTCCCGGTCACGTCGGCTTTTTCGAGCCCGCCGATCCGGTGCTCGAGCCCGGGCGTGCCCGGGATCGCCCAGGGCCGCGCAAGCGTCGCGGGGTCGCGCTGGTAGGGCTGGAAGTCGCCGCCGTCCGCAATCGCGAACCCGGGCGCGATCTCCGGCAGGTCGGCGACATCCGGGATCAGCCAAGGCTCGGAGCCGTTGGCGAGATAGGCGTCGCTGAGCAGGTACACGGGCGTCCGGTACTTGAGCGCGATCCGGGCCGCCTCGATCGCGGCGTGGAAGCACTGCGAGGGGGTCGAGGCGGCGACCACCGGCACCGGGCTCTCGGAGTTTCGCCCGAAGAGCACCATGAGCAGGTCGGCCTGCTCGGGCTTCGTCGGCATTCCGGTCGATGGCCCGGCGCGCTGGATGTCGAGCACGAGCAGCGGCAGCTCGAGCATGATCCCGAGCCCGACCGTCTCCTGCTTGAGCACGACGCCGGGCCCCGCGGAGGTCGTGACGCCGAGCGAGCCTCCGAACGCCGCGCCGAGTGCCGCACCGGCGGCCGCGATTTCGTCCTCGGCCTGGAAGGTGCGGACGCCGAAGGACTTGTGCCGCGCCAGCTCCTCGAGGATCGAGCTCGCCGGCGTGATCGGGTAGGCGCCAAGGAAGAGATCGAGCCCTGAGAGCTTCGACGCTGCGATCAGCCCGTAGGCGAGCGCCGTGTTGCCGGTGATCTGCCGGTAGGTGCCGGGCGCCAGCTTCGCCGGCGCGACCTCGTAGCTGACCGCGAAGTCCTCGGAGGTCTCGCCGTATGCGTAGCCCGCCTTGAACGCGGTCGCGTTCGCCTGCGCGATCTCGGGCCGCTTCGCGAACTTTCGCTCGACGAACTCGAGCGTCCCCTCGGTGGGCCGGTGGTAGAGCCAGCTCATCAGCCCGAGCGCGAAGAAGTTCTTCGAGCGCTCGGCCTCGCGGGGCGTGATCCCCTCGATCCCCTTCAGAGCGCCCACCGTCATCGACGTGAGCCCGACTTCGTGGACGTGGAAGTCGTCGAGCGACCCGTCCTCGAGCGGGTTGACGTCGTAGCCGGCCTTTTGGAGGTTGCGCTCCTTGAACGTGTCGGTGTCGACGATCAACGTCCCGCCTTTCGGCAGGTCGCCGATGTTCGTCTTCAGCGCCGCGGGGTTCATCGCCACGAGGACGCTGGGCGCGTCTCCGGGGGTGAGGATGTCGTGGTCGGCGAAGTGGAGCTGGAAACCGGAGACGCCCGGCAGCGACCCGGCGGGCGCTCGGATCTCGGCCGGGAAGTCCGGGAGCGTCGCAAGGTCGTTCCCGAGGAGGGCGGTCTCGCTCGTGAAGCGGTCTCCCGTGAGCTGCATCCCGTCACCCGAGTCACCCGCGAAGCGGATGATCACGCGGTCGAGCTGCTCGACGGCCTTGGCCACGCCTTAGGTATAGCGCAAGCCCGCGACCGTCGAATCGAGGCTCGGGGCGCTCGAAACGGCTATCCGGCCGGTTGACGCACGACCGTCAAGCCCCACGCCTGGCCGGACTCGAACAGCTCGTCCGGATCGACGTCGTCGCGCCAGCCGATGAAGTGCTTCGCCGGGTCGTCCGGCGTGGAGCCGAAGACGGCCGCCCGCTCGGCGACCTCCTCCTCCTCCTGGCCGCGCTCGAGCTCCTCGAGCCGCCGCTCCGCCTCTTCGGCCGCCGGGCCTTCCATGTAGCCCCTAGGCATCGGCCACCGAGAGCACGAGCCGGTTGCCGGACGGATCGACGAGAGTGGTGCCGCCGCCGCCGAGGCGGCCGAGCACGCGCTCGCGCTCGGCCTCGTCCGGCAGGATGATCGTCGCCTGGCGAAGCGCGGCCGTTCCGGCGGGCGGGCTCGGCGCGCCGGCGCTCTCCCACGTGTTCGCACCCAGATGGTGGTGGTAGCCGCCTGCTGCGAGAAACGCGGCCTGATCCCGGAACGCCGCCATCAGCGCGAAGCCGAGCTGGTCTCGGTAGAAGGCGACGGTCTCCGGGATCCTCGACACCTTCAGGTGGACGTGGCCCATCGTCGTGCCGGCCGGCAGGCCGTCGAACGGCTCCGCTGCCGGATCCTCGAGCTCGGCCAGCAGGTCCTGGACGTCGAGCGGCTGGGTCGTGAGCCGCATGTCGACCTGTCCCTCCCAGACGCTCTTCGGGCGGTCCCAGTAGATCTCGATCCCGTGCGCATCCGGGTCTGAGAGGTAGAGCGCCTCGCTGACGAAGTGGTCCGAGAGCCCGGTCAACGGCACACGGTCGCGCGCGGCGTGCGCGAGCCAGCGGGCCAGATCGCGCCGCTCCGGGACGAGCAGAGCGAAGTGGTAGAGGCCCGTGAAGCCGACGGCGGGTTGCGCGCCCGGCTCCTCGACGAGCACCAGCAGCTCCCGCCCGTCAGCGCCAAGCGATGCGCGGCCGTCCTCCTGCTCCAGCACCGCCAGCCCGATCGCGGTGCGGTAGTAGTCGAGCGACCGCTCGAGGTCCGAGACGGTCAGGTGCACGGGGCCCATCGAGGTCAGCGGCGAGATCTCGGCCTGCGCAGGCGCGCCCGCAGCCTCAAGCTCCTCCGGGTCGAGCGGCGCCTCCACGGGATCAACCACCCGATGAGTGTCGCACGCGCGGCCGCGAAGCGGACGCCTTCAGGGATCTTGCGCGTCGCGCATCCGCGAGAGCGGATCCGCGACCTGCGCAGCTAATACAGCGTCGCAGCTCTAATACAACGCCGCCGCCAGCTTGCGGCGGTAGCGCAAGGTCAGGGGATGCTCCTGGCCGAGCTCCTCGAAGAGGAGCACCATCAATTCGCGGATCCGGTCGCGCCGCTCGCCCTCGGCGTGGTCGACCTCCTCGAGCAGGACGCGCAGCGCCAGCTCGTGGTCACCGCGCTCCAGCGCCGGCAGCACCTCGGGGAACTCCCCGCTCTCCTGGAGCTCGGCGACGACGCGATCGAGCGGTGAGGGACCGGTCAAGCCGTCGAGAAACTGCCCGACGACCATCGGCGGCTGGGCGCCGACGAACTCCTTCACGACTTCGCCGTTCCGAAACGCCTTCACGGCCGGGATGCCGCTGATCCCGTAACGCTGCGACAGCTCCTGGTTCTCGTCGACGTTCAGCTTCGCGAGCGTGATACCCGGCCGCTCGGCGACGGCCTGCTCGAGCACCGGCGCGAGGGCATGGCACGGGCCACACCAGGGCGCCCAGAAGTCGACGACGACCGGGGCCTCCCGCGACGCCTCGAGCACGTCACGCTCGAACGTCTGCTCGGTCACCTCCATCGCGGCCCACCGTAGCCGTCCGCGTTAGCGCTGCGTGTAGCGGACGAGCTCGAGCCGCGCGCCCGGGCCCTGCTCGGACGACAACGAGCCCGACGTCCGAGCGGGTCGTCGAACGCCGCGACGTCGACGAGCCGGCAGAAGCCCGTGGTCGTCGTCAGCTCGTGACGACAGCGGCGCCGCTTACGAGCGAGGTAGAGCCGAGGGCCAGCACGGTCGAGCGGTCCGGCTGACCGGAACCTCGACGTGCCAGCGCCCTCGACCGGGACGACCAGACCACTTCAGTACCGTCTCGCGCGGGACGTGTCGAGGCCAGGACTCCATCTCGTCCAGCCAGGACATGCTCGGGGCCCGAGCCCATGCATGTCCACAGCGAAACGGTTGCAGCAGTGCGAGCTTCCGCCAGCTGAGTCGGTGAAGCGAAGCGTAACCGTGCTGGTCGGGGGCCACGACGCGCCACGTCCAGCCGGGACATGTCGGGGCCAGGACCCAGCACGTCCAGCCAGGACATGTCGGGGCAGGACCTGATCGATGTCCACGGCAGCCGGTGCAGAGGCCTCGAGTTCCGCGAGCCGCGGCGCTGGAGAGAACGTCGTCGAGGGTCGCCTGCTCGCACTGCGGAACGGAGCTCCCGGCGAACGCGACGTTCTGCCCGTCGCGCGGCCGGCGTCGCCGATGCGCCGCCGAGCGACGGCAACGATGAGCAGCATCGACATCGCAGCACGTCGAGCCGCGCTGCGTTCGCGGCTCGGGCCGCCAGTCTTCGTCTGCAACCGAGGTCGTTTCGCCCGAATCAGGCGCCGGACGTCGCCGACACCGCGAAGGACTGGCGATCAAGCGCGCTCGCCGGCCAGCGCCCAGAGCACGAACGCGAGCCAGTGGACGCCGATCACGTCCGTCTGGATCGCGAGGACGAGCACGGCCGCGAGCGACGCCCCGAGCCAGGGGGCACGGCGAAACGTGACGGCCAGCAGCGAGACGTTCCACGCGACGAACGCGAGCATTCCGAGCAGCCCGAGCTCGACACCGAGCTCCGTGTAGGTCGACTCACCGGCCTTGATCTCGGCCCCGGTGCGTTTCGCCGTCACTCCCGCGTTGCCCAGCCCGTAGCCCCAGGGATGGCGGACTACGGCCTCGACCCCGTCCCGGAGGTTGTCGAGGTGGCTGTCGACCGAGGACTCGTCGAGGCTCGTCGGGTCGCCGCTCGTTTCCTCGATCTGTCCACCCGCGCGCTGGATCTCGAGCTCGGCCGGTGTGAAGCGGGTCTCGGGCCCGATGTCCGGATAGGCACGGACGAAGAAGAGGCCGGCCGCGACAAGTACGACCGCCGCGGCGATCGGCCACCACGTCCGGAGAGCGAAGGCGAGCACGGCGAGCCCCACGGCGAGCGCAGCGATCGCAGTGCGGGAGTAGGTGAAGAAGAGACCGACCGCGAGCAGCGCCATCACCGCCGGGAGCCAGCGGCTGCCGCGCTGCCAGGTCACCGCGACGAGGATCGCGACGAGCAGCAGGTAGGCCGTCGCGAGCGGGCTGAGAAACGTCGAGACGAGCCGTCGCAACGGCCGCTCGTCCCCCGGGTTGTAGATCCAGTTCTCCGGCAGGCCCGAGAGGCCCAGGTACTCGAGCCCGAGCTGCTCCTCGAACCAGCCGGGGACACCCGAGTCGCGCCAGGTCTGGAGCGAGATGGTGTAGACGTCGACGAGCCCCCACGCCGCGACCACGGCGGCGATGCCGAGGATCAGGTAGCCGATCCTGCGCCGCTCAGCCTCGCCGAGCGTGATTCCGCGGCCGAGGAAGTAGGCGGCGACCGGCGTCAGGTCGTGGCGGAGGCCGTAGAGGACGCTTCGCGCCGAGGCGTCGCCGCCGAGCCAGTCCTGGGGGATGACCGCGTAGAGCAGGACGAAGCCGGCGTAGGCGAGTGCGAGCCAGTCGGTCGTCGTCGCGGAGAAGGGGATGCCGCGGTGGTGCCACACGATCGCGCCGAGCCCGAGCGCCAGCAGCACCTCCTTCCACGCCGACACCGCGTCGAGCGCGACATCGCGAACGCCTGCGTCCCAGAGCATGGCCATGACGAGGTTGTGGAGCGGGAGCGCGACGACGAACGCGTACAGCACCCACCGCGGTATCCGCTCACTCAACGACGGCCACCAGCGTCATCCCCAAGTTGACGACGCGCGCGCCCGGTGGAAGGAGGTCGCGCAACGAGCCCGGGCCGAGCAGGTGGTTCTCCTTCGCCCACGGCTTCCGCGCAAGATCGTAGGCGCGGTGCGAGAGCCGGTCCGGCAGCCAGTGCACGAGCGGCAGCCGGGTGTGCACCTCGACCGGGAACCAGCGATTCGGCGTCGTCACGAACACGCGCTGCGCGACGCGCACCGCCTCGGCGACGAAGCGCCGCTGCTCCTCACGCCCGCCCACGTGCTCGATCACGGCGTTCGAGAACGCAATCTCGAATGCGTCGTCCTCGAACGGAAGGGCCAGCGCATCACCCTGCACGTAGTGCGCCTCGGGATAGCGGCTTCGAAAGCGGGCCCCCTCGTGCAGCCCGAGCGCGGTGACCTGCGCCGGCCAGGGGTAGAGCTCCTCGAAGAAGTTCAGCGTCCCGCAGCCGGCGTGCTCGCCGAAGCCGACGTCGTCGACGCCGATGTCGAGCACGGTCGTGTCCGCGGTCGGCGCCATCGTCTCCATGAAGAGACCGAACTTGCGCCGGCGGGACCGCAGCGAGATCTGGTCCGCGAGCTTCATCAGGGCACAAGAGTAAGGTCGGACACGTGCTCGAGGACGTCGTCAGACCGCGCGGGCCGTACCGGCTCGGCCTGAGCACGTACGGCCGCGACCTCCATGAGACACCGCTGCCCGGCGGTCGCCACGGCTCCGCGTGGCAGGGCGCCGACGGCCTCGTGCGGCTGCGCGCGTCCGACGAGGAGTCGCTTGTCCTGCTCCGCTTCGTGCTCGCACTCGACGCCGACACGACCCCGTTCGTCGAGCGCTTCCGGCGCGACCCGCTGCTCGGCCGGTCGATCCGCGGGCTGCACGGGCTGCGGCCGCTACGTCGCCCGACCGTCGCGCACGCGCTCCTGCGGGCGGTCTGTGGCCAGTTGATCGAGGCAAGGCGCGCGCTTGCGATCGAACGGTCGATCTTGCGTGCGTGCGGCGACTCGGCTCCCGACCGTCACGCCCTCGGCGCCCTCTCGCCGGCCGAGCTGCGCCGGCTCGGGCTCGCGTCGCCGCGCGCGGCGACGCTCGTTCGGGTCTGCCGCTCGGTCGACCTGGAAGGGCTGCGTGGCCGTCCGGTCGAGGCCGTCGCGCACGCGGCTCCTGCGCGAGCGCGGGCTCGGCCCGTGGTCGCTCGGCGTGATCGCGCTGCAAGGGCTCGGCTCGTATCGATACGGGCTCGTCGGCGACCTCGGCCTCGTCAAGCTCTGCTCGGCGCTCCGCGGCCGCTGGGTCGAGGTCGAGGAGACCGCCGAGCTGCTGGCGCCCTACGAGGAATGGGCCGGGCTCGCGGGCGTCTACCTGCTCCGCGGCTGGAGTCGTGGCCTCGTCCCCGGCGCCAGCGCCGACCGCGCGCGGCTGGTTCGCTCGCGCGCCGCTTGACAGAGCGGCGCGACGGAGGCATAGGATCGCCCATGCGGCTAGGGCACAACTCGAAGATCGACTTGATCAAACGCGTGCCGCTCTTCGCCTCAGCTTCCAAGGCCGAGCTGGAGGAGATCGCATCGATCGCGGACGAGATCGACCTCCCCGAGGGGAAGGTCGTGATCAAGGAGGGTGACGCGGGCCGGGAGTTCATCGTGCTCATCGAGGGCACGGCGGACGTCGAGCGGGGCGGCCGCAAGCTGGCATCGCTCGGGCCCGGGGACTTCGCCGGCGAGATCGCGCTGATCGCGAAGCTGCCGCGGACCGCCACCATCACCACGACCTCGCCCGTGCGCGCGCTCGTGATCACCGACCGCGCCTTCCGCCATCTGCTCGAGCACTCGCCACAGATCCAGATCGGCGTGCTGAACGCGCTCGCGGAACGACTCGCGCCGACCTCGTTGTAGGCTCAGGCTGCTGCGATGGTGGTCGACGAGCGCAGGATCGCGATCCTCGGCGCCGGGCAGATCGGCGAGGCGCTTCTCATCGGCCTGCTCTCGTCCGGATGGCGTACGGCCTCCGAGCTGTCCGCTTCGGCACGCCGTGAGGAGCGCGCCGCTGAGCTGCGCGAGCGGCACGGCGTGGCGGTGACGCTCTCGAACGCCGAGGCCGCCGCCGGAGCCGCGCTCGTCGTGATCGCCGTCAAGCCCCAGGACATCGAGTCGCTGCTCGGCGAGGTCGGACCGCTGCTCCAGCCGGAGCAGACCGTCCTTTCGATCGCGGCCGCGATCCCGACTGCCGCGATCGAGCGGCACCTCGGCACCGGCGTTCCGGTCGTCCGAGCGATGCCGAACACGCCGGCGACCGTGCACGAGGGGATCGCGGGCATCTGCGCGGGCGCGCACGCGGGCGAGGAGCACCTGACGCTCGCCGAGGAGGCGCTGCGCCACCTGGGCGCGGTCGTGCGCGTCTCCGAGCCGTACATGGACGCGGTCACGGCCGTCTCCGGGTCCGGCCCGGCCTATTTCGCGCTGCTCGCGGAGGCGATGATCGAGGCGGGCATTCTGCTCGGGCTCTCACGTGAGATCTCGACGCAGCTCGTCGTCCAGACAATGCTCGGCACCGCGAAGCAGCTGCGCGACCTCGGAATGCATCCCGTCGAGCTGCGCGAGATGGTCACCTCGCCGGGCGGGACGACGATCGCGGCGATTCGCGAGCTCGAGCAGGCCGGCGTGCGTGCCGCGTTCCTGAACGCGATTCAGGCCGCGATGAACCGCTCGAAAGAGCTGGCCAGCGGCGAGTCATGACGGTCGAGTTCCGGGTCGTCGAGGACCCGGCGCGAGAAGCTGCTGCTCTCCTCGTCGAATCCGGCCGCGTGATCGCGCTCTCGGGCGGGTCGACGGCCGGCCCCGCATACCGGCTGGCCGCCGAGGCGCGCCTGGATTGGACGGGCGTGCAGGTGTGGTTCGCGGACGAGCGCGCGGTGCCGCCGTACGACGAGCGCTCCAACTACCGGCTCGTGCGAACTACCCTCATCGACGCGCTCTCGCGGCCGCCGGAAATGCACCGGATCAAGGGCGAGCTCGGTGCGGAGGAGGCCGCCGCCCGCTACGACGATGAGCTCGAGGGGGTAACGCTCGACTTCGCCCTGAATGGGATCGGCGCCGACGGGCATACCGCCTCGCTTTTTCCGGGCTCGCCGGCGCTCGCGAGCGAGCGCCGGGCCGTGGCGGCGGAGGCGGGGCTCGAGCCGTTCGTCCCGCGCGTGACGCTGACACCGCCCATCTTCGCGCAGGCACGCCTCCTCGTGTACCTCGTCACGGGCGAGGAGAAAGCCACGGCGGTCCGACGGGCGTTCGCCGAAGAGCCGAGCCCGGCGACACCGGCGAGCCTCGTCCGCGGCGAGGAGACGATCGCGTTGCTCGACGCCGCGGCCGCCTCGCAGCTGCCGGCGTTCAGCAACTCCTAAGCGCCGTGTAAGACCGTCGCAAGATCGCCGCGCAAGGCTCCCTGAGTCATCACGACGAAGGGAGGCACTCGTGCTCAAGCTCACTCTGCTCGCGGCGACCGTGGCCGCCTCGCTCGTAGCCACAGCCGGCGCGGGCGTGACCGGCCCGGCGTTCTACGTCGACGGACAGCTCTACCGCACCGTCAACACGCCCACCGACCTGTCCGGAACCGGCGCGCCGGCCCATGCCTGGGACACGATCTACGACTTCGGCGGCAACCAGATGAACGTCGCGACCGCGGCGCCCGGCGACCCTGGCTACAACGGCGGCCGCTGGCAGGTCCACGCGCTCTCCTTCCCCTCCGGCTACGCAGCGGCGCTCGCGGCCGGTGATGCGAACGGCAACGGCGTGATCGACAGCGACGAGGAGCTCGCCGCAGCCGTGGCGGCCGGCGTCGCCCGCGACGCCGGTGTCGTCAAGCAATTCGTCTGCCCGGTGATCAAGCTCCCCTAGGGTCAGGGATAGCGCCGGGGGCCCGGCCGGCTCGGAACGAGCTTCCCGAGCCGGCCGCGGCCGCGGGCGACGAGCCGGTAAGCGGGGCTCGATGGGCTCCACACGGAGCCGTCCGGCCGCGCGATGTGCGCGCTGGCGTACCGGCGCTCCTCCGGCAGGCGAGCGAGGAGCGGCTGCGCCTCGGCGTCGTCGAAGGGGAGGTAGGCGTAGCGACCTCGGTCGACGCGGGCGGCGACACGCGCCGCGAAGCGGCAGAAGCGTCAAGTCCCGTCATAAAGGACAACCGGCCGCCTCACGTCCCTGGCCGCCTTTCGCTCCCGCCCGGCAAAGCCGGGCTCCGCGAAAGGCTGACACCCAGAAACGTGAGCGTCACGGGAGCAGTGCCGACTCGAGCTCGGCGGCGAGCCCGCGCCGCGCGGCGAGCGCCTGGAGCACGAGCACCGTGTCGGCGACGGGAACGTCCTCGAGATACGCCTCGCGCGTCTCGAACGACGCGAGCACGTCCTGCACCGAGTCGGCGTAGTCGACCGGGTTGTCGGCGGCGAGGAAGGCGAGGGCGTCGGCGACCTCGGGCGGGAACGCCTCGTGAGCGCGCGCCGCGTCGGCCTGGACGCGCATCTCGAACCAGCGGCCCAGCACTCCGAACGCGAGCGCCGCCGCGTAGCGGCCGATCGGCGACTCGGACTCCGCCGCGCCGGCGTCGAGAGCCCAGCGCGCGTCCGCCTCGGCACCGCTCCAATCGCCGGCGAGGATCCGCGCCTTCATCGCGCCGATCGGCCTCCCCCAGCTGCCCGGAGGCGCGTGCTCCCAGCTCTCGCGGTAGCGCTCTGCAGCCCGTGCGAACCACTCGCGCCCGTCGCGGCCGGCCATCAGCGCCGACAGACCGGCCGCACCGGCGGCGTTGCCCATTCGGGTCAGCTGCTTTTGGCGCGCGTCCGGATCGTCCGGGAGCCGCGCGGCGCCGTCCTCGTAGCGCTCCTGCGCCCGCCGCTGCAGGTCGTCCCAGTCCGCCACTTTCCTGAGAATAGGTGCTACGAACGGCCCGGAGTTCGGGTATGCTCCGTCGGGCGTCGCCCGTCCGCTTCGAGGCAGCAAACGGGCACGCATTCCTGAGGAAGCGGCAGCCATCGCGCGCTGCGCGCACATGTCAGAAGCGATACTGAACCCGACAATCACGTCGGACGCGGCCGATGCCCTCCAGGCCGGCGCGTCCCGCGCACAGGACTGGGCCGGAGAGCCCCTCCTCTACCCCGGCGAAGACCCGGCCGAAGCGCTTGCGCCGGGTACAGCGCGCCGCGCGGCGCTCGACGAGGCCCTGGCCGAGGTCGAGGCCGGACGGCGCACGCCCTCGCCTCGCTGGAAGGTCCGTTTTGGCCTCCTGCTGGGGCTCGAGCGCGTGCTCTCCTCGAAGCCGCCGACGACCGCAGCCGGGACCGAGCTTCGCAAGCACCAGATCGACGCGCTCGCGGGCATGCTGACCGAACTGATCGCGGCGAACCAGCGGCAGGCCGAGGAAGAGGAGAACGGCAACGGCAACGGTCACGTCGCCGAGCTGGAGGCGGAGGAGGCCGAGGAGGACTTCGCCGAGGAAGAGGCCGAGGACGAGCCCGAGGAGTTCCAGGCCGAGGACCCGGGCGCCGTCCGCCGCTACCGCTTCCGCCACCCGACCGCCTCGGGCAAGACGATCGCCGCTGCCGGCTTCGTCGAGGCCGCACGCACGCTCGGGATCCTGATCCTCACTCACCGCCGCCTGCTCGTCTCCCAGTTCAAGGGCGACCTGACCACCGAGGGCTACGGCGACCGCTTCACGGACGCGATCGCGCCTGGCCAGGAGCCGCTCCGCGGCAACCCGATCACGATTCAGACGTACGCCTGGTTCGCCCGGCACGCCGACTCGCTCTCCCGCGACGCGTACCAGCTCGTGATCTGCGACGAGGCCCACACGGCGCTCGGCGAGAAGACGAGCGCCGCGATCCGCAGCTTCCCGGAGCCGATCTACATCGGCATGACGGCGACGGAGCAGCTGATCGCGAAGCAGGTCTCAGACGTCTTCCCCGCCTCGGTCGACGACCTTCCGCTCGCGGACGCCGCCCGCCGCGGCCTGATCGCGCCGCTCCGCTGCCTGCGCGTCCCGCCGGCGGCCGCGATCAACTCGGTGCCGATCGTCGGCGGCGACTTCGAGGAGCGCGCGCTCGCTGCGGCACTCGACCACCAGGCCCTGAACCAGGCGGCGGCGAGCCTCTACCGTGAGCGCTTCGACGCCACCCCCGGAATCGTCTACGCCGCCGGCGTCGACCACGCGTACAACCTCGCCCAGGAGTTCCGCGCGGCGGGCCTGAAGGCGGAAGCCGTCTCGGGCCGAACGCCGCCGGTCAAGCTCGCGGAGACGCTCGCCGCCTACGAGCGCGGCGAGATCAACGTACTCATCAACGCGATGCTGCTGGCCGAGGGGTGGAACTCGCCCCGTGCGACGGTCTGCATGCATCTCGCGCCGACGGCCTCGAGGCGCGTCTACCAGCAGCGCATCGGTCGGATCATGCGCACGCACCCGCGCAAGGAGGCAGGCGTGGTCGTCGACTTCGTGCCGAAGCCCGCCACGCACTCGGAGCGCGTCGTCTCGCTCCACTCGCTGCTCGACGCGGACTTCTACCGTGAGGGCGCCCGGGTAACGCCGGCTCCGCGCCGCCGCGTCCAGCGCCGCGCCCGCCGCCGCCTCTCGCCGGCGCCGTGGCTCGTCCCGGTTACGCCGGACGTCTCGCGCCGCCTGGCCGTAATCCAGCGTGAGTGGCAGCGGATCGACCCCAAGTTCCTCGACGAGGACGAACAGCGCTTCTGGGCGACGATCGCCGGACGCCAGATCCGGTTCGACCAGCGGGCGGAGTTCGCGAAGAAGTTCGCCGAAGGCCGCGCCTCGAAGGTGGCGCTCGAGACCTTCCTCTCCGTCTGCGCCGCCGAGAACCCGAACCGGCGCCTGCGGATGACGGCGCTGCAGGACCGCGTCGCGACGCCGGTCGAGCGCGCCGACTTCGACGACCTCGTCACGCTGGTGAGCCAGGCGCCCCCGTGGGACAAGGACCGCGCCGCGGGCGCGCGGATCCTGCTGCGGGCGATCGGCGAGGGCAAGGCCAACGCGCCCGACCAGATCCTCCAGCGCTGGACGTGGCGGCTCGCCCGCGCGACGCGCAAGGTGCAGGACCGGCGTGCGAGCGCCGAGTTTCCCGAGGCGAAGCGGCTGCTCGGCGCGGTCGCGAACTCCCGCGGCCACCGGCACGAGGACAACGTCGCCAAGCTCATCCAGGTCGCGAAGGCGCTCCCGCTCGAGGTCGGCGCCGCCCTGCTCGCCTCCTCCGAGGGCTACACGCCCCGTGCGAACAACGCGCTCGATCGCGCGCGGGAGGAGATCGGCGAGACGCAGGCGATCGCGAACGCGCTCGCCGACAACCTGCCTGCGCCGAAAGCGCCGTCGCGCAAGTCGCGGCGTCGGAAGCGGAAGCGCCGCGGCGGCAGCGAGGGCCAGGCCCAGCAGGCGCCGCAGGCGCAGCCTGCCGAGGGCACAGCCGCGTTGAACGGCGCTCAGCCCGGCGACGAGAGCGAAGCGAAGCCGAAACGGCGGCGCCGCCGACGGAGGCCCGCGGCCTCGGACGACGGCGCGGCCTCGAGCGACGGCGTAACACCCGCGTAAGAACCCGCCGCTACCGTCTTCGCCATGCTGATCCTGCTGGCGATCGGCTTCGTTGCGGGCATCGTCACGGCCCTCTCGCCCTGCGTGCTGCCCGTGCTCCCGATCGTGCTCGCGGGCGGGGCGACCGGGCGGCGGCCGCTCGCGATCGTCGCGGGCATCGTCGTCAGCTTCACCGTCTTCACGCTCTTCGCGGCTTGGCTACTCGACGTGCTCGGGCTGCCGCAGGACCTGTTGCGGAACCTCGCGATCGCGCTCCTCTTCCTCGTCGCGCTGACGCTCCTCGTGCCACAGGTGGGAGAGCTCGTCGCGCGTCCGCTGCAGGCACTCACGCGCCGCCGCGCCGGCGACCTCGGCGGCGGCTTCTTCCTCGGCGCAAGCCTCGGGCTCGTCTTCGTCCCTTGCGCGGGGCCCGTGCTCGCCGCCGTCACCGTGATCGCCGCCAACCGCGAGGTCCGTTTCGAAGGCGTGCTGTTGACGCTGGCCTACGCGGCCGGCGCGGCCCTGCCGATGCTCGCGATCGCGTTCGCAGGCCAGCGCGCCGCGGGAGCGCTCCGCACGCACGCGGTCGCCGTGCGTCGCACGGCGGGCGTGCTCGTCGGCGCTGCCGCGTTTGCGATGGCGCTCGGAGTCGACCAGGAGCTCCAGACGCGCGTTCCCGGCTACACCGAGTCGTTGCAGGACCGGTTCGAGCGCTCGTCGGCCGCTCAGCGCGAGCTGCGAGAGCTGACCGGCGCCCGGCCGCCCCAGGCAACCGGCGGCGGCGAGGGCGTGCTCGAGGACTACGGCCCGGCGCCCGAGTTCCGCGGCGTCACGGGTTGGCTCAACTCCGGCCCACTGAGGCTCGGCGACCTGCGCGGGCGGGTCGTTTTGATCGACTTCTGGACGTACTCGTGCATCAACTGCCTGCGCACGCTCCCCTACCTGCGCGAATGGGACGACCGCTACCGCGGGGCGGGTCTCACCATCGTCGGTGTCCACTCGCCCGAGTTCGCCTTCGAACGGGTCGAGGCGAACGTGCGCGAGAACACACGCGAGCTCGGGCTCCGCTATCCGATCGCGCTCGACAACGACTTCGCCACCTGGGAGGCCTGGCACAACCAGTACTGGCCGGCGAAGTACCTCATCGACCGGGACGGCCGCGTCCGCTACTACCACTTCGGCGAGGGCTCGTACGCGGAGACCGAGGAGGCGATCCGGACGCTGCTCGGCGAGAACGCACCGGAGCCGTCGGGCCTGGTGGACGAGACCCCGCACCGCCTCGTCACGCCCGAGAGCTACCTCGGCTACAAGCGAATCGCCCGAAACGGCGGCGAGGCGGTCACACCGGATACCGAGCGCGAATACAGATTGCCGCCGAAGCTCCGCGACAACGAGCTCGCGTTCGGCGGCCGCTGGCGGATCGAGGACGAGCGCGCGGTCGCGGGCCGGGACGCGCGGCTGAGGCTCGACTACCGGGCCCGCGACGTCTTCCTCGTCCTTACCGGAGACGGTGAGGTCCGCGTGCTCGTCGACGGAAAGCCCGAGCGCAGCGTGCGTGTCGAACGGCGGCCGGCTCTACACGCTCGTCGAGCGGCCGCGCAGCGGCGACCACCTGCTCGAGCTCCAGGTCGACCCGGGACTCGCCGCCTACGCGTTCACCTTCGGTTAGATTCGGCGCCGTGTACGCCGCGGCGCCCGACCGGTACGAGCGGATGCAGTATCGGCGCAGCGGCCGCAGCGGGCTCGTTCTGCCGGCGATCTCGCTCGGGCTCTGGCACAACTTCGGCCCCGACCGGCCATACGAGACTCGCCGCGCGATCGTCCGGCGTGCCTTCGATCTCGGCATCACCCACTTCGACCTCGCCAACAACTACGGGCCGCCCTACGGCGCCGCGGAGGAGACGTTCGGCCGCCTGCTCCGCGACGACCTCGCGCCGTACCGCGACGAGCTCGTGATCTCGACGAAGGCGGGCTACGACATGTGGCCCGGCCCGTACGGCGACGGCGGCTCGCGCAAGTACCTGCTGGCGAGCCTCGACCAGTCGCTCGGGCGGCTCGGCCTCGACTACGTCGACATCTTCTACTCGCACCGATTCGATCCGGAGACGCCGCTCGAGGAGACGATGGGCGCCCTCGACACGGCCGTGCGGCAGGGAAAGGCGCTTTATGCCGGCATCTCGTCCTACGGCGGCGAGGACACCCGCCGAGCCGTCTCGATCATGCGCGACCTCGGCACGCCGATCACGCTTCACCAGCCCTCCTACTCGCTGCTCGACCGCTGGATCGAGCCGGAGCTGCTCGACGTCGTGGAGGAGGAGGGCATCGGCTGCATCGCCTTCTCGCCCCTCGCGCAGGGCGTGCTCACCGATCGCTACCTCGACGGTGTCCCGGAGGGGTCGCGGGCGAGCCTCAACACGACCCTGCCGCCGAGCCGCCTCGACGGAGGCATGCTGGAAACCGTTCGCGGCCTGAACGAGCTCGCGGCCGGCCGGGGCCGGACGCTCGCTCAGCTGGCGCTCGCGTGGGCGCTGCGCGATCCGCGAATGACGGCCGTGATCGTGGGCGCGTCGAGCGTCGCCCAGCTCGAGTCGAATCTCGCCGCACTCGACGATCTCGACTTCACCGCGGACGAGCTCGCCGAGATCGACCGCCGCGTCGGCTCTATGTGACTACTGCCGGCGGGGGCCGTCGTCGCCGTTCTCGGCGTCGCGCTCCCGCAGGAAGCGGGTCAGCTCGGCGGCGAGCGAGTCCCCCGAGGGCAGATCCTCGTGCTCCTCGAGGTCGAGCTCGTCGGTGCGCCGCTCGAGCTCGGCCACGTAGGCGGCCGTCTCCTCGTCGGACGAGACAGCCTCGCTGACCTGCTCGGCATACGACTCTTCCGCCTCTGCGAGCTCCGCCGTGTCGATCGTGACGCCGAGCAGCTGCGCGAGCCGGTCGCACAGCGCGCGCGCCGCCCGCGGGCTCGGCGCGAGCGAGACGTAATGCGGCACCGCCGCCCACAGGCTCGCGGCGGGAACGCCCTCGCTGCGACAGGCGTCCTGGAGCACGCCCACGATCCCGGTCGGGCCCTCGTAGCGGGAATGCTGGAGGCCGAGGCTCTCGACGAGGGCGGGATCGCTCGCGGCGCCGGTCACGGGCGCCGCACGCGTGTGCGGCACGTCGGCCAGCAACGAGCCGAGCGTCACCAGGAGCTCGACGTCGAGCTCGCGCGCAAGTCCGATCACGAGCTCGGCGAACGTCCGCCAGCGGAGGCTCGGCTCGACGCCGAGCAGGAGCACCGCGTCGCGATCCGAGCCCGCCATCCGGGCGTGATAGAAGGCGTTCTCGGGCCACTCGATCCGGCGCGTCATACCCTCGTCGAGCGAGACGTGGGGCCGGTTCGACTGGAAGTCCAGGAACCCTTCGGGGTCGATGTCGGCGAAGCGCTCGGCGCGCCAGGTCCGCGCAAGGTAACCGGCCGCGAGGGTCGCGCCCTGGCCGCCGTCGTTCCACCCCCGGAAGGCGGCGATCAGGACCGGGCGCTCGAGCGTGGGCCGGCCGGCAATCCGAAGCTCGCTCATGGGCCGATCCTCGGCTCGGAAGGAGCGTGCCGAAAGCGCGCGACGCTCATGGAGGCAGTGTACGCGGGGTCCGCCAGAGCGCCGTGACGAGCGCAACCGTCCAGGCCCAGACGGCGGCGGCCAGCCCGACGTGGATGAGCACGAGCCACCAGGGGAGCTGATTTCGCCACTGGAGCTCGCCGACCGCCATCTGCACGAGCAGCAGCACGAGAAGCACGACCGCTGCCGGGCCGAGCACTCCCGCGCGGTCGCGGTTCCGCGCCAGCCAGACGAGGAGAAGTAGGAACGTGATCCCGAAGGCGGCGGTCGCGCGAACGTGGATCCAGACCGCGTCGAGCAGGTTCCAGAATCGCTCGATCTCGGCGCTGTCGCCGGGGTGCGGGCCGGCCGCCGTCGAGAGCGTCCCCGTCACGACGAGGATGCCGCAGGCGCCGGCGAGCACGAGCCCGGCGAGTCTCAGCCACATCGGCGCAGGTGATTCGACCCGGCCGCGCGCGTTCCCCCAGGCCTCGACCGCGATCACGCTCGCGCCGCCCAGGACGACGAGCGCGAGCAGGAAGTGCGTCGCCACCATCAGCGGATGCAGGTCGAGGCGGATGGTGAGCAGCCCGAGCGGCGCCTGCGCGATCGTGCCGAGGAAGACCAGCGCGGCCGTCCAGGTGACCCAGCGGCCCAGGCCCTGAGTCCGCCGCGCCGCCAGCCAGGCGAGCAGTGAGAGCACGATCGGGAAGAGCGCGAAGACGCGGTTGCCGAACTCGATCGTCGAGTGCTCGCCGACGGCAGGGAAGAACGCCCCTTCCTGGCAGCCCGGCCACGATTCGCATGCGAGCCCCGAGCCGGTCAGCCGCACGGCCGCGCCGGTGATGACGATCAGGTAGAGGGAGAGCGCGGAGGCGGCCGCGAGCAGCGCGTACCGCTCGGCCGACACCGGGCCGAACCTACGCAAGCCCGACGCCCGCTCCTTCGACGACCCGGCCGACCCGGGCGAGGAAGAGCCCGCCGGCGGCGAAGGTCGCCTCGAGCACCGCGCCCTTGTCCGCGGCGAGCGCGATCAGCAGGCCGCCCGACGTCTGCGGGTCGTAGGCGAGCGCCTCGAGCTCGTCGGCGACGCCGTTCGTGTCCACGTGCGCGGCCGCGAAGTCGCGGTTCCGGCGGTCGCCGCCCGTGCGCACGCCCGCCGCCGCGGCCTCGAGCGCACCGGGGAAGAGCGGCAGGCCGGACGCGTCGAGCTCGATCCGCACGCCGCTCCGCTCGGCCATCTCGTAGGCGTGGCCGAGCAGACCGAACCCGGTCACGTCGGTGACGGCGCTCGGGACGAACGGCCGGAGCGCGTCCGCAGCCTCGCGACTGAGCAGGGTCATCGAGCGCGTCGCCTGCGCGAGGCCCTCGTCGTGGCGCCTTCCTTCGCGCGCCGCGTGCAGCAGCATTCCGGTGCCGAGCGGCTTCGTCAGGTAGATCGCATCGCCCACCTGGGCGCCGC
Source organism: uncultured Gaiellaceae bacterium (assembly GCA_963802765.1). Taxonomy (GTDB): domain Bacteria; phylum Actinomycetota; class Thermoleophilia; order Gaiellales; family Gaiellaceae; genus Gaiellasilicea. The sequence continues at coordinate 84,833 of CAWDJZ010000008.1, forward strand.
TCTTGGACCAGAACCCGGTCGGGCTGACCGTGCCGACGACGGCGAGGCCGTACTTCGGCTCCTCGTCGCGCAGGGTGTGGCCGCCCGCCAGGATCGCGCCGGCCGCCCGGACCTGCTCGTCGGCAGCCCCGAAGACGGCCGCGAGCACCTCGTTCGGGAGGCTCTCGGGGAACGAGGCGATCGAGAGCGCGAGCAGCGGTGAGCCCCCCATCGCGAAGACGTCGTTGAGCGCGTTCGTGGCGGCGATGCGGCCGAAGAGCGCCGGGTCGTCCACGAGCGGGGGAAGAAGTCGAGCGTGAAGACGAGCGCCCGCTCGTCGTCCAGCCGGTAGACGGCCGCGTCGTCGGACGGCGCGAGCCCGACGAGAAGGTTCTCCGCCTCAGCGGGGACGAGACCGCGCAGGAGCTCCTCGAGCCGCGCGGCCGAGTACTTCGCCGCGCAGCCGCCGCTCGGCGCGAGCGCTGTCAAGCTCACCGACACGCCTGCAACATACGCCCCGCGTCGTTCCTGGCGCGCCGCTCGCGGTGCGCAGCCCGGTGGAACAGTGCAAGAGCACGGGCCGCCGGGTGGAGCGCGCGAGCGGCGCGAGGTTTCGCCGGAGGCCGGCTCCGCCGGCCGGGAGGCGAAACCGGCCAGGGACGACGCAACGGCGGCCTGGTGGGAGACCGCCGTTGCAGTTGGGGGAGGGGAGAAGCCTTCCTTGGTCCTTCTCCCAGCGTTCGGCGGGCGTCCGGTCTCTCCTCTCGACGCGATCTGAGATAGTCGGAGCATGGCTTCTGCGCTCGTCACCGGCGGCTCCTCGGGGATCGGGCTGGCGATCGCGAGGATGCTCCGCGACGAGGGCTTCTCCCTCACGCTGGCGTCGCGGACGCCCGAGAAGGTGGAGGCGGCCGCAGCCGAGCTGGGCGCCCATGCCGTTGCGGCGGACGTCTCGAAGGCCGAGGACTGCACGCGCGTCGTCGCGGAGCACGTCGACCGGGAAGGCGGCCTCGACGTGCTCGTCAACTCGGCGGGCATCGGCATCGCGAGCCGGCTCGAGGACGCGCAGCTCCGGCACATCGACCGCCAGCTGGCGATCAACCTGCGCGGGCTCATGCTCGTGACCCAGGCGGCGATTCCCCACCTCCGGAAGACGAAGGGCTGGATCGTCAACCTCGCCTCCATTGCGGGCACGCAGCCGGTGCCGATCCTGCCGATCTACGCCGCTTCGAAGGCGGCGGTGATCTCGCTCACGCGCTCGCTCAACGACGACCTCGACGACGACGGCGTGCGCGCGATCGCGCTCTGCCCCGGCTTCGTCGATACGCCGATGGCCGAGTTCACGGGCATGCCGGGCGACGAGATGATCCAGCCAGAGGACTGCGCCGAGGTCGTCCGCATGTGCCTGCGGCTGAGCCCGCGCGCACGGATCCCGCAAGTGGTGATCGAGCGCGTCGGCTCGAGCGGCAAGATCGCCTAGGAACTACCCAGGTGCTCGCGCACGGCGGTGTCGAGCTCGCGCACCGACGCGGTGCCCTCGAGACGCTCCCGCACCTTGCCGTCGGGGCCGACGAGGAAGATCCACGGCTCGGATGGGAGATTCCACTCCTTCACCCACTGGTTCTCGCCCTTCGCCGGATCGTTGTCCTCGTAGATCTCGACGTGGATGAACCGGATCCCCGAAGCGGCGTGCTTCCGGCGGACGGAGCTGACGACGTCGACGACGGGGCCGCAGGTGCGGCTTTGGCAGTAAGCGGGGGTCGCGAACGCGACGACGAACGGCGCCTTGGCGGCCAGTGCGTCGGCGACGGAGCTGCGATAGAGCTCGGGGTCCGGGACCTTCGACGTGGTCAGCTGCTCGAGCGTGGAGTTGTCGAGCGTCGGCGTCTTGGAAGCAGGCGCGTCGTCGCCGACCGCCGGTGCGGCGGGCTTCGCCTTCACGACGACGTTCCCAACCGCCTGGATCTTCTTCGGAGCGCCGACCGGCTCGGCGAGCAACCAGTACTTCCCCGGCCGCTCGAGCTCGAGCTCCGTCACGAACACCGCCTCGACCTCGCCCGAGTCGGTGCCTTCGACACCGATCTTCTCCGAGACGGCCGTCGTCTCGACGAACGGGGGCTGCTTCAGGCCCCGTGCGAGCCAGACCCGGGCCGTCGGACTCGTGATGACCCTGCCCTGGTTGTCGACGACGAGAAAGGGCAGCCGCACCTTGCCGGGGCCGAAATCCGCCGCCCCGGGAACGATCGCGACGTCCTCACCCGGCGCGCGCCAGAGCGACTCGAGCGTAGGGGCATCCGGCTCCTCCTGCGCTGAGGAGGAGCCACCGCAGCCTGCCGCAATGAAGCAGACAGCTAGACAGACGATCGCGGTGCACCGCACCGCGCGAGTCTAGCCACGGGTGCGGGGCTAGCTGCCGTCGGCCCAGCTGAGGGCGCTTGCGAACTGGCCGCCCAACGAGGCGAAGAGGACAGACGCCGACAGAACGATGAACAGCAGGCGTGTCTTCACGTGCCTCCTCCTTTCTCTCTCTTTAGAACCGCAGGTCCTGCAGGGCCTCGGCGGCGTTGCGGTAGAACCGCGCTGCCTCCGCGTCCTCGCCCCGTCGCGCGGCGAGATCTCCTAGCGCCACCCACGCGCCGGCGCGGTGGCTGATCGAAGAGAGCTGCTCGAACGTCGAGTCCGCGGCGCGGAAGGCCGTCTCGGCCTCATCCAGGCGGCCGCGCTCGAGGAGCGAGCGGCCGAGCACGATCTCGGCCTGGCCGATCTCATCGAGAAAGTCCTCGCGGCCTTCGAGCAGGCGCAGCGCCTCGCGCGCGTGCTCCTCGGCCGCTTCCCACTCGCCGAGCCGGAGATGGACGGTCGCGAGGCCGTTCACCGCCTGGCCGGCATCCGCCTGCGAGTCCGCCTCGACGGCGACCGCGAACGACGCCTTCAGCTGCTCGATCGCCTGCTGCGGCTTCCCGAGCAGGAGGCTGAGCCCCCCGAGGTTGTTCAGCAGCCGGCCGACGGTGCGCTCGTCGTCGAGCTCGTGGAAGAGGGTCTTCGCCTTCTCGGCGTAGTTGCGTGAGAGCACCCAGTGGCCGGTGCGCTCGGCAACCAGGGACGCCTGGAAGTACGCGTCGGCCATCTTGCGGCGATCGTCGACGCCCTGCGCGAGCTCGAGCGCGCGCTCGACGTCCTCGCGCGCCGCCTCGAAGTCGCGCTGGCGGCGGTAACAGCGCGAGCGCCAGTGATAGATGTCGGAGCGGAGCCCGTCGCAGGGCATCTCGCTGCGCTCGGCCAGCATCAAAGCCTCGTTCAGCAAGGCGATCGCCGTCGAGATGCTCGAGAGCTTGTAGCGGCAGACGCCGAGCCGGAAGATGAGCTCGGCTCGGTCGACGTCGGAGAAGAGCGGTCCCTCGGCGAGCGCGCGGGCGCCGTTCAGGAGCTCGACTGCGGTGCGGACGTCGCCTTCCTGCATCCGCACCCAGGCCTCGCCGGAGCGGGTGCGCACCTCGAGCTCGACCGAGTTGATGGCCGAGACGGCGTCGCGCACGTCGGCGTACGCGTCGACCGCCTCCCTGTAGCGGTAAGCCTTCGACAGCGCCTCCGCCCGGGCGAGGAGGGCCTCGACGCGGCCGCGCTCGTCGGTCGACACGCCACTCGCGAGGTAGGCCGGGTCGACGTTCAGCCGGTCGGCGAGCCAGGCGATCGTCTCGGGCGTCGGGCGGGTCTTACTGCGCTCGATCTGGCTGACGTATTCCTTCGAGAAGCGCTCGCCCGCGAGCTCCGTCTGGGTCAGGCCGGAGGCGACGCGAAGCAGCCGCACCCGATCGCCGAGGCGGGCGCCGGCAGGCGCGGATGCTCGACGAATAAGGGGGGCGGGGGTCTCGGTCATGAACGGTTCTCCGGGAGTGAAGCGGAATTCCTCGTGCAGTGAAGCGGGAAGTGGAGTGCCGCGCATACCCCTTTGCGGTGATCTTTTCCCCGCCCGCACGCCGCGTGAGGTGGTGAAGCAGACTAACACGAAACTACTTGACCGATCTACTTGACTTTTCCGGACATCACGCCTACAGTTGTGCACAGCTTGCACCGGCCGACGCCAGGCCCGAGTGCAAGGGCGCGCCACCGAAAAGGCGACGCCGCAAGGCCGCAGAGCCGTGGCTGGGCCGCAGAGCCACGTCTTTACGGAGCGTCGTCTTCGTGGCAGCTTGCCTCATGGATCGTCCCCGGAGCCGCAGCCGGGGACGATTCTTTTTTGCTTGCAAAAGGAATCTCCTTTTCCGTCGCATGCCTCGCGCACATCCCTGAAGGCGGCCGCTTCGCGGCCGCACCAGCTCGATGGCCACCGGGGCCCGACTCGATGGCCCGGGACTGATTGCTAGCCGTTGCCGGTTAGCCAGCGGTGGCGTTGGGCGGCCATCGCGCGGAAGTCGTCCTCGCCGAGGAGGCCGCCGAGGCGGCCTGCGAACCCGAACAGCAGCGCCGCGCCGACGAACACCCACGCCTCCGCGTCCGCGTCGCGATCCGGCGGGACGCCGCCCGCGGCCTGGGCGCGGCGGAGCACACCGGCGACGTAGTCGTGGACGTCGCGCAGCTGCCTCCGCAGGAAGCTCCTGATCTCGTCGTCCTCGCCGGCCTCGCTCAGCGCCTGCATCCAGAGCATCGCCGGCTTCACCTCGCCGGAGGCGTGGAACGCGAGCGCAGCCTGCCCGATTGCCGTGACCGCGTCGTGGTCGCCGAGCGCAGCGAGCCGCTCGTCGAACGCGGCCCGCAACGACCCCCACGCCGCATCGAGGCAGGCGAGGTAGAGCTCGCGCTTCGACGCGAAGTGGCGGTAGAGGATCGGCTCGGAGACTCCCGCCGCCCGGGCGATCTCGGCGGTCGTCGCACCGCTGTAGCTCGAGCCCGCGAAGACGCGCAGCGCGGCCTCGACGATCGCCTGCCGACGCTCGGCGGCCGGCAGGCGCGTCTTCTGGGCGACCTGGATCACGCGGCCACCTCTACCGACGCCTCCCCTTCCTCGTGGCCGGGCTCCTGGCGGACGAGCGCGAAGGCGACGATCGCACCGGCGAAGGCGATCAGGGCGGCGACCAGCAGCGCGCGCTCGAAACCGGCCATGAAAGCCTCGAGCGACCGGCGGCCCGCCGCTTCGTGGGCCACGATCGCGCCCATCAGTGCGATCCCGAGCGAGCCGCCGACCTGCCGCATCGCGTTCAGGACGGCCGCGCCGACGCCCGACTTCTCGACCGGCACCGCCCGCGTCGCGGCGGCAGCCGTCGGCGTCATCGTCATCGACATGCCGAGCCCGCCGACGAGGAACGCCGGCAGCAACGACCAGAACGTCGCGTCCTCGCCGAGCTGCGAGAAGTACAAGAGCTGGACGCCGAGCAGGACCATGCCGGCCGACATCAGCCAGCGCGAGCCGTGCCGGTCGGAGAGCTTCCCCGCGATCGGCGCGAAGAGGATGATCAGCAGCGTCATCGGCAGGAAGGCCGCGCCTGCCTGAACGGCCGAGTAGCCGAGCACGTTCTGCATGTAGATCGAGACGAAGAAGAAGACGCCGAACATCGCCAGCGCGACGAGGAGCATCGTGATGTTCGCGCCTGCGTAGGTGCCGCTGCGGAACAGCGTCAGGTCGAGCATCGGCGCGCGCCGACGCCGCTCGATCACGAGGAACGCCCCCAGCGAGACGGCGGCGACCGCGAACGAGCCCATAATCCGTGCGGAGGTCCAGCCGTACGTGTTCGCCTCGATCAGCCCGTAGGTGAGCGCGAAGAGGCCGAGCGCCGAGGTGGCGAGACCGGGAAGGTCGAGGCTCTCGTGCGTGTCGTCCTTCGACTCGTCGATCAGCAGGTAGCTCGCGGCGATCGCGACCACCCCGACCGGCACGTTGACGAAGAAGATCCAGTGCCAGCTCAGGTGCTCGGTGAGCAGACCGCCTACGAGGGGGCCGATCGCGAGCGCGAGCGCCGACACGCCGGCCCAGATCCCGATCGCCGCGCCACGCTCCCTGGGCGGGAAGGTCGCGGCGATGATCGAGAGCGTCGCCGGGTTCATCAGTGCCGCGCCAGCTCCCTGCACGACGCGCGCTGCGATCAGCATGTCGCCGGAGTCGGCGAGCCCGCACCAGAGTGAGGCGCCGGTGAAGACGACGATGCCGACGACGAAGATGAGACGGCGGCCGTACGCGTCGGCGAGCTTGCCGCCGATCAGCATCAGCGCCGCGAAGCTCAGCGCGTACCCCGCCACGATCCACTGCAGCTCGGAGAGGCCCACGCCGAGGTCCTCCTGGATCGAGGGCAGCGCGACGTTCACCACCGTGTTGTCGAGCATGATCATGAAGAGCCCGAACGCGACGGCGGCGAGCGTCCACCACTTGCGCCGCTCCTCTGAAAAGATTGCGAGAGCCATGAACATCCCTTTGAGCGTCGTTAGCGAGTATGAGGTTAGTGGACACTAACGTAGACCGCAAATGGGCCTGGACGCCCACACAGGAGCAGCTCGAAACCGCGAACGTGACGCGGCTCGCCCGCACGCTCGGCTGCGACGACTACGAGTCACTGCACCGTGTCTCGATCGACGACCCGGAGCGGTTCTGGCGTGCGGTCGCGAGCGACCTCCGGCTCGAGCTCGCCCGCCCGTGGGAGCGCGTGCGCGACGACTCGCGCGGGATCGAATGGACGACGTGGTTCGAGGGCGCGCGGCTGAACGTGGCCGGCGCATGTGTGCACGCGTGGGCGGAGCGGACGCCGGACGCGCCCGCTGCCGTCTTCCGCGGCGAGGACGGAGCGCGGCGCGAGTGGACGTTCGCCGAGCTCTCGCGCGAAGTCGTGCGCGTCGCCGAAGCGCTGCAGGCACACGGCGTCGCCGCCGGCGACCGCGTCGCCGTCTACATGCCGATGTCACCCGAGGCGGCGATCGCGTTGCACGCCTGCGCTCATCTCGGCGCTGTTCAGGTGCCGATCTTCTCGGGATTCGCCGCCTCTGCGATCGTGCAGCGCCTCCGCGACTCCGAAGCGAAGGTGGTGATCACGGCCGACTACTCGCTCCGCCGCGGTGCACGGGTGCCGATGCGCGAGACTGTCGAGGAGGCGCTGCGGGAGTCACCGACCGTCGAGCACGTGCTGCTCTGGCAGCGGGACGAGCTTGCCTGGGACGCCGAGCTCGGACCGGGCGAGCTGCCGCCGCTCGAGGTCGACGCCGAGCACCCGTATCTGCTCGCGTACACCTCCGGCACCACCGGCCGGCCAAAAGGGGCTCTGCACGTCCACGGCGGCTTCCTCCTCTCGATCGCGCGCGAGGCCGCCTATCAGTCCGACATCCGCGCCGGCGACCGCGTCCTGTTCGCCACCGACATGGGCTGGATCATGGGTCCCTGGACCGTGGTCGGAGCCGGCGCGCTCGGCGCCTGCGTCGTCTACATGGAAGGTGCGCCGGACCGGCCGCACGACCGCCTCTGGCGGCTCGTCGAGGAGGAGCGGCTGACGATGCTCGGCCTCTCTCCCACTCTCGTCCGCGCCCTGATCCCGACCGGCGAGCCCGAGGCCGACCTTTCGTCGCTGCGCGTTGTCACGACCACGGGGGAGCCGTGGAACTCAGGCCCGTACGACTGGCTGAACGAGCACGTCGCGGGGGACGGACGGATCCCGATCGTCAACATCTCCGGCGGCACCGAGGTCGGCGCCTGCTTCCTCTCGGTGACGCCGATGGCGCCGACGAAGCCGGTCTCGCTCGGCTTCCCCGCGCTCGGTGCCGCGATCGACGTCTACTCGCCCGACGGAACGCCGCTGCGAGGGGAGGTCGGCGAGCTCGTGTGCACCAAGGCCTGGCCGGGCATGACGCGCGGCATCTGGGGCGACGAGGAGCGCTACCTCGAGACCTACTGGCGCCGCTTCCCCGGCGTCTGGACGCACGGCGACTGGGCGTCGATCGACGAGGACGGCTACTGGTACCTGCACGGCCGCTCGGACGACACGCTCAACATCGCGGGCAAGCGGATCGGCCCGGCCGAGCTCGAGTCGGCCGCGCTCGAGCACCCGTCGGTCGCGGAGGCGGCGGCGATCGGCGTCCCGCACGAGGTCAAGGGCGAGACGGCGTGGATCTACTGCGCCCTCAAGCCCGGAGCGGAGGCGGACGCCGACGCGATCAGAGCGACGGTCGCGGCGGCGCTGGGCAAGGCGTTCGCGCCGGAGCGGGTGCTGTTCGTCTCTGCGCTGCCGAAGACGCGCTCGGCGAAGATCGTCCGCCGCGCCGTACGCGCGAAGGCGCTCGGCGAGGACCCGGGCGACCTCTCGACGCTCGAAAACCCCGACGTCCTGGAGGAGATCGCGAATGTCTAGAGCACTCGTCACCGGCGGTGGGCGCGGCATCGGCGCGGACATCGCGCGTGAGCTCGCGGCGGCCGGCTGGCACGTGACCGTGACCGGCCGCACGCCCGAGCAGGTGGAGGCGGTCGCGCAGGAGATCGGCGGCGACGCCGTCGTCGGCGACGTCTCGAAGCGCGAGGACGTGGAGCGGATGGTCGCGGTGGCAGAGCCGATCGACCTGCTCGTCGCGAACGCCGGCATCGCCGGTTGGGAGGATTCGTGGGAGACCGACCCCGACGAGTGGTGGCACGTGCTCGAGGTGAACGTGCTCGGCGTCTATCTCACCTGCCGGCTCGCGCTTCCGGGGATGATCGAGCGCGGCGGCGGGCGCATCGTGATCACCGGCAGCGGCGCCGCATACCTCCCGGGGTCGACCTCGGGCGCCTACAGCGCCAGCAAGGCTGCTGTCTGCCGCTTCGGCGAGGTGCTCGCCGCCCAGGTCGAGCCGCGCGGCGTCAAGGTCTTCGTCCTGGCACCCGGGCTCGTGAAGAGCGAGATGACGAAGCAATTTCCGGACGACCTGCCCTGGACGCCGCCCGAACTGGCGCCGCAACTCGTCCGCGAGCTCGCGAGCGGGCGCTTCGATGCGCTCGCCGGCCGGTACCTCCACGCCGAGCACGACCCGCCCGACGAGCTCGAACGGCGGGTCGACCGGATCCTCGCCGAGGACCTGAACGCGATTCGGCTCCGGCGCGAATCCTGATGCTGTTCCGGCCCGAGGACTTCGAGCCGGTCGCCGACGAAAGCTGGGAGGAGAGCCGCGTGCGGACGGGTATCCGGGCGATCGTCGCGGACGCGGATGCTGCCTTCGACCCGGAGACGCTCTGGCCTGCCGGCGAGTGGGAGTCGTGGCAGACGCCGACGCCGCTGAAGAACCTCTACGTGGGCGCGGCAGGGGTGATCTGGGGGGTCGATGAGCTGGCGCGTCGCGGTCACGCAGAACCGCGCACGGACCTCGCCGCCGCGGCGAAGAGCACCGTCGAGGCGTGGCGGCGCGAGCCGGATCTGATGGCCGAGATCGAGCTCCCGTCGACGAAGGAGTCAGGCCTGCTCTCGGGGGAAAGCGGGATCCTCCTCGTCGCGTGGCGGCTCACCGGAGAGGAGGAGCTCGCGGACGACCTCCACCGGCGCGTGCTCGAGAACGAGGAGAGCGAGGCCGAGGACTTGATGTGGGGCACGCCCGGGACGCTGGTCGCAGCGCGCGCGATGCTCGACTGGACCGGCGAGGAGCGGTGGCGCGTCGCGGCGCAACGGAGCGCCGAGGCGCTCTGGTCGCGCCGGGACGAGGACGGGTACTGGACGCAGCGGCTCTACGGCCAGCAGGGGCGCGGTCTGAGCCCTCCGCACGGCGTCGCCGGAAACGTCGAGGCATTGCGGCCGCTGCTCGACGACGAGCGCCGCACCCGGCTCGAGCGCGAGTCGAACGAGCTGTTCGCCCGCACCGCTTTCGTCGAGGACGGGCTGGCGAACTGGGCGTCACGCGAGCGGCCGGAGCTCGCCGGGCCGGACGGGACGATCCGCCTCCAGTGGTGCTCGGGCGCGCCCGGGACCGTGATCGCAGCCGGTGAGTACCTCGACGAGGAGCTCCTGCTCGCGGGCGCGGAGCTGACCTGGCAGGCCGGGGCGCACGGAGCCGAGAAGGGCCCCGGCATCTGCCACGGCACGGCCGGGAACGGCTACGCGCTCCTGAAGGCGTTCGAGCGCACCGGCGACGAGATGTGGCTGGAGCGGGCGCGCCGCTTCGCCGCGCACGCCCTCGGTCAGGTCGAGCAGCGCGACAGCCGCTTCTCGCTCTGGACCGGCGACGTCGGCGTGGCCGTGTTCGCCGCCGACTGTCTCGACGCCCGGACGCGCTACCCGGTCTTCGGCTGAATCCAGGTCTGGCGCGCGACGGCGAGCGCCTCCCCGTCCGCGGAGAGCAGAGCCGTGCCCGCATGCAGCTTGCGCCCCTCCTCGCCGAGCGGCCACGAGACGACGACGCAGCGCTCCCCCTCGGCCGGCAGCCCCCGGATCTCGGCCGTCATCCTCCCGAGCACGACCTCGCCCCGGCCCGGCCCACCGACCGCGTATGCGCCGGCGCAGTCGATCGCCGCCCAGAGAACCTCAGGGGAGACGTCGGTGGCCGTCCAGGGCGCAGCATGGATCTCCTCGCGCCCGGCGACCGGGCCGACGTGGATGCAGAGCCCGTCCTCGGGCCGGACGCCGCAGGAGAAGCATTCGGCGAAGTTCTCGGCCTGGAAGCGGACGTGGCGCGTGGCCGCGTCCTCGGCCTTGAGCCGGCGTCACCTGCGGCGGCTCGACTCCCGGTGATCCGGGCCGCGCCTCCGCGACGAGCGCGTCTCCGTCGAGCAGGAGCACACGGCCGTCCTCCTCGCCCACGGCGAGCGGCCGCTCGAGCGGCGGCGGCAGGCGCAGCGTCACCTCCGCCGGGCCGCCGACGAAGGCAGCCAGCCGTCCCGCCGCGTAGCCGCCGTTCGCGGACCGCAGCGGGCCTCGGTAGCGGCGTTCGATCTGGATGTTTTCGCCTCTGAGTCGCAAACCGGTACGATCGGTGTCGATGCGGCTCGCCCTCGCCCAGATCAACGCGGTCGTCGGTGACCTGGACGGCAACCGCGAGCGCATTCTCGCTGCTGTCGCGGACGCGCGCTCGGCGGGAGCGGACCTCGTCCTGCTTCCCGAGCTCGTCGTCACCGGGTACCCGCCGGAGGATCTGTTGCTCCGGCCCGCGTTCGTGCGTGCCGCCGAGCAGTCGCTGCACGAGATCGCAGCCGCGTGCACGGACGTCACGGCGCTGATCGGCACGCCGTGGTTCGACCGCGATCTCTACAACGCGTGCGCGGTCTGCGCGGACGGCGAGGTGAAGGCGGTCTACCGCAAGCGCTACCTGCCGAACTACGGCGTCTTCGACGAGGATCGCTACTTCGCGCCCGGCCGCGAGCTGCTCATGCTCCGATGCGGCCGGACGCTGCTCGGCCCGACGATCTGCGAGGACGTGTGGCAGCCCGGCCCGCCGGCGACCGACCTCTCGCTCGCGGGCGCCGAGCTGCTGCTGAACCTCTCCGCCTCCCCCTACCACGTCGGCAAGGCCGAGGACCGCGAGGAGATGCTCGTCACCCGGGCGCGCGACAACTCGGCGTACCTCGCGTTCTGCAACCTCGTCGGCGGCCAGGACGAGCTCCTCTTCGACGGCCATTCCGTCGTGCTCGACGACGAGGGCGAGGTGCTCGCCCGCGCGCCCGGCTTCGAGGAGGCTCTGCTGGTGGTCGACCTCGACCCGACCGAGGCGATCGGCCGCCGCCTGCGCGACGTCCGCCGGCGTGCGCTGGCGCGGGAACGGGAGGACGAGCAGGAGCCGGCGGTGGTCGAGCTGGGAGATTGTGTTTCTGAAAGACAAGGCTCCTCGCGGACCGCCGAGGTCGTCCCGTTCGAGCCGGAGCTGGAGCAGATGAGGCGCGCGCTCGTACTCGGCCTGCGGGACTACGTCGGCAAGAACGGCTTCGGTGACGTCGTGCTCGGCCTCTCAGGCGGGATCGACTCGGCGCTCGTCGCCGCGCTCGCCACCGACGCGCTCGGCCCCGAGCGGGTGCACTGCGTCTCGATGCCGTCGCGGTACTCCTCCGAGGGCACGCAGACCGATGCACGCCGGGTCGCTGAGAGCCTCGGCTGCGACTTCCGCGAGATCCCGATCGAGCAGATGGTCAATGCCTTCCACGTGGCGGAGGTGGGCACCAACGGTCTCGCTGCCGAAAACCTGCAGGCGCGCGTGCGAGGGATGACGTTGATGTCGCTCTCGAACGAGCACGGCTGGCTCGTGCTCGCAACCGGAAACAAGTCGGAGCTCTCCGTCGGCTATTCGACCCTCTACGGCGACCTCGCCGGAGGCTTCGCACTGATCAAGGACGTGTACAAGACCGACGTCTTCCGGCTCGCGCGGCACCTGAACGAGCGCGCCGGACGCGAGCTGATCCCGGTCTCGATCATCGAGCGGCCTCCCTCCGCTGAGCTGCGAGCGGATCAGCGCGACCAGGACTCGCTGCCGCCGTACGAGCAGCTCGATGCGGTCCTCGAGTCCTACGTCGAGCTCGACCGTTCCCGCGAGGAGCTGCTCGCGGAGGGGCACGACCCGGAGGTCGTCGAGCGGGCGCTCGCCCTGATCGATCGCGCCGAGTACAAGCGCCGGCAGGCGCCGCCGGGCGTGAAGCTGCGGCCGAAGGCGTTCGGCCGGGATCGGCGCACCCCGATCACCAACCGCTGGCGGGGTTGACATTCACTCTCGGTAAGTACATACTTACCGTAAGTGGCGACTAACGGAACAGCACTCGACGCGCTGGGCGATCCCACCCGGCGCCGCATCTTCGAGTCGCTGAAGGCCGGGCCGCGCTCGGTCGGCGAGCTCGCCGACGGCTTGCCGGTGAGCCGGCCGGCCGTCTCACAGCACCTGCGCGTGCTCGAGCAGGCGGGCCTCGTCACCCACACCGCGAACGGGACGCGGAACGTCTACCGCGTCGAGCCGGGCGGCGTGGCCCAGCTTCGCGCGTACTTCGACCAGTTCTGGGGCGACGCGCTCGAGCGCTTCGCCGAGGAGACACGAAAGGAGACAGGATGAGCGTCGTGACGACCGATGCGATCCGCAAGACCGTGCTCGTCGACTTCGCCCCGGCGGAGGCGTTCGAGCTCTTCACGACCAGGGCGTCGTCGTGGTGGCCGGCGAAGACGCACTCGTACGGCGGCGACAAGGTGAAGGAGGTCGTCTTCGAGCCGCGTGTCGGCGGGTCGGTGTACGAGGTGACGGACGAGGGCACCGCTCCGTGGGCGCGCATCACGGCGTGGGAGCCGCCGGACCGGTTCGTCATGGACTGGCTGATCGGCAACTGCGTCGGAACCGAGGTCGAGGTGCGGTTCTCACCCGAGGGGCCGGGTGCGCGCGTCGAGCTCGAGCACCGCGGCTGGGATCGACTCGAGGATCCGAGCGGCCACGACAACTACGCGGCGGGCTGGGAGGCCGTGCTCGCACCGTTCGTCGAGGCGGCGTCGAGCTAGACGCCCACGTCTACAGGCTCCCCGGGCGGCCCGTCCCGCAGCAGGGCGGCGACGAGCTCGGGGAGCCGGCGCGGCGCGAAGCGCTCCTCGCTCGCCGCCAGTTCCTCCTGCGTCCACCAGCGCATGTCGGTGACGAACTCGGCGGCGAGCTCCTCGGGCGTGAAACGGGGCGCCGGCTCGAAGGCGGGCGTCCGCACGAGCACGTAGCGCTCGACCTGCCCGTCCCAGCTGCCGTCGACGAACGGGATGACGTGCTCGCGCGTCCAGATCCACGGGCCGAGCTCCACGTCTTCGAGCCCGGTCTCCTCGGTCAGCTCGCGGACGATCGCCTCCGCGTGCGTCTCGCCCTCGTCGAGCCCGCCGCCCGGCGCAGCCCAGAGGCCGGCGTTCGGGAATTCGAACCGGACGAGGAGGACCCGGCCCGCGGGATCGAGCACGACCGCGCGGGCAGCTTGCCGCAGCCTCACGCCACGAGCTCTCGAAACGCCCGGAACCAGCGCAGCCGCTCCGTCCACGGGACGGCCGCATTCGCCGGCGACGAGGACGGCAGTACGAAGAGCGCCGTCTCGCCGAGACACCGGCCTTGCAGCCCGAGCTCCGGCCGCACGCCGAACGCGCCGCGATACGCCTCCTTGCCGACGAAGCCGATCGCGCGCGGGCGCAGCTCGACGGCGATCCGCTCCAGCCGTTCGGCCGAGCCGGCGAAGTCCGCGCGACGCAGGTCACTCGAGCCTCGGGTCGTCCTGTAGGCGGCGTTCGTGATTCCAATCCCAAGCTTCAGGAGCTCGAACTGCTCGCTCGGATCGTAGAGACGGGGCGTGAAGCCGGCGGCGTGCAGCAGCCGCCAGAAGTCGTTGCGCGGATTCGCGAAATGGGCGTTCGCGGCCGCCGAGACGCGGCCGGGATTGATCCCGCAGAAGAGCGCGGTCAGCCCCGGCGCGAGGACGTCCGGGACGTCGGACTCTTCTAGGGCGTTCCAGGCGGGTCGCTCGCGTCGCACGGCCGGAGGGGACAGTATGGAAATACGGCCCCGAAGAGCCGGGTGGCGCGAGCGACCCGAGGCGGGCGGAGCCGGGCTCCGCCCGGCGGGAGCCCGCCGGCCTGGGGCGCCCTAAGCGGCTTCGGGCGTCTCTCGGGAGTCGAGCTTGTCTTCGAACAAGGCGCGGATGACCTCGCCGGAGGCGAGAGCCGGGTACCTGGGGTGCCGCGCGACGACGACCACCTTCACTGCGTCGTCTCCCCGCCACCCGTAGCACCGGGCATAGCACTCCGCCTCGCTCAGCGTCCGAAGCCGTTGCATGGCCGCACCGTAGGTGGCAGGTCGGACAGCACCGCTCTTTGACATGCGATCGGGCGACTGCCACTGTCCAGGCCCTGCCGAACTGCAGACGTCGAGGAGACATGGTGACGAGAGCTGATGACCCTGTCACGCCGAACGAGGAGGTCTCGCCATCGATTCGAGCGCAGCTGCTCGCGACGGAACACTGGAGCTTGCTCGCGTCACGGAGCACCACCCAGAACGAGTTGCTCGTGCGGATCGCGATCTTCCTGACGCTCGTCTCGGCCAGCGTCGTGAGCCTCGCGCTGATTGGACAGGCAACGGACTTCGACGGTCGCTTCGACGCGTTCACGATCGTCCTCTTCTCGATCTTGCTTGTCGTCGGCACGCTCACGCTGCTCCGTGTCCTCAACGGCAGCTCGGAGGACCACGCCTATGTGATCGGGATGAACAGGCTTCGGGCTGCCTACGCCGAGCTGGACCCTGGGATCGACCGCTACTTCATCACGTCCAAGCACGATGACGAACGAGGAATCGGGCAGACGTACGCGTTCTTCGGGGACATCTCAACGCTCGTACAGGTCCTTGCGAGCAGCACCATGTTCATCCTCGTCGTCGACCTCGTCGTCGCGGGTGTCCTCGCAGGGGTGGTGGCAAACGCAGCCGAGGGCTCGGGCGCGGTGATCGCGATAGCGGCGGCGGCTGCTGGCACCGGCTACCTCATCGGGTGGATCTGGTACATCGGTCGTCGCATTCGGGCCCAGGAGCGTCGGTATCAGGCGCTGTTTCCGCACCCTGGGGAGTGACCGCCTCGGAGCCGCGGGATGCCGACTAGGAAGGCTCGACCGACTCGATGTACGGCGTGAGTCGGTTGAGGAGCGCGCGCGCGTCGAAGGCCTCCGCCGGTGCGAGCACGCCCAGGCGTCGCGCCTCGCCCGCCGTGAGGGCCTGCGCGCCCCGGACGAGAAGGAGCGCCGTCAGGCCGTAGACGTCGCGCCCGGTAAGCACGGCACGCCCGGTCCCGGCTGCGCCCACGGCCTCGGCGACGACCGCGAAGCGGTTCCGTTGCCGCGCCGCCTCGGATGGCCCGGCCGGCCCGACGCGGGCGGTGGCGCGGACGAACGGCGCCGCCAGCTTCCCGAGTGAGCCGAACCTCGCGACGATGCCGGGCAGGCGCACGTACGAGCGCACGTTGCGGACGTCGGTGTGCCGCGGCACGGTCAGCGGCTCCGTCCCGCTCCACTCGACGACCGTCCGCTCGCCGAACGGGAACTTCAGCTTGCGCGTGGTAGCACCGAATCGGGAAGGCACGAGGCGGCCGTCCTTCCGGGCGACGAGCTGCTGCGTCATGACTCGGGCGATGGTCGCACGCGTGCCGCGACTCGTCCCGATCCCGCTCGTCGCGTACCCGACGACGACCTCGTCCAGCGGCCCCGCGACCTGCTCGGCGGCGAGCCGCGCAGCAAGGTCGCCCGGGACGTAGTCGAAGCCGAACGCCGGCAGCACGGCGGTCTCGGCGTCGATCTCGTCGTGCACGAGCCGGACGAACGCCTGCTCGCCGGTCGAGTCGAGATAGTGCGCGCCGACCGCGACGGCGGCACGCACCGGGGCGAGCCCGACTTCGAGAAACGGCCCGGCCAGCGAGGCAACGACGTCTGCGCCTGCAAACGCCTCTCGCAGGGCCGGCTCGTCGCGCGCGTCGGCGACGCGCACCTCTTCGCCGGGCAAGGCGAGCTCCTCGAGCGCCTCGCGACGCCGGCCGACGAGCCGTACCTCGAGCCCGGCCCGGCGCGCCTCGGCGAGGACGAGCCTCCCGGTGAAGCCGGTAACACCGAGGAGCGCGAGAGCCATGGCGCGAGTGTAGGTTGCGCCGCATGAGCAGCGCCCGCGCGAAGGTGTTCGCCTACGCGGTCTCGCTCGACCGCGACGGGACGGCCCGGAACATCGACGGCGGCGCGCCGCTCGCCGACGAGGAGGCCTGGTCACCGGAGGATCTCGTGCTCGTCGGGCTCGCACGCTGCACGCTGACGAGCCTCCGCTACCACGCGGACCGCGCAGGGATCGAGGTCGCCGGCAGCGCGGACGCCAGCGGCGAGGTGACGCAGCGCGAAACGGACGGCCGTTATGCGTTCGTCCGGGTCAAGGTCGTGGCCGACGTCACTCTCGAACCGGCGCCGGAGAACGTGCGCGAGCTCCTCTCGAAGGCCGAGCGGGACTGCTTCGTCGGCGCGTCGCTGACCTCGAAGCCGCGCTATCGCTGGACCGTCAACGGGCAGGAGCTGGCGTGAGCACGACGCTGCTGGACGTCGCCGCCGTCCGCGAGCGCTTCTCGGCGCTCGACCGGCCGCTTGCGTTCTTCGACGGGCCGGGCGGCACCCAGTGCCCCGACGAGGTGATCGACGCGATCACCGCCTACCTGCGCCAGGACAATGCGAACATCGGCGCGCCGTACGCGACGAGCGTGCACACCGTCGAGCTGATCGAGCGGGCGCGTGCGGCGGCGGCGCGCTTTCTCTCCTGCCACGCCGACGAGGTCGCCTTCGGGCCGAGCATGACCTCGCTCAACTTCCTGCTCACGCGTTCCTTCGCGCGAACGCTGCGCGCCGGTGACGAGGTCGTCTGCACGCGGCTCGACCACGACGCCAACGTCGCACCCTGGCTCGCGCTCGACGGAGGATCTCGACGTCGTCGTCCGCTTCGCCGGCGTGCACGACGATCTCTCGCTCGACCTCGACGACCTCGAGGCGCAGCTCTCGGACCGCACGCGCGTCGTCGCGTTCCCGGTCGCGTCGAACGCGGTCGGGACGACGCCGGACGTGGCTCGGATCGTCGAGCTCGCCCACGGCGTGGGCGCGCTCGCGTGGGCCGACGCCGTTCACTTCGGGCCGCACGGCCCGATCGACGCGGCCGGCTGGGACGTCGACGTCCTGCTCTGCTCGCCCTACAAGTTCTTCGGACCGCACCTCGGGCTCGCGTTCGGGAAGCGGGACCTCCTCGAGCGCCTGCGGCCGTACAAGGTGCGGCCGGCCGCGGACGAGCCCGTCGGCAAGCGCTTCGAGCACGGCACCCAGCAGCACGAGCTCCTCGCGGGCTTCGTTGCCGCCGTCGCCTACGTCGAGTCGCTCGGCTGGGAGGCGATCACGGCGCACGAGCGCGAGCTCGGCCGGCGCTTCCTCGACGGCATCCCGGACAGCGTCCAGCTCTACGGCCTCAGGACGATGGCGGGACGCGTGCCGACGTTCGCGTTCAACCTGCCCGGCCGCAGCTCGGAGGAGGTCGCAATCGAGCTCGCGGCCCGCGACGTCGCGGTCTGGCACGGCGACTACTACGCCGTCGAGATCATGAAGGTCCTGGGGCTCGTAGGAACCGGCGCCGTTCGGGCCGGCTTCGTCCACTACAACACGGCGGCTGAGGTCGACCGGCTTCTGACCGCGCTCGACGAGCTGTGCTGACTGTCACTGACCTCCTCCAGGAGTTGATCCGGTTCGATACGACGAATCCGCCCGGAAACGAGCGCGCGTGCATCGAGTTCGTCCAGGCGCTGCTCGAGGAGGCGGGCTGCGAGACGCAGCTGTACGCGAAGGACCCCGCGCGACCGAACCTCGTCTCGCGACTCGCGGGCGGAGATGCGCCGCCGCTTCTCCTTCAGGGACACGTCGACGTCGTGACGACCGCGGGGCAGCCCTGGACGCGTCCGCCGTTCTCAGGGGAGCTCGTCGACGGCTACGTGTGGGGGCGGGGCGCTCTCGACATGAAGGGCGGCGTCGCGATGCTCGTGAGCGCGTTCCTGCGCGCGCAGCGAGAGGGCGTGGAGCTCCCGGGTGACCTCGTCCTGGTCGTGCTCGCCGACGAGGAGAACGGCGGCGGGCTCGGTGCGCGCTTCCTCGTCGAGGAGCATCCGGAGCTCTTCACGGGGATGCGCTATGCGCTCGGCGAGTTCGGCGGCTTCAGCTCGCCGATCGCCGGCCGCCGCTTCTACCTGATCCAGGTGGCGGAGAAGCAGATCTGCTGGCTCAAGGCGACCGTGCGCGGCCCCGGGGGTCACGGCGCCTTCGCTCATCGCGGCGGCACGGTCGCGCGGCTCGGCCGCCTCCTACGCGACCTCGACCGGAAGCGCCTGCCCGTACACGTGACACCGGTCGTACGCGCGTTCGTCGAGCAGGTCGCGGCCGAGCTGCCACGCAAGGAAGCGACGGTGCTGCGCTCGCTCCTGAAGCCGCGATTCACCGACGCCGCGCTGCGGCTGCTCGGGGATCGCGCCGTCACGCTCGAGCCGATGCTGCGGAACACCGTCAACGCGACGATCGTCCGCGCCGGCGAGAAGATCAACGTCGTCCCGAGCGAGATCGAGGTCGAGCTGGACGGCCGGGCGCTGCCGGGGTTCGGCCCCGAGGAGCTGATCGCAGAGATGCAGGCGATCGTCGGCGACGACGTCGAGCTCGAGCTCGTTCGCCACGACCCCGGGCCGCCGGAGCCGGACTTCGGGCTCTTCGAGACGCTCGCCGGGGTGATCCGCGAGCTCGACCCGGAAGGGATCCCGGTGCCGCTGCTTGCAGATCGGCGTCACCGACGGCCGCTTCTTCGCGCAGGCCGGGGTGCAGACCTACGGCTTCGTACCGCTGCGGCTACCCGAGGACTTCACCTTCACACAGTTCATCCACGCCGCCGACGAGCGTGTGCCGGTCGAGGCGCTCGAGTTCGGGGCCGAGGCCGTCTGGCGCGCTATCCAGAGGTTCCACTGAGGCTGCTCGTTCTCGGCGGGACGAAGTTTCTCGGGCGTGCTGTAGTCGACGAGGCGATGGCGCGCGGCCACGAGCTGACGCTCTTCAACCGGGGCGAGACGAATCCAGAGCTCTTCCCGGAGGCCGAGCAGCTGCGAGGCGACCGTGCTCGCGAGCTCGCTGCGCTCGCAGGCCGCACATGGGACGCCGTGATCGACACCTCCGGTTACGTGCCGGCGATCGTGCGGCGCTCGGCCGAGCTGCTACGGGAATCCGGCCGCTACGTGTTCGTCTCGAGCGTGTCGGTGTACGCCGACTTCTCGACCGGCCCGTCCGAGTCGAGCCCGCTCGCCGGGCTCGGCGACATGTCCGCCGACGAGGTCGCGGCGGACTACTCCAACTACGGGCCGCTGAAGGCGCTCTGCGAGGCGGAGGTCGAGGCCGTCTTCGGGGAGCGCGCGCTGATCGTCCGCCCGGGGCTGATCGTCGGTCCGCACGACCCGACCGGCCGCTTCACCTACTGGGCGCAGCGGCTCGAGCGGGGCGGCGAGGTGCTTGCGCCCGGCCCGCCCGAGCGAGCCGTGCAGTTCGTCGACGTGCGCGACCTCGCCGCCTGGATCGTCGACGCCGTCGAAGCCGGGCGCTCGGGCCGTTACAACGCGACCGGTGTAGGCGTCGCCTGGGGCGAGCTGCTCGCCGGGGCCGACGTGACATGGGTCTCGGACAAGTTCCTCAGGGAGCAGGAGGTCGGGGAGTGGATGGAGCTCCCGCTGTGGCTCGGCGATCCCGCCTGGGCAGGCATGCACTCGACCGACGTGAGCCGAGCCCTGGCGGCCGGGCTTCGCTTCCGCCCACTCGCGGAGACGCTGGCCGGCGCCGCAGACGCTCCCGCCGTCGAGGGCGTCGGCCTCACGCCCGAGCGCGAGGCCGAGCTCCTCGCCGCTTGGCATGGGAACCCGGATTAGGTGTACGCGTCGCGGGCCCGCTGCCAGCGCGGGTCGTCGCGGCGGATCCGGTCCGGGTCGGTGCCGCGGGCGTCGGCGAGGTCCAGCGTCAGGAGCTGGAAGGGGACGATGTCGACCACCGGATGGCGCGTCGGCACGAGCGCGACGTCGCACCCCAGCTCCCGCAGCGCCGCAGCCGCCTCGGCGGACCGTGCGACTGCACGCCCCTCGCCCTCGAGCACGAAGCAGCGGACGTTCTCGTCGATCGCGGCGAGGTGCCCGTGGAGGAGCTCCTCCAGCGGGTGCGCCTCAGCCGCCACGAAGACGCCCTCGCGCAGCTTCAGCACGGCCTCCTGTGCGGTCGGCCAGTCGCGACCGGCGCCCGTGACCAGGAAGCGCTCGTGGTCCGAGACGGGTAGGCGCTCCCCGGCCAGCACACCGGCCACGGCGTCCGCGAGCCACGCGACGTCCTCGCCGCGCAGCGCCGCGAGTGCCGCGACGGCGCACGTGTACGAGGCCGTGTGGCAGTAGCTCTGGTCAAGCGCCGGTGTCGCGACGACGACCTCGTCGCAGAGCTCGCCGAGGGGACTTTCAGGGTTCCCGGTGACGAGCCACTTCGGCCCGGGGAACGCACGTGCCGCCTCCAGCGTCATCGCGGTGCCGCCCTCGTGGCTGGCGAGGACGAGCACGTCCGCCTCCGGCGGGTCGAGCAAGAACTCGAGCGCGTCGACCCCGTTCCCGGTCGTCTGGGCCGCGTGGAAGGACGTGCCGCAGCCGACCGCGATCACGCGGCCGTCCGGCAGCCGCTGGTCCGTTGGCACCTGCGCGAGCCACTCCGGCTGCGCTGCGACCGCCGCACGCATCTTCTCGCCCGACACTAGATCGGCCATCTAGCCTCTATAGCATGGCCGCCGTGGGGGTCTTCGAGCGCTCCGAGCTACAGAACGGCCTGCGCGTGGTGACCGCGCCCATGCCGCAGGCGAAGTCGGTCTCGTGTTTCGTGATGCTGGCCGCCGGCTCGCGCTACGAGACCGCCGAGACGAACGGGATCGCGCACTTCGCCGAGCACATGTTTTTCAAGGGGACCGAGCGGCGGCCGACGGCCCGCGACATCGCCGGCGAGATCGATGCGATCGGGGGCGAGTTCAACGCCTTCACCGGCAAGGAGTACACGGGCTACTACGTCCGCTGCGCGGCCGAGACGCGCGACACCGCGCTCGACGTCCTCGTCGACATGCTCCGCAACTCCCGCTTCGACGCGGAGGAGATCGAGCGCGAGAAGGGCGTGATCGTCGAGGAGATGAACATGTACTACGACACGCCGCGCGACTTCATCGGGGGTGTCTACGAGTCGCTCCTCTACGGCGACCAGCCGCTCGGCTGGGACATCATCGGCCGCAAGGAGACCGTCCGCGGCGCGACGCGCGAGACGTTCACCGACTACGTCGGGCACTGGTACCGGCCCGAGCGCATGGTCGTCGGCGTCGGCGGGCTGATCGGCGAGGGGCTGCACGAACGGCTCGAGGAGCTGCTCGGCGACCTGGAGTCCCGCGAGACGGGAGCGCCGGCGCCCGTGGCGTCGAACGCGAACGGCGCACGGGTGAAGGTCCACACGAAGACGTCGGACCAGGCGCACCTCGTGCTCGGCGTCCGGAGCCGTCCGCTCCAGGATCCCGACCGCTACGTCCTGCAGCTGCTCGCGACGGTGCTCGGCGGCGGGATGTCGTCCCGTCTCTTCACCGAGGTGCGCGAGCGGCGGGGGCTCGCGTACTACGTCTTCGGAACGAACCACGCCTACACCGACGCCGGCTCCCTCTACTCGCAGTCCGGCGTCGACATCAACCGGATCGACGAGGCGGTGACGACGATCGTGGAGCAGTTCCGGCTGCTGGCGGACGAGCCGGTGCCTTCGGACGAGCTCGAGAAGGCGCGCAACTTCGCCAAGGGCCGCTTCGTGCTCCAGCTCGAGAGCCCGCACGGGACGATCATGTTCGGTCTCCGCCGCGAGGTGCTCGAGGGGCGGGCGGAGGAGCCGCAGGCGGTGCTCGA
Organism: uncultured Gaiellaceae bacterium; assembly: GCA_963802765.1. Taxonomy (GTDB): domain Bacteria; phylum Actinomycetota; class Thermoleophilia; order Gaiellales; family Gaiellaceae; genus Gaiellasilicea. Next base: position 107,193 of record CAWDJZ010000008.1, read on the forward strand.
CGCGCTCGACGCCGTCACCGCCGACGACCTCCAGCGGGTGGCGCGGGAGGTTGTGGACGACGGCCCCTATCTCGCCGCGATCGGGCCGTTCGAGGACGCCGAGCGCTTCGAGAAGCTCCTTTAGCGCGCGTCGATCCGCTTCAGGAAGCGATCCTCGCCCGGCGGTTTCAGCATGCCCTCCGGGCCGATCGCCCACGTCGTCTCCGATGCCCGGCTCGAGCTCGACGGTCTCCGGCTCGCCCTGCGGGACGAGGGCGTTTTCCGCGACGACGTCATCGAGTAACGGCCGCGGGTCCGGCATCTGCTCCGTGTTGCCCTCCCGGCGCAGGCGCAGCACCCGCGGCGGGCCTTCGTCGAGCGTCAGCCAGAAACGGATCTGGAACTTCTCCTCGTGCACGATCTCCTCCTCGGTCAGGTCGAGCAGGCGCCCGCGGAGCTCGTCGATGCGGGCGAGACGGTCGCCGACGATCGCCGGCAGGAGCTCCGGCCGCTCGAGCGCGACGCGCACGTCCTCGAGCGGCAGGTCGGCAGCGCGGAGACGCTGGATCGACTCCGCCGTCCGCTGCTGCTCGGGCCCGTAATAGCGATAGCGGTTCGTCTCGTCGACGAGCACGGGTACGAGCAGGCCGAGCCGCTCGTAGTGGCGCAGCGCTCGGGGCGTCAGCCCGGTCAGCTCGGCGAAGCGGCCGATCGTCAGCAGCTCCATGCATCGAGCCTAGAGCCTGACCCTACGAGAGGGTCAAGCCCGCCCGAGGGCCTGGCGCGCCTCGGCGACGGCCTCCCGCGCCAGTTCGATCGCCGCGACGTTCTCGGGGTCCCGCTCGCGGACGGCGAGCGCGCGCTCGAACGCGTCGAGCGCCTGCTCGTGCTCGCCGGCGTCGAAGTGCTCCCAGCCGAGGTTGTTCAGCAGCGGGCCGGCCCAGTACGCGGCGGCCTCGGAGCGCTCGGCAAGCTCGAGCCCGCGGGTCGTCCAGGCGACGAATCCCTCCCGGTCCGGCGCGGCGAGCGCGCACATGTGCGCGGCGTCTCCTGCGAGCCAGTCCTCGCCCGCCGTCGAGCGCCGCGGCGTACGCGGACTCGAAGAACGGCAGCGCCGCCTCGGTGTCGCCGCTCGAGCGGCGCAGGCGGCCGCGCTCGAGGTCGACGCGGACGCGCACCCGGGCCTCCTCCTCGGTCACCTCGTCGAGGAGCCGGTCACCTTCGTCGAAGCGGCCGCGCATGCCTTCGACCCGCGCGAGCTGCGTCAGCGCCTCTGCTCGCAGCGCGCGGAAGCGCGCCTCCGTCGCGTCGAGGTCGTCGAAGTCCCAGAGCGGACGGAGCGGATCGCTCATCGGCCCGTGGTCGAGAAATGCTGGTAGTCGCCGAATGAGGCTCCCCACTTCCAGCCGACGGCAGCGAAGGCGCGGACAAGCACGCCGTCGTCGACCGCCATCCCCTTGCGGATGCGGGAGCGGTCGACGAAGGCCAGGCCGGCAGGCGGCGACACGCGCGCGCCCTGCACGTAGGGGTTCTCCACCGGGTTGACGTCGATCGCCTCGCCGTAAGCGTGCTGCGACCAGCGGCGCGTGCCGCCGACGAAGCGGCAGTTGAAGCCGGAGGTGTTGTCGGCGGCCATCGACGCGTCGTCGCTCCCGCCGTACTCCGACACGGGCCGCAGCCGCCGGATCGGGAAGCGAGCCTGCCAGAGCGTCCGGAAGACGGCCACGACGTCGGCCGCCACGGGCCGCGCGACGACGATCGCCCCCTCCCGCTGCGTGCCGCGGAAGTCCCAGTACGACACGCGCACCGTGCGCAGCCGCGCGGGCGGAACCGGACAGCCGGCGCGGTAGGAATGGCGCAGGTCGGCCCAACGGACGGGCTCGATCGTCGCGGCGAACCGCGGCGAAGCCACAAGTTGCTGACAGCAGCTGAGTCCGACCGCGGCGGCCGCGACCGTCACGAGGGCGAACCGCATCGGTCCAGCGTACCCTGGGGCCGTGCTCGCCCTGCCCGTCGTGCTCGCCGCGGTCGCCGCCTGGTGCCCCGCCAATCTTGCGGGCTCGATCGAGACGCCGGCGCCCGCGAAGCAGCTGATCACGGTCGAGGCGGCCTCGGCGCGAACCACGCACGCGACCCTGCGAACCTGGCGGCGCGTCGACGGATGCTGGACGCCCGTCGCCGGCCCCTATCCCGCGCGCGTCGGCAAGAACGGCATCTCCGCCGACCGCCGCGAGGGCGACGGCACGACCCCGGCCGGCACGTTCGCGATCGGCCGGACGATGTACGGCAACGAGGCGAATCCCGGGGTGCGCTTCAGCTACCGCCGCCTGCGCTGCGGCGACTGGTGGGACGAGGACCCGTCCTCCCCGACGTACAACTCGTTCCAGCACGTCCGCTGCGGGACGCCGCCGCCGTTCCGGATCGTCAGCGAGGGGATGTGGGAGAACCCGCGCGCCTACCCGCATCTCGCGGTGATCGAGTTCAACATGCGCCCGGTCGTCCCGGGCCGCGGCTCGGGCATCTTCCTGCACGCGCAGACGGGCGGCCCCACGATCGGCTGTGTGAGCATCGGAAAGCCGCAGCTCCGCGCCGTCCTGCGCTGGCTCCGCCCGGGCGACGCGCCCGTGATCGCGATCGGGACGAGCCGCCAGCTGCGCGGCTAGCGGCGCCGCCCGCCGCGCGCTACGGTCCGGCCCATGTCCGAGCGGAAGGAGTTCGCCGAGCTCCAGAAGCGGCTACGTGCACTGTGGCCCTCGGTGTCGCTGCGCTCGATCGGCGACATCGAGCGCACAGTCGTGGTCGTCCACTCGATCAGCATGGACGTTCCGGAGCAGCTGATCCCCGTCTTCCCGGCCTACGAGGAGCGCTTCCTCTGTCTCGTGCTCAGCCTGCTGCGCTCGCCGCGCTCGCGGGTCGTCTACGTCACCTCGCAGCCGATCCTGCCCAGGCTCGTCGACTACTACTTCGGGCTCGTTCCGGAGCTCGACACGCCCCGGGCGCGCAGCCGCTTCTCGGTCGTGTCGCTCGTAGACGGCCGCAACGAGCCGCTGACGCGGAAGCTGCTCGCCCGGCCGGGCGCGATCGAGCGGATCCGCTCCCTGATCGGACAGCCCGAGCTGGCGATCCTGCTGCCCTTCGCCACCTCGACGGACGAGGTCGAGCTCGCCGTGCGGCTCGGGATCCCACTCTACGGCGCCGACCCGGCGCTCGAGCGGTTCGGCACCAAGAGCGGGAGCCGGCGCATCTTCGACGAGGAAGGCGTGTCCCACGCGCGCGGCTTCGACGTCGGCGGCGAGCGCGACTTGCTGAAGGCGCTCGCCGAGCTGCGCTCGTCCAACGTTGCGCTCGCGACCGCCGTCCTCAAGCTCGATCGAGGCGTGAGCGGCCTCGGCAACGCCCTCGTCGGCGTCGACGCCGCCCTCGACTCGGACACCCTTCGCGGCGCACTCGAGCTCGAGGACACCGAGGTCGAAGAAGGCGATTTCTTGCGGGCGCTCGCCGACCAGGGCGGGATCGTCGAGGAGCTGATCGAGGGAGAAGACCTCCGCAGCCCAAGCGCCCAGCTCCGGATCAGCCCGTCCGGGCAGGTCGAGATCCTCTCGACCCACGACCAGGTGCTGGGCGGCCCCCACGGCCAGACGTACTTCGGCTGCCGCTTTCCTGCAGATCCCGAATACGCCGCGCTGATCGCGGCCGACGCCCTCATCGTCGGGCGGCGGCTCGCGCGCGAGGGCGTGATCGGGCGGGCCGGCGTCGACTTCGTCGCCGTCCGGGGCGAGGGCGGCTGGGAGTCGTACGCGCTCGAGATCAACCTCCGCTGCGGCGGCACGACGCACCCGTTCATGGCGCTCTCGACGCTCACGGACGGCAGCTACGACCCGCTCGCAGGGGAGTTCCGGAGCCGGCTCGGGGATCTCAAGCACTACGTCGCCACCGATCACCTCGACTCGCCCGCCTACGCGTCGTTGACCCCCGACGACCTGCTCGACCTCGTCGCCGAGCGCCACCTCGGCTGGGACGCCGAGCGCGAGACCGGGATCGCGCTGCACATGGTCAGCGCGCTCGCCGTCGCAGGCCGGATCGGGCTGACCGCGATCGGCGACACGCAGCCCGAGGCGGAGGCGCTCTACCACGAGCTGAAGCAGGCACTCGACAGTGTCGCCGCGCGGGCGGCAGGCGCCAAGACCGGCGCGACGCCCGCGCGAGCCGAGTAACGGACTGTTACTCGGCCAGGCCGGCCGCGCGCAGGACGTCGCGGGCGAGCAGCTGCGCCTCGCCGAGCGTCACTCCCGGCCGATAGCCGGCGACGACGACGATCACCGGGCCCGCGCGGCGGTAAGCGATCGCAGCGGTGAGACGGACGTCCGAGATCCAGCCGTGCTTCTGTGCGAGCGGGATGCCGCCAAGCCAGCGCCTGAGAAGGCCTGCGTTGTCGCCGACGCGCTGTGACCCGAGCAGGATCGCCCGGCCCGCGGCAGCCTGCGGCTGGGTCAGCCCCGTCGCCCGCAGTGCCCAGGGTCGGCCCAACGCCGCGGCATGGATGCGGAACAGCGCCCGGCCGAGATCCCGAACCGTGGTCACGCGCGCATGCGCTCCAGGCGGACCGGTCGCCGTGCCGGCGCGGTAGAGACCGGGGTAGCTCGACGACGTCATCCCGAGCCGGCGGAGACCCTCACCGACGGCCGTGAGCCCGAGACGGGCGACGATCCTGTTCGCCCCGAGGTTGGACGACCAGGCGCCGATCTGCTCCGCGTCGTAGAACAGGGGCGAGCGTTCCGGCCGCCGGTCGTCGCGCAGCGCGGCGGCCAGGACGGCGAGCTTGACCGTCGATGCCGCCGGGAAGCGGAGCTCCTCGTTCACCCCGGCGACGCGGCCCGTACGCAGATCGTGCACCCAGACTCCTGCTGTTCCGCTGGAAGCGCGCGGCGACCTCGCCGAGCCTCTGGTCGAGCGCGGCGTCCAGGACGACCGGCGGTGCCGCACGACGGTCTTGCGAGCGGAACGGGGCCTCGAGAGGCGGCTGTGGCGCGGGCACCACGCGCGCCGCCGCGGGTGCGCAGCTCGCGGTCACGCGCGGGATCGGCACCGTACCCGTCCTCACGGGGCGGTCGTATGCCTCGGCGTTCAACACCTGCGCGCTGCCGACCGCGAGCAGCTGCGAGCGCAGGCGATCGCAGCCGACGCTATGCCGCCCCGCCGCACGAATCGCCTCGAGGAGATCCCTGCCCGCGTCGTACCGAGCCTGGAGGCCGTCCGCGGTCGACGAATAAGCCGCCTGCGCCGCGGGGAGATAGCGCGCCTCGGCGGCGAGCAGTGCACGGTCGTCGGCAAGCGCTGCTCCCGGGAGGAGCAGTGCCGCCAGCAGGACGATCCCCGGTCCTCGCACAGAAACGCCTAGCCGGAAGGCTCGGCGCGCAGCGCCTCGCGAACGCGCACGAGCACCTCTTCCGCCAGCCGCAGGTCCCGCTCGCCGAGCTTCGCGCCGAGCGCGTCAGCCCATTCCTGCTGCGCCGCCTGGATCTCGCGCAACACGGCCTCGCCACGGGGCGTGATGCGAACGAGCCTGGCGCGGCGGTGACGCGGGTTCTCCTCGAACTCGATCAGTCCGTCGCGCTGGAGCGCATCGGCGGTGCGCTGCACGCTCTGGCGGGCGAGCCCGAAGATGCGCGCGATCTCCGCAACCGTCGCGGGCCCGTGCTCGGCCACCCCCAGCACCTGCCAGCGCGCCTCCGTCTGCCCGGCCGGCTTGGCCATCGCGTTCCCCGCCGCGATCAGCCGTCCGTGCAGCCGCAGGACCTGGACGACGAGATCGCTGAACGCGTTCCCAGCCGGCGTGCGCTCGAGCGCGTGGTCCGCTGATTTGACAGCATGCTGTCGTCCTGCCACAATGACAGCATTCTGTCATATGGGGGGTCGAAAGGCGAGCGCGGATGTGGGAAGCGGATGCAGACTGGCCGCCGGTACGTAGGCTGAAAGCCGTGGCGGCAATCGAGGCTGAGGGGTTGGTGAAGGTCTACCGCTCGCGCAAGAACGAGGTGCGCGCGCTCGACGGTGTCGACCTGGACGTGCGTGAGGGAACCGTGCTCGGGCTGCTCGGCCCCAACGGCGCGGGCAAGACGACGACAGTCCGCATCCTCACGACACTGCTCAAGCCGGACGCGGGCAGCGCGCGGGTTGCGGGGCTGGACGTCGTCCGCGACGCCCAGGCCGTCCGTCGCCGAATCGGCCTCTCGGGCCAGTACGCGGCCATCGACGAGAACCTGACGGGCCGCGAGAACCTCTGGATGTTCGGACGCCTGTACGGCCTGCCGAGTGCCGAGGCCAAACGCCGCGCCGACGAGCTCCTCGAGCGCTTTTCACTGGACGACGCCGCCGAGCGCGTCGCGAAGACGTACTCCGGCGGGATGCGGCGCCGCCTCGACCTCGCGAGCGCATTGATCGGCCAGCCGAAGCTGCTGTTCCTCGACGAGCCGACTACGGGCCTCGACCCGCGCAGCCGCCTGGCCATGTGGGACGTGATTCGCACCCAGGTGCGCGAAGGGGCGACGCTCCTGCTGACCACGCAGTACCTCGAGGAGGCCGACGAGCTCGCCGACGAGATCGCGGTCGTCGACCACGGCCGGATCATCGCGCGCGGGACGGCGGACGAGCTGAAGTCGCAGGTAGGCGGCGAGCGGATCGAGGTCGTCGTGCACGACCATGAGGCGCTCGAGCGCGCAGCCGTGCTGCTCGCGCCTGACGGCACCGGCTCGGTCGACCAACACGCGCGCCGCCTGACGATCGCCGCGAGCGGAGGCGCCGCCGAGCTCGTGGACGTCGTCCGCCGGCTTGGTGAGGAGCGGATCAAGGTCGACGACGTCGGCTTGCGCCGGCCGACGCTCGACGATGTGTTCCTCACGCTCACCGGGCACGCAGCCGAGGAACCGGAGCCCGACGAGGATCAGGAGGTGGCCGCGTGACTGTGCGCTCGGCGGCCGTCAACGACGGCATGATCATGACCTGGCGCAACCTGAAGCGGGTGCCGCGCATCCCCGAGCTCGCGATCTTCGCGATCCTGCAGTCGATCATGTTCGTGCTGCTGTTCGCGTACGTGTTCGGCGGCGCGATCCCCCTCCCGGACGGCGGCTCGTACCGCGAGTACCTGATGCCCGGCATCTTCATTCAGACGCTCGGCTTCGCCTCGATCACGACGGCGATCGCGGTCACGGACGACATGTCGAAGGGGCTGATCGACCGCTTCCGCTCGCTGCCGATGGCCCGCTCGGCCGTCCTCAGCGGGCGCACGACCTCCGACGTCGTCTACAACGCCGGCATCCTGGTCGTGCTGATGCTGTCCGGCCTCGTCGTCGGTTGGCGCGTGAACGGCACCGTCGGCGAGTTCTTCCTGGCCGTGCTGCTCATGCTCTTCTTCACCTACGCGATGGCGTGGATCGGCGTCCTGATCGGGCTGAGCGTGCCGTCGGTCGAGGTCGGGCAGCAGCTCGGCTTCCTGATCGTCTTCCCGCTCACGTTCGTCTCGAACGCGTTCGTCCCCGTCGAGACGCTCCCGAGCTGGCTGCAGCCGTTCGCGGAATGGAACCCGTTCAGCGCGCTCACCGCGGCGACGCGCGAGCTGTTCGGCAACCCGAACCCGTACACGTCCGGCTTCCCGGGCGAGCACCCGATCCTGCTCTCGCTCGTGTGGACGATCGGTCTGCTCGCCGTCTTCGCGCCGCTCGCGGTGCGGAAGTACCGCTCGATCGACCGCTAAGAACTCGATTCAGGCCTGGGCGCTGGTTCATGGCCCTCTGATTGCGAGCGTAGGTGGGAAAGGTGTGCGTGGTAGAGGCGTGCGCGGATCTCGGCCTGGGTTGTGGCCAGTTGCCGGAGGTAACCGTGTGCCTCGAGCCACCCGATCGTCCGCTGGTTGAGTCCCAAGCGCTCAGCCGTCCTCCGTGGTTCGGGACGCATCGTCGCTCTAGCTCTCGAGCCGTCGGAGTCGTAGGAGGCGGTTGGCGCCGAGTGCGAGACCGGCCGGCAATCGCAGCCGGCGGCGGCGCTGGCCGGTGGCGCGGAGTGCGCGCGCGAGCCGCTCTGCGTCAGCCTCGCGCAAGCGCTGCTCGTGGCGCTCGCCTGCGACAGCGCGGAGAGAGTCGATGTCGTAACGGTGCACGGTTCTCCTCTCGAGTCCTCTTGCCCGACCCCTGCGTCCTCGCATGGATCAGATCGCCGGACGGGCCGGCACCGGCGTATCGGCCCCGCGCCGGCGCAGCCGGTCGAAGAGCCGGAGGCGTCCGGCCCCTCCGGCCTCGGGGCCGACCTCGGCTGCCTGCCCCTCCCGGGCGCTCAGCGCCTGGTAGGCGGCCAGGCCACGCGCCAGCTTCTCGTCGCTGCGCGCCTTCGCGATGTCGTTGCTCGTGAACGGATGCATGACAGAACTCCTCTCCTGTTGCCCGGTTGCTTGCTCGATGGGAGAATCGGCGCCGTCGATGACGAGCGGATGACCGGCGGATGACGGAAGCGGGAATGCTCGAGTTCCGCCTGCTCGGCCCGCTCGAGGCCCGACTCGACGACCGGCCGCTCCCGCTCGGGGGCGTCCGGCAACGCGCGCTGCTCGCGCTCCTCCTCCTTCGATCGAACGAGGTCGTCTCGCGCGACCGGTTGATCGACGAGCTGTGGCGGGACCACGCACCCGAGAGCGCTGCCAACGCGCTCGCGGCGCTCGTCGCCCGCCTCCGCCGCGTGCTGCCGCCCGATGTTCTGGTCACGAGGTCCGGCGGCTACGAGGCGAGGATCGAGCCCAACGCGCTCGACATCCTTCGGTTCGAGCGCCTCGCCGAGCAAGGAAGCCGAGCACTCGCCGCCGGCGACGCCGCACGCGCGGCCGAGCAGCTGCACGCTGCGCTCTCTCTGTGGCGCGGCCCGCCGCTGGCCGACTTCACCTACGCGCCGTTTGCCGAATCGACGATCGGTCGGCTCGAGGAGCTTCGGCTCGCCGTGCTCGAGAACCGGATCGACGCCGACCTCGCGCTCGGCCGACACGGCGACCTCGCGGGCGAGCTGCAGTCGCTCCTGCTGGAGCATCCGCTCCGAGAGCGGCTACGGGGCCAGCTGATGCTCGCCCTCTACCGCTCGGGCCGCCAGGCCGACGCGCTCGAGGTCTACCGGGACGGCCGCGCCACGCTGCTCGACGAGCTCGGCATCGACCCCAGCCCCGCGCTCCAGGAGCTCGAGCAGGCGATCCTGCGCCAGGACCCCTCCGTTCGCGCGGCGGCGCCCGCGCCCGGCGTAGATTCTCCGCCGGCGACGGACGACGCCGTGCACGCGGTCGACGGCGGGGTGCGCACGATCACGATCCTCTTCGCCGACATCGTGGGCGCCGTCGCGCTCGCCGAGCGGTTCGCCCCCGACGAGGTGCTGGCGCTCGTGGGCGGGTGCATGACGCTGATGAGCCTCGCCGCCGAGGAGTACGGAGGCACCGTGCAGGCGTACGAAGGCGACGCCATCTGCGTCTACTTCGGCGTGCCGTCGGCGCACGAGAACGACCCGGAGCGCGCCGCGCGCGCGGCGCTCCGCATTCTCGAGCTCGTCGACGACTATGCACGCGACGTGGAGGACGCGTGGGGGACCACCGGCTTCGCCGTCAGGGTCAGCATCAACACCGGCCGAGCAGCGGTCGGCATGGTCGGCGGCGCCAGTCGCCAGGCGCTCGCATTCGGCGACGTCGGGAACGTCGCCTCGCGACTGCGGTCCGCCGCCGAGCCCGGAACGATCCTGGTGGGAGAGACCACCGCGCGCCGCCTCGCCCACCGGTTCGCGTTCGAGTCCCTCGGCGAGATCGAGGTGAGGGGCAGGGAAGCGCCGGTGGCGGTCTCCCGTCTGCTGGCGCCGTCAAGTCGCGCGCCGACGTCGTCCGGCACGCCGAGCGTCGGCAGGGAGCACGAGACCACGGTGCTGCGCGGTGTCGTCGACGACGTCGTCTCGGGCCGGGGCAGGATCGTCGTCGTCTCCGGTGCTGCCGGGATCGGCAAGACGCGGCTCGTCGGCGAGCTTCGGTCACTTGCCGGGGAGCAGGTGACATGGCTGGAGGGCCGCTGCCTCTCCTACGGCGGCCTCGCCCGCTGGCCTTTCGTCGAGATCCTCCTCGGCTGGCTCGCGGCGGAGGTCGGCGAGCCGGAGATCGCGATCAGGACGAAGGCCAGGGCACGGCTGGGAGCGCTGCTCGGCGAGCGCCTCGACGAGGTGCTCGCACCGCTCGGCCCCCTGCTCGGCCTCCGCTCCGAGCCCGAGCCCGAGATCGCGGCCGAGGAGACCGACGGGATTCCCGGCGCATACCTGCGCTGGCTGGAGGCGCTCGCCGCGGAGCGTCCCGTGGTCGTCGTGCTCGAAGACGTCCAGTGGGCGGACGCCTCGACGCGCGAGCTCGGCGAGGCAGTCATGGCGCTAACCGATCGCGCCGCTGTTGCGGTCGTCTTGACCGTAGAGCCGATCGCGGCGTCGGAGGGTGCGGCACTGCGACGGCGCGCGAGCGGCGACTACGCACATCGCACGACCGAGGTCTCGCTCGGCCCCTTGGCCGAGACGGCCGCCAAGGAGCTCCTGACCGACATCCTCGGCGACGACGTCGAACCGGGCGTCCAAACCCGGCTCGTTCAGGAGGCAGAAGGCAACCCGCTCTACCTGGAGGAGCTCGCTCGCGCGTTTCAGGAGGGCGCGCTCGAGTCGCGCGGTCGCACATGGACGATCTCGATGCGGTCCCCCGAGCTGCTGCCGCCGACGCTGGAGAACCTCCTGCTGGCGCGGATCGACCGCCTCGCCGCAGGCCCCCGCCGACTCGCCCAGACGGCCGCAGCCATCGGTCGCACGTTCCCCGTCGGTGTCCTTGCGCACGTCATGGACGACGATGTGGCCGAGGAGCTCGCCTCGCTCTTCCGGACCGAGATCGTGCGGGAACTCCGGCGCTACCCGGACTTCGAGTGCGAGTTCACCCACGGCCTGCTCCAGGAGGTGGCTCTCTCGACGCTCGCCGCCACCGTGCGCCGCGAGCTGTACCGGCGCATCGCGGCCGCCTACGAGGAGCTCTACGCAAGCTCGCTCGACGATCACGCCGAGCGGCTCGCCCACTACCACGCTCAGAGCGGGGATCTCCCCAAGGCGCTCGAGTACGCCGAGCGCGCGCGGACGTCACACATCTGAGCGATAGTCTGATTTATCTGATATGGTCGACCGCGTGGCGAGGCTCACGGCAACCGAAGCCGCACGGAAGTTCTCCGATGTCCTGAACCGTGTTGCGGCGGGCGAGGAGATCGAGATCGTCCGGAATGGGGCGACCGTCGCGCTGCTCGGCCCGCCCCGCCATCGTCTGCTCTCGCCTGAGGCGTTCCGCGAGCTGCTCGATTCGGCGCCGCCGATCGACGAGGAGTTCGCCGCCGACCTCCGCCGCGTCCGCGCCGAAGCGGAAGCCCCGGAGAGTCCGTGGCCGTCCTGATCGACACGGATCTCCTCGTCGACTGGGAGCGAGGCGAGCCCGATGCTCTGGAGTCGCTGCTCGGCGATGAGGAGCGCGCGATCAGCGTGATCACCGTGAGCGAGCTCCTGCACGGCGTGCACCGCGCACGGGGCGGCAGGCGCGTTCGCCGACAGGCGTTCGTCGAGCACATCATCACGGGGTTCGAGCCCATCCCGATCACCGAGGCTGTCGCTCGCGTACATGCGGAGGTCTGGGCCGGTTTGAGCCGGCGTGGCGTCACGATCGGCGCCCACGATCTCTGGATCGGCGCGACCGCCCTCGCCTACGGGTTGGGGGTCGCGACCCGAAACACGGTCGACTTCAGGCGGATCCCCGGGCTGCGCGTGCTGACGCCGTCTGCCTGATCCCTAGCGGTCGAGCCACCAGTCCTCGACGTTCCAGAAAAGGTTGTCGGGCGAGCGGACGACGTTCCGGATCGTCGTCCTGTATGCCAGGACGTTCGGCACCTGGTAAAGCGGGATCACGGGCACGTCACGCGCCAGCAGCGCGTCGGCGCGGTTGAGGACGCGACTACGCTCGTCCGAGTCGAGAATCCGGGCGGCCTGGTCGAGCTCCCTCGTCGTCAGCCGTTGGCAGTAGCCGCTGTAGTTCCGGACGCCGTAGCACCCGAAGAGCTCCGTCCTGCGGCTGCCGTCCTGGTCGACCAGCCACGTGAAAGAGGCAAGATCGAAGTCGCCGCTCGGGAGCACTTGGGTGAACAACGCCGGCCCCAGCATGTAGCTGAGCTCGACTTCGATCCCTGCCGGCCGCAGCTGGGCCTGGATGAGCTGGATCGTGCGCTCCCGCAATCGGGCACCCGCGGTCGTGACGAGACGGAGCTCGAGCCGTCTGCCGTCACAGCTGTAGATGCCGTCCGTCTCGCGCCGACAGCCGGCTTGCTCGAGCAACCGGCGCGACTCGTCCGGGCGGTAGCGGTAGATGTTCCAGTTCGGCCGGTATGGAGGCGTGGTCGCTCAGGAACACGGCGCTATCGCTCGGTCGGTAGAGCGGGTCGAGCGCGCCGAAGAGCTCCCTGACGATCTCGACCCGGTCGATCCCGTACGCGAGCGCCCGACGGACGAGCTTCTGCTTGAGCGCCGGATGCCCGCCGGTACGGATCCGGATGTCCAGATGCTCCCAGCCGTTCGTTAATGCCGGGACGACTCTGATCCCCGGTATGCGCCGCAGCTCGGGGACGATCCCGGTGTCCCTGGCCTCGGCGAAGTCGCTCTCACCCGTGCGGAGCCATTCGAGTATCTGCGCCGGAGCCGGAGCTCCACCGCTCTGCTGGAACTTGATCACGACGCGGTCCAGATACGAGACGTGCCGCCCCCAGTAGTTGCGGTTGCGGACCAACGTCAATTGCTTGCCCCGGTCCCAGTCCTCGACGAGGAAGGGGCCGCTCCCGATCGGCCCGCCCGTCTTCGGGTTGACGATGCGATCGCGCCAGACGGATTCGAGGTTCTCGCCCCGGAGCGCGTGCCACGGGAGCACGGTCCAGAAGAGACCTCGCCAGCCCGCGATCCGGGTACGAAGGACGACCCGGAAGGTCTTCGCGTCGATCTCGCGGATCGATTGCACCGTGCCGTGGTGTGTGGCACCGGGGTGATCGGGAGGGAGCAGCTTCCGGATCGCGTCATGGGTGAAGATGAAGTCCCGAGCGGTGACGGGGACACCGTCGCTCCAGCGAGCTTCGGGACGGATGTGGTACGTGAGCGTGAAGGGCGGCTGCCTCGTGAAGTCGACCCCAGAGACGAGCATCGGCTTCAACGTCAGGTCGGGAGCAACCGCAAACGCCGGTGTGAGCACCTTCTGGTTGACGGGCGCGTAGCCGCACACGAGCGGATTCAGGCACGCGGGCTCGAATGCTGCCGGCCCGAACACGACCGTGCCGCCGCGCCGCGGCGTTTCCGCGTCGGGCGCGCCGGCCGCACCCGGGACGGCGACGAGGAGCGCGGCGGCCAGCGCGGCCGTTAGCGCGCGAGCCACCAGTTCTCCGCGCCGACGAACGGATCGAGTGGCCCGGACGGAGCAAGAGCGTAGCCCCGCAGGCTTGCGCTCGCCGCGCCGATCAACGGTACGTGGTAGAGGGGGAGCAGCGGCACGTCGCTCGCAACCCGCGCGTCGATTCTGTTGAGCACGTGCGCACGCTGGTCGACGTCGAGAATGCGCCCCGCCTCGTCGAGGTCGCGGGTGACGAGGCGCTGGCAGTAGCCGGTGAAGTTCTGGGTACCGCCGCAGCGCAGGATCTGATCCTCGGCCGGCTCGTCGTCGACGCGAATCCACGTGAAGAGCAGGAGGTCGAACGCGCCGCTCGGGACGACCTGCCCGAAAAGCGGGCCCAAGGCGACAAACGCCGGCCGGACCTCGATCCCCGCCCTGCGCAACTGCTCCGCAAGGATCCGCAGGCTCTCCTCGCGGTTCGCGAAGCCTGCGATCGTAAACCCGCGCAGCGAGAGCCGCTCGCCCGCGCAGATGTAGATTCTGTCCGCACCGAGGCGGCAGCCCGCCTGCCTGAGGAGCCGAGCCGACTCGGCCGGGTCGTAGCGGAGGCCGCTCCAGTTCGGCTGGTAGTGGCGGCTGCTGGTCGCAAAGACGGCGCTGTCAGTCGCCGCGTTCCGGCGGTCGGCAGCCGGGACCTGGGCACGGACGAGGGCGGTTCTGTCGATCGCATGCGCGATCGCCCTCCGCACGAGCTTGTTGCGAAGCGCCGGATGACCCGGCGGGCGGACGCGGAACTCGAGGTGATCCCAGCCAGGCCCGGTAACCGACTGCACGCGGACCCCCGCCAGCTGCCGAACCTCCCGAGTCTCGTCGACCGAGAGTGGCAGGCCGTGGACGAGATCGATCTCGCCGCGCCGAAGCCCCTCTGATCGACCGCTCATTCGAGGACCAGAACCTCAGCACGAGCCGGTCGAGATACGCCGGCCGCGCTCCCCAGTAGCGCGGGTTGCGCTCGAACGTGATCTCACGGCCGCGATCCCAGCCCCGGACGAGGAACGGGCCGCTTCCGATCGGGCGTCCGGTTCTCGGGTCGTGGATCCCGTCGTTCCACACCGTGCCGAAGTCGGCGCCGGCGAGCGCGTGCTCCGGAAGCACGTACGGGAACAGGCGGCGCCAGCCGCCGAAGCGGGCGCGGAGAACCACCCTCACGGTCCGGGCATCGAGCGCGCGCACGCCGGCGACCTGCGCCAGGTCGGCCGCGTACACCTCGTGAGGCTTGACCCCGGCGGCGAGGCTCATCTGGTGGGTGAAGACAAAGTCGCGGGAGCTGACAGGTGTTCCGTCGCTCCAGCGCGCTTCGCGGCGAATGTGGTAGGTGAACGTGAATGGCGGGGCCCGCGTCCTGTCGACATGCGAGACGAGGTTCGGCCGCAGCGTCAGGTCGGGACCGACGCGATAGGCGCCGGGGAGAACCGCGCCCATCACCCAAACGCCAGTGTTGGCGGACCGGCAGCGCTCGAGAAAGGCGTTCAGGCAGGCCGGCTCCCGAGCTACTCCCGTGAGCACCACCGTGCCGCCGCGCCGCGGTGTCTCCGCACCCGGCGCGCCGCCCGCACCCGGGACGGCGACGAGGAGCGCGGCGGCGAGCGCCGCGGTTAGCGCGCGAGCCACCAGTTCTCCGCATTTGCGAACGGATCCAACGAGCGTGCCTCTAGGCTCACGTTCCGGAGCGACGTCGTAAACGCGGCGACGAGGGGCCGCTCGACGAGCGGGATGACGGGCACGTCCCTTGCAAGCCCCGAGTCGCCTGTGTTCAGTACGCGCACTAGCTTGGCTTCGTCGAGGATGCGCCTGGCCTGGTCGAGCTCGCGCGTGACGAGCCGCTGGCAGTAGCCCGAGTAGTTTCTGATCTCCCCACATCTGTAGCTGATCGCCGATGAGGCAGGGGCGTCCGGGGTCGTCTTCACGAGCGAGAAGAGGATGAGATCGAACTCTCCCCGGCCCGCAAGCGCCGCCGGGAGGATCTGGCCGAAGAACGCGCTTCGTGTGGCGTACACGGGCGTGACCGCGATGCCGGCCTGCCTGAGCTGCTGCTGGGCGAGCTGGAGCGTCCGCACGCGGAGCGGATCGTCGACAGTCGTCACGAAGCGAAACGACAGCCGCTCGCCGCCGCAGTCGTAGATGCCGTCGGAGCCCGGGCGGCACCCGGCTTGCTCGAGCAGCCGCCGCGCTTCGGCGGGACGGTAGCGATACGCCCCCCAGTTCGGCCGATAGTGGACGCTGGCGGAAGAAAACACGGCGCTGTCGCTCGGTGGATAGCGCGCGTGGATGGCGCCGTAGAGGTCTCGCGCGATTGCGACGCGGTCGATGCCGTAGGCGAGCGCCCGCCGCACGGCCTTCTGCTTGAGCGCCGGGTGCCCACCGTGTCCGATGCGGAGCTCGAAGTGCTCCCACACGTGGCCGGGTTCCGTAAGCACCCGCACAGCGGGAATGCGGCGCAGCGCCTGCACGTCCTGCCCGGATGCCGGCGGGAGAGCCACGAGATCGAGCTCCCTTTGCCGCAGCAGCTGGATCGCTTCGGAGCCGAGGTTGGCGCACTCCCGGCAGAAGCGAAGGACGATGCGCCCGAGGTACGCAGGGTGAGATCCCCAGTAGGCCGGGTTCCGGACGAACGTGACGGCGCGTCCGCGCTCCCAGCCTTGGACGAGAAACGGTCCGTTGCCGATCGGCGCTCCGGTCTTCGGGTTGTGAATGCTGTCGAGCCAGACCGTGGAGAAATCCTCTCCCCGCAGCACATGGCGTGGGAGGACATGCTGGAACAGCCCCCGCCAGAGGGCGAATCTCTCACGGAGCACGACCTCGACCGTTTTCGCGTCGACGGCCCGCACGCTGCGGATGACGTTCAGGTGCTCTTTCTGGAAGTTGATCAGCTGCTCGGCGACCGATCGGCGCGTCTCGTGGGTGAAGACGAAGTCGTGCGCCGTGACCGGGACGCCGTCGCTCCAGCGGGCCTCGGGCCGGATGTGGTACGTGATGGTCAAGGGCGGCGCCGTCGTGAAGTCGGCGCGGGTGACGAGGTCCGGCCGCCACCTGAAACCCGGGCCGACCACAAATGCGCCCCGGAGAGCGAGCCGCATGATGTTGCCCGGGTCGACGTTGTCGCCGCACTTCAGGAGGTAGGCGTTGAGGCACGGGGGCTCGCGCACCGTCCCGACGTCGACCGTGCCGCCGCGCCGCGGCGTCTCCGCGTCCGGCGCAGCCGCCCGCGCCCGGGACGGCGACGAGGAGCGCGGCGGCGAGCGCCGCCGCTAGCGCCCGCGCGCGAGCCACCAGTTCTCCGCGCCAACCAATGGGTCGAGGCTCAGGCTCCGGCCATAGCCCCGGACGCTCGACCTCGCGGCACCGAATAGAGGCCTGTGGAAGAGCGGGATCAGCGGCACGTCGAGCGCAACTCGCGCGTCGAGCCGGTGCAGCGCGCGCGCGTGCAGATCGGCGTCGAGAACGCGCCCCGCATCGTCGATGTCGCGATCGACGAGCCGCTGGCAGTAGCCGGTCCAGTTCTGGCTGCCGCCGCAGCGAAGAACCGTGCTCATGGACACCTCGCTCTCGCGTACCCACGAGAAGAGCGCGAGATCGAAGTCGCCGCTTGGCAGGATCGACCCGAACAGCGGGTCGAGGGAAACATACGTCGGGATGAGCTCGACACCCACGTCCCGCAGCTGCCCCTGAAGGGTCCGCAAGCTTTCCTCGCGAAACGCGACCCCCGTCATCGTCAACGCACGCAGCGAGAGCTTTTCGCCCGCGCAGACGTAGATTCGATCCGCGCCGAGGCGGCAGCCTGCCAGCCTGAGCAGCCGTCGCGACTCGGCCGGCCGGTAGCGGAGAGCGCTCCAGTTCGGTCGGTAGTAGCGGCTGGTGGTGGCAAAGAGTGCGCTCTCGCTCGCCGCGTCGCGGCGGTCATGCTCCCCGAACACCGCCCGGACGAGCGCGGTCTTGTCGATCGCATGCGCAATCGCCCTCCGCACGAGCTTGTTGCCCAGAGCCGGATGACCCGGAGGCCGGACGCGGAGCGCGAGATGCTCCCAGGAGGGCCCGGGAAAGGACTGCACCTCGACACCCGGCAGCTGCCGCAGCTCCCGGGCCAGGCTGGCCGAGAGCGGGAGGCCGTGGACGACGTCCAGCTCGTTCCGCCGCAGCCACTCGATCGCCTCTTCGTGCTCTTTCCAGAACCGGAGCACGAGCCGGTCGAGATACGCCGGACGGGCTCCCCAGTAGCGCGGGTTCCGCTCGAACGTGATCTCACGGCCGCGAACCCAACGCCCGACGAGGAAGGGGCCGCTTCCGATCGAGCGTCCGGTCCTCGGGTTGTGAATCCGCTCGTTCCACACGGTGCTGAAGTCCGCCCCGGCGAGCGCATGCTGGGGAAGCACATACGGGAACAGGCGCCGCCAGTCGGCGTAACGGGAACGGAGCACCACCCTCACGGTCTTGGAGCCGAGCGGGCGAACGCTGCCGACCTGGGCCAGCGCCTCCGCGTACCCCGGGTCTAACTCGACCCCGGCGGAACGGCTCGTCTCGTGGGTGAAGACGAAGTCACGCGCGCTGACAGGCGCTCCGTCGCTCCAGCGAGCCTCAGGGCGAATGTGGTAGGTGAGCGTGAACGGCGGCGCCCGCGTAACGTCGACATCCGAGACGAGGCTCGGCTGCAGCGTCAGGTCGGAACGGACGCGAAAGGCGCCAGGGAGAACCATGCCCATGACCGATGCGGAAAGGCCTCCAGTGGCCGCGCAGCGCTTGAAGAACGCGTTCAGGCACGCCGACTCCCTGGGAACTCCTGTGAGCACGACCGTGCCGCCGCGCCGCGGAGTTTCCGCACCCGGCGCGCCGCCCGCGCCAGGGACGGCGACGACGAGCGCGGCGGCGAGCGCTGCTGTGAGCGATCTAGCCACCCGCCGGCTCCGGCGCCCGCACGCTGACCCAGACCGCACCGTCGCCGACGGCGAGGCGCTGCGGCTCGTTCCCGAGCTCGATCGTCGCCACGATCTCGCCCGTCGCCGGGTCGAGCCGGGTCACCGTCCGATCGAGGCTCGAGGCGACCCACACGCCGCCCTCGCCGATGGCGACGTCAGCGGGGCCGTCGCCGACGGGGAAGTCGTCCCGCGTCGTCGCGCCACTCTTGGCCAACACGATCCGTGTCACGGTGTCGTCGTCGAAGTTGGCGACCCAAAGGGTGCCGGGGCCGACGGCGATCGCACTCGGCGTCAGACCGACGTCCACCTCATCGGGTGACTTCCGGTTCGTCGCCGGGTCGAGCTTGGCGACGGAGTTCCCGGCGCGATCGACGATCCAGAGCGAGCCGAGCCCGAAGGCGACGTCGTTGAACTGGCGGGAAGTCGCGTCGGGGGATACGAGGAGCCCCGCCTCGACGCCGATGTTCCTCGCTGCCATGGTGTCTGGATCGAGGCGTCCCGTCGCGCCGTTCTCGCACACGAACCAGACCGCGCCGGCGCCGAAGGCCACGCTCGCGCGGGGCGGGCCGCACCCGGTGTCGTCCCCGAGCGCGGAAACTGGCCTCGCCGCCTCTTCCTGCTCGGGATTGATGCGCACCAGCTGAGCGCCGGGACCGAGTGCAACCCACATCGCGCCGCCGCCGAACGTGAGGTCGCTCGGATAGCCGCCGACGGAGATTGTCCGCCCACGCTCGCGCGTCGCAGGGTCGATGCGTGACACTGTCTCGTCCTCGACGTTCGCCACCCAGACGCTCCCCGCCCCGAAAGAGATGGGCCCCGGGTCAGAGCCCACAGGTACCTCGGCGACGAGCTCGTTCGTGGCCGGGTCGATCACACCGACCGAATTGGGAGAGACCGACGTGAGGCCGCCTGAGCCACGATCGAGGAGGAGAGCGAGAGCTGCGGCGACGCCGGCGAGCGCAACTACCGCCGCGGCGGCGAGTACCCACCGTGGCGTTCTCGCCGGAGCCACAGGCGTCGTGAGCCCGAGCGCCGAGCGAGCAGCCGCGACGAGCTCACTCGCGCTGGCGTAGCGCCGGCTCGGATCCTTGGCGAGCGCGCGGGCGAAGACCGCGTCGAGCGGCCGCGGCAGCTCCTGCCGGGCCTGCGAGGGCGGTGTCGGCTCCTCGTGCACGTGCGCCCAGAGCAGCGCCACGTCAGTCGCGCGCGGGAACGGAGACTGCCCCGTCAGGCACTCATAGAGGACGCAGCCGAGCGAATACAGGTCGGCGCGCGCCTCGACCTCGTCCCCGGTGATCTGCTCGGGCGCGACGTACTCGAGCGTGCCGACCACGTCGCCCGGAGCGGAGACGCCGCTGAGCGAGCCGGTCCGCTTCGTCAGCCCGAAATCGGCCAGGTAGCAGTGCTCCTTGCCCGCCGCGCTCGCGATCAGCACGTTCGACGGCTTCACGTCCCGGTGCACGAGCCCCCGCTCGTGGGCGGCGTCCAGGGCCTCCGCCACCTGCTCGAGCAAGGCGACCGCGCGGCCCGGCTCGAGCGCGCCTTCCGCCGCGAGCAGCTTCCCGAGGTCGGTCCCCTCGACGTAGCGCATAGCGAGGAAGAGGACACCGTCGTCCTCGCCCGCGTTGAAGATCGGGACAACGTGGGGGTGGTCGAGCGACGCGGCGACACGCGACTCGTGCAGGAAGCGCTCGCGAAATCGGTGGCCCTCTGCGAGCTCGGGAGCGATCACTTTGAGCGCCACTCTGCGACCGAGGCCAACCTCCTGGGCGCGGTAGACCGCGCCCATTCCACCTCGGCCGATGAGCCCTTCGATTTGGTAGCCGGCAACCTTGCTCCCGACTACCTCGTCGGAGCTCCATCGCAGCGTCACTTTTGAGAGTGTCGTCCTCCAGCGCGACATTTTCAATGTTTCCTCGACATGCAACAATCGGGGCAGGGACGCACGCGCAGCACGCAGGGGACAAGCGCACAATAGGACCATGTCGAGCGAGCTCGGTTGGTCTGACCTGCGCGCGGGTCGCTGGGAGTCGGCGCGCGCCGCGTTCGCGGCGGCGGACGAGACGCCGGAGTCGCTCGAAGGCATGAGCTGGGCGGCATGGTGGCTCGACGAGGCCGACACCGTTTTCGACGCACGCGAGCGCGCGTATCGCGCCTACCAGGAGACCGGAGACGCAGCCGGAGCAGCTCGGATGGCGACGTGGCTGGCGGCCGACGAGCTCGACTTCCATGGCGCCGTCGCCGTCGCGAGCGGCTGGCTGCAGCGGGCGTCGCGCCTCCTCGAGCCGCTCGAGGCCGGCCCCGACCACGGCTGGCTTGCCTTCCACAAGGGGTACGTCGCGCACGTGAGCGGCGACGCGGAGCGCGCGCAGAAGCTCGCGGTCGACGCCTCCGACATCGGCCGGCGGTTCGCCGTCCCCGACCTCGAGATGCTCGGGCTCGGACTGGAGGGTGCGGCGCTGGTGGCGCAGGCCGAGGTCGAGGCGGGAATGCGCTGCCTGGACGAGGCGACCACGACAGCGCTGGCGGGCGAGGCGACGATCCCGATCTCGAGTGCCTGGACGTGTTGCTTCCTCGTCTCGGCTTGCACCGCCGTGCGCGACTTCGATCGTGCGTTCGAGTGGTGCGACCGCATCGCGGAGTTCGCGGAACGCTACGGGAGCCGCTACATGCTCGGCTTCTGCCGGGCGGAGTACGGTGCCGTGCACCTCTGGCGCGGGCGCTGGGCCGAGGCCGAGGAGCTGCTCGAAGGCTCGATCGAGGACTTCGCGCGCTCACGCCCGGCGTACGCGGCCGGCCCGATGATTCAGCTCGCCGAGCTGCGCCGCCGGCAGGGGCGGCCTGCCGAAGCGTCGCGACTGCTGGAAGGTGCGGGGACGTTCGAGGGTGCGCAGCTCGGCCGGGCGCGGCTCGCCTTCGACGCCGGCGACGCGCAGACCGCCGTCGAGCTGCTCGAAGGGGTGCGCCGCCGGACGTCCGGTCCGCGCGAGATCGCCATCCTGGAGGGGCTCGTCGGCGCGTCGATCGCCCTCGACGACCTCGATCGTGGCGCTGCCGCGCTCGTCGAGCTGCGTTCGCTCGCAGAGCTGATCGGAACCGGCCCACTGCGCGCTGCAGCCGACCTTGCGGACGGGATGCTCGCGGCGGCGCGCGGCGAGCACGAGCGCGCCCAGCCGCTCCTGGAGGACGCAGTTGCGGCCTTCGAGTCGAGCGGCGCGCCTTTCGAAGCGGCGCACGCAAGAGTTGAGCTCGCCGCGACGCTCGCCGCGCTCGGCCGGAACGATCGCGCCGGTCGCGAGCAGACCGCGGCTGCACGAGCGCTCCGCGCTCTGGGCGCCGTCCCGGCTGCTTACGACGACGCGATGACACCGCGGGAGCGACAAGTTCTGGCGCTGCTCGCGGACGGACTGACGAACCGGCAGATCGCGGAAAAGCTCGTCGTCAGCGAGCACACGGTGCACCGGCACGTCGCGAACATCCTGCGCAAGCTCGATGTCCCTTCGCGCGCCGCGGCTGCCGCATACGCCGCCCGGACCACCGTCTAGCCCGTCCGGGCCAGAGGGTCCGCAGCGAAAGATGGCCCGCCCCGGCGAAGCCGAAGCGACAACGTCGCACTAGCTTCGAGGCATGGAGCGAAGCGCCGCCAGACGCATCACCGAGGTCGCCGCGCTCGCGCGAATCGAGGAGATGGGAGGAGCGATGGCAGCTGAGGCGACCGCTCCGAGCACCGTCTGGGCGCTCGGCGACTACCACCGGTTCGCGAAGGAGATGGTCTGGAGCGTCGGCCCGGAGCTCGTGGAGGCGGCCGGGATCGGGCCCGGACAGCGCGTGCTCGACGTCGCCGCCGGCACGGGCAATGTCGCGATCCGCGCCGCGGAGGCCGGAGCCGCCGTCGTCGCCTCCGATCTGACACCCGAAAGCCTGGCGTCGGGCGAACGGGAAGCGCGCGAACGCAGTGTCACGGTGGTGTGGGTCGTCGCCGACGCGCAGGCGCTGCCGTTCGGGGACGCCGAGTTCGACGCGGTCACCTCGTGCTTCGGCGCAATGTTCGCGCCCGACCATCACGCGGTGGCGGACGAATTGCTCCGCGTCTGCAAGCCGGGCGGCGCGATCGCGATGGCGAACTTCACGCCGGAGGGCGGCGTCGGCGAGTTCTTCGGCGTCTTCGCGCCGTACCTGCCGGCGCCTCCGCCCGGCGCGCAGCCGCCGGTCCTCTGGGGCGACGAGTCGCACGTCCGCGAACTCTTCGGCGACCGCACGTCGCTCGAGCTCGAGCGCAGATGGCTCGTCGAACGCTGCGCCGGTGGGCCGCGCGCGTACTGCGACTTCTACCGCGAGACGTTCGGCCCGGCGGTCGCCGCATACGACGGCGCAGGCGACCAGGTCGGGACGCTCGACCGCGCTTTCCTCGACTTCGCGACGCGCCGGAACCGCGGCGGCGCCAAGGGGCCCTCCGAGTACCACTACGAGTACCTGCTCGCCCTCGCGACGAAGGGCTAGATCGCGGTGCGATACTCCGGCCGTGGACGGAGTGGCGATCGGCCCGGATGGCGGCGAGAAGGTCACCCGCGCGGCGCAGACACCATCGCATCCTCGCCGAGCTGCCGGAGATGGAGGTGATCGAGCTTCGCTTCGGGCCGGACTTCGAAGGCGTCGATCCGCACGCGCACGCCGACCACGTCGACTCGTTCTACGTCCTCGAAGGAGAGGCGGAGTTCACCGTCGGAGACGAGGTGCTCCGGGTTGGCCCGGGTGGCTACGTCGCTGCGCCGATCGGCGTCGTGCACGGCTTCCGCAACGCCGGCGAAGGCGAGCTGCGCCTGCTCAACGTCCACGCGCCGAACGTGGGCTTCGCGCAGCGGCTCCGCGACCGCTAGTCACGGTGCGAACGGGTCGACGAGCAGGACGCCGTCGTAGCGCTGCCCGTGACTCAGTTCTTCGCTGTAGAGAACGTCGCAGCCGAGTGCGGCGGCGCTATGGACGATCATCGCGTCCCAGAATGAGATGCCGAGCCGCTCACGGGTTTCGATCGCAGAGAGCACATCGCCGGCGCTGGGCGCATGGGTCGACCATTTCGCGTAGTCGGCAACTGCCGCGGCCGCGTCCGACGAGTCGAGCGGATCGGCGATACGCCCGGTCACGGTGACAAAGAACTCTTGGAGCACCTGAATGCTGAGACAGCCCTTCCGGGTGCGCCACAGATCGTCGACGAGCCGGCGTGCAGCCTCGCGTTTCGGCCCAGCCGTCGTGTCGTGCGCGTAGACGAGGACGTTGGTGTCGACGAACGCCCGCGTCGCGTCAGCGCTCATGGAGCTCGTCGCGGGTCCAGGTGATCCGGCCGTGCGTGCCAAGGTCCCAGCCTTGCTCGAGCCTGGCGAGGCTCCGCCGACGGGCCGCCTCGTACCCGGACTCGCGATCCAGGATCTCGTCCAGCGCCTCCGTGAGCATGCGGGAGATGGAGCTGCCGCGCTCGGCGGCGAGCACCTTCAGTCTCCGCACCTTGTCGGCGGGAAGGGCGAGCGTCACGTTCTGTTTCACGTAAACGAGTGTAGCA
>CAWDJZ010000009.1:0-203740 GCA_963802765.1 uncultured Gaiellaceae bacterium
CAGCGTGGAAGGGCGAAACGGGTACCTCTCGCTTCGCAACTATAGGCTCCGAGAACTCGACAACCCCAGGAAGCGGGCATGCCTCACGGCGGTGCACAACTTCCTGCGCACGCGTCCTGATGGCACGACTGCGGCAGAGCGATTTTTTGGGCCAAAGCCCCGCGCACTGTTTGCCACGATCCTGGAATCCGTAGAGATACCGCCTGCGCCCCTCAGTACGCCGCGGCGAGTAGTGGGTAGAGCCCAGGGCATTGGGGGGCCGACGCAGTGAACGAGGCCAAAATTCGTCCTTGCGCAAGCGAGGCAAAGCGTTGCTGGGCTCGCTCATTGAGTTACTCGTCACGTAAGACCCTGGAATCCAATTCAGAGCGCAGCCCGCTTGTTCGACAGTACCCCTCTCTCGCAACACAGCACGTTCGGGCTTCATTGCGGGGTGTGGGGTGTTGACTGCGCGCCGCGTCAGGCATATAACGTCTCCGTTGTCCTCCGTGCCCTGCGAGCGCTGAGAATGGGCATTGGGCAACACTGCCAGAAAACCTCGCCACTATGGCCTTATCAGGGCACAATGGCAGGTGCATCACTCGTTCGGCTCGCGAATCCAGCTCAGGGGGGGATACCCACTGCGGGCAGCAGGGATACCTGGAGCTAAGAGCAGGTGACAAACCACCACCCGTATTATCTCACGGGAGGCTCGTCATGGAGAGCCAACAGGCCAAATCGGGATGAGTGGACACGCCGGATGTTACTGGGGACCGCCGTGGCGCGACGGCCGGGGCGTATGGGCGCTCGTTGGGCTTGGCCGTTGAGGTCCCCAGCACGTTTAATGGGACGGGGTTTCAGCTCCGGGCGCCGGAGCCCAATGCCAGGCGCGGCGGGGTCTTACGCTACGGATTCATCACCGCACCAGCGCATTTCGATGTGCATCAGCAGGGCGCCACTATCGTGCAACTCTGCATGTATGACAATCTCGTCCGGCGTGACCCGCGACAGCGGGCAGACCATCATCCCAGACCTCGCCCACAGTTGGGAGATTGCCAAAGATGGCAAAACCTACACGTTTTTCTTGCGTGAAGGGGTGAAGTTTCACGATGGCGGGGCGTTGATTGCTGAAGACGTCAAGGCGACGTTCCAACGCCTGATCTTCCCCCCCAGGGTTTCACCAGCCCGCGCACACCGTTATTTCGGCCGTGGAAGCGATCACCGTACGTGATGCCCATACTGTTGCATTCACACTACGTGAGGCCCGCCCCAAGGAGTTCATCCTGGGGGCGTTTGCCAGCGGCTGGAACGTTATCGTGCGTAGGAAGACGCTGGAGGACAATAACTACAACCTGCGCCAGGTGCTGTACGCTCCTGGCACTGGCCCATTCCGGCATGTAAGCGCTTCGATAAAGAAGTCTGGGTGATGGCGCGCAACCCCGACTACTGGAACGCTGGCTTGCCTTATCTGAACGGGATTGAATTCTATCATTTTGACCCCTCTCTCGCCGCCCTTAGGTGCGGCGCTCTTCTCTGGCCGTATCGATTATGCCCGTCTGCTCGACCAGGTCAGCCGAGAAGCTCCAGGAGACCCCGGGCATGGCCGGGCACTCGTTATACCAGAGTGCCATCCAGGGGATCTGGGTCAACAACACCAGGAAGCCATTTGATGATCCGCGTGTGCGCCGGGCTATGCACCTGGCCTTGGATCGGCCGGCAATGGTGGGCGTGGTCAAAGACATCGCCCCCATGCTGATCGGCGGCTTTCTCTATCCGTTCTCGGAGTGGGCCACACCACCGCCGCAGTTGGCCGAGCGGCTCGGCTATCAGGCCGATCCCACGGCAGCCCTCAAGGAGGCCAAACAATTGCTCATCGCCGCCGGGCATGCCAAGGGCCTCAAAGGAGTCGACTTTTTAGTCCGAGACGCGGCGACGTTCAAGACCTGGGCGCCAGCGGTGCAGGCGATGCTCAGGGAGATCGGTATCGAAACCAGCCTACGTACCGTCCAGCCCACGGTGTGGTTTGGCGAAGCGCAACGGGGCACCTTCGACATCACCATCAACATTCAGGCCTCTGTGCTCATCGATCCGTCCGATTACTTCCATGCCTGGTATGGAAAGGATGGCCCGCAGAACTACTCCCAATGGCACAATCCGGCGTTCGAGGCCCTGCTGCTTCAGATCGACCGCGAACTGGACAACACCAGACGCAAGGACTTAGCCTGGCAGGCCGAGGCGATCTGCGAACAGGACCCGCCCTTGCTGCCGGTATCCTGGGAAAAGATCGACGACGGCTGGTTCACCTACGTCAAAGGCCATAATCCGTATAACTACTTTGGTATTTACGAGTCGTGCGCTTCGATACTTTCTGGTGGATAAATAGGCATTGTCAAGTTATCGCAAAAAATTGCACGTCCGTGCAGTAAAGAGAGGACTAGAGAAGATTGGGGGCTTTCATGAGCCCCTGTATTTTCGCTTTTCCCAGACCCGCAGTTTTCCTCAAAAGGAAGGCGTCTGAGAGGATTTTTGACTAACTTGACATCTGTCCAACCGCCCGCGCTGTCAAGGGCTCTCGAGAGGCAAAACACGTTGCGGAACAGATGCAGTCCTATATCCGACCTCTGCGTGAAGGTATCATCTCCCCTTCGGGCCCTGATGAAATCTGCGCTTCCCCTCCTCAACAAAACCTCGGCCTTCAGAGCCGTGTCAAGTTTCAGGGTTTGGGGAAGCTGGTCGGACCGATCGTGTCATCAACGCGATGACACCTCGCATCGTGCGGGAGGATTCGTCCACCTCTTCGCGTCAACCCTGGCGTCTGCGCGCGGCTTGGAGCTCGCATCGGCCCCATAGAACCCAGCCCGACGCAGCAGGGCCCACACCATCCGCGCATTTTTCTTCGCTACGGCCACGGCCGGCCGATGCCATCCCCGCCGTTCGCGTAGCCCTCGGATCCATTGGCTCCGCCGATCAGCTTTCGTCCTCGCCCAGCGCAGCGTCGCCCGTGCCCCGTGGATCAGCAGTTTGCGGAGGTAGCTCTCGCCCCGCTTGCTGATCCCCAACAGCCGGGTCTGTCCACCCGTCGAGTATTTGTTGGGCACCAACCCGAGCCTGGCGGCGAACTCCCGGCCGTTTTTGCGCACCCGGGCATCACGTTCGCGGCCGCCATGAGCGCCGTGGCGGTCTAGGGGCCGATCCCGGAAATGGTCTGCACGCGTTGGCAGACAAGGTGCGTGTGGGCCAGCGCCTCCAGTTTCTCCTGGTCATACGCGACGTCCTTTTCAGCCTACCGAACTCCTCAAAGAGCTTGTGGAACAGTTCCTGGCTGAGCGGCGTCAGCTGCGTCTGCTCGGCCTCAAGCGTGCGCACGAGTGCCTGGCGAAACTGCGCCACCCCCTGGGGTCACACCATCCCATACTCCGCTAAGAGCCCACGCATTGCATTGACGAGGGCCGTGCGGGCAGTCACCAACCGCTCGCGCACCCGATGGAGCGCTTGCATATCTTGGTGCGCGACGTCTTTGACGGGCACAAAGCGCATGCTGGGACGCGTCATGGCTGCGGCGATGGCTTCCGCATCACGCCTAGCATTTTTATTTGACTTGACATAGGGCTGCACAAACTGCGGCGCCATCAGTTTGACCTCATGCCCCTGCTCGCGCAAGCACCGCGCCCAATCATGGGCGCCACCACAGGCTTCCATCCCAATGGTGGTCGGCCCCAGATTGGCCATCAGGGGTAGCACCGCGCCACGACTGCAGGCGGTTGCGTAGGACAATCTTTCCTCGCTCATCCAGGCCTACCAGATGAAACACGCGCTTTGCGATATCGATACCAACGACGCTCATATCTCGCTTCATGGCACTCGCCTCCTATGATTGCATGGTAGTGACGACCTCTTTTACCATTCTGGCGTATTACAACCGATCCACATAGGGCGGGTCCATTTCATTAATGCCTCTGCACCCCGCCGCATGCATCAGGTCGACGCGTGGTCCACCGCATCCCGTACGCTGGGAAGCCATAAGACGCACGTGGGACACGACAGTGCGTGGCCGCAGGCGCTCTCCGGGACGCATTTTTTTGCAGGCCGCTGATGGGCAAGGGGTCTTGGTGCGCCCCTCAACCGGTCGAGCGGCGTTTGTGTCTCGTGGGCATGGACTCTTGTCATTTGACTCATAAAGCCGCCATTTTTGACGCATAAAATCGCCACAACTCAACCCGGAAAGGGCCATAATTCAATATAGTTTACAGAAGAATATTCAAAATGTTGTGAACCATATCTTTGCCCAAAATCAAATTTGACGCATATCTTCGCCAAATGGGCTCTTGTGACGCATATCTCTGCCCAGGTGGCGAATTTATATGTCAAATGACAGCTCTTTACGGTAGCGTATACGAACTGGGCGCGCAGGAACAAACGGCCCAACATGCGCCGAGATTTCCGCACCTACCCCACGAGAGAGAGGGAACATGGCCATGAGAGCGCATCGTCACAGGCTCGAAGGCGCGATTTTTAGCCAGGGCCGCCAAGTGTGTGGCAACATCGCCAGGGCGACCGCGCTTGTCCGCCGTTTACACCACTATGTCAATCTGGAGAGGATCGAAGTCCAGTATCGCGTGTGGCTCTTCTGCTGCTGTACGGTCTGCGACGGCGACCAGATGCGCCGGACGGCGCATGGGGACCTGGAAGTCCGGGTGCTCTTCGTGCCGACTCGCAGGTCACCATTGTGGACACCTGGGAGGTGAGCGGCTTAGCCGGGACCGGCAGCCATGACGTGGTCATTGAGCAGGTGTTCGTGCCCGAGGCGTACAGTGGGCTCTTCGGCGCGGGCCCGCTCCCCCACAGCACACACACTTCCAGGGGCTGCTGTACCGCTATCCGTTTATCCTGGCTAGTGCCCTGCCGATTGGGGCCCTCGCCTTAGGGATCGCCCAAGGAGCGGTGGAGACGGTCCTGGAACTGGCGCAGACGAAACCGCTTGCCGGGGCCACGACGCTGCTGCGGGAGCACGCGCTGTTCCACGTCCGGCTGGCGGAAGCCGTGGCCTTGGTGCGCTCAGCGCGGGCGTGGCTCTACGCCACCGGGCAGCAGACCTGGGAGGCGATGCGGACGCGCGCGGGAAGAAGGTCACGGTGGCTGAGCGTGCGGACGTGCTGCTCGCGGGCGCCCATGCCACGCGGAGTGCCGCGGCGGCGGTGAATATCGTCTACACCGTGGCCGGGGCGACGGCGAACTATCGGCGCAGTCCACTCCAGCGGGCCCTCCGAGACATCCACGCGGTCACCCAGCACATCGCCACGGCGCCCTCCCAGTATGAGTCCGCTGGGCGCATGCTGGTGGGACTCCCACCGTTGCAATCCCGGATCCTCTTGTAAACGCCGGTGACGCCGAACGCCACGCGGGCAGGTGACGTCTGCCGGCCTTCCTATCGTTCGCTCAATGTATCAGAGGTTGTCGATGGTTGCAGGAAGTCTATGATGAAAGGTGTTTGCTTCCAGAATACGCTCCTTTTGTGGCACCCTTCAACTTCCAGTTGACAGTTTGTCGACCCCTACGCAGTGATACACCAGGTTTCGCCAAACAAACTGTTCACTACTTTTGCCGTCTCGTGAAAAGTGCCCCTTTTTTCACGCGATCGGCTCGAGAACGGTGGAGAGACATACTCCTGCTCAGTCAGTGTTGACGCGCTACAAATTGCTATAAATTGAGCGTACCGACTTTGCCTCATTGGACGAAGCCGCTGTCGCGGCAGTGGGTCCCTATCGGCTCTCTCCCTCATAGGCCTTTCTTCTTCATTCAACTTTCCGGCATCGTGTGCGTACAACGTAGCTGGTCGTTGACCAGACTGCATGGCTAGACGTGTTGATGCCACAGGCAAGGAGCACACCATGACGACGCTACAGCGACGCATGATAAGGTTATGACGGTGCGAGGGCTGGTCCCCTCCACGCAGCAGGCCTATCTGCGGCGGTCCGGGACCTCGCCGCCTATTTCAACAGGCGTCCCGACACTCTCTCGACGCGCGACATTCAACGCTATCTCCTCATGCTCCACGAAGAACGAAGTCTCACCTACAGCACCTGCAATACGATCGTACATAGATAACCGCTGAAAGCATCTAAGCGGGAAGCCCACCTCGAGATGAGACTTCCCATCCCCTCGAGGGAGTAAGGGCCGTGGAAGACCACCACGTCGATAGGCCGGCGGTGCACGCGCAGCAATGCGTTCAGCTGACCGGTACTAATTGCCCGAGGTCTTGATTTTGAACACGTGATGTCACTATGGAGTTTTGAGGGTGCGCCGAACGGCGGACTTTCGACAATTTCGGCGGTCATAGCGTCGGGGGTACACCTCTTCCCATTCCGAACAGAGAAGTTAAGCCCGACAGCGCCGATGGTACTCGGGGCGCAAGCCCCCGGGAGAGTAGGACGCCGCCGAATTAGTTTGCAGAGGAGGGCCGGGAAACCGGCCCTCCTTTTGCGTTTCTAGGCGGCCGAGAGCCCGCGCAGCGCCGCCAGCCGGCGCTCGAGCGGCGGGTGCGTGACGAAGAGCGCCGCCAGGCCTTCCTCGGCGAACGGGTTCACGGTGTAGAGCGGCTCCGTCGCCGGGCTCGCCTGAAAGGAGACGAGATCGCTCGCGGCGTCGAGCCGCAGCAGCGCGTCCGCAAGCTGGTCGCCCGAGCCGACGGCGGCCGCCGCGGCGCGGTCGGCGGCGAGCTCGCGTCTCGGGGAGAGGAGCAGGTGCACGAACGCGGCTGCGATCGGCCCGAGAACCGCGAGCAGCGCCCGCTCGAACCACCCGCCGACGCGGGAAATCTCGACGAGGACGACGGCAAGCATCACGGCCGAGGTCTGGACGAGGACGTCACGGGTCTTCACGTGGGCGAGCTCGTGTGCCAGCACCGCCTCGAGCTCGGCTGGTCGCAGCGCGCCGAGCAGCCCGGTCGAGACGGCGAGCGCCGATCCGTGCGGCCCTCTGCCGGCCGCGAACGCCCGCGGATAGCCGTCCGGGATCAGGTAGAGCCGCGGCGGCCGCACGGCGAGCTTGGCCGCGAGCGCATCGACCGTCGAACGGAGGAGGGGATCCTCCGCCAGCGCGTACTCGCGCGCACCCAGCATCCCGAGCAGCGCCCGGTCGGCGTACGCGTAGACCGCGAGCGCCGCGAGCAGGGCGCAGAAGACGAAGATCGACGCCGTCCGGTAGCCGCCGAGCAGCCAGCCGGCGGCGCCGAACGCCGTGGCGAGGATGAGCGCGAGGAGCCACACCTTCGCCAGGTTGCGGGCGGCGGCGAGGCGTATTGCGCTAGGTGTCGTCGTCCCCGAGGCCGTCGCGGTCGTCCTCGCCGAGCCCGCGCGGCGGCCAGTCCGGCTCCGGAGCGTCGCAACGGCTGGAGCAGTGGAGCGAGGCGACGTTCTGGAGCGGGACGAGGATGTGACCGTTCAGCTCGATGTGGGGGACGTCCTCGATCGAGCAGTAGGCGGTCAACACGCCCTCCTGGTATTCGCCTCCGAAGAGCGCGACCTCGATCTGCTCGCCCTTGTACTTGTTGGTGTAGTCCTCCACGCCGCGCAGCCTAGCCGTTCCCCCTATCCAAGCCGTTGTCCTTGTCGTACCTGCCGTCTAGTGCTGCCCTTATGTGGTCCCGGTGTGGTCCCGTTTCTTCTGCTTAGTGACGAACAGACAGGGGTCGGGGGAGCCGTAAAGGAGGCCGCTCCCGACGTCTGAGAGTGGCCTCACTGGAAGCAACCTCCCGCCTGACGCCGTCGCCGAGGACTGGATTGATCATTGCCCCGCGCCGAACCAGATGGACGGTTAGCTTGTTGACGGCGGGATGAAGAGCGCGGCGAGGCCGCCTTACGCGCGCTTTCGGAACTGAGCCGGTAAGAAATCGCTGCTGCTTGCAGCAGCCGTGGTCGGCCTACCGAGACCGCCGGTTCGTGTCACTATGGCCGCCCCGAATGGCCGCCACCGCAGTGACACCGCAGACGACCGCGCTCCTCCGCGCCAGGAGCGTGCAGCTGGGCTACTGGACCGCCTCGGGCTTCACGCTCGCCGTCGCCGACGCGACCTTCTCCGTCGCACCGCGCGAGAAGGTGATCGTGATCGGCCCCTCGGGCTGCGGGAAGTCCACGCTCCTGAAGGCGGTCGCGGGCTTCATCCACCCGGTCGCCGGCGAGATCACCGTCGGCGAACGCACGACGCTCGAGCCCGGGTCCGACCGGGCCGTCGTCTTCCAGGAGTTCGACCAGCTGTTCCCGTGGCGGTCCGTGCTCGACAACGTCGCGTACCCGCTTCGCGTGAACGGCTGGAAGCGCGCCGACGCCCGCGCCCGCGCCCGCGAGTTCGTCGAGCTGACGAGCCTCTCGCACGCGGTCGACCGGTATCCGCACGAGCTCTCCGGCGGCATGAAACAGCGCGTGGCGATCGCGCGCGCCCTCGCGCTCGATCCAGCCATGTTGTTGATGGACGAGCCGTTCGGGAGCCTCGACATGCTGACGCGGGCGAGGCTCCAGCAGGAGCTGAACCGCATCATCGAGCAGACGCACACGACGCTGCTGCTCGTCACCCATTCGATGGACGAGGCGCTGACCGTCGGCGACCGCGTCGTCGTTCTCGCCGGCGCGCCGTCGAAGGTGGTCGAGATCGTCGACGTCCGCGAGGTCGGCGAGCCCGACACGCCGACCTACGCGGACGCGCGACTCCACCTGCGCAGCCTGCTCGGCGTCCGGCACGAGGAGGCGGAGGAGACGGATGGCATCGGTCACTGAAGCGGCAACCGCCGTGCGCCGGATTCCGGCTCGCCCACGCGGCACCGGGTGGTCTCGCTTGCCGAGCGCCCTCCGGTACCTGATCCTGCTCGGCGTCCTCCTCGCCGCGTGGCAGGCCTACGCCACGTGGAGCGAGTTCGGCAGCAACGACCTGCTCTTCGCCTCGCCGGTCGAGACGGCGCAGGCGCTCTGGGACGGCTGGCGCGACGGCTCGCTCGCCAGCGCGACGTGGCAGTCGTTGCGCATCCTGCTGATCGGCGTCGGCATCGGCGCGGCGATCGCGACGCTCTTCACCGTTCTGGCGACGCTGACGAAGGTGGGCGAGGACGCGCTCACGCTGCTGACCGCGATCATGAACCCGCTGCCCGGTGTGGCGATGCTGCCGCTCGCGATGCTGTGGTTCGGGCTCTCGACGAACGCTGTCCTCTTCACCCTCGCGAACGCGACGATCTGGCCGATCGCGATTAACCTGACGAGCGGCTTCAAGACCGCGAACCCGACTATCCTCGCCGTCGGGAGGAACATCGGCCTCTCGCCAGTGCGCCTCGTCAGCGACGTGCTGGCGCCTGCCGCGCTGCCGAACGCGATCACCGGCCTGAAGACCGCCTGGGCGTTCGGCTGGCGGACCCTGATCGCGGCCGAGCTCGTGTTCGGCGTCGTCGGCGGCAAGGGCGGGCTCGGCAACTACATCAACAACGCGAAGCTGTACCTCTTCACCCCGGAGATGTTCGCCGCCCTCGTGACGATCGCCATGCTGGGCGTCGTCTTCGAGTTCGCGTTCAAGCTGCTCGAGCGGCGTACGATCGTCAAGTGGGGCATGCAGAGGTCGTGACCACGCAGGGCCGACAGAGGAGGGTCGACAGGTGAAGACGCTACGCATCGCCGTGGTCGTGCTGGTCGCGGCGCTCGTCGCGACGGTCGTCGCGGCGGCGACGGCGCGCGGGGCCGCCAACGCAGCCGTCCCCGAAAAGCTGGTGATCGCCTACCAGCCGGGCATGGGCTACGCGCCGCTGATCATCATGAAGAACCAGCGGACGCTCGAGCGCAGGTATCCCGGCATGGATGTCGAGTGGCGGGTGCTGCCCTCCGGTACGGCGATCACGAACGGCGTCATCGCTGGGCAGATCCATGTCGGCGCGATGGGGACGGGGCCGTTCCTCGTCGGCTACGCGCGGGGGATCGACTGGAAGATGATCGCGCCGCTCAACGAGGCCGACCTCTGGCTGATGACCAAGGACCCGAGCATCCGCTCGATCGCGGACCTGCGCGGCAAGCGGATCGCCACGCCGACGAACACTTCGATCCAGGCGGTGATCCTGCGCAAGATGGCCGAGGTCCGGCTCGGGAACTCGAAGGCGCTCGACCCCGGCCTGCTCGCGATGGACCATCCGGACGGGATGCAGGCACTCCTCGCGGGGCAGATCGACGCGCATTTCACGTCGCCGCCGTTCCAGTTCCAGGAGAAGACTCGCGGCGCGCGCGTCCTCGGCCGATCGTACGGTTACTTTGGCGCGCACACGTTCCTCGGCGCGGTCATGACGTCGAGCTTCTACGCTCAGAACCGGGAGTTCGCGAACCAGTTCTACCGGGACGTCGTCGCAGCGATCAAGCTGATCCACACGAACCCGAAGAAGGCCGCCTTGATCCTCGAGAACGACGCCGGCGGCATCCCGACGTGGCGGCAGTTCAAGCAGTGGATCGGCAACGAGGCGATCACCTACACGACGCGGCCCCGTGGCCTGATGCGCACGGCGAACTTCATGAACCGAACCGACCAGCTACCCGGGCGGATGCCGGCGGCGTGGACCGAGCTCGTCTTCCCGCCCGTCGTGCCGACGAAGGGCTCGTAGCCTTCCAGGGCTGAAAAGCCTCACGAGCCCGCGAACTCATGGCGCAGGTCGTCGGGATCGTCAGCCCGGGAGCGATGGGGAGCGCCGTCGGGGCTGCGTAACTCGCGTTGACGATCGACGAGCGGGCGATCATCCTGGCGGCGCTCGACGATCCGTCTGACGGGCTCGCCGAGCTGCGCGGTGTGCTGATGAACGAGCACCAGTGGCGGCAGAACGAAGGGTCGATCCATGAGGCCGGATAGGCGGAGGTGCTCCGCCAATAGGCCGATCGGCCCATAGACGCCGCTCCCGCCCGCGTTGATGCTGCAAGCGGGTACTGCGGTCACTGCGGGGAGGTTCACGATCGTTATGCGGCTGAAGCGTCTCGTGCACGAGAAGCGCGCCTGGAGCGTGTCGCTGGTGCTGCTCGCGTGCCTCCTGTTGCCCGCGTGCGGAGGCGACGACAACGGCGGCGCCGAAGCGGCTCCAGGCGTTCAAGCTGAGACCAGCGCGGCGCCGGCAACGACGGAGAAGGCTGAAGCTCCAGATCCGACCGTCGGCGGAGCGCGGGTGGCCTGTCCCACCAAGACGATCACGGTCGAGTTCTCACCGGATGGCGGCGTCGCGTTCAGCGCAGAGGGTGTACTTGCGACCTCCGGGAAGCTCCGCACCGAATCTGTCTACCGGTTTGCGGAGGGCTGCAGCCCAGCTGGTGATGACGTGCAGAACCGAGGCGGAGCCGTCGCCGAACCCTTCGAGGTAATCGAGGAAAAGGTGACGCTGAACTGCACGGCACCAACAACCATCGACGTCGCCGGGCGGGCAGCGATATTCGACAACAAGTCGGGGTACGAACTGAGTGCGGCTCCCGCAGGGTCATCCTCATTTTTTGTGAAGGCGCATTACGAGCCTCGCGGCGGCACGGCCTATCTGCTCTACGCGCCCGACAAGTGCAACCCTAAATAACCCCAACCTCAGGACCCCGGAAGTCGCGGCTTCGCTGGCCCGCTCCTAGACTCGGATGGGTGGCCGAAGCCCTCGAGCCGCGTACGTTCTAGCTCGACCAGCTCCCCTGCGGCGACGGCCTCCGCTCGTGCCGCCGTGACCAGCTCGCCGCCTGGGTCGTCGACTACGGATTGGCCCGGCCGAACGGGCATCCCGGCGCCTTCGAGTTGACTGAGCGCGGAGCCCAGGCAGCCGCCGGCGTCCGCGAGTTCCAAGCCTGGATTCGATCCTGACTCGGCGGGTCTTGGTCACCTGAGTAGGAAGGATCAAGAGGGCAGAACGGTCGCGTTGGATGAGAGCACGCTCGCCCAGCCGACGCTCTGACGCTAGAGCCGTTCGCTGAGCGCCACTAGCTTCGCCTCGGCGTCTTCCCGGGACGCGCCGATCCGGCTGGCGAACTCCGATACTCAGGGCCGTGCCAGACTCGTTGACCGTGTCCGAAGCTCCTGGCCGCCGACATTATGGGCGTGCTTGTCGGCGCTTCGCCTGAAGCCGCCGGGGCGGCATGGTCCGGCTCGACGTTGCCGGGAACGGCGGTCCAGCCGTCTTCGACCGAGAGAACGGTCTTCCACGCCGCACGCGCCGCACGCCTGCGCCGAGTGTTCCACATACGCTCGACCCCGCCCTTCGACCAATCGAAGATTTCGCCAACAGGCCCGAGACCCTCCAGAAAGAATCCGCCGGTGCTCCCGACAACCGACCCCCACTCAGTTCCAGGCGCTCTCTCGCGGCCCGTGAAGTGGACGCGCCGCCAGCGCTTCCCGACGCGAATTCTGACCGATCGGCGACGCAGCTTCGTCTCGACATCACGCGGCGAAGGGACACGAAGGATGGGGGCTTGCTCTTGCGGATCCGGCGTCCGCTTGTCAACGTCGTACACTCGAACCTCGCCCGTGTGCATCAAGACGAGCCAGGCCTCGCGTGACCGTGTGCGGGTGAACAGCCATCCGAGCGAGCTGACCAACCGGCCGTAGCGGGCGAGCCGGATGTGGTCGATGCGAAGCGGCCTCTCAGTGTCCACGCCCAGCCTTCCTTGTTCGGCGGCGGGGTTGTCCGACGATTATCGAACAGCATCCCCGACGCAGCAAGACCGTTCAAGATCATGTGGAACGGCGCTCCTGGAACGACGTTTGAACACGACCGCGTGGTGGAAGCACGCCGGGCTGAACCTCACGGTCAGGTCCCTTAGCGTGGATGTCATAGGACTCTGTTCTGACTGCTGAGCACGATGCGACGAGAGGGTGATCATCCTCGACCAGCTCGAAGACTCGCCAGACGGCTCGCCGAGCTGCGCGGTGTCCTGATGAATGAGCACCAGTGGCGAAGACCGTGCCGACGAGAGCCCGTGTCGTAGAGTCGAACGTCGTCTTCATGACGGGATAAGGGTGACGAAGTGCGCTCGTGTCGACTGCTCATCACCGGGGCCAGTGGAACTGGGACGACGGCCTTAGGTCGCGCCCTCGCCGATCGTTGGTCGGTACCCCATGCGGATGTTGATGACTACTTCTGGGTTCCGACTTCCCCGCCCTACACCACGAAGCGCCCGGTGGACGAGCGACTCTCTCTGATGAATGCGTTGTTCCTTCCGCGTGATTCCTGGGTTCTTTCGGGATCGCTGATGGAGTGGGGTGACCCTCTGATCGAGAGATTTAGCGCTGTCGTGTTTCTCACGGTTGATCCCTCGATCCGCATGGACAGGCTGAAGGAGCGTGAGACCGCCAGGTACGGGAGCGAGTTCAACGAGGCTGCTCACCGCGAGTTCTTCGATTGGGCGCGGGGCTACGACGACGCGGAGTTCTCGGGTCGTAGCCGAGCCCGGCACGAACGCTGGTTGGCTCTGCTGCCGTGCCCTGTCTTTCGGCTGGACAGTGCAGTACCGGCGGCACGACTACTGGACGCGGTGACGGGATGGCTGAACAGCGGCACCGTCAACGGGTGAACCTGAGCTACAGCTAGGTCACGCTCTCCGCCGCTAATCCTCCGCGGCGGTGCCCCACACTCCCACTGCTCGGAGCTGGTGCCTCTTCGCGCCCACTTTGGTTCGGGCTTCGGCCTCGTTGATCGCGCGGTCGCGCTCGCAGCGCATCGCAGCCCGCCTTACGACTTAGATTGCGTGCGATGGCATTGACCTTTGAATGGCGTGGCTCCTTCACGAACGCAGAGATCAACGCGTTGCACGCTGAGGCGTTCGACCACTCGCTTCGCTACGACAACTGGCGAGACCAGTTGGTCAAGCACAGCCTCGGCTGGGTCTGCGCACGGAGCGGAGGCGAACTGATCGGGTTCGTCTACGTTGCGTGGGACGGCGGCATCCACGCCTTCATCCTCGATCCCATCGTGGCCGCGGCCAGTCGCGGCCAAGGAGTCGGGACTGAGCTGATCGCCCGTGCGGTTGCTAATGCACGCACATGTGGCATCGAATGGCTCCACGTCGATTTCGACGACCATCTCCGAACCTTTTACTTCGAGGCGTGTGGCTTCGTGGCGACGAACGCCGGACTGATCAGACTTCGCTAGCTCCACACACTGCCCCGAGCCGCGGCACCGCCCCCGGGTACGGGGGACGTACCGTGAGGCGGGTGTGTGCGGGGAGCCGGGCTGTGTCGGCTGCGGCTTCCCCCCTTCCCCCTAGCGGTACCCCGACACCAACATACTTCCGCCGATGGCGGGAGCAGATCCCGGAGATCGGAAACGGATTTGGTTTGTCGTCGTGGGCGCAGTGGTCGGCGTGGCGCTTGGGATTCTCGTTAGCGTGACGACCGATGTTCCCCTTGCGCCGGAGGCCGGATTGCTGCTCGGTGCATTGGTCGGGTGGTTCTTCCGCGCGGGCCTACGTCGCTAACTGCTCTGCTGCGCGACCTCCGGCCGGGAACCGCCGCCATCCCCAACCGCCAGCCGCGTTCCTCGAGTACACGGCCCTCGCGGCCGCATCCTCTCCGTCGGCTAGCCCCGTGGCTCGAGGCAGCCCGCTACTCGACAGCCGCATGGCAGCGAACCAGGCGTGTCGTCCACCACCGCGTGGGGGCCTTTCGCATCAAACTTGATGAACATGTCGATCGCGGCGAACGCGGGGGCCGTCAGGGTGACGGTCGCGAGCAGCGCCGCGAGAGACGTGAGCGTGATCCGGAGGGAGCGATTCATCGTCAGTCCTTTCGTCAGTTGGCATCGACGCTCACGGCGAATCGGCGGCCGCCCCCCGGCTACGAGCTCGAAGTTCACGGCGTCTAATGCAAGGCGTGCGTGCGCGTCACCGGCGTCCTCCAGACGTGTGCGGATATCGAGAGCCGCCCCCCGAGAACTCTCCGGTCAGAGGAACGACCATATCCCGGTGCGACGCGGAGCACAACAGGACGCTCGGGCGTCGTACCCGCTGCCTCTGGACGCTCTGCGCTGGACGACCCGCGGCGGCGCGCGCCGATCGCCCGCGTCCCGACGGACCAAGCATGATCTCGCCGTGACCGGTGGGACCGCGAAGTGGTGGCTGGACGAGCTCCGCCACGTCGGCGCCGAGCATCTCGATGCCGGCTACGTGGCCGCCTACGAGGCGAAGTCGCCCACCGACTGGGGCGAGGACATCGCCGCGCTGCAGGCGTTCGGCGTCGATGCGACAAGCACCGTCGTCGATCTCGGCGCCGGCACGGGCGCGTTCGCACGTGCGCTGGCGCCGCACGTCGCGCGTGTAGTGGCGGTCGACGTCTCGGAGCCGATGGTTGCCGCCATCCGCGCACACGGCATCGAGGCCGTCCACGCCGGCTTCCTCAGCTACGAGCACGATGGCCCGCCACCCGACGCCGTCTACACCCGGAACGCCCTCCACCACCTGCCCGACTTCTGGAAGGTGATCGCGCTGGAACGGATCGCGCGGCTACTGCCGTGGGGAGGCGTCCTCCGCCTCAGAGACCTGGTCTACTCCTTCGAGCCGCCAGAGGCGCCGACCGCGTTGGCGTCCTGGTTCGCCGGCGCCCCAGAAGACCCCGCGGCCGGCTGGACCGCAGACCAGCTCGCGGAGCACGTTCGCGAGGAGCACTCGACGTTCACCTGGCTGCTGGAGGCGATGCTCGAGCGTGTCGGCTTCGAGATCGCCGGCCGCTGGCTCAGCCCGAGCCAGACCTATGCCGCCTACACATGTCGGCGCGTCAGCCGCTAGAGCCGGTCGAGGAGCTCGCGCTTCTTCTCAGAGCGCTTCTCTTGACCCCCCTCGCCAGACGCTGGCGAGAAAACTGTCGCGTTTTCGACGCTTACCGTGCGCTAGAGGCGCGTAAATGTGAGGTCCCGTGAGGTCTCGGAGGCCGGTTGGGCCCGCAAACCCGCGTGGAGACACGAAGCTTGTACTAGTTGGTGAAGTCCTCCACGAGGGCGGTCAGTCTAACTCTCGGAAGGCGCCGTCCCGGAACTCGAGCCCGTAGACGGCGCAGTTGCCCCAGCGCCCGAGCCGTTCCCCGAGTGCGTCGTGCCAGAGCGCGTTCAGCGCGCCGCCGTGCGAGACGACGAGGACGGTCTCGCCCGGATGCGCGTCGACGATGCGATGGGCGGCCGCCAGGACACGTGCTCGAACCTCGTCGTAGGTCTCGCCGTCGTGCTGTTCGTGGTCGCCGTAACGCGCGTCGATCTCTTCACGCGTGAGGCCCTCCCAGGAGCCGAAGTCACGTTCCCGCAGGGAGACGTCGAGCCGGACCTCCTGCCCTTTGGACGCGGCGACGATCTCGGCCGTTTCGCGCGCCCGCCTGAGGTCGCTCGCGTAGATCGCGTCGAGGTCGGTATCCGCCAGCTGCTCCGCGAGCTCGGCCGCCTGGCGCCGTCCGAGCTCGTTCAGCTCGGTGTCGGAGGTGCCCTGCACCCGCAGCTCGCGGTTCCAGTCCGTCTCGCCGTGTCGCGCCAGGAGGAGCGTCGTCACGCCGTTACGCTAGCCATCCGTGGACCTGGCACTGAGCGGAAAGCGCTGCATCGTCACCGGCTCGACCGGTGGGATCGGGCTCGAGACGACGAAGCTGCTCGTGGCCGAGGGAGCCCGTGTCGTCAGCTGCGGTCGCAGCGACGCGCCCGAGGTCGGTGAAACGCTCCATGTTCGCGCCGACCTGTCCGAGCCGGACGCGCCGGCGCGTCTCGTCGAGGAGGCCGTCGATGCGCTCGGCGGGCTCGACGTGCTCGTCAACAACGTCGGCGTCGCGGTCCAGGCGCGGTTCGAGGAGGTTCCGGACGCGGACTGGGATGCGATGTGGCAGCTGAACGTGATGAGCTACGTGCGCGCGATCCGCGCAGCCTTGCCCCACCTTCGCGCATCGAAGGGCGTCGTCGTCAATGTCTCGTCGACGGCCGGAAAGCGCCCCTCGGGCGGGAATGCCGCACTACTCGGTCACGAAGGCGGCGGTGCTCTCCCTGTCCCGCCTGGTCGCCGATCTCTACGCAGGCGACGGGATCCGCTGCAACGCCGTCACGCCCGGGCCGACCGCAACCGAGGCGTGGCTCGGCGAGGGCGGGCTCGCCGACCAGCAGGGCGGCGACCGTGACGATGTGCTCGCGAAGGTGGCGGCGGGGCGGCCGCTCGGCCGGCTCGCGCAGCCGGAGGAGATCGCCGACGTGATCGTTTTCCTCGCCTCCGGCCGCGCGTCCTACGTCACGGGCGCTGCCTGGTCGGCCGACGGCGGCACCGTCCCGATCATCGTCTAGTGCGCGACTTCGTCATCGTCGAGTGGGAGGACCCCGGCGGAACGGAGTGGATCGCGCCGCTCCACGTCCATCACGCCGACGACGAGGCGTGGTACGTGCTCGCCGGCAGCCTGCGCTTCCTTCTCGCGGGCGAGCTCGTCGACGCGCCGGCCGGCACCACGATCTTTGCGGCCAAGGGAACCGCGCACGCCTACGGCAACCCCTCGCCGGAGCCGGCCCGCTACCTGCTCGTGATGACACCGAAGATCGAGCGCCTGATCGAGCGCCTCCACGAGGGCGACTGGAAGGACATCCACGAGCTCTTCCGGGAGTACGACTCGGAGCTCCTCCCACCTCCGGCGCAATCCTGAGCGGCGACTAGGCTGATACCAATGCCGGAGCTGGCCGGACGAGTCGCCGACGCCTTCGAGACGCGGATCCGCGCGCAGGAAGAGAGCACGCTCTCGCCGCTCGCGGTCCGCTCGTACGAGACGCGGGGCCGGCTCGTGGAGGAGGACGAGTGCGGCGTGCGGACCCCGTTCCAGCGCGATCGCGATCGGATCGTCCATTCGAAGCCGTTCCGGCGCCTGAAGGAGAAGACGCAGGTGTTCATCGACCCCGCCGGGGACCACTACCGGACGCGGATGACCCACACGCTCGAGACCACGGGTATCGCGCGGGTCGTCGCCCGCGCGTTGCGGCTGAACGAGGACCTGACCGAGGCGATCGGGCTCGGCCACGACATGGGGCATCCGCCCTTCGGCCACGCGGGGGAGGACGAGCTCGACCGCTGCCTGCGCGAGCGCTTCGGCACCGGCTTCCGCCACAACGAGCAGTCGCTCCGGATCGCGGAGGAGTTGAACCTGACCGCGGAGGTACGCGACGGCATCCTCACCCACACGGGTGAGCGGGAGCCAGAGGCACTGGAGGGCAAGATCGTACGGCTTGTCGATCGCGTCGCCTACATCAACCACGACATCGACGACGCGATCCGTTGGGGCCTGCTCACGCCCGACGACCTTCCGCGGACGGAGCTCGACCTGCTCGGCGAGACCGGCGCGAGCCGGATCGACACGCTCGTGCACGACCTGATCGAGAGCTCGGAGCGTGCCGGCGACATCGTGCAGAGCGAGGACGTCGGCAACGCGATGCTCGCGCTCCGCTCGTTCATGTTCGAGCGTGTCTACCTCGGCGAGCACGCCCGCGCGGAGCACGAGCGGGCGCACGCGACGATTGCGCGCATCTTCGAGCACCTTGCCGCCCGCGGCGACTCCGAGGGCGAGATCCGCGGCTTCGTCTCCGGGATGACCGATCGTTTCGCGCTGGCGTACGCCGGCCGTCTCTAGTGGCCCGCATCAAGGACACGTCGGTGCGGGAGGTCGTCGCGGCGGCCGACATGGTCGAAGTCGTCTCCGGGCGGACGCAGCTCCGCAGAGCGGGCGCACGCTACACCGGGCGGTGCCCGTTTCACGAGGAGCGGACGCCCAGCTTCTCCGTCAACGCGGCCGACAAGCTCTATCACTGCTTCGGCTGCGGCAAGGGCGGCGACGTGATCACGTTCGTGCGTGAGACCGAGAACCTCGACTTCGCCGAGGCGGTCGAGTGGCTTGCAGAGCGCTTCCGCGTGACGCTCGAATACGAGGAGACGTCACCGCGGCTCGAGGAGTCGCGCAAGCGGCGCGACCGGCTCCACGCCGTGCTCGACCAGGCGGCGTCGTTCTACGAGCGCCACCTCTGGGAGTCCGCTGCCGGCGCGCCGGTTCGGGCCTATCTCGGGGGCCGGGGGCTCGGCGAGGCGGTTTGCCGCGAGTTCCGGCTCGGGCTTTCGCCGGGCACCGGGTTGGCGGAGAAGGCGACGCAGAAGGGCTTCACGGCCGACGAGCTGCGCGGGGCCGGGCTGACGAACGCACGCGGCAACGATTACTTCCCGCAGCGACTGATGTTCCCGCTCGCCGACGCCCGCGGCCGGATCGTCGGCTTCCAGGCCCGCAAGCTGCGCGACGACGATCCGCTCCGCGGCAAGTACGTCAACTCGCCCGAGGGCGAGCTCTTCCACAAGTCGGCGATCCTCTACGGGCTCCACCTCGCGCGCACGGCGATCGCAAAGCAGGAGCGCGCCGTGGTCGTCGAGGGGAACACCGACGTGATCGCGCTTCGCCAGGCGGGCTTCGAGCCGGTCGTCGCCTCGATGGGCACGGCGCTGACCGAACGGCAGCTC
The DNA here is from genome assembly GCA_963802765.1 of uncultured Gaiellaceae bacterium. Lineage (GTDB taxonomy): Bacteria > Actinomycetota > Thermoleophilia > Gaiellales > Gaiellaceae > Gaiellasilicea. The sequence continues at coordinate 19,446 of CAWDJZ010000009.1, forward strand.
AAGGAGCTGCAGCGGCTGACGCGGCGTCTCTACCTCTGCTTCGACTCCGACGCCGCCGGCGAGGAGGCGACGCTGCGCGGGATGGAGCTCGCAGTCAAGCTCGGCTTCGACGTCCGCGTCGTGACGCTCCCGATAGGCCAGGACCCCGCCGACGCTCCGGCCGGCTTCGAGGCGCGGCTCGCCGGAGCCACGAGCTACGTCGTCCACCGCGTGCGGCTCGAGCTCGACCGGACGCCGGACCGGAACGAAGCCTTCGTGCGAGCGCGGGAGGTGCTCCAGCGCAACGAGGACTCGCCCGAGTGGCAGGACGCGCTCCGCCTGCTCGCGGGGCGTCTGAGCCTGCCGAAGGAAACCCTCACCGGCCTCACCCCGAAGGGCGGGACGCGCACGATTGCCGAGGACCTCTCGCCCAAGCTGCTCGAGAAGGGCGAGCGGCTGGAACGGAACGCGCTGGCCGCGTGCGTCCTCCACCCGTCGCTCGTCAAGCTCCTGGCGGAAGTCAGCCCCGAGCACTTCGACTCGGACCTGCACCGGCGCTTCCAGGCTCACCTCGTCGAAGGCGGGGCAGAGGACGAGCAGCTGCTCGCGCTTCGCGCCGAGCTCGACGCCCGCGCCGCGCGGGAAGGGCTGGACGAGCGCACCGGCAAGGAGCTCCTGCTCCACCTGCGCGAGCGGCGCCTCCGACGCGAGCTGGCCGGGGCGGAGCTGGAGCACATCAAGGAGCTCCAGAGCGCGCTCGCGCGCGTACAGGCGGCAGTGGCCGAGCTCGCCTGAGGGGCGACGGCGAGCGGCTACAATCCCCCGGCTGCGTTCCCGCGTAGCTCAATTGGCAGAGCATCCGGCTGTTAACCGGAGGGTTGTTGGTTCGAGTCCAACCGCGGGAGTCAGGAACTACCTGCAAACACGCTGGAACGGAAAGGGCGCCCCGTGTGAGGCGCCCTTTTGAGAGGACTCCCGAGGCCGTGCGTGCTCGGCGGTTGCCGGCTCGCGCCCCGAGGTTTCTCGACTCCCGGGGCGGGCATTCAGCGCCGTACGATGTCAGCTCGATCCTTCACGCTCCTCGGGGTGCTCGTGTCGCTCGCCCTGGCTGGGAACGCTTCCGGCTCGATCAAGCTGGCGACGAATCCCGAGCGGCCGGCGTTGCGAGTCGACGGGCGCGGCAACGCCGAAGTCAGCTGGACAGCGGCCGGCGTCCGACGCTACGTGTTTGTGCCTCCGACGGGCCGCGTCTATCCGGGTCGCCGTCTGGCGGCGGCCGATGTCAGCCGAAGCAGCAGTGTTGTCACGCTCCCGTTTCGGCGGGTTCTTCGCCGCACTCCTGATGGTCGGCTCTGGGCGCTTCAGGCCTGGCGCGTCCAGGCAGGTGGGCCGGTCGAGCTCCGCTTCTCGCGCTGGCGCGGGGACCCGCCGAAGATGACCCTCACGAGCCAGCCGCGCTTCGACGGCGAGCTCGTCACCGGCCGCGCCACCTTCGCCGGCCGCCCCGTTCCGCTCTCCTCCCCGACGCCGGAAGGCAAACGCATCCGCAGCTATGCCCTCATCGATCGAAAGACGCCCACGGGCTGGAGCCGGATCGCTGGTGCGGCCACCCGAGCAGACGGCACCTTCCGTCTCTTCATCCCTGCGGCGAAGCTCGGCGCGAGCTATCGCGCGCTCCTGCCCGGCCCCAACCTCGGCACCACGCTTGCCCCTGACACCGCCAGCCCACCCGTGCCGAGCTCACGGCAATAAGCGCGCCCGAACGGGCGAGTAGCGGCCAGGTTTGGGACGGCAACGTCGGGTGCAGAAGTGTCCCGATGTTCCGTCTCCGAACCCTCGTCCTCCTGTGGCTCGGCCGGCGGCTCTGGTCGCTGATTCGACCCGCGGTCCAGCGGCGGCTGCGGAGCCTCACCGCCGGGATGCGCTCATCGTGACGCCGAGCCGAAACGTGCTGGTCGTGACCACAGTCGAGGACACGGAAGCAGACGTGTTGCGCTCCCAAGTCGGCGCCGCCGACACGGTCAAGGTCGTCGTCCCCGTCGTGCGGCAGGGCGTGCTCGACTGGCTCGCGAACGACGAACGAGCTCTTGCCGAGGCGGAGGCGATCGCCCACCGCACCGCCGATCAGCTTCCCGGTGAGACCACCGAGGCGACTGCCGGCGAGCCGAATGTGGAGCTCGCGATCCGTGATGCTCTGGCCACGTTCCCCGCCGACGAGATCGTGGTCGCGGTGAGGCCGGAGCAGCAAGAGGGACCCATCGAGCGAGCTGCAACCGACACGGCGCCTCGTAGTTCCTTCGAGGGAGTGCCGGTGCGATTCGTCGTCATACCGGACGAACACCGATAGGCGGGACCGGCCACTCGAGGCACCAGACGATCCCGGGTGAGGCCGCCGCGTCAGCGAGCGGTGATGAACCGCTCGACCGTCTCACCCAACAGCCGGTTGAAGGTCACGGGATCCTCGAGCATCAGGAAATGCGCGGATCGCTCCATCAGGACGGTTTCGACTCCGTGGCGGCGGAGACCGTCGACGTCCGTGGGCCGATGGTTCCTGTCACACGACCAGCCGTGCACGAACACGAGTGTCGGCTCGCCCGTCCCACGTGTCTCGAAAGTGACCGGGATCCCGTCTGGGGACACGGCGACGTCCTTCATTCGACGACCAGCCTAGTCGCGACTACCGGTGGCAGCGGGTGATGGACATGGACCCTGCAGTAGTCCATACTCGCGCACTGATGGACGACGAACAGGGTCTCGGGTTCGGCTTCTACGCGAAGTTCGCCGGCGCGATGCTCGCGATCGGGATCGCCGTGTGGATCTTCGTGCTGATCATCAGCCGCGCGATCTACGCGTGGGGCCTGCTCGGCATGTTCCTGGCCCTCACGGTGGTTCTCCTCGGGATCGGCTGGTTCATCGATCGCCGGGACGCGCAACGACGGTCGCAGCTCGAATAGCTGGTTGACGCTGCGGCGGGCGCCACTGCGCCCGAGCGAGCTTCCGCTCTCCTGATGCACGACGAGGACCGGCGGCAGCTCGATCGCGTCTCGAGTCTGGTGCGCGATGTCCTCGGGGAGGACGTAGCCGGCGCATACCTCTTCGGCTCGGCCGTCCAGGGCGGTCTCCAACCGGACAGCGACCTGGACGTGCTCGTCGTTTCCAAGCGGCACACGACGCTCGACGAGAAGAGACGCCTCGTCGCTCGCCTGCTGGCGATCTCGGGGCGGAGTGCGCCGCAGGGGCGCCGGCGCCGCGTCGAGCTGACCATCGTGGTTGCGTCCGAGATCAGGCCTTGGCGCTTTCCGCCGAGGATGGACTTCCAGTACGGCGACTGGCTGCGCGCCGAGTTCGAGCGGGGCAACGTCACGCCGTGGTCGACGACGACGAATCCCGATCTCGCTTCGCTGATCACGATGGTTCTGCTCGCGGGCACACCGGTGCTCGGACCTCCGCCGGCGGAGCTGTTCGACCCCGTCCCGCACGACGACCTCGTCCGCGCGATCGTGGGCGACCTCGAGGCGCTGCTCGCGGACCTGGACGACGACACGCGCAACGTGATCCTGACACTCGCCCGCATCTGGAGCACGGTCGCCAGCGGGGACATCCGGTCGAAGGACGCGGCGGCGGACTGGGCGCTCGACCGGCTGCCCGGCGAGCATCGACCGGTTCTCGCGCGGGCCCGCGCGATCTACCTGGGCCACGAGGAGGAGCGCTGGGACGATCTCCGGCCGCGTGTCCGGCCGTACGCCGACCACGTCGTCGCCGAGATCGAGCGGATCCGGACCCGTTCGACTTTGTAAAGCCTTGCAGGAACCCGCCGGCCGGTCCCTAACTGGTCCGTCCCGTGCGACTGCGTCTCGTACTCACGGCCGCGGTAGCCGCCGCTGTCCTCGCCGGCGCGCCGTCCGCGCCCGCGGCGTCTGCACCCGATCCCGAGATCGCCGGGCTCCAGGTTGCGCTGCGCTCGAAGGGCCTCTACTTCGGCCGGATCGACGGCGTCGCCGGCCCGATGACCGCGAAGGGGCTGCGCACCTTCCAGCGGCTCGTCAAACTCCCGGTCGACGGCAAGCTCGGGCCGAGGACGCGCGCACGCCTCGGCGCGCTCGGCCGGCCGCTCGTGTCGCGCCGCGTGCTCGTGCAGGGCACGTACGGCTGGGACGTGTCGAGGCTGCAGTTCCAGCTCGCGCGCGCCGGTCACCTGCGCCTGCTCGAGGTCGACGGCCACTTCGGGGCGTCGACGAGGTCCGCGCTCACCCGCTTCCAGCGCGCCCGTGGGCTTGCTGTCGATGGGATCTTCGGCCCTGCGACGCTGACCGCCTTCGGCCACGGCGAGCGGACGCCCGTGCTCACTCGCTCGACCGCGAGCATGATCTCGTACACGGTCCGACCGGGTGACACGCTCGCCGAGATCGCGGCGCGGCACAAGACGACCGTGCCCGCGCTCGCGAAGGCGAACGACCTCGACTCGCCGAATCTCGTCGTAATCGGCGACACGCTGCGCCTCCCGGGCACGGCGTCGCCCGGACCGGCCGTGGAGCTGAGCCGCTCGACCGTACGCGGCCTGATCGACAAGTGGGCGAACCATTACGGCCTTCCGGTCAGCCTCGCCCGGGCGCTCGCGTGGCAGGAGTCCGGGTTCCAGACGAACGTGACCTCGTCGACGGGTGCCTGGGGGCCGATGCAGGTGATGCCCGAGACGTGGGCGTTCGTCGAGACCATCCTGCTCGGCCGCAGCGTTCCGCGGACCGGCGAAGGCGGGGTCGAGATCGGCATGACGCTCCTCAACCACCTGCTCAAGCGCTTCGAGGGCGACCAGCGGCTCGCGCTCGCCGCCTGGTACCAGGGCGAGAAGGCCGTGCGCGAGCGGGGTCTGTTCGACGACACGAAGAAGTTCGTCGCGAACGTCCTCGCGCTCACCGGCCGCCCGCTCTAGGAAGCCGGCTCGGCCCCCGCGCGCGCCGATCGTGTGATGATCGCAGCGAAGTGGCGCTCGCGATTGGCGTACCGCCTTCCTGATCGCGACCGTCATCTGGCTGTACGACGCCTTCAGACCCACGTGAGCGCAGTCGGCGAGCTGCTGCACCGAGTGTGGGAGCGGCGTCTGTGAACCTTCTATCGTCCGCTGGTGTGAGGCTTCTGCGCGCGCTGCTCGTCATCGCGTGTCTCGCGCTCGTCGCGGCGCCGGGCGCCGCGGCCGACCTCGCGGACGAACGCGAGCTCGCCGAACGCTATGCGCCGGTCGTCCGGCTCGTCGAGCAGGAGGAGGAGTGCGAGGCGGGCGAGCCGTACGACCCGCTCGACGTCGAGCTGCTGCTCGACGAGGAGCCGACCGTCGCCCTGCGCGGCCCCTGGAGCCCCACAGATCTCGTAAAGATCGCGCCCACCGGTGAAGATCTCCGGAACCGCTTCGAGTATCACCTCGACTTCCCCGGCGACGCGCTCGACGCCGGCTGCGACTACGAACGATGGACACGCCGCCTCGCCGAGGGGAGCGAACCGACCGTCTACGCGCACGTCGCGACGGAAGCCGGCCGGCCCGGACAGCTCGCGCTCCAGTACTGGTTCTTCTACACCTTCAACGACTTCAACAACACGCACGAGGGCGACTGGGAGATGGTTCAGCTCGTCTTCGACGCCGACGACCCGCGCGAGGCGCTCGATGAAGAGCCGGTCGCGATCGGCTACAGCTCGCACGAGGGCGCCGAGCGGGCGGATTGGGACGACGACGAGAAGCTCGAACGCGTTGACGAGACCCATCCCGTGGTCTATCCGGGTGCCGGCTCGCACGCGAACAAGTTCACTGAGGCGCTCTACCTCGGCAGCTCCGCCGAGGCGGGGGTCGGCTGCGACGACACGCGTGGCCCACACCGCGAGCTGCGTCCCGTAGTCGCGACGATCCCGAGCGACCCGGCAGCCGCCGCGGACGCCTTCCCCTGGATCGAGTTCGAGGGCCGGTGGGGCGAGCTCCAGCGGGCGTTCTTCAACGGGCCGACCGGCCCGAACATGAAGGGGCAATGGACGGAGCCGATTACATGGTCGGAGGATTGGCGGGAGCGAAGCTACGCAGTGCCCACCGGCGGGCTCTTCGGCACGACCGCGACCGACCTCTTCTGCAGCGGCGTGGCGAGGGCCTCGCGCGGCCTCATCCTCTTCCTGCAGAACCCGGCGCTGGTCGTGCTCCTGCTGGCCGCCGTCGCCGCGCTCTTTGCCTTCGTGACGATTCGAGCGACCTGGACGCCCGTGGCGCCGCTCCGCCTCGGCCGCAGGCGTAGCTGGGGCCAGATCCTTTCGGCATCAGGCTCGATGTACGTCCGACACGTTCGGGTCTTCCTCGGGATCGGACTGCTCCTGATCCCGATCGCCCTCGTGATCACGTTCCTCCAGTGGCTCGTTCTCGAGGGGCTCGGGCATGTCGGGATCAGCAGCACGGGCGAGCTCGCCGGCGGCGCCGCGCTCCTGGCGCTGATCATCGGTACCACGCTGGCGCTGCTCGGCCTCGGACTCGTCCAGGCCGCGACCGCGTGCGCGCTGCTCGAGCTCGACTCGGGCCGGCAGGTCGGCGCCGTTTCCGCCTACGCAACGGCGTTCAGGCGCATCCGGCCGCTTCTCGGCGCAATCGGCCTGTTTGTCGCCGGCTGGGTGGTGCTGACAACGACGACGTTCCTCATACCGGTCGCGATCTGGCTTGCCGTGCGCTGGTGCCTGCTCGCGCCGATTGTCGAGCTCGAGGACCTGCGCGGTGTCTCGGCGCTCCGTCGCAGTGGCGAGCTGGTGCGCAGGCGCTGGTGGCGCACCGCCTCACTCGTCGGGCTGAGCGCAGCGATCTCCCTCGGTGCAGGGCCGCTCCTCGGGGCCTTGCTGATCTTCGTCGTGGACGCGCCGCTCGCGACGCTCAACATCGTGGCCGGGATCGTCTACGCCGCGGCGCTGCCGTTCGTCGCGCTCGTCACCGCGTACGTCTACTTCGATGCGCGAACCCGCGTCGAGCTCGAGCCGGCGGTCGAACAGCGCGAGCTCCCCGCTGAGATCGACCTCGCCGAGGCGTGAGCCCGGCGAGTGTCTATCTCTAGTGCGAAGCGAGCGCGGCGACCGCGGCGTAGGCGCGTTCCGCCGCCTCGTCGACATCGAGCGACCAGAGCGAGTCCGGCCGCTCCGGGTCGCCGAAGATCTCGACGTCCCACGAGCCGCGCCAGCCGGCGTCGCGCAGCACGCCCATCAGCTCGGGCGTGCGGGAGATCCCCTCGCCCGGCAGCGCGCGGTCGCCGCGCTCCTCTGCGAACCAGTCGGAGACGTGGACGCCCGTGATCCGCCCGACGTTGGCAGCCAGGTGCTGCTCGACGTCCGGCGTGTCCCAGACGTGCCAGAGGTCGACCATGATCCCGACGTCCGGCAAGCCCGCCTCGTCGAGCAGCTCGAGCGTCTCGGGGATCGTCGTCACCAGCGTGAGCCCGTCGCGCTCGGACGGCGTGGATCGGCTCGAGGCCGAGCTGGACACCCGCGTTGTCGGCGGCCGCGGCGATCCGCCGCAGGCCGTCGATCACGAGCTGACGCGCCTCGTACTCGTCCCGGTCGCCGGCCGGGCCGGTCAGGCAGAGCACGCTCTCCGGCTCGAAGCGCGCCAAGCGATGCATCGACGCGCACAGCGAGGCAACGCGTGTCTCGACGTCGTCAGGCCCCTCGATGACGGTGTTCGGGAGGACCGACGGGACGGCGGGCACGCAGTTCGTCACGCGCAGCCCGCTCGCGCGCAGCGCAGCCAGGTCGTCGTCGTCCTCGCCGAGCTTCATCTCCCAGACGCCGATCCCGTCGAAGCCGGCGGCGGCATACGCGCCGAGGTCGTCGCGAAAGCTCGCGGTGACGGTCGAGATCTCGCTCAACGAGAGCGTCATGGCACCCCCGGCAGCTTCGCCAGCAGGCGCCTCCGCAGCGGCGGTCGGGTCAGGTGCTTCGCCACGAGGTAGCCCGAGCCGGCGCCTAGGCCCGGGCCTGGGTGGGTGCTGGCGCCGATGTGGAAGAGCCGATCGACAGGTGTCTCGTGGCCCGGCGTGGCCGGGGTCGGCCGGAAGAGCAGGTTCTGGTCGAGCGAGCACGAGCCGGCGTAGATGTCGCCGCCGACCCAGTTCGGATTGGCCGCCTCGAGGTCCGGCGGGGAGAGGACGACGCGGCCGACGGTCGCCTGCTCCAGGTTCTCGACGTGCCGGCCGATGCGCGCCACGATCCGGTCGGCGTAGGCCTCGCGCAGCTCCTCGGTCCAGCCGCCGCTCGTGTCGAGCTCGCCGGCGGCATCGCCCTTCGGCCGGGGCGGCAGCTCCTGGAGTTGCACCCAGAGCACCCACGAGCCGGCGGGGGCGCGCGAGGGATCGACCGCCATGGGCTGCCCGAGTGCAATCGTCGCCTCGGCGGGGAGCAGGCCCCGATCGGCTTCGTTGACGGCGCGCGAGACGCCGTCGAGCCCGGAGGTCAGGTGGAGCAGCGGGACCCCTGCGAGCCGTTCATCGCCACGCCAGCGCGGCGGCTCGTTCATCGCGATGTGGATCTGCATCTCGCCCCGCCCGTAGCGGAAGCGCCGCGCCGCGTCCCGCACGCGCTCCGGGACGGCTCCGTCGGCGAGCAGCCGCCCGTAGAGCTGCGTCGGCGTGACGCAGGCGAGCACGGCGCGTGCGGCAGGGACCGTCTCGCCGCCGGCGAGACGGACGGCGGTCGCGCGCCCGTCGGCGACGAGAATCTGCTCGACTTCGGCCTCGGTGCGCAGCTCGCCGCCGGCCTCGCGCACGATCGCCGCCAGACCCTCGACGAGCCTGACGCCGCCGCCCTTCGGGACCGGCATGCCGCCGAGCTGCAGCGAGCAGGCGATCACCTGCGTCATGAAGCCCGAGACAGCCTGGTCGGGGCCGAGCCCGGTGTGCAGCACCCACGGCGCCAGCAGCCCGCGGGCCTGCTCGCGCTCGAATGTCTCCGTCAGCCAGTCGCGCGCCGAAAGGAGCGTGTGACCCGCGAATTCGACGAGGCCGTGGCGGCCGTAGTGCGAGTAGGCCTTGCGGCCGAGCGAGAGACCCTGGCTCGACCAGAGCTCGGTGCCGAGGACGCCGAAGGCGACGTCCGCGCCGCCCATGAACTCGTCGAACTGACGCTGCCACTCGGGTCCGAGCTCGGCGGCGTTTGCGGCGCCGTCAGTCGAGAGAAAGGCGCTCGAGCCGTCGGGAAACGCGGCGGCGGTGGGGAGGTCAGTGTTCAGGTACTCGAGCCCGAGCCGGTCGAGGTCCGCCTTCAGCTCCGCGTAGGCCGGAGAGCCGACCCAGAGCGGGTGCCACGAGGAGAAGACCTCGTGCGTGAAGCCGGCCGCCGTCAGCCCGTCGACGGTCTTGATCGCGCCGCCGAGCCAGTCGTTCCGCTCGAGGACGCAGACGCGCCAGCCTTCCTTCGCCAGCAGCGCCGCCCCGGCGAGTGAGTTGATGCCGCTGCCGACGCAGACAGCGTCGAAGCCGTTCACGGGCGCGACTCTACTGGGTCGACAATTGGTCGCGTGACGTGGAGCTCGACGCCGCGAGCCGCGCTCGCATCACCGCGACCGCCTCCGGGCTCGAGTCGATCAGGACGTAGCGGCGCCCGAGCTTGGCCGCGACGGCGCCGAGCGTGCCGCTGCCCGCGAAGAAGTCGAGGCACCAGTCGCCCGGCCGCGTGGAGGCCAGCACCATCCGCCGCACGATCCCCTCCGGCTTCTGGGTCGGATAGCCGGTCTTCTCGGCACCGTTCGTGGGCACGATCGTGTGCCACCAGACGTCGGTGGGCAGCTTCCCGCGCGCCGCCTTCTCCGCCGTCACGAGCCCGGGGGCCATGTACGGCTCACGGTCGACCTCGGCGGCGTCGAAGTGGTAGCGCCGCCGCGTCCTTGACGTAGACGAGGATCGTGTCGTGCTTCGCGGGCCAGCGGCGCGTCGAGCGCGCGCCGTAGTCGTAGGCCCAGATGATCTCGTTCAGGAAGGACTCGCGGCCGAAGAGCTCGTCCAGCAGGAGCTTGCAGTAGTGGGCCTCGCGGTAGTCGACGTGGAAGTAGAGCGTGCCGGTGCTCTTCAGCACGCGGCGGGCCTCCTCGAGGCGCGGCGCTAGGAAACCGAGGTAGTCGTCGAACGAGTCGCGGTAGGAGGACTCGGCCAGGAGCCGGCTGCGGTAGCGGCGCCCGGCGAAGCCGAGCCTGTCGCCCGCCGGGTCGGCCGCCGTCTCGAGTGTGCGCCGCCGCTGCGTCCGTCCCGAGTTGAAGGGCGGGTCGACGTACACGAGCTGGAAGGTCGCGTCTGTGAACTCGCGCAACAGCGGGAGGTTGTCGCCGAGCAGGATCTCGTCGTCGACGGGCTGCCGCATCGCAGGCCTGACGATAGAGACACGGCACGACGCCGCTGGTGGCTTGACATGTCAGCGTCCGATGCGTGAGATTCACCCCCGATGCTCCTGCGTGAGGTCGAGTACGCGTGCCCGTCGTCCGTGGACGAGGCCGTCCGGCTCCTGGCGGCGAACGAGGGCGCCCGCGCGCTCGCCGGTGGGCAGACGCTCCTGAACGTGATGAAGGCGCGCGCCGCCTCGCCCGACGTGCTCGTCGACCTGAATCGGCTCGACGACCTGCGCCGGATCACGGTCTCGGGGGAGACGCTCCAGCTCGGCGCGATGGCGACGTACACGCAGATCATGGGGTCGTCCGAGGTCGACGTCTCCCGCCCGATCCTCGCCGAGGTCTCCGCCCAGATCGCCGACGTGCAGGTGCGCAACCGCGGCACGATCGGCGGCAACGTCTGCTCGAACGATCCGACGAACCACCTGCCGCCGCTGCTCGTGGCGCTCGACGCGTCGTTCACGATCCGCGGCGACTCGGGCGAGCGCACCGTCTCCGCCGAGGAGTTCTTCCTCGGGGTCTACATGACCGCAGTCGGTGAGGGAGAGCTGCTCGTCTCGATCTCGGTTCCGGCAGCCGCGAATGCGGCCGACGGGTTCGCCTCGGTCACGGTCGGCCGGGACGGGACCTGCATCGCGAACGCCGCGGCGAGCCTCGCGGACGGGACGCCGCGGATCGTGCTCGGGTGCGTCGACGCGGTACCGGTTGTCGTGAGACCGTCCGGGACGGACGACGACAGCGTGCGCGCGGCGGTCGCCGAGGCCGGCTTTGAACCGCCGTCCGACGTGCATGCGTCGGCCGACTATCGTCGCCACCTCGCAGCGGTCTGCGCGGTGCGCGCGGTGCGGCAGGCGGCGGAGAGGGGAGGGTGAGCGTGGAAGAGCCTTCGACGAGCCGCTCGGTCTCGATCGAGGTCAACGGCGAGGTCTACGAGCGCGAGGTCGACGCGCGCCGTCTGCTCGTGCACTTCATCCGCGACGACCTCGACCTGACCGGGACGCACGTCGGCTGTGACACCGGCAACTGCGGCGCCTGCACCGTTCACCTGGACGGGCAGGCGGTGAAGAGCTGCATGGTGCTCGCCGTCCAGGCGGACGGCGCGACGGTCGCGACGGTCGAGAGCCTTGCGTCGGCAGACGGCGAGCTCAGCCCACTGCAGCAGTCCTTCTCGGCGCACCACGCGCTCCAGTGCGGCTACTGCACGCCAGGGATGCTGATGAGCGCGTCCGCGCTGCTCGCAGAGAACCCGCGGCCGAGCGAGGACGAGGCGCGGACGGCGATCCAGGGCAACATCTGCCGCTGCACCGGCTACGTCAATATCGTCGAGGCAATCGTGAGCGCGAACGCATGAGCACGACCGAGACCACCACCGCACCCGTCGAGCTCCAGAAGGGCCACATCGGCCAGTCCATCCCGCGCAAGGAGGACAAGCGCCTCGTCCAGGGCCAGGGAGTCTTCTTCGACGACGTTCGCCGGCACGGGACAGGCTACGTCCACTTCGTCCGCTCGCCGCACGCGCACGCGAAGATCGTCTCGATCGACGTCGCCGCGGCGCTCGCGCTCGACGGCGTCTACGGGACGCTCACCGGCGACGAGGTCGCGATCCAGACCGACCCGTTCTTCGAGATGTCGACGCCGCCGGGGAGCGAGATCAAGGATTACGCGCTCGCGGTGGGGCGGGTGCGCTTCATGGGCGAGCCGGTGGCCGCCGTCTGCGCCCGGACCCGGGAGCTCGCCCGCGACGCCGCCGAGCTCGTCGCGGTCGAATACGAGCCGCTCGACGTGCTCGTCGACGCACGCGTGGCGGTGAAGAACGAGACGGTCATGCACGAGGATGCCGGTTCGAACGTGGTCTGGAGCGGCGTCTTCGGCTGGGGCGACTGGGAGGCGGCGAAGACCGAGGCGGACCACATCGTCCGGATCGACGAGCTCCACTTCCACCGCTTCAGCTCGACGCCGCTCGAGTGCTCGGGCGCCCTCGTCGAGTACGACCGGGCCGAGGCCTCGTGGACGATTCACTGCAACCACCAGATGCCCGGCATCGGCGCGATCTGGATGGCGCCGGCGCTGCGCACGGGTCTGGACAAGCTCCGCTTCGTCACCCGCGATATCGGCGGCGGCTTCGGCAACAAGATCTGCCTGCACCCGTACTACGTCACGCTCTGCCTGCTCTCGCGGAAGCTGAACCGGCCCGTGAACTGGACGGAGTGGCGCACCGACCAGCACACGGCCAACGCGCACGGCAACGAGCGGTGGTTCCACGACGTCGAGGTGGCGGTCAAGGCCGACGGGACGCTGCTCGGCTTCAGCGTCAGGGCGCTCGACGACTGCGGCGCGTTTCCACGCTATGAGCCGCTCGGCTGCATCATCTGGGCGCAGGTGACGCCGGGCTGCTACGCCTGGCGGAACATCCGGGTCGACTTCACCCAGGTGTGCACGAACAAGTCGCCGGTGTCGCCGAACCGCGGCTACTCGCGGATGCAGCACCTCTGGCTGACCGAGCGGATCATCGACATCGTCGCCTCGGAGCTCGACCTCGACCCGGTCGAGATCCGGAAGCGCAACTACGTCAAGGCCGAGCAAATGCCGTACGAGACGCCGAACGGCTGCGTCTACGACTCGGGCGACTATGCGCGCTGCCTCGACATCGCGCTCGAGCTGATCGACTACGACTCGATCGAGCAGCGCCGGGAGGAGGCGGCCGCGCGGGGCAAGCTGCTCGGCGTCGGGATCGGCTCGACGCTCGACTCCGGAACGAACAACTTCGGCCAGTCGACCCTGCTCAACCCGGAGCTCCAGTTCTCGGGCAACAACGAGGCCGCCACGGTCAAGCTCGACATCTTCGGCGAGGTCGTGGTGACGCTCGGCACCGTCCCACAGGGGCAGGGGCACGAGACGACGGCCTCGCAGGTGGTCGCGGACATCATCGGCTGCTCGCCCGACCAGGTGCACGTCCGCCAGGGCCACGACTCGTTCTTCAATTCGCACGCCGGCTTCTCGGGAACATACGCGAGCCAGTTCGCGGTCACGGGCCTCGGCGCGGTCAAGGGAGCCGCGGACGCGCTGCGCGCCGAGATGGTCGCGCTCGCCGCCGCGGTGCTCCAGTGCGACCAGGACCAGATCGAGCTCGGGGAAGGCTTCGCGCGGATCAAGGACGGCCCGCCGGAGGCGGCGCTGCCGTTCATGGCGCTCGGTGCGATCGTGAACGCGAACAACGCCTTCCTGCCTCCCGACTTCAACCCGACCCTGAACCACCGCTTCGTCTACCGGCCGTACTTCGGCATGGTCGACACCGAGAAGAAGACGGGCAAGCTGACGCTCACGTACGCCTCGCAGATCCATGCCTGCGTGGTCGAGGTCGACGAGGAGACGGGCGTCGTCGAGATCGTCGACTACGCCGCCGTCGACGACTGCGGCGTGCGGATCCACCCGCAGATCGTCGAGGGGCAGGTGCACGGCGCCACCGTGCACGCGATCGGCGCCGCACTCCACGAAGAGTTCGTCTACGACGAGGACGGGCAGCTCTTGACCTCGAACTTCTATGACTACCACGTGCCCCATGCGCTCGACGTGCCCGCGCTGAAGACGGGAGCGATCGAGTCGCCCTCACCGTTCTCGCCTCTCGGCGCGAAGGGGATGGGCGAGGGTGGCGGAGGCGGCATCCACAGCATCTGCGCCGCGATCCAGGACGCGCTCCGGCCGGCAGGGAAGCCCATCGTCTACGACAGCTGCAACCCGTCGCACCGGGTCTGGTCGATGCTGCAGGAGCCGGAGAAGACGCGGGCCAACGTCACGGTGACGCCGGCGTGAGGCTCACGCGGTGATCGTGTCCGGGACGAGGGAGCTCGCAGCGCCGCGCGAGGTCGTCTGGCGCGTGCTCAACGATCCGGCGCAGATGGCCGAGCTGATGCCGGGCGTCGAGAGCTTCGACGTGCACGACGACCGGCACTGGACCGCCAACGTGAAGATCCCGCTCGGGCTCGGGGGTCTCCGGATGAAGATCAACTTCGAGAAGCTCGTCGAGCGCGAGCCGGAGCATGCCGAGCTCGCCGCCAAGGGTGACGGCGTCGGCGCGATCATGAACATGGTCACCTCGTTCGACCTCAGCGAGGCGGGGCCGGGGCAGACGACGATGAACTGGTCCGCCGACGTCAAGATCGCAGGCCCCGTTGGCTCGATGGGGCAGCGCGTGCTGCAGCCGATCGTGAACCAGCAGGTCGGGAACGTCCTCAAGGCGCTCGAAGCGCAGGTCGAGCAAGCGAACGCCTCAGACGCGCCCGCGGGCTAGGCACTAGTGCCGGTTCCGTTCCGAATCGGCGTCATGCAGCTCACGATGGAGCCGCTCGAGGAGATGCTCGCGTCCGCGCGGGTGATGGACGAGGCCGGGATGGACACGATCTGGCTGGCCGAGGCATACCCGTGGTGGAGGAAGCACCAGATGGAGGCCCGCTCGTCGACGGTCGTCTCGGCGCTGATGGCGCGCGAGACGGAGCGGCTGACGATCGGGTGGGGGATCATCTCGCCGTTCACGCGCCATCCCGTCCAGGTCGCGATGGATGCCCGCGTCGTCCAGGAGGCGGCGGGACCTGGGCGGTTCCTGCTCGGCTTCGGGACGTCGAAGATCTTCCTCAACAACGCGCAGATGCAGACCAACAAGACGCTCGGGCCGATGCGCGACGCGGTCGAGATCGTCCGCGGCGTGCTCGGGGGTGGAGCGTTCGAGTACGCGGGGGACACGTGGAGCGCGTCGGTGCCGGCGCTGTCGGAGGAGGCGCACACGCCGCGGGAGGTACCGCCGGTCTACATCGCCGCGACGGCGCCCAAGATGCAGGCGCTCGCCGGCGAGCTCGCCGAGGGCTGTCTGACGCCTTCGATCACGACACCAGCCTTCGTCCGCTACACGCGCGAGAACGTGAAGGCGGACATCGACATCGGCTGCACCGTCGTCGCCTCGATCGACGAGGACCGCGACCGGGGCCGGGACGGCGCCCGCGAGATCGCCGGCATGTACCTGGCGAACAAAGTGCAGAACATCAGGGGCGCCGCCGACACGCTGCTCGACCTGGCCGGACTCGAGCAGGACGAGATCCGCCCGATCGCGGACGCGATGGAGCAGGGCGGCCGCCTCGCCGCGAAGGCGAAGGTGACGGATGAGATCCTCGACAAGTGCAAGCCGATCGCCGGCACGCCGGCCGACTGCATCGCCGCGATCGAGGAGTACCGGGACGCCGGCTGCACGCATGTCATGCTCGAGCTGTGGGGGGACGAGCGGCACGACCAGATCCGCCTCTTCGGGGAGAACGTGCTGCCGCACTTCCGCTCGTGAGCTACGACCCGGCGGCATTCAACGCCTTCGAGGCCGCAGGCTGGGAAGAAGCCGCGACCGCGTACACGCACTACATGGCGCAGGTGACTGCCACGTTCGCCGAGCCGCTGCTCGATTCGGCCGGTGTGGAGGCGGGGACGGACGTGCTCGATGTGGCCACGGGGCCCGGCGTCGTCGCCGGCGCCGCGGCGCGCCGAGGAGCCCGGGTGGTCGGGATCGATGTCGCCGACGCAATGGTCGAGCTTGCGTCCAAGCGGCAGCCGGAGAGCACGTTCGTGCGCGGCGACGCGGAGTCGCTGCCGTTCCCGGACGCATCCTTCGACGCCGCCGTCTGCGGATTCGGGCTCCTGCACATGGGACGCCCTGAGCGTGCCGCCACCGAGCTCGCCCGGGTGCTCCGGCCGGGACGCCGGGCCGCCTTGTCGGTCTGGAATGTGCCCGCGCGGTCGCGGTTGCACGGCATCGTCTTCGAGGCGATCGAGGAGGCAGGCGCCCAGCACGCCGCCGAGACGCCTGCGGGGCTGCCGATCTTCCACTTCGCCGACGACGCGGCGCTGTCGGCGCTGCTGGAGGGAAGCGGGTTCGACGACGTCGACATCGTCGTTGTCGAGCACGATCACGAGCCGCCATCCGCGGATGCCCTCTGGGAGGGCATCGTGGGGGGCGCGGTGCGACTCCGGGCGAACGTCGTCGCCCAGGAGCCCGCGACCCAGCTTCGGGTTCGGGATGCATTCGCCCGCAGGCTCGAGGCCGAGGGCGGAACCGTGCGGGTATCAGCGAAGCTCGGCTCGGGGAGGAAGCCGTGATCGACCGGGAGCGGCTGGTCGCCGACGCGCTCGCGGCCGTCTCGATCCCCAGCCTGACCGGCTCCGAGGAGGCGATGGCCGCCTGGATGGCCGGGCAGTGCGAGGAGCTCGGCCTCGTCGTTCAGTGGCAGCAGGTCGAGGACGAACGGGCGAACGTGCTCGCGACGCGGGCGGGCACCGGCGGCGGCCCGACGCTGATGTTCAACGGCCATCTGGACACCTCCTACTCGGGCCGAGAGGCCTGGCTCGCCGGGATTCCCGGATTCCAGCCGCGCGGGTTCGAGCGGGAGGGCCGGATCTACGGGCTCGGGATCTCGAACATGAAAGGGGCGCTCGTTGCGTACCTGGCCGCGCTGCGCGCGCTCGCGGACACGCCGCTCCGGGGCGACGTCCTGATCGCCGCCGTCGCGGGTGAGATCGAGAAGACGCAGCAGGGCGAGGCGCAGGGCGCCGAGTACCGCGGCTACGCGACCGGCTCCCGCCATCTCGTTGGTCACGGCGGCGCCGCGGACATGTGCATCCTCGGCGAGCCGACCGAGCAGAAGCTCGTGCTGGCGCACTTCGGCACGCTCTGGCTTCGGCTCTCGACCTCCGGGCCGTTCGTGCACACCGCGTTCTCGTCGGGGCGGCTCGAGGAGAACTCGATCGTGCGCATGCGCGACGTGCTCGACCGCGTGCTCGAGTGGCTCCCGGCCTGGGAGGAGGAGATGAGCTACGGCGACGTGCGCGGGGTCGCGAACGTCGGCGCGATCCAGGGCGGTTTCGGCTGGCGCGCCTCGCGGACGCCGCACCGGACCGATCTCTTCCTCGACCTGCGGGTGCCGCCGGACGTCGAGATGGCAGCCGCACGAAGGCGTGCGCTGGAGTTCGCGCGGGGCCTGGAGGGGGTCGAGGCGGAGGTGTACGTGACCGCGCCTGGTGCGCAGCTGGAGGAATCGCACCCGCTCGTCGGCGCCCTCGAGGACGCTCACGAGGAGGTCTTCGGCTCGCCGCCCGAGCGCGACGTGACGCGCTGGTTCTCGGACGCGTCCGTGCTCTCGCGCTACGGGATCGCGACGGTCAACTACGGCACCTCGTCCGGGCTTCCCGATCCGGAGTACGGCGAGAATCTCGAGATCGACGGCCTGGTCAAGATCGCCGAGGTCTACGCGCGCGCGGCGGAGGGGATCTGCGGATGAGGCTCGTCACCTTCGACGAGGGTCGGGTCGGCTACGTCGACGGCGACGAGGTTGCGATCCTCGACGTGCCGAGCACGCGCGCCTGGTTCGAGCTCGGCGGAGCCGAGGAGACAGGAGAGCGCGTGCCGCTTTCGGCAGCGACGCTCCGCGCGCCGATCGTGCCGAAGAAGTTCTTCCACACCGCCGGCAACTTCCGTGAGCACGAGGAGGAGTCGAAGGTCGTCGACTGGTCGCACGAGATCGCGCCCTGGATCGTCTTCTTCCAGAACGTGGACGCGATCGTAGGCCCGGACGAGCCGGTCGTCTATCCCGAGCACCTGACCGAGGAGCTCGATTACGAGCTCGAGCTCGCGGTCGTCCTGAAGAAGGCCGGCAAGTGGTTTCCGCCCGAGGAGGCGATGGACTACGTCGGCGGCTACGTGATCTTCAACGACATCACCGCCCGCGACATCCAGCGGCGCGAGATGCGCTCGGGCGTCTTCGGCTTCTGCAAGGCGATCGACACCTTCTGCCCTCTCGGACCTTGGATCGTCACCCCCGACGAGATCACCGACCCGCACGACCTGGCGATGGAGCTGCGCGTGAACGGCGAGTCGCGGCAGACGTCGCACTCGGGGAACATGAGCGTGACGATCCCGGAGATCCTCTCCCACTACTCGGCGCTCGGCTACTCGGCGGGCGACGTGCTCTCGACCGGGACGGTCAGCGGCGTGGCCGGCTTCTCGGAGGACGCGGCGTCGCTCTATCTGCGGCCGGGCGACGTGATCGAGGCGGAGATCGAGCGGATCGGCGTTCTGCGCAACCCCGTGATCGGCTGGGAGGAGGCGCATGGCGAGCCTGCCCCGCCGCGCGTGCGCTGGTGAACGCGTTCCGCGAGGCGTTCCCGATCGTGAACGTGGACGACGTCGAGCAGGCGATCACGTTCTATAGCTCCACGTTCGGCTTTGAGGAGACCTTCCGCCACGAGGAGGACGGCCGGCCGGTGTTTGCGTTCCTTGCCCTCGAGCCGCTCGGGATCGGTGTCGGCTTACGCCCTGAGGGCGACGAGCGCGGTTTCGCGCTCTGGGTCTACGCGGACGACGTCGACGACGCGGCCGCGCGGCTGCGGGAGGCGGGAGCCGAGGAGGTTCTCACGCCGACCGACCAGTCTTGGGGCGAGCGCATGTGCTCGTTCATCGATCCGAACGGAGTCCTCGTCCACGTGGGGTCGAAACGATGAGGCTTGTGTTGAACCAACACAAGCTCTCCTCGCGACTCGGAGCGAAGCCGTGTCGAGGCGCAAGTGGAATGGATTGTGTTGTTTCAACACAAGGTCCGGTCGCCTCGTGAGCTGGCCACGGGACGATGCGAAGCTCGAGCGCGTGCGCGCGCTGATGGCCGAGCAGGAGCTGGACGCGCTCGTCGTGCGCGCGCCCGACAACGTCCTCTACCTGACGAACTTCTGGGGGATGAAGGGTTACGACGCCGTCGTCTTCCCGCGCGAGGGCGAGGCGGTGCTGATCTGTCTCGAGGCTTCCGAGGCCGACGCGGAGCGGACGAGCTGGACGAGCGAGGTGCGGCTCTTTCACGGCTATGACGAGAGCGACCCGCGACCGCCGGGTCTGCGCGCGCTCGACCTGGCACGACAGATCGCCTCCGACTTCGACCGCGTCGGGATCGAGCTCAGCATGGGCACGCAGGCCGCCGACCGGATGGTCGGCGAGCCGACGACGTTTCCGAAGGCGTGGTTCGACGCCTTCCGCAAGGCGAAGGACGCGACGCCGCTCCTCGCCGCCGCCCGCGCGATCAAGACCGAGCAGGAGATCGAGCGGATGCGGCTGGCGAACGAGATCGCGGCGCGGGCACTCGAGCACACCGCGGCGCACCTGCACCCTCGCATGACCGAGAGCGAGGCCGCGGCGCTCTGGCAGAGCTGGGTGCACGGGCACGGCACCGGCCTGCACGGCAAGGTCGAGCTCGCGCTCGGGTTCTCGCTCGTCTGGTCCGGGCCGGGAATCCGCACCTTCACCGCGACCGGCAACCGGCCGATCCGCGAGCACGAGCCGACCCTGTTCGAGATCTGGGTCTGCGCCGACGGCTACTGGTGCGACCACACGAAGAACCTCGTCCCCGGCGATCTGACGCCGCGCTACCGCCAGCTCGAGGAGCAGTTGCTCGGCGTCTACCGGGCAGCGATCGACCACTGCCGGCCGGGGGCGAGCCTGCCCGAGCTCGACCGGCTGATCCGCGACGGCCTCGCCGAGTTGGGCTACCCGGGCCAGCCGAGCCACCCGGTCTGCCACGGCGTCGGCGCCCGTGCGCACGAGCCGCCGTACGCACACCAGGCCGGAACGGGCACGATCGAGGCCGGGATGGTGCTGGCGATCGAGCCGGGCGTCTACTGGCCGGAAGGAGGCGGGTTGCGCGTGGAGGACAACTTCCTGATCACGGACGACGGCCCGGAGCGGCTCTGCCGCTTCCCCGACGGGATCGTGAGGGCTTCGTGACCCTGGATCGCGACAAGCTCTGGACGGGTGAGCTGAACCGGCGCGCGCTCGAGCCGCAGACGCACGACACGATCGGGCTCTACGACACGACGCTTCGCGACGGCGAGCAGTCGGTCGGCGTCGTCCTCTCGCCGGAGGACAAGCTCGCGATCGCGCGCGCCCTCGACGCGGCGGGCGTCGACCGGATCGAGGCCGGCTTTCCACGCGTGTCGGAGGAGGACGCCGAGGCGATCAGGCTGATCGCGGACGCGGGCCTCCGCGCCGAGGTGTGGGGCTTCGCCCGCGCCGTGCAGGCCGACGTGGAGCTGCTCGCCGAGCTGGGCGTGCGCGCGGCCGTCGTCGAGAGCCCCATCTCCGACGCCAAGCTGGCCGCGCTCGGCGTCTCGCACGACGAGATGCTCGGGCGGATCCGAAAGGCGGTCTCGTTCGCGGCGGGCGAGGGGATCACCGTCGCCTTCTTCGGCGTCGACGGCTCGCGGGCCGAGCTCGACTTCTTCCACCGCGCCTACGACGCAGCCGTCGAGGCGGGAGCGCAGGAGGCGGTCGTGGTCGACACGATCGGGATCGCGACGCCCGAAGGGGCGGCGTACCTCGTCGGCCAGGCGGTCGACTGGCTCGACGTGCCGGTGCACTGGCACGGCCACGACGACTTCGGCCTCGCCACGGCCGCCGCGGTCGCGGCTGTCCAGGCGGGCGCGACCTGGGTGCACGGAACCGTGAACGGCATGGGGGAGCGGGCCGGCAACGCGAACCTGCTCGAGGTCGCGCTCGCGCTCGAGGGGTTGTACGGAATCCCGACGCGGCTCGACCTCTCGCAAGCCCGTGCGCTCGCGTCGCTCGTGCGCGAGCGCTCCGGGTACGAGCTCGCGCCGTGGACGCCGCTGACCGGCGAGAACCTCTTCACGCGCGAGAGCGGGGCGGTCGCGAGCCAGTTCCACGATCCGCCTGCGATCGAGCCGTACGCCGCCGACCTGGTCGGCGCCGAGCGAGGAATCGTGCTCGGCAAGAAAAGCGGCCTCGATTCGATCCGCCTCAAGGCCGAGGAGCTGGGGCTGGAGCTCCCGGCGGAGCGCCACGCAGAGGTGCTTGCGGCCGTCAAGTCGCTCGCGACCAAGAAGGGCCGGCTCCTCACCGACGCGGAGTTCCGGCGACTCGCCCGGAATTGACTGACATGTCACCGGCGCGGGATACTCGCGCCAGGGTGATCGAGCGAATTGGCGTCGTCGGGGCCGGCGTGATCGGCAGCCTGTACGCGGCTCACCTGAGCCGGGTAGCGGAGGTGTGGGTATTGACGCGACGACCCGAGCACGCCCGGGCGCTTGCGGCCGAAGGCCTCACTGTCTCCGGCCGGGCGGACTTCACCGGCGCCGTGCACGCGACCGATGACGCCGCTGCGCTCCCGGAGCTCGACGTCGCGATCGTGGCGACGAAGGGAAACGAGCTCGACGCGGCGGCGCGCGCGCTCGAAGGACGGCTCGAGGGGGCGATCGTCGTCACGGTCCAGAACGGGCTCGGCGCGGAGCAGGTCGTGCGCCGGCACGGCGACTGGCCGCTCGTCTCCGGCGTGACGTTCATGAGCGGCACCCGCCACGACGACACGCACGTCGAGTACATCCTCGACACGGAGACGTGGCTCGGGCCGTACAACGGGGTCCCGTACGAGCAGGTCGAGGAGCTCGTCGGGCTGATCGAGCGCTCCGGCCTGAAGGCGCGCGCGTTCCCGGACCTGCGGCCGGCGCAGTGGTCGAAGCTGATCTTCAACGCGACCGTGAACGCCGTCGCGGCGCTCACCGGGCTGCCGCACGACCCGCATTTCGCTGCGGAGGAGCGGCCGTCCGACCTCGGCCACCTCGTGCACGCCTTGATCGACGAGGGGAAGGCCGTCGCGGCGGCCGCGGGGATCGAGCTGCACGAGGACCCGTGGGAGATGAACGTGCTCGCGACGCAGCGGGGGAGCGCGCACTACCCGTCCATGCTCGAGGACGTCGAGGCGCGCCGCCCGACCGAGATCGAGCTGATCACCGGCTCGCTCGTACGCGAGGCGGAGCGGCTCGGCGTGCCCGTGCCGCTGCACACGGCGCTGTACCGCCTGATCAAGGCGAAGGAAGACTCGTGGCTTTTCTACCAGCAATCGGAAGGGGGACAGGAATGACGGCAAGAACGCGGTGGAGCGTCCTCGGGGCGCTGCTCGCGCTGTCTGCGGTCGTCGTCGCGACGGTGGGCACAGGGCTCGGAGCCTCGCAGACGGATGCGGCGGCGCCGATCGTGATCGGCTGGGCGTACGACAGCAAGGGGAACATGGCCCCGTTCGACGGGCCCGCGCTCGCGGCGGCGAAGGTCCGCGTCAACCAGGTGAACGCGAGGGGCGGCGTCAACGGACGCCCGCTGCGGATCGAGACCTGCGACACGAACAACAACAATCCGGCCAAGGCGAAGTCGTGTGCGGCGCAACTGCTCGGCAAGGGCGCCCACGTCATGTTCGTGACCTGCGACGTCGACTTCGCGACTCCGGTCGTGCAGGAGTCGTTGAAGGCCGGCAAGCTGACAGTCGCGCCCTGTATCGGCACGGACCAGATGGGCCCGAAGCGGTTCGGATCGGCCGGCAAGCTCGCGTTCAGCTTCGGCAACGTCGCCCAGGACGAAGGCTCGGCGATGGCCGAGTACGCGTACCGGAGGGGCTGGCGGACGGCGAACCTCGCCACCAACACCCTGCTCGTCTACTTCAAGAACGTCGTGCAGGCGTTCGAGAAGCGGTTCACGCAGCTCGGCGGCAAGATCGCCGGCCGCGAGAGCTACGCGACCGGGGCGAACAACGTCAACGCGGCGGTCAGCCGCCTCAACGCCCGCGAGGCCGACGTGATCGTCACCTCGACCGCGTTCGGCGAGCTGCCGGCACTCGTCAAGGGGATCCGCTCGCTCGGCAACAAGACGCCGATCCTCAACTCGTGGGCGGGCGACGGCACCTACTGGGTGGCCGGGAACCCGCAGGTCACCGACTACTACGCCGTCACCTTCGCCTCGGCGTTCGGCGACGACCCGATCCCCGCGGTGCGGACGCTCGCGAAGCAGCTGAAGGCGTTCACGGGCGGCTTCGTGACCGGCTCGGCCGCGATCGACGGCGTCGTGACCGCGATTCGGCGGTCGGGTGGCTCGACGACCGGCTCCACGCTGGCGACGACGATGGAGAAGTTCAGGAAGGTCCCGACCCTGTCCGGGCTCGTCAGCTTCTCGCCGCAGTTCCACACCGTCTTCGGGCGGCAGTACCGCGTGATCAAGATCCACAACAACAAGGCGCGCTACGTCGGCGCCGTGACCGCCAAGGTCGTCCCGAAGATCTAGGGATTGACCGCGGCGCGGGAGACAGACGAACGCGGGAGGCCCGGGGCGACGCTCCGGGCCTCCTCCGTGTCCCGGTCGTTCGCGGGGGTGCGGGCGCTGGACGGGGTCACGCTCGAGCTGCACCAACACGAGGTGGTCGGCCTGATCGGCCCGAACGGGGCGGGCAAGTCGACGCTCGTCAACGTGCTGAGCGGCTTCGACGTGCCCTCCTCGGGGAGCGTGGAGCTGGGCGAACGGGACGTGACCGGCTGGAGCCCGCATCGCCGCGGCCGGGCGGGGATCGCGAGGACCTTCCAGCACAGCCGCTCCTTCCGGGGGCTGTCCGTGCGGGAGAACATCGAGATCTCGGCGCTCGGGGTCGGCACGGGGCCACGGGCGGCGCGCGAGCGGGCCGACGAGCTGCTCGCGCTGCTCGCGCTCGAGCCCTACGCCGAGGTGCCTGCCGCGACGCTTGCCCACGGCGACGAGCGGCGGCTCGGCGTTGCTCGGGCGCTCGCGACGGAGCCGACCTTCGTGCTCCTCGACGAGCCTGCGGCGGGCCTGCCCGAGGCGGAAGTGCCGGAGTTCGCCGGGGTCGTGCGCTCGGTCCGCGACGACCACGACGTCGGCGTGCTCCTGATCGACCACAACATGGCGCTCGTGATGGCGGTCTGCGACCGGATCCAGGTGCTCGACCAGGGGCGCACGCTCGCGCAGGGGACGCCGGCCGAGATCCGGGGCAACCTCGACGTCGCGGCCGCCTACCTCGGCGAGAGCGCGGTCGTCGAGTG
Source organism: uncultured Gaiellaceae bacterium (assembly GCA_963802765.1). Lineage (GTDB taxonomy): Bacteria > Actinomycetota > Thermoleophilia > Gaiellales > Gaiellaceae > Gaiellasilicea. Next base: position 43,711 of record CAWDJZ010000009.1, read on the forward strand.
ACAGCGACGATGCTGGAAATCGCCGGTCTTCAGGTCTCCTACGGGTCGGTGCCGGCGGTGCGCGGGGTCGACCTCGAGGTCGGGCGCGGCGAGCTCGTCGGCCTGATCGGCCCGAACGGCGCCGGCAAGTCGACGACGCTGCACGCGATCATGGGCCTCGTCCGGCCCGAGGCGGGGGAGGTGCGCCTGGCGGGCGCGTCTCTGCGCGGGCTCGCACCAGAGAAAATCGCGCGCTCCGGGATGGCGCTCGTGCCGGAGGGCCGACGGATCTTCGGCGAGCTCACGGTCGAGGAGAACCTCAGGCTCGGCCTCGCGGCGCGGCGCGGGAACGGCGGCGATCCGCTCGCGCAGGCATACGAGCTCTTCCCGATTCTCGCCGAGTTCCGCCGCCGTCCGGCGGGCGCCCTCTCCGGAGGCCAGCAGCAGCAACTCGCGATCGGGCGAGCGCTCGTGGCCGACCCGGACGTGCTCTTGCTCGACGAGCCCTCGCTCGGCCTCGCTCCGACGACGGTCGACGCGGTCTTCGCCGCCCTCGCGGCGATCCGCGACCGCGGCGTCGCGATCCTGCTCGTCGAGCAGCGCGCGCAGCGGACGGTCGCGCTCGCGGACCGGACGCACGTGCTTGCGAACGGCGTGCTGCGGATGACGCTCAGCCCGGCCGACGCGGACGACACCGACAGGATGATCGCGGCGTACCTCGCATGACCGGCTGGCTCGTCGCCGCCGTCGACGCTCAGACGCTCGTCGACGCAGTCGGCCTCGGGGCGGTCTACGCGCTGATGGCGGTCGGGATCGGCCTCGTCTTCGGCGTGCTCCGCCTCGTCAACTTCGCCTACGGGCAGCTGATCATGGCCGGGGCCTACACGCTTGCATTCACCTCGGGCTGGCCCGTCGCGGGGAGCGTGCTTGCCTGCTTCGCGGTGGTGATCGCGCTCTCGTTCGCGATGGAAGGCGCCGTCTTCCGGCCGCTCCGGACCCAGTCGCCGGCCGTGATGCTCGTGACGACCTTCGCGGTCGCGTTCCTGCTCCAGGCAATCGCGCTGATCCTCGACGTCCGCGACGGCACGATCGGCGAGCCGGCCGTCTCGGTCGCGTCGCTGAACCAGGTCGTGACGATCGGCGGTGTCGACGTCCGCAAGGTCACAATCCTCGCCGTCGGGGTCGCGATCGTGTCGCTCGCGCTGCTCGCGCTGCTGCTGGGGCGGACGACGATCGGGCTGCAGATGCGGGCCGCCGCCACCGACTTCCGCACGGCTCGGCTGCTAGGGGTCAAGGCCGACCGCGTCATCGGCGCCGCCGTCCTGCTCTCCGGGGTCCTGGCCGCGACCGTGGCGGTGATCTTGACCGTCCAGTTCCCGCTCGTCTCGCCCGACTTCGCGCTGAAGGAGACGATCGTCGTACTCGTCGGAGTCGTTGTGGGAGGGATCGACCGGCTCTGGACGGCGACGCTCGGCGGCTTCACGATCGGCTTCGCCACCGGCGTGATCAACGGCGCGTTGCCAACCGACAAGACCGTCTTCCTGCCCTCGGCCGTGTTCGCGCTCGTGATCCTCGTCCTGCTCCTGCGCCCGGCCGGGCTCTTCGCGCGCGGCCAGTCCGCGCTGGTTGAGCGCGTATGAGACGCCTCGACACGTGGGTAACGCTGCTCGGGCCTGCGCTCCTCGTGGTGCTCGTCGGCATCGGCGCGACGTTCGTCTCGCGTTCGAACGAGATCCACTTCCTCAACGCACTCGTCGCCGTGTCGATCGTGGTCGCGATCTACGTCTTCGTCGGCAGCTCCGGCGTGATCTCGTTCGGGCAGATCAGCTTCGTCGCCGTCGGGGCGTTCGCCGCCGGTGTGCTGACCGTCCCGCTCGAGTCGAAGACCGGCGTTCTGCCCGACCTCTTTCCGATCCTGCGCGACCACACGATCGGCAACGTCGCCTCGCTCCTGCTCGCGGCGGCGGTTGGGGGGGCGTTCGCCTTCCTCGTCGGCATGCCTCTGATGCGCCTGTCCGGCCTCGCGGCCGGGATCGCCACCTTCGCGGTGCTCGAGATCACGCACAACCTCCTGCGCGAATGGACGAAGATCGGGCCGGGCGCGACAACCCTGCCGCTCGTACCTGAGACGACCGGCCCGCTGCAGGCGACGGTCGGGGCGCTGCTCGTCGTCCTCGTCGCTTTCGCCTACCAGCGCAGCCCGCTCGGCCGGAAAGTCGCGCGCGACCAGGGAGGATGCCGCGGCGGCCCAGGCCGTCGGGATCAGCGTCCACCGGCAGCGGCTCTGGGCGTTCACGCTCTCGGGCGCTCTCTGCGGCTTCGCCGGCGGCCTGCTCGTGCACATGCTCGGCTCGATCACGACCGAGCAGGTCTACCTCGAGCTCACCTTCATCACGCTCGCGATGCTGGTGGTCGGCGGCGTGACGAGCCTCTGGGGCGCGGTCGTCGGCGCGCTCGCGGTCAGCGGGCTCGACTCGTTGCTCGGCAACGCCGAGGACGGGATCGGAATCGGCTTCAGGCTCGACCTGCCCGAAGGGTCGCGGCTGGTCATACTCGGCGCGCTGATGGCGCTGATGCTGATCCTGCGCCCGTCCGGGATCACCGGCGGCCGCGAGCTCCGTCTTCCCAGGAGGCGCACTGCATGATCGTTTGCGTGGTTGGCTGCGGGGCGGTGGGCTCGCTGTTCGCGGCGAACCTGGCTTCCCTCGACGATGTCGAGGTCTGGGCCTACGACCTCGCGCAGGCACACGTCGACGCGATCAACGAGCACGGCCTGCGCCTCACGGGTGCGGGCGAGGTGCATGCGGCCGGCATCCGGGCGACGAGCGACGCGGCGGGGCTTCCCGCCTGCGACTTCGGGATCGTCGCGACCAAGGCGATGCACACCGAGGCGGCAATTGCCGCCACTGCGCACGCGTTCCGGGACGGCGCCGTCGCCTCCGTCCAGAACGGGGTCGGCAACGAGGAGGCGATCGCGCCACACGTCGCCCGCGTGATCCGCGGCACGACCTTTCCTGCGGGGAAGATCCTCGAGCCGGGCGTGGTGCAGTGGGACGTCAAAGGCGACACGACCTTCGGCCCTTTCGAGCCGAGCCCCGCGCGCCGGGACGAGATCGAGCGGCTGGCGGATGCCTGCACGCGCGGCGGGATGCCCGCCGCGGCCCTCGACGACGCGCGCGGCGCGCAGTGGCGCAAGGTGATCTTCAACGCCGCGACGAACCCGATCGGCGCCCTCACGGGTCTCACGCACGGCCGCGTCTGCGAGCGCCCCGACCTGCGCCGGCTCGTCAGCGGCCTGGTCGAGGAGGGCAAGGCCGTCGCGGCCGCGCAGGGGATCGAGCTCGACGCCGACCCCGAGGCGCTGATCGACCACGCGGCGAAGCCCGAGGTCGCCTACGGGCACAAGGCGAGCATGCTCCAGGACATCGAGGCGCGGCGGCCGACCGAGGTCGACTGGCTCAACGGGGGCATCGTCCGCTTCGGCCGGGAGCACGGCGTCCCGACCCCGCTCAACGAGGCCGTCCTGGCCCTGATCAACGGAATGGAGGCCTCTTGGACGCAGAACTAGCCCGCCGCTACGGCAACGTCCGCGCGGCGATGGCCGAGCAGGAGCTCGACGCGCTGATCGTCTCGGGCAGCGAGTACAGCGGCTTCGAGGGGTCGGTGACGTACCTCTCGGGCTTCCAGATCGTGCACCGCTACGCGTACGTCGTCGTTCCGGCCGACGGGGAGCCGCAGATCGTCTTCCCGACCGAGGCTCGCTACGTCGGCGAGCACGCCACCGCGCAGCTCGAGCAGGTCTTCCACGACCGGCCGGGCGAGCACATCGCGCAGACCGCGCGCGACCGCGGCTGGCGACGGCTCGGCGTCTACGGGCTCGACTACGTCATGACGGTCCGCGACTACCGGGCGCTCGAGGGAAGCGCGGAGCTCGTCCCGTTCGACGCCGAGTTCGACCTCGCGCGCGCGGTCAAGAGCGACGCGGAGCTCGAGTCGGTGCGCGAGAGCGTCCGGATCAACGAGGACGGGTTCGAGGCGTTCCTCGCGGCCTACGCGCCCGGGAAGACCGCCGCGGAGGTGATGGCGCCCGCGGAAGAGCTCTTCGTCGAGCGCGGCTGCGGGCGTCTGACCATGAACATGGTGCTCGTCGGGCCGGAGTTCGCGATCGCGAAGAAAGACACGGCGCTCGGCGACTTCGTCCTCCCGTCGCTCGAGATTGCCGGGCCGGGGATGCACTGGGTCGAGGTCTCACGCGCGATCGGCGCCGTGCCGCCGGAGGTCGAGCCGATGGTGGAGGCGTACGCGGAGTATCACGAAGCCGCCCTCACCGCGATGCGGGACGGCGCGACTGCGCACGACGTCCACCGCGCCGTCTCGAAGGGCTTCACGGAGCGGGGGTACCACCTCGGCCACGTCACCGGCCACTCGATCGGGATGACGATGATCGAGCATCCGCGCGTGGGCGAGGGGATGGAGACCGTGCTGCGCTCCGGGATGGTGCTCTCCATGCACCCGCACGCGATCGCTGCGGACGGGAAGGCGTGCCTCTACATGCAGGACACGTGGCTCGTCGGCGATGAGGGCGGCGAGCCGCTCTCGCGCCTCCCTATGCAGGTCTTCGAGGCGAACTAGCCCTTGTCGGACGTGTCGGGGCCAGGACCCCACATGTCCGCAACGGCTAAGTCGCTGAGTGAGGAAATTGACGCTCTGGCGTACCGTGGAGCGATTTCGCAGCGAGGAGCGACCAGTTCGTTGCGGGCACGTCGGGGCCAGGACCCCACATGTCCGCAACGGACAGGGCGGCGCGGAGATCGCGTGCGTCCTATGCGCGAAGTCGTCGCTCGGCCCGTTCGGATTGAGACGCGGTCAGTGGTCGCAGGTGCAGACGGCGCCGCCGAGCTCGCGCCGCTCGTAGACGAGCCCACAGCGGGCGCACTCGGCCGGGATCACCTTGGCCTTCGCGAGCAGAGCCTTGAGGAGCGTGGCCCAGAGGACGGCGTATCCGGCGAGGAGCTGCGCGGTCATACTTGCCCCATCGACGCGCCTGCTGAGAGAGCTGATGCCGCAGACGGGTGATCTCGCCCGCCGCCTCGCCGTCGCCCGGGGCGACGAGCCAGCCGATCTCGTCGTCCGTGGCGGTCGCGTCCTGTCGGTCTTCACACGCGAGTGGCTCGACGCCGACGTGGCGATCTGCGACGGCACGATCGCCGGCCTCGGCCGCTACGAGGGCGCCGAGACGGTCGACGCCGACGGCGCCTACGTCGTCCCGGGGCTCATCGACGCGCACATGCACCTCGAGACCTCGAAGCTGCTGCCGTCCGAGTTCGCGCGGCTGGTGCTGCCGCTCGGCACGACCGCTGTCGTCGCCGATCCGCACGAGATCGCCAACGTCCTCGGCACCGACGGCGTCCACTGGCTCGTCGACGTCTGCGACGACCTGCCGCTCGACGTCTTCTTCACCGCCTCCTCCTGCGTGCCCGCGTCGCAGTTCGAGTCGCCGCGCCGGCCGTTCACGCCCGGCGACCTCGAGAGCCTGTTGCGGCGGAAGCGGGTGATCGGCCTGGCGGAGATGATGAACTTCCCGGGCGTGATCGCCGGCGCCGAGAGCGAGCTCGCGAAGCTCGCGGTCGCCGGAGCGCACCACGTCGACGGGCACGCGCCCGGCGTGCTCGGCCCGGGACTGCAGGCCTACGCTGCGGCGGGGATTCGCTCCGACCACGAGGCGTTCACGGCCGAGGAGGGCCGCGAGCGCCTGCGGGCGGGCATGTGGCTGCTGATCCGCGAGGCGTCTGCGGCGCGAAACCTGAAGGCGCTCGCGCCGCTCGTGGTCGAGCTCGGGCCGGGCCGGATGGCGTTCTGCACCGACGACCGGGAGCCCGAGCACATTGCCGAGGACGGCCACGTCAACGCGATCGTCCGCGATGCGGTCTCGTACGGCGTCGCGCCCGAGGACGCGCTCGTGCTCGCCTCGCACCACCCGGCGCTCTGGCACGGGCTCGACCACCTCGGCGCGATCGCGCCCGGCTACCAGGCCGATCTGCTGCTGCTGCCCGACCTCGAGCGCTTCGTGCCCGAGATCGTGCTCAAGCGGGGTCGGGCGGTTGACGAGATCGCTCCCACCCCGGTGCCGGAGTGGGTGAGGCAGAGCGTGCGCATCCGCCCGGTGGCGGCCGACGATTTCCGCGTCGCCTGGGAGGGCGGCCAGGCGCGCGTGATCGGCCTCGTTCCGGGCCAGATCGTCAGCGACGCGCTCGTCGAGGAGCTGCGAGCGGACAACGGCGCGGCGCTCGCGGATCCCGAGCGCGACCTCGCCAAGATCGCCGTGATCGAGCGCCACCTGGGTACCGGCCGGATCGGCCTCGGCTTCGTTCGCGGCTTCGGCCTCGAGCGCGGCGCCTTCGCCTCGACCTTCTCGCACGACGCCCACAATCTCGTCGTCGTCGGCACGACCGACGGCGACATGGCCCGTGCGGTGGAGCGCCTGGTCGAGCTCGGCGGGGGCATCGTGGTCGTCGACGAGGGCGAGATCGCCGCCGAGTTGCCGCTTCCCGTCGCCGGCCTCCTCTCCGATGGGCCGCTCGACGACGTGATCGCGGCGAGCGAGGCGACCGTCGCGGCCGTGCACGCGCTCGGCTCGGAGGTCGCGTCGCCATTCCAGTCGCTCGCGTTCCTCGCACTCTCGGTGATCCCCAGCCTGAAAATCACCGACCACGGCCTCGTCGACGTCGACCGGTTCGAGCTCGTCCCGCTCAGTGCGGAGTTGCCTGCGGCGGCACGTCTGGAGGAGTCGAACCGGTAGGCGGGGTCCTGTGGTGCCGCCGCCGTTGCAGCAGCCAGAGGCCGACTGGGACGACGAGAGCCGTCCAGAGCCATTGCCAGTTCTCGTCGACGAACGTCTCGAGCCGCACGCGGAGCGGGACGTTCACCTCGAGCGTCCGCTCGAACGTGCGCACGGCGTATGGCTTCTCGGAGCCGTCCCGGGCGATGAGCGCGGACAGGGTGAGATGCAGCCGTTGCTCGCCGGTCTCATTGGGGGTGACCTCCCACTTCCACTCGGTGACGTCCTCGCGGCTGACAAGGCGCACCGTCGGCGTCACGGGGACGATGTCGAAGCCCGCGCCGGTCAGGTCGGCCTCCATCGAGTCGGAGGCGCGGATCTGCTCGCCCTCGCGCTCCCCGATGGCGGTCAGCTTCTTCTTCAGCTCGCGGATCGTCTCCCGGCCCGAGAGCAGCAGCTGGATCACCATCGGTTCCTCCAGCCGCATCGTGGTGGGCGCGTTGAAGGCGACGTTGGCGAGCCAGAGGCCTTTGACCACTGCGTTGATCGTCGGCACCTCGCCGGGATTCGGCGTCGTCCCGGTTATGCCCGGGTGCGTCGTCCCAACGGTCGGCCAGGGTGGGGTCGTCCCCGTTGAACCCGGCGGCGACGCCTCATCGAACGCCACACCGTAGATCAGGGCGACCGTCAGCAGCCCCGCCGCGCCTGCCGCTGCGAGGCTGCCGATGCGCCGCAGCATCGTCGATCGAGACGAAGCCATGCCACCCCCGGCCGCTGCCTACCGCTGACGGTAGCGCGGGAGCGGCGCGGTGACTAGCGAACCGTGATCTGCTGCACCATCTTCGCGGGGTGCAGCGAGCAGAAGAGGCGGTAGACGCCCGGCTTCGTGAAGCGGTGCGTGAAGACGCCCGACATCGTCCACGGCGCCGAGAACCCTTCCGGACCGCCGACCACCGTCACGTCGTGGCGGACTGCGCCGCGGAAGGTCCAGGTGAAGGTGGCGCCCCGCCGCAGGAGGATTCGCTCGGCCCCGTAGCGGAAGTCGCCGACCAAGGTCGAGCGGGCGGTCGAGACCGGGCCCTTCGGCGCGCGCGGCAGCGGCATCGAGAACGGCGGCGGCGCGGACGGACGGCCGAGGTCGACGTCGAGCGCCGGAGTCGCTCCGCAGCCGCCCACCACGCCCGGCGCGAGGAAGAGGAGCATGATCCCCATCGCACGCGTGTGTGATCTGCCGTTGTCGTAGACGGCGGCCAGGCGCAGGGTCTGGCCTTTCGCCACCGGGATCCCGTCGCTCGAGCGGAACGACGACATCTTCGTCGGGCCCGGCTCGTGCAGGATCGGCCTCGGCAGCGGGCCGCCCCAGGTCGGGCGCGAGGCGAACGGCGTCGTGCGGCAGGACGCGTTGCGGAGCTCGAGCCGGATGCCGCCGCCGTGCAAGTGGCCGCCCCCCGAGACGAGTCGGCCGCTCTCGGGCATCGTGAAGTCGGCGGTCTTCACGAAGGTGGAGAAGCGCTTGCCGCCGCCTGGGACGTCGAAGACGGGATCGGGCCCGGAGCAGTTGCGGATGTCGAGCCACACCGGCTTCACCGGCGTGAGCGTCTCGCCGGTGACGTAACGCACGCGGTAGCGGATGTAGCCGTCGAGCCGGCGGGGCTTGTGGTTCATCAGCATGTAGAGGAGCCCCCAACGGTCGGTCGCTTTGTTCGCGTAGCCGTACCCGTTCGGGAGCGTGAGCGCCATGCGCTCCTCGCCCTCGGCGAAGAAGCGCTCTCCGGCTCCGCCGCAGGTGTAGTCGGGCACGCCGAGCTTGGCGAAGACGATGTGGTGGAGCATCACCTTGTCGCGACCCTGGACGCGCCCCTGCGCGTCGACGACCTCGGCGTCCATGCCCACCACGTAGCCGTCGACCCGAGGCGACTCCACGAGCAGCGGCTCCTGGGCGACGCCGTACCCGTCGACCGAGATCGGTGCGGTCGTGAACGACAGCACTCGCTCCTCGGCCTGGGCGAGCGCGGGCAACACGAGCGCGGCCGCAGCCGAGGCGATCAACAGGCGCGCGACCCGGCTCACCGTCGTGACTGTAGCTCAGGTTTCGTCGGGGTACACTTGCGGTGTGAGCTGGCCCTGGATCGTGCTGCTCGCCCTTGCCTTCGTCCTCGTCGTGGCGGCGGAATGGCAGCGCGTGGGCGGCATGCTCGGTGCCGACGCCCGCCGGGCCCGGGAGCGGAGGAAGCGCAAGGCCAACCTCAAGCTGATCCGGTCCGAGGAAGAGGAATTCGCGGAGAGCGTCCAGCGCGACCTGGATCAGCTGCCGACGTTCGAGAAGGACAGGCGCTGAGGAGCCAGGCGCTAGCGGACGACGAAGGTCGTCTGGAGGATCCGCGTGTTCGGCAGGATCCCGCCGACGTTCTCCATGTTCCGCGTCTCCTGGTAGTCGGAGACCTGCAGGCGCAGAGCGTGCGGGCCCTTGCGGAGCCCGTTCGTCCGGATGCTGACCTTTCCGGCGGCGAACCGCGCCCGCCGCTCCCTGCCGTCGACGCGGACGACGAGCGAGGCGGGATCGACTCCGGAGCCGCGGTCGGAGACCGTCACGACAAGGGGCCGGCCGCCCACGACGCGCCTCGCCGTCAGCGCCGCTGCGGGCGGGGTCGCATCGTTCACCCAGTAACGGAACGAGAACTTCCCGGAGGCCGCCGCCGAAGGGCTGTCGAAGACGATGTCGTACCGACCTGCCGCGGGCAGGATCGCCCCGGCGGCCGGCACCGGATCGCCGAACGTGCGCAGGTAGGGATTCAGGTTGAACGGGAGCGCGGCGTACCCGGTCAGGCGGCGCTCGTCGCCCGCGAGCACGATCCGCGGCTCGACCCGGACGCCTTTCGCGCGGCTCGTGACGACGACGCCGAAGTTCACCGCCGGCCGAGCGAGCGTGATCCGGTAGACGCGCTCCGGCCCCGGCAGCAGGACGGCGAAGCCGTGTCCGGCCGGGCGCTCCGGATAGCGGTAGGCGGTGATCCGGCTGCTGCCGCCCCTCGTGGTCGACGAGTAGGTGCCGGCACGGCGCAGCGGCGTCGTCTTCGAGCCCGCGAGCGCCGCTGCGCCGGTACGGAACCAGTACGGCAGGCGGCGCCGCTCGGCGCCACGCGTGAGCACGACGTACCCGGCGATCTCGGCGTCGGGCGCATTTGCGGTGGTGACAGTCACCGCCAGCGTCCCCGGCACGGCCACCTCCGGGGGAACGGAGATCGTGACGGAGGGAGCCCCACTCTGAGGCTCGATCGTCGCCGCCCAGGGCCCGGCGCCGCCCCCCGCGTCGGTGAGCTCGACCTGCTGCGTCAGCGTGGTTGTCGGGGGGACGAGACCGAACGAGAGCGCGACCGGCCGTGCGAAGACGAGCGGGTTGTCGGCCCGCTGCAGGTTGATCACGCCCCCGCCGGCCCGCACCGTCGCGAGCTCCACCTGCTTGCGCTCGTCGGCGTAGGCGCGGTCACCGGTGAGCGCGAGCGCCGACTTCACCTGCGCAGGGGTCCAGGTCGGGTGGCGTTGGAGAAGCAGCGCGGCGGCACCCGCCACATGCGGCGCGGCCATGCTCGTGCCTGACAGCGTCGTCCACGCGTCACCGGGCGCGGCCGACTTGATCGATACCCCGGGTGCGCTGACCTCCGGCTTGAGCTGCAGTGAGAGGGGGGTGGGGCCGCTCGACGAGAAGTCGGCGACGACGTTCTCCGGGCCGTTCCTCGTCGTCGACACGGCGGCGACCGTGATCGCGTCCGGTGCCGACCCGGGCGAGCTGACCGAGCCGCGCCCGAAGTCGGTGAAGTCGTTGCCCGCGGAGGTCACCGAGACGACTCCCGCCCGCGCGGCCGCTCCGAGCGCCTGAACGACGATGTCGCGCGAGGGCTCGATCTCGGGCTCGCCGAGCGACATGTTGATCACGTCCATACCGTCGGCGACGGCCGCCTCGATCGCGGCCACGAGCTCGGGGGAGTTGCCGTCCAGCCCGACGTCCGCGTCGGTCGGGATCGTCAGCGCCTTGTAGTTGCCGAGGTAGGCGCGCGGTGCGACTCCGGAGACGCGATCGCCCTCCGCGGGCGTGTTCGCGTTGCCTGCGGCGATGCCGGCGACGTGGGTGCCGTGCGAGGAGTGCACGGGATCGAACGGCTTCGACGCATGCCTCCAGGTGGCATTGGCCGGCGGGAACGCGCGCGCGACGATCACCTTCGCGTTGGTGTACGCCGTCTGGCCCTTCGGGAAGCCGGCGGGCATGGTGTAGCCGGCGGGGGAGAAGAACGGATGTGTCTGGTCGATCCCCTCGTCGATGATCGCGATCTTCACGCCGTCGCCCGCGTTCTGGAGCCCGGGAGCCCACAGCGACGGTGCGCCGATCTGCTGCGGGCTGCGGTCGAGCTGCGTGCGGTAGCGCGTGGTCCCGTAGACGGTCTCAACGCCGGGGACGGCGGACAACCGGTCGACCTGCGAGCGGGGGACGACGACGGCCATGCCGTTCGCGGTGAGCCTGTAGCGCCAGCGGATCTGTGCGTCCGGCAGCGTCTCCTCGATCCGGCGCTCGAGTGCGGCCTGTGACGCCTCGAGCGTCCGCGTCTGGGCCGGACGGCCTGCGAGCCAGCGCGTCGTGCCGAGTGGCTTCTGTGCGAGCGTGACGACGACCTCGATGGGCTCCTCGGTCGAGGGGCGGTCGACGTCGGCATGCGCCGCCCCGGGGGCGAGCGCGAGCAGGCAGAGAATCGCGATCAGGAGACCCCGGCGCACGGCGGGCATGGTAGGGGAGGCGTGTGAAAACGGTGTTACGAGTGCGGCTACACTGTCGGCCCCACGCGGATGTGGCGGAATTGGTAGACGCGCACGGTTCAGGTCCGTGTGCCCTTTGGGGCGTGGAGGTTCAAGTCCTCTCATCCGCATCAGGCCATGCGTCCGTCTGTTGGCCGAGTTGGACGGTCCGGCGGCTCGGGAGTATCGTCGGACTCGAGGACGACAGACGGGAGGCTCGTTTCGGCCGTCCCCGCACCAGCACCGCCCGCTGAATCCAGTAGTAGGGCCGCTGCGACCCGCGTCGCGGCGGCCCTCCGCACCGAGACAGGGCTCGCGCGGCTCGCACTCGGCGTGGGCGCGCTGCACGTCGTCGACGACAACTTCCTGCAGCCCCAGCCGGGCACGTCGGCCGTCGACCACCTGGTCGGCGGCTCGATCCAGGCCGGCTTCTTCGTCGGGCTCGCCTGGGCCTACCCGCGCCTGCGGCCGGGTCTGCGCGGGACGCTCGCGATCTTCGTCGGGCTCTTCATGATCGTGATGGGCGCGGGCGAGGCCGGCTATTACACGCGCGAGAACGGGCCGTCGGGCGACGACTACACCGGTCTGCTGGCGATCCCCGCCGGCGTCCTGCTCGTCGGAGTCGGCCTGTTCACCCTCTGGAAGTCGCGCAAGGGCGGAAGCTGGATCCGACGGTACGGCCGCCGTGCGGCTCTAACCGTTGCGTTCCTGTTCGGTCTCGCTTTCGGCCTCTATCCGCTCGCGGAGTCGTACGTCGTCACCCACGCGGCGCGCGCCTACGTGCCGACGCCGCAGCTCGGCACCACGTTCGAAGAAGTCTCGTTCACGTCGAGCGACGGGCTTCGGCTCGAGGGGTGGTTCGTGCCCTCGCGCAACGGCGCGACGGTGATCGCGTTCCCCGGCCGCAGCGGCCCGCAGAAACCGGGGCGGTTGCTCGCGAGCCACGGCTACGGCGTCTTGCTCTTCGACCGGCGCGGCGAGGGCGAGAGCGAGGGTGATCCGAACCAGTTCGGCTGGAGAGGCACGCGTGACCTGGAGGGGGCGATCTCGTACCTGAAGAGCCGGCCGGACGTGGACCCGAACCGCATCGGCGGCGTCGGGCTGTCCGTCGGCGGCGAGGTGATGCTCCAGGCGGCCGCCGAGACGGATGATTTCAAGGCGATCGTCTCCGAGGGTGCGGGCGTCCGTTCGGCGCGCGAAGCGGTGCACGTGCCCGGCGCGGGCAAGGTGATCTTCACGCACATCTCGACCCTGGCGACGCTCGGGACGATGGTCTGGACAAGCGACCTTCCGCCTCCCGGACTCACCGACCTCAGCGCCGAGATCACCGAACCGCTGTTCGTCATCTACGCCGACCCGGGACAAGGCGGCGAGATGCTCAGCAGCCAGTACTACGACGCGGCGAAGGGGCCGAAGGAGGTCTGGTCGGCCCCCGGCGGGCACACGGGCGCCATCGACGCCGCGCCGGAGGAGTACGAGCGCCGCGTGGTCGGGTTCTTCGATCGCACGATCGGCGACCGATAACGCGCGTCATCGGTCGCTGGGTAGGCTCGCCGGCGTCGTGCTCGATCCGAACTTGCCCACTCCGTCACGCGGTCGGACGTTCGCCGCGCGGCGGCGCGTTCGGCTGGCGGATCTCGATGCACACGGGCGCGTCCGGCTCGACGCAGTCGCACGCTTCCTCCAGGACGTCGCGATCGACGATGCCCAGGAGACGGGCTGGGGCATCCCGGAGCACCTCTGGTTCGTCCGCCGGATCCGCATCGAGGTGCACGAGCCGTTCCTCGCCGATCGCGAGCTCGAGCTGCTCACCTGGTGCAGCGGCCTCGCCGCGATCGCGGCCGGCCGGCGCTGGTCGGTCACGGGCGATCGCGGCGGACGAGCCGAGGTCGACAGCGTCTGGATCCACCTCGCGCCCGACCAGCGGCCCGCGCGAATCGACGGGTTCGGCGTGTACGCCGAGGCAACGGGCGGCCGCCGCGTCTCGACGAAGCTCGAGCTGCCGGATCCTCCCGCCGGGGCGGCCAGATCGGCGTGGCCGCTGCGCCTGTCCGACGTGGATCTGCACGGTCACGTCAACAACGCGGTCTACTGGCAGGCGGTCGAGCACGTGCTCGCGTCGACCGGCATCGATCCACGGCAGCCGCTCGTCGCCGAGCTCGACTACCGCGATCCGGTCGATCTCGGCGACGCGCTCGAGCTCGCGACGGCGACCGACGGGCAGAGCGTCCTCGTCGGCTTCTGCGCGGACGGCACGGTCAAGGCCGTCGCCCGCGTAGGTCGATAGCGTCGCCCCAGGCCGCGCCGCGCGCGTCCTTGTAGAGCGCTCCGTGCTTGCGGCTGATGGTGCGCGCGTGGATGCCGTCCGGCTCGCAGGTGACGAGGTTGACGTGGCCCGAGCGCGCCTGGGGCGGCCGGATGACACGCGCCTCGGCCCGGGGCGTTGGCTCACGGCTCAGCACGGCGTAGGAGTACTTCTCGTCTTCGAAGCCTCGCTCGACCGCCTTCGCGCGACGATGGAGCTTTGAGCGCGGGAGCCGGACGCCGAAGTGACACCAGTCGTCTGCCGCCAGCGGACAGGGAAGGTCGTGCGGGCACGGGGCGATGGTCGAGCCGCCGGCGTCGACGACCGCGGCACGCGCGGCGAGGATCCGCCGGTAACCGGCGGGCGTCCCGGGCTCGAGGAACGCGATCGTGTCCGCTGCCTCCGCCCACAACCGCGTCGCGACCGCGGGATCGTCCAGTTCGCCGAGCACGTAGGAGCAGACGACCAGATCGGCCGGACCGCGCGCCGCCGACGCGTCGGCCTGCACCCAGCGCCCGCGGGGGAGCAGCGCTCGCCCTGCGGCGGCCATCTCCGTCTCCGCCTCGACGAGCGTGAGCTCTTCGAGCGACGGCCATTGCTCCCGTGCGGCCCAGGAGGCGACCCCCGGGCCGGCGCCGACGTCGAGCAGCGACCGCGGCGCCCAGCCGGGCCGCAGCAGCGCGACCTGAAGGAAGACGGCAGCCGCAGCCGCATATGTCGCCGGCGCGCGGTAGGCGAGATAGGCGGCGACTCCGGCGCGCGTGCTGGCCGCGCGGGCCGACGACGCATCCTGCCTGCGGTAGGCCGCCGACAGTAGCTCGACCTCGTGCGCGACCGAGCCGCCCGCCTCTGCGACGAGTCGCTCGATCGCCTCGGCGAGCGCCGGCGGAAGGGCGGCGGCTACTTGGCGAGCACCGCCAGCACGTCGTCGGCGTGGGTGTCCGCCTTCACGTCGCGCATCTCCTTGGCGACCTTGCCCTCCTCGTCGATGACGAACGTGGAGCGGGTGACACCCATGTACTTCTTCCCGGCGTAGGTCTTTTCGCCCCAGACGCCGTACTCGTCGCATGTCTTGTGGTCCGTGTCGGCGAGGAGCGTGAACGGAAGGTCGTACTTCGCCTTGAACTTCACGTGTGACTGCTCGTCGTCCGGGCTGACGCCGAGCACCACGGCCCCCGCACGCTCGAACTCGCCCCACGCATCGCGGATTCCGCACGCCTGCGTCGTGCACCCGGGCGTGTCGTCCTTGGGATAGAAGTAGAGCACCACCGGCTTGCCGCGAAGGTCCGACAGCTTCACGATGTCGCCGGAGTCGCTCGTGAGCTCGAACTCGGGCGCCGGCTTCCCTTCCTGAACCACAAGAACTCCTCTCGCTAGATTCCGACGCGATGCTAGCCGCCCACAGCACCCTTGCTTTCTTCGTCGTCGTTGTGCCGGCGCTCGCGGCGCTCGTCGGCGGCTTCGTCTACTGGCGCCGGCGCGGCGCGGGCCGCCTGGTCGCCAACCTGCTGGCGCTCGCGCAGACGCTGCTCGTCGCCCAGGTCGCGCTCGGTCTGCTGCTCCTCTCCGACGAGCGGCGGGCGACGGACGAGCTCCACTACGTCTACGGCTCGCTCGCGCTCGGCGCCATCCTCGTGCCGTGGGTGTACGCGCCGGCGACGGGGCACAAGCGCCTCGCCTGGTTCGCCGGCACGTCGCTCCTCGCGGCCGCGCTGGCTGTGCGAGCATTCATGACCGGATCGTGAAGCGTTTCTTCACCGACATGAACGCGACCCTGCGCGGCTTTCTGATCATCGCGCTGATCACGCTCGTCGTGGTCGTCCTCTCCCTGCAGTCGGTGCTCGCGACGGTCGGCGGCCTCCTCCGGATCGGCTTCTTCCTCGCGATCGCGTTCTTCCTCTTCCTGCTCTGGCGCGAGAAGCGCGGCGACATCGAGACGTGGTCCGACCGGGGACGAAACGTCTTCTATGCGGCCGTCATCCTGGCGGTCGTCGACATCGGCGCCCTGATCGGGCTCGGAGCCTCTGGCCTGGACGCGCTCGCGTTCTTCCTCGTGCTCGGTGCCTGCGCCTACGCCGCCTTCCGCGTCTGGCGTAGCGAGCACAGCTACGTCTGAGCGCTCAGTCGCCGGCGTTGATCGCGCCGAGCAGCTCCTCGCCCTCGTAGACGACCGGCCCTCCGGATGCGGCGAGCGGCGCGGGCTCGTCGGCCCAGGCGGCGTCGGGGCCGAAGACGTAGTAGACGTCGTACACGAAGCCCGAGAAGCCGAGCCCGCCGAGATCGGTCTCCGCGAAGTACGTGCCGGTGATGCCCTCGCCGTCCCAGTACTGCGTCACGCGCGAGTCGGCGAGGATCGACTCGTCGATCGTGTCGCGCGCATCGGTCGAGCGCTGGTTGAGCCAGACGGCGTAGAGCTTCAGGTCCTCCGGTGTCTCGGCGTCGAGGATGTTCTCCCGCACCCAACGGGCGCCGGCGAGGCAGGTGCCTCAGGTCGGCGAGAGGAGGACGATGACGCGCGGCTTGCCCGCGTCCGCCTCGAAGTCCGCCCGCAGGTCGAGGACGTTGGCGAGCTCCTTCACGCCGCTCGGTCGGGGCGGCAGCCGTGTCGGCCGCCTGCTCGTCGTCGCCGCCGCACCCGGCGAGCGCCACCGCCGCGAGGAGCAGGAGCGCGAGAAAACGCACGCCTACGCGCGCACCTGCGCCGAGGCGCCGTCGAGCGCGTCAAGCGCGGCGCGGATCGACATTCCCTCGCCGACGAAGATCGGCGTGTCCCGTTCGGTGTACGCCGAGGCTTCGCTCTCGCGCAGCGTCAGCATCAGGTGCATGAAGTCGGCGGGCTCGTCGCACTCGAACGCCGTCATGAACTCCTGGTCGTCGATCCCGAACGAGTACGTCGTGTGGTTGTGGATCGTCTCGAACTCGCGGCCGACGCGGATGTGCTCGTCCATCGCGCGCTGGCGGTCCTCCAACGGCAGCGCGTACCACGGGCGCACCTTCACGAACGGGTAGACGACGAGGTAGGGCGAGCCTTTCGGGACGATCTTGCGTGGGCGGCGGGCCTGCGTGTACGGCGACGCCTTCGTCGTCGCGAGGTACGAGTAGGGGGTCTCGAGCCACCCGGCGAGGGCGGTTCCGTTCAGCTGGGCGCCGAGCTCGCCGAGATCGGCGTAGCGCTCGGTGATCTTCCAGAGGAAGAAGTCGCAGTCGGGCCGGACGCCCGCCGTCGAGTACGCATGCAGGTGCTCGAAGCGGTCGCTCCAGCTCTCGACCACTTCCGCGAACGCGTCCTTCATCGCCGCTCGTTCCTCTACGGGAGCCTGCGCCAGGCGGGGTCGATGCGGTGGAACGAGTAGGCGACGTACTGTCCTTGGGCATCGGCGCTCACGCGACATATCGTACGCATCGTGCGCTACGCCGCCCTCGCCCTGGCCCTACTCGTGCTCGGTGGCTGCGGCGGCGGCGAGGACGAGAGCGCGTCCGAGTTCGCGACCCGCGTCGTCGGCATGCTCGGGGCGGGCGAGGCGGGCGCTGCGTGGGAAGAGCTCCATCCCGCACACCGTGATGCGATCCCTCGCGAGCTGTACGTCCGCTGTGAGGGGACGGACGGGCTGGGAGGCAAGGTCGCGGACCTCGAGGTCGCCGCCGTTCGCGAGGAGCCCGCTGCCGTGCCCGGCGCCGGCGAGGAGCCGAGCACCGAGGTTGCGCTCCGCTTCGCGCTCGGCGGCGAGCCCGTCGAGCTCGACATGCACGTCTTCGAGGTCGACGGCGGCTGGGCGTGGGTGGTCGGCCAGGGCGACTACTCGGCGTACGCGGCCGGGCGCTGCCCGTAGCTAACACCCGGTGTTCATGATTGCCGCGCGCACGGGCTCGAGGCTCGTCTTCGGCGTCCCGTCCACGTAGTAGACGCCCGACTGGAATCCGACCAGCGACGGCTCGTCGTGGGAGTGGAAGAGGAGCAGCCCGGCCACGCCCTGCTGACACGCGGCGAGCTCGATCGCGCGCCGGTAGTAGTCGGCCTGCGTCGTCTCGTCCACCGGTCTCACGGCTTCCGTGCCCTCGTAGAGCGGGGCCTTGTCGGGCGGGATCGTCGTCTCGACGCCGAGCTCGCCGTAGAGCACGGGGAGCCTGCGACCGAACGCCTCCTCGAGCAGGGGGGCGAGCTTCTCCTCGTAGTCGGCGAGGCCGATCGAGGTCGACTCCGCCGCGGTGGGTCGGTCGGGCGGGATGCTCGAGCTGGCGGGATACGGGTGGAACGCGAAGCCGTCGAGCGGCGGCGTCGTGCGTCCGCTCGCGCGGTAGGCGGCCCCGAGATCGCGGATGAAGACGGTCGGCGAGTGCGTGTCCCGGCCCGTTCCGGGCCGGTCGATCCCGCGCGGCGCGAGCGCCCCGCCCCAGATCGTGGCGTCGTCGGCAGCCTCCTTGGCCGTGTCGTAGACCTCGGCGAGCAGGGCGAAGTAGGCCGGCGCAGCCGCGTCGCTCCCGTTCTCGTCGAACTGCGGCATCCAGAAGCGGTTCAGGTTCGGCTCGTTGCCGACGATCACATCGCGGAGCCGGGGAATCTCGCGCAGGATCGCGGCAACGTAGGCCGCGAACTGACCGCGCGCGTCGTCGGTGAGCGGAGTTGTCGCCGACCCCGCGTGATAGACGCGGAGAACGACCCTGAGCGCTCCGGCCCGCTCCGCGACATCCCGGAGCACGGCGAGCTCCTCGGGCGGCGGCGCCGAGAGGCCGGGTTGCCAGACGCTCGTGATCGCGACGGCGCCGAAGCCGGCCTCGCGTAGCTGGTCGAGCGTGGGGCCCTGGTTGCGGACGGCGTCGTCGACGGCTCCGATCAGGAAACGGGGAGGCGGAGCCGGTGCCGGTTCCGCCGTCGTCGGCGTTGAACTCGGCGCGGTGGACGGCGTCGGTGTCGGCGTCGGCGAGGCCTGTTCGTCGTCGTTGCCGCCGCAGCCGGCGACCGTCAGCGTCGCAAGCGTCGCAAGCGCGACGGCGACGGCGAGCGCACCACGAAGGGGGCGCTCGAGACCGCCACCGCCTTGCCGGGCCTCGTCGCGTGTACGAACGAGACGGAGAGCTGGTACCGCCCCGGCGCGACCCGTGGCCCGAGCGTGAAGGCAACGCGGCGGCCCGCCGCAGCCCGGCCGGTCTTCCGGGCCGTCACCGATCCGGCAGGAAGCCGTGTCAGGCGGGCGCGGTAGATGCATTCGCGGTCGCACCGGAGCGAGATCCTACGGTCACCCGGAACAAACGCGACCACGGGCTTGATGGGTACCGGGCTCGGACTCGACGAGCGTCGTCGCTCGCCGATCGGCGCGACGAGGCCAGGCTCCCACGTGCTGGTGATGCGGTGACCGGACCGCGTCCTCGGCGGCTCAGAGCGCCATCGACGAACCGCCCGCGTGTGCCGCGGGCACGAGGACGAGCGCCGCCAGAAGTGCCCCCAGAGCCCTGAACACAGCGGGCTAAGGTAGCTGTCGTGGCAGACGTTTCGGACAAGCTGAAGTCGATTCCCGCCAAGCCGGGTGTCTACCTCTTCCGCGACGAGCGGGGCGAGGTCCTCTACATCGGGAAGGCGAAGTCGCTGCGGCCGCGGGTCCGCTCGTACTTCCAGGCCGGGCGCGGCGACACCCGCGCGTCGATCCCCAACCTCGTCGGGCGGATCGCCGACCTCGAGGTGATCGTCACGCGCACCGAGGTCGAGGCGCTCCACCTCGAGCAGAACCTCGTCAAGCGGCACCGGCCGCCCTTCAACGTTCGGCTCCGCGACGACAAGTCGTTCCCGTACATCGCCGTGACGGTCGAGGACGACTACCCGCGTGTGATGTTCACGCGCGAGCGACACCGCCGCGGCGTCCGCTACTTCGGCCCGTACGCGAACGCGAAGAAGGTGCGCGAGACGCTCGACGTGCTCAACCGCGTCTTCCAGTTCCGACCCTGCGAGGGGCCGAAGCCCGGCCGCCACTCCGGCATCCCCTGTCTCGATTTCCACATCGACCGCTGCCACGCGCCTTGCGTCGGCTACATCTCGAAGGAGGACTACGGCGAGATCATCGACGGCGTGATGAACTTCCTCTCCGGCGACACGAAGACGATCGTGCGCGAACTCCAGCGCCGGATGGAGGAGGCTGCGGCGGAAGAGCGCTTCGAGGATGCGGCCCGCTACCGCAACCGCCTCTTCGCGATCGAGAACCTCGCCGAGCGGCAGGGTGCGGACCGGCGCGAGACCGGCTCGATCGACGTGCTCGGGGTCGCAGCCGAGGGCGACCGCGCCGCCGTGCAGGTCTTCCCGCTCCGCGGCGGGAAGATGATCGATCGGCACGGCTTCCACCTCGAGAACGTCGAGGGCCAGGATCCGACCACGATCCTGGAGGTGTTCTGCCTCGAGTACTACGGCAACGCCCCCTCGATCCCCCCCGAGATCGTCGTGCCCCCCGACTCGACCGGGCTCGAAGCCCTGCAGCAGTTCCTCTCGGAGCTGCGCGGCTCCCGCGTCGAGGTGCGCGCCCCGGCCCGGGGCGAGAAGCGGCGCCTCGCGGAGCTGGCGAGCCAGAACGCGGGGATCGCGCTCGAGTCGGAGACGCTGGTCACCGAGCAGAAGCGGCTGCGCCGGGTCGCCGCGCTCGAGGAACTGCGCGAGGCGCTCAACCTCGAGAGCCTGCCGCTCCGGATCGAGTGCTACGACATCTCGAACATCCAGGGGCAGGAGATCGTCGGCTCGATGGTCGTCTTCCAGGACGGGCTGCCGAAGAAGGCGCACTATCGCAAGTTCGCCGTGCGCGGACTCAACGGCCAGGACGACTTCGCCGCGATGGCGGAGGTGGTCTCGCGCCGGTTCGCCCGCCTGCGCACGGGCGTCGAGGAGGAATACGACGAGGGATTCGCGACGGCGCCCAACCTCGTCGTGATCGACGGCGGCAAGGGGCAGCTCTCGGCCGCGTTGACCGCGATGCAGGCGTACGACCTCCCGCGCGTCGCGGTGATCGCACTCGCCAAGCGGATCGAGGAGGTGTTCGTCCCGGGCCGGTCCGACCCGATCCTGCTCGATCCGCACAGCTCCGGCCTGCAGCTGCTTCAGCGGGTCCGGGACGAGGCGCACCGCTTCGCGGTCACCTTCCACCGACAGCGCCGCTCCGCTCGGGCGCGCGAGTCGCTCTTCGACACGCTCGTCGGCGTCGGCCCGGCCCGGCGGCGCGCGCTCCTGCAGCACTTCGGCTCGACCGAGCGGGTGGTCGGGGCGAGTCAGGAGGAGCTCGAGGGCGTTCCAGGGCTGCCGCCGAAGACGGCCCGGGCGATCTACGCGCAGCTCCACAGGACCGGCCGGCCCGGCTAGGACGGTGCGGGCTTCTTGTCCGCGCCGACGAGCGAGCGCCAGTCGGTGTGACCGAGCGTGAGGAAGAGCGCGGTGAAGCCGGCGATCACGTTCACGACCGTCAACGTCAGCTTCATGCCGACGCTGAAGGCGAGCAGCGTGGAGCGACCGACGCCGGTGCCGGAGAAGACGTAGACGATGAAGGCCTGCTCGGTGCCGATCCCGCCGGGCGAGATCGGGACGAGCGTGGCGAGGCTCTGGGTCACCTGGACGAGGAGAACGTTTCGGAGCGTCTGCTCGATCCCGAACGCGCCGAGGAAGAACCAGATCGCGACGAAGCGAAGCGTCCAGTCTCCGGCCTGCCAGAGCGCGACGGTACGCAGGTAGACGGTCCGGTCGGCGAGCACGGCAAAACCCTGGCGGACGCGCTCCTTGAACTCCTCCAGGTGGTGTCGGACCCACACAAGGCCGACTCCCGCCAGGATCACGAGCGCGAGCAGCAGGAGCAGCGAGAACTCCGGGCTCCTCGCGACCCAGCGGAAATCGAAGCCGGGCAGGTCCCCGAGCGAGCCGATGCCCGGTAAGACGCCGAGCGTGACCGCGTAGAGGAAGATCAGCCCCGCCATCGCCATGTCGAAGAAGGAGAGGACGAGGAGCGTCGCGCCGAGCGCCGTGTAGGTCGCGCCCGGGACGGCGCGGTGCGCAAGGTAGAGCTTGACGGCGTCGCCGGCGCGCGCCGGCACGATCGCGTTCACCCCGACGCCGGACAGGTAGGCCGCCCAGATCGAGCGCCAGCGCACCCGCGTCTCGGGATAGGCGGCGGCGATCGTGTTCCGCCATGCCATGCTCGTGCAGCACGTCTTCAGCAGGTGGCAGCAGATCGCGAGGAACAGCGGGCCGAACTCGACGGAGGCGAGCTGCTCGAAGAAGACCCGGATCGCGTCGAGGACGGCGCCCACGCGACCACGTTAGACCGTGCTACGGCCGGTCGGCGCCGTCGCTGCCCATGAAGGGATAGCGGTAGTCCGTGGGCGGGACGAAGGTCTCCTTGACCGTGCGGGGGCTGACCCAGCGGATCAGGTTCCACATCGAGCCCGCCTTGTCGTTCGTCCCGGAGGCGCGCGAGCCGCCGAACGGCTGCTGCCCGACGACCGCGCCGGTCGGCTTGTCGTTCACGTAGAAGTTGCCCGCCGCGTACCGGAGTGCCGATTGCGCCTCTTCGAGGGCGAAGCGGTCGTCGGCGAAGACGGCGCCGGTGAGGCCGTATGGAGCGGTCTTGTCGACGAGGTCGAGCGTGTCGCTCCAGCGCTTGTCGTCGTAGACGTACGTGGTCACGACCGGGCCGAAGAGCTCCTCCTGCATCGTCCGGTAGCCGGGATCCTCGGTCTGGATCACCGTTGGCGCGACGAAGTAGCCCTCGCTGTCGTCGTAGTCCCCGCCGGCGACGATCTCGGCCTTGCCGGAGTCGCGCGCCTCGTCGATCGCCTCCTTCTGGGTCTTGAACGAGCTCCCGTCGATCACCGCGCCCATGAAGTTCGAGAAGTCGGAGACGTCGCCCATGCGGAGCTCGGCGACCTGCTCGGCGAGCCGGTCCTTGAGCTCGGGCCACATGCTCTTGGGCGCGTAGACGCGCGACGCCGCCGAGCACTTCTGGCCCTGGTACTCGAAGGAGCCGCGCACGATGGCCGTGGCGACCTCGTCCACGTCGGCGCTCGAGTGGGCGAGGATGAAGTCCTTGCCGCCCGTCTCGCCGACGATGCGCGGATAGTTCCGGTACTCGGCGATCCGGTCCCCGACCGTCTTCCACATCGACTGGAAGACGGGCGTGGAGCCGGTGAAGTGGATGCCCGCGAGCTCCGGGCTCGCCAGCACGGCGTCGCCGATGGTGGCGCCGGAGCCGTAGACGATGTTGATGACCCCGTCCGGGAGGCCCGCCTCGCGCAGGATCTGCAGCGTGTAGTGAGCGGAGAGCGCGGCCGTCGAGGCCGGCTTCCAGACGACGGTGTTGCCCATCAGCGCGGGCGAGCCGGACAGGTTGCCGCCGATCGCCGTGAAGTTGAACGGGCTCACGGCGAAGACGAAGCCCTCGAGTGGCCGGTACTCCATCCGGTTCCAGACGCCCGGCGACGATGCCGGTTGCTCCGAGTAGACGCGGAACATGAACTCGACGTTGAAGCGCCAGAAGTCGATCAGCTCGCACGCCGCGTCGATCTCGGCCTGGTGCGCGGTCTTCGACTGGTTCAGCATCGTCGCCGCCACGAGGGTGGAGCGCCATGGCCCGGCGAGCAGCTCCGCGGCGCGGAGGAAGACGGCGGCGCGCTCCTCCCAGGGCAGGCGCGACCAGTCGTCGTGGGCGGCGCGGGCCGCGTCGATCGCCTGCTGCACGTGCTCGGGGCCGCCCTTCGCCACGTCGGCGAGGACGTGCTCCTTCCGGTGCGGCATGACGGCCTGCGCCGTCTCCTTCGTGCCGACCTCCTTGCCGCCGATCACCATCGGGATCTCGATCCGCTCGTGCTCCATCTGCGTCAAGCGGACACGGAGCTCTTCGCGCTCCGGGGAGCCGGGCGCGTAGGAGCGGACGGGCTCGTTGACCGGCGTAGGCGGCCTGAAGATCCCGGGCTTGCTCACGGCTCGATTGTAGAGTCGGGGTCGATGCGATGCGCGTGACGCGGCACCCCTACGAGATCGAGGGCTGGGGGGTGGGGGAGCTCTGGATCGGCGACGGCAGCATCGTCGTCGCGCACGACCCGCCGGCGCCGGGCGTCCGCTTCGCGGGCGTTCTCGCCGAAGCCACCCGCGAAACCGGCGCTGAAACCGACCCCAGGGGCACCCCCGGTGTCCCTACTGAAACGCTATCGGCCGGAAGCGCGCCGGAGCGTGACGGCTTCGTGCCGGAATTGCTCCGATCGCTCCACAGGTACTTCGCGGGCGAGCCGGTCTCGTTCGCCGAGGTGCCGCTCGAGGGCGGCTGGGGGACGCCGTTCCAGGACGCGCTCGCCGCCCAGCTCCGAGCCGTGCCCTGGGGCGAGGTCGTCACCTACGGCGAGCTCGCGGCACTCGCGGGGCGGGCGCGGGCCGCCCGGGCGGCGGGCACGTTCTGTGCCGAGAACCGCTTCGCCCTCTTCGTCCCGTGCCACCGCGTCGTCTCGGTCGGCGGCATCGGCGGCTACGGCGCCCTCGGGGTCGAGTACAAGCGGCGGTTGCTCGGGCTCGAGCGATGGAAGCCCTAGCCGGCCCATGTCCGCGCCGCTCGCGACGTCATGACGCTCTCCGACGACCTACGTGCTGAGCTGGCCGCGATCGCGCCGAAGCGCGGCTGCTGCAGGTTGGCCGAGCTGTCGGCGCTCTTCCACTCCGCGGGCAGCGTCCACCTGCGCGGCCGCGGCCAGGTCGCGCTCCACCTCGATGTCTCCACCTCCGCGGTCGCCCGCCGGGCCTTCTCGCTGATGCGTGAGCTCGGCATCCACTCCGAGATCCGCACCTACAGCCGGCGGTCGTTCGACCGTGCGACTCGCTACCAGCTCCACGTCGACGGGGACGAGCGCGCTTTGGCCACGTTCGGCGAGGCCGGCGTTCTCGATTCCCGACACGCGCCGGTCGAGCGGCCGCCGAAGCGCGTCGTCGGCCGTGCCTGCTGCCGGGGCGCGTACCTGCGCGGCGCCCTGCTCGGCGGCGGTTCGCTCTCGGGACCGCGCCGGGCCCATCTCGAGCTGCGGACGGCGTCGCTCGAGGGCGCCGAGTTCTTGCGGCGCGTCGCGGCGGCAGACGACATCCGCCTCGGCGTGCTCGACCGCGGCCGGCACGCGGCCGCGTACGCGAAGGGGCTCGACGCGATCGAAGCTGTGCTCACGGCAGCAGGCGCGGGCGACACGGTGCTCGCGTTCGAGGAGCGCTCGGTCGTCGCCGCGGCGCGCGCCGAGGCAAACCGGCTCGCGAACGCGGATCACGCCAACCTCGTGAGGACGAGTCGCGCCGCACAGGAGCAGCTGGGGGCCGTGCGCGAGCTCCAGGCGACGGGGAGGCTCGATCACCTTCCCGAGCGGCTGCACGAGGTCGCGCGCCTTCGACTTCGCTACCCGACACTCCCGCTCCGCGAGCTCGCCGAGCGCTGCGAGCCGCCGAGCACGAAGGCCTCCGTCCACCGCCGCCTACGGAAGCTCCAGGAGCTCGCGCACCGCTGAGACGGTCCGGCGGTTGCCAGGGACGAGAACGTTTGCCACTTGTAACCCGGGTGACGAGCGGAGCTTCATGGCGTAACCTTGGGGCAGGGCGGGTCCGTGCTCGTCCGACAGCGGATTCAGACCCCGTCCGCTGTCGGCACCGGAGCACGGCCACGCGGAGGGGGAGGTCGTCCTCGGAGCTCCCCCTCCGGCCCGCCTCTCGCGTGCGCGGACGCTGACCGGCTCCGGATCGGTAGGTTGGGGCGGTGGACGCAGCGTTCAACGAGTTGAAGGAACGGGTCGGCGAGATCTCCGATCTCGAGGCGGCCGGGGCGCTGCTCGGCTGGGACCAGCAGGTGAAGATGCCGCCCGGCGGCGCCGAGGTGCGCGCGGAACAGCTCGCCACGCTGGGGCGACTCGCGCACGAAGCGCTCACGAGCGACGAGATCGGCCGCCTGCTCGACCGGTTGCAGCCCTTCGAGGAGGCGCAGCCGTACGACTCGGATGAGGCGAGCCTCGTCAGGCTCGTCCGCCGCGACTGGGAGAAGGCGCGGCGCGTGCCGGCGGAGCTGCAGGGCGAGATCGCGCGCGCCGGCTCGCTGGCGATGCCCGTCTGGGTGAAGGCGCGACAGGAGTCCGACTTCGAGTCGTTCATTCCCGCGCTGCGCAAGAACCTCGACCTTCGCCGCCGCTACGTCGAGTGCTTCGACGACTACGACGAGCCGTACGACGTGCTGCTGGACGACTTCGAGCCGGGCATGAAGACGGCCGAGGTTCGCGCCGTGTTCGACCGGCTCAAGCAGGAGCAGGTTCCGCTCGTGGCGCGCGCCCGTGCTGAGGGTGAGCGCCCGGTGCGCGACGCGAGATTCCCGGTCGACCGCCAGCAGCAGTTCGAGCTGAAGGTGATCGAGCGCTTCGGGTTCGACCCGGCCGGGTGGCGCCTCGACACCGCCGTTCACCCCTTCGCCACCTCGATCGGCACGAGCGACATCCGGCTGACGACGCGGTATTCGGAGGAGAACCTCGACGGCCTTTTCAGCACGATGCACGAGTGCGGGCACGGGCTCTACGAGCACGGCGTCGACGCCGCGCTTGAACGGACACCTCTCGCCAGCGGGGCCTCGCTCGCGCTGCACGAGTCGCAGAGCCGGATGTGGGAGAACCTCGTCGGCCGCAGCCTCGCCTTCTGGCGCCGTTTCTATCCCGATCTGCGCACGACGTATCCGGAGGCGCTCGAGGGCGTCGAGCTGGAGGACTGGTACCGCGATGTCAACTGGGTCGAGCCGTCGCTGATCCGCGTCGAGGCCGACGAGGCGACCTACAACCTGCACGTGATCCTCCGCTTCGAGCTCGAGCAGGAGCTCCTTGCGGACACGATCGACCTCGAGGAGCTGCCCGAGATCTGGAACCAGCGGATGGAGGAATACCTCGGCGTCCGTCCGCCCAACGACGCGCTCGGCGTGCTCCAGGACATGCACTGGGCGGTCGGCGCGATCGGCTACTTCTCGACGTACGCGCTCGGCAACGTCGTGTCCGCGCAGCTCTGGGAGAAGGTGAACGCGGACATTCCCGACCTGGAGGCGCGGTTCGAGCAGGGCGAGTTCGGCGCGCTCGCCGCCTGGCTCCGAGAGCATCTCTGGCGGCACGGCCGCAAGTACATGCCGAACGAGCTGATCGAGCGGATCACCGGCGGCGGGCTCGATCCCGAGCCCTACCTGCGTTACCTGCAGGGCAAGTACCCACTGGCGCACTAGACTCGGCCGCGGAAATCGACACGGCCTAGGAGGCAGCGAGGCGAATGGCGATTCGTGTGGGCATCAACGGCTTCGGCCGCATCGGCCGGAACTTCTTCCGGGCGCAGGTCGAGCGGAAGGCGGACATCGAGATCGTCGCGGCGAATGACCTCGGCGACGAGGAGACGATGGCGCACCTGCTCAAGTACGACTCCAACCTCGGCCCGTTCGGGCGGCGAGGTCGAGATCGCGGGCGGCGTCGTCCGCGCCGGCGGCGAGGAGATGAAGATGGTTCTCCGAGCGCGATCCCGGCGCGATCCCTTGGGGCGACCTCGGCGTCGACGTCGTGCTCGAGTCGACCGGCTTCTTCACCAAGCGCGAGGGTGCGCAGAAGCACCTCGACGCCGGGAGCGAAGAAGGTCGTCATCTCGGCGCCCGCGACCGAGCCGGACATGACGATCGTGCTCGGCGTCAACGACGACGCCTACGACAAGGACGTCCACCACATCGTCTCGAACGCGTCCTGCACGACGAACTGCGTCGCGCCGATGGCGAAGGTGCTCAACGACACGTTCACAGTCGAGCAGGGGTTCATGACGACGATCCACGCGTACACGAACGACCAGCGCGTCCTCGACCTCCCGCACGAGGACATCCGGCGCGCCCGGGCCGCCGCGATCAACCTGATCCCGACCTCGACCGGCGCCGCGCGCGCGATCGGGCTCGTCATGCCCGAGCTGAAGGGGAAGGTCGACGGCGATGTCGATGCGCGCGCCCGTGCCGACCGGCTCCGTCACCGACCTCGTCTGCCGCGTCGGGCAGCGAGACGACGCGCCGACGAGGTGAAGGAGGCGTTCCGACGGCCGCCGCGAGCGGGCCGCTCGAGGGATACCTCCAGTACACGGAGGATCCGATCGTCTCGACCGACATCCAGCGCTCGCCGTACTCGTGCATCTTCGACAGCGGAACTGACGATGGCGAGCGGGCAGCCTCGTCAAGATTTTCGGCTGGTACGACAACGAGTGGGGCTACTCGTGCCGGCTCGTCGACCTGATCGGCAAGCTGCTCTGATCTGGCCATGAGGCGACCTCGGTCGGTTCGGCGACGCGGACGTCGGCGGCAAGACCGTCCTCGTCCGCTCCGATCTCAACGTGCCGCTCGAGGACGGCGCCGTCGCCGACGACACGCGCATCCGGGCTGCCCTGCCGACGCTCGAGCTGCTCCTCGAGCGCGGCGCGGCGAAGGTTCGGGTCTGCTCCCACCTCGGCCGCCCGAAGGGCGAAGACCCGGCGTTCCGGATCGAGCCGGTGCGCGCTCACCTGCGCACGCTGCTCCCCGACGAGCGCGTCGAGGTGCTCGAGAACACGCGCTTCCACGCCGGGGAGACCAAGAACGACCCCGCGTTCGCGCGGGAGCTCGCGGCCGGGAACGATCTGTACGTCAACGACGCGTTCGGGTCGGCCCACCGCGCGCATGCCTCGACCGTGGGCGTCGCCGAGTTGCTGCCGGCGTATGCGGGCCTGCTGCTGCTCGCGGAGCTCGAGCACCTCGGCCGACTCCTCGGCGACGTCGAGCGGCCCTTCGTGCTCGTGACCGGCGGCGCCAAGGTCGAGGACAAGCTCGGCGTGCTCGAGAATCTGGGCGGCGCCGCGGACGACGTGCTGGTGGGCGGGAAGATGGCCGAGGAGCTCCGGGCCGAGAACCCGCTCTCCTTTCCCGTCGTGCTCCCGACCGACGTCGTCGCCGCGAGCGCGTTCGAGGAGGATGCGGAGACTCGGGTGGTGCCGTTCGACGCCCTTCCCGCGGGCTGGCTCGGCCTCGACATCGGGCCGGACTCGCGCCGCGACTTCGCCCGCCGCATCGCCGCGGCGAGGACGGTCTTCTGGAACGGCCCGATGGGGGTCTTCGAGTGGGAGCCGTTCGCAAGCGGGACGCGGGCGGTCGCCGAGGCGGTCGCTGCGGTGGACGGCTACACGGTCGTCGGCGGCGGCGACTCCGTTCGCGCCGTCAACGAGCTCGGGCTCCAAGACGAGATCTCCTGGGTCTCGACGGGCGGCGGCGCCTCGCTCGAGCTGCTCGAGGGCAAGGAGCTCCCCGGCGTGGCCGCGATTCCCGAGGTGGAGTCCTGATGCTGATCGCAGGCAACTGGAAGATGTTCAAGGGCCCTGACGAGGCCCGGACGTTCCTGGACGACTTCGATGCACCGGCCGGGGTCGACGTCGTCTTCTGCCCGCCGTTCCTCTCTCTGTCGGCGGCCGTCGAGAGCGGCAGGACGATCTATGCGCAGAACGTGCACTGGGAGCCGTCCGGGGCCTACACGGGGGAGGTCTCGCCCAAGATGCTGCTCGAGCTCGGCGTGCAGGGCTCGCTCGTCGGGCACTCCGAGCGGCGCCAGCTCTTCGGCGACACGGACGAGAGCGTCGCCCGGCGCGCGCGGGCCGCACTCGAATCGGGGCTCGGCGTGATCGCCTGCGTCGGCGAGACGCTCGAGCAGCGCGAGGCGGGGGACACCGAGCTCGTGCTCAAGATCCAGGTAGAGGCGATCGCCTTCGCCGCCGGCGAGCACGAGCAGCTCGTCATCGCCTACGAGCCGGTGTGGGCGATCGGCACGGGCAAGACCGCCACGCCCGAGCTGGCCGAGGAGGCGCACCGCTTCATCAAGTCGCTGCTCGACCGGCCGGTCCTCTACGGCGGCTCGGTCAAGCCGGAGAACGCGGCCGAACTGCTCGCCCAGCCGTCGATCGACGGTGCCCTCGTCGGCGGCGCCTCGCTCGAACCCGACTCCTTCGCAGCGATTTGCCGGGCAGCTTCGACCTCGTAACGCTCGTCATCCTCGACGGGTGGGGCTGCGCGCCGCCCGGGCCCGGCAACGCGGTCGAGTTGGCCCGAACGCCGGTGTTCGACCGGCTCTGGCGGGAGTACCCGCACACGACGCTGAAGGCGTCGGGCGAGGCGGTCGGGCTGCCGGAGGGGCAGATGGGGAACTCGGAGGTCGGCCACCTGACGATCGGGTCGGGTCGGATCCTCTTCCAGGACCTGCAGCGGGTGAACGTCGCGATTCGAGACGGCTCGTTCTTCGAGAACGAGGCACTCGTCGGTGCGTTCGAGCGGGCGCGGGCGCGCGGCGGGCGACGTGCACCTGCTGGGGCTCACCTCCTACGGCGGGGTTCACTCGCACATCGACCACCTCCGCGCCCTGCTCGAGCTGGCGCGGCGTCTCGGTCTCGAGCAGCGCACCTGGATCCACGCCTTCACCGACGGGCGGGACGTTTCGCCGACCTCGGCCGTGTCCAATCTGGCGGAGCTGCCGCCCGCTCGCGTGGCGACGGTCGTCGGGCGGTACTACGCCATGGACCGGGACAAGCGCTGGGAGCGGACGCAGAAGGCGCTCGACGCGATCACGGTGGGGAGGGGTACACCTGTGGAACCCGCCGCGTTGCTCGCAGAAGTGCAACGGAGCTATGACGCGGGCGTCACAGACGAGTTCCTGGAGCCGATCGTCGTCGACGGCGCGCCACGGCTCGGCCGGGACGACGCTGCGATCTTCTTCAACTTCCGGCCCGACCGCGGCCGGCAGCTCGCGGCCAGGCTCGCGGAGGGCAACGTCGACCTGACCACGATGACCCGGTATTCCGACGAGCTCGACGTCCCCGTCGCCTTCGCGGAGCAGGAGGTCTCGGACACGCTCGCCGAGACTCTCGCCGCCGCGGGCGCGCGTCAGCTGCACGTTGCCGAGACGGAGAAGTACGCGCACGTGACGTACTTCTTCAACGGCGGCGTCGAGGTGCCGTGGCCCGGCGAAGAGCGCATCCTCGTGCCCAGCCCACGCGACGTCCCGAGCTACGACTTCAAGCCCGAGATGTCGGCGCGCGAGGTCACCGCGCGCTTCATGGACGTGATCGGCGACGGCTACCGCTTCGCCGTCATCAACTTCGCGAACCCGGACATGGTCGGCCACACCGGCTCGATCCCGGCGGTCACGCAGGCGGTCGAGGTCACCGACGAGTGCCTCGCCGAAGTGGTCGAGTCGACGCATGCGGCCCGCGGTGTCTGCCTCGTGACTGCCGACCACGGCAACGCCGAGACGATGCTCGAGGCGGACGGCGTCAGCCCGCACACCGCGCACACGACCAACCCGGTGCCGCTCGTGTTGACGTCGGCGGAGCTGACCGTGCGCGACGGGGGCGAGCTCGCCGACCTCGCGCCCACCGTGCTCCGGCTTCTCGGCCTGGAATCGCCGCCGTCGATGACAGGAGTCAACTTGATTGAGGCGGCCGATCCGGGTCCCACAGGTTGAGCAAACGGGCGCTATACTCCCGCCCACTTGTCGCTGCCCCAGCCTGATCTCGGCGTCCTGCGGAAGGCTCAGCGAGGAGATGAGCGAGCGTTCTCGCTCATCGTTCGCGCGTATGAGCTGCCGGTCTTCAACTACGTGTTGCGGCTCGTGGGCGACCGCTCGTTGGCGGAGGACCTGACCCAGGAGGTCTTCCTTCGCGTCTATCAGGGACTGCCCAGCTTCTCGCTTCGTTGCCGCTTCACGACCTGGCTCTTCCAGGTGACGAAAAACCGCGTCCTCGACGAGTTGCGCGCGTTGGAGCGCCGGCCGCGCGCCGTCGTCAACCTCGAGGACATTCCCCCGCTCGAGGTCGTGGATGCGCCGTTCGAGCGCGTGGAAGCGATCGACGCGGTCTGGCGGGCGGTCGAGAACCTGAGCGTCGACCTCAAGATGGCCCTGTTGCTGCGCGACGTGGTCGGCCTCTCCTACACGGAGATCGCCGACTCGCTCGAGGTCACCCTGGCCACGGTCAAGTGGCGGATCTACAAGGCCCGCGAGGAAGTCCAGCTCGCGCTCGCCCGCGAGGGCATCACCTTCGGCGCGGAGACGGGCTCCGACAAGCGCGCCGACCCCGCCGCGCCGGCGCTGGTCTAGCCGTAGCGCTCTAGCTGTCGCCTAGGCGGGCGCGTTCGCGTCCTCCTTCGCCGCGAGCTTCCGGCTCGCCGCCATCACGTCCTTCAGGTGCCGCTGCTGGATCGGCAGGTGCGTGCTCACGAGCTGGCGGACGCCGGCGTGCTTCGCCTGCTTGTTCAGCTCCTGCAGCACCGACCAGTGCCCGACCTCGCCGGCTTCGGCCATGGTCAGGAACTCGAACCCGTCCAGCTCGTCCGAGTCACGCTCGAGGTAGGTCCTCATCATCGTCGCGCCCTTCTTCTTCACCGAGCGCGCCTCGGCGAGGATCTTCCCCTTCTTGCGGTCGATCGAGGCGGCCACTGCGGTGCCCTCCTTCTCGGCCTTTGCCGCCTCCTTGCGCATGATCTTCAGGCTCGAGACCAGCTCGCGGTCCTTCGTCAGCTTCTCGACCCGCTCGGTCGCCGCCTGTGCAGCCATCGCGAGCCCGATCACCTCGCCGAGCTTCGTCTCCATGTTGGTCAGCTCTGCCATGTCCCTCCGTTTCGTCGGGCCGGGCTAGAAGCCGTGCTCGAGACGTGCCGCGAGCACCTCGGGGAGGCCCCGCTCACGCATCTCGGCCTGCGTCCGCTCGACCGGATAAGGCGTTCGGCGAAACGTTGCCCGCCCGGAGCTCTTGTCAATCTCGAGCCACGCGGCGCGCGGGTCGCCGTCACGGGGCTGCCCGACCGACCCCGGGTTGAGCAGCCGCCGCGCCGCGCCCAGGTCGAGGCTGGTGCCGGCCGCCGCCTGACCGCCCCGTACCTCCGTCCCGTCCCCAGAGAGCTCGAGTGCGACGTGGCTGTGGCCGACGAGCACGAGCGGTGCCGAGGTGGCGGCCAGTGTCCAGCGGGCGGCGTCCTCGGACAGGACGTAATCCCAGACGGGGTCGCGCGGGCTGCCGTGGAAGAGCTCGACGTCCGGCAAAGCCGCGCTCGGCTCGAGCGCGCCGAGGAAGGCTTTGGCGGCGTCGTCGAGGACGTCGCGCGTCCAGGACGCCGCCGCGGCAGCTTCGCCGGCGAAGGTCGCGAGCGGGATCCTCCCGACCACGACGAGGTCGTGGTTGCCACCGAGGCAGAGGGCGGCCCGCTCGTGTAGGGCTGCGATGCACTCGAGCGGCCGCGGCCCGTAGCCGACGACGTCGCCGAGACACCAGAGCTCGTCGAAGCCGCCGGCGTCGATCTCGGCGAGGACCGCGTCGAGCGCATGCAGGTTGGAGTGGACGTCCGAGACGACGGCGATCTTCACGGTGCTCGTAGTGTCGAGTGTGTCGCTCGTCGTGCCCGGGCGCTACGAGTCGCGGGGAGGAGCTTCGGGCAGGTTCTGAATGCCCTGCACGGTCGTGTACTTCGACCATGAGTCATTCATCGCGTCGAGCAGCTCCTTGGCGAACTTGGTCGACATGTTCACGCGTGCGACGACGACGCCGGGGATGTCGCCCTCCTCGACCTCATGGTCGATGCGTGCGAACGTGAGCGTGAACTCGTAGTCGGAGAACGAGACATTGGCGAAGTTCGCGTACGAGCCGGCGAGATGCTTCTCGTCGATCTGGATGTTGAGCTGGCGCTCCTGGCCGGAGCCGTCCTCGTCCACATCCCTACGATAACGGCGTGACAACCGTGACCGGGAAGATCGATGCCCGCTGAGGCGATCGAGCGGCTGGAGGCGGCGCTCGGCGAGGCCGCTGGGACCGAGGTCGCGCTCGAGCGTCCCGGCGACGCCGCGCACGGCGATTACGCGACGAACGTCGCCATGCGCCTCGCCGGCGCGCGCAAGCTCGCCCCGCGTGCGATCGCGGAGCAGCTCGTCGCCCAGGCGAGCGCCCTGCCCGACGTCGAGCGGGCCGAGATCGCCGGGCCGGGCTTCGTCAACCTCTGGCTCGCGCCGGCCTGGTACCGCGACGCGCTCGCGGAGATCCTCGCTGCCGGCGACACCTATGGCGGCGGCTCGGCAGCGGTGAAGGAGCGCATCCAGGTGGAGCTCGTCTCGGCCAACCCGACCGGGCCGATCGTCGTCTCCGCGGCGCGCAACGGCGCCTACGGTGACAGCGTCGCGCGGCTGCTCGCGTTCGCGGGCCACGAGGTCGAGCGCGAGTACTACTACAACGACGCGGGTGCGCAGATGATGCGCTTCCGCGCCTCGGTCGAGGCCCGCCGGCGCGGGGAGGAGCCGCCCGAGGACGGCTACCTCGGCGACTACGTCACCGAGCTCGCGCGGCTGCCGGACGACCCCGTGCCGCTGATGCTGCAGCGGATCGAGGCGACGCTGGAGCGCTTCCGGATCCACTTCGACTCGTGGGCGCTCCAGAGCGAGCTGGAGAAGCGGCTGCCCGACTTCCTGCCTCGCCTGGACACCTACGAGCGCGACGGCGCGGTGTGGGCGCGCTCCTCGGCGCACGGCGACGACGACGACCGCGTCCTCGTCCGCTCCGAGACCGGTACGCCGACGTACCGGGCCGCGGATGTCGTCTACCTGGCGGACAAGCTCGACCGCGGGCTCGACCGTGCCATCTACGTGCTCGGCGCCGACCATCACGGCACGCGGAACTGGTACGCCGCCGTCGCCAGGATGCTCGGCTACGACCCCGGCCGGGTCGAGGTGCTGCTCTACCAGCTCGTCCACCTGACCCGCGGCGGCGAGGCGGCGAAGATGTCGAAGCGGCGTGGCGACGTCGTCTTCCTGGACGACTTCCTCGACGAGGTCGGCGTCGACGCGGCCCGCTGGTACCTCGTCTCGCGCGGGCCTGACCAGGCGATCGAGATCGACGTCGACCTGGCGGCCGAGCGAAGCCAGAAGAACCCGGTCTACTACGTCCAGTACGCGCACGCGCGCATCGCCGGGATCCTCCGCAATGCAGGCGAGGCGAAGCCATCGGCGGAGCCGCCGGCCGAGCTCGCGGACGAGGAGCGCGACCTCGTCAAGCGCCTGGCCGAGTTTCCCGCCGTCGTCGCCGAGGCCACGGAGCGGCGCGGCCCGCATGCGATCCCCACCTACGCGATCCGGGTCGCCGACGACTTTCACCGCTTCTACCACCGGCACAAGGTGCTGGGCTCCGAAGCCGAGTCCTTCCGGCTCGGTCTGGTCACGGCGACGAAGTCCGTGATCGCCCGCTCGCTCGACCTGATCGGGGTCGAAGCGCCGGAGCGGATGTAGCGGGCGGATAGGATCCGGGCCGCATGGCGGCCACGGCTCCCGACAGGAACCTCGCCCTCGAGATCGTGCGCGTGACGGAGTCCGCGGCGATGGCCGCCGCAGGCTGGATCGGGCGCGGCGAGAAGGAGCGCGCCGACCAGGCGGCCGTCGACGCGATGCGGCTGATGCTCGGCACCGTCGAGATGGACGGCGTGGTCGTGATCGGGGAGGGGGAGAAGGACGAGGCGCCGATGCTCTTCAACGGCGAATCGGTCGGCTCCGGCCACGGGCCCGAGGTCGACGTCGCCGTCGACCCACTCGAGGGAACCAGGCTGACGGCCCTCGGCCAGCCGAACGCGATCGCGGTGATCGCCGTCGCCGAGCGCGGCACGATGTTCTTTCCAGGCGCGGCCGTCTACATGGACAAGATCGCAGTCGGACCGGAGGCTGCGGACGGCGATCTCGATCGACGCGTCTCCGACCGAGAACGTCCAGGCGGTTGCCGACGCGAAGGGGATGGACGTCGCCGACGTGACCGTCGTCGTGCTCGAGCGCGATCGGCACGACGCGTTGATCGCGGAGCTGCGCGAGGCGGGCGCGCGCGTGAACCTGATCCGGGACGGCGACGTCGCGCCGGCGATCGCCGCCGCACAGGCGTTCACGGGCGTCGACATGCTGATGGGGATCGGCGGCACGCCCGAGGGCGTCATCTCGGCCGCCGCGATCAAGTGCCTCGGCGGCTGCCTCCAGGGCCGGCTCTGGCCGCGCGACGAGACCGAGCGCAAACAGCTCGTCGAGGCGGGCTACGACATCGAACGCGTGCTCACGCACGACGACCTCGTCAGCGGCGAGGACGTCTTCGTCGCCGCAACCGGGGTGACGAGCGGCGCGCTCCTCCGCGGCGTTCGCATGTCGGCCGTCGGCGTCGAGACGGAGTCGATCGTGATGCGCTCCCGCTCGGGCACCGTGCGCCGGATCCAGGCCCATCACCCGCTTGCGAAGCTACCCACCTGCTGAAAGGAGGCCGCAATGGCCGCTGACCTGCACGAGACCGCCAAGGCGCTCGTCGCCGACGACAAGGGGATCCTCGCCGCCGACGAGAGCTCGGGGACGATCGAGAAGCGCTTCGACTCGATCTCGCTCGAGTCGACCGAGGAGAACCGGCGCGCCTACCGCGACATGCTCTTCACGACACCCGACCTGGAGCAGTTCGTCAGCGGCGTGATCCTCTTCGACGAGACGATCCGCCAGTCGTCCGCGGACGGGACGCCGTTCGCGAAGCTGCTCGCCGACAAGGGGATCATCCCCGGGATCAAGGTCGACACCGGCGCCAAGGACCTGGCCGGCGCCCCCGGCGAGAAGGTGACCGAGGGTCTCGACGGCCTGCGCGAGCGGCTCCAGGAGTACCGCGAGCTTGGCGCACGCTTTGCCAAGTGGCGCGCCGTGATCACGATCGGGGAGGGGATCCCGACCGCCTACTGCATCGAGACGAACGCGCACGCGCTCGGCCCGCTACGCCGCACTCTGCCAGGAGCAGGGACTCGTCCCGATCGTCGAGCCCGAGGTGCTGATGGATGCGGACAACGACATCGAGACGTGCTACCGCGCCACGAAGCGCACGCTGCACAAGACCTTCGACGAGCTCTACCACCAGCGCGTCGACCTCGAGGGGATCCTGCTGAAGCCGAACATGGTCATCTCCGGCAAGGGCTCGCCGACCCAGGCGACCGCCGACGAGGTCGCCGACTGGACGCTCAGGTGCTTCCACGAGACCGTGCCGGCGGCCGTGCCCGGAATCGTCTTCCTCTCCGGCGGCCAGTCCGACGAGCAGGCGAGCGAGAACCTGAACGCGATCAACTCCCGCGGGCCGCAGCCGTGGGCGCTCTCGTTCTCGTACGGACGGGCGCTGCAGGCGCCGGCGCTGAAGGCGTGGGGCGGCGACCCCGCCAACGTCGAGGCCGGCCAGTCCTTCCTCGCGCTGCGCGCGCGCTGCAACAGCGCCGCGGTCGGCGGCCGCTACTCGGCGGAGATGGAGGAGCTGGCCCGATCGACCTAGATCGCCGTCTGCAGCGACGTCAGCCCGAGGGCACGTGTCGATTCGGGACTCCTCGTTCGTCTCACCGATGAGTTTCGCGTGCCCGACCGGTCTTCGTCGTGGAGGCTGAACGCACGCGTGCAACCGGAGGTGAGTCGATGTCGAAGACCGTCCTGATCGTCGGTACCCGGAAGGGCTGTTTCCTGCTCGAAAGCGACGAGGGCCGTCGCGACTGGCAGCTGCGCGGGCCCTTCTGCGAGAGCTGGCCGATCTACCACGCCATCCACGAGGCCGGCAGCGGCACGATCTACGCCGCGGCGGGCAGCGAGTGGCACGGGTCGAGCGTCTGGCGCAGCCACGACCTCGGCGAGACCTGGGAGCAGTCGAGCGAGGGGCTCGGCTTCGGCGACGGCGAGGGCGCGCTCAAGCTCTCGAAGGTCTCCGGCCTGACCGCGCACAACGGCCGCCTCTTCGCCGGCGCGGAGAATCCCGGCGTGTTCGAGAGCCGCGACGGCGGTGAGACGTGGTCGCTGCTGACCACGCTCGAGGGGCAGCCGGACCGGGAGAAGTGGAACGACCCCGACAACCAGCCGCCCGGCCATCTCGGCGTTCCGGCGATCCTCCCGCACCCGGACGACGCCTCCCGGTACTGGGCAGTCGTCCAGGGCATCGGCATCTTCGAGACGACGGACGACGCCGCCTCGTGGACGCCGCGCAACCGCGGGCTGCGCGCCGACTGGCCGCTCGAGAACGAGGAGGTCGGGTACTGCGTGCACAAGCTCGTGATGTCACCCGTCGACAGCGACCGGCTGTACCAGCAGAACCACGTCGGCATGCACAGAAGCGACGACGCCGGTCTCACGTGGACGGAGATCACCGACGGTCTGCCGACCGAGTTCGGCTTCGCCGCGGGGGCGCACCCGCACGACCGTGACACGTTCTACGTGATCCCGCTCGACCCCGGCCACGCGCGCTGCATGCCCGAGGGCCGCGCCGCCGTCTGGCGCACCCGCGACGCGGGCGCCAGCTGGGAGCGGCTCGCGCAGGGACTTCCGCAGGAGGACGCGCACGTGGGCGTGCTCCGCGAGGGGATGGCGCTCGACAC
The DNA here is from genome assembly GCA_963802765.1 of uncultured Gaiellaceae bacterium. Taxonomy (GTDB): domain Bacteria; phylum Actinomycetota; class Thermoleophilia; order Gaiellales; family Gaiellaceae; genus Gaiellasilicea. The sequence continues at coordinate 81,977 of CAWDJZ010000009.1, forward strand.
CCATGACCAGCCGGGCGTCTACTTCGGCACCAGCACGGGGCAGCTGTTCGCGAGCGCCGACGAGGGCGAGAGCTGGACCGAGATCGCGAGCTACTTGCCCGGGATCACGTCGGTCGAGGTGGCGGTGCTGGACTAGCCATGGCCGAGCTGCACCTCCCCTCGACCTTGCCGCCGCTCTTCGCCGGCCTGCCGCGCACGCTCGACCTCGACGCGGCCACCGTCGACGAGGCGCTCGACCAGCTCGACGAGCGCTGGCCCGGACTGCGTGACCGCCTCTGCGAGCCCGGCCCGACGCTGCGCACGCACATCCACGTCTACGTCGACCGCGAGCGCGCCCAGCTCGACACCGCGCTCGAGCCGCGCTCGCGCGTCGACGTGATCACGGCGATCAGCGGCGGCTGATCAGCCCGGCGTTCGAGGACGACGGAGGCCGCGGAAGGGCCGGACGACGCGAGTCCCGTCGGCGCGCTCGATCAGCACGTTCCGCGGCCCGGCCCCGCCCCAGCGGACGACGACCCGCACCGGCCGTCCGCGCTCCAGATACGTCCGGCCGATCACGGCTTCAGCCTACGACGGCGGTCACGAGCATGACGTAGCCGGTGGCCGCCTTGGACGGCAGTCGCACGCTTGATAGAACGATGGGGTGGCCCCGCAGAAGTGAGCATCGGTAGTCGGCCAGATGCGGCGAGCGGCGCTCTGCTTCAAGAGATCCGGGCCGTCAACTTCCGAAGCGCCCGCCACCTGGTGGTGCGCCCGGGGCCGATCTGCGCCCTGATCGGCGAGCCGGGCGCCGGCAAGTCCAACGCGCTCTTTGCCCTACGCGCTCTGCTCGATTCGGACTTCGAGCTCTCGTCGACCGACGTGACAACCGGTGAACGTGAGCTGGCGATCGAGGCGACGCTCGCTGACGGTCGGACGATCACCCTCGCGGATCGCGGCGGCGCGCCGCCGATCATCCATTTCCCAGCGGCGCTTCGCGGCGGCAGTCTCTTCGTCGGAAGTGCGGACGGGCCGGCCCTGGCGGTTCGGAAGGCGATCACGCAGGCTCTCGAGCGGTCGCCGGCGCCGCGGATCGCTCTCGTGCGTGGCCTCGAAGCCAGCGCGAGCCTGGCCGAGGGCATTGTCTTCGCGATCGAGGAGCCCGAGCTCTTCCTCGCTCCGCAAGGGCATCGCTACATCTACCGTCTCGTCCACCGGCTCTCCGAACGCGGAAACCAGGTCTTCTTCACGACGCACTCGCCGGGCCTGCTCAATGTCGCCGCGCTCGAGGAGGTCAACCTCGTCACCCGTGACGAGCTCGGCGTCACTGCGATCGAGCGGCTGAGAGCAATCGACGTCGATGACACGTTCCGCGTGATGTGCGAGTTCGACGCCGAGCGAGCCGAGCTCTTCTTCTCGCGCGGCGCGATCCTCGTCGAGGGGATGACGGAAAAGATCGCGCTCCCATTTGTCTTCCATGCGCTCGGCCACGACGCGGACCGCGAGCAGATCTCGATCATCGAGTGCGGTGGCAAGTCGAACTTGCCGCTGTTCGTCGAGATCTGCAGGAGGGCGCGCGTCCCATATGTCGTGGTGCACGACAGCGACGTGCGGCCGGACCGCGAGCCGGTCGAATCCGAAGTGCGGTTGAACGCGCTCATCCGACGTCGCGCGGGCGCACGGCGGACCATCGTCCTCGAGCCGGACTTCGAGGGGGTCACCGGGTTCCGCGGCAGGGCTAACAAGCCAGAGCGAGCGTGGAGGCGACTCGCGCACGCGCGACGGGACGAGTTACCGGAGCCACTCGTCCAGGCCGTCGACCTCGCCCTCGCTTCAGCCCGTCCGGGGCCGCCGACGTACAGCTAACGCGTCATTTGAGAGCGCTGCGGAGTTCTGTCGCGGAGCGCCGAAGCCGGCAGCGCTAGTAGACGGCCGTTAGCTCGGGCCTCTGTCTCAGCGACTCCCGGAGACGTCTCAGGGCGCTGAACGTACGGCTCTTCACCGTTCCAGCGGGGATGCCGAGCGTGGTCGCGATCTTCGACTGGGTCCGGCCGCCCCAATATGCGAGGTAGAGGACCTCGCGCTCGGCCACTCGGCAGCGTCGCCAGCGCCGCCTGAACTTCGCGTCGCGCCTCTCGATGCTCGTCGCCGTCGTCGGCGCTCCGGGAGACGACTGCGTGGGATGCCATGCCTCGAGCGGTCGGGAAGCGCGTTGAATCGGGACTGCGACGCACGACATCGACGGCGCGTCGGTGTACGAGCATGAGGATCCAGGACGACACCTTCCCGCGGGAGCGGTCGAAACTCGCCGCCTGCCGCCACACAGCGAGGAACGCCTCCTGCACCACATCCTCCGCAAGTGCGGCGTCGCGCACGACGCGGAGCGCAAGACGGTAAGCGACCGTCCCGAACCGGTCGTAGAGCGAGCCCAACGCCAGCTCGTCACCCTCTGCGCACGCGGTGAGCAGATCGTCATCGTCAGGGCTCGAACAGGCCATACACGAGGTAGAGACGCGACCCAGCTCGGGTGTTACGCGCTACCGGTTGGCCCGTGGTCGGGACGCGGACTGTCGCGGCCGAACGCGCGGAGGAGCAAGTCCTCGCCCAGCTACGGGATGGAGACGAGGAGGCCTTCTGCGCGCTCGTTCGAAGGCATTCGCCGTCGATGACGCGGGTCGCGATGGCGTTCGTCTCCCGCCGCGCAGTGGCAGAAGAGGTGGTGCAGGAGACGTGGCTGAACGTCGTTCGAGGCCTTGACGGATTCGAGGCGAAGTCTTCGCTCCGGACCTGGATCTACGCGATTCTCGGCAACTGCGCGAGACGGCGGGCAGAGCAGGAGCACCGGCTCGTGCCGCTGTCCGATCTCGCGGCGGACGAGGCGTCGGGCGACGATCTCGGCGTGGGTCGTGACCGGCTCTTCGACGAGGGCCGGTGGGCCGGCATGTGGTCGAGCGCCGTGCAGCGCTGGGACGATCTTCCCGAGGAGCGCCTCCTGTCGAGCGAGGTGCGCACAGCGCTCCTCGAAGCGATCGACGCGCTGCCACGAATGCAGAGAGCAGTGATCACGCTTCGCGATGTCGAGGGCTGGCCCCCGAAAGAGGTCTGCGAGTATCTGGGCGTCGCGGACGGCAACCAGCGAGTTCTCCTGCACCGCGCGCGAGCCGCGGCACGCGCAGCGATCGAGCGCTACCTCGAAGAAGGGAAGGAGCAATGCTGACCTGCGCCGACATCGTCAAGCTCGTCACCGATTACAACGAGGGGCGTCTCACGCCGGCCGAGCGTCGCCGTTTCGAGGAGCACGTGTCGATCTGCCCGCCGTGCCGTTCGTTCCTCGACCAGATGAGGACGACGGTCGCGCTCGTCGGAGAGCTGCGTGAAGAGGACATCCCGCCGGCGATGGAGCAGCACCTCCTCGCCGCGTTCCGTGACTGGAAGCGGGTCGAATGATCGCGTACAAGTTCCTCTCGTCCGATCGCGTCGGGCTCTTCAGCGGGGTCAGCTGGCCGGAGCCGGGAACCTGGCTCGAGGCAGACGCGGAGGTCGAGCGGTGCGTGTCGGGGATCCACGCGCTTCACGTCGAGGGGCTGCTCGGTTGGATCGACGACGAGCTGTGGACTGCGAGCTCGCCGGCATCGTGGAGGACGACGGCCAGCGTACTCGTCGCCGAGCGCGGCCGGCTCCTGGAGCCCGTGGCGGCCTGAACGAGACCGCCGCCCGCGACTTCGCCATCGCGTGCGCGGCGAGAGGGCGAGAGCATGTGGTCGAGGCGCTGCGCGCCGAGGGTCACGACGACGAGGCGCGTGAGCTCGAGGGACTCGACATCGAGGGCTTCGTGACGACCGCGCCCGGTCTTGCAGCACGGCTGCCGGCCGAAATCGGCGGGTCTCGTGCTCATGGCCGCCGACACGACGGCGCTTGCCGAGGGTCGTCGCCTCGAGGCCCGCGAGCCCAGCTGCGCTCACACCTCGTGGCGGTCGCCGCTGGTGGCGCGACGCCGGGGCGATCGCCGCGAACGTGGCCTTCGTCGTCGCCCGCTCGACGGGGGCCTCCACCCAGCGGGTCCGAGGCCGGGTTCGCGGCCGAACGCGCGTCGCAGCTCGAGCGTCTGGTCGAGCGACTCGGTCTCGCCGTCCCTGGCCAGTAGTTCAGCGAACGACAGAACGGGCCTAGCGCCCTCGGCCCTCGTTTGCGTTGCGTGATCGGCGGTCGTCCGATAGAACGCGGCTCATGACGATTAGCAGGGCGGTGCCAAACATAAAGTCGGATCGACCTGCCGAGACGCGCGATTTCTTCGTGGAGTTGCTCGGCTTCGAGGTGGCGATGGACATGGGCTGGGTCGTGACCGTCGCGTCACCGACCAACCCCTCCGTCCAGGTGACCATCATCGGCAACGACGACATGGCCGCCCCGGGCATCTCGGTAGGAGTGGCTGACGTCGATGCCGTGCACGCCAGGCCGTGGAGCAGGGCTTCGAGATCGTCTACCCCCTCCGCGACGAGGAGTGGGGAGTCCGGCGCTTCATGCTCCGCGAGCCGAGCGGCACGGTCGTCAACGTCGTGTCCCACCGCTCCGACTGAGCGCACGGCCGGCGAATCACGCTGCGAGCGGAAGAGCGGTTTGCGCGAGAGACTCGATGGATGAGTCTCTCGCGCAGTGACCGGCGAGCCCTGGCAGGCCCCACGTGCCGCAGGGGCGTACCGTTGCCGGGCCATGAACCGGCTCAGGCACCGGACTCGCATGGCCCACGGTAGGGGCGGGCGACGGGGCCGTCCAGGACACGATCGGGTCAATCCGGACTGAAGGGCAGAAAGCCCGCTAGCAGGGCTTTCGTGGAGCGGGCGATGGGGCTCGAACCCACGACCCTCAGCTTGGGAAGCTGATGCTCTACCAACTGAGCTACGCCCGCGTGCCGGGATTCTAGCTGGGCCAGGCGGCGCGGAGCCGGTCGCGCGTCGCGAGCAGGTGCTCCGGCAGCACCTTCACGTCGCCGAGCACCGGCATGAAGCTCGTGTCGCCCGCCCAGCGGGGGACGACGTGGAGGTGGACGTGGTCGGCGATCCCGGCGCCGGCGACGCGGCCGAGGTTCCAGCCGAGGTTGAAGCCGCCGGGCGCGTACGTCGTCCGCAGCGCCTCGATCCCGTGCAGGCCGAGCCGGTGGATCTCGAGCGCCGTCTCGTCGTCGAGCGCCTCGAGTTCGCCGGTGTGCTCGTAGGGTGCGATCAGCAGGTGGCCGGACGAGTACGGGAACTTGTTCAGGAGCGACGAAGGCGCGCTCGCCGCGGCTGGACGACGAGGCGTCTCCTCGACCTCGCCGGCCGCCTCGGCGCAGAGGACGCAGCCCGTCTGCTCGTCGGCGTGCGTGACGTACTCGAGGCGCCACGGCGCCCACAGCGGCTTCGGCATCCGCCGATCTTCGCAGGAGCTACTGCGGTGCTGTCGGGCCAGCGAGGCTGTCAGCGCCGCCCGGCGCGAGTGCTTCTTGCCGCTCCGGTACTCGGCGATGTAGGCGTCGAAGTCCCAGGTGTCGAGGAACTGCTCGGCCGCCCAGCGGCCGGAGTCGAAGAGTTCCAGCGCACGCTCCTTCGCCGAGGCTGAACTCCGTCGTGCGGACACCGAGCGTCGGGATCGGGATCGTCCGCGCGTAGTTCGACTGCTCGACGTAGAGCCGGTCGTGCGCCTCCATCATCGTCTGCGCCAGCGCCTTCACGTAGTCGATCACCGCGTCCGGCCCCTTGCCGGACACTTCGGCTTCGGCAGCCGCTCGCCGATCGGCACGGTCGGCTTCGGCTCGACGAGCAGCATCCCGAACGTGGGCCACTCGGGCGACGCCGTCGCTGTCGAAGAGCCAGATCGGGTAGTTCGAGAGCATGCCGCCGTCCACGATCACGTGCGTCTGGCCGGTCTTCGGGTTCTCCCAGCGGACGGGCTCGAAGAAGACCGGGATGCTCATGCTCATCCGCACTGCGAGCGCGACGTCGAGCTCGTCGGGCTCGATCCCGAGCTTCCCCGCGTCGCGCGGGAGCACGAGCAGCTCGTGGGTCGTCACGTCGGAGACGATCACCTGGAGCTTCGAGCGATAGCGCGGGTCGTCGGCGAAGTCGGGGTGGACGAGGTCGGCGAACGTGCGCACGCCCTTCGCCTCGAGCCGCTCGCGGATCCACTCGAGGAAGCAGTGCCCTCGTAGAGGCCGAGGTCGAGCAGCAGGCTGAGCGAGCGCTCGATCAGCGGCACCTTGTCCTCCCAGCCCTGGTCCTTGAACTGGCGGTAGTCGAGGCTGATGATGATCTCGCGCAGCTCGGCGGCGGTGTAGCCGGCCGCGAGCAACGAGGCGTTGATCGCGCCCGCCGAGGTGCCGGCGACGTTCTGCGGCAGGTAGCCGCGCTCCTCGAGCGTCGCGAGGGCACCGGCGAGCCCGATCCCCTTCACGCCGCCGCCTTCGAAGACGAGATCGACGCTGCTGTCTGCTGCGGGCATGCGGAATCCTCTCGTTCGAGGGCGGGCCGCAACCGCCGTGAGGTCGTTCTTCGATTCTGCGACGGGCGGCGGCTTCATGCAACAGGGCCGGCGGCGAGCGCCCGCCTGGGCCGGAGACGCGCCTGCGGGCATGCCCTCCACAGGCCGCGGCGTGGCGCACCGCCGCCTGCGCGGCGCGCTCGAGCGCGTGCGGCGATGCGACCCGCCACCGCGGAAGAAGTAGGGCGCGGCCGCGCCGAGGCGGACGAGCTCGACGTTCACTTCGTCGCCCGCCTCGACGTAGCGGAGGAGCCGTCCGTGCTCGTCGCGGTCGTCGAGCGCCGGATCGCGGGTGAGGCACCGGCCGGCGGGAAGCAGCCGGCGCAGGGCGAGGCGCGCGGCCGGTCCGTAGCACTCGCCGAAGAGCTCGGGCGCGTCGACCTGGACGAGCCGGACGCGTCGCCCGTCGGCGAGCTCGATCGTGTCGCCGTCGGCGACGAACGCGACCGTTGCCCGAGTTTCGGGGGGCGCGGTCGGCGGCTCGGTCTCGCCGCCGCAGCCGACCTGCAGTGCGAGCGACGGCGCAGCCGCGGCGACGCGCGGATCAGGCCGTCGGCACCCAGACGAGCGTCGTCTCGACGACGCGGACGTCCGTCGCCTCGAGCCGGATCGCGACCGTCTCGAGTGCGTCGGCCTTCGCCTTCCACTTCTCGTCGATCTCGGCGATCTCGTCGAGTAGCTCCTGCTCGAGCGCTTCCAGGTCCTCCTCGGCGCTCTCGACGCGCTCCTCGGCCGTGCGCTTCCGCTCGCCCGCCCGGGTCGTCATGCCGCGCCGGGAGGCCGCGCTGCCGAGCTCCCGCCCGGCGCGGGCGATCGTGCGGGAGTTCGCCTTGCCGCCGAGCAGGACGCCGATCACGCTCCCGACCCCGGAGAGCAACTCTGTCGACCGGCGCGAGCTCTGCTCGCTCTCGGCCTCCTCGCGCGTCGGCGGGCGGTCTCGAGGGCGCGCTCGAGCCGGTCTCGCTTCGCCTCGAGCCGGTCGCGGATCTTCGCCGTCTCCGCATCGGCGCCCGCCTGGGCCGCCTCGTCGGCGCGGGCCTCGAACTGCTCGCGCGTCTCGCCCGGCCGGGAGTAGAGATCGAGCTCCGCGCAGCGGAGGAGCTCGAGCGATTGCGTGTCGGCGACGCGACGCTGGATCGCACGTGCGGCGTCGCGGAAGAACGATCCTTGTCGAGCGGCGCGGACGAGAGCACATACGCGCCGCCGCCGGGCGGCTCGCGGCGGAAGTCGCGCTCGTCGTAGTCGACGGTCGTCTCGTCGTCGAGGTCGAGGCCCGCCGTCGAGCGGGCCGTAGAGCGCCTCCCACTCCTGGGTCGTGTCGAGTCCCGGCCTTCGTGTCGTCGTAGCGCAGGCTCACACGGGCCGCGAGGAACGCCTGCAGCCGTGTGCCCTCCGGGTCGGCACCGATCGCCTCGCCCCAGGGCGCGGCCGGGTCCAGGTAGCGGACGGTCACGCACTTGGCCACCGCCGGCGCGACCGCGCTCTCGTCGTCGGCGAGAGCCGGCGCCGGCGCTTGTCGGCGGCGGCACCGTCCGCGGCCGGCGATGCGGCCTTCGCCTCGTCCGGCGTCAGCGTGTCGATCTGCTCCTTCGTCAGCGGCCCGCGCAGGAACGACATCGCCCAGCGGGTCGAGAAGAGCTCCGGCGCGTCGCGGTGGGCGCTCTGGAGCAGGAACTGGCGCTGCTCGAGCCCGCCGATCGCCGTGTCGAGCGCGGCCACGTCGACGCCGCCGGCGGCCGAGCGCAGGCCCTCGAGCACCCGCTTCTTGTCGTTCTCGGTCTGGAGCCGGCCGACGAACCAGCTGCCGGCGTTCGCCATCGCCTTGTAGTCGAGGTCGACCGGGTTCTGGGTCGCGACGACCATGCCGATCCCGAACGCGCGCGCCTGCTTCAGCAGCGTCAGGATCGGCTTCTTGGACGGCGGCGCCGCGGTCGGGGCGCGAAGCCGAAGACCTCGTCGAGGTAGACGAGCGCGCGCAGCTCGCTCGTGCCCGGCTGCTCGTGCATCCACGTGATCAGCCGCGAGAGGACGAGCGTGACGACGAGCTGCCGCTCCTCGTCGGAGAGGTGCGCGAGGTAGAGACGGCGGCGCGCGGCTTGCCCGTCCTCGGTGCGCAGGAGCACGCGCGGGTCGAGGGCCGGGCCGCGTCCCCAGGCGGCGAACGAGGGCGAGGCGACGAGCGCGTTCAGCCGCAGCGCGAGCTCGTTCCGCTCCTTCGCCGGCATGAAGGCGTCGACGTCGAAGACGCCGAGCTTGCGCAGCGGCGGCGTCTGGATCTGGCCGATCAGCGTGCCGAGGTCGAGGTCCTTGCCCGCCCGCCAGGAGTGCTCGAACAGGTTCGCGAGCAGGACGTGCTCGCGGCTGCCGAGCGGGTCGGCGTCGATGCCGACGAGCCCGAGCAGGCTCGAGACGGTGCCCTCGATCTCGTCGCGGATCGTCTCCTCGTTCTCCTCCCAGGAGAGCGCCGGCGCCTCGAGCGAGCCGATCACGTTCAGCGGCACGCCCGCCTCGGAGCCGGGTGTGTAGAGCGTCACCTCGCAGGCGGCGCGCAGCGCCTCGATCCGGTCCGGCCCGATCCCGGAGGCGGCGAGACCCTCTTTCCAGCGCTCGGCCGTCCTCTCCGCGTACTCGTCCACGGAGACGCCTGCGTCGCGCGCCGTCGCCTCGTCGATCCAGGGCCTGAAGCTCGGCCGCGGAGGTCGGGGAAGGTGAGGGCGAGGTTCCCCATGTCGCCCTTCGGATCGAGGATCAGCGCGGGAATCCCGCGCGAGAGCGCCTCCTCGAGCAGGACGATCCCGAGACCCGTCTTGCCGGAGCCGGTCATGCCGACGATCACCGCGTGCGTCGTCAGGTCGTCCGGGTCGAGCGCAGCGGCTCGTCCTTGTCCAGCCGCTTGCCGAGGTGGAAGTCCGGTCCGCCACGGCGCGGAGACTATCGCCGCGTGGAAGGATCCAGGGGTGGCGAAGACGGAGGGAGCGAGGACGCGCTCGCGCGCGAGACGGCCGCGCTGTACGCGTTGCCCGCGGACGAGTACACGAAGGCGCGGAACGCGCGCGCGAAGGAGCTCAGGCAGGAGAGCCCGGAGCTCGCGGCCGCCGTCGCGAAGCTGCCCAAGCCGAGCGCGGCCGCCGCGGCGGTCAACCGTCTCGCCCGGGACGAGCCGTCCGAGATCCGCGCGCTCGTGCAGGCGGGCAAGCGGCTGCGGGAGGCGCAGGAGGGTGCCGTGGCAGGGAAGTGGGGCGCAGACCTCCAGGAAGCGGTGCGCGAGCACCGGGCGGCGCTCGACCGGGTCCAGCGGGAGGCGCGCCGGCTGAAGCTCTCCGCGGCGTGCTCGAGCGCGTCGTCGCGACGGTGCGCGCGGCCTCCGTCGACCCCGAGCCCAGTCGCTCCTCGAGCGGGGACTGCTCGCCCGCGAGGTCGAGCCGTCGGGATTCGCGATCGACCCGAGCCTCGTTCCGCACCCCGGCCCGCGGCCGGGAGGCGCCCGCCGCCCGGCCCGCGCGAAGCGAGAAGGAGCGCAGGGAAGGAGGCCGCGCGGACGCGGCTCCGTGGGCGAAGGAAGAGCTCGCCGAGGCCAAACGGGCAGCTGCGGCGGCCCGGAAGGAGCTCGGCCGGGCCGAGCGCGAGGCGAAACGGGCGGCAGACGCCGTGGCGAAGGCCGAAGAGGCGGTCGAGCAGGCGAAAGAGGAGCTGTAGCGGTGGACGAGGCACGGGACGCGACGCGCCGCACGAGGCTCGCGAACGAGCGCACGTTCCTCGCCTGGTGGCGAAGCGGACTGACCGCCTTCGCGGTCGCGATCGGCGCCGGGAAGCTCGTGCCCGCGATCGCCGACGGTGTCGAGCCGTGGCCGTACGAGCTGCTCGGCGCCGGCTTCGCGCTCCTCGGCGTCGCCTTCGTCCTCTACGGCTGGGTGCGGCAGCGGGCGGTCGACCGGGCGCTCGCGGCCGGCGGGTACGCGGCTCCGAGCGGCGCCGCTGTACGGGATCACCGCCGCGGGGCTCGCGCTCGGGCTCGGCGTGCTCCTGGTCGTGCTCTTCGCGGCGACTGAGCCGCCTGGTCATATTGAGGTTTCTACGGTGGAACTTCATGTCCTTGAGATCTGCAGAGAGCGCCACCATCGAGCTGGAGGCAGATTCGCCCCTCCCGCGCGACTCAGGATCGCACCCGCTGGAAGGCGACGATTGTTTGATCGCTGCGCTCGACGCGGAGTCGGTGCGCCGCGGCCGACGACGAAGGGGGATCCTGCGCCCACACCGGGTGGGCAAACCAGACTCGAGAGAGCCGTCCGCACGGCAGGAGAGCCGAACGTTGGGCTAAAGGTCGGGCCGCGGTCTGCGGGCGACGGCGTGGCGGCGCGGCGGCGAAGCTCCTCGATCTGAGACTTCGAGCGCTCCGGCATTCCGCATTCGACGGCGATCTCCTCGCTCGACAGCGGAGGAAGCAAAAAAAAAAAAAAAAACCATGCCACTGAGCTAACGGATCGCATCCGTCGAGCGCTCTGCTTGTGCGTGCTCGTTGCCAGCGCGGGCGCCGCCGGTCTTCGAAGCTTTCTGCGCATTAAAAAAAAAAAAAAAAAAAAAAAAAAAAAAAAAAAAAAAAAAAAAAAAAAAAAAAAAAAAAAAAAAAAAAAAAAAAAAAAAAAAAAAAAAAAAAAAAAAAAAAAAAAAAAAAAAAAAAAAAAAAAAAAAAAAAAAAAAAAAAAAAAAAAAAAAAAAACCGTCACGGAAAGCCTCTCGCCCGGCCGGAAATCGAACCTGAGGAGATGTTCGCCCTTGCACGTCGCTCGGATGGCCCAGTAGCCGCGGGATGCGTGAATGGACCGACACCCCCGCGTCGCATCGCTGCTCCCCCGCACCCGACGTCGCGGTCCGATGAATCCTTTGCGGAAAGGGTCTACCCTCCTCGGCAACGTCCACTGCGGCAGCAGCGAGCATGGCCACGCAGAGTGTCGCGGCCCTGCGCAGCCTCACAGCGGGTAGGAGGCTGCGTTCCCGATCGGCGAGTACTGCTCCAAGGACGAAGGGTCGCACGACGCGCCATCGCAGGGTTCCCTACAACCAGCAGGTTTCGAGGATCCACGCCTGCGTCGAGCTCGGCGGTTCGCGGGCGACGCGAGGCGATTGAAGCTGCGCATCGGAACGCGTGTCCGAAGGGCTCTCAAGCGCCTGCAGCTGGAGCATCGCCGGACAGCGGAAGAACGAGGCGGCCTCGCTGAAGGTCGCGGGGTTGGCTCGAGTGGGCCATGCGGTTGAGTGTTGCAGACGCCATGCGCAAGCTGCAGAACTGGGTCGGCGAGGACCGAATCCCGCGACCAGCCTCCGCGTTCCGCACCACCTCCGGGAACTGACCCCCGAGTACCGAAGGAGCACCAGCCATGTCACTCGCCCGCGTCCACAACTTCTCCATCTCGCTCGACGGCTTCGGCACCGGCGAAGGTCAGAGCCACGACGCACATTTCGGTCACGCCGGGGATCGGCTGCACGAATGGATGTTCGCCACCCGGTGGTGGCAGCCCGGTGGTAGCGGCGGCGTCGACGACGCCTTCGCCCAGCAGCACGGTCCGGGGATCGGCGCCGAGATCATGGGTGCCGGGAAGTTCGGCCACCCCGGATGGCACGAGGACCCGGAGTGGAAGGGCGCGTGGGGTCCCAACCCGCCGTTCCACACACCGGTCTTCGTCCTCACCCATCACCCGCGCCCGTCGATCGAGATGGAGGGCGGCACGACGTTCCACTTCATCGACGCCTCGCCTGCCGAGGCGCTCGAGACGGCCCGCAAGGCCGCGGGCGGCCAGGACGTACGCATCGGCGGGGGTCCCACCGCGATCCGCGACTTCCTTGCTGCCGGGCTCATCGACCACATGCACATCGTGGTGGTCCCGATCCTGCTCGGCCGAGGCGTACGCCTCTGGGACGGACTGGAGGGCCTCGAGAAGGACTACCAGGTCGAGGCCACCTCCTCGCCCAGCGGAGTCACGCATGTGACGTTCACCCGTGCGGGTGTCTGAACCGCCTCGGTCGAGAACCCGGGCGCGACGCGACTCGTTCGGGCTTCACAAGGAACGGTCGCACTGCGACGGGGTCTGCCCGACGGGCAAGAAGATCCTAGGCGGCGGTGCGTCCATCTCTTGAAGGGATGTCTCGTGTCGCAGAGCCAGCTGAGCCGCGCCGGTCTGCGCGAGAGCTATCCCGAGCGGACGAACGCTGGACCGGCACCCTCGTACCGACGTGGCGACGCTTGCGTACACCTTCGGCACGGGGCTTGCCGCCGCAGCACATCATGTGGATCGGGTCGTGTTGATCGTGAGCACGGTGAACACACGTTGTCGGCCTCAGTACCGTCGCGAAGCGGCTTGGATCGACTGCGCCGACGTAACTCGTCTACGTGCGACTCACGCGGAGATCATCGCAGGGATGCAACAGCTCGCCTCGAGCAAGGGCGGCTGCTCGGCCCAGCGAGTCGTGGCCGTCGACGACGTCGCGTGGGGGATACGCAGCGCGAGGGGCTCTGGATCGAGTGGACATTCCGGCTCTGGTACGACAGCGTCGATCGCTTCGTCACTTGGACGTGGCTGAAGGGCGAGCGGGGCCCCACGAGTACGATAGAGCACCGGCACTTGCTCGACGAGGTATCGACGAGCGGACGCGAAGGAAGCAGTCGCGTTCGAGGACGACGAGGCGGCGCGCGCCGTCTCGCGCGCCACGGGTTCACGAAGCCGGCCGCGCGATCCACTTCAACCACCGCGAGGTACCGGAGGCGCCGACCTCGACGGCTGCCGGACGGCTTCCGGTACGCACGGCGAGCCGGAGGGACCTCGCCGAGCGGTGCGATCGAGCGCGACGTCGGGAGCCGTACGAGTAGGGTGAGCTACGCAACGTCATGGCCGAGTGGCCGTACCGCGGCTCGCTCGACTGCGTCGTCGAGGCGCCGGACGGACGCTTCGCCTCGTATGTGCTGGTCTGGCCGACGACGAGAACGGCGTGGGGCTGCTCGAGCCAGTAGGGACGCGGGCGAGTGCCGCCCGGCCTCGGTGCGCCGCCAGCACGTTCCTCCTCAGCGTAGGCACGAGGAGGGCATGCGGCGCGCCGTCGTCGGCTGCGGCACCGATCCCGACTGCGGCTCTTCGGGGCGATCGGCATCGCCGCAGCGGGACGATCACCTCGTACGCGCGATGACGCCTCGCGGCGAAAAGCCGCCACAATGAGGATCACCCCGAGACCGAATAGAACCAGTTCTCCCGGCGCGCCGACCGCTTGACAGCTGTACCGCGTGAGCGCTTCCGCTCAGCACGCGAGCTCGCGGCGCGTAGTCTCGATGACGACTACGGCAACGCAAACCGAAGGTGGAGGGATGCGCTGACTCGTGCCGTCACGGGCTCTCCGAGCTGCGCGGCGTGCTCATGGGCTGAAGGGGACCATGCGAGACGCGATCGCCCGCGCGCGCAACGTTCCTTACAACCAGCGTTTCCAGCGGAAGAAGCCGAGCAGGCCGGCGCCGACCGCGACCATGACGGCCACGATCACCCAGAACGCCGTCGCCGTGCCGCTGCCGGGGAAGTCGACGTTCATCCCGAAGATGCTCGCGAGCAGGGTCAGCGGGAGCAGGATCGCGCTGAAGACGGTGAGCACGCGGAGGACGTCGTTCTGCCGGTGCGAGATCACCGACTCGTTCGTCGACTCGAGCCCCTCGACGACCTCCTTGTAGTTGTCGAGCAGGTCCCAGATCCGCTCCGCGCCGTCGACGATGTCGTCGAAGTAGAGGTCGAGCTCCTCCGGCAGGAACCGCTCGACGCGCCGCTCGAGCTGGCGCAGCGTCGTCCGCTCCGGCTTGATGATCTTGCGGTAGGAGATGATCTCCTGCTTCACGTTCGAGAGATCGCGCACGACGTCCTCGGCCCGGCGCTCGAACATGTCGTCCTCGACCGAGTCGAGCTTGTGCCCGATCTTGTCGAGGATCGGGAAGCAGTAATCGAAGAGGTCGTCGAGCACCTCGTAGAGCAGGCGCCCGGAGCCCTTCGCGAACAGCTCCTCGCGGAGGCGCTCGTCCTCCTCGCAGCGGTGGAAGAGGCGCGTGACCGGGAGCAGCTCGACGTTGGGCAGCGTGACGAGGTAGTCAGCCCCGAGGAAGACGTCCAGCTCGGCGGCGTTCAGCCGCTGGATCGCCTTGTCGTAGACGGGGAAGTGGAGGACGCCGAAGAGGTAGTCGGGGTACTCGTCGACCTTCGGGCGCTGCCGCTTGGAGAGGACGTCCTCGACGTCGAGCGCGTGCCAGCCGAAGCGCTCGGCGAGCGCGTCCGTCGCTGCTGGATGCGGACGATCGAGATGGACCCAGGTCAGCCCGGCTGAGCTGAGCTCGAGCGGCTCACGCTCGGCGCGCGCGACGGGAGCCGCGCCTGGCCGAGTCCGCCGGATGCGGGGCAGGCTGGGCATGCGTACTGAGCGGGTCCTCGAGCGTCGGCATCGAGCGGAGTCTACCCCGCGACCCGGGTGGGCTCCGGCTCGGGCGCGACCACCGGCAGGGCGACGGGCTCCTCCACACGCGCGTCGCGTGGCGTCCGCCGGAGCGGCTCCGGTAGGCCGCGCTCCAGCGCGAGCGAGCCGAGTCCGGCGGCGAGGCACACCGACGCCGTCACCAGCCACAACCCCGTCGGCGAGACGGCAAGAAGCGCTCCGCCGAGCGCCGGCCCGACGGTGAAGCCGACCTGCCACGAGAGCGCCGAGGTCGCCATGTAGCGCCCCAGGAGCCTCGGGTCTGCGAGGTCAACGACGAGCGCCGGCAGGACCGCGCCGTGGAGGCACTCGCCGAGAGCGAACACAGCCACCGCAACGGCGAGGAGCGCGAACGCCGCCGCGCCCGAGAGCCAGAGGCCGCTGACGGGCACGAGCAGCCACGCCGCCGCGGAGACCACGCCGATCAGGGCGAGGAGCGGGACGCGACGCCTGCCCTCGGCGAGCCTGGTCGTCGGCAGCTGCAGCAACACGACGACCAGCGTGTTGATGAAGAAGAGCCAGCCGATCGCCGCCTCCGAGACCCCTGCCTCGTTCTTCGCGAACGCCGGCAGGATCTCGAGCTGCGAGATCCCGGCGCCGATGTAGAGCGCGTTGACGGCCATCAGCGCCATGAAGACCTTGTGGCGGAAGATCGTGCGGTAGCTGCCGCCGCGCGCTGCGCGCTCCGCGTGGTGGGCCGGTTCGTGCACGAAGACGGTCAGGACGGCCGCATAGGCGACGAACGTGAGCGCGTCGAGCAGGAAGAGCGCGCGGAAGCTTTCCGTGGCGATGAAGCCGCCCGCGACGCCGCCGAGGCCGATGCCGAGGTTCATCACGACCCGCTGCATCCCGAACGTCGCCGGGCGCTGCTCCCGCGTGGTCAGGCCCGCCAGCAGCGTCGACTGCGAGGGCCAGAACGCGCCGTTGCCGATCCCCGTCACCGCACTCGCGAGGAAGCCCTGCCACGGGTTTTCGACAAACGCGTAGCCGGCGAAGCCGACGGTGAGGAAGCCGAGCGCCGCGGTCAGCATCGCCTTGCCTCCGACCCGGTCGACGAGCGCGCCCGTGATCGGGCTCGAGACGAGGCTGACGCCCGCGTTCGTCGCGAGGACGAGGCCGGCGACCCCGAGCCCGATTCCGCGCTCGTTGTGCAGGTAGATGAGGAGGAACGGGACCACGAGCCCGTTGCCGAACGCGTTCATCAGCCCGCCTACTTGGAGCAGCTGGACGGCCCGCGGCAAGCGTGGGTTCAGGCTGGAGAGGAAGCGCCGCACCGTGGGACAGTACCCACGTGAACTTCCTCCTCGATCCGGACGTGACCTTCCTCAATCACGGCTCCTACGGCGCCTGCCCGGTGCCGGTGTTCGAGCGCTACCAGGAGCTGCAGCGGGAGCTCGAGCGGAACCCGATGTCCTTTCTCGGCCGCCGCTTCTACGAGCTGATGGACGAGGCGCGTGGCGCGTTGGCGTCGTTCGTCGGGGCGCAGGCGGAGCACCTGGTCTTCGTCCCCAACGCGACCTCGGGGCTGAATGCGGTGATCCGCTCGCTCCGGCTCGACCCAGGGGACGAGGTGCTGACGACCCGGCACGAGTACGGGGCCGTCATCCGGACGTGGGAGTTCGTGGGTGCGACGCTCGTCTATGCGGAGCCGCATGAGCTCGCGGAGGCGATCGGGCCGCGGACGAAAGTTGTCTCGGCAAGCCACATCACCTCGCCGACCGCGCTCGTCCTCCCGATAGAGGAGATCTGTGCGGCGGCGCGGGAGGCCGGGGCCCTCGCGATCGTGGACGGGGCGCACGCGCCCGGCCAGCTGCCGCTCGACCTCGAGCGGCTGGACGCGGACGTCTACGCGGGCAACTGTCACAAATGGCTCTCGGCGCCCAAGGGAGCCGGCTTCCTCTGGGCGCGGCCGGAGCACCATGACTGGATCGAGCCGCTCGTCGTCTCCTGGGGCTACGACGAGGGCTTCGCAAAGCGGCACGGGTGGCAGGGGACGCGCGACCCGGCCGCGGCGCTCGCCGTGCCGGCCGCGATCGAGGCGCACCGATCCTTCGACCTGGAGCGCTGCCGCGAGCTGGCCGCGTCCTTCCACGCCCGTCTGCCGCCCGTGGGCGCCACGCCGGCGCCGCAGATGTGGGCGACGGAGCTCCCGCCCGGCGACGCGGAGGAGCTGCAGCGGCAGCTGCACGACGAGCACCGGATCGAGGTGCCGGTGAAGGAGTGGGAGGGGAAGCGGCTGCTGCGCGTCTCGATCGCGCCCTACAACGACGCGGAGGACGTCGAGCGCCTGCTCGCGGCGCTCGACGAGCTCACGGCCTGAGGGCCGCGACCGCCTCGTCGAGGTCGGCGCAGACGGCGTCCGACACGTAGACCGTCCAGGGGTGCGGAGGCGTCCCGCCCGTATAGGCGACGACCCGCTTTCCGGCGCGGTGTGCGTACCACGCTTCCATCGCCGTTCCCTCGTCCGCCGCGGTGAAGGCTGCGAGGACGCGCGTCGCAGGAGTCGATGTCGGCGAGGTCGCCCTCGACGAGCTCCCGCTCGTGGCCCTCCGTGCGGCCGCGGAAGTCGCGGCGCATCGGGTCGACCGGCTCCCAGCCGGCGTTCCGGACGAGCGAGGCTGCGCGGCGGCGGTACTCGTCCGCGAACGGCGGCCCGGCGAGGTAGACGCGCATGCGGGCGTAGAGTACGAGGGGATGGACGAGACCACGCGGTCGACCGAGTTCGTCGCCCTCGGGCACGCCGGCTCGGAGCACTACGCCGGGATCGAGACCTTCCCCAACCCGGGCGTCACGCTGGTCACGATGACGAGCGACGAGCTCGCCGCGATCTGCCCGGTGACCTCCCAGCCTGACCTCTACACGGCCGTGATCGAGTACCGGCCGCAGGCCCTCTGCGTCGAGTCGAAGTCGCTCAAGCTCTATCTGGCGGCGTTCCGAAACGAGGGCGTCTTCTGCGAGGCGCTCGCCGTCAAGATCCGCGACGACGTCGCGGAGGCGCTCGAGTTGCCCGCCGACCAGGTGCGGGTCGAGCTGACCCAGAAGGCCCGCGGCGGCATCACGATCACCGCCACGAGCTGAGCATCAGGCACGCACAGTCCGGAGGCTACTCCGCCGCCGCCCGACGGCGGAGTAGCGCTCTGAATCCCTCAGCGGCCCTCAGACTAGAAGTGCTCGCACCTGTAGTAACCGATCGGTGCGATGAAGAAGTACTGACCACCAGTTTGCGGGCATGGCTGGTCGTGGTAGAGATCGGCGCGAATCAAGTGCGTCGTGCCGATGAAGGCGTCCTCGAGGGTGAAGAGCTTGAAGTTGTACGACGCAGGCCCCTCCGGGTCCGCCGGAGGGGGGGGGGGCGGGATGTGATGACTACTCGGGGATCCGCCTACACCGAGAGCGCCCGGGGACGAGCGACTCTCTCTGATGAATGCGTGCCCCGCGTGACGGGCCGGGACGCTGAGAAGTGGGGTGACCTCTGACGAGAGATTAGCGCTGTCGTGTTCTCACGGTTGATCTCTCGATCCGCAAAGGCTGAAGGAGGTGAGACGAGGTACGGGGGAGCGACGAGGTGAGGAGGGGGGGGGGAGAGGGCACCACGGGCCGGCCGTGGCCGGGATCGCTGCAAACGATCCTCGGAGCGCCAGGGTCTGCGAAGCAGGTCCAGCCGGCCTTGCTCAGCTGAGCTGAGCTCACGCCTCCCGCGGTGGCCGCTCAACCGCCGCGAATGACGCCGCTACGGTCGCGATGACGAGGACGACCTTGGACATAGGACCTCCCTTCCGCTCGTTCTCGCCGCAGACGAACGGGAGTCGTCCGGCCAGGATCCTCTCACGCCGAGCGAGATGGCCGGCACCGGCACTGGCCCGGCGTGAACGGGTGTAACAGGGGTCTGCCGAGTAGTCGATGTAGTGCGAACGGGTCGAGCCCGGCCTCCCGAGGCACGTGTCTGCCGTCGAGGCAGCCGCTCGTCGGCCGCGACGTCCTCGACGTGTCCGAAACGGCGTTGCTATGCGCCCGGCACGATTCGAACGTGCGACCTCACGCTCCGGAGGCGTGCGCTCTATCCCCTGAGCTCGGCGCGGGGAGAAGAGTGTAGCGGGGGCGGCCGAAACCGCCCCCGCTCGAGCCGTCTAGTAGCGGCCGGTCCGGTAGTGGATGTACTGAGCCTGCATCCGTGAGGCCTGGCCCGGCGTGAACTGGGTGTAACAGGGGTCGTCCGAGTAGTCCATGTAGTTGTGGATCGGATCGAGCCCCGCCTCCTTGACGCACGTGTCCTTCCCCTCGGGGCAGCCGCTCGTCGGCACGGACATCGCCGGCGTGTCGTCGACGCGGTCGCCGTCGCCGAGGCAGCCGTTGTCGAAGGTGTGCGCGAGGCCGAGCCAGTGGCCGACCTCGTGCGTGGCGGTGTAGCCGAGGTTGAAGTTGTCGATGAATCCGCCCGGCACGCTGCCGTAGTGGATGACGACGCCGTCGAGCATCGCGTACTTGCCGCCGTTGTACTTCAGGATCGACGGGTAGTACGCGAAGCCGAGGTTCCCGGCGGCCGTGCCCGTGTAGATGTTGAGGGCGTTCGGGCCGCCCTGGCGGAGCGCCGTCTTCGCGGCGATCTCGTCCGCGAAGTCGTTCATCGTGAACCAGTCGGCGTTGTCGGTGCGGGTGACGCCCGCGAGCTCGAAGGAGACGCCCGAGTTGGCGCCCCCGTAGAAGCCGGCGAACGACAGGTTGAGCACGTCCATCTGCCTTCGGATCTGCGCGTTCGTCAGGCGCCCGGTGTTCCCGTCCGTGAGCACGTGGATGTACGTCGGGACCGTCACCGTGAAGCCCGGCGGGACATTGGGCGCGAGCCCGCCGTCGTAGTCGGAGTCCCCGACGTTGAGCCGTGCCGGTGCATCGCGGCTCCAGCCCCTGGCCGTGGACGCCGACGTGGTGAGCGCGGCGAGGCTGCTGAACTCGCTCGTCTCGAGGCAGACGGCGCTCGAGGCGGATGTGGCGGCCGAGCCCGCGCCTGCGGGGGCGGCCGTCGTCGCGAGGAGCGCAAGGGCGCCCGCCGCGAGCAGGAACAGTCGCTTCATCGAATCCCCTTTCCCCTAGCCGGCCCTGTGGAAGAGCCAGGCGTCCTGTGCACGCGCGACCTGCCCGGGCGTGAACTCCTCGTAGCAGGCGTCGTACGAATAGTCCATGTAGTTGTGGATCGGGTCGAGGCCAGGCTCGGCGCACGTGTCCTTGCCCTCCGGGCAGCCGCTCGTCGGCACCTTCATCGGCGGCGTGTCGTCGACAAAGTCGCCCTTGGCGTTGCAGCCACCGTAGAACGTGTGCTCCAGGTTGACCCAGTGGCCGACCTCGTGGGTCAGCGTCTGGCCGAGGTCGTACCGGCCCTCGTAGGTGTCGGAGGTGCCGGGCATCGCCTCCCAGTCGGAGACAACCCCGTCGAGGTACAGCTGCGAGTCCGGCAGCCCCGGCAGATACGCCCAGCCCAGGTACGGGCCGGCCGTCGTCGAATAGACGTTCAGCGTCTCGAAACCGCCCCGGTGGAGAGCGCGCTTCATCGGCCGTTCATCGGAGCCCGAGATGCCGCCGTAGAACCAGTCGGCATTGTCGGTTCGCGTGACGCCGACGAGCTCGAACTTGAAGCCCGACTTGGCGCCGCCGTAGAAGCCGGCGAACGCGAGGTTGAGCACCGTCATCTGCTCGTCGATCTGCGCCTGCGTCACGTTGCCGATCTCGCCGTCGGTGACGACGTGGAACCAGACCGGCACGGTCGCCTTGAACCCCGGCCCTCCCTTACCCTTGGCGCCCGCGGGCAGGGCCTCGTACGTCGCGTTCAGGCTCGGCTCGCGAACGACGTCGCCACCTCGGGCAGTTCGCGAGGTCGTGGTGAGCGAGGCGGCGCCGTCGAACAGCCCCGCGCCGGCCGCCTCCCAGCCGGTGCAGACGGCGGAGCCGGTAGCCGGGCTCGCCGTGCCGGGTGTCGCGCCGAGCGCGAGTACGGCGAGGAACGCGGCGGCGAGCACGATGTATCGCTTCATCTGTTCTCCCCCTGAGTTGGACGATGCCGGCGCACGGTAGCGCGACTAGGCTCCTCCTGCCGATGGAGCTAGTCGCCCGGATCGACACGCTGCGGCTCGCCGAGACGTTCGTCATCTCGAGGGAGGCGAGCGACGAGGCCGATGTCGTCCAGGTCGAGCTCCGCCACGACGGCGTCGAAGGGTTCGGCGAAGCGGCGCCCATCGAGCGCTACGGGGAGTCGGCCGCGTCCGCGCTCGCCTATGTCGAGCAGCATGGGCCTCTCCTCGGCGACGACCCGTTCGCGCTCGAAGAGATCGAGGCGCGCCTGCCGCCGGGAGAGAACGCCGCCCGCGCTGCCCTCGACGGCGCCCTCCACGACCTGCAGGGGAAGCTCGTCGGCCTGCCCGTCCGGCGCCTGCTCGGACTGCCCCGCACCGGGCCGCCGACCTCCTGGACGGTCTGGCTCGGAGATCCGGACGAGATGGCGCGGCGCGCGGAGCGGGCGACCGCCCGGTTCAGGCGGCTGAAGCTGAAGCTCGGCGCCCGCGACGGGCTCGACGTGGATCGCGTCCGCGCCGTCCGCGGCGTCACGGAGGTGCCGCTGCAGGTGGACGTGAACGAGGCGTGGTCGTTCGACGAGGCGCTCGAGGCGCTGCCGCAGCTTGCCGAGCTCGGCGTGGCCTATTGCGAGCAGCCGCTCCGGGCCGGCGCCGAGGACGGCAGGACGCTGAAAGCGCGGTCGCCGATTCCGATCTACGTGGACGAGGACTGCCACCGGCTCGAGGACGTCGCGGCGTGCGCCGGGATCGCGCACGGGATCAATATCAAGCTCGCCAAGTCGGGCGGCATTCGCGAGGCGGTTCGGATGGCGCACGCGGCGCGCGCGCTCGGCCTCGGCGTGATGCTCGGCTGCATGGTCGAGTCTGGGCTCGGCATCGCCGCCGCTTGCGTGGTCGCCCCGCTCTGCGACCACGTCGACCTCGACGGCAACCTCCTCCTCGCGGAGGACCCCTGGCCCGGTGTGGAGCTCGTCGACGGAGTGCAGGTGCCCTCCGACCGGCCCGGCCTCGGTGTCTGAGCGGCTCCTGATCCTGGCCGAGGGCTTCAGCGGTGACCCCCACTACGGGAAGACGGCGCGGGGCGTGCTCGCGTACGGCGAGCGGCCCGTCGTCGCGCTGCTCGACTCGACGCGCGTCGGGGAGCAGCAGAACGGCGTCCCGATCGTCGGCTCAGTCGACGACGCCCTCCGCTTCGAGCCGACCACCGCCCTCGTCGGCGTCGCCACCCAGGGCGGTCGCTTCCCGCCTGCCTGGCGCGCGCTCCTCCGCAACGCGATCTCCAACGGCCTGCACGTGGAGAACGGCCTGCACGAGTTCCTCGCGGGCGACGCGGAGCTGAGCGCGCTCGCGGATCGGCACGGCGTCGAGCTGCGCGATCTGCGCCGGCCGCCCGAGGGGCTCAACGTGCCGAGCGGAGCGAACCTCGAGCTGCCGGTGCGGACGGTGCTCACGGTCGGCTCCGACTGTGCGATCGGGAAGATGACGGTCTCGCTCGAGCTCGACCGAGCCGCCCAGGCACGGGGGCTCGCGTCGCGGTTCGTCCCGACCGGCCAGACCGGGATTGCGATCGCGGGGTGGGGGATCGCAGTCGACGCCGTGGTCTCGGACTTCCTCGCGGGTGCGACCGAGCAGCTGGTCGTCGAGGGGCACGAACGCGGGGGAGAGCTGCTGATGGTCGAAGGGCAGGGCTCGCTCATCCACCCCGCATACTCCGGCGTCACGCTCGGGCTGCTGCACGGTGCCGCGCCGCACGCGCTCGTCCTCTGCCACATGGCCGGGGAGCGAGAGATCGAGGGCTATCCGGGGCACCCGATCATTCCGCTGCGGGAGCTGGTCGACCTGCATGAGCGGATGTCGCTGCCCGCGCGGCGCGCCAAGGTGGCCGCGATCGCGCTGAACACGAGGTTGATCGGCGAGGACGAGGCGCGCGTGGCCGTGGCCGCGACGTCCGCAGAGACCGGTTTGACGGTGGACGACCCGGTCAGGTTCGGCCCGCAACGCCTGCTCGACGCAGTGCTTGCCGCTCTGCCTTGACACCGAACACGTGTTCGTGTACAGTCCGAACACATGTTCGTACGACTCCTTCTCGTCGCGGCTCTCGTGGTCTTCCTCTGGGCGGCCTTCGCCCGCTCCTCCGACGCCTCGGGGCCGGAGCGGCAGTACGTCGTGCGGCCGCACGACACGCTCTGGTCGATCGCGTCGCGCGACTACGCCGATCCGCGCGAAGGGGTCTGGGAGATCGCGGAGCGGAACGGCCTGGAGGGGGCGACGATCGTTCCGGGTCAGGTGCTCGTCCTGCCGTAGCGCCGCGAGGGCCGCCGTAGACTCACGTCGTGGATCTCGACGTGATCTTCCTCGGCACGGCCGGCTCGATGCCGACCGCACGCCGTTCGCCCTCGGCGACCCTCGTCCGACGCGGCGGAGAGCGGCTCCTGTTCGACTGCGCCGAGGGGACACAGCGACAGCTCCTGCGGTCGGACGTCGGCCTCGTCGACCTCCAGGAGATCTTCCTCACGCACTTTCACGCCGACCACTTCCTCGGCCTGCCCGGGATGCTGAAGACCTTCGCGCTCCGCGGGCGCGAGCTGCCGCTCGCGCTGTACGGACCGCGCGGGCTCGAGGCGTTGCTCCGCTCGCTGGGCGGGATCATCGGCCGCCTCACCTACGAGGTCGCCGTCGTCGAGGTCGCCGCAGGCGCCGTGCTCCCTCGCGACGGCTACGAGCTGCGCACGTTCGCGGTGCGCCACGGACGCGAGGCGCTCGGCTACGCCCTCGTCGAGGCCGAACGGCCCGGTCGCTTCGACGTGGCGACGGCCGACGCGCTCGAAATCCCGTTCGGGCCTGAGCGAGGCATCCTGCAGGCGGGACAGGACGTGACGCTCGCGGACGGCCGAGTCGATCACGCCCCAGCAGGTGCTGGGCGAGGCCCGGCCGGGCCGGAAGCTCGTCCTCACGGGCGACACCGCGCCGTCGGACAGCGTCGTGGAAGCCGCGCTCGGCGCCGACGTGCTCGTCCACGAGGCCACGTTCTGCGAGGACGAGGCGGAGCGGGCTCGGGAGACCGAGCACTCGACCGCCCTCGACGCCGCCCGTGTCGCGCTCGACGCGGGCGTGCGGCTGCTGGCGCTGACCCATCTCTCGAGCCGCTACGGCGGCGGCGACGTCGAACAGGAGGCGCGCACCGTCTTCCCCGACACTGTCGTCCCGCGCGACTTCGACCTGATCGAGATCCCGTTCGAGGAGCGTGGCGGGCCCGAGCTCGTCAAGAGCGGTGCACGCTTGCCCCGCGCTGAAGTACGCTCCGTCACATGACGCGCATGGTGCAGGTCGCCGTCGCCGGCGACGTGGCTGAAGGAGAGGAGCTGCAGTCGATCCTCTCGACGGCCGGGATCGAGTCCGAGCTGCAGCCCGAGGACGAGGCCGACGCGCTCGCCGTCCTCGTTCCCGAGTCGTCCGTCGAGGCGGCGCAGGACGCCATCGAGGCGCTGACCGAGCCCGACGAGCTGATCTCCGAGCCGTAGTCCGCTACGGGCGGACGAACTCGAGCCGGGTCGAGCCGACCAGGCCCGGGCTGACGAGCTCGAAGAGGCACGTCGTCCTGCCGTCAGCGTCCGCCGGCGCCGGGATCGTCCCGTTCCAAACCTCGTTCGGCGCGATCACCGGGCGGGCGACTGTCAGCCCGTTCGCGCGCAGCTCGAGAGGCGTTCCCTGCTTCCCGAACAGCGTCAGCTCCAGACGGCCGCCGCCGCAGCGGTAGGCCCTGATCTCGACCCGGCCGACGACATCCCCGTTCCATCGCACGCCGGAGCGCCACGTGTTGAGCCGCACCGGCCGTTCGGCGCGCCAGAGAGAGAGCCCGGCCAGGTCGGTCGAAGGCGGAGCCTGGGCGATCCGCTCGCCCTGGAGCTCCAGCTCCGCTGGGGTGACGAGGAGCCGCGGGAGGCGGCGCCCGTCCAACTGCTCGAGCCCGCCTTCCGGCCGCAACGCGAGATTCACGGGGACGAGCGGTGCGAGCGGCGCGGCGCCGTCCAGCTGGGCGACGGCGTCGATGCGGCGGTTCCAGAACGCGTGCTTCCACGCGCCGGCGGGGAATGCCGACCCGTGCACGTAGGCAACCGGGCCGTCGGCGGCCCGGTCGAGCCAGCGGGGGTCGCCGGTCTCGAAGACCCACGCGCGGTCGAGCCGCGAGAGCTGGGAGATCTCGCGTGTGGACACGACCGAGAGACCGACGAGCACGATCGCGACGAGCGCCGGCAGGACCGCCTTGGCGCGCCGGGGGACGAAGACCGCCGCGGCGACCAATGCCGCGGCCGCGAGCGGGAAGAGCACCTCGAGCGTCGTGGTCGACGTCGCCTCGGCGAGCCGCCAGAGCGGGATGAAGCTGAAGGCGTCGAGCGCGGCCTCCTGGACGGCGAACCGTGACACCGGAAGGAGGACGACGGGCGTGGCGACCGCGAGAGCGACGATCATCGTCCAGGGGCGGGGCCGCGGCACGCCGCGGGCGAAGCCAGAGGCCGAAGACGAGGAAGAGCGGCGGCGCGACGGTGAGTAGCTCGCGCTCCGCGACGTGCTCGACCCAGTTGGAGGCGAAGACCCCGACCTCCAGGGCGATCGCAGATCGTCCAGGCGGCGGTCGTCGCCACGAGGGCCCGCGCGGCGGCGTCCCGCTCGCGTCCCGTCGCGCACTCGCCGATCATCACCGCCAGCGCGACCAGCGGGATCCCGGCCACCAGCACGAAGATGCCGCCCAGATGCCAGACGATGCTCTCCGCGGCGGCGCCCAGCTCGTACCCGCCCGCGGCGGCCGCGTAGACGCCGAACACGTCGCTCCACCGACCGGCGAGCGCGAAGGCGGCGACGACCACGACGACGAGGGTCCCGGCCGCAACCAGCAGCGGCGCCTGGCGTCGCGCCGGCTCGAGCCTGCGTTCGAATCCGCACTGGACCGCGACGGCCAGGAAAAGGGCCGGGACGAGCGCAGCCGCGCGGACATGGGTCAGCAGCGCGAGCGCGGCCGTCGCCAGCACGAACGCGTGATGCAGCGGCGTCGGGCGGGCGAGCGCGGCGGCCATCGCCGCGAGCGCGAGCGTCGTGAGCGGGTAGACCAACGCCTCGCTCATGAAGAGGCCCGAGTAGGCAAGCCCCGGAATGGCGACCGAGAGCGCGGCGGCGACGAGGGCCCAGCCGGCGCCGAGCGGGACCCGACCCCAGAGGTAGACCACCACGGCCGTCGCGGACATCGCGACGGCCTGCAGCGCCTGGACGAGCTCGACCCCGAACGCGAGGTCGCCGAGCGTGAGCGGCCAGCCGATCAGCGCGGGGTAGAGCAGGGAGTAGCCCCAGCCGTCGGCGCCGAGCAGCGTCGGTGTACCCGTCTCCCAGAGTGACCGGCCGAGCAGCGCGTAGATCGACTCGTCCGGCGCGATCCACGGCACCTCGAAGCCCCGTTCGGCCGCGTACCGCGCGACGGCCGAGACGGTCACGAGCAGCGCGAGCGCCGCAGTGGCTGCGTGTCGTCGGCGAGCGATCGGGTGAGTATCGCTCGCACCCGTCCGGCGAGGGCGCTAGGATCCCGCCCGACCCTTAACCCGGTCCTGCGAGGCCGGAAAGGAGCGGAGTGAGCACGCACGTCCCCGACCGCACAGCGGCGAAGGTTTTGCTGGACGCCGCGGCCCTCGGCCGCACGCTCTCGCGGATCGCGCACGAGATCATCGAGCGCAACGACGACCTGGGCCGCGTCGCGCTCGTCGGCATCCACACCCGCGGCGTGCCGCTGGCGGAGCGGCTCGCCGCCCTGATCGAGGAGAGGAGCGGGGAGGAGGTCGCGCTCGGCGCGGTCGACATCACCTTCCACCGCGACGACATCGCACCCGGCGCTGAGCAGCCCGTCGTGCATGCGACCTCGGTCGACTTCGAGCTCGGCGGCACGACCTGCGTGCTCGTGGACGACGTGCTCTACACGGGTCGCACGATCCGCGCCGCGATCGAGACGTTGTTCGAGCGTGGGCGTCCGGCCCGCGTCCAACTGGCCGTCCTCGTCGACCGCGGCCACCGGGAGCTGCCCATCCGCCCCGACTACGTGGGGAAGAACCTGCCGACCGCCCGAAGCGAGCGGATTCAGGTCGAGCTCGAGGAGATCGACGGGGTCGACCGGGTTCTCTTGATCGCGGCGCCGGAGGCGAGGGAGGAGCGATGAGGCACCTGCTCTCGATCGGCGATCTCGGCCGCGACGACGTCGAGCGGATCCTCGAGTCGGCGGGCATGCTCGCCGGCCTCGAGGGACGGCTGCCGACCCTTCGCGGCAAGCTCGTGCTCAACCTCTTCTTCGAGTCGTCGACGCGGACGTCGTCCAGCTTCGAGTTGGCGGCGAAGCGCCTCTCGGCCGACGTGATGTCGCTGAAGGCGGCCGGTTCCTCGGTCGACAAGGGCGAGTCCCTGCAGGACACCGTGTTGACGCTGGCGCAGTACGACCCGAGCGCGATCGTCGTCCGCCATCCACAGATCGGAGCCCCGCAGCTCGTCGCGCGCTGGAGCGGCGCCGCGGTCGTGAACGCGGGCGACGGCAAGCACCAGCATCCGACGCAGGCGCTGCTCGACCTCTTCACGATGCGCGAGGCGCTCGGGCGGCTCGAGGGGCTGCATGTGGCGATCGTCGGCGACGTTCTTCACAGCCGCGTCGCCCGCTCGCTCGTCCAGGCGCTCGCGCTCGTCGGCGCGCACACGACGCTCGTCGGCCCGCCCACCCTGCTGCCCCGCGGGATCGAGGCGCTCGGGTGCGCGACGTCGTACGAGCTGGACGCGATCGGGTCGGCTGATGTCGTCTACGTCCTCCGGATGCAGCGCGAGCGGATGGAGTCGGCCTTCGTCCCGAGCCTCCGCGAGTACGCCGCGCGCTGGGGGATCACGCCGGAGCGACTCCGCCCGGGCCAGCGGGTGATGCACCCCGGCCCGATCAACCGCGGCGTCGAGATCGACGCCCGCGTCGCCGACGCGCCCGGAGACGCTGATCCTCGAGCAGGTCCGCGCCGGCGTCGCCGTCAGGATGGCCGTGCTCCAGGAGCTGCTTGTCGCCCGGCCGGTGCTCGAGGTGGTCGCTTGACCCTCGTCTGCCGGAACGGCCGTTCCGACAGCCTCGTGCTCGAAGGCCGGCTTTGTGGTGGCGAGTTCGTCGAAGTGACCGTCACGGACGGCGTCATCTCGCGAATCGCCCCCTCAGGGGCGAGCCGCGACTCGCGCGATCTCGTCCTTGCGCCGGCGTTTGTGGATCCGCACGTGCACCTCCGGACACCGGGGCGTGAGGACGAGGAGACGATCGCGAGCGGCACGGCCGCTGCCGCCGCGGGCGGCTATTGCGCGATCCTGGCGATGCCGAACACCGACCCGATCGTCGACTCGGCGGCCGTGCTCGGCTCGCTCGTCGAGACGGCGCGGCGCGAGGCGCTCGTCCCGACCGGCTTCATGGCCGCGATCTCGAAGGGCCTCGACGGCGAGGAGCTGACCGAGATGGCAGAGCTCGCCGACGCCGGTGCGGCGGCCTTCACGGACGACGGCCGCCCGGTCGCCTCCGCCGGCCTGCTCCGCCGGGCGCTCCAGTACGGCGCCGTGACGGGGCGCCGGCTCGCGCTCCACTGCGAGGAGCCGACCCTCTCGCGGGACGGCCAGGTGCACGAGGGCCGCGTCAGCGCCGAGCTCGGCTTCGCTCCCTACCCCTCGGTGGCCGAGAGCGCGATGGTGGAGCGCGACCTCTCGCTCGCCGGCTTCGAGGGCCGCCCGCTCCATCTCATGCACCTCTCCGCGAGGGAGTCGGTCGAGGCGCTCCGGGCGGCGCAGGCACGAGGGGTCGACGCGACGGCCGAAGTGACGCCGCATCACCTCGTCCTCACGGACGAGGCGGTCCGGTCGCTCGATCCGAACGTCAAGATGAACCCGCCCCTGCGCGCGGACAGCGACCGCAAGGCGCTCGTCGAGGCGCTCCGGGACGGGACGATCGCGTGCGTCGCCACCGACCATGCGCCGCACTCGCGCGAGGAGAAAGAGGCGCCGTTCGAGGCGGCGCCGTTCGGCGTCACCGGGCTCGAGACGGCGTTCGCGGCGCTGAACACGCATCTGGTCGAGCCGGGCCTCGTTCCGCTCGAGACGCTGCTCGAGCGCATGTCGGCGGGGCCGGCCCGCGCGCTCGGGCTGCCGGAACCGCGGCTCGAGGTGGGAGCGCGTGCGAACCTCGTCCTGCTCGACCTGGAGGCCGAGTGGACCGTCACGGAGAGCCGCTTCCGCTCCCGTTCTGCGAACTCTTGGCTGCTCGGGAAGCGTCTCCACGGCGCGGTGCTGACGACGGTGGCGGACGGACGGGTCGTCCACGCGGCGTGACGGCCTTCCTCGCCCTGGAGGACGGGACCGTGTTTCCCGGCGAGTCGGTCGGCGCGGCCGGGGTCGCCTTCGGCGAGGCGGTCTTCACGACCGCGATGACCGGCTACCAGGAGACGGTCACCGACCCGAGCTTCGCGGAGCAGCTCGTCTGCTTCACGGCGCCGATGGTGGGCAACTACGGCGTCGCGGCCGGCCGCGCGGAGTCGCCGGACGCGCACGCGAAAGCAGTGCTGATGCGGGAAGCGCGCGGACCCGAGTGGACCGAGTGGCTCTGCGAACGTGGCGTCGTCGCGCTCACAGGCGTCGACACGCGGTCGCTCGTCCTGCGGCTGCGCGATCAGGGCGCGATGCGAGCGGCAGCGGTCGCCGGCCCGCTGACGCCCGACGAGGTGCTCGACGAACTCCGGACCAAGCCGACCATGTCCGGTGCAGCCCTTGTGGCCCATGTGTCCACACGCACACGCTACGTCTTCTCGGACAGGGGCTCGATCCGCGTCGCCGTCGTCGACTACGGCTGCAAGCGGTCGATCCTGCGCCGTCTCGCCGGCGCGGGGGCGCATGTGACGGTGTACCCATGCACAACCACCGCTGACGAGCTCGCCGACCACGACGCCGTTCTCCTCTCGAACGGCCCCGGCGACCCCGAGCCGCTCCGGGACGAGGTCGAGACCGTGCGCCGGCTGCTCGGCCGCGTGCCGATCCTCGGGATCTGCCTCGGCCACCAGCTGCTCGGCCTCGCCACGGGGCACGAGACCTACAAGCTCCCCTTCGGCCACCGCGGGGCCAACCATCCGGTGCTCGAGCGGCGCACGGGCCGCGTGCTCGTCACGAGCCAGAACCACGGCTTCGCGGTCGCGCCGACGGACGAGGCGGAGGCGACGCACGTCTCCCTCTACGACGGCACCGTCGAGGGCTTCGATTTCCCCGAGCTGCGCGCCCGCTCGGTGCAGTTCCATCCCGAGGCAGGCCCGGGCCCGCACGACGCGTGGCCCCTGCTCGAGCAGTGGGTCGAGGAGGTGCGGGGTGTCGCGTAGGACGGACATTCGCTCGATCTGCCTGATCGGCTCCGGCCCGATCGTGATCGGCCAGGCCTGCGAGTTCGACTACGCGGGCTGCCAGGCGCTGAAGGTGCTGCGCGAGGACGGCTTCCGCACGATCGTCGTCAACTCGAACCCGGCCACGATCATGACCGACCCCGGCTTCGCGGACGCGACCTACCTCGAGCCGCTCGACCTCGAGGGCGTCGCCGATGTGCTCGGTCGCGAGCGTCCGGATGCGCTGCTCCCGACGCTCGGAGGCCAGACCGCGCTGAATCTGGCCGTCCAGCTGGCGGAGGAGGGGGTGCTGGACGCGCTCGGCGTGGAGCTGCTCGGCGCCCCGGTCGACGTGATCCGGCGCGCCGAGGACAGGCAGCTCTTCCGCGAGGCGGTCCAGAGCTGCGGCCTGAAGGTGCCTCACTCCCGCATCGTCACGAGCCTGGCCGACCTGGCCGGCATCTCTCTTCCTGCTGTCGTTCGCCCCGCCTTCACTCTGGGAGGCCACGGCGGCGGGTTCGCTGGATCGCAGGGCGAGCTCCGGCGCCAGGTGGAGATCGGCTTGCGAGAAAGCCCCATCGCCCAGGTGCTGGTGGAAGAAAGCGTCAAGGGGTGGGACGAGTTCGAGCTCGAGGTGATCCGCGACCGGCGCGACAACGTCGTGATCGTCTGCTCGATCGAGAACCTCGACCCGATGGGCGTCCACACCGGCGACTCGGTGACGGTGGCGCCGCAGCTGACGCTGTCCGACGAGGCCTACCAGGAGCTGCGCGATGCGGCGATCGCAGTCATCCGCGCGGTCGGCGTCGAGACGGGCGGCTCCAACATCCAGTTCGCGCGCGACCGCGAGACCGGCGCGCTGCGCCTGATCGAGATGAACCCGCGCGTCTCCCGCTCGTCGGCGCTGGCCTCGAAGGCCACCGGCTACCCGATCGCCAAGGTCGCCGCCAAGCTCGCCGTCGGCTACACGCTCGACGAGATCCCGAACGACCTGACGAGGACGACGCCCGCGAGCTTCGAGCCGACGCTCGACTACGTCGTCGTCAAGTTCCCGCGCTTCGCCTTCGAGAAGTTCCCCGGCGCCGACACCACGCTCGGTACGCAGATGAAGTCGGTCGGCGAGGCGATGGGGATCGGGCGCACCTTCCAGGAGGCGTTCGCGAAGGCGTTTGCGAGCCGCGAGCTCGACGCAGGCTCGGTGACGCCCTGGGCGACGCTCGAGGACCTGCCTGACGGGCTCCATCCCTGGTTCCGGCGCGAGCTGGAGCAGCTGCGCGACGGAGGGCCGCCGCAGGGTCGGCTCGCGTACCGGCGCGTGGACTCCTGCGCCGGCGAGGTCGCGGCCGAGTCGAACTACTACTACTCGACGCGCGGCGAGGCCGACGAGGCGCCGCCCGTCGGCGGCAAGCGGCGCGTCGTCATCCTCGGCTCGGGCCCGAACCGGATCGGCCAAGGGATCGAGTTCGACTACTGCTGCGTCCACGCTGCGCAGAGCTTCCGCGCGCTCGGGTACGAGGCGGTGATGGTCAACTGCAACCCGGAGACCGTCTCGACCGACTACGACACCTCGGACCGGCTCTACTTCGAGCCGCTCGACGTCGAGTCGGTGCTCGCCGTCTGCGAGCGGGAGCAGCCGAACGGGGTGGTGATCCAGTTCGGCGGCCAGACGCCTCTGAAGCTGGCGCGCGCGATCGAGGCGGCCGGCTTCAAGGTGCTGGGGACGCCGTACGAGGCGGTCGATCTGGCCGAGGACCGGCGGCGGTTCGGGCAGTTGCTCGCCGAGCTCGGCGTGCGCTGCCCGCCGTGGGGGATCGCCGAGGAGCCCGACGACGCGGTCGGAATCGCGGAGCGCGTCGGCTATCCGGTGCTCGTCCGGCCCTCATACGTGCTCGGCGGGCGTGCGATGCGCATCTGCTACGACCGCGGGCAGGTCCGCGCGGCCATGGCCGGTGTCCACGGGCCGGTCCTCGTCGACCGCTTCCTCGAGGGCGCGCTCGAGATCGACGTCGACGCGCTCTGTGACGGCGTCTCGGTCTACGTCGGCGCGGTGATGGAGCACGTCGAGGAGGCCGGAGTCCACTCAGGCGACTCCTCCTGCGTCCTCCCGGCGCCGTCGCTCGGCGAGGAGGCGTACGCGGAGGTCTGCCGGGTCGTGCGCCGGCTCGGCCCTGCGCTCGGCGTCGTCGGCCTGCTGAACGTCCAGCTCGCCGTCGTCGACGGCGAGGTCTCCGTGCTCGAGGTCAACCCGCGGGCGTCGCGCACGGTGCCGTTCGCGAGCAAGGCGACCGGCCTGAACCTCGTCGACGCGGCCGTCCGTCTCGCGGCCGGGGCCCGGCTGCACGAGCTCGAGCTGCCCGAGGAGCGGCGGCCCGAGCAGGTGAGCGTCAAGGCGGCGGTGCTCCCGTTCGCGCGCTTCCCGGGCGCCGACCCCGTCCTCGGCCCGGAGATGCGCTCGACGGGTGAGGTGATGGCGAGCGCCGCCGACCTGCCGACCGCTTTCGCGAAGGCGGAGCGTGCGGCCGGCAGGCCGCTGCCCACGGCGGGGACGGCATTTCTCTCCGTGCGTGACGCGGACAAGGGCGCGATCGCAGCGGTCGCAACGCCGCTGGCAGGGCTCGGCTTCCGCCTGCTCGCGACAGAGGGCACCGCGGCGGTGCTCAGGGCCGCCGGGCTCGAGGTGGCGACGCTGGCGAAGAGCGACGCGGTCGTCGACGCGATCCGGAGCCGCCGCTGCGACCTCGTCGTGAACACGCCGCAGGGCTCAGGGGCCCGCCGGGACGGCGCCCTGATCCGGCAGACGGCCCTCGCCGCCCGCGTGCCGTGCATCACAACGCTTGCCGGTGCCCGTCTGGCGGTCGACGCGATCGCGAACGCGCGCGAGGAGATCGCGCGCTCCCTCCAGGAGCGAATCGAGCATGAGACGCGAGCTGCGTAGGGTCGCCGGGGTCGAGGCGGTCGGCCCGTACACGCTTCTGCGCGTCGAGCGTGGTGGGCTCGACGCGGGTGTTCCGGGCCAGTTCTTCATGCTCGAGGCGCCGGGACGCGTGCTGCCGCGGCCGATGAGCCTCTGTCTCGCCGGCGACACTGAGCTCGCGTTCCTGATCGACCCGATCGGGCCGGGCACCCGGAGCCTCTGCGGGCTGGAGCTCGGGGAGAGGCTGCACGTGCTCGGCCCGCTCGGGAACGGCTTCGACCTCGACGTGTCGCGGCCGCTCCTCGTCGGCGGCGGGATCGGTGTTGCACCACTACCGTTCCTCTCCGAAACCCTCGGCTCGCCGCCGGCGATTCTCGGCTTCCGCACCTCCTGGCACGCGGAGGCGGCCGCACTGGTGCCGAACGCCGAGGTCTGCATCGAGCCGACCTACGTGACCGAGCTCCTGCCGGACGAAGCCCACGACGTGCTGGCCTGCGGCCCGGAGCCGATGCTGATGGCGCTCCGCGCGCTGGTCACTGGGGCGCAGCTCGCCTGGGAGGCGCCGATGGCGTGCGGTTACGGCGCCTGTTACGGCTGCGCGGTCGAGCTCGACGGCGAGCTCACACGGCTCTGCGTCGAAGGACCGGTGCTCCGTGCTGCTTAACGCCTCCGGTTGCCTCGATGCCCTGACCGCGCCCGAGGTGGCGCGCTCGCTCGACGGCTTCGTGACGAAGACGATCACGCCCGAGCCGCGGGCGGGCAACCCGCCGGTCCGAATCGCCGAGACCGAGAGTGGGATGCTCAACTCGATCGGGCTGGCCAACCCGGGCCGTGAGCGCTTCCTCGCCGAGACGCTGCCACGGCTGCGGGCGCTCGACGTGCCGCTCTGGATCTCGGTCGGTGGCTTCGCCGCGGCCGAGTATGCGGAGACGTGCGCCGCCCTCGAGGACGTCGAGGCGATCGAGCTGAACCTCTCCTGTCCGAACGTCGACGAGGCGCCCGAGAGCGCGGCCGAGATCGTCGCCGCCTGTCGCGCCGCGACCTCGCTGCCGCTCTACGCGAAGCTCTCCCCGGCCGCCTGGGACATCGCGGAGGTCGCGCGGGCGGTCGCGGCCGCCGGCGCCGACGGGCTCTCGCTCGTGAACACGCTGCGCGGGCTCGCCCTGGACGAACAGACGCTGCGCCCGAAGCTCGCCCGCGGCGTCGGCGGCTACTCCGGACCGGCCTTGAAACCGGTCGCCCTGGCAGCGGTCTACGCCTGCGCTGCGGCCGTCGACCTGCCGATCGTGGGCATGGGCGGCGTGCAGAACGGGCTCGACGCCCTCGAGCTGGTCGCGGCCGGTGCGCACGCAGTCGCGCTCGGCACGATCCTGTTTTCCGACCCGGCAGCAGCAGCCCGAATCCGGTCGGAGCTCGAGGTCGAAGCAGCCTCGAGGGGCTTCTCGCGGGCCGGCGACGCGCACCGGGCAGCGCATTCTTCCCTGCAAATAGCGGTATTCAATTCAGACAACGAGCTGTGGAAAACCCCTGTAAACGGGCCGAAATCGACTGCTTGACCGACTTCGCAAGGCTGCTAGTATCCCGCGCTCATGGTGTCGTCGAAGACGCAGGCTCAGGCCCCGCTGCGGTCGCTCGATCAACGGATGGAAGCCCTCAAGCGGGCCAACGACATCCGTGTTCGGCGTGCTCAGTTGAAGAAAGACCTCAAGGACGGCCGGGCTCAGATCGAGGGCATCCTCCTCGACCCGCCCGAGTACGTCTCGACCGCGAAGGTCTTCGACATGCTCATGGCGGTGCCCAAGTTCGGCCGCGTCAAGGCTGCCCGCCTGCTCAATCAGTGCCGGATCAGCCAATCGAAGACGGTCGGCGGCCTCTCGGACCGCCAACGCGCCGAGCTCATCGGCCTCTTCCATCGTTAGTACCCACGTGGCCACGTCAGCCAGGCAACGTGACCACGCGAAGCACTAGGCCGATTCCCGTCTTCGTGATCACCGGCCCGAGCGGGGCCGGCAAGGGGACGCTGATCCAGCGACTCGCCGAACGGCAGCCCGAGCTCGAGGTCGCCGTCTCCGCGACGACCCGGCCCCAGCGGCCGGCCGAGGAGGACGGCCGCGAGTACTGGTTCCTCTCGGAGGAGGAGTTCGTCGCGCGGATCGAGGCGGGTGAGTTCCTCGAGCACGTCACCTTCGTCGGCGGCCGCTACGGCACGCTCGCCTCGGAGATCGACCGGATCACCGCCGACGGCAAGGTCTGCATCCTGGAGCTCGAGATCGAAGGCGCCCTCAAGGTGCAGGCCGAGGTCGAGCACAGCGTCACGCTCTTCATCGCCGCCGACGTCCCCGAGCTCGAACGACGCCTGCGCGCGCGCGACACGGAGAGCTCCGGCGAGATCGGCGAGCGGATCGCGACGGCGCGCTACCAGCTCGAGCAGGCCCACCGCTTCCGCTACATGGTCCGGAACGACGACGTCGAGCGCGCGACGGCGGCCCTGGAGGCCCTCGTCGAACGGGAACTTCAGCCCTTGCAGCTACCATGGCGCGTCCATGATCCATCCTCGCATCGATGAGCTGCTCGATACCGACGCCGGTGGGGTCGACTCGCGCTACGCGCTGGTCATCGTCGCCGCCAAGCGGGCCCGGCAGATCAACAACTACCACCATCAGCTCGGTGAGGGCATGGGCTTCGAGGAAGCTCCGCCCCCGCTCGTCGAGTCCCGCTCGAAGAACTACCTGACGATGTCCCTGGAAGAGATCGCCCAGGGCAAGATCGACTACGACTACGGCAAGCGACGGTAGTCCGGCAGCTCCGAGGTTCGGCTCCGCGCCGCGAGCTTTGTGTTGTTCCAACACGAAGTTTTCAGCGGCAGGGTCTGAGCGGAAGCTGAACGCTTCCGCAACGCTGCGACCGCATCGGGTGGGCACAATGGAGCGGTGGCGCGCATCCTGCTCGGGATCACCGGCGGCATCGCGGCCTACAAGGCCTGTGAGCTGACGCGGCTGCTGGTCAAGGCCGGGCACGACGTGCTGCCGCTGCACGACCCGCGGTGCCGAGCGCTTCGTGCGTGCGGAGACCTTCTTCGCACTCGCACGCAAGAGCCCGAGCACCGACCCGTACCCGCACCTCGAGCGTGCCGACCTGCTCGTGATCGCGCCGCTGACCGCGAACACGCTCGCAAAGCTCGCCCATGGCCTCGCCGACGACGTCCTCACCGAGGCGGCGCTCGCGCATCGGGGCCCGACGCTCGTCGCGCCGGCGATGAACACACGCATGTGGGAGCACGAGGCGACGCAGACGAACGTGGCGACGCTGCGCTCCCGTGGCGTCGAGCTGATCGGCCCGGAGGCGGGCGAGCTCGCCGAGGGAGAGGTCGGACTCGGCCGGATGAGCGAGCCGGAGGCGATCGCCGCCCGGATCGAGCAGTTGCTGGAGGGAGAAAGTGTTGTTCCAACACAAAGTGCCCTCACCGGAGCCCACGTCCTCGTGAGCGCGGGCGGCACCCGCGAGCCGGTCGACGCCGTCCGCTTCCTCGGCAACCGCTCCTCGGGCCGGATGGGCGTCGCGCTGGCCGCCGAGGCGCGCCGTCGCGGCGCGGAGGTGACACTCCTCGCGTCGAACCTTGCCGTGCCCGCACCGGACGGGGTCGAGGTCGTGCAGGTTCCGACGGCAGCCGACCTCGAGCGCGAGGCGACGAGCCGCGCGCCTAGCGCCGACGTCGTCGTGATGGCCGCCGCCGTCGCCGATTACCGGCCGACCGAGCCGCTCCCCGGGAAGCGGGCGAAGTCGCAGGAGTCCTGGGCGCTCGAGCTCGAGCCGACCGTCGATGTGCTGGCACGGCTCGGGGAGGGCGAGCGCAACGGCCAGGTCCTGGTCGGCTTTGGCGCCGAGGCGGGGGAGGGAGGCCTGGAGCGAAAACGGCGCATGCTGGCCGACAAGAACGTCGATCTCGTCGTCTACAACGACGTGAGCGTGCCCGGCATCGGCTTCGACGCCCCCGAGAACGAGGTCACGCTCGTGACCGAGCTCGGCGAACGCCGCCTCGCGCGCGCTCCCAAGGCCGAGATCGCCGTCGGCATCGTCGACGAGGTCGAGCGCCTGCTCGAGGAGCGTCGTGGAGGCCAATAGGGACCCGGCCGCAGTCGCGACCTCCGCCGAGACGGTCGAGCGCCTCGTCGCGAATCTCGCGCGCGTCGTCCACGCGCCCGCGGACACACTCCGTCTCTGCGTGCTGGCCCTCGTCGCCGAGGGGCACGTGATCATCGAGGACTTCCCCGGGGTCGGAAAGACGATGCTGGCGAAGTCGCTCGCGCGCTCGGTCGCGATCGACTTCTCCCGAATCCAGTTCACCCCAGATCTGCTCCCCTCCGACGTCACCGGCGTGAACGTCTTCAACCAGCGCGCGAACGAGTTCGAGTTCCGTCCAGGCCCGGTCTTCGCAAACGTCCTCCTCGTCGACGAGATCAACCGCGCCTCGCCGAAGACGCAGTCGGCCCTCCTCGAGGCGATGCAGGAGAGCCAGGTGACGATCGACGGCGAGACGTACCCGCTCGAGCGGCCGTTCATCGTGCTCGCGACGCAGAACCCGATCGAGTACGAGGGCACCTACCCACTGCCCGAGGCGCAGCTCGACCGCTTCTCGATGCTGCTCTCGCTCGGCTACCCGCCGCTCGCGGACGAGGCCAAGATGCTGAACGAGCAGACCACCGACCCGCCGCTCGAGTCGCTCGCCCCGGTCGCCGGTACCGGCGAGATCGTCTCGGCGATCGAAGAGGCCAAGTCGCTCTTCGTCGAAGAGAGCCTGAACCGCTACGTCGTCGCCCTGCTCCGCCACACGCGCTCGAGCTCCCGACTGGCGCTGGGGGCGAGCCCGCGCGCGGGAATCGCATTGCTGCGGGTCGCCAAGGCGCGGGCGCTCGCCGAGGGCCGCGAATACGTGCTTCCCGACGACGTCAAGGCGGTCGCCCGTCCCGTGCTCGCGCACAGGCTGATTCTGGCCCCGGAGGCCCGGTCCGCCGGGCTCACGGCCGACGAGATCGTCGGCGAGGCGCTCGAGCAGACCCCCGTCCCGGTCTAGCCGTGTCTCGACGCGGGGCGCTGACGCTGCTCCTCGGCCTCGCCATCTACGGGGTGGCCTGGCTGTTCGGCGCCAAGGCGCTCTATCCGGCTGCGACCGGGCTCGTGCTGGCGCCTCTCGTGGCCCGGACGTGGGTGCGCGTCTGTGCGGCGCCGATCCAGCTTCGGCGCCGCGCGGGCAGACGTCGGGTCGGCGTGGGGGCGCTGCTCGAGGGGGAGGACGTCTGGGTGACGCTCGAGGCTCGCCCGGAGGCACGCGTGCCGCTGCCGTCCGTCTCCGATCACCGAGCAGATCGCCCGGATCGGCCGGCGGGTGACGCCACTGGAGCGGGCCGGTGCCTCCTACCGCGGCACCTACGTCCTCGAGCGTGTCCCTCGCGGCCGCTACGCCTTCGAGGAGGCACGCGCGACCATCGAGGATCCATTCGGGCTCGCGAGCGCCGAGGTCGACCTCGGGGCCGGAGGCTCCTTGCTCGTCTATCCGCGGCTCGTGACGCTCGACCGGCTCTTTTCCGAGAGCGGCGCGCACGCACAGGACGGTCGCAGGCTGCTGCTGCGCCGGCCCGCGGGCTTCGACCTCCACTCCGTGCGCGAGTACGAGCAGGGCGAGTCGCTTCGGAAGGTGCACTGGCGGACGACGGCGCGGCGGGGGCAGCTGATGGTGAAGGAGCTCGAGGACGCGCCGCGCGACGAGATCGCGGTGTTGCTCGACGCCGACGCGAGTGCCGTCGCCGGCGAGTCCTTCGACGTCCAGGTACGCGCTGCCGGCTCGATTCTGCGCACACACGCCGCGCATGGACGCCGCGCCGTGCTCGCGGTCAACTCGGCCAGGCAGCCGCGCGTGCACGTCTCCTCGCTGGACGGCGAGTGGCTCGCTGCTCTCGCCGCCCTCGCCGAGGCCGAGGCGGACGGCCCACGGCCGGTCGTGGAGCTACTGGC
This sequence comes from uncultured Gaiellaceae bacterium, assembly GCA_963802765.1. Lineage (GTDB taxonomy): Bacteria > Actinomycetota > Thermoleophilia > Gaiellales > Gaiellaceae > Gaiellasilicea. The sequence continues at coordinate 121,345 of CAWDJZ010000009.1, forward strand.
GCGCGAGAGCGGGCCCGCCTCGCGGGTAGTGGAGACCGTCGTCGTCACGGCCCGCATGAGCGGTGCGCTCGCGACGAAGCTGATCCAGCGCGCCCTCGCCGGCCAGGGCGTCAGCGTCGTCTGGGTCGACGCGCCGAGCTTCGCGGGCAGGCCGACCCACGTCGAGCCCGAGCTGCTGCGACTTCAGGCGGCCGGCGTCGCCGTCGCCGTCGTCCGCAGCGGCGACGCGCTCGATGCCGCGCTCGGCGCGGCGCCGGCGGCCAGGAGCGCCCATGGCTAGGACCGTCGCCGTCTACTCGTTGCCGGCGATCCTGATCGCGCTCGCCTGGCTCCGGCTCGAGGATCCGCCCGCGAACGGGGGCGACTGGTTCTGGGTCGTCCCGCTTGCGCTCGCGCCCGCGCTCGCGCCGACACTCGCATTGCGGCTCGCGTTGTGCGTCCCGGCGACGCTGACCGCCTTCTGGATCGCGCTCGATTCGCCCGCACCCGACGACCGGCGCGGGTTCTTCGAGCCCGTCATCGATCGCTTCGCCGACGGCGTGGCCGGCTTCTACGATGTCGCGTTGCCGTTTTCGGGACTCGAGCGGCAGTTGATGCACGGCGTCGTCGTGCTTGCGATCTTCGGCTTCTGTCTCGTGCTCGGCCAGGCGATCGCCGCGCGCCGGCCGTTGCCCGCGGTGCTCGCCGTCATCGCCGGTGCGGGCTGGCCCGCCACGCTCTACCCACCGAAGACGCTCCTCTACGGTGCGCTGATCCTCGCGGCGGCCCTATGGGTGCTCGCCGCGCTGCGCGCGAGCAGGCCGCTGCCTGCCCTCGTCGCGGGCGGGGCGCTCGTGCTTGCGGCGGCAGGAGCATCGAGCTCCGCCGCGGTCGCGAAGGACGGGCTGCTCGCGTGGGAGAACTGGGATCCGGGCGGGCGTCGGGCCGTGCCCGTCTCGGTCGACTACGTCTGGAACGCGAACTACGGAGGGATCCAGTTCGCGAAGAACAAGACGACGGTCCTCCGGATCACCGGCCCAGAGCGGGGCTTCTACTGGCGCGCGACGGCGCTCGACCTGTTCGAGGGCGACCGGTGGATCGAGAACGCGGTCCCGCTCTCGATCGGGGCGCCGGCGGGCAGGCTGCCGGCGGACCCGCTGCTGCCGGACCGCGCGCGCAACCCGGCCACCTGGGTGCGGCAGCGGGTCGAGGTGGGTGCGCTCGCCGACGAGCATCTCGTCGGCGCGGCGCAGCCGGTTGCGCTCCAGTCGCGTCAGCTCGGCGAGGTGTCCCGCCTCTCGGGCGGTCTCGTCCGGGTGATCGACGGCCTCAAGCGAGGACAGCACTACACCGTCTGGAGCTACGCGCCCAGGCCGGAGCCGGCCGAGCTCGCGCGCGTCGGTGCGGCGTACCCCGACGGGCTGGACCGTTACCTCGGCATCGGCAGGACGCGGGTCGAGCCCTTCGGCACATCGGGCCGCGACGCGCGCGTCGACGCGCTCTTCGCTGACGAGCGCTACCTGCCGCTGTGGCCGTACGAGGGCCTCTGGGACGAGGCGCGAAGGCTTCGCGCGGGCGCCCGGACGCCCTACGGTGCCGTCGTTGCGATCGAGACGTGGCTTCGCTCGACCGGCGGCTTCGTCTACGACGAGACGCCGCCGCGCGCCGCGGGCCTGCCGCCGCTGGCGCACTTCGTGGCCGAGGGAAGGCGCGGCTACTGCCAGCACTTCGCGGGCGCCATGTCTCTGATGCTGCGCTTCCTCGGCATCCCGGCCCGCGTCGCGGCCGGCTTCACGAGCGGCACGCGAGAGGACGGCGGTTGGACGGTAACCGACCACAACGCCCACGCCTGGGTCGAGGCTTGGTTCCCGGGCTACGGCTGGCTGGCCTTCGACCCGACTCCGGGTCGTGGGGCGTTGGCGGCGAACTACAGCGCCTCGTCGGCCGGCTTCAACGCCGGCGACGCGGCGGAGGCGTTCGGCGGTGCGGCAGGGCGCCGGTGGGCCCGGCGGGGCCGTGGAGCTCGGCCGCCTGCTGGAGCTGAAGGAGCGGCTCGCCGCGCGGCAGGGGCGCGGTGGGACCGCGGGCGACCGCGGTCTCGGAGCGCTCTGGCTCCTGCTGCTGGGCCTCCTGGCTGCGGGGGCGGCCGTCGGCGCGGTCAAGCTTGTTCGGCGGCGCGTCCGCTACCTGACCCACGACCCCCGCCGACTTGCGGGCGCGGCTCGTCACGAGCTGGCCGACTTCCTCGCCGATCAGGGCATCGCGATCCGGCCGAGCGCGACGCCCGAGGAGCTGCACGAGCTCGTCTACGCAGAGTTCCACGCCGACGGCCGCCCCTTTGCGACGGCGCTGGCCGAGGCGCGCTTCGGCCCACCGGGTGCGAGCGCACCGTCCGCTGCCCGCGCTCGGGAGGAGCTGCGCATGCTCCTGCGCGTGATCCGCCGCGGCCTGGGCCGCTGGGCGCGCCTGCGCGGATTCGTCACGCTCCGCTCGCTGCGCGTGTGACCCCACCTGCCGTCGTGATCGCGGCCGGGCTCGGGAAGCGGCTGCGGCCGCTGACCGAGCGGTATGCGAAGCCGGTGCTGCCGATCGACGGCAGGCCGGTGATCGCCCTGCTCCTGCGCGAGCTGGCCGAGGCGGGCTGCCCGCGCGTGACCGTGGTCGTCGGCCACCTCGGCGGGCAAGTTCGGCGGCTGCTCGGCGACGGCAGCGGCTTCGGCGTTGAGCTCCGCTACGTCGAGCAGCCGGAGCCGGACGGTTCCGCCGACGCGGTCCGGCGCAGCGGCGAAGAGCCGCCCTATCTCGTGCTCGCGGCCGACACGCGCTTTCCACCCGGGAGCATCGCGTCGTTCTCGCGCCGGGCGCTGCCGGCCGGCGCCGTCGCGGTTCGTCGCAGCCCGGCGCGGACACCCGTACGCGTCCGTGACGGCTTGGTGGAGCGGGTCGTCGATCCAGCCGGGCCCGGGCCGCTCTCCGCCGCCCCGCTCTGGGCGGTGGGACGCCCCGTGCACGAGCGGCTCTGCCTCGACGAGCGCCCCTACGAGCTCGGGAGCGCGTTCCAGGCCGCGATCGACGCGGGCGAGCGGATCGCGGCGGTCGAGATCGGGCCGACACGCGATCTCACGGAGCCCGTCGACGTGCTCGAGCGGAACTTCCCGTACCTTGGAGGCCTGTGACCGACGCCTACGAGCACTTCCAGCAAGGCCGCGCCCTCCTCAAGGACGGCATGCCGGCGCAGGCGACCGTGCCGCTCGAGAAGGCCAAGAAGCTCGAGCCCGGGAAGGCGTCGATCCGGGAGGCGCTCGGGATCGCGTACTTCAGGATCCAGCGCTGGCAAGAGGCGGAAGCGGAGTTCCGCGCCGTGCTCGAGATCTCCCCGACGGACGACTACGCGCACTACGCGCTCGGTCGCGCGCTCGAGAAGCAGGGCCGGGACGCCGAGGCGAACGGCCACTACAAGCTCGCGAGCTCGCTCGCGCCGGAGAGCGAGCACTACGCCGACCGGATCATGGAGCTCGGCGACTGAGAGCGGTCGTGCAGCGCGTCTCGCGCGCGGCCGTGCGGGTCGACGGAGCAGTGCGGGGGGAGATCGGGGCAGGTCTTGTCGTCCTGCTCGGCGTCGCCAAAGACGACAGCGAAGCCGGCGCGGAGATCCTCGCGGGCAAGGTGGCCCGGCTCCGCATCTTCGAGAACGAAGACGGCCGCTTCGACCGCTCGCTGCTCGACACCGGTGGGGCCGCACTCGTCGTCAGCCAGTTCACGCTGATCGCGGATACGGCGCAGAAGGGAACCGGCCGACTTCTCCGACGCCGCCCCGCCGGAGCGTCGCGGAGCCGCTGTACGAGCACTTTGCCAGGCACTTCGGGAGCTCGGCGTGCCGGTCGAGAACGGCGTCTTCGGCGCCCGCATGGAGGTCGAGCTGGTCAACGACGGCCCGGTCACGATCGTGCTCGATCTGTAGCGCTTGATTGGGTCAGCGAGTCCTCGGCATGCTCGCCTATCACTCTCGTCCGGAGTAGGTCTCGTGCGTTGCTCGCCGTCTTTCGTCAACCGTTCACGCCAGACTCCGAAAGCAACGCCAGAAGGGAACATCGAATTGCTAGATGATGGGCCAGTCACGACGATTCTGAACGTGGACGCGTCGAATCCGAGGTGAGCGCCGCTCTCTTCATCTCCGCAGTCTCTGTCGTCATCGCGCTGTCCAGCCTCGTCCTGAATGTCTGGCTCAACCAGCGCGCCGCCGTCCGCGCGCGAAAGCCCGTCCTCGTGTTCGTCGATGAGCCGAACGAAGGCGCCTGGGTTCTCCGAAATGTCGGCAACGGACCCGCGCTCAACGTCCTCGTCGCACAGCGGGCCGACGGTCGGTGGTTCAACCCCGTGCTCGTGCCGCCATGCGGGAGGGACTCCGTCTTGCCTTTGAAATGGCTCGGACGGGTGAACAACACCGGACTCGGTGCGACGTACTCCGACTTCGAAGGACATGTCTACACGTCGACTCTCGGCGGCGAGCGCTCGCGCACCTACGAGAAGAACCAGCTGCCGAAGTGGTCCGATCAGGAGGTCAGACGCTATTGGGAGCTGCGGAGCGTGATCGCCCACGAGCGCTGGAGCGAGAAGGTGAGCAACTTTCCCGCGTAGCCGTCGCGACGCGAGCGTGCCGGACGGCGGTGCGCCGGACGAAAACCGCCGAGGAAACCGGCCGAGCTTCACCGGTGACGATCGTTCTCGAGACGTAGACTCGCGGCATGCCCCAGCTGAACGCCGTCGGGATCGTGGTCTCGGACATGGAAGAGTCAATTCGCTTCTACCGCCTCGTCGGGCTCGACGTGCCGGAGACGCCGGGGGAGGGTCACGTGGACGCGTTCCTCCCGAGCGGCGTGCGCTTCATGCTCGACACGGAGGAGACCGTCCGGTCGTTCCGCCCCGACTGGGAGCGAGCGACGGGGAACCAGCTCGGCCTCGCGCTCGAGTGCAAGTCGTCGGCCGAGGTCGACGAGGTCTACGCGCGGGTCACCGGCGCGGGCTTCCATGGAGAGAAGGAACCGTGGGACGCATTCTGGGGACAGCGCTACGCGCAGCTCCAGGACCCTGACGGCGTGCCCGTCGACCTCTACGCAGCGCTCTGAGCGATAGGCCGAACGGCCTACTCGCTGCTACACTCTCGGCACCACATTTCACGTAGTTCGAAATGGGCGCGCGGCGCCCATTTTTGTTGAAGGAGCCGCATGAGCACCACATTCGAGAAGGAACAGACGCTGCAGAGACAGATCGCCCGCGAGGTCGAGTCCGCCCTGCCCGGCGTCGAGGTGCTCGCAGTCGAGCTCACCGGCACGGACCGGTTCACCGTCTTCGTCGACCACGCAGCGGGTGTCGACCATGCCCTCTGCGCGCGCGTCACCGACGTGCTGCGCGAGTACCTGCGCGACTACGCGATCGACGTCTCCTCGCCCGGCGTCGAGCGCCCGCTGCGCAAGGCCGACCACTTTCGGAATGCGATCGGGCGGCGAGTCATCCTCCGCACGCCGCAGCGCAAGCGCCTCAGGGGGGAGATCCTGAGCGCAGGTGAGAGTTCCGTCGTCGTCCAGTCCGGCGACGACACCGTCGAGATCCCGTACGACCAGATCGTCCGGGGCAACCTTATGAACGAAGGGTAGGGGAGATGTCCCAGGAGATCATCGAGCACATCCGCGGCCTCGAGCGCGAGAAGGGGATCGAGGAGAACACCGTCGTCGGTGCCCTCGAGGACGCGCTGCTCGCCGCGTACAAGAAGACCCCGGGCGCGGCCCGCCACGCCGTCGTCGAGCTCGACGACGAGGGCGAGTTCCGCGTCCACTCGATCGAGATCCCGGCCGATCTCGAGGAGCGCCTGCTCGAGGAGGCGATAGAGGCCAAGATCGAGGAGCTGGAGCGGCTCGAGGAGGAGACGGGCGAGAAGCAGCACACGCTGATCAACCAGGACGAGCTCGAGCTCGACTGGGACCAGGTGCCGGAGGAGCTGATCGTCCGCGCAGACGTCACCCCGCACGACTTCGGCCGCATCGCCGCGATGACGGCCAAGCAGGTGATCCAGCAGCGGATCCGCGAAGCCGAGCGCGCGATGATGTACGAGGAGTACATCGACCGGCAGGGCGAGGTCGTGACCGGCATCGTCCAGCAGGCGGGCGACCGCAACAACGTGCTCGTCGACCTCGGCAAGGTCGAGGCGCTGCTGCCGCGCTCGGAGCAGGTCGACGGGGAGCGCTACGAGCAGGGCTCGCGGATCAAGGCCGTGATCACCGAGGTGCGCTCGGGCACGAAGGGGCCGCAGGTGATCCTCTCGCGGCGCGATCCGGAGCTGATCAAGACGCTCTTCGAGCTCGAGGTGCCCGAGATCGCCGACGGCCTCGTCGAGATCCGCGGCGTCGCACGCGAGCCCGGCTACCGCGCCAAGATCGCGGTCGAGTCGCACGCCCAGGGCGTCGATCCGGTCGGCGCCTGCGTCGGTCCGCGCGGCTCGCGCGTCCGCATGGTCGTCTCGGAGCTCCGCGGCGAGAAGATCGACATCATCCCCTGGAACACCGAGCCGGCCCGGTTCGTCGCCAAGGCGCTCTCGCCGGCGCGCGTGCGCGAGGTCTACATCGACGACGAGACGAGGGAGGCGACGGTCGTCGTCCCGAACGACCAGCTGGCGCTCGCGATCGGCAAGGAGGGCCTGAACGCCCGCCTGGCCGCGCGCCTGACCGGCTGGAAGGTCGACATCCAGTCCGATGAGGAGTTCGCGCAGGCCGAGGCCGAGGCGGCGTTCGCCGGGGAGGGCGACGGCGAAGGTGGCGACTATTCGGGCCGCTGCGCCGCGATTCTCTCGAACGGGAAGCGCTGCCCGAATGCGGCGCTGCCGGGCACCCGCTACTGCGGCGTGCCCGCCCACCAGGAGCTTGCCACCCAGGAGCCGGAGGAGACCGTCGCGGCGGAGGAGGTCGAAGAGCTGGCGACCCCGGCGGAGGCGGAGTCGCTCGAGCCCGTCGCCGAGGTCGCAGAGCCCGCCCCGGAGGCCGCGGCCGTGGAGGCTCAGGCGTCCGATGCGCCTGCCGAGGAGGACGAGAGCCCTGTTTCGTGAGCAGCACCCCCGAACGGACGTGCGCCGGCTGTGGGCGCAAGGCGCCGCAGCCGGAGCTCATCCGCTTCGCAGCGCGGGAGGGACGGCTGGTCGAGGGCCGGCAGGAGCCCGGACGAGGCGTCTACACCTGCCGGCGGCTTGCCTGCTTCGAGCGGGCGGCCGGCCGGCGCGCGTTCAACCGCGTGCTCAGGCAGACCGTGGCGGTCGATCCGGCGCTCTCCCGTCTCTACACGCGACCACTAGAATCGGGGGCTGATGGCTGACGGACCGAACAAGCCGAACCGCCCGATCCGGCCGCGCCAGGGAGCGCCCGGCCGCAAGCGGCGCGTCGTCATCGAGGGCGGCGGCCAGCGCCCCCGCGACATCCGTCAGGCGCGCAACCGCGGCGACGTGCCGAAGGCGCCGCCTCGCGAGGTCGTCGCCCCGACTGGGCCGGCGACCGTTCCGTCGGGCGTCTCCGTGCGCGACCTCTCTCAGGCGCTCGGTGTCCCGGCGGCCCAGATCATCAAGATCATGATGGGTCTCGGCCAGATGATTCAGATCACGCAGTCCCTCTCGGACGAAGAGGTCGAGCTGATCGGGGCCGAGCTCGGCCGCGAGATCACGATCAAGCACGCCGCCGACGAGGAGGAGCTGCCCGAGGTGTTCGAGGACGCCGAGGAGGACCTCGCGCCGCGTCCGCCGGTCGTCACGATCATGGGCCACGTCGATCACGGCAAGACCACGCTGCTCGACGCGATCCGCGAGACCTCTGTGGTCGCGACCGAGGCGGGCGGGATCACGCAGCACATCGGCGCCTACCAGGCCGAGGTGGACGGCCGGAAGATCACCTTCCTCGACACGCCCGGCCACGAGGCGTTCACGGCCATGCGGGCCCGCGGCGCCAAGGTGACGGATATCGCCGTGCTCGTCGTCGCGGCCGACGACAGCGTGATGCCGCAGACGAAGGAGTCGATCTCGCACGCGCGCGCCGCGGATGTGCCGATCGTCGTCGCGGTCAACAAGATGGACGTCCCCGACGCGAACCCCGACCGGGTCAAGTCCGATCTCGCCGCCGAGGGCCTGCAGCCCGAGGATTGGGGCGGCACGGTTCAGTTCTCGAACGTCTCCGCCAAGCAGAAGACGAACCTCGACGACCTGCTCGAGAAGGTCCTGCTCGTCGCCGACGCCGAGCTCGAGCTGACCGCGAACCCGAATGCGGAGGCGTCCGGCCCGATCATCGAGTCCCGCCTCGACGTCGGCCGCGGTCCCGTGGCGACGATGCTCGTCCACCGCGGCACGCTCCGGGTCGGCGACGCGATCGTCGCGGGCGACGCGTACGGCAAGGTGCGCGCGCTGCACGACTACCGCGGCGACAAGGTGCAGGAGGCGCAGCCCGGCACTCCGGTCGAGATTCTCGGCTTCGACGCGCCGCCGCCGGCGGGCGAGCTCGCGCGTGTCGTGGAGAACGAGCGTGAAGCACGCCAGCTCGCTCAGCGCCGCGGCCAGCGGCTCCGGACGGAGCAGCTCGCGCAGCGCTCCAAGGGCGGCGTCTCGCTCGAGTCGCTCTTCTCGCAGCTCCAGGAGGGCGCTGTCCAGGACCTGAACCTCGTTCTCAAGGGCGACGTCGGCGGGTCGGTCGAGGCCGCCGTCTCGGAGCTCGCGAAGATCGAGCATCCCGAGGTGCGCGTGAACGTGATCCACCAGGGCGTCGGCCCGATCACGGAGGGCGACATCATGCTCGCCTCGACCTCGAACGCGCTCGTCGTCGGCTTCAACGTGCGCCCGAACGCCGAGGCGCGGGCGCTCGCCGAGCGCGAGGGCGTCGACATCCGCACCTACCGCGTCATCTACCAGCTGACCGAGGACATCGAGCAGGCGCTCGTCGGCATGCTCTCGGCCGTCCAGACCGAGGAGATCATCGGCGAGGCCGAGGTGCGCGCCCTCTTCAAGGTCTCCCGGCTCGGCACGATTGCAGGCTGCATGGTCATCCAGGGTGTCGTCCGCAGAAGCGCCCAGGTGCGCGTCGTGCGCGACGGCACGGTGATCTACGACACGACGATCGCCCAGCTGAAGCGGTTCAAGGAGGACGCCCGCGAGGTTGCGGAGGGCTTCGAATGCGGGATCCTGCTCGATGGCTTCAACGACGTCAAGGAAGGCGACGTCCTCGAGGCATACGAGACGCGCGAGGTCGAGCGGACGTCGCTCGACGAGACCGCAGGCGCTCCCGCTTCCTCGCCGTCCTAGATGGTTAGTCGGCAACTGCCGCACGCCAGTCACCGACCAACCATCTGATGCGCGCCGGCTGGGTCGGGATCCTCTCGGCCGAGCTCCACTTCCCCGAGTCGCACTCCCTGAAGGAGAAGCGGATGTTCGTGCGCTCGGCGAAGGAGCAGCTGCGGAACCGGTTCGGCGCGTCCGTCGCGGAAGTCGACCACCACGACGTCTGGCAGCGCGCGCGGATCACGGCCGCGGTCGTGGCGCGGGAGCACGGAGAGGCGGAGAAGCTCCTCGCCGACGCCGAGCGGTACCTGGCCTCGCGCGAGTGGGAGCTGGGACCTGGTCGAGCGTGAGGTCGTCACGCTCGAGGACTAGAGTAGCCACAGCTACCGTGCGCCCATGTCCGAGCGCATGCGCAGGGTCAACGAGTCGCTCCGCCAAGTGCTCTCGGAGGCCCTCCTCGACCTGAAGGATCCGCGGATCGGCTTCGTCACGGTCACCGGCGTCGACACGTCGCCGGACCTGCGGCAGGCGACCGTCTACGTCAGCGTGCTGGGCGGCGAGAAGAAGCGGAACGCGAGCATGATCGGCCTCGATGCGGCTCACGGAGTCCTCCAAGCTCGGCTCTCCCGTGAGCTCCGTCTGAAGTGGACCCCGCAGCTCTCGTTCGCATACGATCACGCGGTCGAGCACGGCGTGCGGATGTCCAAACTGATCGATGAGCTCGCCCCCGAATCAGACGACGACGGCAGCTGACCTCGGGGCGGTCGTCGAGGCGATCCGCGGACGTGACCGCTTCCTCGTCACCACGCACGAGAACCCCGACGGCGACGCGCTCGGCTCGCTGCTCGCGATGCACCTGGCGCTCCGCTCGCTCGGCAAGGACAGCGTCATGTTCCTCGCGGGGCCGGCGCCGCTCCCCGGCGAGTACCGGTTCCTGCCGCTGGAGGAGCTTCGGCGCGAGCTCCCCGGCGATGCCGCCGAACGGACGCTGATGGCCGTCGACTGCGCGAACGAGACGCGGCTCGGCGCCGACCCGGCCGTGCTGCACCAGACACACTTCACCCTCAACGTCGATCACCACCACGACAACTCGCGCTTCGGCGACGTGAACCTCGTCGACTCGGGCGCCTCGTCGACGGGCGAGGTGCTCCGCGACGTCTTCCTCGAGCTGGGCGTCGAGCTGACGCCGGAGCTCGCCGAGCCGCTCTACGTCGCGCTCGTCACCGACACCGGACGCTTCCAGTACGCCAACACGACGCCCAAGGCGCTCCGGCTCGCGGCGGAGCTCGTCGAGGCCGGCGCGGACGTGCACAAGGTCTTCCAGGGGGTCTACGAGAGCGTCCAGTTCGCCAAGCTGAAGCTGCTCGCGCGGGCGCTCGAGCGGGCGCAGGTCTACGAGGGAGGAGGCCTCGTCGTCTCCTACCTGCTCCGCGACGACTTCGCCGAGGTCGGCGCCGTGGAGCCCTACTCGGAGGGGATCATCGACTTCCTGCGCGCGGTCGAAGGCGCCGACATGGCCGCGCTCATCCGGGAGCCGCCCCGCGGCGGCAGCCCGGCGCGGCGGGTCTCGCTGCGCGCCTCCCACGACGAGCTCGACGTGTCCGCGATTGCGCGCGCCTCGGGCGGAGGCGGTCACCGGCAGGCGGCCGGCTTCTCGAGCGACGACTCGATCGACGAGATCACGGCCTTCCTGCGGCGCGAGTTCGCAGCGGCGGCCGCCGCTGCTGCCGGCTGATGCCGCCGAGGGGGCTCGAGCCGAGCGGGATCATCCTCGTCGACAAGCCCGCGGGGCCGTCGTCGTTCGCGATCGTCGCGCGCATCCGTTCCCGGACCGGGACGAGGATGGGGCATGCGGGAACTCTTGACCCTTTCGCGACAGGATTGTTGCTTCTGCTCTCCGGCCGGTCGACAAAATTGGCGGGATCATTCGTCGGGCTCGACAAGCGCTATCTCACGGACGTCGACCTGACGGCCCGCACCTCGACGGGCGATCCGGAGGGGGACGTCGTCGAGCGCGTCGAGGCGCCCTCGCCGGACGTCCTCGAGCCGCGGCTCGAGGCCCTCCGGGGCGAGATCGAGCTGCCGGTCCCGGCCGCCTCCGCGGTCAAGATCGGCGGCGAGCGCGCCTACCGGCTGCACCGCCGCGGCGTTCAGGTTGAGATGCCGCTGCGGCGCTCCCGCGTCGACGCACTCGACGTCATCGCGTATAGAGACGGCATCGTCCGCCTCGACCTGCGCGTGAGCTCGGGGACCTACGTCCGGGCGATCGCGGAGGCACTCGGGGGCCACTGTCGGACGCTGCGCCGGCTCGAGATCGGCCCGTTCAGCGTCGAGGACGCCGACGAGGAGCGGGTGATCCCGGCCGACCAGGCATTGGCGCTGCTGCGATGAGTTCCGCTGCACGGCAGGTCGCGGTCGCGATCGGGACCTTCGACGGCGTGCATCTCGGGCACCGCAGGGTGGTCGAGGAGGCGCTCGCCACGGGGCTGCCGGTGCGGGCGCTCACCTTCCATCCCCACCCACGCGGCGTCGTCAGCGGCAATCTCGTCGAGCTGATCTCGACGCTCGAGCGCAGGCTCGAGCTGCTCTCGGAGCTCGGCGTCGCCGAGACGACCGTGGTCGACTTCACGCTCGAGCTGGCGGCGCAGGAGCCCGAGGTGTTCGCGGCCGAGTGGCTGGCGGATGCGGCCGTGATCGTCGCGGGCGAGGACTTCCGCTTCGGCCGCGGCCGCACGGGCGATCTCGACCTGCTCGAGCGCGCTGGGCTACAGCGTGCGCGCTGTTCCGCTGCTGGAAGGAGTCTCGTCGAGCGAGATTCGCCGTCACCTGCACGCCGGCGAAGTCGAAGACGCTGCCCGGTTGCTGGGTCGGCCGCCTGAGCTGGACGGAGTCGTGGTCGGCGGCGATCAGCGGGGAGGCACGCTCGGGTACCCGACGGCGAACCTCTCCGTCGATCCGGCGCTGCTCGTGCCCCGGTACGGGATCTACGCGGGCGCTGCGCTCGGCCATCGGGCGGCGATCTCCATCGGCCTCAACCCGCACTACGGCGGAGAGGAGCGGCGGATCGAGCCGCACCTGCTCGACTTCGAGGGCGACCTGTACGGCCGGCGGCTCGTCGTCGAGCTGTGGCAGCGGCTCCGCGACGAGCAGGCTTTCGGCAGCGAGGCCGAGCTGGTCGACCAGATCGCGCGAGACGTCGCCGCGACGCGGGAGGCCGTGCGGCCGGTGTAGCCAGGTAGGTTGGAGCGCGTGAGCGTGAACGGCTCCATGATCCACGCCCGCGGCCTCGTGAAGCGTTTCGGCGACCTCGTCGCCGTCGACGGCATCGACCTCGACGTGCGGCCGGGCGAGGCGTTCGGCTTCCTCGGCCCGAACGGGGCGGGGAAGAGCTCCACGATGCGGATGATCGGCTGCGTCTCGCCGGTCACGGCCGGCACGCTGCGCATTCTGGGCCTCGACCCCGACGGCGACGGCCCGGCGATCCGCGCCCGGCTCGGCGTCGTGCCGCAACAGGACACGCTCGACTTCGAGCTGACGGTGCGCGAGAACGTGCTCATCTACGGGCGCTACTTCGGCCTCTCGCGGCATGAGCTACGGCCGCGGATCGAGGAGCTGCTCGACTTCGTCCAGCTCTCCGAGCGGGCCGGCGACAAGGTCGAGCCGCTCTCGGGCGGGATGAAGCGGCGGCTCACGATCGCGCGCTCGCTCGTCAACGACCCCGACCTGCTCCTGCTCGACGAGCCGACGACGGGCCTCGACCCGCAGGCCAGACACGTCGTCTGGGACCGGCTCTTCCGGCTCAAGCAGCGTGGCAAGACGTTCGTCGTCACGACGCACTACATGGACGAGGCGGAGCAGCTCTGCGATCGCCTCGTCGTCATGGACCGCGGCAAGATCGTCGCCGAGGGCTCGCCCTGGCAGCTGATCCAGCGCTATTCGACCCGCGAGGTGGTCGAGATCCGGTTCGAGCGCGAGCGGCCGCAGAACGGGAAGCTTCGACGGTGTTGCCGACCGGGTCGAGGAGCTGCCCGACCGCGTCCTCCTCTACACGCGCGACGGGGATGCGACCGCGGCCGCGGTCGCGCAGAAAGGGCTGCCGCCGCACTCGACGCTCGTCCGGCGGAGCACGCTCGAGGACGTCTTCCTCCACCTCACCGGCCGCTCGCTGATCGAGTAGTGGACGCCATCCTTCAGCCGCTCCGCGCCTACGAGCACTGGCTCGCGCAGTACAAGCGCGTTTGGCGGGGCACCGTCGGCACGAGCCTCGTGAACCCGATCCTCTACTTGACCGCGCTCGGGGTCGGCCTCGGCACGATCGTCGACGAGACGCAAAACGCCCCCGGCGGCGTGCCGTACCTCGACTTCGTTGCGCCGGGGCTCCTCGCCGCAGCGGCGATGCAGACCGCAGCGACCGAGTCGAGCTGGCCCGTGATGGCGGCGATCAAGTGGTCGCGCGTCTACTACGGGATGATCGCGACGCCGCTGACGGAGCGGGACGCCTTCATCGGCCACCAGCTCTTCGTCGTCACGCGCGTTCTCGTGTCGTCGACCGCGTACCTCGCGATCATCGCCGTCTTCGGTGCAGTCTCCTCGTGGCTCGGCCTCCTCGTCGTCCCGGTGGCGGTGCTGATCGGAGCGGCGTTCTCCATGCCGATGGCGGCCGTCTCGGCAAGCGTCGAGAACGACAACACCTTCGTCACGATCTTCCGCTTCCTGATCGTGCCGATGTTTCTCTTCTCGGGCACGTTCTTCCCCGTCTCGCAGTTGCCGCTCGCGTTCGAGTTGGTCGCGTACGTGACGCCGCTCTGGCACGGCGTCGCGCTCTGCCGGATGCTCACCCTCGGCGACGTCGACGCGGCGGCCGCGCTCGGCCACGTCGCCTACCTCGCGGCCTGGGCTGTCGTCGGGTTCGAGCTCGCCCGTCGTGCCTACCGGAAGCGGCTGCTCGGATGACGCACGATCGCGGCACGCCTGCTCGACCGGCCCGGCGGCCGCGGGGTCCACCTGTTCGAGCGCAACGTGATGAGCCACCGGCGGATGCCGGCGATCATCCTCTCCGGCTTCTTCGAGCCGCTCTTCTACCTGCTCGCGCTCGGCTACGGGCTCGGTGGCTACGTGGGCGAGGTCGTGATCGACGGGCAGCCGATCGAGTACGCCGCCTTCGTCGCTCCGGCGCTGCTCGCCGCCTCCGCTTTCAACGGCGCGTTCTACGACGCGACCAACATCTTCTGGAAGCTGCGCTACCAGAAGCTCTACGACGCCGTGCTCGCGACGCCGCTCGGGCCGAGGGACATCGCGGTCGGGGAGACGGCTTTCGCCCTCTTTCGCGGCCTGATCTACGCGGTCGGCTTCTTCACCGTCATCCTCGCGCTCGGTCTCGTCCAGTCGTGGTGGGCGCTGCTCGCGTTGCCCGCCACCGTGTTCATCGGCTTTGCGTTTGCCGGGGCGGGGATCGCGGCGGTCACCTACATGCGCAGCTGGCAGGACTTCGACATCCTCAACCTTGCGGTGCTGCCCATGTTCCTCTTCTCGGCGACCTTCTTCCCGCTCTCCACCTATCCGGGGTGGCTCCAGGCCGTCGTGCAGCTGACGCCGCTCTACCACGCCGTTTCGCTTCTACGCGGGCTGACGACTGGCGCGGTCAGCGCCGCGCAGGTCGTCGATGTCGCCTACCTGGCCGCGCTCGGGCTGTTCGGTGCCTGGCTGGCCGGCCGGCGGATCGCGAAGCTCCTGCTCACGTGAGTGTGACGGCGTGGCCGCTGCGGCGCGGGTCGCCCGCTCCGCCGGCCGGCGAGAGCAGGCTGACGCCGCCGAAGTAGTGATGCTGCGCCGCCCAGCGGCGCACGTGCAGGCCGGCCCGCTCCAGCTCGAACAGGGCGTCCTCGTCGACGCCCGGCTCGGCGTTGACGACGTCGCCGGCGCGGTGGAAGCGCGGCCGAGCGACGGCGGCGCGCGGGATCGAGTCCCTCGTCGAGGATCCCCGCCGCGACGCCGACGAGCGCCGTCCGCAGCCTCGTGCCTCCGGCCGACCCGATCGCGAGCACGATGCCGTCCTCGGCGAGCGCGAGGCTCGGCGCCATCATGCTGGCCATCCGCTCGCCCGGCTGGAGCGGCGCCAGCACGAGGTCGACCTCGCCGAGCATGCTGTTCAGGTGCAGATCGAGCCCGGGCAGGAAGTCGCCGGTACCGAGCCCGAGGCTCGTCGTGAGCACGCAGGCTCGGCCCTCGCCGTCCGCGGTGACGAGGTTGGTCGTGTCGCCGCCGACCGCGGGGCCGTCGAGGGCGTCGAGGGCGTCGAGGGCGTCGAGAAGAGCGTGGACACGCGCCGCCGGCTCGAGGCGTCGCAGCGGCTGCAGGCGCCGTAGTGACCTCGGCACGCCCGAGATCCCCTCGCGCGTGAGGAAGCGAGTCCCGGCGTAGGGCAGCTCGAGCGGCTCGATCCAGCGCGCTTCGTAACGCTCCAGATCGTCGCCCGTGACACCGACCCCGTCGAACTCGAGCAGCGCACGCGAGAGCGAGCCGGTGTAGACGCTCTCGGCGCCCTCCGCGGCGACCAGCTCCAGCGCGGCCTCCAGGCCTGGTTGCGCCAGCGTCTCGCCCGGCTCGAGCGGGCGGCCCTGCGGGGCATAGATCCGCGCCCCGTCCGCCTGCATGGTGAAGACCGGCGCGAGCATGGCGAGGCAGGAGGCGTGGGCCGTAGGCACGATCACGCCGTTGCGGGCCAGCCGCCGTGCCGGCTCGACGAGTCGCGGCCAGGGGAGCCTCCCGTGGCGGCGCCAGAGCGCGTCCAGCCCGGCCGGGAGACCGGGCACGGCGCAGGTGCCCGGCCCGACGGCGTAGTGGACGAGCTCCTCCCCGAACGGCACCTTCAGCTCCACGGGCGGCGCGCCCGTCCCGGAGGGCACATCGACGAAGCAGTCGAGCAGCGAGGCCTCGCTCCCGTCCCAGTAGAGCGCGTGCCCGCCGCCGAGCAAGCCCGTCATGATCGTCTCGGCGACGCAGGAGGCGAGACAGGCGGCGACCGCTGCGTCCGCCGCAGTCCCACCCTCCTCGAGGATCTCGATCCCGGCCGCCACCGTGTCGGGATGCCCGGCTGCAACACCGCTTGGAAGCACGGGTTGCTACCCTAGTCCGCGACCGAGCTCTCGGCCGGACGTGTCTTCCTTCACGCCGCGCGGGGACTCCGGAGACGACGACAGAGGAGGACGCATGGCCCTCACCAAGGAAGTGAAGCAGGAGCTGATCGGGAAGCACGGCCGCAACGAGGCGGACACGGGCTCCCCGGAGGTGCAGATCGCGATGCTCACGAGGCGGATCAACGACCTCACCGAGCACCTGCGCACCCACCAGAAGGACCACTACTCCCGGCGCGGGCTCCTGAAGCTCGTCGGCCGGCGGCGGCGGTTCCTCACGTACATGCAGAAGCACGACCTCGAGGGCTATCGCGCCCTGATCAAGGAGCTAGGCCTCAGGCGCTAGCAATCAGGGAGAGTGGAAGCTTGGACGAGCCCCGCAGTCACGTGCCGGGGCTGATCCAAACTTCCACTCTCCACCAAGCAGAGTGGAGGAAATGGAATGAGCACCGTCATGGGGCAAAGCGCCTCGGTCGCCGTGGAGATCGGCGGCAAGGAGATCACCTTCGAGACCGGCCGACTCGCCAAGCAGGCGGACGGCGCGGTCGTCATGCGCTCGGGCGAGACGATGGTCCTCGCGACCGCCGTCGGCCGGCCGGATGCGCGTGAGGGAGCGGACTTCTTCCCGCTCACGATCGACGTCGAGGAGCGCGCGTACGCCGCCGGGAAGATCCCGGGCGGCTTCTTCAAGCGTGAGGGGCGCGCCACCGAGCGCGCGACCCTGACCGCGCGGATGATCGACCGCCCGATCCGGCCGCTGTGGCCGAAGGGCTTCCGCAACGAGGTGCAGGTCATTTGCACCGTCCTCTCGGCCGACCTGGTCACCCCGCACGACATCCTGTGCATCAACGGCGCCTCGGCTGCGCTGATGATCTCGCCGCTGCCCTTCTTCGGGCCGGTCGGCGCCGTGCGCATCGGCCGCATCGACGGCGAGCTCGTCGTCAACCCGACGCACGAGGAGAACTTCGAGGAGTCGTCGCTCGACCTGATCGTCGTGGGCACGATGGAGGGCCTGACGATGGTGGAGGCAGGCGCCGACGAGGTGCCGGAGGACGTCCTCCTCGAGGCGCTCGAGCTCGCGCACCAGGAGATCCGCAAGCTGTGCGAGGCGCAGGAGGACCTGCGCCGCCAGGCCGGCAAGGTGAAGTGGCTCGACCTCGAGCTGAACGCGGAGATCGAGAGCTCACACGGCCACACCATCTGGGAGAGCCTGCAGGCGAAGGGACTGCGCGAGGGCGGGGCGATCACCGACGAGCTCGAGGACCAGCTCGCGTCCGAGCTCTCGATGGACTCGACGGAGGAGGACATCAACCGGCGCATGCAGGTTCGCGCCGGGCTCGCGGCGCTGCTCGAGAAGCAGCGGCTCGCGTCGGTCGAGGGCCCCGTGCGGGCCCAGTTCGAGGACGACCTGCGCGCCCTCACGGACGCGGAGCAGGACTCGAAGGAGCTCAAGTCGGCGAAGCGGCACCTGCTCTTCGACCGGATCGTCGACACCGTCGACCTGCCCTTCCCGGTCGGGCCGGCGACGGTCGACGGCGAGGCCCCCGTCGTGAAGGACGCGGTCACGAAGAGCTACGTCAAGAAGGCCGCCGAGGCGATCTACAAGGACCTCGTTCGGAAGAAGATCGCCATCGACAAGCGGCGCCCCGACGGCCGCAGCGCCGAGGAGATCCGCGCGATCGAGTGCGAGGTCACCGTCAGCCCGCGGGCGCACGGGACGGGCCTCTTCCAGCGCGGCCAGACGCAGGTGCTGTCGCTCCTGACTCTCGGGACGGCGAAGGAGGGGCAGCGGATCGACGACCTCTCGCTCGAGACCGACCGCCGCTTCATGCACCACTACAACTTCCCGCCCTACTCGGTCGGGGAGACCGGCTTCATGCGCGGGCCGAAGCGGCGCGACATCGGTCACGGCGCCCTGGCGCAGAGGGCGCTGGAGGCGGTGATCCCGCCCGCCGAGGAGTTCCCGTACACGATCCGGATCGTCTCGGAGACGCTGGAGTCGAACGGCTCCTCCTCGATGGGCTCGGTCTGCGGCTCGACACTCGCGCTGATGGACGCGGGTGTGCCGATCAAGGCGCCGGTCTCCGGCATCGCGATGGGCCTCGTCAAAGAGGGCGACGACTACGTCATCCTCACCGACATCCAGGGGGCGGAGGACCACCTGGGCGACATGGACTTCAAGGTCGCCGGCACGCGGGACGGGATCACCGCGCTGCAGATGGACATCAAGATCATCGGCGTCACGCAGGAGATCATGCGCGGCGCGCTCGAGCAGGCGAAGCGGGCGCGTGAGTTCATCCTCGACCGGATGCTGGAGGCGCTGCCGGAGGCCCGCACGGAGCTGGCTCCGCACGCGCCTCGGATCTCGTCGATCCAGATCAACCCGGAGTTCATCGGGATGGTGATCGGTAAGGGCGGCGAGACGATCCGCTCGCTGGAGTCGGAGTTCGACGTCCAGATCGACATCGAGGAGGACGGCACGATCCTCGTCTACGCGACCGAGGGCACCAAGGCCGACGCGGCGATCGCCGCGATCGACGCGTTGACCAAGGAGCCGGAGGTGGGGGACACCTTCACCGGCAAGGTCGTGAAGACGACCCAGTTCGGCGCCTTCGTGGAGTTGAAGAAGGGCACGGACGGGCTCCTGCACGTCTCCAACGTGGGCCCGGGCCGGGTCGCGCACATCGAGGACGTGATGACGCGCGGCGACGTACTCGACGTGCTCGTACAAGAGGTCGACAAGGCACGGGGCCGGATCGGCCTCAAGCTGGTGCACAAGCACGAGGACGGTCGCCTGGTCGAGCCGGCTGAGCTGATCGAGCGGGCGAAGAACGCGCCGCCGCGGCCGCCGGAGGAGGAGCGCCCCCGCGGCGACCGCCGCGGCGGCCGCGACCGCGGTCCGCGCCGCAGCTAGAACGAGGTGACCCGAGGGGGCGGCGGAAGCCGCCCCCTCGTCATTCCACGACGAGAAAGCCGGTCTCGAGCATGCCGCGCAGGATCGCCGCCGAATCGGTGAGCGCCCCATGGCCCAGCGTGCTCGCAACGGCCTCCCGCGCCGTCACCTGACCATCGAGTGCGCGGAGGAGCTTCAGCGTCGACTCGTCGACGTCGGCGCGGAAGCCGAGGCCTTCCTCCAGCTCGAGGGCGGCACTTGTGACCGTCCAGCCCTCGCTCGGCGCCACGACCTGCTCGAAGCGGGCTGTCGGAGCGAGCGAAAGGCGGCGCCCGAGCAGCCCGTCGTCGCCGCCGGCGGCCGCGTCGACGCCGGCGAACATCCGCAGCAGTTGGCCCGAGGCGGGCTCGAGCGGTCTCGGCGTCAAGCTCGCGCCCCGGCTCCAGGTCTCCCCGTCGCGGCGGCGCAGCACGAGCGCCCCGTAGGCGACGGCTTCGATCCCGAGGTCGCTGTAGTAGTCCGTCCAGCGGTCGAGCGCCGCACCGAACTCTGCGGGCGTCTCCACGGCCTCTCTGGTCCAGGCAGCTGCGTTCGAGAGCGGGTCGTCGGTCGTCGAATGGAGGATCCAGGCGTCACACCCGGTCCCGTCGAGCCATTCGCGCGGACGCACGGCCGGATCGTCGCCCGACTGCGCCCAGCTCGCCATCAGCGTCGCGAAGCCTCCCAGCTCGAGCAACCCGGGTAGTCCGCGCACGAGCTCCTCGCTGAGGCGGTCGCCGGCGAGCCCGCTGTCGCGGAAGGTGTAGTCGGAGTCCGGCGAGATCACGTACGGCGGGTTGCATGCGATGCAGCCGAAGCGCTCGCCCGCGACAGGCTCGAGCAGACTGCCGTGGCGGAGCTCGACGTTCTCGACGCCGTTCAGCGCGAGGTTGAAGGCGGCGAAGCCGAGCGCGCGCTCGTTCACGTCGGTCGCGACAACGTGTTCGGCGTGGCGTGAGAGCAGCAGCGCCTGGATCCCGTTCCCGGTGCCGACGTCGAGCGCGCGCTCGACCGGCTCGCGGACGGTCAGGTGGGCGAGCACCGACGACGGGCGATGGACACCCGCAACCCGGTCTTTGCCGCCGACGTCGAGCCGGTCGGAGGTGATGAACAGGTCGTCGTGCGGGACGAGGCGGGCGCGTCCGTGCAGGGAGCCGTCGCGCTCCTCGGCCAGCCCTGTCTCGAGCAGGAGCGCCGCGCCGTCTCCGAGCGTCTGCTCACACGTGGCTGTTGGACGTCGCGTCGCCGACCAGCAGGAGCGTGATCAGCGTCGAGAGGCTGTCCGGCTCGGCCGCGAGGCGACGACGGTACACCTCGACGTCCCGGTGCGAGAACATCGGCTCCGCCGTGGCGTGGAGGCGCCGGGCGATCCCCGTGCCCGTGTAGCCGGCGGTCGCGAGCAGCTCCCGTAGCCGCGCCGCGGCCTCCGTGGGTGGCGGGGAGGGCGCCTGGATCAGATCTTGACGTTCTGCTTCAGGTCCCAGCCTGCGTGCGTGCCCGCGTCCAGCGATCCGTCGGACTTCTGTGCGAAGTAGTCGAACGAGAGCTTGACGAAGTTGAGCGAGAAGTTGTCCGCGGGTCGGTCGTCGCCCTCCGAGCCGCCGATCGTGTAGGAGGAGATCAAGACGTCGGTCAGCTTCAGCTTGAGGTACTCCTGCTGCGCCTTGCCGGACTTCCGGACCGTGAGGATCGCCTCTTTGATGTGCTTCCCTTGCGCGCAGTGCAGGAAGAGCTGCGGCGACGCCTTGCTCGTGCGGGCCGTGAACGAGAAGTCGCTCATCTGCACCTTGCCCGCGCCGCCCCCGCCGCCCGCGGCGTGGCTACCGGTCTGGGACTCGCCGAAGCTGAACGCGAGCAGGTCGATCTCGCCCTTGTGCTTCGAGTCCGAGCTCTCGCCGATGATCCCGGCGAGCTTGAGGAAGTAGTCGTTCGCGGCCATGTCCCTGTTCGGGAGGTCTAATACGAACGGCGACTGAAGTCAAGCACCTGTGGCGCGGCGTCGGCGGTCCGGGCGCGTTGCCGCGGCGTGGAACTCCGTCGGCGACAACGGTCATGCTTGCCGCGGCGACACATCAATCGTGGATCTGATGAGGGCGTCGTCATGGACAACGGCGCCTCCGCTCTCACCCGCTGACTGCGGTGTTCATGTCGGTTTGGAGTTGTGGTTGTGTGCGGGCGGTGTTGTAGACGCGGACTTCGTCGATGCGGCCGGCGAAGTATTGGCCGTAGATGCTGTCGCCGCCGATTTGGAGCGGGTTGGCGGAGCCGGCGAGTGCGCCGGTTTGTGCTCTGCTCGCGACCAGGGTGCCGTTGACGTAGAGGCGGAGTGTGGTTCCGTCGTAGGTGGCGGCGAGGTGCGTCCAGCTGTTGAGTGGGATGGCGGCGGGGGCGAATGTTTCTCTGTACTTTCCGGCGAAGGTGCCGCCGACGACGGGGCGGGAGCGGTTGGAGCCCGCCGTCAGGAAGTAGTTGTCGTCGCCCTTGTAGATCACGTCGCGCCATTGGCCGAGGGTGGCGGTTGGGAAGACCCAGGCTTCGAGGGTCATTGCCGAGCTGAGGCGGAGGGAGGGGGCGTCGGCGATGGTGACGTGGGCGTTGCTGCCGTTGAAGCTGAGTGCGTTGCCGAAGCGGCCCTGGTTTGTCCAGGCGGCGGTGCCGATCTGGCCGTTGTTGCCCGAGCCGGAGGCGTCGGCGGCACTGGCTCCCGACCCTTCCTCGAACCCAAACGCCGCAACCAAGCTTGCGGGGATCCCCGTGGTGATGGTGGTGCTGGTGTTGGAGTAGGGGCCGAGGTTGGTGGCGGCGTCGACGGCGCGGACGCGGTAGCTGTAGCTGGTTGCGGCGGCGAGCCCGGTGTCGGTGTAGCTGGTGCCGGGCGGGGTGGCGATCTGGACGAAGTTGTTGCAGCCGGCGTTGGTGCAGCGCTCGAGCCGGTAGCCGGTCACACCGGTGTTGTCGGTGGCGGCGGTCCAGGTGAGGCCGACCTCGCTGGCGCTGCTGGCGGCCGCGACCAGGTTGGTCGGCGCCGTGGGTGGCGTGGTGTCGACGGGGGCGGTGGTGATGGTGGTGCTGGTGTTGGAGTAGGGGCCGAGGTTGGTGGCGGCGTCGACGGCGCGGACGCGGTAGCTGTAGCTGGTTGCGGCGGCGAGCCCGGTGTCGGTGTAGCTGGTGCCGGGCGGGGTGGCGATCTGGACGAAGTTGTTGCAGCCGGCGTTGGTGCAGCGCTCGAGCCGGTAGCCGGTCACACCGGTGTTGTCGGTGGCGGCGGTCCAGGTGAGGCCGACCTCGCTGGCGCTGCTGGCGGCCGCGACCAGGTTGGTCGGCGCCGTGGGTGGCGTGGTGTCGACGGGGGCGGTGGTGATGGTGGTGCTGGTGTTGGAGTAGGGGCCGAGGTTGGTGGCGGCGTCGACGGCGCGGACGCGGTAGCTGTAGCTGGTTGCGGCGGCGAGCCCGGTGTCGGTGTAGCTGGTGCCGGGCGGGGTGGCGATCTGGACGAAGTTGTTGCAGCCGGCGTTGGTGCAGCGCTCGAGCCGGTAGCCGGTCACACCGGTGTTGTCGGTGGCGGCGGTCCAGGTGAGGCCGACCTCGCTGGCGCTGCTGGCGGCCGCGACCAGGTTGGTCGGCGCCGTGGGTGGCGTGGTGTCGACGGGGGCGGTGGTGATGGTGGTGCTGGTGTTGGAGTAGGGGCCGAGGTTGGTGGCGGCGTCGACGGCGCGGACGCGGTAGCTGTAGCTGGTTGCGGCGGCGAGCCCGGTGTCGGTGTAGCTGGTGCCGGGCGGGGTGGCGATCTGGACGAAGTTGTTGCAGCCGGCGTTGGTGCAGCGCTCGAGCCGGTAGCCGGTCACACCGGTGTTGTCGGTGGCGGCGGTCCAGGTGAGGCCGACCTCGCTGGCGCTGCTGGCGGCCGCGACCAGGTTGGTCGGCGCCGTGGGTGGCGTGGTGTCGACGGGGGCGGTGGTGATGGTGGTGCTGGTGTTGGAGTAGGGGCCGAGGTTGGTGGCGGCGTCGACGGCGCGGACGCGGTAGCTGTAGCTGGTTGCGGCGGCGAGCCCGGTGTCGGTGTAGCTGGTGCCGGGCGGGGTGGCGATCTGGACGAAGTTGTTGCAGCCGGCGTTGGTGCAGCGCTCGAGCCGGTAGCCGGTCACACCGGTGTTGTCGGTGGCGGCGGTCCAGGTGAGGCCGACCTCGCTGGCGCTGCTGGCGGCCGCGACCAGGTTGGTCGGCGCCGTGGGTGGCGTGGTGTCGACGGGGGCGGTGGTGATGGTGGTGCTGGTGTTGGAGTAGGGGCCGAGGTTGGTGGCGGCGTCGACGGCGCGGACGCGGTAGCTGTAGCTGGTTGCGGCGGCGAGCCCGGTGTCGGTGTAGCTGGTGCCGGGCGGGGTGGCGATCTGGACGAAGTTGTTGCAGCCGGCGTTGGTGCAGCGCTCGAGCCGGTAGCCGGTCACACCGGTGTTGTCGGTGGCGGCGGTCCAGGTGAGGCCGACCTCGCTGGCGCTGCTGGCGGCCGCGACCAGGTTGGTCGGCGCCGTGGGTGGCGTGGTGTCGACGGGGGCGGTGGTGATGGTGGTGCTGGTGTTGGAGTAGGGGCCGAGGTTGGTGGCGGCGTCGACGGCGCGGACGCGGTAGCTGTAGCTGGTTGCGGCGGCGAGCCCGGTGTCGGTGTAGCTGGTGCCGGGCGGGGTGGCGATCTGGACGAAGTTGTTGCAGCCGGCGTTGGTGCAGCGCTCGAGCCGGTAGCCGGTCACACCGGTGTTGTCGGTGGCGGCGGTCCAGGTGAGGCCGACCTCGCTGGCGCTGCTGGCGGCCGCGACCAGGTTGGTCGGCGCCGACGGCGGTATCTGATCAACCGCGCCGCCGCTGATCGCGGTGTTCATGTCGGTTTGGATTTGTGGTTGGGTGCGGGCGGTGTTGTAGACGCGGACTTCGTCGATGCGGCCGGCGAAGTATTGGCCGTAGATGCTGTCGCCGCCGATTTGGAGCGGGTTGGTGGAGGTGGCGAGTGCGCCGGTTAGCGGTCTGGTCGTGACCAGGGTGCCGTTGACGTAGAGGAGGAGTGTGGTTCCGTCGTAGCTGGCGGCGAGGTGCGTCCAGCTGTTGAGTGGGATGGTGGACGGGGCGAATGATTCCGTGTAGTTGCCGGCGAAGATGCCGCCGACGGCGGGGCGGGAGTTGTAGGAGCCCGCCATCAAGTAGTAGTTGTCGTCGCCCTTGTAGATCACGTCGCGCCATTGGCCGAGGGTGGCGGTGGGGAAGACCCAGGCTTCGAGGGTCATTGCCGAGCTGAGGCGGAGGGAGGGGGCGTCGGCGATGGTGACGCGGGCGGTGCTGCCGTTGAAGCTGAGCGCGTTGCCGAAGCGGCCCTGGTTTGTCCAGGCGGCGGTGCCGATCTGGCCGTTGTTGCCCGAGCCGGAGGCATCGGCGGCACTGGCTCCCGACCCTTCCTCGAACCCGAACGCCGCAACCAAGCCTGACGGAGGAGGCGACCCAGGCACAAACGTGGCCGTGTAGGTCGTCGGCGTGGCCGGGGCGACGATCGTGTGCGTCTGCGCCCCTCCGTCCGACCACGACGAAAAGACGTACGAGTTCGATCCGACCGTCTGCGGCCCGGGCGCGCTGATCGAGTTCGCCGAGCCGATGATCACGGGGCGGGTGAACGGCGCCGTCCCGGCGGCGCTTCCGACGATGAGATCAAGCGCCGTCGGCGTCGTCGCGAACGTGAGGTCGACCGTCTGCGGCTGGAGCAGGATGCTCTCGGTGTCGGTCAGGCCGCCCGCGTCCGTGACGGTGAGCCGCAGCTCGAGGTGCGACGGGTACTCGTGGTCCGGGGCGGTGAAGGAACCGCTCGCGACGCCGACGAAGTTCTGCAGGGGATGCGTGTGGCAGTTGGACGGGCAGTGGTGGAGGATCAGGGACCAGCTGAGCGCGGACGCGGGCAGCGTCCCCTGCTGGGGGTCTGTCGCCGAGCCGGAGAACGAGACCGTGTCGCCGACGCGCCAGGTCGTTCCGGCTGTCGGCGTGACGATCGACGCCGACGGGGCCGAGTTGCCCGCGCTGATCTGGACCGTGTCCGTGTCGGAGGCGCCCTGGGGATCGGTGACCCGGAGCTGCGCGTTGTAGATCCCTGCTTGCGTGTAGGTGAACGACGCCGTCGGTGAGGTCGAGTCGTCGAACGCGCCGTCCGCGTCGAGATCCCAGGCGTACGTGAGCGTGCCGCCGTCGGGGTCGGAGGAGCCGGTGCCGCTGAACGACACGGTGAGCGGCGTGAGGCCGGAGGGCGGGTTCGCGGTCGCGACCGCCACCGGCGGCGAGTTCGCGCTCTCGTAGCTGATCCGGCGGATCGTGCCGAAGGTGAGGTCGACGTAGAAGAGGTCGCCGCCGGGGCCGATCTGAAGGTCGACCGGGTCCTCCGCTCCCGCCACGAACGTCTGGATCGTGGCCGGGTTCGGCAACCCGTCCGTGCCCGCGCGCATCACCCAGATGCAGTTGCGCGAATAGTCCGCGAAGAAGAGCGCTCCGGCGTAGCCTGGGTAGTCGCCGCCCTCGTAGAAGGCGACGCCCGTGGCGGATGAGCCGCCGGTCGGGCAGGTCTCGCCGGGAACGACCTTGGCGGCGTGATTCCAGGCGTAATACGGCTGCGTGATCGCGCTCGGGCCCTCCGCGTAGAGGTTCTCGCAGAGGTTCAGGTTGGCGGCGTCGTAGCCATCCTGGCGCCCGCCGCCCTCGTAGCAGGGCCAGCCGAAGTTCTCGACGGTTGCGTCGGCAGGGTTGACGATCCGGTTGATCTCTTCCCAGTTGTTCCAGCCGACGTCGCCCAGCCAGATCTCACTCGTCCCCGGCCTCGTCGTGATCCGGAACGGGTTGCGCAGGCCGTACGCCACGATTCGACGCAGGTTCGGGTCCGAGCTGAACGCATACGGGTTGTCGGGCAGGCCGGCGCCGGTCGCCGGATCGACCCGCAGGATCGTGCCGTTGAGGCCCGTGGGGTCTCCGCTCGTCCGTACGTCCTGGCTGCGCAGTGCGCCGCCCTGTGCAGTCGGGGGACTGAGAGCCGCTCCGACGCCGCCGGGCGGGTCGCCACACGGGTTGAGCGGGCTGCCGTCCTGGCCCCAGTCGGCGAAGTTGAAGCTCGCGCCGTCACCGCCGCTGACGTACAACGCCCCGTCGGGGCCGAAGGCGAGGCTGCCGGTCGAGTGGCTGGGATACTGCTGGCACCAGTCCTCGATCAGCACCTGCTCCGGCCCCGTCATCACGTTGCCGGCCGCCCGGAGGCGGGAGAGGCGGCTGCTGACGACACAGCCGTCCGCCGTCGCACCGGGCGGCGTGGGGCACCCGTCGGAGATGATTCCCGGCGTACCCCAGCGCGGGGCGACGCCGCCGATCGCGGCGTCGTACGTATAGAGCACATAGACGTACGGGTTCGTCGGGAAGTTGGGGTCGAGCTCGATCCCGAGCAGACCGCGATCCCAGAAGCTGTGGACGTTGACATTCAGGTCCGCGAAGACCGTCGGCGACGTGTCGGAGAGGCTGTCGAAGACCTTGATCCGTCCGCTCAGCTCCGCCACGAAGACCCGCCCGTCCGGTGAGAACCGCACCGCGGTCGCGTTTGACGCGAGCCCACCGCCGATCGCGACGGTCTCCTGGAAGCCGGGCGGCAGCGCCGCAGCTCCCGCGCGCCGGAGCGGCGAGCGCGAGCGCCACGAAAAAGGCTCGCACGAGCCTGCGCCGCAAAGCCATGCGCAAAGGTCTACTCCTCAAACGTCCGCCGCACAACTAGCCACAAGGGCAGACCGATACGATCGGCCGGTGCAGCGCTACGAGCTCTCGCAGCTCCCGACCGGGGAGCGCGTCATCTCCGAGCACGTCCCGAGCGTCCGCTCCGTGTCGCTCGGCTTCTGGATCGGGACCGGCTCGCGCGACGAGACGGACGCTCGTGCGGGCGTGTCGCACTTCATCGAGCACCTGCTCTTCAAGGGCACGGGCGCGCACACCGCGCAGGAGATCGCCGAGATCTTCGACGGGCTCGGCGGCGAGCTGAACGCGGCGACGTCGCGCGAGACGACGCTGCTGTACGCCCGCGTGCCCGACGACCGGCTGGAAGCGGCGCTCGACGTGGTCGTCGGGATGATCTACGACCCGGTCTTCGCGGACGTGGACGCCGAGCGCGAGGTCGTGCTCGAGGAGATCGCGATGGTCGACGACAACCCGCAGGACCTCGTCCACGACGTCGTCGCCGAGGCCGTCTTCGGCGGCCACCCGCTGGGCCGGCCGGTGATCGGCCGGGCCGAGGTGATCTCGACCGTGTCGCGGCGTGCGCTCGCCGCTTACCACCGCGCCGCTTATGCGCACGACAACCTCGTCGTCGCCGTAGCCGGGAACGTGCCCCACGAGCGCGTGCTCGAGCTGCTCGCCGCCCGGATTCCGGCCACGGACACGCCCGCACGGCGCGTGCGCAAGCCGTTCGGGCGCAGCCGCGCGCCCGGATACCGCTTCCTGCGCCGGCCGACCGAGCAGTACCACGTCTGCCTCGGCGCGACGGGAATCTCGCGCCGAGACGAGAGGCGCTTCGCCGCCTCGCTGCTCGACTCGATCCTCGGCGGCTCCGCCTCCTCGCGGCTCTTCCAGGAGATCCGCGAGAAGCGGGGGATGGCCTACGCGGTCTACAGCTTCGCCTCGCAGTACTCCGACTCCGGTCAGGTCGGGCTCTACGTCGGCACGCGCGAGGAGAACCTCGTCCCGTGCCTCGAGATCGTCGCGCGCGAGCTGTCGGACGTGTCCGCCGGGAACGTCAGGCCCGGCGAGCTCGAGCGGGCGAAGGAGAACCTGAAGGGACGGATGCTCCTCTCGATGGAGTCGACCTCGAACCGGATGAGCCGGCTCGGCAAGTCGCTCGTCACCGGCACCGAGCTGCTCTCGCTCGAGGAGCTCGTCGAGCGGATCGACGCCGTCACCGGCGAGGACGTGGCGCTCGTCGCGGGCGACCTGCTCGGGCTCGACCGGCTCTCGGCGGCAGGGATCGGCCCGAACGAGGCCCGGTTTCGCGCGGCCGTGGAGCAGGTCAACCCGGCGCTCGCCGGACGACAGGCCGCGTGAAGGTCTTCCTCCTGGGCCGTCGGGGCCGGGTCGGCTCGGTGCTCGGGCCGGCGCTCGAGGAGGCGGGGCACGAGCTCGTCGAGTCGACGCACGGGGCGGAGGCGGCCGTCGACTTCACCCGCCCGGAGGCGGTGGAGGAAAACGTCCGCGTCTGCCTCGAGGACGGGGTGCCCGTCGTCGTCGGCACGACCGGGTTCGACCAGGAGCGGGTAGCCGCCCTGGCACGCGTACACGAGCTGCCCGTCTTCTACGCTCCCAACTTCGCGCTCGGCGCAGTCCTGATGCTCCGCTTCGCCGCCGAAGCGGCGAAGGTGATGCCGCACGCCGAGATCGTCGAGCTCCACCACGAGGCGAAGCTCGACGCCCCCTCGGGCACGGCGAAGGCGACCGCAGCCCTCCTGCCGCCGGGGACGCCGATCCACTCCGTCCGCCTGCCCGGCCTCGTGGCACACCAGGAGGTGATCTTCGGCGGACCGGGGCAGACGCTCACGATCCGACACGACACGACCTCACGTGAGGCGTTCGTTCCCGGCGTGCTCCTGGCGCTCGAGAAGCTGCGCGAGCTGCCGCCCGGCCTCACGGTCGGCCTCGACGCTCTCCTCGATGGGCCGTGAGAGACCCCGAGGACATGATGGAGGCTGTCACCCGCTCGATGAAGGAGCGGACCGGGCGCACCCTCGAGGAGTGGGTGCGCCTGGTCGAGGAGGACGGGCCGGATCCGCTGCAGCAGAAGGACGTCCGCCGCTGGCTCAAGGACGTGCACGGGGTCCCGCAGAACTCACAGTGGGCGATCGCTGACGCTGCGGCCAGGGGTGCCGGCTGGGAGCGGCCCAGCGTCGACGAGTACGCGGACGCCCTCTACGCGGGTACGAAGGCCCCGCTCCGCCCGCTGCACGACGCCGTGGTCGAGCTCGCGACAGGGCTCGGGAGCGACACGGCCGTGGAGGGACGGGCGACCTACGCTCCGATCGTCCGCAGGACGCAGTTCGCCGCCGTCGCACCGGGGCCGCGTGGGACGTTGCGTGTCGGCCTGCGCTACCGCGGTGAGGTGCCCGACGATCCCCGGCTCGAGCCGGCGAAGGGGTTCGCCCAGGCAACGCACTGGCTCCACCTCGACGCCGACGCGGACGAGGCCGAGGTGCGCTCGCTCGAGCCGCTCCTGCGCGAGGCGTACGAGCAGAACGGCTGAACGTGCCGCTCGAGTTCCACGTCGGAGACCTCACCGAGCAGCGCGTCGATGCGATCGTCAACGCGGCCAACACGTCGCTGCTCGGCGGGGGCGGGGTGGACGGCGCCATCCACCGCGCCGGCGGCCCTGAGATCCTGGCCGAGTGCCGTCTCCTCGGCGGCTGCGAGACAGGAGACGCGAAGGCGACCACGGGGGGCCGGCTCCCGGCGCGCTGGGTGATCCACGCCGTCGGGCCGGTCTGGCGCGGCGGGGAGGAGGGCGAGCCCGAGCTGCTCGCCTCCGCGTACCGGCGCTCGCTGGAGGTGGCCCGCGAGCTCGGCGCCCGCACCGTCGCGTTCCCGGCGATCTCCTGCGGTGTCTACGGCTATCCGCCCGAACGCGCCGCCCCGGTGGCGGTCGGGGCCGCCCGCAAGCTCGAGCAGGACTTCGACGCGATTCATTTCGTCTTCCTCGGCGAGGAGCTGCGCGAGGTCTTTGCGGCCGCGGCGCGAAGGTAGGATCACGAGATGCTCGGCGAGGTCCTCACGGCGATCGTGACGCCGTTCAAGGCGGACGGCTCCGTCGACCTGGAGAGCTTCCGCGCGCTCGCGCGCCACCTCGTCGACAACGGCTCCGACGGGCTCGTCGTCACCGGCACGACCGGCGAGAGCCCGACGCTCTCCGACGACGAGCGCTTCGCGCTGTATGCGGCGGCGCTGGAGGAGGTCGGCGACCAGGCGACGGTCGTCGCCGGCACGGGCACCTACGACACGCGGCACTCCGTGCACCTGACCGAGAAGGCGCACGAGCTCGGCGTCGACGGCGTCCTGATCGTGACGCCGTACTACAACAAGCCTCCGCCGAGAGGCATCGTCGCGCACTTCGAGGCGGTGGCCGAGGTCACCGACAGGCCGATCGTCGTCTACAACATCCCGGGCCGCGTCGTGCTCAACCTCGAGCCGGAGACGATCGCCGAGCTCGCGGAGATCGAGAACGTGACGGCCGTCAAGCAGGCGAACCCCGATCTCGAGCAGGCGAGAAAGATCGTCGAGCTCGGGCTCGACCTCTACGCGGGCGACGACGACCTGGTCCTCCCGTTCCTCGAGCTCGGGGGAATCGGCGGCGTCTGCGTGCACACGCACGTCGTCGGGCCAAGGGTGAAGGAGCTGATCCGGCTCTGGAACGCCGGCGAGCACGATGCGGCACGGGCACTCGACCGCGAGCTCGCGCCCTCGATCGAGCTGCTTCGCGTCGTCGGGAACCCGATCGCCATCAAGGCGGCGCTCAACCTGCTCGGCCACGACGTGGGCGGACACCGGCTGCCCCTCGTCGCCGCGACCGACGAGGAGCGCGAGCAGGTGCGCGACTGCCTCGCCCGCCTGGGCCTGCTCGAGCCCGCCGCCGTCTAATCACCGGAATAGACTCCGAGCCATGAGCCTGCGGATCATCCCGCTCGGCGGTCTCGGCGAAGTCGGCAAGAACATGACGGTGTACGAGCACGGCGACGATCTCGTCGTTGTCGACGCTGGAATCGCGTTCCCGCGCGACGAGCACCTCGGCGTCGACCTCCTCCTGCCCGACATGGGCTACCTGCGCGACCGCAAGATCGACGCGGTCGTGCTCACGCACGGGCACGAGGACCACGTCGGCGGGCTGCCCGTACCTCCTGCGCGAGGTGAACTGCGAGCGCGTGATCGCGACGAGGCTGACGCTCGGCCTGATCAAGTCGAAGCTCGACGAGCACGGCCTCGCCGCCGAGACGACGCTCGAGGAGGCGGAGCCCGGGAAGCGGATCCAGGTCGGCTCGCTCACGCTCGACTTCGTCCGGATGGCGCACTCGATTCCCGACTGCGTCGCGGTCGTGGTCGAGAGCGAGGCCGGCCGGGTCGTCCACACAGGTGACTGGAAGCTCGACCACACGCCCGTGGACGGCCTCAAGACGGACGTCGGCCGGCTCGCGGCGCTCGGCAACGAAGGCGTCGACCTCCTGCTCGGCGACTCGACGAATGCCGAGCGCCCCGGGATGACCGGCTCCGAGCGGCTCGTCGGCGAGGCCTTCCGCACCTTGATCCCGCTGCGGAAGGGCCGGATCCTGGTCGTCTCCTTCGCCTCGAACGTGCACCGGATGCAGCAGGCGATCGACGTCGCGCTCCAGGTCGGCCGGAAGGTGGCGATCGTCGGCCGCTCGATGCGCAAGAACCTCAACATCGCGCGCGGGCTCGGCTACCTCGACATGCCCGAGCACCTGCTCGTGAAGCCGCAGGAGGCGATGGAGCTGCCGCCCGGACAGGTGATGATCCTCTGCACCGGCAGCCAGGGCGAGCCGATGTCGGCGCTGACGCGGATCGCGTACAACGACCACCCGTCCGTGTCGATCGAGCGCGGCGACACCGTGATCATCTCGGCGAAGCCCGTGCCGGGGAACGAGCTCCGCGTCCACGACTCGATCAACCGGCTCGCGAAGGCGGGCGCCGAGGTGCTGCACCAGGAAATCGCGCCGGTGCACGTCTCCGGCCACGCGTGCTCGGAGGAGCTGCGCACGCTGCTCTCGCTCCTGCGCCCGCGCGCGGTGATGCCGGTGCACGGCGAATACCGGATGCTCGCGGCCCACGCCCAGCTCGCCCGCGACGCCGGCGTGCCGGCGGAGGCGATCGTGATCGCCGAGAACGGCTCCGTGGTCGAGCTCACGCGCGGGCGGACACCGCGCATCGTCGACCGGGTCGAGGCGGGCGTCACGTTCGTCGACGGCCTGGGGGTCGGAGACGTCCAGGACGTGGCGCTCCGCGACCGCCGGCGGCTCTCCGAGGACGGCGTCCTGATCATCGTCACGACGCTCGCAGGCTCGAACGGCGGCACGACGGCGCCGCCCGAGCTGATCGCGCGCGGCTTCGGTGACTCCGGGCCCCTGCTCGACGAGCTCCGTGAGGAGGCGACCCGGGTGCTCGAGCAGCTCACCGCGGACGACATCTCCGAGATCAAGCTGCTGCAGGAGCACCTGCACGACGCCGTCGGACAATTGATCTACGACAGAACCCGCCGGCGGCCGATGATTCTTCCCGTGGTGATCGAGGTTTGAACTCCTGGCCCGACATCCTGGTCGACCACGCGGCGAGCGAGCTGACCGCGCGTCGCCTGATCGCTCAGCTCCGCGCCTGCGAGACGGCTGCGCTCGCCTTCTGCCGGCTGCTCGAGCGCTGGGGGAGGGGGGAGGCGCGACCCGCGACCGCGGGCGGCCGCGAGGCGGCGTTGCGCCACGCCGCCGACCGCGTCGAGACGGCCCTGGCCGGGCTGGAGGCGCCGCTCGGCCGCTACCTGCTCGAGCTCGAGGCCGACCAGGCCGAGGGCCGCTCCTGGTACTTGGGCCCCGGTGCCGGGGAGCTCGTCGAGTGGAAGCCCGTGCTCACCCGCGCCGGCGTGCAGGCGTCACCCGACCGCGTCACCGCGGTGTATCTCGAGCTCGCCGTGCTGGTGCGCGCGCTGCAGAGCCTCTCCGATTCGGCGCGGCTGGACGCGCCTCCGGATGCCTCGTCGCTCTGGGCCGGGCTGTTCGATCTCCGCGACACGCTGCTCGGCTCGACCGTGGACGACCTGCGCGCGCTTGCCGCCTAGCGTCACCGTCGTCGGGAGCGTCAACCTCGACCTTGTCGCCCGGGTCGAGCGCCTGCCGCGGGCGGGGGAGACGGTCACCGGCGCGACCTTCGCGCGCGTGCCGGGCGGCAAGGGCGCGAACCAGGCCGTTGCCTGCGCGCGCCTGGGTGCGGCGGTGACGCTCGTCTGTTCGGTCGGGACGGACGGCTTCGCCGACGAGGCGCTCCCGCGGGAGGAAGGACTGGCGCTCGAGGCCCGCCGTGTCGACGGGCCGACCGGCGTCGCCCTGATCCTGGTCGACGCGAGCGGCGAGAATCAGATTGCGGTTGCGCCGGGCGCGAACGCCGAGCTCGATACGGTCGAGCTCGAGCCGAGCGACGCGGTGCTCGTCCAGCTCGAGATTCCCGACGAGGCCGTGCGGAGCGCCTGGGAGCAGGCGACCGGGCTCTTCTGCCTCAACGCTGCGCCCGCACGCCCGATCGACGTCGACGCCGACCTCACCGTCGTCAACCGCTACGAGCTCGACGCGCTCCGCCGCCGCGACGGTCTCGTCGCGGTCACGCTCGGCGCCGAGGGCGCGGTGCTGCTCGAGGACGGAGAGGAGGTCGCGCGAGCGGAGCCGCCCGCAGTGGAGGCGGTGGACGGGACCGCCGCCGGAGACGCATTCACCGCCTGCCTGCTCGTCTGCACTGCTCGAGGGCCGCGAGCACGACGAGGCGCTGCGCCGGGCCTGCGCGGCCGGGGCGATCGCCGCCTCCCGCTTCGGCGCGCAGCCTTCCCTGCCGACGGCGGCCGAGCTAGACGAGATACTCGCGCCGTGACCAGGCTCATCATCGACTGCGATCCCGGCCACGACGACGCGATCGCGCTCCTGCTGGCGCTCGCGAGCCCCGAGGTCGAGCTCGTCGGCGTCACGACCGTGCACGGGAACCAGACGCTCGAGAAGACGACCGACAACGCGCTGAAGGTGCTCGCGCTCGTGGGGCGCGAAGACGTGCCGGTCGCAGCCGGCGCCGACCGGCCGCTCACTCGCGAGCTCCATGTCGCTGCGC
This sequence comes from uncultured Gaiellaceae bacterium, assembly GCA_963802765.1. Classification (GTDB taxonomy): domain Bacteria; phylum Actinomycetota; class Thermoleophilia; order Gaiellales; family Gaiellaceae; genus Gaiellasilicea. The sequence goes on from CAWDJZ010000009.1 coordinate 155,585, forward strand.
ACGTCCACGGCGAGAGCGGTCTCGACGGACCGGAGCTCCCCCAGCGGGCCTCCGAGCCCGTCGCCCAGAACGCCGTCGGGTTCCTCGTCGAGCACGTGACGCCGGAGACCACGCTCGTCCCGCTCGGGCCGCTCACCAACGTCGCGCAGGCGCTCGAGCGCGGGATCGAGCCGGCGCGGATCGTGCTGATGGGAGGCGCGATCGCCGAGGGGAACATGACGCCCGCCGCCGAGTTCAACGTCTGGGCCGATCCCGAGGCGGCCCAGCGTGTCTTCCACTCCGGAGCTGGACGTGACGATGATCGGGCTCGACGTCACGCACCGCGCACTCCTGACGCCCGCGTGGGCCGACCGCTTCCGCGCGGCCGGCCGCGTCGGCACCTTTGTGGCGGAGCTGGTCGAGTTCTTCAAGCGCTACCACCGGCGCACCTACGGCTGGGACGGCGCGCCGATCCACGACGCGGTCGCGCTCGCGCACGCGTTCAACCCCGGGATCGTCCAGACCGAGCACCTCAACGTCGAGGTCGAGCTCGAGTCCGAGCTCAACCGGGGGCGAACGGTCGTCGACCGCTGGCACCGGACCGACCGGGCCCCGAACGCGCACGTCGGCGTGTCCGTCGACGCCGACGCGTTCTTCGAGCTCCTGCTCGCACGGATCACCACGCTCGGCTGATGCCGCCCGGGCTCGCCCGCCTGGCCGTCGCCGCGCTCGGCGCGCTTGCTCTGGCCCTGGGCCTCGTCGCGCTCCTGAACGGGCGCTGGGCCGGCGCGCTGATCGCGCTGGGCGGAGCCGCGCTGCTCGTGTGGAGCCGTAGAGTGCACCCGTGACCGAGGTCGTCGTGTTCGTGGAGGTCCCGTCCGGGTCGCGGAACAAGTACGAGCGGGACGCCGAGACGGGCCACATCATGCTCGACCGCCGGCTCTTCACCTCGATGAGCTATCCGGCCGACTACGGCTTCATCGAGGGCACGCTGGGCGAGGACGGCGACCCGCTCGACGCGCTCTGCCTCGTCGGCGAGCCGACCTTCCCCGGCTGTCGCATCCGCGCCCGCGTCGTCGGGGTCTTCCACATGACCGACGAGAAGGGGCCGGACGAGAAGGTGATCTGCGTGCCTTTGAAGGACACGGCGTGGATGCGCGTCCACGACATCCACGACATCCCGCCCGAGTTCCGCGACGAGATCGAGCACTTCTTCCAGGTCTACAAAGACCTCGAGGAGAAGAAGGTGGAGACGCGCGGCTACGGCAACCGGGACGAAGCGTCGCAGATCGTCGACGAGGCAAGGGACCGAGCCAGGTAGGAGGGGACGGGGCGGCGTCGAACGGCGTCGCATGGCTGCCCGGAAGAAGAAGCGGCCGCTCCGGCCGCGCACGCCCTCGCGCGTCAGGAAGCGGACGCGCAAGACGCGACGGCGCGCGTCCCACGAGCATCCCGAGCTGCTCGGGCTGACGCTCGCTGCGTCGGGGCTCTTCCTCGCCACGCTCCTGTATCTCGGCTGGGACGGCGGCATCGTCGGCGAGAAGATCGATGCCGGGCTGCGCGACGCCGTGGGCTCGGCGGCGTACGCGGCGCCGCTCGCGCTCGTCGTCGTCGGCGGACTGATGCTCCTGCGCAGCGGTCTGCTCGAGGTGCACCCCTTCCGCACCGGGCTCGCCGTGACCGTCCTCGGCCTGATGATCACGCTCGGCTCCGGCCACGGTGGCTTCGTCGGGGAGCTGCTCGGCGGCGGCGTCGCGCGGCTCCTGGGCGGTACCGGCGCCTTCCTCGTCGGCCTCACGCTCCTGCTCGCCGGCGTGCTCCTGCTCTCGGGCGCCTCGTACGGTGCCCTCCTCCGCCGGTCGGGGCACGCGGTGCGCCGCGCGCACGGGGTCGCCTCTCGCCGCCGCGGCGTCGGACGGGAGAAGGCGGCCGACCGCGCTCACGCCTCCGGCCCGCCGCCCGCGCTCGTGCACGAGCCGCCGGTCGACGTCGTCCACGACTACCCCGACGTCGTCTCGGAGGGGCTGTCGGAGCCGCCGCCCCTCCTCCTCGCCGAGGAGTCGACCGAGGAGCAGGCGCCGCTCTTCGAGGTCCCGCCACGATCCCAGGGCGAGTACGTGCTCCCGGACCGGAGCGTGCTGAAGACCTCGCCGGCGGTAGCGGCGAACGCGCGGCAGACCGACCGGCGCATCGCAGACACGCTCGTCGAGGCGCTCGCGCACTTCGGCGTCGAGGCGACGATCGTCGGCCAGATCGCAGGCCCGCGCGTGACGCGCTACGAGCTCCAGCTCGCCCCGGGCACGAAGGTGTCGAAGGTCGCCGCGCTCAAGGACGACCTCTCCTACGCCCTCGCGACGACCGAGATCCGCATCCTCGCCCCGATCCCGGGCAAGCAGGCGGTCGGCGTCGAGGTGCCGAACCTCGCGCCGCGGATCGTCACGCTCGGCGACATCTACGACGACCTCCCGTCGAGCGCGAGCCCGCTCGCCGTCTGGCTCGGCAAGGACATCGCCGGCAACGCCGTCTGGGCCGACCTCGCGCGGATGCCGCACATCCTGATCGCGGGCACGACCGGCTCGGGCAAGTCCGGCTGCATCAACACGCTCCTGACCTCGATCCTGCTCCGCTCCACCCCCGACGAGGTGCGGATGATCCTGATCGACCCGAAGCGGATCGAGCTCAGCTACTACGAGTCGATCCCGCACCTGCTCACCCCGGTCGTGTCGAGCCCGAAGGAGGCGAGCGCCGTCCTCACGAACGTCGTCGCCGAGATGGAGCGCCGCTACGAGCGCCTCTCGCTCGTGCGCGCCCGCAACCTGCCCGAGGCGAACCGGGCCCTCCGCGCGCGCGGGGAGGACCCGCTCCCGTACCTGCTCGTCGTCATCGACGAGCTCGCCGACCTGATGATGATCAGCCCGCAGGCGGTCGAGGACGCGGTCATCCGCCTCGCGCAGAAGTCGCGTGCCGTGGGCATCCACCTCGTGCTCGCGACACAGCGCCCGTCGGTGGACGTGATCACCGGGATGATCAAGGCGAACGTGCCCAGCCGGATCGCGTTCGCCGTCTCGAGCCAGACCGACTCGCGCGTCATCCTCGACACGGCCGGCGCCGAGAGCCTGCTCGGCCAGGGCGACATGCTCTTCAAGCCGCTCGGCACCTCGCGGCTGCAGCGCGTCCAGGGCGCCTACGTCACCGAGGAGGAGGTGACGCTCGTCGTCGAGCAGTGCCGCCACCAGCGCGAGCAGGAGCTCGACGAGACGCTGCTCGAGCTGCCCGAGGGCGCGCTCGAGGACGCCGACGAGCACGACGGCGACTTCGATCCGGACGAGGACCCGCTGCTCGACAAGGCGATCGAGATCGTCGTCCAGACGCAGACGGCGTCTGTCTCGCTGCTGCAGCGGCGGCTCCGGGTGGGCTACACGCGGGCCGGGAGACTGATCGACATGCTCGAGCGGCGCGGGATCATCTCCGGCTACGAAGGCTCGAAGCCGCGCCGCGTACTCGTCGAGGAAGCCGAGCTCGAGCGGTTCGTCACGACCGGTTCGTAAAGACTTTCCTTTTCTGCCAACTTCGGGTCTAATCTGGCGTCCAAGTCCTGCGGTGGTTGTGACTTCTAAGGAGGGTAAGTGAAAGGACGTAAGCTCATGCCGCTCGTTGCGGCGGCGCTCGTCGCGGTCCTGACGCTGGCGCTCGGCGCCGGCACGGGATCCGCGAAGACGGACGCCAAGGCCGCACCTGCGGCGTACAAGGTCGCACTCGTGACCGACGTCGGCGGTCTCGACGACCGCTCGTTCAACTTCCTGGCGAACAAGGGCCTCCAGGAAGCGAAGAAGAAGTTCGGCGTCACGGGACGCGTGTTCATCTCGAAGTCGAACGCGGACTACGTGCCGAACCTGTCGACGGCCGCCCGCCAGGGCTACAACCTCGTCATCTCGGTCGGCTTCCTGATGGGTGACGCCACGGCTGCCGTGGCGAGGCGCTTCCCGAACACGAAGTTCGCGATCATCGACTTCTCGGCTGCCGATCTCAAGGGCAAGCCCAAGAACGTGCGCGGCCTGCTCTTCAAGGAGCAGGAGGCCGGCTATCTCGTCGGCTACCTCGCCGGGCTGCAGTCGAAGAACGTCCCGAACAGCTCGGGCGTGATCGCCGCGGTCGGCGGGCTGAAGATCCCGCCGGTCGACCGGTTCCTCGGCGGCTACTACGAGGGCGCGAAGAAGGCGTATCCGGCCGTGAAGGTCGAGCACAGCTACTCCCAGGACTTCGTCGACCAGGCGAAGTGCAAGGAGCTGGCGCTGAACCACATCGCCAACGGCGCCACGGTCGTCTTCCAGGTCGCCGGCGGATGCGGCCTCGGCGCGCTCAGCGCCGCGAAGGAGAAGAACGTCTTCGGCATCGGCGTGGACGCCGACCAGTGGTATCTCGGCAACCACGTGCTCTCGAGCGCGACGAAGAAGGTCGACGTCGCGGTGCTCAGCACGGTCGAGCTGGCGCGCAAGGCCGGCGCGGCGTTCCGCGGCGGCGTCGACACGACGTTCTCGGTCAAGAACGGCGGCGTCGGCTACGGCAAGCTCTCCACGCGGGTTCAGCCCTCGTGGCGCAGGGCTCTCCTGGGCGTCCGGGCGCAGATCGCGACCGGCAAGATCAAGGTCACCCAGACGGCTCCGCCGCCCATCACGGGCTAGCGGTTCCTTGGCCGGAAGGGGCGGGGTTCGAACCCCGCCCCTTCCGGTAGCATCGTCCTCCGTGAACTCGCCGGCCGGTTCTCTGGATCGTGCTCGCCGTCGCAGTGGCGCTGCTTCGCGCTCGCCGGCTGCGGCAGCGACGACGAGGAGCCGACGGGCGCCGCCACGACCGCCGAGGAGGCCGGGGGCGCGACCACCGCGGCGCCCGCAGGCGAGGGGATCAGGGTCGGGCTCGTCACCGACATCGGCGGCCTCGACGACCGCTCCTTCAACTTCCTCGCCAACAGGGGCCTCGAGCAGGCGGAGCGAGAGCTCGGCGTGGACGGCCGCGTCGTCATCTCGCGCGCGAACTCCGACTACGTCCCGAACCTGACGACCCTCGCGCGCCAGGACTACGACCTCGTGGTCGCGGTCGGCTTCCTGATGGCCGATGCCCTCGACGTGGTCGCCAAGCAGTACCCGGACGTGAACTTCGCGATCATCGACTTCGCCCAGGAGGAGATGGCGTCGAAGCCGAAGAACGTGCGCGGGCTCCTCTTCAAGGAGCAGGAGGCCGGCTACCTGGTCGGGTACCTCGCCGGCCTGGTCGTGAAGGAGGCCGGTGGCTCGAACCCGACGGTCAGCTCCGTCGGCGGGCAGAAGATCCCGCCGGTCGACCGGTACATCGCCGGCTTCCAGGCCGGCGCCGACGCGGCGAATCCGGGCATCGCGACGCTGAACGAGTACTCCCAGGACTTCGTCGACCAGGCGAAGTGCAAGGAGATCGGCCTCGCCCAGATCGCGCGCGGCTCCACGGTCGTCTTCCAGGTCGCGGGCCAGTGCGGCCTCGGCGCGCTCTCCGCCGCGAACGAGCGGAACGTCTGGGGCATCGGCGTCGACGCCGACCAGGCCTTCCTCGGCACGCACATCCTCACGAGCGCCCTGAAGAAGGTCGACGTCGCAGTCTTCCAGACGATCCAGGAGGTCCAGGAGGGCACGTTCTCGGGCGGGGAGAACAGCGTCTTCGACATCGCCTCCGGCGGCGTCGGGTTCGGCGAGGTCTCCTCCGAGGTGCCGGCCGACCTCGTCTCGCAGCTGAACCAGGTGCAGGACGAGATCGCCGACGGCACGATCACCGGCATCCCGCGACACCGTCGGCTAAGAGCACGCGACGCGGTTCCGGCTAGGCCCGCGCGGGCCGGCGCCATAGAATCGCCCCGGATGAACGAGCGGCGCGTTCTCGAGCTTCGTGGGATCACGAAGCGCTTCCCCGGCATCGTTGCGAACGACCACGTCGACTTCGACCTGCGCGAGGGCGAGGTGCATGCGCTCCTCGGCGAGAACGGGGCCGGCAAGTCGACGCTGATGAACGTCCTCTACGGCCTCTACCACCCGGACGAGGGCGAGATCCTGATCAACGGCAAGAAGGCGGAGCTGGGCTCGCCGCGCGCGGCGATCGAGAACGGGGTCGGCATGGTGCACCAGCACTTCATGCTGATCCCGGTGATGACGGTCGCCGAGAACATCGTGCTCGCGACCGAGCCGACGCACAACGGCATCCTGCTCGACTACGCGGCGGCCGAGAAGCGCGTTCGAGACATCTCCAGCCGCTTCGGCCTGGCCGTCGACCCGCGCGCGCTCGTGCACGACATCACGGTCGGGCAGCAGCAGCGCGTCGAGATCCTGAAGGCGCTCTACCGGGGAGCCGACATCCTCATCCTCGACGAGCCGACGGCGGTTCTGACGCCCCAGGAGGCGCAGGAGCTGTTCGCGATCGTCCGCAGCCTCACCGAGCAGGGGAAGTCGATCATCTTCATCAGCCACAAGCTGAACGAGGTGACCGACATCGCCGACCGGATCACCGTCCTGCGGCGCGGGAAGAAGATCGAGACGCTGCCGGCGGCCGGTGCGACCGAGGAGAGCCTCGCCCGTCTGATGGTCGGACGGGAGGTGCTGCTCCGCGTCGACAAGGTCGCGTCCGAGGCCGGCGAGCCGCTGCTCGTGGTCGAGGACGTCAGCGTCGAGGACGACCGCGGGATCGACCAGGTGCGCGGCGTCTCGTTCGAGGTCCGCGCCAGCGAGATCGTCGGCATCGCGGGCGTCGACGGAAACGGCCAGACCGAGCTGATCGACGCGATCACCGGGCTGCGGCCGCTGAAGGCGGGCACCATCACGATCGACGGCGAGGACATCACGGCTGCGAGCGTGCGCGACTCGCTCGACGCGGGCCTCGGGCACATCCCGGAGGACCGGCAGCGGCGCGGGCTCGTGCTCGACTTCTCCCTCGCCGAGAACATCGCCCTGCACGACTACGACCACCCGCCGTCGTCGAAGTTCGGCTGGCTCTATCCCAGGCGGCTGATCGAGAAGGCGGCGAAGCTGATCCGGGAGTTCGACGTCCGCGGCGGCGGCCCGCAGACGCGCGCAGGCGGCCTCTCCGGCGGCAACCAGCAGAAGGTGATCCTCGCGCGCGAGATCGACCGCAATCCGAAGGTGCTGATCGCCGCGCAGCCGACCCGCGGGCTCGACGTCGGCGCGATCGAGTTCGTCCACCGCCGCCTGGTCGAGGAGCGCGACGAGGGCCGCGGCGTTCTGCTCATCTCGCTCGAGCTCGAGGAGATCCTCTCGCTCTCCGACCGGATCCTCGTCATCTTCGAGGGCGAGATCGTCGGCGAGTTCCCGCCGGGCGTCTCCGAGGAGGAGCTCGGCGTCGCGATGATCGGCGGCGGCCGCAAGGCGGCAGCTTGACGGAGTCAAGCGGCCAGGAGGGGGTTCGGGGGAACCGACGGGTTCCCCCGAGAGAACGCGCCGATGCGGAGCATCGGCGTCAGCGCGCAGGGGGCTCGCGGGGGAAACCGGGTTTCCCCCGCGCGACTGAGCCGAAGGCGAAGGAGGCGGCTTGAGCGTGCAGCAGCCGTCGCCGCTCGAGCCGGCGCCGGATCCCGAACAACCGCAGAGCCTCGCAGCGCGGCTCGCGCTCGCCCAGAAGGCGGGCGGGCTCGCCGTCCCGCTCCTGACGACGCTCCTCGCCTTCCTGATCGGCGGCCTCGTCGTCCTCGTCACGACGGGGAAGAACCCGCTCAACACCTACAAGGCGATCTTCGAGGGCGCCGGCTTCAACTGGTTCCTCGAGGTCGGGTCGTACGAGCTCCGGATCCCCTTCACGGACGCGTACATCCCGTTCCCCTGGAACACGAACGACTTCGAGTCCCTCTCGGCGCTCAATCTCCAGCAGACGCTGATCATCTGGGTGCCGCTCGTGCTGACGGGCCTCGCGGTCGCCTTCGCGTTCCGCTGCGGCATGTTCAACATCGGGGGTCAGGGCCAGTACCTCGCCGGCGCGATCATCGCGGTGTGGGTCGGCTCGTCGCTGCCCGGCCTGCCCGGGATCGTGCACATCCTCGCGGCGGTCGTCGCGGGCGCCCTGAGCGGCGCGGTCTGGGCGGGCATCGCCGGCCTCCTCAAGGCCCTCCGCGGCACGCACGAGGTGATCTCGACGATCATGCTCAACTGGATCGCCGTCTGGGTCGGCGTCTACCTCTTCTCCCTCGGCGGCCCGCTCCAGAACGACACCCAGCCGTTCGTCCCCGTCTCGAACGACGTGCTCGAGGAGTCGAAGCTGAAGGTGTTCTGGGGCGACCCCCTCCTGCAGGGGCTCCACGTCGGCTTCTTCGTCGCCCTCGCCGCGCTCGTCGTCTACTGGATCACGCTCAACCGGACGACGCTCGGCTACGAGGTCCGCGCGGTCGGCTACAACCCCGAGGCGGCGCGGTACGGCGGCATCTCGGTGGCGCGGAACTACTTCCTCGCGATGGCGATCTCGGGCATGTTCGCCGGGCTCGCCGGCGCCATCGACATCGTTGGCTGGCAGTACCGGATCAACACGAACGACATCCTGGCGCCGTCGATCGCCTTCGTCGGCATCGCCGTCGCGCTCCTGGGGCGGAACACCGCGATCGGCGTCGGCCTGTCCGCCCTCCTGTTCGCGGGGCTCGTCACCGGGACGTCGACGCGCAACCTCGACCCGGAGATCTTCCGGCCCGAGCTGGCCTCCAACCTGACGCTGCTGATCCAGGGGCTCGTCGTCCTCTTCGTCGGCGCGGACGTGCTCATTCTGTCCGTGATCGGCCTCGGCAAGCGGCGGCGACGACGAGTCGCGGAGGCGAGCGAATGATCAAGCGGCTGCTGGCGCGGCTGCCGCGCGGAATGCGCGCGGTCGCCTGGCTCGGGATTCTCTTCGGCATCGCCGCCTTCTGGGTCGCGCTGCCGCCGTTCACGATCCGCAATCCGGTCGTCCCGGTCGTGATCGGCGTCCTCGGCCTCGCGCTCGGGATCGGAACGCTGAGCCGCGGGGAGCGGAGGCTCGGCTGGGGGGCCGTCGTCGTCGGCGTGCTCGGGATCGCCCTCGGCGTACCTCGCGACGCGGTCGAGCGTCGGCCACCTCGAGCAGGTCGTCGTCTGGTCGGCGCTGACCGCGGCGATGCTCCGCTTCGCGACGCCGCTCGCGTTCGCGGCGATGGGAGGGATCTTCTCCGAGCGCAGCGGCGTCGTGAACATCGGGCTCGAGGGGATGATGCTCGTCGGGAGCGTTCTTCGGGATCCTCGGCGCCGACAAGCTCAACTCCTGGGCGCTCGGGCTTCTCTGCGCCGCCCTCGCCGGCGCGGCGTTCGCGCTCGTGCACGCCTTCTTCGCCATCCACCTGCGGGCCGACCAGATCGTCGGGGGCACGGCGATCAACTTCCTCGCGCTCGGGAGTCACCGGCTACCTCTTCATCGACATCTACGGCGGCGAGGGGACGCCGCCGGACGTGCCGGACATCCCCGACGTCCATCTCAACTTCCTCGAGGACTGGTACTTCATCGGGCCGGTGCTCGGCCAGCTCAACCTGATGATCTGGCTCGCCTTCCTGACGATCGTGGCGACGTGGGTCGTCCTCTTCAAGACGCCCGTCGGGCTGCGGATCCGGGCGGTCGGCGAGCACCCGCGCGCGGCCGACACGGTCGGGATCTCGGTCTACGCGACCCGCTACGGGGCGGTGACGCTCTCCGGCATCCTCGCGGCGCTCGGGGGCGCCTACCTCTCGATCGGCTTCGTCAACTCGTTCAACCAGAACATGACCGTCGGGAGAGGCTTCATCGCGCTCGCCGCGGTCATCTTCGGCAACTGGCGCCCGTGGGGCGCCGCGGCCGCCGCGCTCCTCTTCGGCTTCTCGAGCGCGCTCGCCCAGCGCCTGCCCGCCTACTCGGAGTCGGCCGCCGTGCTCTTCCAGGCGCTTCCCTACGTGCTGACCCTGGTCGCGGTCGCGGGCCTGATCGGCCGCTCCACTCCGCCTGCCGCAGTTGGCCGTCCCTACGAGAAGCAATAACGGCCGGCCGCCGCGCCCCGCGAGCGCGCGCCTGTCCGTGCTCGTCGGCCTGCTCTCGGTCGCGGTCATGCCCGTCGCGATCGCTGCGACCCGCTGGTCCGAGGACTACGACCTCCTGCACGCCGCCGCCGCGATCCCGCTCGGCGCCCTCCTCGGGCTCGCTGCGATCCTGCTCGCGCGGCGGGCGCGGTCGCGCCTCGCGCCGACGCTCGGACACCCCCGCGGGACCCGCACCGCACGGGTCGGGCGCTGGCTGGGCTGGCTCGGATTGCTGCTCGCGCTCACCGCTGCGGGCTCCGTCGGCGTCTACGAGCTGCTCTCGTACGTGGCCGATTAGGCCGGCCGTCTTAGGGTCGGTACCATGCCCGAGTGTTCGAGATCGGCACGAGCCTCCGCGAGGCCCGTCTGCGTCGCCAGATCGACTTTCCGGAGGCGGAGTACGGCACCAAGATCCGCAGCCGCTACCTGCGCGCCCTCGAGGACGAGCGCTTCGAGCTGCTTCCCTCGCACACGTACATCAAGGGCTTCCTGCGCACGTATGCCGAGTATCTCGGGCTCGACGGCCAGCTCTACGTCGACGAGTACAACTCGCGCTATGTGATCGGCGAGGAGGACGGGCCCGTGCGCACGGCGCGGCGCGTCCCGGCCGCACGAGCGCGGCGGGCCGAGCGGCGGGAGTCGAGGATCGTCCTGCTCGCCTTGATCGCGATCGCGCTCGTCACCTCGCTCGTGATCGTCGCCTGGCAGTTCGGCAGCCCCGAGAACGAGCCCGTCCGGGGTCTCGGGACGACGACCCGGGCCGCGGCGAAGGTACCGCCGCTGCCGGCCGGTTCGGCCCGCCTCGAGGTGCGCGCCACCCGCGGCGATTCCTACATGATCGTGCGCTCGCGGAGCGCGATCGGGAAGGTCCTCTACCAGGGCACCCTCGAGCGGGGTCAGAAGCAGCTGTTCGACAACAGGGTGCTCTGGCTGCGGCTCGAGTCTCCCGCCAACGTGCTCGCGAAAGTGAACGGCAACCGGGTGAAGCTGGGGCGGGCGGTGAAGGCGCAAGGCGTGTTCGTGACGGCGAAGAAGATCTTCGCCGCCGACGCGAGTTGAGCTCCGCCGCGGGCCGCCCGCGGGCGGTGGTCGTCGTTACGGGAAGCGAGCTCGTGCGCGGCGAGCGGACCGACCTGAACGGCCCGTTCCTCTCCCGCTCGCTGCTCTCCCTCGGGCTCGAGCCGGCCCGGATCGAGATCGTCGGCGACGAGCCGCGCGAGCTGGAGGCGGCGATCCGTGAGGCTGTCGTCTCTGCCGACCTCGTCGCGTGCTCGGGTGGGCTCGGGCCGACCCATGACGACCGGACGGTCGAGACGGTCGCGCAGGTTGGGGGCCTGGGGCTGCGGGTGGACGAGCAGCTGGAGGCGGAGATCGAGGGCATCTCACGCCGGGTCGCCGAACGAATGAAGCGCCCATATGCCGACTTCTCCACCGGTGTACGGAAGCAGGCGACGATCCCCGAGGGCGCGATCTCGCTCGGCCTCGCAGGCACGGCGCCCGGCCTCGTCATCGAGGCGAACGGGACGCCCGTCGTGATCCTCCCCGGACCTCCGGCCGAGCTGCAGCGGCTCTGGCCGAGGGCGCTCGAGACGGAGCCGGTCCGGCGCGTGTTGGCCGGAGGACGCCCGCCGCTGCGGCGGACGCTCCGCCTCTTCGGCCCCGGCGAATCGCAGGTCGCACGGGCCTTTCACGAGGCAGGCGGCGACGGGGACGGGCTCGAGGCGACCATCTGCGCGCGCGACTTCGAGGTGCACGTCGACCTCGTCGCCGAGCCCGCGGCGGAGGAGCGGCTCCTCGAGCTCGAGCAGGCGCTCGCAGAGCGGCTCGGAAGCTACCTCTACTCCACCGACGGCCGCACGGTGGAGGAGATCGTGCTCGATCGCTGCCGCGAGCGAGGTCTCACGCTCGCGACGGCCGAGTCCTGCACGGGCGGCCTCGTCGCGGCGCGGCTGACGGCGGTGCCCGGGTCGTCCGACGCGATCGTGGGCGGGATCGTCTCGTACGCGAACGAGGTGAAGATCGACCAGCTCGGCGTGCCGGCGGCCCTGATCGAGGAGCACGGCGCCGTATCCGCCGAGGTCGCCGAGGCGATGGCCCGGGGCGCCCGCGAGCGGCTCGGCGTGGACGTCGCCGTCTCCGTCACCGGAGTGGCGGGGCCGGGTGGGGGGACCGAGGAGAAGCCCGTCGGGCTGGTCTACTTCCACGCCGAGACACCCGACGGCGGCCGCGGCTCGGGGTTCAACTTCCCCGGCGACCGCGACTCGATCAGGCGCCGGTCGGTCGTCGCCTCGCTGCACCTGCTGCGCCGACTTCTGGAACAGAATCGTGACAGTTCGGAGTGAGCTCGCCCGGTAGCGTGGGAGGCGATGAGCGGCTTCGCCTCTTCCTCGGCTTACAGCTGCCGGACGATGTGGCCGCCGCGCTCGTTGCGTGGCAGGCGCGGGAGCTGCGCGGCGGCAGGCTCGTCCCGCCCGGCAACCTGCACGTCACTCTCGCCTTCCTCGGCTCGCGCCCGGCCCGGGAGCTCGCCGGAGTGCTCGACGTCCTCGGGGACGCTGCGGGAGATGCCGTGCCGTCGCTGCTGGAGCCCGTCCGCTACCGCGAGACGCGGAGCGTGGGCATGCTCGAGCTCCGAGACGCGGAGGGGGGCTGCACGCGGCTCGCCAAGCGGCTGCACGAGCGTCTCTCCGCGCTCGGCGTCTACCGCCCGGAGGCGCGTCCCTGGCTGCCGCACGTCACGCTGCTCCGGTTCCGGGAGCGGCCACGGCTTACGCCGCAGCTTCCGGAGCTCGCGCCGTTCGCTCCGTCCGGTGCAGCTGCTTTCCTTTCCCGTCTGCACCCGTCCGGGGCCCGGTATGAGGTGCTGGAATCGTTTCCGCTAGGAGGTCGTGAAGAATGAACCGCGAGGAAGCTCTCGACGTCGCCCTCGGGCAGATCGAGCGTCAGTTCGGCAAGGGCTCGGTCATGAAGATGAGCGACCAGGCCCAGGTGCAGATCGGAGCCGTCTCGACCGGCTCGCTCTCGCTCGACCTCGCCCTCGGCATCGGCGGCCTACCGCGCGGCCGCGTGGTCGAGCTGTTCGGGCCGGAGAGCTCGGGCAAGACGACTCTCGTCTATCACGTGATCGCCGAGGCGCAGCGCCGTGGCGGCATCTGCGCCTTCATCGACGCCGAGCACGCGATGGACCCGCAGTACGCACGGAAGATCGGCGTCAACGTCGACGACCTGCTCGTCTCGCAGCCCGACACCGGTGAGCAGGCGCTCGAGATCACGGAGCTGCTCGTGCGCTCCGGCGCGCTCGACATCGTCGCGGTCGACTCGGTCGCGGCCCTGACGCCGAAGGCCGAGATCGAGGGCGAGATGGGGGACAGCCACGTCGGCCTCCAGGCACGGCTGATGAGCCAGGCGCTGCGGAAGCTGGCGGGCACTCTCAACCGCACCGACACGATCTGCCTCTTCACGAATCAGTTGCGCGAGAAGATCGGCGTCATGTTCGGCAGCCCCGAGACGACTCCGGGCGGCCGCGCGCTCAAGTTCTACTCGTCGGTGCGGCTCGACATCCGGCGGATCGAGACGCTCAAGGACGGCGCCGAGGCCTACGGCAACCGTGTCCGCGTCAAGGTGGTCAAGAACAAGGTGGCGCCCCCGTTCAAGCAGGCGGAGTTCGACATCATCTACGGCTCGGGGATTCCCTGGGAGGGCACCGTGCTCGACGTCGGGATCGAGCGGAAGATCGTCCAGAAGTCGGGCTCCTACTTCAGCTTCGGCGACGAGCGGCTCGGCCAGGGGCGTCAGAACGCGTCCTCCTTCCTGCGCGAGCACCCGGACGTCGTGCAGGAGATCCTCGCCGCGATCCAGGCCCAGGCTGGGCCCGAGCAAACGGTCTCGGCACGGCTGCTGCCGACCGTCGCCGGCGCCGAGGAGGCGATTCCCGTCGTCGACGACGTCGAGGAGGAGGCCGCCTCCGCGGCCTAGGGGCCTTGGAGGAGCGCCCGGACGCGGTCGAGGAGGCGCTGCGCGCGCTCCGCGCCCGCGATCGCACCGCGGCGGAGCTCGATGCGCAGCTGGAGCGGCGCGGCGTCCACGCCGCGGAGCGCGCGGAGGCGCTCGCGACGCTCCAGCGGGTCGGCTACGTCGACGACGCACGCCTCGCGCGCTCGCGCGCGGAGGCCCTCGCCGAGCGTGGTTCGGGCGACGCCCTGATCCGCCACGATCTCGAGCGGCGCGGCGTCGCGGCGGAGCTCGTCGCCGCGACGCTCGCGGAGCTCGACAGCGAGCGTGAGCGTGCGGAGCGGATCGTCCGGCGACGCGGTCCGGGGGCAAAAACGGCGCGGTACCTGGCTTCGCGCGGCTTCGGGGAGGACGTGCTCGAGGCAGCCGTTGCGGCGCAGGAGTGAGAAGCGCTAGGATCGGTAGTGCTTCCATTCGACGTTTTTCCTGCAAGTACGTGCTTTTCCGAACTCAACCGATCGTGACTCGTTCCCCTCTCGACATTCGTTCACCCGGCGACCAGGAGGAGCCGCCGGACCTGGCCTGATTCGGCGCGTCAGCGACCGGAGCGCGGCCGTGCAGGCCGAGCGCCGGATGTGAGCACCCGCGGCGCGCAGGCGCCGCGGCCAATCGACCTTCTTCCCTGGAGGCAGGACGCCTTGCTCACCGCGCTCGCGACGCTGATCGGATTGGCTCTTGGCGCCGGCGTCGCCACGGCGCTGCTGATGCTCCGGAGCGGGTCGCGCGTGCGCGTGGCGGAGCGGGAGGCCGAGACGATCCGCCGCGAGGCGCAGATCGAGTCGCGCGAGCTGGCGGTCAAACTGCGCGCCGACGTCGAGGCCGAGGTTCAGCACCGCCGCACCGACGTAGCCCGGCTCGAGGCGCAGGTCACGCCAGGCGCAGCACGACCTCGAGCGCAAGAGCACGGAGGTCGACCGCCGGGAGCAAGGCCTTGCCGACCGCGAGACGCACGCCAAGCAGCTGCAGGAGGAACTGAAGACCGCCAAAGACCAGGCGCTGGCGGAGCTGGAGAAGGCGGCCGGCCTGACCGTCGCCGAGGCGAAGCGCCACCTGCTCGAGCGGTCGGAAGACCTGATCCGGCACGAGCTCGCGCGCAGCGTTCGGCAGCAGGAGGAGGAGGCCCGCACCGAGGCGAGACGCCGCGCGCGCGCGCTCGTCGCCGACGCACTCCAGCGCGTCGCGGCGAGCCACACGGCCGAGACAACGGTCACCGTGGTCGAGCTTCCCTCGGACGACATGAAGGGCCGGATCATCGGGCGTGAGGGCCGCAACATCCGCGCGCTCGAGCACCTCACAGGCGTTGACTTCATCATCGACGACACCCCACAGGCGGTCGTCCTCTCGTCGTTCGACGGCCTGCGGCGCGAGGTGGCGAGGACGACCCTCGAGAAGCTGATCGAGGACGGGCGGATCCACCCGGCCCGGATCGAGGAGATGTACTACCTCTCCAAGGCCGAGCTCGAGGACCACGTCCGCCAAGCGGGTGAGCAGGCCGTTTTCGAGGCGAACGCCGGCGAGTTCCACGAGGAGCTCGTCAAAATCATCGGGAAGCTCCGCTACCGCACGAGCTACGGCCAGCACGTCCTCAAGCACACGCTCGAGGTCGTTCACCTGACCGGGATCATGGCGAGCGAGCTCGGTGCGAGTGTGAAGACGGCGAAGCGGGCCGCGCTGCTGCACGACGTCGGGAAGGCGATGACGCACGAGGTCGAGGGCTCGCACGCACTGATCTCTGCGCAGCTGGCGAAGCGGTACGGCGAGAGCCAGGGCGTCATCCACGCGATCGAGGCGCACCACTACGAGGTGCAGCCGCAGACGGTGGAGGCGGTGCTGCTGATCGCCGCCGACGCGATCTCGGCCTCGCGTCCGGGCGCGCGCGGCGAGAGCCTCGAGCACTACATCAAGCGGCTGGGTGCGCTCGAGGAGATCGCCAGCGCGAAGCCGGGGGTCGCGAAGGCCTATGCGCTTCAGGCCGGCCGGGAGATCCGCGTGATGGTCGAGCCCACCGAGGTGGACGACGACGGCGCCGTGCTGCTGTCGCACGAGATTGCGCGCGAGATCGAAGACCAGCTCGAGTACCCGGGGCAGGTGAAGGTGATCGTGATCCGCGAGAGCCGCGCAATCGAGGTGGCCAAGTAGGCGTCGAGATCCGCCGTCTCGAAGGCGAGGCGCTGACGGCAGAGCTCGACTCGCTCGCACGCGTGCTCGTCGATTGCGTCGAGGGAGGCGCGTCGGTCAGTTTCATGTGGCCGTTCTCTCGGACCGATGCCCGCGCCTTCTTCGAAGGGGTCGCCGCCGAGGTCGAGCAAGGCCGCCGCCTGATCGTCGCCGCCTTCGACGACGGCGAGCTGCTCGGCACCGTCCAGGTGATCCTGGCGCTGCCGCCGAATCAGCCGCACCGTGGCGAGATCACGAAGCTGCTCGTGCACCGCTCGGCACGGAGGCGCGGCGTCGCACGGCTGCTGATGGAGCAGGCCGAAGCAGAGGCGCGGGCCGAGGGGAAGACGCTGCTCGTCCTCGACGCGGTCACCGGCGACGATGCGGAGCGCCTCTACGAGCGCCTCGGGTGGACGAAGGTCGGCGTCATCCCCGGCTACGCGCTCTACCCGGACGGGCGGGTCTGCGACACGACCTACTTCTGGAA
The DNA here is from genome assembly GCA_963802765.1 of uncultured Gaiellaceae bacterium. Classification (GTDB taxonomy): domain Bacteria; phylum Actinomycetota; class Thermoleophilia; order Gaiellales; family Gaiellaceae; genus Gaiellasilicea. The sequence goes on from CAWDJZ010000009.1 coordinate 172,286, forward strand.
AGGACTCTGAGGAAACGATCGCCGGACGCGGCTACGCTACGGCGGTGCGGAGATACCACGTCACCACGTTCGGCTGCCAGATGAACGCCCACGACTCGGAGCGGATCAAGGGCATGCTCGAGTCGCTCGGGCTCGGCGAGGCGCCTTCGCAGGAGGACGCCGACGTGCTCGTCTTCAACACCTGCACGATCCGCGAGAAGCCCGACACGCGGCTCGCGGCCTACCTCGGTGACGCCGGCGCGCGCAAGCGGCAGAACCCCGAGCTCGTCGTCGCCGTCGGCGGCTGCTACGCGGAGGCGCAGCGCGAGCGCATCTTCGAGCTCTACCCCCAGGTCGACGTCGCGTTCGGGCCCGGCTCGATCCCGCATCTCGGCGACTGGATCGGGACCGGGGGAGAGGCGCCGCGCGGCCGCTTCGGCACGCACGAGCACTTCGCCGGGCACCTGCCGATGCACCGTGAGCGCGCGTTCAGCGCGTGGGTGCAGGTCTCGATGGGATGCAACTCGAAGTGCTCGTACTGCATCGTCCCCACCGTGCGCGGCCGCGAGCAGAGCCGTCGGCCCGGCGAGATCGTGGCCGAGGTGACGCAGCTCGCGGCGGACGGCGTCAAGGAGATCACGCTGCTGGGCCAGAACGTCAACTCCTGGGGCCGCGACCTGCGGCCTGAGCTCGACACCGAGTTCGGCGAGCTGCTGCGCGCCTGCGACGCGATCGAGGGGATCGCGCGGATCCGATTCACGAGCCCGCACCCAAAGGACTTCCGGGACCCGGTGATCGCGGCGGTCGCCGAGTGCGACACCGTCTGCGAGCAGATCCATCTGCCGGTGCAGTCGGGCTCCAGCCGGATCCTCAAGGCAATGCGCCGGACCTATGACCAGCCCCGCTATCTCGCACTGGTCGAGAAGCTGCGGGCGGCCATCCCCGGTCTCGCCCTCGGCACGGACGTCATCGTCGGCTTTCCCGGCGAGACGGAGGAGGACTTCGCGCAGACGCTCGACGTGGTCGAGCACGTCCGCTACGACAGCGCCTTTACGTTCATCTACTCGCCGCGACACGGTACCGAGGCGGCCGGGTTGCCCGACCAGGTGCCGGAAGAGGTCAAGCATGAGCGGCTCGAGCGCCTCGTCGACGTAGTGCAACGGATCGCCGCGGAGAAGAACGCTCAGCGTGTCGACTCGGTGGAGGAGGTGCTCGTCGAGGGCAGGAGCCGGACGGACGAGAGGTTGCTGCGGGGACGCACCCGTCGCAACGTCACGGTCAATTTCGCCGGCGACGCCGCGCCCGGCGAGCTCGTCGACGTCCTGATCGAGGGCTCGACGTCGACGACACTGCGCGGTGCGCAGCGGACGGCGGTGGCTGCGTGACGCAGTCACGCGGCCAGGAGGGGGTTCGGGGGAACCGGCGGGTTCCCCGATTAGGCGCGCTGCTGCGCAGCAGCAGCGTCCCCGCGCAGGGGGCTCGTGGGGGAAACCGGGTTTCCCCCACGCGACCGAGCCGAAGGCGAGGGAGGCTGCGTGAGGGTCCTGCTCACCGGAAGCTCCGGTCAGATCGGCACTAACCTCGCCCTTCGCCTGCGGCAGGACGGGCATGAGGTCTTCGGGGTCGACAAGCGCCAGAACGCGTGGACGGACGAGTTCCGCTATCTGCTCCAGGATCTGGCCGGCCACTACGCGCCGTTCCCGGGCGGGATCAACGGCGTCGAGTACCCCGAGGTCGACCTCGTCGTGCACTTCGCGGCGCACGCGAAGGTGCACCAGCTCGTTCGGCAGCCACACCGCGCGCTCGAGAACGCCGTGATGACCTTCAACGTGCTCGAGTACGCGCGCCAGCAGCGTCTCCCGATCGTCTTCTCCTCGAGCCGCGAGGTCTACGGCGACGTCCATCGCTTCGAGGAGTACGGCGAGGGCGTCGCCGACTTCGCCTTCACGGAGAGCACGTACTCCGCCTCGAAGATCGCGGGGGAGGCGTTCATCTACTCGTACGCGCGCTGCTACGGGCTGCCCTATCTCGTCTTCCGCTTCTCGAACGTCTACGGCCGTTTCGACAACGACCTGCACAGGATGGTTCGCGTGATCCCGCTCTTCATCCACTCGATGCTGCGCGGGGAGCCGATCACGGTCTACGGCGGCCGGGACAAGACCCTCGACTTCACGTACGTCGACGACTGCGTCGAGGGGATCACGCGCGGGATCGAGGCCCTGGCGGAGGGCCGCGTGGTCAACCAGACGATCAACCTCGCCTACGGCAAGGGAAACACGCTCGTCCACTGTGCCGAGCGAATCGCAGCCGAGCTCGGCACCGAGCCGCAGATGACGATCGCGCCGTCGCTGCTCGGCGAGGTCACCCACTATGTCGCCGACCTGACGAAGGCGCGCGAGCTGCTCGGTTACGAGCCGAAGGTGCAGCTCGACGAAGGGATTGCGCGCGCGGTCGCCTGGTTCCGCGAGCACCGGGCCGCCCACCCCGAGGAGGACGTGCGGGTGACGGCGGATCACGAGGCCGCGACCGCGGACGATGCCGCCGAGCACGGCTGGAAGACCATCGACGCCACCACCTAGCGTTCTGGCGATCTTCGGCCCGACCGGCTCGGGCAAGTCGGCCGTCGCCGTCGAGATCGCACGGCGGATCCCCGCCGAGCTCGTCTCCGCCGACTCGATGCAGGTCTACCGCGGCCTGCCCGTGCTCACGAATCAGGATGCCGGGGCACGGCTCGTCGGCATCTGGCCGCTCGACCGGCAGGGAACGGTCGGCGAGTACCAGTCACTCGCACATGAGGCGATCGACGAAATCGTCGCATCAGGGCACACGCCTGTCGTCGTCGGCGGGTCGGGCCTCTGGTTCCAGGCCGCGCTGACGGACGTCGCCCTGCCGCCCGACGTTCCGCCGTCCGCGCGGGCGCGCTGGGAGCGGCTGTACGACCGGCGTGGTGCGGAGACCGCCCACGGCGCTGCTCCGAGCCCGCGATCCCCGCGCGGCGGCGCGCGTCCATCCGAACGACCGGAAGCGCGTCGTGCGAGCGCTCGAGCTCTGGCAGGCGGGTGCGAGCCTCGTTCCCGAGCAGCCGCGCCTGTGGACGGCCGAGGCGCGCCTGCCGACGCTCGTCGTCGGCCTCGACGTCGCGCGCGAGGAGCTGGCACGCCGGATCCGCGCACGGGCCGAGGCGATGTTCGAGCAAGGGGTGGTGGAGGAGGTGCAGGCGGCGGGCGAGGTCGTCCCCCAGGTGCTCGGCCTCGAGGCCGTGCGCAGGCTGCCACGCGAGCAGGCGCTTCAGGAGCTCGTGCGGGCGACCGAGCGCTTCGCCGCCTACCAGCGAAAGTGGATGCGGAGGATTCCCGGCATCGTCATGATCGATGCGAACCGGGCAGTGGGAGAGGTGGCGGATGCAATTCTCGAAGTGGCACGCGCTGGGTAACAGCTACGTCGTGATCGAGCGGGAGGCGCTGGGCCGCCCGATCGACCCGGTGCTGGCGGAGCGGCTGTGCGACGTCCGCTACGGCGTCGGCTCGGACGGCGTCGTCGAGGTGCTGTCCGTCGACGGGGCGCGCGCGGAGATCGCGATCTGGAACCCGGACGGCTCGGCCGCCGAGTTCTCCGGCAACGGCAGCCGCATCGCCGCGGGCTGGCTCGCGCGGCGCTCGGGCTCGAACACGGTGTCGATCGCCGTCGGCGGCACGGGAGTACTCGGCGGCGCTGCGGGAGGACGGCACGATCGGGATCGCGGTCGGCGACGTCGAGGTGGGCGAGATCGAGACGGTGGAGCTCGACGGCGAGCGGATCGAGCTGACCGCGGTGTCTGTCGGCAACCCGCACGCGGTCGTGCGGGCGGAGCCGGACCGGGAGGAGCTGCTCCGCCTCGGCCCGCAGCTGGAGGTGAACGGGCGCTTTCCCGACCGGACGAACGTCCAGCTCGTGCGCGTCGACGGGCCGAACGAGGTCACGGTCGCCGTCTGGGAGCGTGGAGCGGGGGAGACGAGCGCCTCGGGCTCGAGCGCCGTCGCCGTCGCGTGCGCCGCGATCGTGAACGGCTGGTGCGAGAGCCCGGTCACCGTGCGAATGCCGGGCGGCGAGCTTCGGGTCGAGCTCGACGAGGAGAGCGCGGACGACGCTCGTCGGCCCGGTCGAGGAGATCTGCGAAGGCGAGCTGCGGTCCGTCTAGGCGACCTGGCGCGTCGCTCGCGGTGCGTAGGCTGGGGGAAGCGCCTAGACCGCCAGCTCGAACTCGCGGAGCGTCTCGTTCAGGCTGAGCCGCTCGTCGTGCGACTCCTTCCGCCAGCCGATGATCAGCGCGCAGTCGATCTGGTAGGTGCCGGCCGGGAACTCCTTCGGGCGCGTGCCCGGCACGACCACGGCGCGGGGCGGAACGCCGCCGCGGTGCTCGACGGGCTCGTCGCCCGTGACGTCGATGATCGGGACGCTCGCCGTCAGCGAGACGTTCGCGGCCAGGATCGCGCCGGCGCCGACGCGCACGCCTTCGGTGACGATGCAGCGCGAGCCGAGAAAGGCGCCGTCCTCGACGATCACCGGCGTCGCGTTCGGCGGCTCGAGCACGCCGCCGATGCCGACGCCGCCGGCGAGGTGCACGTCGGCGCCGATCTGGGCGCACGACCCGACCGTCGCCCAGGTGTCGACCATGGAACGCGGCCCGACCCAGGCGCCGATGTTCACGTAGCCGGGCATGAGGACGACGCCCTCGGAGAGGAACGAGCCGTAGCGGGCGACGCCGGGCGGAACGATTCGGACGCCGGGGGCGCTCCGCTTCAGCGGGATCTTGTCCTGGAAGGAGAACGGGCCCGACGTCGACCGGCTCCACCTTGCGCAGCCGGAAGTACTCGAGGATCGCCTCCTTCGCCTCGACGTCGACGACCCACTCGTCGTCGACCTTGGCCGCCACGCGCCGCTCGCCGCGGTCGAGCGCGGCCACGATCTCCTGCGGCGAGCTCGGGCGTCACAGCGCCTCCTCGAGGATCGCGACGGCCTCGGCGCACTCCTCCTCCGACGGCACGAGCGCGACCCGGACGTAGCCCTCGCCGGCCGCGCCGAGGTACGACCCGGGCGCGACGAGCACGCCGTGCCCGAGCAGGCGCTCGGCGAAGCCCTCGGAGGTCTCGCCGTCCGGTACGGCGAGCCAGAGGTACATCGTCGCCTCGCTGCCCGGCGACCCGGATGCCCTTGCGCTCGAAGAGGTCGAGCAGGAGCGCCCGCTTGCGCGCGTACCGCTCGCGCGTCCGCTCGACGTGCTCCTCGTCGCCCCAGGCGACCACCGAGGCGCGCTGGACGAACTCTTGCGGCGCCGTGCCGACCGTCGGCCGGAACGCCTTCAGCGCCGCGATCAGCGCCGGGTCTCCGGCCGCGAAGCCGCTGCGGTAGCCCGTCATCGAGCTCCGCTTCGAGAGCGTGTTGAAGACGACGACGTTCGTCCGGTCCTCGAGCTGGAGCGCCGACGCGGGCGGCTCGCCGAAGTAGAGCTCGGTGTACGCCTCGTCGGAGGCGACGACGAAGCCGTGCTCGCGCGCGAGCTCGGCGAGCCGCTCGTAGAAGGCGAGCGGCGCGGTCGCGCAGGTGGGGTTGTTCGGGTAGTTGACCCAGAAGACCGCGAGCCGGCTCCACGTCTCCTCGTCGACGGCGTCGAGGTCGGGCAGGAAGCCGTTGTCCTCGCGCAGCGGCAGGGCGAGCGGGCGGGCGTGCGCGAAGAGCGCGCCTCGCTCGTAGACCGGATAGCCCGGATCGGTGAACGCAACCGTGTCGCGCGCGCCGTCGGCGTCCGCGACCGCGAGGGCGAAGCTGAAGATCGCCTCCTTGCTCCCGAGCGTCGGGATCACCTCCGTGTCGGGGTCGAGCGCCGTCCCGAAGCGGCGCCCGCCCAGCCCGCGACGGCCTCGCGCAGCTCGGGCAGCCCGACGGCGGCCGGGTAGCCCATCCGCTCGCGCAGTCCGGCGACGAGCGCGTCGCGGATGAACGGCTCGGTCGGCTCGCGCGGGTCGCCCATGCCGAAGTCGATCACCCGCGTCCCGCTCGCCTCCGTTCGCGCGCGCGGCCTCGTTCAGGCGCACGAACGGATACGTCGTCTGGCGCTCGAGGATGGGGGAGACGGGCACGCGTCAGACCGTACCCGTGAGGAACGCCCACAGCGACCGGAAGCAGCGCTCCAGCGCCGCGATCTCCACCTGCTCGTCGCGGCGGTGCGCGTAGCGCGTCGCGCCGGGGCCGAAGTTGACCGCGTCGATCCCGCGCGAGGTGAAGTCGGCCACGTTCGTCCAGGCCTGCTTCGGCTCGAGCGCGAGGTCGCCGGCCGCGCGCAGCCGCTGCACGAGCGGGGAGTCGGTCACGACCCGTGCGGGCGGGGAGTCGCCCGCGTGCTCGTAGCTCGCGCCCGTCGGGCACGAGGCTGCGCAGGTAGGCATCGGCACTCGGCCGGCGAGCGGTCGGGCGCGTAGCGGAAGTTGACGTTGGCGACGACCCGGTCCGGGATCACGTTCGTCGCGATGCCGCCCTCGATCTGCGTGATGCTCGCGACCTCCGTGAACGTGAGCCCGCCGATCTCGACCGGGCGCGGCTCGATCGCCGCGAACGGCCGCAGCCCCTCGAGCGCCTTGTCGATCGCGTTCTCGGCCGTCCACGGCCGCGCCGAGTGGCCGCTGACGCCGTGGAAGGTGATGCGCGCGTTCAGGTTGCCGAGGCAGCCGGCCTGGATCGTGCAGTCGGTCGGCTCGAGCAGGATCGCGAGCTCGGCCTCGTGCACGAGCGGGAGCGCTCGAAGAGGTCGGGCAGCGGGCTGAACTCGGCGGGCAGCTCCTCCTTGCCGAAGGCGAGCAGGGCGACGTCGAGCTCGGGCTCGACCTCGTGCGCGTCGAGCTCCCGGGCCAGCTCGAGCATGCACGGCCAGGCCGCCCTTCATGTCGCTCGCCCCGAGACCGTGCACGGTCCCGTCCTCGATCCGGCCGGGCACGTTCCCCTGCGCGGGAACAGTGTCGTAGTGGCCGGCCAGGACGACGAGCGGTCGCTCGGCCCGCCTCGGCCGGCGCGCAGACGAACGCGTCCTCGCTCTCGTACTCCGGCACGAAGGAAGCCGGCACGAGCGAGCGGACGCGGGCCGCGATCTCCGCCTCGTGCCTGCTCTCGGAGGGGATGTTCACGAGCTCGAGCGTGCGCTCGGCGAGGCGGTCGGCGAGGGCGGCCATCGGAGGCAAGCGTGGCACAATCGTCCGTGTGACGACGCGCCAGGAACCAAGGCCGGGCGTCGAGCCCGAGCGCGGGCTCGTCCTGGCGGTGCTGCCGCGCTCGGCCGACGCGGAGGAGGAGTTGGGCGAGCTGCGCGAGCTGGCGCGCACGGCAGGCGTCGAGCCGGTCGGCGAGCTCGTCCAGCAGCGCGTCGAGCCCGGACCCGCGCACGTACGTCGGCAAGGGGAAGCTCCAGGAGCTGAAGCAGGTCTACGGCGACGCCGCCGCGGAGGTCCTCCTCGTCGACGACGAGCTCGCGCCGGCGCAGCAGCGGGCGCTCGAGAACGCGCTCACGTCGCGGGTCGTCGACCGGACGCAGCTGATCCTCGACATCTTCGCCCAGCACGCCACGAGCGCCGAGGGGAAGCTCCAGGTCGAGCTCGCCCAGCTCGAGTACAACCTGCCGCGGATGCGGGGCATGTGGCAGCACCTCGAGCGCCTCGGCGGCGGCACCGGCGCGCTCGGGGCCGGCGTCGGCACGCGCGGCCCGGGCGAGTCGCAGCTCGAGACCGACCGCCGGCTGGCGCGGCGGAAGATCTCGCTGCTGCGGCGGCGCCTGCGCGAGCTCGGCAAGCAGCGCACGACGCGCCGGAAGGAGCGCGTCCGCAGCGGCACGCCGACCGTCGCGCTGGCCGGCTACACGAACGTCGGCAAGTCGACGCTCCTGAACGCCCTGACCGGGGCCGAGGTCAGCGTCGAGAACCGGCTCTTCGAGACGCTCGATCCGACCACGCGGAGCTTCGAGCACGACGGCAAGCGCTATCTCGTCACCGACACCGTCGGCTTCATCCGCCGCTTGCCGACGCAGCTCGTCGAGGGCTTCGCCTCGACGCTGGAGGAGACGCTCGTCGCCGACCTCGTCCTGCACGTGGTCGACGCCTCCGAGCCGGACGAGCGGCTCGGAGGAGATGATCGCGTCGGTCGAGGCGGTCCTGCACGAGATCGGGGCGGACGACGTGCCGCGCGAGGTCGTGCTGAACAAGATCGACCGCGTCGACCCGCTCGGGCGGAAGCGGCTCGCGAACCGCTTCCCCGACTCGCTCCAGATCTCCGCCGTGACGGGCGAAGGGCTCGACGAGCTGCGGGCCCGGATCGCCCAGCGCTTCGGCGACCGGTTCGAGGACGTCCGCCTGCTGCTCCCGTACGAGGAGGGCGGCAAGCTGGCCGAGCTCTACGCGCTCGGCGCGCCGATCGACGAGCGTGAGGACTCGGAGGAGGGCGTGCTCGTCCGCGCCAGGCTCCCGCAGCGCGAGGTGCGGCGGTTCGCCCCGTACCTCGTCGCCGACGCGGACGACGGCCGGCGGCGGAAGCGACGTGATCGAGCTTTCGGTCGCGCGCCTGCGCGAGGACGCCGTTCTCCCGTCGCAGGCCTACGCGCGGCGACGCGGGCCTCGACCTGGCCGCGTGCGAGCGGGTCGAGATCGCGCCGGGCGAGCGCGCCGTCGTCGGCACCGGCGTCGCCGTCGCGATCCCGGCGGGGCACGCCGGCCTCGTGCTCCCGCGCTCCGGGCTCGCCGCGCGGCACGGGCTCGGCATCGTCAACGCGCCCGGGCTGATCGACGCCGGCTACCGCGGCGAGGTGAAGGCGATCCTCCACAACACCGACGGGCTCGAGCCGATCGTCGTCGAGCCCGGGATGCGGATCGCGCAGCTCGTGCTCGTCGAGCTGCCGGACGTGCGGCTCGTCGAGGTGGAGGAGCTGCCGCAGAGCGAGCGCGGCGCCGGCGGGCTCGGATCGAGCGGCCGGTGAAGGGCGCGGAGCCCAGGATCCGCGTCTCGGCGCTCCTGCGCTGGGGCGACGGCATCCTCCTCTGCCGCCACGACAAGCGCGGCCAGGAGGTCTGGCTGCTGCCCGGCGGCGGCGTCCAGTCGGGCGAGACGCTGACGGACGCGCTCGACCGCGAGCTGCAGGAGGAGGTCGGGATCGAGGCGCCGCCGCTCGAGGGGCCGATCGCGCTCATCGACTCGATCGGGCCGACGAAGAGCTTCGTCGCCAAGCACGTCGTGCACGTCATCTTCGCCGGCGACCTCGACCGGCTCGCTCGAGGCGGTCAACTCGCAGGACGAGGCCGTGCGCGGGCATCGGCTGTTCAGGCTCGACGAGCTCGACGGGATCGTGCTGCATCCGCCGATCCAGCGCTTCCTGCAGCCGCTGGCAGCCCGGCGATCCGGCTGCGTATCTCGGAGCGCTGTGGACCCCGTGAAGGACACCCTCGGGCTCACCGCCGACTATGCGACCCAGTTTCTCGGCTCGCTCGACGAGCGGCCGGTTCGCGCTCAGGCCTCGATCGAGGAGCTGCGCGAGGCGCTCGGCGGCCCGCTTCCCGGTCGACGGGCAGCGACGACGCCCAGGTGATCGCGGAGCTGATCGAGGCAGCCGAGCCGGGCATCATCGGCGATGCCCGCGGGTCGCTTCTTCGGGTTCGTCATCGGCGGCGCGCATGCCCGCGCCGCTCGCGGCCGACTGGCTCACGTCGACCTGGGACCAGAATGCGGGTCTGATCGCGGCCGGCACCGAGCGCCGGCGTCGTCGAGGAGGTCGCGCTCGAGTGGCTGCGCGAGCTGCTCGGCCTGCCCGAGGGCGTGTCCGCCGGCTTCGTCACCGGCTGCCAGATGGCGCACATGACCGCGCTCGCGGCCGCCCGCCACCACGTGCTCGAGCGCGAGGGCTGGAATCTCCTCCGCGACGGTCTGCAGGGCGCGCCCCGGATCCGTGTCCTCGTCGGCGAGCAGCGGCACGTCACCGTCGACCGCGCCCTCCGCTACCTCGGCATCGGCTCGGCGCAGATCGAGCCGCTGGCCGCGGACGGGGAGGGCCGGATGGACGTCGACGAGCTGCGGCGGGCGCTCGCGGCCGGGGAGGGGCCGACCATCGTCTCCGCGCAGGCCGGGGACGTGAACACGCGGCTCCTTCGACCCGCTCGAGGAGATCGCGGACGTCGGTCGACGGCACCGGCGCCTGGCTCCACGTCGACGGCGCCTTCGGTCTCTGGGCCGCTGCGTCACCTCGCTTCCGCCACCTCGTCGCCGGCGCCGAGCGGGCAGATTCGTGGGCGACCGATGCGCACAAGTGGCTGAACGTGCCGTACGACTCGGGACTCGCATTCTGCGCGCATCCCGCGGCGCACCGGGCGGCGATGTCGGTGCGCGCGAGCTACCTCGAGCAGGTCGACCCGGACGCCGCCCGCGACCAGATGGACTGGAACCCCGAGTTCTCACGCCGGGCGCGTGGCTTCCCGATCTACGCGGCGATCCGAGCGCTCGGGCGAGCCGGCGATCGCCGGCACTGGTGGAACGCTGCTGCGACCACGCGGCCCGCTTCGCCGAGCTGCTCGGCGCCGAACCGGGCGTCGAGATCCTGAACGAGGTCGTCCTCAACCAGGTGCTCGTCCGCTTCGGCGACGACGACGCGCTCACCGAGGGGACGGTGAGGCGCGTGCAGGATGACGGCACCTGCTGGCTCTCGGGGACGAAGTGGGGCGGTCGGTCGGCAATGCGGATCTCCGTCTGTAACTGGCAGACGACCGAGGCCGACGTCGAGCGGAGCGCGGCCGCGATCCTAGAAGCGGCCGCCGCGGTCACGGGCTCGCCGCGCTGAGACCGCGTGCGCCTCGGCTTCGAGGCGGTCCGGCAGCGGTTCCAGCTCGGGCGGGTCGCCTCCGGTCGCGTGGGCGAGCGCCTGCGAGAGCAGCCAGTCGGCGAGCCAGGGGTTTCGCGGCAGGAGCGGACCGTGGAGATACGTGCCGACCGCCCGGCCGACGCGGCAACCCTCGTAGCCCGACTCGCCGTCGTTCCCGAACCCGGCCACGACGCGGCCGAGCGGCTCCGCACCGGGGTCGAGCCGTGTGCGCCCCGCGTGGTTCTCGAAGCCTGCAAGCGTCCGCCGCTCGCCCGGCTCGAGCTCGCATTCCAGCAGCACGTCACCGATCATCCGCCGCTCGCCTGCGACCGTCTCGTGCGGGAAGAGCCCGACTCCCGGCAGAGAGTCGCCGTGCCGCCCGAGATAGCCGCGCCCGAGGAGCTGGTAGCCGCCGCAGACCGCGAGCAGGGCCGCACCGGCCGTCACGGCGGCCTGGATCCCCGGCCCCTTGGCCGCGAGGTCGGGTGCGATCAGCGCCTGCTCCCGGTCCTGCCCGCCCCCGACGTAGAGCAGGTCGTGGTCGCCGGGTCGGACCTCGTCGCCGACCGAGATCGGGGTCACGTCGAGCTCATGGCCGCGCAGGGCGGCGCGACGTGCGAACACCGCGATGTTGCCGCGGTCGGCGTAGATGTTCAGATAGTCCGGATAGAGATGGCCGACTCTGATCCTCATGTGCGCTCCCAGTACGGCTTCGCGAGCCCGCGCTCGCGCGAAGAGCCGCTGCAAGGCGAGCATGGCCGTGTAGGTGGGGAGGACGACGAGCTCCCCGCCCGGCGGCGTCAGCGCGAGCCCGCGGTCGAGCGCGCGTTCGAGGTCGGTCTGGACCTCGAGCGCCGATTCGTCGAGACCGCCGTGGACGCAGCGGATGGCGAGCTCCGCTGCCCGGTCGCCGGACGCGATCAGGTGCTCCGTCGACGCGAGCAACGGCTCGAAGTCGACGTCCCAGATCCAGGAGACGTCCTTGCCGTCGGCGATCGCGTCGTTCAGGGCGACGAGCAGGAGCGAGGGTGCGCCGCTCTGTTCGAGCGTCCGGACGACCTCGTTCGCCCCGGCAGGGTTCTTGATCAGGAGGATGAGAATGCTCTTGTCGCCGGCCTGGATGCGCTCGAAGCGCCCGAACGCGGCGCCGAAGCGCTCCAGCCCAGCCTGGATTGCCGCCGGCGTGGCTCCGAGCGCGTGGGCGAGGGCCGCAGCCCCGAGCGCGTTGTAGACGTTGTAGAGGCCCGGGAGCGGCAGCTGCACCGGCGTTCGCGCCCGAAGGCGTCTCCAGCTCGAAGGAGACGCCGTCGAGCCCCCGCAGCTCGATCGACCGCGCCCGCACCTGCAGCGCCGGGCGCGCGTGGCCGCAGGCGGGGCAGCGGTAGTCGCCGAGGTGGCCGACGTACGCGGCCGCGAACTCGTACGGCTGCCCGCAGACGACGCAGTAGCGCGAGTCGGCGGCGTGCTGGAGCGCCGGCCGCGCGTGCTCCGGGTCGTCGATCCCGAATGCGAGCGCGCCGTCGCGCTCGCGGGCGAGCTCTCCGACCTGGGGGTCGTCGCCGTTGACGATGAGGACCGCCGACGCCGGCAGATTCTCCGCGGCGGCGCGCCAGCGCTCGGCGATCAGCTCGAGCTCGCCGTAGCGGTCGAGCTGGTCGCGAAAGAGGTTGCCGAGCAGCACGGCTCGCGGCCGCACGCGGCGCACGACCTCGGGCAGCGCGGCCTCGTCGACCTCGAGCAGGCCGAGCTCCGCGTCACGGCTCGCGAGCAGGGTGGAGGCGACGCCGGAGACGAGGTTGGCGCCCGAGCGGTTCCAGGCGAGCCGACGCGGCCGGAGAATCTCCGCCGTCATCGCGGTGGTCGTCGTCTTTCCGTTCGTCGCCGAGACGACGGCCGCTCCCTGCGGAAGCCGCGCGGCGAGCGCGTCGATCGCACCCGGGTCGAGCTTCCAGAGGAGCTTGCCCGGCAGCGTCGTGCCGCCGCCCGCCCCGGCCAGCCGTGAGAGCCCGCCTGCAGCGCGGGCGGCGAGCGACTCGAACGCGAGACGTGGGCTGACGCTCATCGGCCGCGAGCGTACCCTCCGCCGATCCTCACCCGTCCGCTCGGGCCGTCTTGCAAATTGACGAAAATGCTCTAAACTGCTTGCATGGGCCGATCCCGCCGCCACCCTGCGGTGGCAGGCATCGATCCGGAGGCTCTGGCCGCCTTCCAGGCCGGGATCCGGAAGCGCTACTCGAACGAGGAGATCCTCGCCCAGCTGAAGGACAGCGCTGAGCGACTGGGGCGCTCTCCGACGATGCGGGAGTTCGCCGCAGACCCGCAGACGTCAGTGCACCCGCAAACCGTGATCGAGCACTTCGGGAGCTGGAATGCGGCCAAGCGCCAGGCGGGGCTCGTTCCGCGGCGCTTTGCGACGCGCGAGGAGCTGCTCGGACGCCTGCGCGACCTCGGTGAGGAGCTCGGCCGCACGCCGACCGCGAGGGACATCGACGCGCGCAAGGGCGCGATGCCGTCGAAGTCGTTGCTCTGGCACACCTTCGGCTCGCTCGCCCAGGCGCTGCGCGAGGCCGGCTTCGACGTGCCGGTCGGGGAGGAACGGCTGGAGCGGGCGGTCGAGCAGGGCGCCGCGCTCGCGCGGCGGCTGGGTCGACTGCCGAAGATGGCCGACTGGGCCACGGCGCGGCGCGCCGACGAGAGTCTGCTGACGGAGTGGCAGGTCTACCGGATGATCGACGTCCAGCCGGCGTGGGCCGCGTTCCAGTTCCTCGTCCGCGAACGCTTGCGCGACGAGGGCGCCGCGGTGGCGCCCGACGGCACCGTTGTCGCCTGAGCACGCGTACGCAAGCTCTAGCTGAGACGGGCTCTGCGGCCGCGAAGCGGACGCCTTTAGGGGTGTTTGCGCGGTTCGGATCCGCGAGAGCGGATTCGAACCTTGCGCTAAGAGACCAGCGCGATCGCGGCCAGGCGCTGGAGGCACGAAGCGCCCTCGTGCGGGGCCCGGACCGGAGGAAGCACCTTGTCCTCGACGAACGAGCGGTCAGGCTGGAAGCGCTCGGTGCGCGTCACTCGTCCGCCCTGGATGCGGAGCAGCGTCCCCTCCTCGACCTCGCGCTTCTTCAGCGTGACACGGATCGTGCGCTCCAGCACCTCGAGCGCCGCCCGCGTGGACGCGAAGAAGAGCTCCTCGCCGCCGCTGCCGATCCAGAGCGGACGGCCGACCGCGCGGGCGAGGAAGAGTGTCGAGCCTTCGCGCTCGTCGAGCCAGGCAGTCGCCATCGCGCCGTACAGCTCCTCGAGCGCCTCGGAGCTCCCCTGTGCATGCTCCGCGAGTGCGAAGATCGCCTCGGAGTCGACCGTCATCTCGGGACGCTCGCGCTCGAAGCCGTAGCGCGCGAAGATCTCCTCGTCGTTGTCGATGATCCCGTTGTGGATCCCGACCACCGCGCCGTGCCGGATCGGATGGTTGTTGGCCTCGATCGTCGGATGGCCCTTCGTGTAGTCGCGGACGTGCACCAGCACCTGCGTCGACCCCGGTGGGACGTGAACCTCGTCGAGCAGCTCGCTGGCGCCCGAGCGGCGCTTGTGCACGGTGACCGAGGCGCCGGAGCCGCGGTGGGCGTACCCGACCGCGTCGGCGCCGCGCTCGGCGATGCCGGCGAGGAGCGCCTGCGCGGCGAGCGTCCGGTGCACGCTCGACCCGGGATCGAGACTATATCCAGCGATTCCACACATATCTACTAAATTCTACGATTCCTTTCGGCTGCCTCTTGCTCGCACTTGAGCAAGGTAGACGCGGAATGTGGTGACAAAGTTAGGACGCTTTCGGGACCGCGCTTCTTCCTCCTTGAGCGCACGAAGTCCTCAAGGGTTGCCGCAACAACGCCGATACCCGTTCCCGTGGAGCCGAATCACGCCGAACCCCTCTACGTCGCCGCAGAGCCGCGACTCGAGCTGCTGCCCGCGCTCGACGCCGTCGCGAACGACGGGGAGGAGGAGGAGCGAGTCTCCGCCGCCGCTCGAGGCCACGCAGGACCCACTCAAGCTCTACGTGCGCCAGATCGGGGACGGACGCCTGCTCACCGCGGTCGAGGAGCGCGAGCTCGCACGGCGCAAGGATGCCGGCGACGAGGCGGCCAAGCGAAAGCTGATCGAGTCGAACCTCCGGCTCGTGATGTCGATCACGCGCAGCTACACGAAGGCGAGCGTGCCGTTGCTCGACCTGATCCAGGAGGGCAACCTCGGCCTCATCCGTGCGGTCGAGAAGTTCGACTACCGGCTCGGCTTCAAGCTCTCCACCTACGCGACCTGGTGGATCCGGCAGTCGATTACGCGGGCGCTCGCGGAGCAGGGCCGCACGATCCGCCTGCCCGTGCACGTCGCGGACCAGGTGCGTCGGGTCACGCGCGGCCGCCGGGTGCTGGCGCAGAAGCTGAACCGCGATCCGAGCCTCGACGAGATCGCTGTGGAGACCGGCTTCACCGTGGAGCGCGTGGGGGAGCTGCTCGCGCTGGTGCAGGATCCGGTCAGCCTGGAGACTCCGGTCGGCGACGGTGAGAGCCTCTTCGGGGACCTGGTCGAGGATACGAAGTCGGCCGGTCCGGACGTCGAGACGTCGGAGCGGCTCCGCTCGACCGAGCTGGCAGCGGCGCTCGGCACGCTCAACCCGCGTCTGCGCCGGGTGCTGGGTTCGCGCTTCGGCCTCGACGGAGCGGTGCCGCAGACGTTGGAGGAGGTCGGCGCCGAGCTCGGCGTCACCCGCGAGCGCGTTCGGCAGCTCGAGACGCGCGCACTCCACGAGCTGCGCCTCGCCGCACCCGAGCTCGAGCTGTACCTGCGAAGCTAGAGCGTCGCGCCGACTGACTCGAGCTCGCGGAGCGAGGCGAGCCGTTTGAGCGAGTCGAGCTCGATCTGGCGGACACGCTCGCGCGTCAGGCCCAGCCGTCGCCCGATCTCCTCGAGCGTCTTCGGCTCCGCATCCGTGAGCCCGTAGCGGAGGACAACAACCTGCCGCTCGCGGTCGGAGAGCGCCGCGAGCGCCTCCTTGAGCGCCTGGCTGCGAAGCGACAGCTCGACCTGCTCCTCTGGGAGCGGGCCCTCGCCGGCGACGAAGTCACCGAACACGGCGTCCTCGGTGTCCCCGACCGGCTGGTCGAGGCTCGTCGAGGCGCGGGCCGCGGCGCGTACCTCTAGCGCCTGGTGCACCGGCAGCGACGCCTCCTCGGCGATCTCCTCGAGCGTCGGCTCGCGGCCGAGCTGCGTCCAGAGCGTCCGCTCGGCCCGATTCATCTTCTGCAGCCGCTCGACGATGTGGACGGGCATCCGGATCGTGCGCGCCTTGTCGGCGAGGGCGCGGGCGACCGCCTGGCGGATCCACCAGGTCGCGTACGTGGAGAACTTGAAGCCGCGGCGCCAGTCGAACTTCTCGACCGCGCGGATGAGGCCGAGCGTGCCTTCCTGGATCAAGTCGAGGAAGGGCAGGCCCTGGTTGCGGTAGTTCTTCGCGATCGAGACGACGAGGCGCAGGTTCGACTGGATCATCTGCTGCTTCGCCAGCATGTCTCCGCGCTCGATCCGCTTCGCCAGCTCGACCTCCTGCGGCGCCGTCAGCAGCTGGTGCCGGCCGGCCTCGCGCAGGAAGAGCTGGAGCGCGTCCGTCGTCGTCTCCTGGGGCGCGGAGATCGGCGCCGGGGGCGGAGGCGGCTCCTCGGGCTGTGTGCCGTCGACGAGCTCGATCCCGCGCCGGTCGAGCTCGCGATAGAGCGCGTCCTGCTCGAGCGCGTCGAGCTCGTGCGTCTCCACGACCTCGGCCAGCTCCGCGGCCTTCAGCGAGCCGGCCTGCTCAGCCGTCTCCAGCAGCTGCAGGAGCTCGTCGTTCCGGAGCAGCAGGTCGATGTCGACGGTCCTCATGCGGCCAGCAGTCTCCTACCCGACAGCTTCTAGCCTCCAAACCCGACTGTCCAGTATGCGGGAAGCACACCGCGCGCGATAGGGCCAGTGCACGAGAACACGAGAAGCGGCGGGCTTGCTTCTTGAAGTGGACTGCGGGAAGCTAATTCAGCCGGTGAACGAGCGAGAACGGGTGAGGACGGGAAACGTCGCAACGCGTGCAGGCATGGGGGATCGCGGGACTTCCGCCCTCTAGGCAAGCCAAACCCGGTATCGGCCAGATCCGAACGTTCTGGCGTTTTTATGGCGTCTGAGGCGCCAGGGCGCGCGTCGCGATCAGCGGAACCACGCGCTCGACCGAGGAGGTCTCCGGCCTCACGCAGCTTTGAAAAATTGCCCGAGAAGTGGTTTGCTGCACAGGGAACAAAACCAAGGCGGGGGGGACAGGGGGCACATGGGACGTAAACGATTCGGCTGGCTCATCGCGGTGGCAGTCGGTGGGCTCGTAGGGGCGCTCGGCGTCGTCGGCGCATCGGCAGCACCACCCGCTGAAGCAGACGCCAGTGCAGTCACGCAGTGGAACCTCATCGCGGTCAACACGCTCACCGGGCTTCCAGGACCGGCGGGCGGAGCACCGCCAGCATCTCAGATCCACGTGGGTATGGTCCAGGGGGCCGTGTACGACGCGGTCAATGCGATCACGCCGAAGCATTCCCGGCCGTACCTCCTGAACAGACGGTTCGGCAACCGAGCATCCGATGAAGCCGCGGTCGCGACAGCGGCGTACATGGTTCTCAAGAACATCGTCGAGACGGTTCCCGATAACTTGCTCCCCACGAAGGCGACGCTGCTCGCGTCACTCGCTCTGCAGTACGGGGCGGCGAAGGACGCGATACCCGACTCGCCGTTCAAGGATCAGGGAGTCGAGGCCGGGACCGCGGCCGCGCAGGCCATGATCGAGGCGAGACAGAGTGACGGACGCTTCGGGCCGTCCCAGTGGGTGCCGAACCCGAACCCTGGGCACTGGGATCCGGTGGCGCCGAACGGGACGACGGTGCAAGACCCCACTCCGTGGGTGGGCGGCGTCGCGCCGTTCCTGATGGAGAGCTCATCGCAGTTCCGAAGCCAGGGCCCCAACGCTCTGACGAGTGCCGCCTACGCGGCGGAGTTCATCGAGGTCAAGGCGCTCGGCGGTGACGGCGTGGTGACGCCCTCGGCCCGCACGGGAATCCAGACCTACATGGCCAAGTGGTGGCAGAGCACGCCGGTCGCGAGCTGGAACGACGTTGCCCGCCAGCTCATCGCCCGGAACCACCTCGACGCCGCCGACAGCAGTCGTCTCCTCGCGATGCAGAACCTTGCGGCGGCGGACGCAGCGATCAACGACTGGAACGACAAGTACCACTTCGACTTCTGGCGGCCGTTTCAAGCGATCCGCAAGGCGGCACTGGACGGCAACCCCGCAACTTCGCCTGACCCGACGTGGACGCCGCTGCTCTCGGCACCCTACCCCGATCACGTGTCGGGACACCTCGGCCTGGACGGCGCCCATACCGGCGTGCTGGAAATGTTCTTCGGCAACGCACCCGCAGGGGGCTACGAGATCACGAGCAGCTTCGTGAATCCCGGCGGGCCCGCTACTCGTCCGTTCAGCAGCTTCAATCAGGCGCTCGACGAGCTCGTCGAGGCCCGCATCTGGGCAGGCCTCCACTTCCGCAACGCGGACGTGCAGGGCCGGCAGCTCGGAGCGAACGTCGCGAACTTCGCAGCCGCGAACTACTTCCAGCCCGTGGGCAACCACTGACGCGCAAGCGACGCCGCCCGTGCGGCAAGTCCGAGAAGGCCCGCTCCCAGCGGGCCTTCTCACATCTCGGCCGATTCGTGCGTTGCGCCCGAGGACAGGCAGCGCGCCCGCGAGTTGTTCTCCCGGACGGTGCTCGGCTCCCAGGCCAAGACGCGACCGGCGTCCTTGTGTCGACCCCGCTGAGCCGCCGCCGCCTCGAGTACGTCACTTCTCCGCGCACGCGCGCGATCCCAGGGAACGCGTGCCCCGGCGCACCGGTACCGCGTCGACTTTGCCGCAACGCGGGTAGCCCAGGGTCAGTGACGCGTGCCGAGCGTGAGCAGATACGGACGTGGGTAGACGACCACGTTGTCCTCACGGTAGGCCTCGAAGAAGTCGACCCAGGATCGGTGAAACTCCTCTCGACGCTCGTCGTCAAGGGCTCGTACGACGCCTTTCGTCGGTCCGTACGACGTCGTGAAGAGCTCCCAGGAGGCCTCTCCCGACTCGACCACGAGCGGGGACACGTGCTCCTCGAACTGCAGGTCGAACGCACCTCCGAGGAGTGACTCGGCGTAGTCGGCTCGCCCCCAGTCGAATGGGTTCCCGATACCGGGCGGGGGCGTGGGGAGAAACGGGCCCATCATGCGGAGCATCTCGCTCTCCGGTGTCCACGCGGTCAGAGCGATGCGGCCACCCGGTCGCGTCACGCGTGCGAGCTCGTTCGCGACCGCGGCATGATCGGGGGCGAACACAACGCCCACGCTCGACACCACGGCGTCGAAGCGCGCGTCCTCGTACGCCATCTCTTCCGCATCCCCAACCTCGAACGTAACCTCGACACCCTCTTCGTCGGCTCGGGTGCGCGCAGTCTCGATGAGCACGGGTGAGAGATCGAGTCCGACCACATCTGCGCCGCGCTTCGCCGCGAGGATCGCGACCGCTCCCGTTCCGGTCGCAGCGTCGAGCACCGCTTCTCCCGGCTGGGGGTCGATCCGATCGACGACAAGTGTGTGCATGTCGCGAAGCGTGTTCGTGATTCGTTCGTACGGGCCGTCGCCCCAGATCACGGCCTGGCGCGCCTTGAGCTCGGCGAAGGCCATTTCCCAATCCTCCTGAGTGGGCGGTCTCCTGAGCATACGACCGTGCCGCGGCCGAGGACCGCTTCGAGGCCCAGTTGCGCGAATGCACGAGAACGGGCGTTATGTCAAGTTGGCACAGGAGCCTCGGGCGTGCGCTCTCTCCCCGTCTCGACACGGTCGAGCAGGCTCCTCAGAACCCCGCCGAGCGGGCGCCTGTCGCGATCAGGAGCAGGATGATCGCCGCGATGATGAGCCGGTACCAGACGAAGATCGAGTAGTCGTGGCGGCGCACGTAGCCGAGCAGCCCCGCGATCGCCAGCAGCCCGCTGCCCGCCGCCGCCAGCATGCCGACCAGGAACGGCCCTGCGGATCCGGGCGGCAGGTCGCCCAGCAGGACGTCTGTGACGCCTTTGAGCACCACCGCGCCGAGCACCGTCGGCACGAGCAGCAGGAATGAGAACCGCGCCGCCGCGTCGCGGTCGAGCCGGAGGAACCGGCCCGCGGTGATCGTGATGCCGGAGCGGGAGACGCCCGGCATGAGCGCGAGGCTCTGGGCGACGCCCACGCCCAGTGCGGCCTTGAGACTCAGGTCCCCCATCTGCCGCTCGCTGCGGCTGCCGGTCGGCGATCCAGAGCAGGCCGGCAAAGAACGCGAGCGCGAGCGCGATCTGCCACGGCTCCCCGAGGTGCTCCGCGATCAGGTCCTCGCCGACGAGCCCGACGACCGCGGCGGGGATCGTCGCGACGAACACGAACCAGGCGATCTTCTCGTCTGCGGTCTCGAGCCGGCGCGTGCGCAGCGTCCCCACCCACGCCGCCACCAGCCTCCAGATGTCGTGCCAGAAGTACCCGACGACCGCGACCAGGGTCCCGAGATGGAGCGCGACGTCGAACGTCTGGTTGAACGCCTCGTGCTCCTTCAGGTAGTCCCAGTCGCCGAGCCAGGGGACGAGGATCAGATGCCCCGAGGAGGAGATCGGCAAGAGCTCGGTCGCACCCTGAACGACGCCGAGCACGAACGCCTGCCAGTTGGGAAGCGCGTCGGGGCTGTCCCCCGCGCCGAGCACCGTGAGCACGGCCGCGGCCAGCAAGGCCGCGGCGGCGACGATCCAGACTCCCGCGCGGCCCACGACGGCATCCTAGGGACCGTCTCGCGGTAGCCAGAACGAGAACTTGTCGCAATTTGCAGACAACACCGTCGCGAAGTACTTGCCCGAAGAGGACACCCCCGTTACGTTCCTGCCTGCAGGGAGCACGGAGCGCGATTAGGTCGAAGCCGAGCTCGAGGGCCGTACGCGGAAGCGGAAAGTCAGCGGGCACGGTGGACGAAAGCGCCACCGGCTCCCTGAATTAATTGGCGCAAGCGCCGGATCTGCGGGAGCAGATCCGGCGCGCGCAAGATCCCTGAAGGCGGGCGCTTTCGCGCCCGCGGGTTCAATGATCAGCCTCGAGCTCGGATCCCGTTAGGATCGCCGCTTATGCACTTGCGCATGCCGTCGATCGATCAAGGGGTGCAGGCGTTTGCCTGGGCCGTCTTCTTCTTTCTCGTCCTCTGGCTCGGCATGATCCTGCTCGGGGTCGCGGGCGGCACGTCGCTGATTCTGTCGCTCGTCGCCGCAGGGGCGATCTTCCTCTTTGTGCGGCTGCGGGGCGAGGACCGCCCCGGCGAGACGCGCTAGCGCTTCCGTTCTCCTGAGCTCACGGCGGCGGCGTCCATCCAGACGTCCTCTTCGGACGGACGCCGCCGCCGTGCAATCCCCTTGTCCCGGGGCTCACGCGTCGTCGCGGCTGCTCCGGGTCGTCGTCACGGTCGGCTCCTCCTCAGGGTGTGGAGGGACCCGACGCTCGGCGGTCAGCGGCTCGTCCGCGTCGCGCTCGACCACCCGCGTCTCTTCGTCGGTGCGCCTGGTGACCGGCACCGGCTCGGTGCGCGGGCCGGCGGTGTCGAACGAGAACCCGAAGACGAGCCCGATCCCGAAGGCGACGGCCGGGAGGATGTTGCCGATGTCTGCCACGGCGCCGTGGATCCCGAGGTCACGCGACCAGTTCGACGTGTTCATCCAGTCCGCGGGTTGCCGCGCCAGGAGCACCCAGCCGCCCACCGCGAGCACGGGGAGGAAGCCGATGAGGAAGACCCCGAGCGAGAACCGAGGCCACCCCCACTTCGTCCAGCCGCCGAGGAGCTGCGACAGCGCCATCGTCAAGCCGGCCGCCGCGATCACCCCGTACGTGGCCCAGTACTCGCTGTTGCTCTCCGTACCGATCTGCGTCGCGATCCAGAGCAGGATGCCGGCGACGGCCGCTCCGGCAAGCGTCGAGATCCCGCGTGTCACTCCGATCATCGCTGCCTCCGTTCCACAGGGGTTCCGACCGGGTTGTTCCCGGTCGGAGGTGAAACGGAACAGGCACTAGTTCAGGTGCAACCTCCGTTCGTCGAAGCGGGCGGAGTGCAGCTCGGCGTGGAACTCCTCGAGCGCGAGCCGGGCATCCCCGGCGAACACGTGCTCGACGACACCGATCTCCTCGTCGTTCGCGAACGGGAGGTCGACGTGCGCCTGCGAGACGAGGTTGACCGAGAGAGCGCTGCACGCGGGACAGCGCACGGCGAGCCCGAATCGCCGCTCGCCGGGGGCGACCGCGACGAACGAGGACGGGAAGACCGGCCGCGGCCGACCCTCGGGATAGCAGTAGAAGCTCCACGGCCACTCCCCCGCGCGCAGGTGCGATGCGGCCGCGCCGAGCAGCTCTTCCGCCGCGTCTGCGGTGCGCGAGGTCATCAGGTCGACGAAGGGGCCGGCGTGAGCGCCGAGTGGCGCCCAGTCGAGGTCGTCGTGGGCGACGAGCCCGGGATGCTCCTCGCCGCAGCGGCAGTCGAAGCGGACGCCGTAGACCGCCGGGTGCGCTGCGCCCGGGAGCCGCTCGAGCAGGCGGAACGACGAGAGCGACACGTGGGCGTGCTCTCGCCGGGGACACGCGAACGTGTATCGGGCCGTGAGCGCGTCGTACATCGTCTCCATTGTCATCGGCACGACGGACGGGCCGCCTTAGCCGTGCGTCCGGGCGCCGTCAGTAGCTCAGCAGCGACTGGACGTCGTAGCCGGAGAGCTTGTCGCGTCCGTGCAGGAACTCGAGCTCGATCACGAACAGCACGCCGACGACTTCCCCGCCGAGCTGCTCGACGAGCTCCGTCTTCGCCTTGGCCGTCCCGCCGGTGGCGAGCACGTCGTCGTGAACGATCACGCGGGAGCCCTTGCCGAGCGCATCCGCGTGCACCTGCAGGCTGTCGGTGCCGTATTCGAGGTCGTAGGTCGCCTCGACCGTCTCCCAGGGGAGCTTGCCCGGCTTCCGTGCCGGCACGAAGCCGCAGCCGAGCCGGTCGGCCAGCGCGCCTCCGAAGATGAACCCGCGCGCCTCGGCGCCGAGGATGACGTCGGGCCGGAGCGGCCGGGCGAGCTCCTCGAGGCGGTCGAGCGTCTCCCGGAAGTACACCGGATCGGCGACGAGCGGCATCAGGTCCTTGAAGACGATCCCGGGCTTCGGGAAGTCCGGCACGTCGCGGACGCGGTCACGCAGGTCGAGCGCTGCTCCCGGGGTGCTCACTGCTCGACTCTACCTCTCGGCGAGGAGCCGGAGCTCCCGCCAGAAGAGCAGCCGCGACAGCTCCTGCGAGGTCTCTGCGAGCTGCTGGAGGTCCTCGAGACCGGTCTTCCGCCGCTCCGCGTTGCGCGAGCGCAACGCCGGCGCGACCAGCTGCTCCAGGAGCCCTGCCTCCCGGCCGGCCGAGTTGCGGAACGTGCGGAGGTGGCGCGCGTCGATGCCGTACTGGGCGAGCCGCGCGCACGCAGCCGCGATGTCGACGTCGCCCTCGCGGTAGATCCGGTCGCCGGACTCGATCCGCGGCGCGAGCAACCCGTATTCCTCGAGTGCCCGTGCGAAGGCGGCGTCGATACCCGTCCGGTCGCACAGCTCCTCGAAGTCGAGCTCGCCCTCCTGCTCCCCGAGCACCGTGTGCCGCTTGCGCGTGCGGTTGGCGGCGTCGGGCCGGGTGGCCAGCTCCTGGCGGATCACGCGCAGGGGCAGGAACTCGTCGCGTTGCAGCCTCAGGATCGTCTCCAGCCGCTCGACATCCTCCTCGCTGAAGAGCCGGTAGCCGCCGCGTGTCCGCTTGGGCGTCAGCAAGCCCTGGTCCTCGAGATAGCGGATCTTCGAGATCGAGATGTCCGGGAACTCCGGCTGCAGCCGGGCGCAGACCGCGCCGATCGTATGCAGCCGGGGCTGGTCGGATCTCCGCTGCGTGCCGGTTGTGGGCGTCGTGGTGCTCATCGGCGCAGGAAGGTCAGCCGGTACTTGCCGATCTGGACCTCGTCGTCGTCGTCCAGCTCGGCCGACTCGATCCGCTTGCGGTTCACGAACGTGCCGTTGAGGCTGCCGAGATCGGTGATCGTGAACGTCTCGCCGTCGCGAACGAGCTCGGCGTGACGGCGGGAGACGGTCACGTCGTCGAGGAACACGTCGCACTCGGGCGAGCGGCCGATCAGCGTCCGCTCCGCGGAGGGGAAGAAGCTCTCCCCCGCCCTGCCGCCGCCGGAGCGCACGACGAGCGCCGGGCCCTTCCCGCCGACCTCCTGGAGGGCGGCGCCGGGGTCATCAGCCAGCTCCTCGGGCGTGTACGACATCGTCTGTTCGCCCGCCTCCCCTTGTGCAGGAGCGAGCCGCAGCGCGCACAGTAGTTCGCCGCTTCCGGGTTCTGGAAGCCGCACTCGGGACAGTAGACGTGACTCACGGTTCAGGCCGCCCTTCGGCGAGCCAGCTCAACGACCCTCTTCCGCCGCCGGGGCGCTGCGCGACGAGAGGATGTCGGTGAGGGCCTCGACGTCGACGTCCCCCACGCCCTTCCCCTTCAGCCGGGCTGTCCGCTCGGCACGCAGGATGTCGATCCGGCCCTGGAGCAGGCGACGGCGGAACGAGACCTCGTTCTCCTCCTGTTCGAGCTCCTCGATCAGGCTCTTGAGGTCCTCGTCGGAGAGCGTGCCCAGATCGGGTAGCGGTTCCATGTCACCTTTCTAATCGTCGTCTCGGGGTCAGTAAAGCAGGCCGTGTACCGAGGGGTCAACCTCAGCTTGAGGCTTCTACCGAGGTTCGCGGTACGGGCGCTTCTCCCTGCATTACTTCCTCGACCAGCTCCCGGACCTCCCGCTCGAGCTCCTCCGACGCCTCCGGTGTCTCCCCCTCGGCGTAGATGTGCACGAGCGGCTCGTCGGGGTCGGGCAGCACCTGCGACCAGCCGTGCTCGTTCATCAGCTTGATCCCGTCGGTGAGATCGAGGTCGCGGCCGGCCAGGCGCTCGTTCAGCACCCGCATCACGAGCCCCTTCTTCGACCACGGGCAGGCCAGGCGCCGGTGGATCAACGTCGGCACCGGCAGCTCGGCGACGAGCTCCGAGAGCGGCCGGCGCAGTGGCGCGAGCAGCTCGAGGAGCTTCGCGAGGCTTGCGACCGCGTCGTAGGCCGGCAGGAACTCCGGGAAGACGTAGCCGCCCCCGACCGCCCCTGCGAACACGACCCCCGGCTGGGCAGCGGCGCTCGTCAGGTCAGTCAGCGAGTTCGGCGTGCGCACGATCTCGAGCGCGTCGCCGGCGAGCTCGTCGAGCTTGCTCGTGGCCGTGACCGGGAACGCGAGCTTCCCCTTCGTCCCCCGCTCGGCGAGCAGGCGGACGAAGAGCAGCAAGGCCTGATCGACCGGCACCTCGTGGCCCAGCTCGTCGACCAGATAGAGCCGCTCGCCCGACTGGTCGAAGACCGCGCCGAGATCCGCCCCGATGGCCGTCACGAGGCGCTTCGTGTGCCCGATCGACTGCGCGAGCGTGCCGCGCTCGCCCAGCTCGTCGGCGAAGAAGCCGTGCGCGGAGACCGCCTCCACGCCGAGCGGCCCGACCACGAGCGGCAGCACGAACGAGGCGGCCGAGTAGCCGTAGTCCACGACGATCCGGAACCGCCGCTCGCGGATCGCCTCGGCGTCCAGCGAGCCGAGCAGATCCTGCGCGTAGCTCTCGCGCACTCGCGCCGGGTAGGAGACCGAGCCGACGCCGCCCGAGTCGACTCGGCGGAGCTCCTGGCGCGTGAAGTTCCGCTCGATCTCCTTCTGCAGGCCGGGCGTGACCAGGATCCCGGGCGGCTCGTAGATGCGGATGAAGACCGCTTCCGGGTCGAGATGGCTCGTGCCGACGTGCACGCCGGCCGCGAACCCCTGCGTCTTGAGCACGTGCCGGCCGACCGCGGGGGGCGAGACGCGCAGGTCGGCGACGTCGATTCCCGCCGCGTTCAGGCCGGAGATCGTCGCGCGCTTGATCATCCGGCAGCCGGGGGCGGAGTCGCGGCTGGCGACGACGCGGGCGCCGCGCTTGAGGGCGGTGCCGAGCGCGGTCGCGAGCCGCGCGGCCGTCTCGGGAGTGAGATCGACGTTGACGAGCCCGCTCACACCGTCCCTGCCGAACAGGCGCGAGGAGGCGCGCGTCTCCCAGATCAGGTTCTCGAAGACCTGGGCGCCGGTCTCGACCTCCTTGTAGGGGTAGACCCGGACGTGCGGCATGATGCTCGCCTCCGAGCCGATCGTGACCTCGTCGCCGATCGCGGCGCCTTCCTGGATCCGGACGTGGTCGCGGATGTCGCAGGTGCGGCCGATGATCGCTCCCTCGATCAGCGCGCTGCGGCCCACGTGCGTCGCCGCGTCGATCACCGTCCGCACCGTTCGTGCGCGTTCGCGCAGCGTGACGCCGTTCGAGAGCACGGTGTACGGCCCGACCGAGGCGTCTTGCGCGATCCGGCAGTGGTTGCCGATGAACGCCGGCCCCTCGACCTCCTCGACGTCGTAGATGTCGGCGCCCTCGCCGATCCAGACGTTGCCGCGCAGCTGGATGCCCTCGATGTTCAGGCGCACCCGCTCGTCGAGCGCATCGAAGTTCGCCTGGCGGTACTGGTCGAGGTTCCCGATGTCCTGCCAGTAGCCCTCGAGCACGTGCCCGTAGATCGGCCGCCCCATCTCGAGCAGCAGCGGGAAGAGCTCCTTCGAGAAGTCGAACGCGCCGTCGGTCGGAATGTGGGTCAGGACCTCCGGCTCGAGCACGTAGATGCCTGTGTTGATCGTGTCCGAGAAGACCTGACCCCAGGACGGCTTCTCCAGGAAGCGCTCGACCTTCCCGTCGTCGTCGGTGACGACGATGCCGAACTCGAGCGGGTTGTCGACGGACTTCAGCCCGATCGTGACGGCGGCGCCGGCCTCCTCGTGGCGGCGCACGAGCGAGCCGAGATCGACGTCGCAGAGCGCGTCGCCGGAAATCACGAGGAACGTCTCGTCGAGGGCGCCGCTCGCGAGCCGGACCGAGCCGGCGGTTCCCAGCGGCAGCTCCTCGATCGAGTACTCGATGTTGAGGCCGAGCGAGTCGCCGTCGCCGAAATAGCCCCGGATCGCCTGCGGCATGAACGCGAGCGTGACGATGACGTCGTCGAAGCCGTGCTCGAGCAAGAGCTCGAGGATGTGCTCCATGCACGGCTTTCCTGCGATCGGGACCATCGGCTTCGGCTGGTTCGAGGTCAGCGGCCGCAGCCGCGTCCCCTCCCCACCCGCCATCACGACGGCCTTCACGACCCGCACCTCACGGCGCGCCTTGAGCACGTACTGCGCCGCAGCCACGAGCGCCAGCGCGACCCCGATCCAGAAGAGCCAGACCGGCCAGTCGACGCCGTCGTCCGTCACCAGCACGAGCCCGATCGCGAGCGTAGAGCACCCACGTCGCGAGCTTGCCGACGCGGGACACCTCGAAGTCGTAGCCGCGGTTCACGACCAGCTTGTACCCGCCAACCATGATCAGGTCACGCGACGAGGATCACGAGCGCCGCGTACCAGGGCAGGCGGCCGGTCACCCAGAGCATCACCGCGGCCGCGTCGATCATCAGCCGGTCGGCAAGTGGATCGGCGACCTTCCCGAACTGCGACTCGACGTGCCAGCGGCGCGCGAGGAAGCCGTCGACCTGGTCGGTCACCCCGGCCACGGCGAAGACGATCCCGGCGGGCCAGTTGGCGGGGTCGTCGGCGAGCATCAGCCCGACGAACAGCGGGATCAGCGCCAGCCGCAGGACCGTCAGCGCGTTCGGAAGCTGCGCGAGCGGTGCCGGGACTGCGCGGGAGGCCATGAGAAGAGGATACGGCGCCGCGGGGTCTCTGGCTGGCCGGCGATCTAGGCTCCCCGACATGGCCGAGACGATCACGCTGCCGGGCTTCGTCAACGCGCACAGCCACACCTTCCAGCGGGCCCTGCGCGGCCGGGCCGGCGGCGGCGACTTCTGGGCCTGGCGGGAGCTGATGCTCGCCGAGGCGGAGCGCCAAACGCCGGCGAGCGTCCGCGAGCTCTACGCGGCCACGTACATCGGAGATGCGCAACGGCGGTTACACCGCGGTCGGCGAGTTCCACTACCTCGGCCTCCCCGAGGCGCGCGCGGCGGTCGAGGCCGCCGCCGAGGCCGGGATCGAGCTCGTCCTCCTGCTCGCGGCGTATGGGCGGGGCGGCCTGCCGCGCATGCGGCAGGAGTCGCCCGCCGACTACCTCCGCCAGCTCGAGTCGCTCCGTGCCGAGGGTGTCCGCGTCGGCCTTGCCCCCCACTCCGTCCGCGCCTGCCCGCGCGACTGGCTCGAAGAGCTCGGTCGTTACGCCGTGGCCGAGGGCCTGCCGCTCCACGTCCACGCCGACGAGCAGCCGCGGGAGATCGAGGAGTGCCTCGCCGAGCACGGCTGCCGGCCGATCGAGTTGCTCGAGCGCTCGGGCTGCCTCGGGCCGCACGTCACCGTCGTCCACGCCACGCACGCTGACGGCGCCGAGCTCGATCTTCTCGCGCAGAGCGGCACAACCGTCTGCGCGTGCCTGACGACCGAGTCCGACCTCGCGGACGGTTTCATTCCGGCCGCGCGGATCGAGCACCGCGGCATCCCCGTTTGCATCGGCTCCGACTCCAACGTCCGCATCGATCCGTTCGCGGAGCTGCGCGAGCTGGAGGGGATCGCCCGGCGCCAGACGGGCAAGCGCGGCGTCTTCTCGACCGAGCGGCTGCTCTGCTTCGGCGCCGACGAGGGTGCGCGGTCACTCGGGCTCGAGTCCTGGCCCGAGATCGAGGTCGACCTCGGGCACGAGTCACTGCGCGGGGTCGAGCCGGGCGACGTCTTCGACGCGCTCGTCTCGAGCTGCGCGGCGGACGTCGTTGCCCGCTAGCGCCAGCTGAAGGAGACGTCGTCGATCCACGCGGAGCCCTGCAGCTGTCGTGCTTCGAGGACGATCCGCGCGAAGGCGGCTCCGGCCGGCGGCCTGGCCTCCACCACCGCTCTGCGCCAGCTGTCGCCGGCAGGAACGGACGTCCACCTCAGACCCACTTGGCGGCCCGCCGGGCCGAACCAGGCGATCGCGATGCGGATCGTCGCGTCAACGCCGCGGACCCACGCCGAGAGCCGTGCTCGGCCGGCTCGCACCGGAGCCGCGACCGGCGTGACGAGGAAGATCCCGCTCCGTCCGGGCCGTCCGACGACCCGGGCGGACGCTGCACCAGATCTCGCCACCGCCGGGTCGCGCACGAGGCGTAACTCACCCCTGGACCCCCAGACCGCCGGTACGGACGATCCGTCCTCGGCCGCCGCGGCGACCTCGAAGCCTCCGTTGAAGGCCGTATCCAGGCGCCCGCTGAACAGCCGGCGCACGGTGCCCGCCGCCGGCTTCGCGGAGCCGTCCTCGCGAAACAGGCCGAAGCGGTACTCGGTCTCCTTCTGGTGCACGTCCGAGGCCGGGATCGCGCCCGCGGCGAAGTCGTCCAGGATCCAGAGCCCGGGAGCCGGGAGACCGAGGCGCGCCAGCGCACCGAAGCAGAGCTTGAAGTAGTGCTGCTGAGCGGCTTCCTGGCCGGACGGTGTCAGCGGGACGCCCTCGAAGCCGGTATGGGCGGTGGAGGTCGGGTATCCGAGCTCGCCGATCCACAGCGGCGTCGGCGCGGCGAGGTCGCGCAGCGTTGCGAAGACGTGCTCTGCCGCTTCGCCGCCACCCGTGAAGTAGTGGGCACTGAAGAAGTCGGGCCGCGCCGCCGCCGGCAGCGCCGCAGCCAGCGGACGCAGCCTGAGCGCCGGCTTCGTCCCGCCGACTGACACCGTCACCGGCGTTTGTCGCCTGAGCAGGCCCCGCAGCCACGGGACGAGCTCGCGTGCCCACTGGAGCGCCGCTCTGTCCGTCGTGTCGACCTCGTTCTTGAGCTCGACGAACGCGATCCTTCGGTCGCCGACGTACGGCGCGAGCACGGCGCGGGCCCACCGCTTCGACCCCTCGATGTCCCGGTACTCGTCCCACCAGTCGAACAGTGTGAGATGCACGTGCAGGCCGGCGCCGGCCGCGATGTCGACGAGCTCGCGCAGGAGGTGCAGCTTCTCCTGCTGCGGGCTCGGGTAGCCGAAGTAATGGGCGGGAACGACGACGCGGACGGTGTTGGCGTTGAGGCTCCGGAGCCGGCGGAGGTCGGCGGCGATTCGCTCCGGACGCCAGGGCTCCCACATCTGCGTCCAGCCGGCGTCGGCGGGGTAGTAGCTGACGGCGCGCAGCTCTCGTGGAACGTCGAGGCGGGCGACGGCCGCTTCGACATCGGGATCCGCTCCGGCCGGGCTCGGCAAGACGAGGCAGACAGCAGCGAGGACGAGGCCACGTTTCAGCAAGAGGCATGAGCCTAACGCCGCCGCGCCGACGACTTCTACCGCGGCGCGGCCGGCGCACGCGGCGGCGCAGTCCGCCGTTATCTGACGTTAACTATCGAAATCCGCCTGCTCCACCAGGGACGTCCCCAGGTCACGCCCCGGGGCCTGCTCCGCCGGTCCAGGGGTTCCCTCGGCGCGTACACGAATGTCAGCGAGAGACCATCGGCACATCCGAGCGACCAACGCTCATGAGCCGATTGGAGGAACCACAGATGAACCACGCACCAGCACGAGCTCGCCGGTCAGCACTCCGGCCGCTCGTCGTCACCGCCGTCGCCGCGCTCGGCCTCGGCTTCGCGGTCCAGGCGGGCGCCGCGCCGGCGGTGAAGCACAAGCAGAAGGTCGAGGCGAAGGTCAGGCACGACACCCTCGAGATCGAAGGCACGTTCAGAGGCGACACGATCGCGCTTCGACTCCGGGCCGGCGACCCCGACACGCTCGAGCTCGACGTCGACGACGACGGCTCGGCCGAGCGCCGGTTCGACCGCGACCGGTTCGACAAGATCGAGGTCGAGGCGGGGTTCGGCGACGACTTCGTCCGGATCGACGAGGTCAACGGCGTCTTCACCGACACGGAGGCGACGACGCTCGACGGCGAGTTCGGCGACGACTCTCTCGCCGGCGGCTCCGGCCGGGAAGTGTTCCGGGGCGGCTTCGGCCACGATCGCGCCGACGGCAACCGCGGCGACGACACCGCCTTCATGGGCTTCGGCGACGACACGTTCGTCTGGGATCCCGGCGACGGCAGCGACCGTGTCGAGGGTCAGTTCGGCAACCGTGACTCGATGCTGTTCAACGGCGCCGGCGCTGCGGAGGCGTTCGACGTCTCGGCGAACGGCGAGCGGATCCGCTTCTTCCGCAACGTCGGGAACATCACGATGGATCTCGACGACGTCGAGCAGATCGACCTGAATGCGCTCGGCGGCGCCGACACGGTGCTCGTGAACGACGTCAGAGGGACGGACCTCGACAAGGTCGACGTCAATCTGGCTGCCGCGCTCGTCGGAAACGCCGGCGACGGCCAGCCCGACGCGATCACCGTCAAGGGAACGGCGGCGAACGACCTCGTTCGGGTCGCCCAGGACGGTCCGGCA
>CAWDJZ010000010.1:0-91117 GCA_963802765.1 uncultured Gaiellaceae bacterium
TTCGGCGGCGTCCTACTCTCCCGGGGGCTTGCGCCCCGAGTACCATCGGCGCTGTCGGGCTTAACTTCTCTGTTCGGAATGGGAAGAGGTGTATCCCCGACGCTATGACCGCCGAAATTGTCGAAAGTCCGCCGGTTCGGCGCACCCTCAAAACTCCATAGTGACATCACGTGTTCAAAATCAAGACCTCGGGCAATTAGTACCGGTCAGCTGAACGCATTGCTGCGCGTGCACCGCCGGCCTATCGACGTGGTGGTCTTCCACGGCCCTTACTCCCTCGAGGGGATGGGAAGTCTCATCTCGAGGTGGGCTTCCCGCTTAGATGCTTTCAGCGGTTATCCCGTCCAGACGTGGCTAATCAGCAGTGCCCTTGGCAGGACAACTGATACACCAGAGGTCCGTTCGTCTCGGTCCTCTCGTACTAGAGACGACTCCTCTCAAACTTCCAGCGCCCATGGTGGATAGGGACCGAACTGTCTCACGACGTTCTGAACCCAGCTCGCGTACCGCTTTAATGGGCGAACAGCCCAACCCTTGGGACCTGCTTCAGCCCCAGGATGCGACGAGCCGACATCGAGGTGCCAAACCCTTCCGTCGATGTGGACTCTTGGGAAGGATAAGCCTGTTATCCCCGGAGTACCTTTTATCCGTTGAGCGACGGCAATTCCACTCTTAACCGCCGGATCACTAAGGCCGACTTTCGTCCCTGCTCGACTTGTCAGTCTCGCAGTCAAGCTCCCTTATGCCTTTGCGCTCTACGCACGATTTCCAACCGTGCTGAGGGAACCATTGCGCGCCTCCGTTACATTTTAGGAGGCGACCGCCCCAGTCAAACTGCCCACCTCACGCTGTTCCCGGCCCGGATCACGGCACCGGGTTAGAAGCCCAGAATCCGAAGGGTGGTATCCCAAGGTTGCCTCCACGGAGACTGGCGTCCCCGCTTCAAAGGCTCCCACCTATCCTGGACAACGAACACCAGACTTCAACGTAAAGCTGCAGTAAAGGTTCACGGGGTCTTTCCGTCCAACCACGGGTACTCGGCATCTTCACCGAGACTACAATTTCACCGGATCTCTCGTTGAGACAGCGCCCAAGTCGTTACGCCATTCGTGCAGGTCGGAACTTACCCGACAAGGAATTTCGCTACCTTAGGACGGTTATAGTTACCGCCGCCGTTTACCGGGGCTTGGATTCAAGGCTTCGCCCGAAGACTAACCTCTCCTCGTGACCTTCCGGCACCGGGCAGGCGTCAGCCCCTATACGTCGTCTTACGACTTCGCAGAGACCTGTGTTTTTGGTAAACAGTCGCTTGGGCCGTTTCACTGCGGCCCCCTCGGGCTCGACGGAGTAAATCCGCGTCACCCTACCGGGGCGTCCCTTCTCCCGAAGTTACGGGACCATTTTGCCGAGTTCCTTAACGAGAGTTCTTCCGATCGCCTTGGTATTCTCTACCTGCCCACCTGTGTCGGTTTTGGTACGGGCACGTCCCACCTCCCTAGACGCTTTTCTTGGAGGCATGGCTTCCGGAACTTCGCCCATCTCTGGGCTCGGCATCCCGTCTCAGGCTTGATGGGCGACGGATTTCCCTATCGCCCGCCCTACGCGGTTACCCCAGGACGACCATCGCCTGGGATTCCATAGCCTACCCCGTCCCGCCATCGGTGATAGCGGTGGGGACGTGGTACTGGAATATCAACCAGTTGTCCATCGCCTACGCCTTTCGGCCTCGGCTTAGGTCCCGACTAACCCTGAGCAGATTAGCTTTACTCAGGAACCCTTGGGCATTCGGCGGAGGAGTTTCTCACTCCTCTTTCGTTACTCATGCCAGCATTCTCACTTCCCATGCCTCCACGGCTGGCTTCCGCCGCCGCTTCGCTGGCATGGGAACGCTCCCCTACCACTCCACGGTTTGACCCGTGAAGTCCGTGGCTTCGGCTCCATGCTTGAGCCCCGTTACATTGTCCGCGCCCGATCACTTGACCAGTGAGCTGTTACGCACTCTTTTAATGATGGCTGCTTCTAAGCCAACATCCTGGTTGTCTGTGCAATCGAACATCGTTTCCCACTTAGCATGGAATTAGGGGCCTTAGCCGACGGTCCGGGCTGTTTCCCTTTCGACCACGAAGCTTATCCCCCGCAGTCTGACTGCCACGCTCTGGAATACCGGCATTCGGAGTTTGCCTGATTTCGGTAAGCTGGTAGGCCCCCTAGACCAAGCAGTGCTCTACAACCGGTATTGAACGCGTGACGCTATACCTAAATATATTTCGGGGAGAACCAGATATCTCTGAGTTTGATTAGCCTTTCACTCCGACCCACAGGTCATCCGCCCCGTTTTCAACCGAGGTCGGTTCGGTCCTTCACGGGGTCTTACCCCCGCTTCAACCTGCCCATGGGTAGATCACTCAGTTTCGGGTCTACCTCCAACGACTAAAGCGCCCTATTCAGACTCGCTTTCGCTACGGCTCCGTTTCCTTAACCTTGCCGTTGAAGAGTAACTCGCTGGCTCGTTATGCAAAAAGCACGCCGTGACAGGACAAGCCTGCTCCGACCGCTTGTAAGCACACGGTTTCAGGTACTATTTCACTCCCCTTCCGGGGTGCTTTTCACCTTTCCCTCACGGTACTAGTTCACTATCGGTCGCCAAGGAGTACTTAGCCTTGCGGGGTGGTCCCCGCGGGTTCCGACCGGGTTTCCCGTGCCCGGCCGTACTCAGGTACCTGTCCAGGAAGGCTATGCGTTTTCGTCTACGGGACCATTACCCTCTGCGGTGTGAATTTCCATTCACTTCGACTAACGCACAACTTTGTAACTTCCCGACCCGCCGGCAGACGGATCAAGACAGGCCCTACAACCCCCACGCAACAACGACTGCCGTCTATCACGTCGCATGGGTTTGGGCTCTTCCCTTTTCGCTCGCCACTACTCAGGGAGTCGAGGTTTCTTTCCTTTCCTCTGGGTACTAAGATGTTTCAGTTCCCCAGCTTGCCGCTGCTTGCCCTATGTATTCAGGCAAGAGCACGCGCGCATTACCACGCGTAGGTTTCCCCATTCGGAAATCCCGGGATCAGTGATTGGTCAGCATCTCCCCCGGGCTTATCGCAGCCGCCCACGTCCTTCATCGGCTCTTGGCGCCAAGGCATCCACCGTGTGCTCTTGTTCTCTTGATCAGAAAGAACACGTGTGTTGCCACTATGGAGTTTTCAAGGTGCACGCAGGCCGGCGGCCTGCCCTACACGAGACAACCGCACACCGGGTCTAAACCGGCATTGGCACGGTCTCTCAAAACTCAACAGCGTACGGACTGCTACGTCGAGGTCGACGTTGTTTCCAGGCGAACCGAGTCATCGGACGAGCAAGCTCATCAACGAGCTCGGCGCCTGCAGGAGTAAAAGCGCTCCTGCATCCCTAGAAAGGAGGTGATCCAGCCGCAGCTTCCGCTACGGCTACCTTGTTACGACTTCACCCCAATCATCGACCCTACCTTCGACGGCTGCCTCCCAAAAGGGTTAGCCCACCGGCTTCGGGTATTGCCGACTTTCGTGGTGTGACGGGCGGTGTGTACAAGGCCCGGGAACGTATTCACCGCGACGTTGCTGATTCGCGATTACTAGCAACTCCGCCTTCATGGAGGCGAGTTTCAGCCTCCAATCCGAACCGGGACCGGCTTTTTGGGATTCGCTCCGCCTCGCGGCATCGCAGCCCTTTGTACCGGCCAATGTAGCACGTGTGTAGCCCAAGACATAAGGGGCATGAGGACTTGACGTCATCCCCACCTTCCTCCGATTTGTCACCGGCAGTCTCCTATGAGTCCCCGACATAACTCGCTGGCAACATAGGACAGGGGTTGCGCTCGTTGCGGGACTTAACCCAACATCTCACGACACGAGCTGACGACAGCCATGCACCACCTGTGATCGAGTCCCGAAGGAGGGCCGTATTTCTACGGCTTTCCCGACCATGTCAAGCCTTGGTAAGGTTCTTCGCGTTGCGTCGAATTAAACCACATGCTCCGCTGCTTGTGCGGGCCCCCGTCAATTCCTTTGAGTTTTAGCCTTGCGGCCGTACTCCCCAGGCGGGGTGCTTAATGCGTTAGCTTCGGCACGGAGGGAGTCGACACCCCCCACACCTAGCACCCATCGTTTACGGCGTGGACTACCAGGGTATCTAATCCTGTTCGCTCCCCACGCTTTCGCGTCTCAGCGTCAGTACCGTACTAGAGAGCCGCCTTAGCCACGGGTGTTCTTCCTGATATCTGCGCATTTCACCGCTACACCAGGAATTCCACTCTCCTCTTCCGGACTCTAGCCAGACGGTTTCCATCGACGTCTGGAGGTTAAGCCTCCAGTTTTCACAACGGACCTGTCTGGCCGCCTACACGCTCTTTACGCCCAATAAATCCGGACAACGCTTGCCCCCTACGTATTACCGCGGCTGCTGGCACGTAGTTAGCCGGGGCTTCTTCTGCAGGTACCGTCACCCTCTGGGCTATTAACCCGAGTGGCTTCGTCCCTGTCGAAAGAGGTTTACAACCCGAAGGCCTTCTTCCCCCACGCGGCGTCGCTGCGTCAGGCTTTCGCCCATTGCGCAAGATTCCCCACTGCTGCCTCCCGTAGGAGTCTGGGCCGTGTCTCAGTCCCAGTGTGGCTGATCGTCCTCTCAGACCAGCTACGGATCGTGGCCTTGGTGGGCCGTTACCCCACCAACAAGCTAATCCGCCGCGGGCTCATCCTCGATCGGAGGCCGAAGCTACCTTTTCTCACGAGCTCGAAAGCTCGAGAGGCTATCCGGTATTAATCCGGGTTTCCCCGGGCTATCCCAGAATCGAGGGCAGATTACCCACGTGTTACTCACCCGTTCGCCGCTGTCCTCAGTCCCGAAGGACTGATTCTCGCTCGACTTGCATGTGTTAAGCGCGCCGCCAGCGTTCGTCCTGAGCCAGGATCAAACTCTCCGTGAAGATTGGTTTGCCGGCACTGCCGTTAAGCAAGCAGAGCGGCAAGCTTTTCTCCTTCGAGCTTGAGCTCAAAGTGTCTCCCCCGAAGGGGTGACGAGGTTAGAGCCTCGAGCGACTCGCAGGGCTGGCTTTCGGAAAGGCAGGCCGGCGAGACCACGAGGTCTCGACGTAAACGCACGCTGTTGAGTTTTCAAAGACCAATGCCACGGTCTAGGGGTGGCGGCGTAAAAAAGCCTCCGACTCGCGCCAGAGGCCTACAAGCTGCGGTTCTGATCGTATCCGATCGGTGCCTGTAAGCGCTCCGTTGTGTCGAGGACGGGACCTTGTCACGCCGACCCTCTCGGGCGGCCGGGGAAGTGTACCAGCACGCGTCGTAGTGTCAAGCAGGCGCACGGAGCCGGGCGAAGCGCCGCTTGCCGGCCTGGAGCGTGGTGTCGACGAGCCCCGCACGAGGCACGTCGAGCTCCATCACCGCCGCTCCGTCCACCTTCACCCCACCCTGGGCGATCAGCCGGCGCGCCTCGCTCGTGGAGAGGCCGAATGCGGACGCGAGCAGCGCCGGTAGGTGGACGGGATCGTCATCGGGAAGCGGCAACTCCGACACGTCCTCTGGTGCTTGTCCCTCCCGCACGACGCGGGTGAAATGCTCCTCGGCCCGGCCCGCGGCCTCCTCCCCGTGCGAGCGCGCCACGATTGCGCGCGCGAGCGCCAATTTCGCCTGCATCGGCTCACCGTCCGGCACCGGCCGCTCCACCACGAGCCGGTACCACTCCTCGAGCTGGGAGTCGGGAATCCGCATCGTTCGACCGAACTGCTCTTCCGGCGGCGCGGTCAGCGGGATGTTGTTCCCGACGGACGAGCTCATCTTCTCGCCGTCCCAGGAGAGGAGGAGCGGCGTCGTCAGCACGACCTGTGGCTCGAGCCTGTACGCCTCCATCACCATCCGCCCGGCGAGGAGGTTGTAGAGCTGGTCGGTGCCGCCGAGCTCGACGTCCGCCTCGATCGCGACCGAGTCGTACGCCTGCATGAGCGGATAGAGGAGCTCCGAGACCGAGATCGGCTCGCGCGCCGCCATCCGCTTCGAGAAGTCGTCGCGTTCGAGAATCTGCGCGACCGTCGTCGTGCGGGTGAGCCGGATCACGTCCTCGAAATCGAGCCCGGCGAGCCACTCGCTGTTGAAGCGGACCTCCGTCTTCTCGGGGTCGACGATCTTGAAAGCCTGCTCGACGTAGGTCTTCGCGTTCGCGTCGATCTCGTCCGGCGAGAGGATCGGCCGCTCGGCCGAGCGGCCGGACGGGTCGCCGATGCGCGTCGTGTAGTCGCCGACGATGAAGACGCCGAGGTGGCCCTCGTCCTGGAAGGCGCGCATCCGCTGGAGCGGGATGCCGCGGCCGACGTGCAGGTCGGGCGACGTGACGTCGATCCCCAGCTTGACCCGCAGCGGTCGGCCGAGCTTCAGCTTCTCCTCGAGCCCGCCGGCGGGTAGGAGGTCGACGGCGTTGCGGGTCAGCGTCTCGATCACGGGGCGCCGATCGTACCGAGGTGTGCGCGGGTCACAGCCTCAGGGGACGTGCAGCCGCAGAGCGCGAGCGCGAGCTCGACCTCGTCGCGCAGGAGCTCGAGCACGCGGCGAGCGCCGGCCTCGCCGTCGCAGGCGAGGCCCCAGAGCGGGGCGCGACCCACGAGCACTGCTCGGGCGCCGAGCGCGAGCGCCTTGACCACGTCGGAGCCGCGCCGGACCCCGCCGTCGACATAGATCTCGATCCGGCCGGCGACCGCCTCGACGACCTCGGGGAGCAGCTCGGCCGTCGGCGCAACCGCGTCGAGCTGGCGGCCGCCGTGGTTCGAGACGACGATCGCGTCGACGCCGTGGTCGCACGCAAGCGCCGCGTCCTCCCCGGTCTGGATCCCCTTCAGCACGAGCGGCAGCGGCGAGAGCGACCGCAGCTCCTCGAGGTCGGACCAGGTCAGCGCCGGGTCGATCGCACCGAGGAGCTCGAGCGGGGTGGCGCCTTCCCAGCCACCCAGCGCGGCCATGCTCGGCACGACGATCTCCGCAGGCACGCGGAAACCGGTGCGGAAGTCTCGCTCCCGGCGGCCAAGTCGCGGCGCGTCGACGGTGAGCACGATCGCGCCGTAGCCGTGCTCGACCGCCTGCGCGACGAGCGAGCGTGTCACGCCGCGATCCCGGAAGACGTAGAGCTGGAACCAGCGAGGTGCGGCCGGCGCCGCTGCCGCGACCTCCTCGAGTGTCGCCGTGCCGATCGTGGAGAGACAGAGAACGGTCCCGGCGGCGGCTGCCGCCCTTGCCATCCCCGGCTCGCCGTCGGGGTGTGCCATTCGCTGGATTGCGGTCGGCGCCACGAGAATCGGCATCGCGACCGGCGTCCCGAGCACGGTCGTCGCCGTCGTCACCTCGGCGACGTCCACGAGGACCCGGGGCCGCAGTCGCAGCCGTCGCCACGCCTCGACGTTGCCGCCGAGCACCTGTTCGTCGCCGGAGCCCCCGGCGTAGTAGCCGAAAGCCCCGGGGTCGAGCCGCTCCTCTGCGAGGCGCTCGTAGTCGGCGACGCAGACGGGCTCCACGCCGCCGAATGTATCTCCTAGAACGGGTACGGCATCAGGTTCCACGCGGCCGCCGCGTACCAGCAGCCGAACGCGAGGCTCGCCACGCCGAGTGCCGGCGCCGCGGCGACCAGGACGCCCTGTCGCGCGCCGAGAGTGGCGCCGAAGCCGGTGGTCACCATCGTCATCGAGACCGCGGTGAAGAGGGCGAGCACGACCAGGGAGACGAGGGCGAGAGCGGTCGAAGGAACCGCGGCCAGCAGGAGGACGCCGACGCCCGCGCTGCCGCCCATGCCGTGGACGAGCCCGATGCCGAACGCGCCGAGCGGGCTCCGGACCTCGTGCCGCCGCTCGTGCCGGTGCCGGTGGCGCACGAGCAGCCGGACGGCG
Source organism: uncultured Gaiellaceae bacterium (assembly GCA_963802765.1). Classification (GTDB taxonomy): domain Bacteria; phylum Actinomycetota; class Thermoleophilia; order Gaiellales; family Gaiellaceae; genus Gaiellasilicea. The sequence continues at coordinate 7,913 of CAWDJZ010000010.1, forward strand.
AGATAGACGATCACGGCGGCCACCGCGGTCTCCGCCCCGCGCTGGACGACGTCCGGGAGGTACGCCTCGAAGAGGAGGATCGGGACACCGAAGACGACGAGCGTGAGGGCGTGTCCGAGCCCCCACCAGGCCCCGAGCGCGGCGGCCCGCCTGCGGGCGCGCTCGCGGCCGGAGGCGAGCAGCGTCGTGACCGCGGCGATGTGGTCGGGATCGGTGGCGTGACGCAGGCCGAGCAGCGTCGCCACGAGCAGGACGACCAGGATCGAGCTGCCGTGCGAGAGCGCGGCGATGTTGTCGTCGAGTCCGAACATCAGAGCACCTCCGGGAGCGCGTTGAGAGTGATGCCGACGCCGACCGCGAGAATCGCGAGCGCGCTCGCGGCCGGGAGCAGCCGGATGACGGGGCCGTCCAGCGTCAGGCGGCTGAAGGCCCGCTTTGCGAGGACAGCCACGAGGCCGATCGCCGTGATCGTGGCGGCGAGGCCGACGCTGAACGCGAGGATCAGCGCCAGGCCGAAGCCGACGCGGTGCAACGCGATCGCTGCGAGCAGCACGACGAGCGCGGACGGGCACGGCAGGAGCCCCGCGGCGACGCCGACGCCGAGGAGGCCTCGGCGGCCGCCGCCATCGTGGTGGTGATGGTGGTGGCCGTCGTGGTCGTGGTGATGGTCGTGGTGCGTGATCGTGCCCGCGGCGTCGGAGCCGGCTCCGCAGCACCGAAGCGCCGACCCCGACGACCAGCAGCCCCGAGACGAGCGTCAGCCACGGGTAGAGCGACTCGGGGACGATGAACCGGGAGAGGAGCAGCGTGACGAGGCCGAGCGCGAAGACGCCGATCGTGTGGGTGACGGTCACGATCGCCCCGAGCAGCACGGCGTCGAGCGGCCGCCCCTTCGTGCCGACCAGATACCCGGCGACGATCGCCTTCCCGTGGCCGGGAGTGAGCGCGTGAGCGGCGCCCCAGAAGGCGGCGAGCCCGAGCGAGAGCAGGATCGCGCCGAGCGAGAGCTCCCCGCGGGACACCAGCGCCTCGAAGCCGCCGCCCTCGTGTGCGGGAGTGCCGGCCGCGTCGAGCGAGGGCGGCGTACCGGGACCGCGACCGAGCGAGAAGCGAGCGGTGGCCGACGACACGTCGAGCGGGGAGCGGAGCAGGTCTCCGGGGTAGGCGCGCAGCTCGTCGCTCGCGCTCTCCGCCGGCACGCTGGCGCCGCGAAGCTCCGCGCCGTCGCGGGCCCGAACGACGATCTCGCGCCAGCCGACTCGCGAGCCGAAGTTGCGGTCGCGGAGCGTGAGCGACGACCCGAAGACCGGTGCGGCGGCGTAGACGGCGTCGAAGCGCAACGTCTCGAGGCCGCCGGCGCCCGGCCGCCGCTCGCTCCGGTGCTCGAGCGACCGCAACCGGACCAGCCGGCCGTCGACCGTGAGCTCGAGGCGGCGCGCAGCCTCGGCGGCGAAGCCCGGCTTGGCCACGGTGTCGCCGAGCTGGAACGTCGGGATCTCGGCCAGGTCGAGGACGTAGCGGACGTAGATGCGCCCGCCCGAGAGCTCCACGGTCGCGTGACGGTTGACCGTGAAGTTCCCGAGCGGATGCGCCGCAGCCGCAGACGGCGCGGAGAGGGCGGCGAGACAGGCGAGGAGGGCGAGGACCCGTCTCACGCCGCCAGCCTCCGCGCGGTCTCGCTCCAGCGGAGCGAGAAGTGGGGGTTCAGGTCGAGCGCGCGGCTGAACCACTCGCCGCGCCTCCGCGGCGTTGCCGAGGCAGCGCTCGATCATGCCGCGGTGGAAGAAGAACGACGCGTCCTTCGTGCCGAGACGAAGCGAACGCTGCGAGTACGCGCGCGCGTCGCGGCAGCGCCCGGCGCGGGCCAGCGCCCAGGCGAGCGCGTCGTCGCCGTGGATCGAGGGCCGCGCCGCGCGGGCGTTGCGGGCCAGCGCGAGCGTCTCAGCCGGGCGGATCCCGTGGTCGGCGCGGAAGAGCGCCGTCTCCAGCTCCGTGCTGACGCCGTTCGCCGCCTGGAGGCGGTCGATCGCCGCGACGAGGGCGAACTGCTCGCGGGCCTCGCGCTCGCGCCCTGCTGTCTGGAGGAGATCGCCGAGCTGCGCGACGAGATGCGGCAGCGGCACCGCCTCGACGGCGCGCCGCTGCAGCTGGATCGCCTGCGGCAGCCGGCCCCGAGCGGCCTCGACCCGGGCCAGGCCGTCGAGTGCGGCCGCATAGCCCGGGAAGGCGACGAGCGCGGCCCGGAAGGCACGCCGTGCCTCCGTGGTCTCGCCGAGGCCGAAGTGGAGCTTGCCGAGCTCGACGAGCGTCCAGGCCGTCGGCTCGGGCAGGCCGCCGGCCGCCTCGAACGCGAGCGTCATCGCCTCGATCGCCTGGCGGGGCTTGCCGAGCAGCTCCCGCGCGTACGCGATCCGCGCGTAGCCGGTGAGGCTGGGCTTCAGTGCGACCTGGCGTTCGAAGGCCGAGAACGCCTGCTCGTAAGCGCCCGAGCTCGAGCAGGGCGTCGCCGACCAGGCCGTATCCCCGCGCGGTGTCGGGCGCGACCGCGACTGCCTGCCGCGCGTAGCGGAGCGACGTCCGAAAGTCGTGCCGGCTCGCCGCGAGCGACGCCAGGCCGGAGAGCGTCGTTGCGTCACGCGGCTCGACCCGGAGCGCGGCGCGGAGCACGCCGCTCCGCACGGCCGTAGTAGGACGCGTCGCCGGTCTCGCGCGCACGCTGTAGGTACGCGAGGCCGAGGAGCGCGAGTGATTGGCCGTCACGGGGTTGCTCGCGCACGTCCTCCTGAAGGCGGACGATCGTCGCCGCCGTGTCCCCGATCGCGAAGCCCGAGAGCGCCCGATCCGCCGAGACCGGCGCCGCGCTCGCCGTGGCCTGCGCAGTCGAGCGGCCCTCGCCGAGCACGCCGCCGAGCAGGGCGACGGCGGCGGCCGTGACCGCCGTCGTCGCCGCTGCCAGGATCTGCAGTCGCCGCATCCCGCTTACGACCCGTGGTGGGCGTGGTCGTAGCCCTGGTGGGGCGTGGCCAGGTACGGGAACGACTGCAGGAACGGCTTCTCGTTCGCGTCGACGCCGTCGCCGAGGACGTTGTTCGGGCTCAGGTTGCAGAGCCCGAGCGCCTGCTGGAGGATGTCGCCGTAGCCGCACGCGAGCGCGCGCAGCTCGATGTCGGTGACGTCGTCCTCGAGCCGGCGGCCGTTCGGGAAGCCCGCGAACTCGCCTGCGAGCACGCCGAGCCGGTTGCCCGTGCCGACCGGACCGCTGGGAGCGATGCTCGTGTTCAGGCGGAGCAGGTCGGCCTTCGTGTCGCCGGTGAAGTTCAGTCCCGGCACGCCGGTGAGCAACACGGCGACGAGGTCGTTCCGCCCCGTCGTCGCGATGTCCGGCAGGGCCGGATAGAGCAGGTTGACGAGCGCCGGCACCTCGGGGCTCGTGTAGCTGGACGCGAACTGCGCGTCGTCCGCCGGGTCGCTCCGGTTCCAGAGGTCCTTCTTGCCGATCGGGATCACGACTTCGTTGATCAGCGGGTTGCCGAGCCGCGAGACCTGCACCCACGGGCCCTGCGAGTCGCTCGTGCCGTCTGGCCGGAGGATCCGGATCTGCTGCCGCTCGGCGCTTGCATAGACGCCGATCGTGGTGTTCGGGATCTTCACCAGCTGCTCGATCGGCACCTGGATCGCGATCGAGTGCGTGTTGTAGCCCGCAACACCGTCGACGCCGGCGGCCGCGCCGAGCGGAATCAGGTGGAACGGGTTGAACGGCCGCAGACCGGCCAGGTCGAAGACCGAGCCGAGGTCGACGAAGAACGGATCGTCGCGCTGGCCGGCGAAGACCTTGATCCCGCCTGGGAGGTCGTTGACGGCCGAGGCGGCGAGAGCCTCGTAACTCGGCGTCGAACGCGGCCCGATGTTCACAGGCGGAGTCGGGATCCCCGAGCCGAGCTCGACGCTGCCCCTGCTCCCTTTCCCCATCACCCGCGTGACGGTGTAGGTCTGACGGACGTTCAGGTCCGGGTCGTCGAGCGACGTGATCTGGCCCGTGTTGTAGAGGAAGGTGTTCCCGTTCCCGACGGTCGTCTTGAACCGGAACTCGTACGAGATGTCCTCTTCGCCGTCGCCGTCGGAGTCGACCTTGATCGCATAGAGGACGCTGTCGTCGAACTTCGCGAAGTTCGGCCCGCCCGCAGGCTCCTCGAGCGGGATGTAGTTCGCGACGAGCGTGACCGTGTCGGGGCGGTCGGGGCTCCTGAAGGCGTAGACGTCGGTGTTGTCGGCCGCCGGGTCGTCGGCGATCACGGGCGCCTCGCGGTGACTCGAGGCGGTCGCCTGCTCCGGGCCCGACGCGCGGGCGAGGCCGAAGGCGGTGAGCGCTGCTGCGACGAGGGCGGCGAGCGCGATTCCCCACTTCATCCCCTGCTCCTTTCTCGTGCTCTTGCGGCTCTTTGAAAACCGGGACTGGTTCGGCGGCGCGAACACATCGGTTCGCGCCGCCGAAACCGGACGGGAGCGGCGGCGAGCGCTCCCGTCCGGAGGCCGGGTCAGGTCCTCTGGAGACCCTTCGAGTTGGCGAAGCCCTGCGGCGGGTCGGCCTCGTACGGGAAGGCCCCGAGCGCGGGCACGTCGCCGGAATTGACGCCGTCGCCCAGCTCGACCTTGTTCCCCTTCAGGAAGCCGGCCATCACCCGCTCGGCCGCGTCGATGACGTCGTCACCGAGCCGTCGGCCGTTCGGGAAGCCGCCGTTGTCGCCGCCGATAACGCCGAGGCGGTTGACCTTCTCGGCGGGCGTCACCGGGATCGAGTAGTTCAGCCGCAGCATGTCCGCGACCGTGTCCCCGGTGTAGTTGAGGCCCTTGACGCCGGTGCCGAACACGGCGACGAGGTCGTCGCGGTTCGTCTCGGGCGCGTTCACCTTGTAGAGGTCGTTCATCAGCTTCGCCAGGATCGGCGTCACGACCGGCCCGGCGAACTGCTTGTCGTCCTTCGGCGCGGAGCGGTTCCACAGGTCCTTCGTGGCCGTCGGGACGACGACCTCGTTGACGAGCGGGTTGCCGAGCCGCGACACCTGCGTCCAGCCGCGCCGGAGCCGGTCGTCGACGGTCACGTTCTGCCGCTCGGTGGAGGCCCAGACGCCGATTGTCGAGTTCCGCGCGTTCAGCTCGGAAATCGGGATCTGGAGCGCGATCGCGTGCACGGCGTACCCGGCGAAGAAGTCCTTGCCGCCGCCGTTCGCTCCCGTGCCCTTGCGGAACGCGAGCAGGTCGAAGATCGCTCCGATGTCGCCGAAGAACGCGTCGTCGCGCTGGCCGGCGAAGATCGAGATGCCGTCCTTCTGCACGATCGACTGGTCGACGAGGTTGCGGTAGTTCGGAGTCGAGCGCGGGCCGATGTTGTTCGGCGGCGTCTTCCCGCGGGCGAAGAGCTTCTTGTTCCGCCACATCGACCAGCTCTGGACGGTGTTGCCCAGGAACGCCGGCCCGGCCGTGCGGTTGAAGCGGAACTCGTAGACGATGTCGGGCCGGGCGTCGCCCGTCCGGTCGATGTTGATCTTGTACTTCGCGGACGGCGAGAACGTGTAGTAGTTCGGGCCGGCGGCGGGGTCCTCGGCCGGAATCCAGTTCGACACGATCGTGACCGTGTTCGGCTTGTCCGGGCTCCGGAACGCGTACAGGTCGGTGTTGTCCGCGCTCGGATCCTCGGAGATCAGCGGCGCCTCGCGGTGGCTCGACGCGGTTCCGGCGTCAGGGCCGGAGCCGGTCAGGGCGGCGGCGAGCGCCGCCAGCGCGGCGGCGGCCAGGACGGCTGCCGCCGAGAGTGCCTTCATCATTTCTCCCACGCTCCTTCGTGGTCGGTGGTCGGCGCTGGTTCGACCCTGCAGAGGGACCGGTTCGGTCGCCGCTCCGGGCCGAACCGAACGGCGTGCGCGGGCGAACCAGCGGTGTGCCTGCTGTAGCGTCAGGGACCCAGATGCGCCGCCGCGATCTCGCGCACCTCTCGGACGAGGCTCTCGTCGCGCTGGTCTCGCGCTCGGACGACACCGCTCTTGCCGAGCTCTACGACCGCGTCGGCGGGGCGGCGTACGGCCTCGCCTTCCGCATCCTCCGCGACGAGGCGCTCGCGGAGGACGCTGTCCAGGAGGCCTTCCTCGGGCTCTGGCGAAGCGCCGGCTCGTTCGTCCCCGAGCGGGCGAAAGCGTCGACGTGGATCCTCACGCTCGTGCACCGCCGTGCGGTCGACCTCGTCCGCCGCGAGCAGCGCCGGCGGGCCGAGCCGCTCGAGGGCGCCCCGGAGCCCGCCGGCGGCTCGGCCGAGGAAGCCGCGTGGCTCAGGCTCGAGCGCGAGCGGGTCCAGGCGGCACTCGCCGAGCTGCCGGACCAGCAGCGCGAGGCGATCGAGCTCGCCTACTACGGCGGCTACACGCAGTCCGAGCTCGCGGAGCGTCTCGGCCAGCCGCTCGGGACGATCAAGAGCAGAATGTTCAGCGGGCTCGCGCGGCTGCGGGAGCTTCTCGACGAGGGAGCGGAGAGGACACCATGGACCTTCACGAGCTGACCGCGGGCTATGCGCTCGACGCGCTCGATCCCGCGGAGCGGGAGCGCTACGAAGCGCACCTCGGCTCGTGCGAACGCTGCCGCGAGGACCTGCAGGGCTTCTGGCAGGTCACGGGCTCGCTCGCCCATGCAGCGGGCGGCCCGCAGCCGCCGGCCTCGCTGCGCGCGCGCATCCTCGAGCAGGCCCGCAACGAACGGCCGAACGTCGTCCCGCTGCACCGCCGCTACCTCGTCCCGGTCGTGTCCTCGGCGGCCGCCGTGGCTGCGGTGGCGGCGCTCGCGCTCGGCCTCTGGGCGACCTCGCTCTCCGGCCGGCTCGACGACGCCGAGGGCGAGCTCGCCGTCCTGAGCGACCCGAACGCCCGCGTCATCGAGACCGAGGGCGGCGAGGCCAATCTCGTCGTCACCCCGTCCGGAGACGCGGCCCTGGTCGTCCGGAAGCTCGCCCCTGCGCCTCCGGGGAAGGACTACGAGATCTGGGTGATCGACGACGGCGTGCCCCGCAGTGCCGGCCTCTTCGAGCGCCCCGGCGTGGCCGTGCTCTCCCGGCCCGTCGACGCGGGCCAGACGGTCGCCGTCACGCTCGAGCAGGACGGTGGCGTCGAGGCGCCCACGACCGACCCCCTCTTCACCGCTTCACGGGCGTAGCGAAGTCGTCACACCCGTGTGACGGATGCGTTCCGATCGCGTCCGTATGCTCGACCGGGTGAGTGACTTACGGCCCGCGCTGCGGCGCCTGTTCGGATTCGAGGACTTCCGCCCCGGTCAGGAGCGGGTGGTACGCGCAGCCGTCGAGGGGCGCGACACGCTCGCGCTGATGCCGACCGGGTCGGGCAAGTCACTCACCTACCAGCTCGCGGCGATGCTGCGGCCGACGCCGACGCTCGTCCTCAGCCCACTGATCGCGCTCATGAAGGACCAGCTCGACAAGCTCCCGCCCGAGGTGGCGGCGGAGTCGACGCTGGTCAACTCCTCGCTCGACCCAGACGAGGCGGCCGCGCGGCTGCGAGGCGTTGCGGAGGGTCGCTACCGGCTCCTCTATGTGGCGCCGGAGCGGCTCCGGTCACGCCGCTTTCTCGAGGCGATCGCGGGGATCGACGTCGGGCTCGTGGTGATCGACGAGGTGCATTGCGTCAGCATGTGGGGGCACGACTTCCGGCCGGACTACCTCTTCATCCGGCGGGCGCTCGACGCGCTCGGCGGGCCCGCGATCCTCGGCATGACCGCGACCGCGACCCCGGACACGGAGCGGGAGATCGCAGCCGCGCTCGGCCGCGAGCTCGAGGTCGTCCGCACGAGCGTCGTCCGCTCCAACCTGCGCTACGACGTCGAGCGGGTCGAGGGCAACGACGACCGCCTGCGGACGCTCGTCCGGCGGCTGCACGAGCTACGCGGCGCATCGGCGATCGTCTACGCCCGCTCGCGGCAGAGCTGCGAGAAGCTGGCCCGAACCCTGCGCTCCCACGACCTCGACGCCGTCCACTACCACGCCGGCCTCGAGCCGGCCGAGCGCGCCGCTGCGCAGGAAGCCTTCAGCCACGGCCGCGTCCAGACCGTGGTCGCGACGACCGCGTTCGGGATGGGCATCGACAAGCCCGACATCCGCCTCGTCGCGCTCTACAACTATCCCGAGTCGCTCGAGAGCTACGTGCAGATGGTCGGGCGCGCGGGCCGTGACGGCCGCGCCTCGGACACCCTGCTGCTGGCGAGCCGCGCCGATGCGAGCCAGCTACGGACGTTCGCCCGCTCCGACATCCCGACCGTGGACGACCTGCGCTCGGTCTACGCGCGGCTGCGCGGCCGAGCCGAGGTCGCCCCCGAGGAGCTCGGCGACGACCCTGACCCGCGCGTGCTCGTCGGCATGCTCGAGCAGGCCGGGCTCGTCCGGCGCGGCTTCGACGCCGGCCGCGCGATGCAGGTCGAGGTACCCGAGCCACCGCCCGACGCCGCAGCGCGGATCGAGGCGCTGCTCGCCCGCTACGAGCGGGAGGCGCTCGCGCGCGCCGACCGGCTCGTCCGCTTTGCGGAGTCGGACGTCTGCCGCCACCGCCAGGTGGCCGAGCACTTCGGCGAGCGCCTGGACGAAGACTGCGGGATGTGCGACGTCTGCTCGCCGCTCGCCGCGCCCGCGCCGTCGAGGGCGGCGGCGGCGCCGCTGCCCGAGGACGTCGCCGGTGCGATCTACGGAGCGGTGCTCGACCTGCGCTGGCCGCTCGGGCGCACGGGCCTCGCCGCGATGCTGCAGGGATCGATCAGCGCGCCGAGATCGGCGCGCGCCTCCGTGCACTTCGGCGTGCTCGCGGCGGCGACGCAGGCGGACGTCAAGCGGTGGATCCAGCTGCTCGAGGCCGCCGGCGCGCTCGAGGCGTTCGAGAGCGACGACGGCTTCCGGCTCCTCCGCGCAGTCCCCGGAGCCGACCTGCCGCGGATCGGGACGGCGACCGCCGGCCCGGTCGACAACGGCTTGTTCGACCGCCTGCGCGCCTGGCGGCTCGACCGCGCCCGCCTCGACGAGGTCCCGGCCTTCGTCGTCCTGCACGACGCGACGCTGCGCGAGCTTGCGGCAGCGAAGCCCGGCAACGAGCGGGAGCTCGCTGCGGTCAAGGGCTTCGGGCCGACGAAGCTGGAGCGGTACGGCGCCGACGTGCTGGCCGTGATCGGAGCAGCTTGAGGCCCGCCAGCAGGTGCGGCCGCGAAGGCGGCCGCCTTTAGGGATCTTGCGCGGCCGGGATCCGCTTCTGCGGATTCCGGCCTTGCGCGACTAGAATGCGCCGCTTGCGGCCGTTTAGCAGCAAGCCGTTGGCGCGTCCCCGGCGCCGGATCCGCAAGCTTCGCCTCCTTGCGCTCCTCACCGTCCTCCTCCTGTTGGGGTCGGTCTCCTTCGGCTTCGGTTTGATCCGCGCCGTCGCGGGCGAGATCCCGAAGCTCGATCCGCAGCGGCAGCTCGACAGTCAGGTCAACGGCTACATCTACGACTCGACCGGCAAGCGTGTCCTCGCCGTCCTCCGCGGCTCGGAGGCGCGCACGCTGGTCGACTACGACGACATCGCCGATCCCATGCGCCACGCCATCGTGGCGATCGAGGACCGCCGCTTCTGGGAGCACAACGGCGTCGACCTGCGCGGCATCGGCCGGGCGCTCCTCGCCGACATCCGCCAGCAGAAGGTGGTCGAGGGCGGCTCCACGATCACGCAGCAGTTCGTCAAGAACGCGCTCGACCGCCATCAGAAGACGATCGCACGCAAGGTGCGCGAGGCGGCTCTCGCCTGGCAGCTCGAACGGTCGAAGGACTGGCCGAAGCAGCGGATCCTGACGGAGTACCTGAACACGATCTACTTCGGCAACGGCGCCTACGGCGTCCAGCAGGCCGCGCTCGCCTACTTCGGTCACGGTGCGAAGGAGCTGACGCTCCCGGAGGCCGCCCTCCTGGCCGGGATCCCGGCCGATCCGAGCCGCTACGACCCGGTCACGAACCCGAAGGCCGCCCGGGCCCGGCGCGAGCTCGTGCTGGACGCGATGCTCGACGAGGGCAAGATCACGCTCTCCCAGTTCATCGCGGCGGCCGACGCGCCTTTGCCCGATCCCGACGACGTCCGGCTCGGCGGGACCGAGGGGCCCGCGCAGCACTTCGTCAACTACGTCAAGCAGCAGCTGATCGACGAGTACGGCTCGTCGGAGGTCTTCGGCGGCGGGTTGAAGGTGAAGACGACGATCGACCTCGCCCTGCAGACGAAGGCGCGGGCCGCGATCTCGAAGTGGCTGACCCAGCCCGACGGGCCGTCGGCGGCGCTCGTCGCGATCGACCCGCGGAGCGGCGCGGTGCGGGCGATGGTCGGCGGCAACAACTACCGCAAGAGCCAGTTCAACCTCGCCGTCCAGGGCGTCCGGCAGCCCGGCTCGTCGTTCAAGCCGTTCGTGCTCGCGACCGCGCTGCAGCAAGGGATCTCGCCCGCGACGCGCTTCGAGTCCGCGCCGCCGTCGATCGACCTGGGCGACAAGATCTGGTCGCCCTCCAACTACAACGACACCTACTTCGGCTCGGTCGACCTGGAGAAGGCGACGATCGAGTCGGACAACTCGGTGTACGCCCAACTGACGCAGCTGGTGGGTGCGAGGAAGGTCGCCGCGACCGCGCGGCGGATGGGGGTCAGGAGCAAGCTCGACGGCGTCTACTCGATCGGCCTGGGCACGGAAGCGGTCAACGCCGCTCGAGCTTGCGCGCGCCTACTCGACCTTGGCGCACGGCGGCCGCCGGGTCGACGGCGCGATGTTCGGCAACAAGCCGCGTGTGATCGTGGAGGTGACCGAGCGCGGACGCAAGCGCTTCAACGCACCGGTGCCGCGCGAAGCCCTTACGTCGACCCAGGCCGGCATGATCAACGCGATCCTGCAGAAGGCCGTGCGGCTCGGCACGGGCACTCGCGCCTACCTCCCGGACCGGCCCGTCGCGGGCAAGACCGGCACGACGGAGAACTACGGCGACGCGTGGTTCGTCGGCTACACGCCGCAGCTCGCGGTCGCGGTCTGGGTCGGCTATCCCGACACCCTCAAGCCGATGCTGACGGAGTTCCACGGCGAGCCAGTCGCCGGCGGCACCTTCCCCGCCCTGATCTGGAAGTCCTTCATCGAGTCGGCGCTGAAGGACAAGCCCGCCCTCGGCTTCCCGTACCCGACCTCTCCCTACGTCTCGTCGAAGCTGGTCGTCCGGCGCGGCGACCGGCTCATGCTGGACAACGGCGTCTGCAATGCTCCCAAGGAGGTCGTCTACTTCGCCGGCAGCGGGCCGAGCAAGACGGCGAACTGCCTCGTCAACGAGGTGCAGGTACCGGACGTGCGCCGGCTCGACATCGCCCAGGCGCAGGCCCGGGTGGAGGCGCAGCCGCTGACGCCCGAGCTCGTCTACAAGCCGGCCGAGCCGCTCCAGCGGCCGGGAATCGTCGTCGACCAGCGGCCCAAGCGGGGCTACCGCTCCAGCTACGACCGGATCATCCTCGTCGTCTCGAAGGCCACTGACGGCGTGATTCCGAACCTGGTCGGCCGCAACGTCGAGGACGCCCGCAAGCGCCTGAAGCGTCTCAAGCTCGAGCCGAGTATCAGTTACACCAAGGGCAAACCGGGCACGGTGCTCCAGCAGAAGGCCGCGGCCCGGGCTCGCCGCAGCGCCCGGCGTCGAGGTCCAGCTGGTCGTCGCCAGAAACGCTAGGACCGCGGCAGCGGCCGGCTGAGGAACGGCGAGTCGGCGGCGCAGAACCGCCAGGGCCGTTCCGTCGCGACGCTGATCCCGATCCGCGGCGCGGCGACGACGTCCCGCGGGCTCGTCGCCGCGAGCAGCAGGAACGGCGGCTCGTCGAGCGCGAGGCCGTCGTGCTCGCGCGTGACGCCGAGCGCCTGGCAGAGCCGGCCCGGACCGGCGCACAGGAGCCGCGGATCATCGAGGCGGCGCCGCGCCCGCATCTTCTCCAAGCCGTGGACGGGCTCGATCGCTCGGATGAGGACCGCGGCGGCGCTCCCCTCCGCCTCGCAGACGAGGTTCAAGCACCAGTGCACACCGTAGGAGCGGTAGACGTAGGCCTGTCCAGCCGGCCCGAACATCGACTCGTTCCGCGGCGTCCGACCGCGGAAGCCGTGCGCGGCCGGGTCCTCGTGGTCGTACGCCTCGACCTCGACGATCGGCCCGCCGATCCCGTCCACGAGCACGGTGACCCCGATCAGCTCCGGCGCGACGTCGTGCACGCTGCGCGCGAAGAAGTCGCGGCCGAGCTGATCGCGCCGCACGCTCTAGAAGAGCTGTGACGTTTCGCCGGGCTTGCTCGACGACTCGAGCAGCTTGCGCGCGCGGCGGCCGAGATCGGCCAGGTCGACGCGCCCGCTGGCGGCGTCCTCGGCGAGCCGCTCGGCGAGGGCGAGCGCCTCGTCGAGGATCGGCGAGCCGGCCACCGACTCCTGGCCCATATCGTGGAGGATCGTGCGCTCGGTCCGGGAGGCAACGATCGGGTCCGACACGCCTTCGACCCAGACAAGCGTCCGCTGCCCACCGCCGCGGTTGTCACCCGTGATCGGCTGGAGCGCGTAGATCTTGTCGGCGCGGACGTACTTGCCGAAGCCGAGGAAGATCATGCGGCCGCTTTCCATCGGCTGATTATGCCGTCGTGCCACACAGAGCCTCGACGACAAGCTTGAAAACGCTCTCGAACCTGGTACAAACGGGAAGGGCAAGCCGTCTGCGGACAGGGGGGACATGGGTGTGGGCTCGCACCTCACGTTGCACGTGCTGAGTAAGGGCCGCCGCCGCATCGTCATCGCGGGCGCCGCTGCGTTCCTCCTCTCGGGAGTCGCCGGCGCTACTGCCGTGCCGCCGACGCAGCTCAGCAGGACCCCGTCGGAACCGGTCGCCGCCCGCGTGGTCGAAACCGCCGACGACACGCCGCTCTTCCTCGTCGCGGGCATCGCGTTTGGCTTCGCCGCCGCCGGCACCGCCTTCGGGATCGTCCTCTTCACAGTCGTCCAGACGCTCAGGCGGCGTAACTGGGTCGAGCACACGGGCGAGCCCGAAGAATCACCCGAGCCACCCGAGCCCTCCGCCCCCCGTCCGGTGCCGGCCTCTGCCGCCCCGGCGGCGCCGCAGTCAGCTCAGCAGGAGAGAGCTCGTCGTCGCACTCTGGCGCGGCTACATGAAGTCGCGGTTCTACGCGACCTCGACCGAACCGGACGGGACGGAGACCACAGTCGCCGCCTCGCGGTTCTTCCGGCCCGAGCGCACGCTCCCGGTCGAGGAGTCGGTCGCGGCTCGTGCTGCCCACGCGGACCTCACCCGCGAGCTGGCGGAGCTTGGATGGGAGCCCGTGAAGACGGACGAGACGTTGGCGAGCCTGTTTCGGCGTCAGTCGAGCGCAACCGGAGTGGGCGGCACGGCGAGCCCGGACGGCTCGGGGCGAAACCAGAACGCGTAGATCCCCACGGCGGCGACGACGATCGCGAGCCAGCCCCACGAGAGCTCGGGGCGGATCAGGCTCGGAATCGCCCAGTCGACCGTGCCGCGCTTCCAGAGCTGCTCGTTCCACGCGTCCTGGGTCGCGTTCGCCAGCCCATAGGCGAGCATGAGCGAGAGGTAGGCGCGCAGGTTTCGCCCCGCCGGCACACGTGAGAGCGCGAGCGCGGTCAGGGCGAGCAGAACCCCGCCGAATCCGTGGTGGAAGCCGAGGTGGACGGCGGCGATGCCCGCGTCCCGGACCGCCGGCACCTCCTCGCCGAGGAAGACGTCGCCCGGGAAGTAGAAGCCCGCCTCCGCGGCGACCCACGGCAGCGAGACGACGACCACCGCGGCCGCAAGCACGATCCGGAGCGGATCGCCGTAGGCCCGCGGCACGAACGCGACCCCGTCCCGGCGCGCGGCGGCGATCGTGAGGCCGAGCGCGAGCGCCACCCCGAGCGCGGGGAGCGCGTTGACCAAGCGCCCGTCGAGGTCGTCCTGGTCGACGACGCCCGGGACCGCCGTGAGCGCGCAGAGCGCGACCGCGATCCAGACGAGTGTCCGGGGCCGGCCGGCGACGGCCGCCAACGCGATCGCGGCAAGGGCGTGCGGGTAGTTGAGCACGACGAGCGTGCGCGAGAGGCCGCCGCCGAGATCGCCGCTCTCGTCGACGTTGTAGAGCTGCTCGGGCGGCAGCCGCGAGTAGGTCACGAGCGTCGCGACTGCCTGGAGGCCGATCAGGCCCCAGACAGCGAGGGCCTCGCCTAACCCAGCGCCGCCGCGAGCGCCTGCGCGACGCGTTCCTGGTCCTCCGCCTGGATCGCCGTGAAGAACGGCAGCGCCAGGGTGCGCTGCGAGAGGTCCTCCGAGACCGGACAAAGGCCCTCCGAGAAGCCGTAGCGCTCGCGCATGTACGCCTGCAGGTGGATCGAAGGCAGGTAGCGCGAGGTCGCGATCCCCTGCCGCTCGAGCTCGGCGATCACGCGCTCGCGGTCGGTGCCGGGCGCGAGCGTGACGACGTAGACGAACCAGGAGCGCTCGTGGTCGGCGTCATCGGCGAGCGGCACCTCGAGGCCCTCCACGCCGGCGAGCAGCTCGGAGTATCGCTTCGCGGCGGAGCCGCGAAGCGACAGAATCTCCCCCAATTTCTCGAGCTGCCCGATTCCAAGCGCGGCGCGAATGTCGTCGATCCGGTAGTTGAAGCCGAGCCGCGCGTGCTCGAGCCAGCCTCCTCCGTCGGCGCGGCCCTGGTTGCGCAGGCTGACGAGCCGGCGCCAGACGGTCTCCGAGTGCGTGGTCACGATCCCGCCCTCACCCGTCGTCATCTGCTTGTTCGGATAGAACGCGAAGACGGAATCGACGCCGTGGGCGCCGACCGTCGCGCCCTTGTAGCGCGCCCCGAGCGCCTCGCACGCATCCTGGATCAGGATCAGTCCGTGCCGTTCGCACAGCGCGCGCAGGGGATCGAGCTCGCACGGGTAGCCGAAGATGTCGACCGCGACGATCGCCTTCGTCCGTTCCGTGATCGCGGCTTCGACAGCGGCCGGGTCGAGGTTCATCGTTCGCTCGTCCACGTCCGCGAAGACGGGGGTCGCTCCCTCGTAGATGAAGCAGTTCGCGGAGGCGACGAACGAGTAGGGAGACGTGATCACCTCGTCCGCCCTCTCCCACGCCCGCAAGCACGGCCAGCAGGTGGAGGCCGGCTGTGCCCGAGGAGACCGCGGCCGCATGCGGCGCCCCGACCGTCTCGGCGAAGAGCGCCTCGAACCGGTCGATCGCCGGTCCGAGCGAGAGCCGCCCTGACCGCAGCACCTCCAGCACCAGCTCCTCGTCGCGCTCGTCGAGGTACGGCGACGAGAGGGGAATCTGTCGAGTGTCGGTCGTCACGCCTCGGCGGGAGCCGTGCTGGGAATCGTGACCCGGTCGAGCCAGTGACCCCAGCGCTCCGACTTGCCGCGCACGGTGTCGAGGTAAGCGGCCTGCAGCTCGAGCGTGACCGGGCCGACCCCGACGTCGTTGTCGTCGACGGAGCGCACCGGCGTCACCTCGGCTGCGGTCCCGGTCATGAAGATCTCGTCGGCGAGGTAGAGGTCGGAGCGGACGAGGTTCGCCTCCTCGACGACGTAGCCGAGGTCCTGAGCGATCTGGATCACGCTGTCGCGGGTGATCCCGGGCAGGATCGAGGTCGAGAGCGGCGGCGTCCAGATCCGGCCGTCCTTGACAACGAAGACGTTCTCGCCCGAGCCGTCGGCGACGAAGCCGTCGTCGGTGAGCAAGATCGCCTCGTCGTAGCCGGATCGCTGCGCCTCGTGAACCGCGAGCATCGAGTTCAGGTAGATCCCGGTCGCCTTGGCGACGTGCGGGAACGTGTTCGGGCCGACCCGCTTCCAGGACGAGATCTTGGCACGGATGCCGGTGCGCACGTTCTCGTCGCCGAGGTAGTTCGCCCACGGCCAGCTCATGATCACGACCTCGACCGGGTTCCCCTTCGTGTGCACACCGAGCTCCCCGTAGCCGTAGAACGCGAACGGCCGCACGTAGCACTCCGGCAGCCCGTTGCGGCCGATCAGCTCGTGCGTCGCCGCGCGCAGCTCCTCGATCGAGTGAGGGAGCTCCATGTAGAGGAGCCGCGCCGAGTTCTCGAGCCGGCGCAGATGCTCCGCGAGCCTGAAGACGGCAGGCCCGTCCGGCGTCTCGTAGCAGCGGATCCCCTCGAAGACGCCCGTGCCGTAGTGGAGGCCGTGTACGCCGACGTGCACCTTGGCATCGGCCCAGTCGATGAACTCGCCGTTCATCCAGATCGTCTCGGTCTCACGCATCAAACGCTCTCCTCTCGCAGCGGAATGCTATGTCGAGTCCTGGACGGCGTCCATCGGCTGCGCCCGCGCGAGCCGAACGAGATCGCCGGGGCGAAGGGCCGCGATGTGGGACTCCGATCCCGCGCCGATCCAGACATTCTCGTGCCCAAGCAGATTGTGGTCGATCAGGACCCGCTCCACCCGCGGGAGCGGGAACGGCGCGACGGCGCCGGGTGCAAATCCCGTCGCGGCGCGCACTTCTCCCGCGGTTGCGATCCGGGCCTCGGCGGCGCCGGCGGCTCGGGCCACCTTGTCGAGGTCGGCGCGACGGTCGCCGGGCACCATCGCGAGGACCACCCGACCGTCGCAGACGACGACGAGCGACTTGACGATCTGGCCGAGCGGACAACCCGCCGCGCGAGCCGCATCCGCTGCGGTCGCCGTGCCCGACTCGAGCTCCTCGAGCCGCGCTTCGACGCCTGCCTCCCGGAGATAGGCGGCGACCCGTTCGACGGGCTCGGGCCAGGTCGCACGCACGCCTGAACCTTAGCGAGACGGGGCGGCGCTGCACCTGGCCGAGGACGCGACTAACCGAGACTGATGAACTGCGCATCGTCGAAGCCGCCGGCACGGAAACGCTCGACGAGCGCGGGCGGGGGCTCCGAGTCGATCGAGAGCGCCATCAGCGCCTTGCCGCCCTCCTTCGTGCGTGAGACGGCCATGTTCGCGATGTTCACGTTCGCGTCGCCGAACATCGTCCCGACCCGGCCGATCACACCGGGGATGTCGTCGTAGCGGAAGAAGACCATACGCGGCGAGAGCTGGACGTCGATCGCGAATCCGAAGGCACCGGCGAGGAAGAGGCGGTGCTCCGGACCAAGCGTCGTGCCGGAGACCTCGATGTCGTCGACGCGGACCGTGACGAGGTTGAGGAAGTCGCGCGGCGCCTCGGAGCGCTCCTCGCTCACCTCGATCCCGCGCTCCGCGGCGATCACCGGCGCGTTCACGTAGTTGACCGCCTGGTCGACCCGGCCCTGGAAGGCGCCGTTGAGCGCGGCGACGCTGAGCAGCCGCGTGTCGTGCTCGGCGATCGCACCGTTGTAGGCGAGCGCGATCCGCCGCGGCTGACCGCCGGCGAGCTCGATCGCAAGCCTTCCGAGCGTCGCTGCGAGCGGGATGTACGGGCCGAGCTGCTCGAGATCCTCGGCACCGACGACCGGGATGTTGACCGCGTTCGTGACGAGCCCGCCCTCGAGCGCGGCGACGACCTGCTCGGCGATGATCACGCCCGCCCGGTCCTGCGCTTCCTCCGTCGAGGCGGCGAGGTGCGGCGTGACGACGACGTTGTCGAGCCCGAGCAGCTCACCCGAGTACGGCTCGGCGGAGAAGACATCGAGCGCCGCGCCGGCCACCTTGCCCGACCGAACCGCGTCCGCGAGCGCGGCTTCGTCGACGAGCTCGCCGCGCGCGGCGTTCACGATCCGGACGCCGTCGCGCATCTTCGCGAACGCAGCGGCGTCGAGCAGGCCGCGCGTCTCCTCCGTCAGCGGCAGGTGGAGGGTGAGGAAGTCCGCGGCGGCAAAGACGTCGTCGGGATCGGACGCATGGTCTGCGCCGAGCTCGCGGAAGCGCTCGGGCGCGACGAACGGGTCGTAGCCGACGGCGCGCATGCCGAGACCGAGCGCGCGCCGCGCGACCTGTCGGCCGATCCGGCCGAAGCCCAAGACGCCCAGCGTCTTGTCGGCCAGCTCGATGCCGCCCCACTGCGACCGCTCCCACCGCCCCGCCTTCAGCGCCGCATGCGCCTGCGGGATGTTGCGCGCCAACGCGACGAGCAGGCCGACCGTGTGCTCCGCAGCCGAGACTACGGTCGAGTCGGGAGCGTTCGCGACCACGATCCCGCGCCGCGTCGCCGCGTTCACGTCGACGTTGTCGATCCCCACGCCGGCCCGGCCGATCACCTTCAGACGCTCGGCTTTCTCGATCAGCTCCGAGGTCAGCTTCGTCGCCGAGCGGATCACGATCGCGTCGTAGCCGCCGATGACCTCCTCGAGCGGGGAGTCGACGTCGACGTCGACGTCGAAGCGCGAGCGCAGCAGCTCTACGCCGGCATCCGCGATCTGCTCGCGGACCAGAACTTTCAGACCGGGGCTCCCTGTGCGTACGCCTCGAGCGCGCGCGACGAAGCGACGCCCCGCTCGATCGGCGCCCCCAGCTCGCCGAGCACGACCTCGACCGCGGCGAGGGCTGTCGCGATGTCGAACTCGTCGTACCAGCCGATGTGGCCGATCCGGAAGATCGCGTCCTTGAGCTCGCCCTGTCCGGCCGCGATCGTGACCCCGTGGCGCTCGCGCAGCGCCAGCGTCAGCTCGCGGGAGCTGAACCCCTCAGGCATGCGGGCCGCGGTAACGACGGCGGAGCGGTCTTCATCAGGCGAGAAGAGCTCGAGCCCCATGGCCTTGATCCCGGCCCGGCACGCGCGCCCCAGCCGGACGTGGCGCTCGAAGGCAGCCTCGAGCCCGTCCTCGAGCAGCAGGCCGAGCGCCGCGTCGAGCGCGACGACGAGCGAGACGGCCGGCGTGAACGCGGAGTCGAGCTTCTCTTGCGCGCGCCGCGTCCGCTCCCAATCGAGGTAGAAGCTCGGCAGGGTTGCGCCCGCGACCTGCTCCCACGCCGAGGGCGAGACGGCGGCGGTCGCAAGCCCGGGCGGGGTCATCAGCGCCTTCTGTGAGCCGGCGACGACAACGTCGAGCCCCCACTCGTCCATTTCGAGCGGTACCGCGCCGAGGCTCGAGACGGCGTCGACGACGACGAGCGCGCCGGCCTCCTTCGCAACCGCGGCGAGCGCCTGTACGTCGGCGACGACGCCCGTCGAGGTCTCGGAGTGGACGAGGAAGACGAGCGAGACCGGCTCCAGCTGCTCGAGCGTGCGCGCCAGGTCGTCGGGAGAGGGCGCCTCGCCCCACGGATGGCGCAACTCCTCGACCTCGCAACCGAACGTGCGTGCCATCGCGGCCCAGCGCTCCCCGAACTGGCCTGCGGAGACGGCGAGCACACGCTCACCCGTGGAGCAGAGGTTGACGACCGCCGACTCGAACGCGCCCGTCCCCGAGCACGTGAAGAGGAGCACCTCGGACTCGGTGCGGTGAACCTCCTTCAGCCGCGTGAGCACGCGCGCGTAGATCTCGCGGAAATCCGGAGCACGGTGGTGGAGCACCGGCTCGGCGAGCGCGGCCAGCACCTCCGGCGGCACCGGGGTCGGACCGGGCGTGAACAAGTACCGCTTGTGCGCCATCTGGCGGGAGGTTAGCGCGGCGAACGGAGGCGAATCACCGTCTACGCTCCGGCGCGTGGAAGCTCTCCTCGCCTTCGCCGCCGCGCTGCTCGCGCTGCGCCTCGCGGGCCTGCTGGCGACGCGCTTCCGGACGCGGCGGGAGCCCCACCTGCTCGCGTGGAGCGCGGGGCTCGCCGCCTACGCGCTCGGGGCCGCCGCGATCGCCTGGGGGGCGGCCGGCGGCTGGAACGAGGGCGTCTTCCGCGCGTACTACCTCTGCGGCGGCCTCCTGACCGCAGCCCTGCTCGGCGCGGGCTCGCTGCTCCGCATCGGGGTGCGCGCCGCCGGTCCGGTCGCCCTCGTCTACGCCGGGCTTGCGACCGGGGTCGCACTCGCCGTGCCGATCGAGGGCACGATCTCCGGCACCGCCATCCCGGAGGCGCAGGAGCACCTCGACCTCGTCCCCGCCCGAGTTCTCGCGATCGTGGGCAACGTGGCGGGGTCGGCAGCGCTGATCGGCGTCGCGGTCGCGGGTCTACGACGCCGCCCGGTCGGCAACGTGCTCTTGCTCGCCGGCTTCGCCGTGGCGGCCGCCGGCAGCGCCCTGGCCGGGCTCGGTGCGGCGCAGACCGCCGCGTTCATTGCCCTGGGTGCAGGACTTTTGTACGCGGGGATCGTCGTCCGGATGTAGCAAGACTTACTTTTCGCAAACAAACTCGCTGCTAGCCTGCCCGAGCGAAAAATCCGCCGACGGGCGCACCTGCGGCCCCCTGCCGCGCCCGAACGGCCGTTCCGTCCCCCATCAAGGAGACCTGCGTGAGAAACCTGTCCGTGCGCCTGCTCGTGCTTGCAAGTGCTCTCTCCCTCGGCCTGGGCGCGCTCTCTGCCGCCGAGCCCACGACGGCGAGTGCCTCGTCGACGCGGGTCGAACGGCTCGAGAACCAGATCCATGCGCTGCGGGCCGAGACGTGGCGCTGGCAGGCGCTGATGCGCAAGCCGCGCACGCCGTCCTCGTTCAGCGAGCGCCACGCCGAGAACCCTGCGTACATCGGCTGGGTGCGCAACCTCTGGCAGCGCCACGCCCGCACGGCCGAGCGCCAGGCGAAGAATCCGCCGCACCGCAATGGCTGGCTCTGCATTCAACGCCATGAGCGGCATCCGGCCCAGGGCTGGGCGACGCACACGGGCAACGGGTTCTACGGGGGGTTGCAGATGGACATCGGCTTCCAGCGCACGTACGGCTACGACCTGTTACGCCGGAAGGGCACTGCGGACAGGTGGACCGCGGTCGAACAGATGTGGGTGGCCGAGCGCGCGTACCGGAGCGGCCGCGGCTTCTATCCCTGGCCGAACACCGCCCGCTCCTGCGGCTTGATCTAGCCCTTCCTCTTTCGCTCCCGGAGCCACACCGCGGCGAAGATCGCGGCGATGCCGAGCACGAGCAGCGACTCGACGATCGCCCCGCCGACGCCCCCGTGGGCGATCAGCCCCGCGAGAGCAGCCACAATCCGCCGACGGTGTAGACGACCATCAGCGCCAGCATGGCGTACTGGGAGCGGAGCGCGTCGCGTTCCGGGAGGATCGTCACCGCTCGGTCGTGCGCGACCGCAAGCCCGGCGACATGCCCGGCCACGAGGGACGCGACCTGCACGTACCAGACCGTGTTGGGCGCGAACGGGGCGATGTTCGGCGCGTAGTCGACCGTTCCGAACAGGTCCCAGCCGAAGCCGAACGGGTCGGACGCGAGGGGGATCACGTACTGGCCGGAGATCACGAGATACGTGAAGTAGTGCGCGACCGTGTAGACGAGCGCGATCGGCACGAGGCTCAGCAGGAACTCGGGCTCGAGCGGACGATCGGAGTCCACGATCGCCCGCGCGATCCGCGTGGCGGCGCGGTAGGCGAATGCGACCGCGAGCACGCAGCCGAGCAGCCCGGCGAGCGAGAGGCCGGTCGCGAGCAGCTCGGCGAGGCCAGGACGCTCGACGATGTACGGCCCCTCGACGTCGGCGCGCAGATCGGTCCAGAACGAGGAGCGGCTGAGGCCGTCGAAGGCGACCGAGCCGAGCATGACTGCGATGAACGCGAGCATCCCCGGTGTCGCCTCCCGGCCGGCGAGGCCGGAGAGCGGCATCCGGAGGACGAGTCGCCCCCCATGCTCCCCGAACGGCGCAATCCGCGCGAGCAGTCCGAAATACACCGTGAAACCGTCGCCGTGCTCGGTCCAGGCGCGGCGGCCGTACGCGGCCATCCCGAACCACATCGCGTAGCTGTAGAGCGCGACTGCGAGGGCGAGCGCGCGCGGGTTCGCCGGCTCCGCGTAGGCGAGCTCGAGCGCCGCGAAGCAGAAGAGAAAGAACGCCGCCGGCCAGACGCCGAGCCGCTCGAGCCCCGAGAGCGGCGGCGTCCACTCCTGCCCGAGCCGGCGCCAGAGCCATGCGACCCCGTTCGCGATCGCCAGCCACGGGTTGAGCACGGGCCAGACGTTTCCGAACACCACCTGGACGGGCACGAGCCCGATCCAGAAGATCACGAGGATGAAGGTCGGCGCGAGGTTCTGCGCCGAGTTCGGCTCGCCGAGCAGCGCGGTCAGGAAGACGAGAACGAGCAGGCCCGCCGAGATCGCGCCGAGGACGACGTGGAGCGCCCGCGACCGAAGCACGCGCTCGAGGCCCTCGGGAAGCGGCCGACCGGAAGCGCGCCGTTCCAGTTGCGGCCGTTTCCAGAGCACGCCGAGCGCCAGAAACGAGAGCACGAGGACGACCGCGCCACCCCAGAAGAAGAGCCAGTCGGGAACCGGGAGATCGCGAACTCCCTCGATCCCGTGCGCAACGATCGTCAGGGACGAACCTCGAGCTCGGCGATCGGCAGGCCGCGGTCCTCGAGCTCGATCTCGAAGCGGCCGGGCACATCGGCGGTGAACCGAATCGTGGCCGGAGCTCCCGGAGCGACGTCCGCCATCAGGTCGTAGCCGTGCACGTGCACGTGGTCGGTCAGCGCCGAGCGGACCACGATCTCGACCTCCCGGCCCTTCCGTACCGAGAAGCGGCGGATCGACTCGACACCCTCGGGCCCGACCGCGATCCTGATCGTGATGACCTCGGGTTGCGCCGGCGCGGTCGTGGTCGGCGGCGGCGGCTCCGTCTCCGTGGTCGCGGGGGCGGTCGCCGTCGGCTCGGTCGTCGTCACCTCTGTCGTCGCCGGCTCGGTCGTCGCCGGCTCGGTCGCGGCCGTGGTCGCCGCCGTCGTCGCCGGCCCGGCCTCGCCGTCGTCGTCGCGCGGATTGAGCGCGAAGTAGAGGCTGACGAGCAGCCCGAGCGACGCCGCGATCAGCGCGGCCTTGCGGAAGGTCGGATTCACCGGCGGCAGGCTACCCGCGCCACAAGCCGCCCCGTACGGACATGTCGGGGCCAGGACCCCTCATGTCCCGCGCGGCCATGGCGGGGCCAGGACCCCTCATGTCGCCAGAAGGACGGCCTGCTGTTGAGCGTCTCGCGGACGATCTCGCGCAGCGAGCGCAAATTCGCCCGCTGGGACGCGGCGGGGCGGAAGTCCGTCATGTCGTTCGGAGACGTGACGGGGCCAGGACCCCTCACGCCCTTCAGGGACATGGGCGGGGTCAAAGCCCGTCACGTCCCTCAGGACGGTCACGCCCGGAGCTTCTCGCGGACGAGCTCGCTCACCGCCCGCGCGTTCGCCTTGCCTCCGGTCTCCTTCATCACCTGGCCGACGAAGAAGCCGAGCAAGCCCTCCTTCCCGCCGCGGTAGGCGGCGACCTGGCCCGGGTTCGCCTCGAGGATGCGGACGACGATCGGCTCCAGCTCGGCCGCGTCGGAGACGGCCTCCTGGGCGAGGTAGGTGTCCGCCGAGAAGCCGGGCTCGGCGACCTTGCCGAGCGCCTCGTCGAGTGCGGCCCGTGGGATCCGGTCGCGCGCCTCGACGAGCTTCGCCAGCTCGGCGGCGTCGACAGTGGCGCCGTCGACGCCTGCCAGGCGGTTGGCAATCACGTTCGCAGCAGCCAGCGGCTCCGCGCCGGCCTGGACCGTCGCCTGCCACAGTCCGTCGAGCCCTCCGGTGACGAGGACGAGGGCACGGTCGAGGTCGAGGTCGGCCTCGAGCCGGCGGATCCGTGTGGCCGGGCTCTCCGGCAGGTCCGCCTGCAGTCGCTCCACGAGCTCGCGCGGCGGCTCGACCGGGACGAGATCGGGCTCCGGGAAGTAGCGGTAGTCGTCCGCCTCCTCTTTCGAGCGGCGCGCGGTGAGCGTTCCCGTGGCGGCGTCGAAGTCGTAGGTGTCCTGCTGCACCTCACCGCCGGCCTCGTAGAGCGCGACCTGGCGCGCGACCTCGGCGTCGATCCCCTGCGCGACGAAACGGAACGAGTTCATGTTCTTCAGCTCGCAGCGCGTACGCAGCTCCGACGACCCCTTCGGACGCACCGAGACGTTCGCGTCGACGCGCAGCGTCCCCTTCTCCATCTCGGCGTCGGAGATGCCGAGCTCGACGACGGTCTGGCGGAGCAACTGGAGGAAGCGGCGCGCGTCTTCGGAGGAGTGGATGTCCGGTCCGGTGACGATCTCGACGAGTGGCGTCCCGCCGCGGTTGAAGTCGACGAGGGAGTAGTCGGCGCCGCCGATCCTGCCGGTACGGCCGCCGACGTGCGTCGTCTTCGCCGCGTCCTCCTCGAGGTGCGCGCGGACAATGCCGATCTCGTGATCGCCGTCCGCGCTTGGCACTAGCACCTTGCCGTTGATGCAAGACGGTAGATCGTATTGCGAGATCTGATAGCCCTTCGGCAGGTCGGGGTAGAAGTAGTTCTTGCGCGAGAAGACCGCCCGCGGCGGGATCTCGCAGTCGAGCGCGAGGCCGAGCTTGATCGTCCACTCGAGCGCCGTCCGGTTCGGGACGGGCAGCGCCCCGGGAAAGCCGAGGCAGACCGGACAGACCTGCGTGTTCTCGCCGGCGCCGTAGCCGTTCGCGCAGCGGCAGAACATCTTCGTCCGGGTCTTCAGCTGGACGTGGATCTCGAGCCCGACGACGGGTTCCCACTCACCCACGAAGCCGCTCCGGGACGGGGTCGAAGCCGATCGCGCGCTCCAGGGCGTGACCGACCCGGAAGAGCATGTTCTCCGAGAGCTGCGGCCCGATCAGCTGCAGCCCCACGGGTAGACCGTCAGACAAGCCGCACGGGATGTTGAGCCCGGGCAGGCCGGCCATGCAGGACGGGATCGTGAGCAGGTCAGAGAGGTACATCGCGAGCGGGTCGGCCGCCTTCTCACCGACCTTGAAAGCGACGGTCGGCGAGGTCGGGGAGACGAGCACGTCGAAGCGCTCGAACGCGGCCGCGTGCTCGCGCGCGATCACCGTCCGAACCTTCTGCGCCTGACCGTAGTACGCGTCGTAGTAGCCGGCCGAGAGCGCGTATGTGCCGAGCATGATCCGCCGCTTGGGCTCGTCGCCGAAGCCCGCGTCGCGGGTGCGCTCGACCATCTCGTAATAGCCGTCGCCGTCGGCCCGGATTCCGTAGCGCACGCCGTCGTAGCGGGCGAGGTTCGACGAGGCCTCGGCCGGCGCGATCAGGTAATAGCAGGCGAGGCCGTAGTCGACCGAGCGCGGCAGCTCGCACTCCCCCACCTC
The DNA here is from genome assembly GCA_963802765.1 of uncultured Gaiellaceae bacterium. Classification (GTDB taxonomy): domain Bacteria; phylum Actinomycetota; class Thermoleophilia; order Gaiellales; family Gaiellaceae; genus Gaiellasilicea. Next base: position 33,135 of record CAWDJZ010000010.1, read on the forward strand.
GGCCCCGAGCTCGCGCGCGAGCTCGATCGCGCTCTGGACGGCGGCGGTAATGCCCGGCTCGATCCCGTCCGCCTCGTTCATCTCCTTCGGAACGCCGATGCGCACGCCGTCGAGGCGCTCCGCCTCGGGCAGCTCCACGCGAGGCACGTCGACCGTGGTCGAGTCGGCCGGGTCGCGGCCGGCAATGATCGAGTAGAGGCGCGCGCAGTCGCGGACGTTCCTCGCGACCGGGCCGACCTGGTCGAGGCTCGACGCGAACGCGACGATCCCGTAGCGGCTGACCGTGCCGTACGTGGGACGCAGGCCGACGTTGCCGCAAAGAGCCGACGGCTGCTTGATCGAGCCGCCGGTGTCGGAGCCGAGGCCCCAGGGCGCGAGGCCGGCCGAGACGGCGGCCGCGGTGCCTCCACCCGAGCCGCCCGGGACACGTCCCGGGTCCCAGGGATTTCGCGTCGGGCCGTACGCGGAGTTCTCGGTCGAGGAGCCCATCGCGAACTCGTCCGTGTTCGTCTTGCCGATCGTCGGCAATCCGGCCTCCCGGCAGCGCGCGGCCACGGTCGCGTCGAAGACGGGCACATAGCCGGCGAGGATCCGCGACCCGGCCGTCGTCTCGACGCCCTTGGTCGAGATCACGTCCTTGAGCGCGATGGGCACGCTCTCGCCCTCGGCGTCCTCGACCGTGCGCAGGTAGCAGTGCAGCTCGTCGTCGCGCTCGGCGACCGCAGCGAGGTAGGCGCCGTGCAGCTCGGCGCCGGAGACCTCCCGCCGCTCCAGCAACCCGAGTGCCTCTTCCGCGGTCAGCCGCAGCGTGTCGATCTCGACGGTCATACGGTCGGCGGGACCTTGAAGAGATCGCCCTCGCGGGCCGGCGCGTTCGCGAACGCTTCGCCGAGCAAGAGCGAGGGCCGCGGCTCGTCTTCGTCCCAGGCGTTCACGAGCGCGAGCGGGTGCGAGGTCGGCGGCACGTCGGCGAGGTCGAGCTCGCTCACTTTCGAGACTGCCTCGAGGATCGCGCTCAGCTCCCCGGTCAAGCGCTCGATCTCCTCCTCGGTCAGCTCGAGCCGCGCGAGCTTCGCGACGTGGAGCACTTCTTCGCGCGTGATCGCCATGCGGTCAATCCTTCCAAATAGAGGAAGGGCCCCCTCTCGGGAGCCCTTCGCAAGCTCGAATTCCGAGAGGTTAGACCGCGGAGACGTTCGCCGCCTGGGCACCCTTGGGGCCCTGGACGACCTCGAACTCCACCCGCTGACCCTCGGTCAGCGACTTGTAGCCCTCCATCGTGATCGCGGAGAAGTGCACGAAGACGTCCTCGCCGCCCTCCCGCTCGATGAAGCCGTATCCCTTCTCGTTCGAGAACCACTTAACGGTGCCCTGAGCCAACTGTGTTTCCTCCTTGCAGTGAAGCGACGGCCCGGGCACCGAGCCGCCGACCTTGATAAAGCGCGCGAACCATAGCCTCACGCGCCGGGATGTGCAAGCTGGCCTACCCGGAAACGCGCAGCACGAACCGTGCTCTTCAGGAGCATCGCGATCGTCATTGGGCCAACGCCGCCCGGCACGGGCGTGAGTAGCCGCGCGCGCTCGGCGACCTCGGGCGCGACGTCGCCGACGAGTCCCTCGTCGGTGCGTGTGAGCCCGACGTCGACGACCACCGCGCCTTCTTTCACCATCTCCGGCCGCACGATCCCGGGCACTGCCGACCGCGGCGACGAGCACGTCCGCACGGGCCGTCTCCGCCCCGAGGTCGCGGGTACGCGAGTGGCAGATCGTCACCGTCGCGTGCCGGTGGAGAAGGAGGAGCGCGACGGGCTTGCCGACGATGTCGCTGCGGCCGACCACGACCGCGTTCGCGCCCTTCAGCTCGACGCCGTACTCGTCCAGCAGCTCGAGCACGCCGAGCGGCGTCCCGGGGACGTGCGCGGGCGTGCCGGCGAGCAAGAGGCCGGCGTTGAGCGGGTGGAACCCGTCCACGTCCTTGAGCGGGTCGACGGCGCGGATCACGCGCCCTTCGTCGATCCCCTCCGGCAGCGGCAGCTGCACGAGGATGCCGTCGACGGCGTCGTTCGCGTTCAGCTCCGCGACGAGCTCGAGCAACTCCTCCTCGGTCGTCGTCGCCGGCAGCCGGAGGTCGCGCGCCACGATCCCGACTTCAAGGGTCGCCGCGTGCTTGGCGCGGATGTAGACGTCGGAGGCGGGATCGTCCCCGACGAGCACGGTCGCGAGCCCGATCGGACGCCCGAAGACAGCCACGTCGCGCGCCACCTCGTCGCGAATCCGCGCCGCCGGCGCCCTCCCGTCCATGAGTGTCGCCGCCATCGGAGGGACGTTAGTCTCTTTCGCGTGGAGCTCCGCCGGTGGCCGCGACGGAACGATGCAGAGTCGATTCGCGCCCGGCAGGACGCGATCCGCGCCGTCGTCGGCGACGAGCCGCTGGCGCACTCCGACGAAGCGTGGACGCGCGCGCAGGAGTCGCACACCGGCGCGGCGCTGATCCCGGTTTCGGTCGTCGGGCCGCTTCGGCTCGAGCTGGGCGTCTACGAGCTCGAGGAGCCGGCCGGAACGCTGCGCGAGACCGGCCGGGAGCAGGAGGAGCTGCTCGTCCCGCTGGCGCACACGGAGGGCGGCCTCTCGGCCTCGATGTCGCGCGGGTTCAAGGCCGCCGCGAGCTCGGGCGGGTTCCGAACGTATGTGCTTCATGACAGAATGACTAGAGCTTCATGCTTTGTCTGCAAGAATACTGAGGAGGCCGTCACTCTTGCAAAGTGGCTCGAGGCTGCGCTCGACGACCTGCGCTCGTTCCTCGGCGCGCTCGACGATCCGTCGCTCTCGAAGCGGGCAAAGCTCCGCGAGGCGAAGACGCACGTCGTCGGGCCGATGTGCCACGTGCTCTGGGCCTGGACGACCGGCGACGCCTGCGGGCCGAACATGATGACCCGCAACAGCTACGCGCTGAACATGGGCTACGTGATGCAGCACGCCCCCGTGAAGCCGGAGCGGGCGATCCTCGAGGCGAACATGGGCGGTGACAAGAAGCCGTCCTACGAGTTCTTCCAGTCCGGCCACGGCAAGACGGTGCTCGCGGAGGCGACGCTCGACGCCGAGACCGTGCGACGAGTGTTGCGCACGAGCGTCGACGACCTGCTCGAGCTCTCCTGGGCGGGGACGCACGGCGCGGTCGCCTCCGGAATGCAGTCGATCGCCTTTACGCCCGCGTCCGCGATCGCGGCGATCTTCGCCTGCACCGGCCAGGACCTCGGCATGGTCGGCACGAGCTCGATGGCGCACGGCACCGCGCACCGGACGGAGGAGGGCGCCCTGCAGGCGGCGATCCGCTTCCCCGGGCTCGAGGTCGGCACCGTCGGCGGCGGCACGACCCTCCCTTACGCCCGTTCCTGGCTCTCGCTGCTCGGCTGCTCCGGCACGGGCACCGTCTACCGCTTCGCCCAGATCGTTGCCGCCGCCGCGCTCGCGCTCGAGATCTCGGCCTCGGCCGCGATGGCGACAGCCGGCTCCGAGAACTTCTTCCGCGCCCACCACGAGCGCGGCGGCCTCCGCTAGAGCTAAAGCCGCCGCTCCGCAAGCAGCCGGACGTATCCGCTTCGGCTCGGGCTCGCCTCCGTGGTGCCGCGGAACGACGCGCGCGCCCGCCAGCGACCTTCAGCCGGCGGCGACCAGGCGACGCTGCCGCCGACGGCAACGCGAAGGAGGCGGTTGAAGTGCCAGCCGGTCAACGGATCGAACCGGTCGATCTGGATCTCCACCCTGCCCGACGCCGCGCGCTCCACCAGCGGCGTGAGCAGCACGGGCGCTCCAGGGGTCACCGTCGTCGCCGATGCGTTGAGCACGGTCGCCGTGATCTCACGGATCAGCAGCGAGAGCCCGTAGCGCACGACGGGCTCTCCGACGGCGGAGGTGACGGCAGCCACGTAGCGCCCCGGCTCGAGCTGCCGCCGGAGCACGCCGTGAGTCCCGAGTCGCCGGCCGTCGTCGCGGAGGAGCTGGAAGCTGAGGCCGCCGGTCACTGCCAACCGGACGTCGGCACGGCGCTCGACGTCGAAGTGGTAGAGGTCGCGCACGTCGAGGCGTGCCGGGTCCAGCGAGCCGTGCGTAGTGGCGCGGTTCCGCAGCAGGACGCCGACACCGAGGTCGTCCGGCGCCGCCGGTGCGAACCGGAGCCGGTACGACTGCGTGCGAGCCTCCCCGCCCGCCACGACCTCGAGCACGTAGGCTCCGGCGCCGTCCGGGCCCGGAGTGAAGGTCGTGAAGCCGCCGACAGTCGAGGACCGCGAGCGGCCTGTCGAGGTTGCGTCGGGCGCGCAGCGAGACGCTCGCGCAAGACTCCGACGAGAACCCGAGCCGATAGGTCGTGCCGGCCTGCATCGAGAGGCGCCAGACGTCGTTGACGTCCGTCAGTCCGTGCAGCGTCGAGCGCACGCCGGCGCGCGGGAGCTGCTTTCCGGCGCGCCTACTCTCCGCCGCCTCGGAGAGCAGCGACTCGAGCCGGAACGTCCCCGGATCGGAGCCCTCCCTGTGCCCGATCGGCGATGAGGTACGTCGCCGCCTCTGCGCGCCGCGAACGTGGCCGCCCGACACGCCCTGACGATTCGTCTGCGCGCAGGCGACGCGCTCGAGCCGCGAACGCACCCGCTCGAGGACCGCGACCGCCGCGTCGAAGCTCACCGCGGGCCGCGACCCGCAGCAGGACGCGGCCGCCGCGACCGCCGGTCATGCGATACCAGACCGAGCCGCTGTCGATCCCGCACCCCGGATCGGACTCGTCCGACGTGGCGCCGAGCGTGGACCCGGCGACCGCTCCCGGCAGGCGCAACGCGAGCGCTCCACCCCGGTTGTCGTTCGCCGGCGGCAGGAAGAGCTCGGCCTTGAGGTCGAACGTCCCGTCGGGGCTCCCCGGCCGGCGGCCGACGAGGACGAGGTAGTTGTTGCCGCGCACGGCCTCGAACGTGGCCGACCCGCTCTGTCCGGGCGCCGGCGAGGCACAGTCGATCTCCTGGATCGAGGAACGAGCACGCCGGTAGATGCGCAGGACGGGCGCCGTTCCCGCCGACCCGGCGATCGTGAGGGAGACGAGCCCGTCGGGAGCAGTGTCGATCCGGTACCACACCGTCGACTCGACGCGGCCGCACCGCGACACCTGCGGGTCGAGCCGCTCGACGGTCGCCTCTGCAGTGGTGGCAGAGACGGTGGACGGGAACGACGGGATCGCGACTGCGTCCGCCCGGTTGTCGTTCGGGGGCGGCGCGGCGAGGCCGGCGCTCGGGAAGGCGGCGAACAGAACGGCGAATACGACGACAAAACGCATCACGGTGCTCCCCTCGGATCGGTGACGGCCTCACCGTGTCCGAGTCGGCTCATGCACGGCTCATCGGGCGCTCATCCGGGATTCCGATCCGGGCGGCGATAAGCTTCGCCCGATGATCGAAGAGCCGCTCGACGAGCCGATCAACGCCGACCCGACGTACGCGCCGCTGATCGAGGCCGAGCGCGCCGCCGAGGCGGACGCCGCCGATGACAACAAGGGCCGCGGCGTCCTCCGCTTCTACGAGCTCGCGAAGAAACAGGAGTGGCAGGTGCGCGACCTGCCGTGGGGCGAGATCCCGCCGATCCCGGAAACCCGCGCCGGCGCCTCCAGGGAGCGGAAGGAGCGCCGCCGCGCCGTCTGGCGCTCGGTGATCACGCAGCAGCTGCAGGCCGACGAGTTCGCCGTCGAGATGGCCGCGCAGCTCCTGAACATGGCACCGCACCGCGAGGCGAAGCTCTACTACTCGACGATGGCGCAGGACGAGGCGCGCCACGTCGAGGCATGGCTCAAGCTTGCGAACGAGGCAGGGGGCGTCGCCGAGCGCGACCCGCATCTCGACGAGCTGGCGAAGATGACGCTCAACGCCGAGACCCTCGAGGAGAAGGTCTTCCAGATGCAGGTCTTCTTCGAGCGGCTGATCATTCCGCGCTTCCGGCTGATCGCCCGCACCTCGCGCGGCACCGTGCTCGAGGATCTCTGCAACCGCCTCACGATCGACGACGGCATCCACCACAGCTCAGGCGTCGCGTACGAGCGGGTGTTGCTCGAGGGCGCCTCCAAGCAGACGAAGGACCGGCTTGTGAAGGCGGCGAACCGGCTGCTTCCCACCTTCGTCGACCACGCGCTCTGGCGGCCGAAGGAGCGCGCCTGGATCGGGACCGTGATGCGCGAGACGGACATCCGGCGCCTTCAGGAAGACATCCGCGACGGCGTCCGGATGGCCTCGAGCCTCGGCCTCGACGTCTCGGACGTCGAGATCCCCTTCGCGGCATAGACCGCATCCCGCCCCACCATGACCCGGCCTGCTTCGGCTGCGGCGACCACGAGCTCGGCCTGCGCATGGCCCTGCCGCAGGCCGAGGGCGCAACCACGTACGAGTCCGAGGTGACGTTCGGCGTCCACCATCAGGGCGGGCCGGGCATCGTGCATGGCGGGATCGTCGCGGCGGCGCTCGACGAGGCCTGCGGGCTGCTCGCGACGTGGCACCGCTTCCCGACGGTCACGGCGCGGTTCGCGATCCGCTACCGCCGGCCGGTCCCGATCGGCCGAGCGCTCCGGATCAGCTCGCGCGTCACCGCGGAGCGGGGCCGCAGGATCGAGATCGCCGCCGAGCTCCGCGACGGCGAGGCACTACTCGCCGAGGCGGACGGCGCCTTTCTGCACGTCCCGCTCGAGCACTTCCTCGCCACACCGGAGGGACGGGCAGCCGGCGAGGCCTGGCGCCGTCGGCTGGAAGATCACCCGAACGAGTGATCGCGCGCAACAGCCACCGGTGCCGATCTACTGGAGGCGTTCCATGCTCAAGGTCGTTCTCATCACTGCGGTCATCGCCGGTCTGCTCATCCTCGTCAAGAGCGAGGACGTGCTCGAGCGCACCGGTCTGGTCGGCTCGTGCGCCCCTGTCGCGACCGCCGGCCCCGAGAACGGGCAGTGGTGGGCGTGCCGATCCGGCCACCTGGGCGATGCTCCCGACCTCTGGCGGGAGTCGTGCACCCGTGGCGACAGGAAGGGCGACGTGCGTTACTGGCGCTGCTCCACGTCGCTGCTGACGGAACGCTCGAGCGGCACGCGCTAACGTCCGGCGCCATGGCGCCGGTCAGAGTGTCGACGGTTCAGCCCGCCGCGCTCAGCGCCCTCCTGCGCAGGATCATCCAGCTCATGCGGCGGCTCGCCTTCGCCGGCGCGGGAGCCGCGGCCGTGCTCGTGCTGCTGCTCGCGCGAGACGGCTACGCCGCCGAAGACGTCGTCCTGGCGCCGCTACTCTTCGTGCCGCCGGCGATCCTGCTCTTCTTCGCTGTCGGAGTCGGGCAGGTCCTCGCGCTGCCGGAGCGGCTGCGCCGCGTGCCGACCGAAGGCCAGGAGCAGCTCGGCGAGCTGGCCCGCCTCGGTCGCGATGCCCAGGCCACGCGCGCGCTTGGGCTCCCGCTCCTCCTCTGGCGACTGCGGGGCGCGATCGGCTCGTTGCGCGGCGTCGTCGGCTTCGCGCTGCCGCTGCGCGTGTTCACGCCCTGGTTCCTCGGGCTCGCCGCCGTCTCGGCGCTGCTCTGCGTCGTGCTCCTCGGAGTCGCCGTGATCGCGCTGATCGCCGCTGCGGTCGGCTGAACCGACAGCCGGGCAATTCTTATGCCGCTCTCAGGCGGGTCCGGCATCCTCTCCCCATGAGCGACCACGACAGGATCACCCGCCGCCGGCTGCTCCAGCTCGGGCTCGCGCTCCCACCGCTCGCGGCGATCGCGGGTCAGACGGACATCTTCGACACGGGCATCGCCCTGGCCGCGACGCCCGAGATCGCCGACGCAGACGACCCCACGCCCGCCCTCACGGAGGGACCGTACTTCACGCCCGACTCGCCCCGGCGGAAGTCGATCGTCCCGGCCGGCGCAGGCGGAACGCGCCTCACGCTCACGGGGCGCGTGCTCTCGACCGCCGGACGACCCGTCGCGAACGCGCTGATCGACTGGTGGCAGTGTGACGCCCGCGGCGCCTACGACAACAGCGGCTACCGCTTCCGCGGCCATCAGTTCACGGACGCGAACGGGAGATACACGCTCTTCAGCGTCGTTCCGGGCCTCTATCCCGGCCGGACGAAGCACATCCACGTCAAGGTGCAGGCGCCACGCCGGCCGATCCTGACGACGCAGCTCTTCTTCCCCGGTGTCGCGGCCAACCGAAGCGACGGGATCTACACGGCCGAGTGTCTTGTCCAGGGCTGGCGGGTCGCGAACGGCCGCCGCCACGCGCGCTTCGACTTCGTCCTCGACCTCTCCTAGAGGGTGGGCGGGCCGCCGAGGTAGCGGCCCGCCCTGCGACGGTCAGTCGTCGCCCTCGTCCTCCTGCTCGTTGCCCTCGTCGTCTTCGTCGTTGCCGTCGTGCTTCTGGATCCGTCCGAAGTAGTGCTTCTCCCGGTAGCGGGCGACCTGCCGGCCGATCTTCGCCCCCTGTTCGTCGGCGGCACGGAAGTGGATGCCCGACCAGACGCGGGCGTGGACGACCTCGTCGATCGCCTGCGAGAAGCTGCTGAAGCTCCGGGTCAGCCCGCCGTTGGTCGTGTCCGACCAGCCGATCTGGTCGGTCTGGAAGAAGTCCTGGAAGGTCGCCACGATCGAGCCGCTCAGGGCGGAGTGCCCCGAGGAGTGCTCGGTGTAGGGCGGGGTCGGGATCAGCGGCAGCCAGGCCTCATCCTTGTCGGTGGCCGCGTTGCCGTCCGTGTCCGCTTCCCGGATCGCGGTGATCGGCCGCCAGAACAGGTAGTGCGCCTTGTCGGCCCAGACCGTGATCAGCGCATCGGTCGCGCTCATGTACAGCATCGCGTAGAGACGAGCGTTCTCCGCGACCGACAGGCCCTGCTGGGCGGAGATGGTGCGGAAGACGCGGCTCCAGGTCGCGGGTGGATTCTCGGCCCAGTAGCGCGCCGCGTGCGTCTGGTCGGCGCTCCGGGTCGTGCTCGTCGACGAGCCGAGCGACTTCACCTCGTTCAGCTCGCGGGCGTACTTGCGGCTCTCGAGCGAGAGCGGCCCCTTGGAGCGGAACTGGGACGAGCTCTCGATCAGGAACGGCTTCACGTCCTTGAGCCAGGCGAAGGGGTCGTTGACAAACGCCGGCAGCACCGGCTTCCAGGCACCCGGCCCCGATCCGACCGGGAAGCGGTAGGCGCCGAAACGACCGTCGTCGGTGCGGGCCGCGATCATCGCCGCCGCCGCCGCCTCTCCGACCGCGATCCCACGCGTCTTCGCCGATCCGTCCGGGATCCCCGCCAGCGAGGCCGCGTACTGGGCGTCCAGCAACCCCTGCTGCAACGGCACGAGGTTACTCAGCACCCGGTACGCCGCCGTCGCCGCCGCCGCCTCCTTGGAGTCGAACGGCGACGCCACGCGCGAGGTGAGCAGATACCCCTCGTAGCCGCCGTCGATCGCGTTCACCGCGTCGTAGACCGCGCCGTGCACCATCGCCAGATGCGTCACCGACACTTGCGGCGGCTGTCCCGCACCCACGAACAACGCGTTCGACGCGTTCAGATTCCACTCCGTCACCGTGTCCGCCCGCGCCATCGCGGGCGCGACCAACGCGAGCACGACCGCAACCAGACCAGCTGCTTTCAGGCGCGGCCTCAACATGAATCGACTGTTCATCGGTACTCCTCTCTGGACGTGACGGCTTCGACGACTCGGCAAGGGTCGAGCGCGGCGAGCTGTGCCACGAGCACGGCATCCCGGCTCGACGGGGCGCCGAACAAGAAGAAGCAGGTCTCGTCCTCTGGAACGTGGATGACGCCGTCGAAGCTGACCCGGGTTCCAGCCTGGGTCAGCTCGCCGGCCGCCGAGCGGGCCCGGTCCTCCCGCGCACTCCGCTCCCCCGCGTGGCAACGCGGAAGGTATGTCTCCACCAGGTAGCTCGGCATGCACTCGAAGCTACGACTGCGCCGCGCGCCTGAAAACGTCAGAACGTCTGAACTTTGCTGCGGCGGACGTCGGGCGTTTCAGCCGAGCTTGCGGGCGAGCTCGGTCCGCGAGCGCACGCCCAGCTTCGCGTACACGTGCGTCAGATGACTCGCAACGGTGCGCTCGGCGAGGAAGAGCGCTGCGGCGACCTCCGCGTTCGTTCGTCCCTTCGCGACGAGGTCGGCCACGCGCCGCTCGGCCGGCGTCAGACCGTCGCTGCGCGTGCGCCCGCCGATCCGCCCGAGCTCCTCACGCGCCCGCTCGGCCCAGCCGGCGGCGCCCATCTCGTCGAAGCCGGCCCGCGCCGCCTCGATCGCCTCGCGGGCCGGACGCTTCTGCCGCGCCCGCCGTCGAACCCGCCCGAGCGCGAGGAGCGCCCGCGCACGGCCGAACGGATCGCCGACTGCCTCGTGTCGGGCTACTGCTTCGGCGAGCAGGGAGAGGGACAGCTCGACGTCTCCGCGCGCCGCAGCGACCAGCCCGCGGCACCGGGTCGCGTGCGCGAGCACCCAGTCGCGACCGAGCCGTCGTGCATCAGCCTCCCAGGCGTCGAGGCGATCCACCGCATCGTCGACGCGCCCGAGCTCGAGCAGCGCCTCGATCTGCTCTGCTCGCCACCAGCACATGGTCGGCTCGGCCATGTCCGCCGAGTCGACCTTTCGCTCCGCCGCTGTGAACCGCGCGATTGCTGCTTCCAGGTCTCCACTCCACAGCTCGACAACGCCGAGCGTCCCGTTCGGGCGCCTGCAAGCGCGCGGCGTGGAGCTCGGCGAGATCGCAGATTCGCGTCGTGAGCTCGCGGGCTGTCTCGAGCTCGCCCCGGTGGAGCGCAACCAAAGCCATGGGGTAGAGCGTCGGCGGGGACTCCACGTCGTCGAGTGCGTACTGGGAGCTGAGCCCCCTCGACTGCTCCGCGTATTCAGCGGCCAGCGAGAGACGGCCCGCCCATACCTCGAGAAGCGCGAGGTACCAGAGGGCGTATGCCGCCCTGCGCTCGTTACGCTCGCTCCAGTCCCGGTACAGGCTCTCCAGCAGCGTGCGCGCCCGGTCGAGGTGGCCCGACCAGACGAGAATGTGGCCGAGGGCGAAACGAGCGTCGATGACGGGCTGCGGGGCGGCAACGGCAGAACCAAGCTCATACGCCTCCTCGGCGGTTTGCAAGGCATCCGGCTTGCCGGCGTTGAAGCGAATGAGCGCCAGCCCCGCCAAAGCCGAGGCGCGGAGGCCGTCGTCGCCCAGCTGCTCGGCCAGCTCGACCGCGCTCTGTGCATGCTGTTCGGCGGTTTCGAGCCCCTCGCTGAAGCGAATGATCAGGCTGAGCTGGTGCTGGATCGAGGTCTGCAGTGCCAACGGGATTCCTGGCTCGAGGAGTGCTTCGCGCCGCAGCTCGAGCGTGCGTCCAAGATTTTCCGCCTCGATGTCGGCCATCAGCGCGAGAGTCGCGGCGCGCTCTGCGCCTGGCGAAGCACGCGCGAGGACCTCGCTCGCGAGCACCCGAGCGCGCTCGACATCGCCCGCCGCAAGGTGCGCGCCGGCCGCCGCTGCGGCTCGGCGATTGGCGTCCTCGCGACGCTCCCGCGGCGTAAGGCGAGCGGCATGCTCGCCGAGCTCGCCCGCCGCAATCGGTGCGCCCTGGACCAGGGCAGCATCCACAGCCTGTTCGAGCTCGGCTGCCAGCTTCGCGTCCGGTCGATCGGTCGAGAGCGCGAGATGGCGAGCGCGGGTGAGCGGGTCCTCCGCCAGCTCAGCCAACTGGCCGTGGACACGCTGCCGTTCGCGTACGGAGAGCCCCTGGTAAAGCACGGAGGCGAGCAGGGGATGGGTGAAACGAACGGCGCCGTCTACGAGCTCGATCACGTTCTCCTCGAGCGCGGGGCCGAGCGCGGCCTGCTCGATGCCGGCGTCACGCAGTCGCCCCGGTGTCAGCCGCGCATCCGCCGAGGCGAGCACGAGGGCGTCCCGCGTCGCGCCGCTGAAGCCGTCAAGCCGGACGGATACGAGGTCCTCCAGCCGCTCCGGAACCGGCAGCGGCTGGGTCGGATCCCGAACAGCGGCATGGTCACCGAGCGCCAGCGCGATCTCGAGCGCGTAGAACGGGTTCCCGCCCGAGACCTCGTGCAGCCGGAGCAACGTCGGCCGCGGCACGGCGCGGGCGAGACGGCCGCGGAGGATTTGATGGATCGCGCCGACGCTGAGCGGGCCGACCCGAATACGGTCGATCCGCTCCGGTTCGAGCCCGTCCTCGACCGGCGACGACTCCTGCTCGCCGAGCCGGCGCGTCCAGACGAACAACAGCTTCGCCTCGGGGAGCCGGCGCAGCGCAAAGCCGAGCGCGTTCGCCGACGAGGCGTCGACCCACTGGAGGTCGTCGAGCGCGACGACGAGCCCGTCGTCGGCGAGCAGTTGCAGGGCGCTGCGAACCGCCACCCCGAGCGCGCGCGCGTCAGTGGGCTCACCGGCGGCGTCCTCGACGAGCAACGCGACCTCGAGCGCCCGCCGCCGTGGCGGCGGCAGCTCCGGTAGGACCTCTTCGAGAACCCCTTCGAAGAGATCACCGAGGGCCGCGTAGGCGAGCCCGCGCTCCGACTCGGCCGGCCGCGACGCGAGGACGCGCAGGCCCCGCTCTCGCGCGGCCTCGACGGCCGCGCGCCACAGCGTCGACTTCCCGATTCCGGCGTCCCCCTCGAGCGCGATCGCGGTCGGACCGTGCATGGCCACGCGCCGGTCGAGAGACGCGTACAGCGAGCCCAACTCCCCGTCTCTGCCGACGATTTCGACTGCCATTCGTCCGACCAGACATCGTGACAGGACGAATCGCGAAAGTCAGCTGCGGTGTGGCGGCGGGGTCGGTGCTCGACCGGAGCCCGCCGCCACGAGTCAACAACCCGAAGTGCTCAGACGGTCCGGCCCGAAACTGCCCCGACGACCAGCACGACCAACGCTACGAGGAGCAGCAGCCAGAGCAGGTTGTTCACGAACAGACCGCCGCCGGCCGCAGCCAGCACCAGCAGCACGAGTAGCACGATCAGCAAAGCGCTCACATCGTCTCCTTTCGCCACTGCTGTAACGACGTTCTGAGCGCTGAGGATGCGGGCACCGGGCAGTCTGACTGTCGAGTTCCGACGCGAGGGAGGTTCGATGAGCAAGCTGATCATCTCGACCGCAACGACCGTGGACGGGGTCGCCGACGGATTCGACTGGTACGTCGTCCGAAGGCGGGCACGACCAGGCTGCGCTCGATCGTGCTCCACGAGGCGCGATGCCGAAGTTCGTCGGCTCGCGAACGCTGCACGAGCCCCTCGAGTGGAATGCGAGGCTGCTCGACGGTGACATCGCCGAGTCCGTTCCGATGCTGAAGAACCGCTCGGCGCGACGTGTTCACGTCCGGCTGCGGCGAGTTCGCACGAGAGCTGCTCGCGCGAGACCTCGTCGACGAGCTCCGGATCTGGATCCACCCGGTGTTGTGGAGCACGGGCATCCGGCCGTTCGAGGGCGAGCCCTCAAGCTCCGGCTCCTCGGATCGAGGACCTTCGACTCGGGCGTCACACTGCTCCGCTACGAGCCGATCGCAGCGGCGTAACGCCCGCGCGGCCGGCATACCTGGCAGCCGTGACCCACGACCTCGCGGGACGATCAGGGCCGGCCGCCGCCAGCCCCCGTGCCATCCCCGCGGAGTACACTGAAATCAAGCCTCCCTCCCTACGGCCGCGGCTCCCGCCCTGTTCCCGCCCGACGTGAGCTGTGCAGGGAGGCCCTTACGTACTGCTCGCGCCCGTTCTTTCAGGCACTCAGTCAAATTTTCAACGCAACGTCCCGGAAGGCGCCGACCGGAGTCGAACCGGTGTGCGAGGCTTTGCAGGCCTCTGCCTAACCACTCGGCCACGGCGCCGCGCCGCCATCGTAGCGACCTCCGTAACCGCATCACCCCTGGCGCCGTTGTACCTCCGTCAACTGACCAACAGGAGGCCCGAATGTACATCGGCGGCGGTCTCATCACGCTCATCATCATCGTCCTGCTCCTGATCTGGCTCCTCTAGAAGCGACGCCTTCCGGGCGCCCACATGTGGGCGCCCGTTCCATTTCGGCCGTGCGAGATCGGTCTACTCGCGCGCAACGAACAGACGGGTTAGCTCAGGAGCGCGCCGAGCCGGTCGATCCCATCGTCGATCTGCGTCTCGTCGACGAGGCTGAACGACAGCCGCACCGTGTCGCTGCCGCGGCCGTCCGGGAAGAACAGCGAGCCCGGCACGATGCCGACGCCCCGCTCGACCGCGCGCCGCGCAAGGTCGGTGGAGTCGACGCCGCTCGGCAGCGTCAGCCAGGAGAAGAACCCTCCCTGCGGGCATGTCCACCGCGCTTCCTCCGGCAGCGAGCGCTCGAGCGCGGCAAGCAAGCGCTCGCACTTGCGGCGGTAGAGCGAGCGCGACCGGGCCAGCTGCTCGTCGATCCAGCCTCGGCGGTGCGACTCCTCGAACAGCCGCTGGCCGAGCGCGCCCGCGCACTGGTCGGTGTTCTGCTTGGCGGCGACGAGCTGCGCCGAGACGTCCTCGGGCCCGACCGCCCACCCGAGCCGGACGCCGGGAAAGAAGGTCTTCGAGGTCGTCCCCGTTTGGACGACGACGTCCGGGCCGAGGCTCCAGAGGCTCAGGGGCGCTTCGGGCGAGAAGCCGAGCTCGCGGTAGGCGACGTCCTCGACGAGCAGGAAGCCGTAGCGGCGCGCGAGCTCGACCAGCGGCTCGCGTCGCTCGGAGGCGAGGCTGACGCCGGCGGGGTTCTGGTGGTCGGGGATCGTGTAGACGAGCTTCGGCCGGAGGCCGCCGGTCAGCCGCCGCTCGAGCTCGTCCACCTCGAGCCCATGATCATCCATCGGCACGGCGACGAGGTCGGCTTCGAAGCTCCGGAACGCCTGGATCGCGCCAAGGTACGTCGGTGCTTCGACGACCACGAGGTCGCCGGGGTCGAGGAACGACTTGCCGAGCAGCTCGAGCGCCTCGATTGCGCCGCTCGTGATCACCAGCTCTCCTTCGGACCGGGCGACGGCCCTGCAGCGACTCGAGCCGGTCCGCGAATGCGTCGAGAGGGCCGGCGAGGCCGCGCGTCGGCGCGTACTGGAAGGCGCTCACCTCGCCGCCGGCGGCGAACTCCTGCAGCAGCGCTCCCACGCGCGCCCGCGGGAACGTCTCCGGGTCGGGGAAGCCGCCCGCGAACGAGATCACGTCCGGCATCCCGAGCAGCGCGAGGACGGATGCGATCCCCTCCCCCACCTCCCCGCGCGTGCGGGCCGCGAAGAGCGCCTCACGCCGGATGTCGGGCGTCACCGCCACGGAGCCAACCCTAGCCCGAAGCCTGTCACCAGGTCGTCGGCTTCCCCACTTGGTAGAGCCACGCGTCGAAGAACTGGTCGAGGTCCATCCCCGAGTCCTGCTCCGCGAGCGCGATGAACTGCGCCGTCGTCACGTTGCCGTAGCGGTTCTGGCTCGCCCAGTCGCGCAGGATCCGTGAGAAGGCGAAGTCGCCGATCTTCTCCCGCAGCGCCTGCAGGGTCATCCCGCCCCGGTAGTAGATCGTTCCGTTGAAGAGGAACACGGGCGTTCCTGGGGTAGCGGGGGGAGGGTTCCAGAAGGCTGAATCCTGCGCCGGCGTGTTGTACAGCTGCTTGAACCACTGCGCCGCCGACTTGTTCCCCTGGTTCTCGCTCCAGATCCACTCCGACCAGGTGGCGAAGCCCTCGTGCAGCCAGATGTCGGGCCACTGGGTCAGTGTGACCGAGTCCCCGAACCACATGTGCGAGATCTCGTGCACCAGCGTGGCTTCGTCCGGGACGTAGGGGAAGTTCGGCTTCGTCTGCGTCTCGAGCGAGTAGCCGACGAACTTGGCCGAGTCGACGATGGCACCCACGGAATTGAACGGATACGGCCCGTAGATGGAGGTGTAGAACTCAACCGCCTCAGGCAGCTTCGAGAGCACTTGGCCCTTGGCAAGCTGCGGATCGACTGCGATGTAGACGGGCAGGCCGCTCGCGAGCGTCGACTGGGTCAGATCGAAGCGGCCGAGCGTCGACGTCGCCAGATAGGTCGACATCGGGTCGTCCTCCTTCCAGACCCAGGTGGTGCGGCCACCGCTCGTCGTCGAGGAGACGAGCACCCCGTTCGCCATCGCCGTCAGCCCCTCGGGCACCGTGACAGCGAAGTCGAAGGTGGCCTTGTCGCGCGGGTTGTCGTTGCACGGGTACCAGCCCGGCGAGCCCTGCGGCTCGCCGACGACGAAGGCCCCGTCGTCGGTGGGGATCCAGCCCTCGATCGACTGGTCGGGATCGGTGATCACCTCCGGGACGCCGCGGTAGTCGACCGCGACCCTGAAGGTCGAGCCGCTCCGGATTCCGGTCGCAGGCGTGATCACGAGCTCCTGCCCTTCGCGGGCGAAGGAGGAAGCCTGGCCGTCGACGGTCAGCCGCGAAATCGTGAAACCGCGCAGATCGAGGTTGAAGCGGGAAAGGTCCTGCGTCGCCTGGGCCGTCACGACCGCCTGCCCGTCCAGAACGTCGGTGGCCGGGTCGTACGCGAGCTGCAGCGAGTAGTTGGCCACGTCGTAGCCCCCGTTTCCCGCGTTCGGGAAGAACGGGTCGCCGAGGCCGGACGAGCCGGGCGTGAAGGCAGCGGCCGCAGCCGTACCGGCCGTCACAACGAAGACGAGGACGGAGGCGAGCAGGACGCGAATCATGACTTCCCCCTTTGTCGGCGATGCTCGCTGCCGAGCCTAACGCGTTTGCAAGTCGCTCAAGTCGCCACGTGTCGGCCGGACTTCCAGGCAGCCGGGCACCCGGCCGGGCCGTGCGTGCGCGTGACCACGGACGACGTGCCGGCGTTCGCACACTCAGTCGGATTCCCTGCGGTGCTTGTAGCTCTCGATCATGCCCATGTAATCGTCGACGGTCGGCTGCGTACCGACCGCCGCCTACCTTCGAAGCGATCCGCTTCAGGGTCGAACGCTCGCGTCACCCGCGTCCCGGCATCGAGAATCGTGTAGAGCACGAACATCAGCACGCCGAAGCCGAGCAAGGCCCACAACATCCCCGAGAACCCCGAGTCGCTGTAGCCCCACGCCATGACCCCGATCAGTAGGGCATATCTCCATCCATAGTGCTTCCAGTAGTTCATCAAGCGCCTCTCCTAGACCAGGTCAGAGGTACAGGCTCGGCAGCGGGTGGCGCGGGGGTTGACGCCCTCGCCGCAGAAGGGGCAGGTCGTGATGTTCTTCGGGTGCAGGGCCGCAACGACATAGACGGTGAGCCCGACCACGATCGCGACCGGCGTCCCGCCGATCTGCCAGCCGACGAGCGCGCCGACCGCGAGGGAGAGGAAGATCGTGCGGAGGCTCAGGAAGCTCCACTGCTCCATCGGCGCGACCCACGAGGTCGCCTCACGCCAGAGATTCTGGATCCGGGTCAACTCAGGCCGCTCAGCAGTTCCTCGGCCTGTTCCCTGCTGATGAGCTCGCGCTCGACGTCGTGCCAGATCAGCTCGCGCGGGTCGCGGGTGGGAGGTGGCTCGGCGTCCCAGCCCGCTTCGGCGGTGCGCTTGCGGTTGACGAGCCAACCGTCGCCGCCCCCGTGCGTGAGCCAGTAGTCGTACTCGTCGACGGTCACGCAGAAGTAGCGGCCGCCCCGGTAGCGGCGGATCGGTCCCGTGCGCACGAAGGCAACGAACGCGTCGAAGAGCGGACCGCCCTCGACCCGCTCGACCACGTACTCGTGCGGGTTGTAGTGCGCCATTGTCTTGGCGAAGACCCACTTCGCCGCGGCGATGAACCGCCGCTGCTCGTCGCCGGGCTGAGGCACCGCATCAGTTGCCATCGCTCCTCCTAATCGCAATCCGGTGCGCCGAAGTTGTGGGTGGTGTTTCAGCAGCATGACCCGGGTCTGCTTGCCGCAGCGCGCAGGTCGCGAACTCTTCGAGAACAGTCGTCACGTCTTGAAGTCAGGCGCTTGCGATCGCGAGCTTACGTCGCAATCGGCGTCTGCTGGGATCGTTGCGCGCAGCGGGCGACCGTAAGAGCGCAGTCTTCGAGCGGCAGATGGGCTCGTGGAGATCGGCCCAAACCGGCTCTGGAGCAGTGGACACCGTCCACGCGCTCACGATCCACAAGAGCCAGGGCTCACAAGCCGACGCCGTCGGAGTCCTGCTCCCCGACGCCGACTCACGCATCCTGACCCGGGAGTTGCTGTACACCGCCGTCACCCGCGCCCGCGAGTCGATGCTCGTCTGCGGCACCGAGGCAGCCGTTCGCGCCGCTCTCGAGCGCCCGGTCGCACATGCCTCGGGTCTCGCCGACCGGCTCTGGAAGCCGACCGCAGCGGCAACCGGCAACTAGCCTGAGCGCCGTGGCCGCCTACTCCGCCGAAACCCCACAGACGCTGCTCGCGGCAAGGTTCGGCTTCGACGCGTTTCGGCCAGGGCAGGAGCGCGTCGTGGAAGCGCTGCTGGCGGGCAGGTCGGCGCTCGCCGTCTTCCCGACAGGCGGCGGGAAGAGCCTCTGCTATCAGCTGCCGGCGCTGCTGCTCGAGGGCGTGACGGTCGTCGTCTCGCCGTTGATCGCGCTGATGAAGGATCAGATCGACTCGCTGCAGCGGCTCGGGGTTGAGGCGGCCAGGCTCGACTCGAGCCTGGGTCCAGACGAGCAGCGCGAGATCGGGGAGCGACTCCGCAGCGGCGCGCTGAAGCTCCTCTACGTGGCACCCGAGCGCTTCAACAACGAGCGCTTCCTCTCGCAGCTCGCGAGCACTCGGATCTCACTCTTCGCGGTGGACGAGGCGCATTGCATCTCGGAGTGGGGCCACAACTTCCGGCCCGACTACCTCAAGCTCGCCGAGCGAGCCCGCGAGCTCAGGGCCGAGCGCGTGCTGGCGCTGACCGCGACCGCCACGCCGGCTGTGGTTGCCGACATTCGAGCGGGGTTCGGGATCGAGGAGGCGGACGCAGTGGTGACCGGTTTCTACCGGCCCAACCTGACTCTGCTGCTGACGCCGGTCGCCGCCCGCGAGCGCGACGGGCTGCTGGTGGAGCGGCTGCGCGAGCGTCCGCCCGGCTCGACGATCGTCTACGTCACCCTGCAGCGAACCTCCCTGCGCGTCGCCGAGCAGCTCGTCGCGGCTGGTCTTCCCGCCCGTCCGTACCACGCCGGGATGGAGACCGAGGAGCGGGTCGCGACCCAGGAGTGGTGGGCGGGCTCACGCGACGGGATCGTCGTCGCCACGATCGCGTTCGGGATGGGGATCGACAAGGCGGACGTCCGCTACGTCTACCACTACAACCTGCCGAAGGGCCTCGAGTCCTACTCGCAGGAGGTCGGACGAGCAGGACGGGACGGCGAGGAAAGCATCTGCGAGCTGTTCGCCTGCCCCGACGACGTGCCCACGCTCGAGAACTTCGCCTACGGCGACACGCCGACACGGGAAGCGCTCGCCGGGCTGCTCACCGACGTGCTCGCGCACCCAACCGGCACCGAGTTCGCGGTCTCCGAGTACGAGCTGTCGGCTCGCCACGACCTGCGCACGCTCGTGCTCAAGACAGCCCTCACCTATCTCGAGCTCGACGGCGTCCTCCGACAGGGAACGCCGTTCTACGCGGGCTACCGGCTCCGACCGACTGGAGGGTCACTCGACGATGTCTTCAGCCGCTTCGACGAGTCCCGCGCCGGGTTCCTGCGCCGCGTGGTCGCGAGCGGCAAGACCGGCCGCACCTGGACGACGATCGCGCCCGCCGGAGTCTGCGTCGGCGCTCGGTGAGGAACGCAGCCGGATCGTGGCCGCCCTCGAGTATCTCGACCAGCAGGGCCTAGTCGAGCTCCAACCGGCCGAACTGCGACAGCGATACACCGTCACCTCCCGCCCGGACTCCGAGGACGACCTGGTCGAACGCTTGCTCGAGCGCTTCGCCCGCCGCGAGCGCTCGGAGACCGAGCGGATCCAGAACGTCCTCTCGCTCGTCACCCACGACGGCTGCCAGGTGCAGGCCCTCGTCGCCTACTTCGGCGAGACGCGCGCCGAGCCGTGCGGCCACTGCAGCCACTGCCTGACTGGACGTGCCCAGCAGCTCCCCCAGCCTGAACCGCGCCCGCCGATCGAGAGGATCGTCGACGCCGCGGCGCTCGAGGACCTGCGTTCGGGGAATCCCGATTCGCTCGGAGCACCGAGGCAACTCGCCCGCTTCCTCGCCGGCATCACGAGTCCCAGCACCACGCGTGCACGACTGACGCGCGAAGCTCTCTTCGGCTCACTTGGTGATCGTCACTTTGCCGAGGTATTAGGGTGGTGCGAGTCCGCCGCGGCGCGCACTGATCATCTCTAGCTACCCGAGCCCGATTCGACGATTACGTGGACGTTGAGGCTGTGCTGCATCAATGAATTCTTTGTGGACGCACCATCTAATTCCACGCCTGGCCCCACATTGCAGGTGGTCCCACGCGCGCTCGGCGCACTACCCGCGCTGCGGGGCTGGGGAACCACACTTTCAAGGCCGCCGTCTTGACGAGCCGCCCGATCATGACGAGGCGATGACGGCACCACGTGTTACGTCGAAGGTCGCGGGCTCCGGTCCCGCTTATTCCCCTCAATTCTGCCGTAGATTTCGCGATGCAGAATCGGGACTCATCGGGGACACAGGTCGCCGATTCGCCGCATCAAAAACCCCCGATTTACGGGGGTTTGAGAGCGGATGATGGGACTCGAACCCACGACCTTCTGCATGGCAAGGACCGTTCCATCGCATCCAGCCCGCATGGATGCAGGGGTTCGAGCCGAGAGGGTCAGCGTCGGGGTCAGCGTTGGCCGCCAGTGTCCCGCTGGCGACCTACGCTTCCCGCATGGGCAACACCGTCACCGTGCGGACGAGCCGGAAGCAGCGCAGCGTCGAGCGCGACCTGGACGTGATCCGCGTCTGGCATCGCGAGGTCCGCGAAGACCTGCTCCGCGCCCCGACCGATCTCGAGCTCCTCGCCGAGGAGGAGGCCGTGGCGGTCATGCTCGAGCGGATCGAACGCGCCCGCCTTCGCGTCGACTAGCTAGTGGTCGATAGCTCCGCTGAACGTGCCTGAACTAACGCCCGTCACCTGGTCCACGGTGCTGTTCAACGTGAAGCTGCCGGTTGCGTCAGCGAAGCGTCCCGTTCCGCCGGTGATGGTGTAGACCTCGACAATCGAGAGCGTGGTAGGACTCGTCCGGGTTGCCTGTCCGGCGACCGTGGCGAGCAAGGTGTCGCCGTTTGCCGCCGTGAATGTTGCGGCCCCTGTGGACGACATGGTCAGAATGTTGATCACCATCGTCACGTGCTCGCTGTACCTGCCGAGATGCGTGGCGTTGCCCGTGCCCTCCCGATCCAAGAAGCGGGTCGGGAACACGACCGTCCCCGTCTCAACCGCGTTCACGGTTCCCTTGAATGGAGTCTCAGACGCCGCGGCGCTGACCGCGACGGTCGCCAGCGATACCGCGAAAGCAGCAACCAGTCCGACGAACAGCGGGTGACGAGTCTTCATGCCCTTCTCCCTTGGAAGCGGTCGGCCGCAGAATGATCAGCAGCCTGCGCTCCACCGTAACCACTTGTGGCAACAGAAACAAGAACGCGCCATATGCATCCGGGGTACGTGGCGCGTCAGGCCAGAGCGCCGCGGACTTTCACATCAAGCTCTAATCGCGCATCCGCGGGTCCTCGACGCTGAGGCGGAGGTCGAGCCACTGCGCGGCGTGTTCGAGGTCGCCGTCGATGATCGCCTGCTGAGACATCCGGCGGAGCTCGTTCAGCGCGAGCACCTGGCGCTGGTGGGAGGCGGTGGTACGCACCTCGGCTTCGTCCTCGTCCAGTGTCCTGAAGAGCGGCTCGAAGTCGACCTCGCGCAGCTTGGCCGCGAGCTTGCGGCGCTCTTCGTTGGTGCCATGAACGAGGATCTCGCGCCAGCCGGCCAGCTCGATCAGCCGCCGACGGCCAAGCTCCTCAATGGTCGGGGTAAAATCCAAACCCCAAGGTCGGTGAGCCGCCCGCCCTTTAGACGCCAAGCCGCCGCCCGAACTGCCCGAGCGATTCTCGATGTCCCGGCGGTGGTCCTCGGCTTCCCTTATGGCCCGGGAGGATGCGCTTGGCCCGGATCCAGTGCGGTTGACCCAGTTAAGGAATCTGGCGATCTGCCGGTACAACGCCCGAAACATCTAGCGTTGAGGTTACTGCGCTGGATTGAAATCGCCAAGCTCACCTAGGTCGGTGCGCAGTGACTCAGCAGCTAGTCGCCCCCTCCCGTACAAGTGCGGGGCGTCTTGGGTGTAGGGGGGTCGGAAGCGCCCTTTCGTCTTGCCGCAGCCGCGGCAACGTTGGTAGGAGTACTGGCCCTCGACAATGCGCTCCCACTGATGGCCGATTGGCCACCGCCAGAAGCAGCGCCAGCGGGATCGCCTCACAGGTCGAGTGTAGGACGGATGCTCGTGTTCCACCCACCGGCCCGCTTATGACAGATGGTCAGACGGTTTCCGGCCGTTTCATGCCGAAATCGAGGCGACGGGTTTCGGAAGGGCTCACCCAGCATTCCTTCGCGCTGTCTTCCTTGCGCCGGAGCACAAGCCCGCGGGGTCGACATCGCAGCGGCTTGGTCGCGCAGTTTGGCGTCGAGGCGCTCGAGCTCGGCGGGGGTCGAGCAGCAAGCCAGCAGTAGGCCAGCGGGTGCGTGAGCCCTCTGTTCATGCGGTCTGGAGCGATGAGCCCAGTCTGTGCGGCTCGGGCGATCAGGCTGTGACGGTGACTACAGACGACCTCGAGCGGCCAACTGCTTACGTCTTAGGCCCCGCGTTGCTCCGCCGCGACGTCTGCACCTGCTCCTCGAGTGAGTCCACGCGCCTCTCCAAATCCACGACTCGTGGATCGCCTTCGCTGACCGCATCGGCGGCCGTACGGAATAGCTCCTCGAAGATGCCCAGCGCCCCGGCGAACATCCGCAGCGGGAGGGCGACGAGATTGCGCATCGCGTCCTCGCCCGAGTCCGCGAGCCTGCCAATCGCGTGACCGCTGCTCGCCTCCGCTTCCTGGGCCATGCCGAGACGATAGCGCGTTCCGCGAGCGCCCAGCATGAGGACGCGGACGCGGGGATGGTCGAGACTGACCTGGAAGCTGACCCCGGCGAGAGGAGGCCGCTGACTCCCCGGGCTTTTCGTAGAGCGGATGATGGGACTCGAACCCACGACCTTCTGCATGACAAATCGCTCGGGCCGGTCGGATTGACCCAAGATCCGACATCGTTGAGCCATTCCTCGACAGATAGCGTCAGGTTGAATCTGCCTATTCGGGGACAAGGTCGGGACAAAAGATCGTTAGCTGTGCTGGCAACGAAGGCCGGGACACGACCATGGGAATGTGTAATCAATCGTCCCATACGTAGGAGGCCGAACCTGCCGTTTGCCTTTCGCCGCCTAACGCTGTCGGGGAAGCTCCGCGACCGCCGATTCCGCGAGTCGGAGACGCAGCCGCCGCCGATCCGACTCTCGTCCCTCTATGTCGCCGAGGAGCGTCGCGGCTCATCGACCGCCTGCGGGGCCTAGCCCTGTGCTAGTACCGAGCCCCCTTGGGTGATGGGCCTCGCCCGCAAAGACTGCCGACGTCTGGGGCCTGGTCGCGGGAGGCGCCGCGGCGGCGACCACGACGACCGCCGCGACGGCACCCGCGGCGACGACGCTCCAGCGCCAGCGGACGGCGCGTTCGCTCATGCGTGCTGATCTAGTGCGAGGCGTGCCTTCACGTGCAGCTTCGCCGGCCGCCGGATGTTCCAGAGCGGGCCTCGGCTCATGCCGAAGCGGCTCGGGTCGACCGTGGTCGTCGCCTCGACCTCGAGGTCGCCCTCGATCAGCCGAACGGAGGCGTCGAAGGCGACCGGGACGCTCCTGCCGGCTGCGAAGAGCGTGCCGGACAGGTGCACACGCCCCGTCCCCGTTGCGATGACGCGAATCGACCTGAACTGCACCAGCGGATGCTCTTCGACGTCGAAGAAGTCAGGCGCCTGCAGGTGCCTGTCGCGCGCGGCGTTGCCAGTGTCGACGCTCGCGGCGTCGATCGTCAGCGTGATCTGGGCACCGGCCGGACCGACCGTGTACGAGCCGTCGAACCGATCGAACCGCCCGCGGACGTTGTGCAAGCCCCAGAAGTGCTTCACCTCGAACTCGACCGTCGTTTGACTCCGATCGACCGTCCAGCGCTCCGTCGTCGTCTGCCGGTTCTCGATTGCGGTACTGCTCATGGCGTCTCCTTGGTTCGTGGGATTCCTCGGAGCGTGGCCCTGGCCGCTGCCATCCGAGTGCCGCGCGCCGGACCTTCGCTGCCAGGCTCGGCAACCTCGCCGAAGGCCGCGCTTACGACGGTGCGGTGCGGGAGACCGGCTCCTCTGCGGCCAGCGACGCGTGGACGGCGGCGACGACGGCGGTTACCGGCACGGCCAGGAACGCACCGGCGATCCCGAAGAGCGATCCGCCCGCCGTCACGGCGAGCAGCACGACCGCCGGGTGCAGGTGGACGCTGCGGCTCTGGATCGTCGGCTGGAGGAACGTGCCCTCGAGGAACTGGACGGCGACGACCAGGCCGAGGACCGCGAGTGCGAGCTCCCAGCCGCCGTCCGCGAAGCCGACGAGCACCGCGACGAGGCCGGAGGCGAGCGCGCCGACGTAAGGCACGAACGAGCCCATGAACACGAGCACCGCCAGTGCGAACGCAAGCGGGACGCCGAGCAGCCAGAGCCCGACCCCGATCAGCAGCGCGTCGACCGTCGCGACCTGCGCCGTCGCGCGAACGAACCCGCCGAGGGCGCCCCACGCGCGGCGGCCCGCACGATCGACCGCCGGGCGCGTGTCGGACGGGAAGCGCCGCAGGATCGACGCCCAGAGATCGCCGCCGTCCCGCAGCACGAAGTAGAGCATCGCGACGGCGAGCGCGACGCCGGTGACGATCCCGGCACCTGCCTGCACGCCCGAGGCGGCGTAGCCGGACGCCTGCCGCCACGAGCTCCTCGAGCGTCGACTGCAAGTCGTCCGCGAGCGTGAGGTTGAAACGCTCGCTCTCCATCTGGGCGACGATGTCGTCGACGGCGCGGGCGACCGAGTCGACGAGCTCGTCGAACTGCTGGACGACCGAGACGGCCACGATCGAGACGAGCAACGCGACGACGGCGAGCCCGGTCAGCAGGGCGAGCCCGGCGGCCGCCCGCTCGAGGTGGCGCCGGCCGCGGAACCACGAGGCGACCGGCGACAGCGCCGGCGCGATCGTGAGCGCGACCGCGATCGGCAGCGCGATCACGCGCACGTACCAGACCAGCGCGAGGAGGGCGGCCAGCGCGGACGCACAGACGAGCAACCGCCACGTCCAGGCCGCCGCCCGGTCCAGGTTCTCGCTCACCGGCGGCACGTTCACCGCTCCCGCTCCCTCGACGGCTCGACGCCGCTCAATGGAGACCCCGCTCGGCGACGAGCAGGAGGACGGCGAGCACGCCGTTGCCCGCGCCCAGTACCGTGGCTGTGAGCCAGTTCCCTCCGCGGCGCCGGCCCGCAGCGACTCCCCACCCGACGACCTGCACGAGCGCTGCAGCGAGCGCGAGCGTCGCGCCCGTCGAGCGAGACCACGCTCCGGCCCACGCGAGCGCGAGGAGGATGGACGGCAGGGCAGCGGCTTCGACGAGAGGCCATTCGCGACGCGCGATCAGGAGCACGTGGCGCGGTCCGAGCGCGTCGCCGCGCCGTATCCGCTCGCCGACGACCTCCGACCACACGTGCGCGGCCCAGAAGACGAGCATCGACCCGAGCAGCGACAAGGTCATCGTGCGCGCGCCCGCGCCCGACTCGTAGGCGACGCCGACGACCGATGCAGCCAGGAACGTGCCGTAGACGGCCGCGCCGAAGCGGACGTCTCGGCGGAGAACGGGCGGCAGCTGCGGGCCGGCCGCGGCGCGCTCGCGACGCTCGAGCACGTCGAGAGGCACCGGCTACCTCGTGCCTCGTGGCGGCGTGGTGACGGCGTGGATCGCCGTCGTGAGCTCAAGGATCTGCTGCGAGAGGGCGAGCAGCTCCTCGTTCTGCCGGTCCTCCTTCTGCACGGTCTGCCACTGCTGATCCGCGAGCGCCTGACGCTTCGCGTCCGCCCGGTTCTGGCTGATCATCACGAAGGTCGAGAGGAAGATCGCTTCGAGCGACACGATCATCGTCAGCAGGCCGTACGGGTATTCCTCGACGCCGAACGCCGATCCAGCAGCCGAACCAGACGATGTGGATGTAGACGAACGACATCGAGCCGGCGAACGCCGTGATCCGATCCGCGATTCGGTTCTGCAAGCTCTGGGCGCGTTGCTGAGCGTGCTGGACGAGCGCCGGGTTCGGTTCGGGTGGGAGCGGCGGTCTGCGGTGGAGGCGCGTCGATGGCTCCATGGGTCAGACCGTCCCCTTCGCGTGCGGCGGCGGCACGATCAGCACGGGCCGCCGCGCGTGCGTGGCGACATCGCGCGACACGCTGCCGCCGGCGAGCTCGCGGAGGCCGCGGAGACCGCGCGATCCGACGACGATGACTGCCGCGTCGAGCTCGTCGGCGACGTCGACGATCCCCTGCCATGTCGTCGGCGCGATCGTCGCGCGCGCCTCGGCGTCGAAGCCGGCGTTCGCGCGTGCGCCGCGCCGACCTCGGCACGCCGGAGCGCGTCGGCCCTGTTCACGTCCTCGAACGCCGTTCCAGGCACAAGCGACGACGTGGCCGCGATGCCCTCGGCGAACGTGAGCGCCGGTGCCACGTCCAGCACGACCGCGCGCCGCGGGCCGAGGAGCGCGGCGGCCGCGTCGACCGCCCGCTCCGAGTCGTTCGAGCCGTCGTAGCAGATGAGGATCTGCGCATCGTCGGCCTCTAACCGCCGCGTCACGGCCGCCGCCTCCTCTCTCGGTTCGTCCGCCGCCTCCGCCAGGCGAGCTGCCGCTTGGCGATGCCCGCCTGGACCATCAGCACCCCGACGGACATCGCGACGAGTGCGGCCACCAGAGCCGGGTCGAGTGTCTGCATCTCGCTCTCCTCCCAGCCTCAGCCGTGCGTCACGGGCTTCGCCGGGGCGTGCGGCCGAAGGCGCTGCTCGAGGTCGCCGGCGACGCGCCGCAGCTCGATCGCGAATGCGATCTGCATGACGCCGGTCACGAGCGCGAACGCCGCGACGAGCGCCAGCAGGGCCACCGCTCCCGCGCCGGGGTGCCAGAACATGATCACGCCGAACGCAACCGAGAGCAGAGCGTCCAGGACGAGCAGCAGCGACCGTCCGCCGCTGAACGGGAGGACGAACGCGAGGGCAAGCTCGAAGATCCCGCTCGCGATCGCCCACGCGGCGATGGCGTAGAGCAGCCCCAGCGCCGAGAGGTCGGGCCAGACGAAGACGACGATGCCGACCGCGACTCCGAGGAGGCCGTCGAAGGCAAGCCATGCGCGCCGGCTGCGCCCCAAGGGGACGGTGAACGCTCCGACGATGCTCGCGACACCCGAGACGAGCGCGAACGCGCCGAACAGCGCGATCAGCGCCGTCAGGCCGATGTCCGGCCAGATGAGGATGACGACGGCGAACGCGATCGCGAGCGCGCCGCGCAGCGCCGTGGCCTTCCAGATGCGGGCGAGCTCCCGCTCGCCCTCCTGCAGATGTGTGTCCAGGTTCATGTCTCTGCTCCTTTCACTTCAACTTCGCCGACAGCTCGTCGGCGTTCTGTTCGAGCGCGTCGCGAGCCGCGCTGACGTGGTTCCTCTGCTCGTGCCAGGCGCCGTTGACGTCCTCGCGCGCCTGCGCGAGGCGGTCGTAGACTGCGATCCGTTGGGTGCGGACGTCGGCAATCGCCGCCTCGGCCCGCTCGCGCGCATTCCCGGCCTTCGCCGCGGCCGTCGCCTGCAGCCGCTCGAGGTAGGTGTCCCAGCTGCGGAGCTCGTCCTCGACGGCGGCCGCGAACGTCGTCCACTCGTCGGAGACGTCTGCGACCAGCGAGTTCTCGGCGACCGCGAGCCTCGTCCTCAGCTGCCCGAGCTTCTCCTCGACCTCGTCGGGGGCCTCGCGGGCCGCGGCCAGGACGGATGCCTCCTCCCGGTGCAGCGCGTCGAGGTGCCGCCGGATCCGCGAGCTATCCGCAGCGGCACCAATCTGCGCGAATACCTGCAGCCGGTCGATCCGGCGGCGGGCGTCCTCAATCGGGTCCTCGATCGTGGTTGTGCTCATGTTCGAGCCTCCTGTTGGGTCTGTTCTCTGACGCCACGAAGGCTCGTCAGCGCCGATGCCAACGCTCTGCCAGGCGCGGCGGCGCTTCTGCCAGCTCTAGGTGAGCGCGGTGTCGGGGCGGGGCTCGGCGATCTCGGCGAGCCCGCGCTCTGCTGCCGTGGCGGGGTTGCCGGCGAGCGCGACGAAGAGGCTCTCGCGCGCCTGGTGCGGCCGTTGCATCGTCGACCACTCGAGGACCTCGCGGTACAGGCGATCGGCTTCGTCCGTGTTTCCGGACGCCGCGGCAATCCGAGCGAGCTGGACACGTGCGTGGGCCGCGACCCACGGCGCTTGGGCTGCCTCGGCTGTCGCAAGCGCCTGCCGCTGGAGCTCCTCGGCCTTGCGCAGATCGCCGTTCGCGAGAGCGATCGCTCCGAGTGCGGCGAGAGCGAACGCCGCGTGGTCGCCGAACCCGATTCGCCCGGCGAGCTCGAACGCGCGCCGGTACGCATCCACCGCGGCCGCGTCTTCCCCGCGTCTCTCGGCCGCCCACGCTTCGAGCAGCAGCGCCGGGGCGCGAAACGCGTCGTATCCGACCGCGTCCGAGTGACGGCGGGCGACCGACGCCGTCGCAGTGACGGTCGAGACGTCGCCGGCGTGCGCCGCACCGATTGCGCGAATGAGGCTGCTCGCTGCGATGCCCCAGTCGTCTCCAGCCGCCTCGAACGCGGCGGCCGCGTCGTCCGCCATCGTGGCAGCGCGTTCGATGTCGCCCGATTGCCCGAGGGCGAGCGCGAGCATCAGTTGCGCGAAGCCGCGCTGCCATGGTGCCGCAGCGGTCGCGGCAAGCGAGACCGCGCGTTCGCCGGCCGCGAGCGCGGGACCGAGATCGAACTCTTCGGTTGCGATGTAGCAGAGGTCGGCGAGCTGCTCGATCCGCAATTCGACCGGAGCGTCATCGTCCGTGGCAGAGAGGGCGAGCTCGAGGAAGCGCCGTCCCTCGGAGACGCGGTCGGCCAGCGCGAAGTACCACCCCAACGTGCCGAGCCGAACCGCGACGGCAGGGTCGGGCGCGTCGCGAGCGTAAGCGAGCGCAGCCCAGAGATTGTCGTTTTCCAGCTCGAGGCGGCGTTCCCAGCGCAGCCATTCCGGCCCGCGCAGCTCGACGCGCGCCTCGTCGGCGAGTGCCGCGAAGTGTTCGGCGTGCGCGCCGCGGGCGGCGGCGAGCCCGCCGCTCTCGGCGAGACGCTCGAGCACGTACTCGCGGACCGTGTCGAGCATGTCGTAGCGGGCGGCGCCGCCGGTGAACGAGGCCGACACGATCGACTTGTCGACCAGCGCTGCAACGAGATACGCGACGGTCGCCTCGTTGAGGCCGTGCCTCGCTGCGAGCGCGACGAGCGACGGCAGGGACGCGCCGCCGCGGTGGACGGCCAGCTGCTGGAGCAGCGTCTTCTCGTCCCCGTGCAAGAGGTCGTAGCTCCATTCCACGAGCCCTTGCAGCGCAGTGCGGGCCGGGTCCGAGGCCGGGCTGTCACGCAGGAGCGCCGCGCGCCGCTCGAGGATGGAGACGAGCTCCGCGAGACCGAGCACGTTCACGCGCGCGGCGGCGAGCTCGATCGCCAGCGGCAATCCGTCGACGCGCCGGGCAATCTCGGCAGCGAGCGCGACAGCCTCGGCGTCCGGCTCGAATCCGGGTCGTGCCGCGCGCGCACGCTCGAGGAAGAGCTCGACGGCCGCGGCCTCGAGCGGCGCCACGGGGAGTCTCACCTCGCTCGCGACGTGGAGCGCCTCGCGGCTCGTCGCCAGGATCCGGGCCTGGGGACACTCCGCGAGGACCGTCGACGCGATCCGCGCTGCCTCGTCGAGCACGTGCTCGCACGCGTCGAGAACGAGGAGAGCCGCTGCATGGCGCAAGCCGTGAAGTCACGCGCGCGAGCGGATCGGAGCCGCGAACGTCGACGGCGTGTGCAAGGAGGCGGACGGCGTCGGCCGCGCCGCCCGCCCGCGCGAAGTCGACGAGCCAGATGCCGTCGGGGAACTCGTCCTCGAGGGAACGCGCCGTCTCGAGCGCGAGCCGGCTCTTCCCGACGCCCGGCGGCCCGGCGAGCGTGACGAGGCGGTGCTCGCGCAGAAGGGCGGCGACCTGGGCGAGCTCGTCCTCGCGGCCGACGAACGACGTCGAAGGTGCGGGGAGGTTGCCGCGGCGCCCGCGGTCGACCGGGACGGCGGCAATCGCCGGATCGTGCGCGAGGATCGCCTCCTGGAGCCGGCGGAGCTCGGGTCCCGGCTCGAGTCCAAGCTCGTCGGCGAGCACGCGCCGCGCCTCCTGGAACGTCTCGAGCGCATCGGCCTGCCGGCCGCTGCGATAGAGCGCCAGCATCAGCTGCCCCCACAGCCGCTCCCGGAAGGGGTTGTCCGCGAGCGCCGACCGGAGCGCCGGCTCGAGCTCCCGATGCTCGCCGAGCGCGAGCATGACCTCGAACTGCTCCTCGAGCGCGTCGACGCGCAGCGTCTCGAGCCGGCGCGCCTCGGCGCTGAACCACGCCGTCCGGGGTCAGACCCTGCAGCGGCGGGCCGCGCCAGAGATCCAGCGCCGACGCGACCGTGTCCGCCGCGGACCGGGACGTCGGCGTCGCGCAACGCATCGCGCGTCTCCGCGAGCAGCTCCTCGAACCGCAGCGCATCCACGCGCGCGTCCTTCAGCGCGTACCCGTCGGGCGAGCCGACGATCGACCCCTCGCCGAGCGCGGCGCGAAGGCGGGCGACGTGATGATGGAGCGCGTTTCGCGGGGCGGCCGGCAGCTCCTCGCCCCAGAGGCCGTCGACGAGCGCCTCGACGCCGACCACCCGGCCGTTCCGGAGCGCAAGCATCGCCAGCAGCGCTTGACGCTTCGCGCCGCCCACGTCCGCGAGCGCCCCGCCCGCGACCACTTCGAACGGGCCGAGAAGCCGGATTTCGAGCGGCTCGTGCATTCGCGGCTGTTGCCTCCTCGGACGAGTCTCGCACGCTCGCGCGTCTGCGTGAAGCCCAGAGAACGCCGAAACCCGCCGACCGTGAGATCAGCGGGTTTCGACGACCGGGAGGCGGCACGTGTCGTCAGGACACGTGGAGCTTCTCCTTCAGCTTCCCCATCCGCTCGTCGACACCGGCGTGCAGCTCTGCCTTGCGCTGCTCGCGCACGGTCCGCCGCGCTTCGCGCGCAGCGGCGTCGGCGGCAGCCTCGACCGCCTCGAGCTCGCTCATGACGTCGGCGGCCGAGCGACGCGTCACCTCGCCGCCGAGCTTCGTCATCTCGCCGTCGATCACCTCGACCGCCGGCTCCTCGACGCTCGCGATCACGGCGGTCGACTCCGGTGGAATCGCCTGACCGAGAACGGTGAGCGCCTCATCGGAGGTCACGACGCGATCGATGTCGAACGCGCCGCCGATCAATGCGCCGCCGCCCCAGCCGAGCATGACCCCGACCGGCCCGCCGAGAACGCCGACGAGCATCCCGATCAGCGAGCCGCTCGCGGCGCCGATGGGGCCGAGGTTGTCGGCGCCCTCGGGGATCTGCAGCGCGCCCTCCGGGGTGCGCTCCACAACCGCCGCGGACTCCAGCACGATGCGACCCGTGGCGTCACACTCCTTCAGGACGCTCAGCGCCTGGTAGGCCTTGCTCGGCTCGGTGAACCGAACGACCACCACGTTTCTCTCAGCCATTGCTACTCCCTTCGCTCGAACATCTATGACGACCGCAATCTGTCGCGCCTCGCTGCCAAACCGCTGCCAGGAAGCGCGGCGCCGCTGCCACCGCGGTCGCGCGAGGGATCGTGAGAGGGAAACCGATCGCGATGGCCTGTCGCCGAGCTTAGGATCCCCCGATCATGGGGCGGCTGTCACGCTACGGCTGGCGCCCGGTCGACCCGCCGCGGCGGCCGGTCTTGTTCGTCAACCAGCGTTCCGGCGGCGGCAGGGCAGCGCGCGCCGCAGTGGCCGAGCGAGCACGCGAGCGAGGGATCGACGTTGTCGTCCTCGATGCGCCCCAGAGCCTGGGGGAGCTGGTTCGTGAAGCCATCGCTGAGCGCGCAGACGCGCTCGGCGTCGCCGGTGGCGACGGTTCCCTGGCGGTGGTCGCCGCGGCTGCACGGGCGCATGGCCTCCCGTTCGTGTGCGTTCCCGCCGGCACTCGCAACCATTTTGCGCTCGACCTCGGCGTGGATCGACACGACCTGATCGGCGCGCTCGATGCGTTCACGGACGGCGTCGAGCGATCGATCGACGTGGCGGAGGTGAACGGCCGCGTCTTTCTCAACAACGTCTCGCTCGGAATCTACGGCGATGCGGTCCGTCAGCCGGCCTACCGCAACGCGAAGATGCGGACACTGGTGGAAACGGCCGCCGAGGTGCTCGGGCCGAGCGCGTCCCTGCCGAAACTGCACCTGGTCGACGACTTGGGCCGCGAGTACTGTCGCCCCGCCGTCGTGCTCGTATCGAACAACCCCTATGCGCTCGACCGCCCGATCGCGCCCGGCACCAGGCCGAGGCTCGACACCGGCGAGCTCGGTGTCATCGTGCTCGACGCATCACATCCGGGCTTGGATGCTCCTGGACGGGCTTGGAGAGCTACGCATCTCGCGGTTGACGCGTCAGAACCGGTTCACGCCGGCATCGACGGCGAGGCGGTCGAGCTTCACGCGCCGCTGGAGTTCCTCATCCGGCCTGGAGCTCTGCGCGTACGGATCTCCTCCCGCCACCCCGGCGTCTCGCCGTCGGGACGTCTGCGGTGAGAGCCACCGGCTGTCGCGTGCCGCCTATTCGGCGGACAAAGATCGGGGACAAAGATCGTTAGCTGTGCTGGCAACGACGGCCCGGGATCCCTCGAAGCAGCCGAACTCAGAGCGCGTTGGCCGAGGCGCATTCGAGGCATAAACGACACGCGCGACGTCTCGCGGCCCGGCGCCTGGGGGACGAAGCTCTGTTCATCGTTGTCAACGCGATGGACAGAACACGCGCCTTTGCAGGGATTCTAGAGCGGATGATGTGACACGGTCGGTGACACCGCTTCTCGCAGCGAGCTTGTACCCAACGTCAGACGAAGCGCTGGGACTTACTGCGAGTACCCCTCGGTCACCTCGCCCTTGTGTGCGGCAAATGCAGCCAGAACCTCCTCCTTCTCACGCTCGGGCACCTTGAAGAAGTCGAGCGTTCGCCCAAGTTCAGCCGCGACTTCATCGAACTCGGCAGGTGAGATCTTCAGTTCGCGGTGGGCTTCTTCCAGACCAAGGGTGGTGCTGCCTGGTTGTGTGGCTGCATATTGCTGGGGTCCGCCGGCGACCTCGCAGACCCACAGGGTGCGCATGAACTTGAGGCCCGGAAGTCTTTCCAGGTTGTTCGTGTGCCATTCCCGGAGAGCAGGGTTCTCCGATGTCTGGCCGACAATCGGGTTCTTCACGATCGCGTCGCTGAAGTGGTCAACCACGGCTGCGATGGCGAATGCGCCACCGAGCCGTTCATACAGACTCGACTCCGTCATTGTTCGCTCCTTTGAGCAGTTCCCTGAAAGCGTCCGACCGCTTTCAGCGGTGGTCGCTTCCATTAGTGTCGGATATCACGTCTGTCTTACGCCGAATCGCGCGGCTCGGATGCACCCCGCCGCTTGGATCGGCGCACTTCCTGCAACTTTCTCTCTGGAGCCACGGTCGTAGTCGTGCAGCTCGGTCGCGCGAACCCCAGCTGCCGTCACATCCAGCGCCCGACGACGCGGAGATCGCTGCCCACGAGGCCGGCATATGTTCGCTGCCTGGTCGATCGCCGCTGGCGCGACCTACGGGCACCTCGTCCCCGACTCGTCCAACTCTTCTACCCCTCGCGGCTCATGGGCACGTTGGTGACGCAGATCCGACGCCACGGTCATCACAGCGCGACGTCGCTGCACGATCAGCTCGTCGCGCCACTGTCGTTGCGAGCGAGGTGACCGGTACGGACCCCTCGGCGGGCGAACACGTCCGGCGCGGTAAGTCGCTGAAGGCGACGTGCACGTTCACCGTTGTCGCCCGCCCACTGGTCAGCAGGAAGCTGGGTCCGTTGCCGAAGGCAGCGCTTTTGTCAGGTCCCAAGGGCCTAGAAGAAGTAATTCGCAGCTGAGGGCGTCGAGGATGCTAGGACGGGCGAGGCCGTGCGGGAACAGCCGGACGTCTAGCGGCGGGCTGTGTGGTGGCGGGCACGCCCCGGCTCGGCCTCGCCTCGCTCGATCTCCACCATCCGTTCGGCGGTCAGGCGCGACGAGCCGGCCTCGATCAGGAGGTCGACGACCTCCCAGTCACGGAGCCGGCCCAGCTCCGAGTCCGTAAGGCTGAGGCTTCGGAACTGCCTGCTCGCTAGCCCAGCCGATGCAGGCGCATCACCCCGCCCCAAGGCGAGCTGGCCGACATGTGCTGCGGCGTCAGCCTGACGCCGACCTTGCCCGTCAGATCCTCTTTGCTTCTGGGTGTCCGCGTCCCGCTGGGACACTTCACGTTCGCGTTCATCATTCACTCGCGTTCCTTCGTCCGACAGACAGAAGAGCCCGATTGGGCCCCCTGATGCGTTGGGCCTGATGGAACAGCTCGAGAGGAAGGCGGAGCGCCTCTGCGGGCCTCGTTACGAGGTCGAACACGCACATCTAGTGTAGCTCCGATCCGCGCTCGCGGCGCGCGCCGAGCCGATCAGATCGACTGTCGGAGCGCGTTGGCGGCAGCCTGGAGACGCTCGCTCACCTCGGCGAGCTCGCGGGCTGCGAGGTCGATGCGTTCTTTCTGGATGTCGGCCTGCTCTTGCTGGGTATCTGCGCGCCCTCGAAGAGCCGCGAGCTGCTTTGCCATCTCCTCCACCGTGAGCGTGAGCGTCGCGAGCTGGCCGGCAACGCTCTCGATGTCCTCCTGGGCCGCCATGCCCGCGCCGATTCTACGCGCTCCTCGTCGCGCTAGCGCTTCCGCCACTGCCGAGGGCGCCACGGTGGGCGAAACGAGAGAGGGCCCGGCAAGCAAGAGCCGGGCCCTCCGTCGATGGCGGTGCGGTCGAGCTACGCGACCATGACGCGGTCGCTGTGAGCGACGACCGGGCCGCTGGTGATCTTGGGCTCGTTGGGGATCACCGTGTCGAGCTTCTCGTCGCGGATCCACGTGGCGACGACGTTCGTCGACTCCTTGCCCTGCTCAGGCGTCTCGAAGAGACTGAGAGAGCTGACGACGCCGTTGCCGGCCTCGATCAGGTAGTAGCCCGCGAACCCGGGCAGCTTTTCCAGCTTCGGGACGAGCGTCTCGTTGGCCTTGCCGGTCAGCTCGGCCGTGCGATTCTGGTCCACACCGTCGTAGCGGCGGATGGTGGCATGCATGGGATGCTCCTTCTTCTTCGTTCAGGCAGAAAACCCGATTGAGCTCCCTGATGCGCTCAGGCCTGATGTGACAACTCGAAGAGGAAGTGAAGTGCAGAGCCTCGTCGGCTTTTGATGCCAGGACGAACGCGGTCGGTCAGTGTAGCCGCGATCTTGCGCCTTGGAGAGCTGACGTAAGCCCGATGACTGCTCAGGGCCTCTTGGGCGTGTCTCGACGACGGAATCGCCTCATACCCCGCGTCCCGATGACCCGAACCGTCACCTAAAGTGACGGTCGCGTTCCTGCTGGCGTTCGCCGGCCTTCCCCAAGGATCGAGAGCGTGGAGGCCTGGCTGTTCGCGATCGCGCGCAAATCGCGCCTTGCATGCTGGCCTTCGGCAATCTCGTCATCGCCGCGCGCTCGCCCGCCTCCCGCGCGTTCAGGCTGACGCTGCTTGATCGAGTCGCCCTTCGCGGTCTGCTCCTGAAGTGGCGTCGCGATCGCGGGGAGGGCCGCCATGCCAATCGAGACACAGCGCTGTGGCGTCGTCGCGTAGCTGACCGCCGCTCGCCTGGAGGACCGCCTGGGTGAGGTGCTGCACCGCCTCGCGCGCGTGCATGTCCATGCTCGCGGTCAGGATGGCGGCGATGTTCATGCGCGCGGCGTCGCGCTCCAGCATGCCGTCGGTGACGAACATCAGCCGGTCGCCCACCTCCAACGGCAGCGCCTGCACCCGGTAGCCGCGTCCGGGCTGCAGGCCGAACGGGCGGTCAGCCTCCAAACGAACGAGCTCGACCTGCCCGGCCCGCAGCCGCAGCGGCGGCGGATGGCCGGCATTGACGATGCCCGCCCTCGCGTTGGCCAGGTCAATCCGCACGAGCAGGCCGGTAACGAACTTGCCTTCGCCCGCGTGCTCGGCCAGCGCATCATTCGCCAGCCGCGCCTGGTCGGCCAGCTCAACCCCCCGGCGGCGGGCGTTGCGTAGACCCCCGACCAGCACGGTCGCCAACAGGGCGGCATCCATCGTGTGGCCCATCGCGTCGGTCATCGACACGTGCAACGTGTCTCGCTCGAGCGAAAAATCGAACGTGTCACCGCCGATCTCACCCGCCGGTTGCAGCCAGGCGGCGAGAGTGAACTGCCCCGCCTCGCAGGTAAAGGCACCAGGCAACAGCCGATGCTGGATCTCCGCCGCCAACGACAACGGAACCGAGCGCTGCCCCCACTCGAAGAGGTCGGTGTACCGGCGGTTCGCAATCACCACATAGGCCAAGAAATGCGCCGCCAGAGCCACATCGGCCACCGTCTGCTCAACCGGGAACTCCTCCAGCCCCAACTCCAAAACACCGACCGCCTCACCGCGGCTGGTCACCGGCGCGAACAAGCGAGCGCCGCGATCCTCGACGACCACTTCGACGGCCTGGGCGGCCAACGCCCGCCCGTGCGGCGTCCCAATCAACGGCACCCGCTCCGCGGTTTCCTTCCCCTGCAGCCGCAGTGTCCCCTTCCCGCCCGAGTGGCCCAATCGGATCAGCGACCGCCCACTGAAGTCGGCGATCAGAAAGCTGACCTCGCGGGCACCGATCGCTTCCGCCAGCGCGGCAGCGAGCACATCGACCGCCGCCACCGGCGGCGCCGCCTCGACCGCAGCCAACAATGAATTCAAGTTCAACGGTGATCGCTGACCCTCACCCATCACGCCCCCAACCTAACGCGACCGTCGCCAACACCGAGTCGTCCGCCCTTGTCCCGAACCGCCAAACGCGCGTCCACGCGCTCGCCAGAATCTGAACGAGATCGCCCGTTGCATGAGACCACCGGCTGGGAGCGCGGCGAATTTGAGCTTCTCGATCGTCCGCAGACAGCGCACTAGCCCTCGGCCTTTGAAAGCGCGAACGTGCGGAAATGCTCCGCGACGAGGTCTCGAGGACGATCTCGGCGACGAGAACCAAGATGAATTTCAAGGAAGCAGCTGATGCATTTGCGCTCCCCTCGGGCGCGTCAAACTTGGTGACACGCCCACATGCGACCATCCCGCCGCTACGCAGGCGGGACCGAAACCGCACGGACGAGCTGGCCGAGAAGGTCTCCGAGAGTCTCGCCCCGCGGCTGAGCAAGCTTCCGGGCTTCGCCGACCACCTGATCGAGGCCGGCAACGGCGTCATCGGCTCGGTCGGGGTGTTCGAGAGCGTCGAGCAGGCTGACGAGTCGACTCGCGTTGCAGCCGCCTGGGTGCGCGACGAGAAGCTCGAGATGGTCTTGCAACGCGCCCGAGGTCACCAGCGGCGAAGTGATCGTCACCAGAACGGCGTGCCCGTCCTCGCCGAAGCGTCTGCGAGCCGGTACAGAAACGCTGGAGAGGGTCGCTCGCCGGATCCCCCGGTCCATCCATCAGGAACTTGAGATGAACGCGAACGTGAAGCTTTCCCAGCAGGACGAGGGCACGCGAAAGCAGAACGAGCGGGCCCGTAAGGTCGTTGTCAGGATGACCGCGCCGGAGAAGTCCGCTCGAGCGCGCGCTCCAGGGCTTGCTGCGACGGACCGCCGCGGAATGGGGTGCTAGGCTGGATTTTGGCGGCGCCTCATCGAATGGCGCAGCGAGTCACCACGCGGGGCGAAAGCCTCTGGCCCCGCGGAAGGTCCGCCCTGAGCGAAGCGGGTTGGAGCAGTACCTGGCTGGCCTTACGCAATGGCCGGCGACGAAGCTTCGAGCCCGGAGGACCAGATGGTGGAGATTCGCGTTGCTGTTGCGGACGCCACGGGCGTTCACGCTCTCGTGCGGCGGCTGGCCAGCGTATTCGACCGGTCATCGGTCACGTTCGATGGCCGTCGTAAGGAAGTCAGGGTTCGATCGGAGCCGGAGTCGCGCACCGTCGTCCTCGTTCTCGACGCTGTCGAGACATGGCTGGCGGAAGACGGCGTCGAGTCGGCGAAGCTGTCGCTCGGCGATCGCTCGTACACGATGGTAAGCCCCGTCCCGGATCACGGGTCGCCTGTAATGGTCGCCCGAGAGCGAGGGATTTCGCCGTCGGTTGCTCGCCGCGCCGGCGATCTCGTCTTCCGTCGAGGGAGCATCGACGGTCGCCGGCCCCTCATGACCGTGATCGAGGACACCCGAGTCGACGTTCGAGTTGCGCGAGGGGGCATGGCCCCAGGACCGATCAATGTCCCCAATCGTTCGCGGGGGCGGGCATCGCATACCCTTCGAGCAGGGCCTCAGGCGCCTCGGCCGGTCGGCGAGCGCCAGGCTGACGCTGCTCGCCGGCTCAGGAGCTCTCGCACTTGCTTTGTCGATCCTGGCTGCCCGTCGCTTCGCCGATACTCCGTTGCCGCTCTCCCGCGGGGATCCCAGCCTTCTCACGGCGGCGGGGCTTCTCTTCCTCGTCGCGTACGTCCTCAAGATCTACGCGTGGCGATGGCTCTTCGCGGTGGACGAGCGCCCGCAGACGCGTGCCCTCGCGGCTGCGACCGGAGGCGCCTCGATCGTTGGGCTCGTCCTCCCCGGCCGGTGCACTGACGTCGTCCGGATCGCGATCGTCAACCGCTATCCGGGCTGTCGGGCCGGCGTGCGGACGCTCTGCCTCTCGATCGTCGTGCTCGGCTTGATCGACATCGCCGCCCTGGCCCCGCTCGCGCTTGCCTTGGCTGTCGTGCCGGGCCACTCGAGCGCCGTGCGCACCGGGCTGATCCTTCTTGCCGGGGTTGGATTCGCAGCCGCCGCCTTCGTCGCAGTGTTGCCGCGAATGGCCACACGCGGGCGGCTCGCGCGCTCTCGGCTCGGCCGCTGGCTCAGGCCGCGCACGATCTCGCTGCGAGCTGCTTCGGGGGCATGGGCGCTCGTCTCTGTCTCCTGGCTCGTCCGGGCGGTCGCGCTAGTGCTCCTTCTCGGAGCGCTCGGGGTCGGCTTCTCGTTGGCGCTCGCCGTCCTCTACCTCGCCGCCGGCGCGGCAGCAGGAGCGTTGCCGATCGGCCCCGCTGGCGCGACCAAGGCCGGCGCCGGCGTCGCGGCGCTCATCGCATCGGGTGTCGGGGCCTCGCAGGCGCTCGACGTTGCCCTGGCCGGCCAGGCATTAGCGGTGCTGTGCGGAGTCGCGATCCTCCTGTACGCGGCCGCTTGCCATGTTCGCACTCAGTTGGCGCCAACTCGGGCAGCGGCACGATCGAAGCCGCGCCCCGCGCGCGACGAGCTCGAGATCGAGCTCGTCTTCCCTAACCTATCCCGGCCGCTCGGAAGGAGTCGGCGGATGGTGTAATTGGCGGCAGTAGCAGGAGATGGCTGTCGACGATCGCCGCCGCCACGTTTGCGAGCTTGTGGCCGTTGTGCTGTGAGTGGTCCCGCAGCATCTCGAACGCCTTGTCGGCGTCGATCGCGTGGCGGGCCATCAGGATCCCCTTCGCCTGCTCGATCAGCGCCCGGCGTCCGAAGGCTCCTTGCAGGCTGTGGTACTCGGTGAAACGCTGCAGGGTGATGTCGATCGCGCTCTGCAGCTCCTCAGGGGTGGTGTCGACGATGTAGGCGAAGACGCCGCGTTTGGCCGCCTCACGGACGTAGGCGGGGTCCCTGGCCGAGAGCAGCGCGATCACGGGACAGGCGGATTCGTGGACGATCTTCGCGATCAGATCGAGTGCGTGTTCTGAGGAGAGGCCGAGCCCTACGAGCGCGACATCGGGCCGTTCTCGTGCGGTCACGGCGCCGACCTCGCCGACTTCGATCTCTCGTGCGATCACTTCGTGCCCGAGCCCGGCGACGACTGAGGCGAGCAACTCGAGCCGGTCACGCCGCTCGTTCGCGATCAGGACACGCAGATGTTGAAGCTCGTCCTCGATCACCGCAACCATTCAATTTAGCTCGGGACGACGGCCGGCGTGGAAATGTCAGCTAGACTTGGTTCTTAGCGGCGCCTTGATCGGCGCAGCGAATCACCTCCGCCGGGCCAGAAGCAGTCGGCCCACCGCGGGAGGTCCGCCCTCACCAGCGTAGGTCGGAGCAAGATGGCCGGCGTATGTCCTTGCCGGCGATGAAGTTCAGGCTGAGGGAAGGACCCAGAAAATGAAGCTCTCCGCACGCCCACCGGCATGACGAGGAGAATCGAAGCACGCGCGAAAGCATGGGCCGTTCGATCTGCGCTGGCTGACTGCCCGACCGGAGAGGGAATTTGCGCAGCCCGAGCACGCGCGGCCCGCGGCGATCACGTGGGCAGCGGCGCAAGCATGGGAAGGAGAAGGGGGCGCACTGCTGCCAGAGGAGCGGCCGACGAACCGGAAGACGCGCGAGCGTCGCAGCGGGGACGCCGCGGGGGTCGGCGGCGCGGCCGTGCGTCCGCGTCTTGTCGTTGCTACCGCGCGATCGCGACAGCCGCGAACCTGAGCGGACGCCGCCACGGTCCCCAGAAGAGCCAACGCGCGTCACAAATCCAGATCTTCAAAGCACGAGAGGGAGGCTTGTGATGAATCTGCAGCCACTTGGTGACCGCCTGATCGTCGAGGCCCTCGAGGAGGAAGAGATGACGGTTAGCGGCATCGTGTTGCCCGACACCGCGAAGGAGAAGCCGCAGCGCGGCCGCGTCCTCGCCGTCGGTCCCGGCCCTCGTGACGAGGACGGGGAGTACATCAAGATGGACGTCGAGGAGGGTGACGAGGTCATCTTCTCCAAGTACGGCGGGACGGATATCAGGCTCGGCACCGACGAGGTTCTGATCCTGCGCGAGTCCGACATCCTGGCGAAGGTCGTCGGCGACCGCGAGCCCGTCGGTGCGAAGGGCTAGAGAGACCAACTGAGTTAGGAGAGAGTCATGGCTCACAAGGAGCTCAAGTTCAACGAGGACGCGCGCCGCTCGCTGGAGCGCGGCGTCAATGTCCTTGCCGATGCGGTCAAAGTGACGCTGGGGCCGAAGGGTCGGTACGTCGTGCTCGACAAGAAGTTCGGCGCGCCGACGATCACCAACGACGGTGTCACCATCGCCCGCGAGATCGAGGTCGAGGACGCGTTCGAGAACCAGGGCGCACAGCTCGTCCGCGAGGTCGCCACGGCGACGAACGACGTCGCCGGCGACGGCACGACGACCGCGACCGTGCTCGCCCAGGCGATCGTGCGCGAGGGCCTGAAGAATGTGGCCGCCGGCGCCAACCCGATCGCACTGAAGCGGGGGATCGAGCAGGCCGTCGACGCGGTCGTCAAGGACCTGAACAAACAGTCGAAGAACATCGACGGCAAGGAGGACATCGCGCGGGTCGCGACGATCTCGGCGCGGGAGCGCGAGATCGGCGATGTGATCGCGGACGCGATCGACAAGGTCGGCAAGGACGGCGTCGTGAACGTCGAGGAGGGCCAGACGTTCGGCCTCGAGCTCGAGTTCACGGAGGGGATGCAGTTCGACAAGGGCTACCTGTCGCCGTACATGATCACCGACGCGGAGCGGATGGAGGCCGTGCTCGACGACCCGTACATCCTGGTTGCGAACCAGAAGATCGGGGCCGTCAAGGACGTCCTGCCGGTGCTGGAGCAGGTGATCCAGGCCGGCCGCCCGCTGCTGATCGTGGCCGAGGACGTCGAGGGCGAGGCGCTCGCGACGATCGTGGTCAACAAGCTGCGCGGCACGTTCACCGCGGTCGCCGTCAAGGCGCCGGGCTTCGGCGATCGCCGCAAGCGGATGCTCGAGGACATCGCGATCCTCTCGGGTGCCGAGGTGATCACCGAGGAGATGGGCCTCAAGCTCGAGAACACGAAGCTGACCCAGCTCGGCAAGGCCCGCCGGGTCGTCATCGACAAGGACACGACGACGATCATCGACGGTGCCGGTGACGCGGAGGCGATCAAGGGCCGGATCAAGCAGCTGAAGTCGGAGATCGAGAACACCGACTCGGACTTCGACCGCGAGAAGCTCCAGGAGCGGCTCGCGAAGCTGGCCGGCGGCGTCGCGGTGATCAAGGTCGGCGCCGCGACCGAGACGGAGATGAAAGAGAAGAAGCACCGCGTCGAGGACGCCGTCCAGGCGACCCGCGCCGCGCTCGAGGAGGGCATCGTGCCGGGCGGCGGCGTCGCGCTCCTGAACGCAGTCAAGTCGATCAAGCTCGATGGCTTCGGCGATCCGGACGAGCGGACGGGGGCGCAGATCATCATGCGCGCACTCGAGGAGCCGCTCCGCCAGCTCGCCTACAACGCCGGCCTCGAGGGCTCGGTCGTCGTCAACACGGTTCGCAAAGCCGCCAAGGGCTACGGCCTCAACGTTGACACGAACGAGGTCGAGGACCTCGTCAAGGCGGGCATCATCGACCCGACGATGGTGACGCGCTCGGCGCTGCAGAACGCCGCGTCGATCGCGAAGAACATCCTCATGACCGAGGCGATCGTCGCCGAGGCGCCCGAGAAGCAGACCGCCGGTGCCGCCATGCCCGGCATGGGCGGCATGGGCGACATGATGTAAGGCAGCACTCAACGAGGAAGGCCGGCCAGAGGGCCGGCCTTCCTCTCTCGGGCCAAAGGCGCGTGATCCGCATCCCGAGCATGACCACCCCTTGCCGAAACTGGGCGATTCTTGCGAGGTAGAGGTCGTGACCGCTTGGGGCGACAGCCCAACGAGAGGCGTCGGAAGTTCTCAGTCGGCTCTTGGGAGGATTAGTTCGAACAACTCTGGCTCCACCGGCACGAAGCCCGAGCGCCTGTAGAAGCTCCGAGCCTGCTGGTTGCTCTCCTCAACGACTACTCGGAGCGATCGCGCCCGCTCCGCGATCGCATACCCCTCTGCGTAGGCGAGCAGCCGGTGTCCAATACCACGCCGCTCGCGGCCGGGCGCGACGAACAGCTGCTCGACCACGATCGCCCCGTCTTCCTCGCGGCGCAAGGCGACGTAGCCGGCAGGTCGACCCTCCTCGCGGGCGACAAAAGTCACACTACGCTCCAGCACCTCGAGTACCCGCTCGTCGCTCCAGCCGGGCAGACCGGCGAACGTGCCCTTCGCGAGCCCGAACAGGTACGGCAGGTCAGCCTCCACCCGCGGAGCGATCTCGACCTGGGATGCCAGCGGGCACCTCCCTCGGCTCTGCTGCCGGCACGCAGGGGCGCCAGCTCGAGCCGCGACGCATCCTACAGCCCCGGCTGGCGACGTCGGAGGCGCGGGTCGCCACGCCGTGTTGCTCTACTGGCGCGCGGAGCGACTCGCGGCCGGCGAGCCCTCACGTCAAGGCTCGCGAGTCTTCGAATCGAGACGCGCTAGCGCGCAGGCCGTGATAGGGACGAGCTACGCATCGGCAGTCGCAACGAGGGCGACAACCGGCAGCGCGGGGAGATCGCGTCTACGGCTCCGCCTTCGAGCGGACCCGTTGCAAGGTGCCCGAGACGGGCGTAACGTCACCGGACGTGCAGGTGGAGATCGTGACTTTGAGCCTCGGCTATGAGCCGGTCGATCTCCCGTACGTCGACGCCAAGGAGATCCGCGATCGACTCGTCGAGGGTCGCGTACCTACTCAGGAGCTCCGCCACGTGCTGAGCAACGCGCTCGACGCAGGCCGCGGCCGGATCCACGAAAACCACCGCCCGGAACTCCTCACTGCCCTCGAGGGGATCAAGAGCGAACGCCCCGACCACTTCTCGCCTGCGCTCCGGCGGCTCTACGAGGTCACGCAAAAACCGATCACACCCTGAGGCCCGGCGTGCGCCTCCCTTTTCGCGTTCGGTTACAAGGTTGCTGCCAGGACTTTCCACCAAGGAGACCCCGGTTCCTGGGCCGCGTGGACGGTCAGTGAGCCGAACTCCGTCGGCCTTCCTCGCGTCGGCTTAGCCGGCTCCGCCACGCGCTTTGTTACAGCGCGCACAAATCGCTGCTATGTTGGACACATCGCGTTTGGCTCTTGCGTTGAAGCCGCCGAGGCTCTGCACCTTCCTCTTCGTCTGTCACATCTGGCCTGAGCGCAGCAGGGAGTTCGTTCGGACTCTCCTGCCCTGTGAGAAGAACAGAAGGAGCATCACATGTATGCGACCATTCGTCGCCACGACGGGCTTGACCAGAATCGCATCGTCGAGCTGACCGGTAAGGTCAACGAGTCTCTGGTCCCGAAGCTCCGGAAGCTCGACGGCTTCAAGGGCTACTACCTGATCGAGGGCGACAACGGCGTCATCAGCGAGCTCGGGCTCTTCGAGACTCCCGAGCAGGCCAACGCGTCTTCGGAGTTCGCCGCCAGCTGGGTTCGCGACGAGAAGCTCGAGATGGCCTTCCCGAACCCGCCCAAGATCACGAGTGGCAGGGTCGTGACGCACCAGAACGGTGTCGTCGAGAACCGCGTCGCCGTCGCGTAGCCGACGCGCCGGAGACCGATCGCCGGGG
Organism: uncultured Gaiellaceae bacterium; assembly: GCA_963802765.1. Lineage (GTDB taxonomy): Bacteria > Actinomycetota > Thermoleophilia > Gaiellales > Gaiellaceae > Gaiellasilicea. The sequence goes on from CAWDJZ010000010.1 coordinate 77,987, forward strand.
AGGGCCCGTACACCGGGCCCTCCCCGCGCCGCGGTCGAGCGGCTCCACAGGAGCGCGAGCAGCACCTGCAGCATGGGCTCACCCTGGGCGGCAAGCGAAACGGCCGCTCTCCATGTCTGCCAGCGTGACGCGATCGCCCTCGAGCGCGAACGCGCAAGCCAGCGGACAGCCTCTACTTGTCCCGCCCAAACAGGTTGTGAACGCTTGAGGGTTCTATCCGGCCCTCCTTCGAGGCTGTGGGTCTTGCCGGACTGACTCTCGAAGGAGGGCACGGATGTCCTTTCACCGTAACGCCAAGCTCGGATTGGCCGGACGTTCCGCGCTCGTCAGCTCGATCGAGAGCGCGATGACGCTGAAGGCGGCCGCGGCCGCGTTCAGGTGTCGCCGGGCACCGCGCACCGTTGGTGGCATCGCTGGCGGCAGGCAAACGAGGAAAGCCCCGTGCCTCGGTGGCATGCCTGTTCGATCGCTCGAGCCGCCGCGATCGTCCTGTACGCGCTTCTCAGCCTGACCGCGGTGCGCATGGTTCCCGTAGCCCTCGCGATGCTCGGATCGGGCGCCCGGCGTCCGACGGTCGCGTTCCTCGGCTGGTTCGGGCCTCGCGGACTGGCGTCGATCGTGTTCGCAGTGATCCTCGTCGAGAACGCCAACTTGGCGAACGAGTCAGTGCTGCTGAACACGATCTTCCTCACGATCGGCCTCTCGGTTCTCCTGCACGGCTTGACAGCAACCCCGCTCGCCGCGCGCTACGCCTCATGGTTCGCAACCCACCCGCGCGATGCCATGCCTGACTTCGAGAGTGCGCCGGCTCCGACACAGCGACCGCACGGATGGGTGTGACCGGGCTCCTCCACAGGCATCGGGACGCCGAGGACGCGTAAAGCCAAGGCGACAACGCCAGCAGCGACCGTGCATCACCGGTGCATCACGAGGGCAACATTCGACGGCGTTCTACGGCAAGGCAAGCGAGGCGAAACCAAGCATGGTTGAGCCAAATCGACGCAGATCTCGCGTAGAATCTGGCTTACAGGCCTGCTAAGGAAAAGCCCCGCAAATGCAGGGCTTTTTCTATTTTCGGGCGCTGGAGAAGGCGCGTGGAGACGGCCACTAGGCGGGCACGCCGGCCGCGAGTGCCTTGACGTCGTCGGTGGTCAGCGGCTTGCCGCCGATGCCCCAGTCGCCGCTTGCGACCTCTTCGACGACGACCCAGGTCACCGGGCGCATGTTCTCGCCTTCGATCGAGACCATCGCGTCGGTGAGGCGCTCGACGATCTCGCGCTTCTGGTCGGGCGTGAAGACGTCCTCGATGAGCTTGACGTTGATGAGTGGCATCGTTCCTCCTGATGGTTGGATTGACTCGCCGCGGGCTCAGGCGGCGGGGCGATAAGTCGTTGTGCCGGGTCGTCGAGTTGGAGTCGTCGGTCGTCGTCGCCGGCGATCGGGTTTCGCGTCAGGAACTCCGCAATCGCTCGAGCGACCGGCTCGGGACGCTGGATCTGCAGGAGATGGCCGACCCTGTCGATCGTGCGTTCCTCGACGTGCGGGAGCGAGGAGCGGAGGAACTCGGCGATCTCGACCCATAGAGGCTGGGTCTCGGCACCCAGCACGGACAGGACTGGCCGGTGGATAGCGGCCGCCTGCTCGGCGCCGAAAGTCCACTCGGTCATGGCGGGCAGCTCGATGCCGAAGAAGGTGTCCGCGTCCTTGATCGACTGCGCAACCACGCCAGGGATCCGCTCCTCGAGCAGCGCTCGACACGCTTCCCATTCGAGCCCGCTGGCGGCGGCAACGAACATCGCGAACGCGCCCGAGTGGTCGCCGCTTCCATATGCCTCGAACACCGGGCCGGCCGATCTCAGGAACGCCTGACCGAGAGGCAGCGACACCAGCGTCGGCTCCAGCAGGGTGAGCGTGTGCACCTTCTCGGCGTGGTCGAGGGCCAGTTGGGCTGCGATCGACGCGCCGGTGGAGTGCCCCGCGATGTGAGCGCGCCGTACACCTAGACGGTCGAGCAAAGCGGCAGCATCGGCGGCGTGGTCCGCGATGCTCACCGGCGGTGGGGTGTGCGTGCTGCCGACCCAACCCCGCTTGTGGTACCGGATCAGCTGGTAACGGCCGGCCAATGACGGTTCTGTGAGGAGCGGCACGAAGCAATCGGCAATGAGCATGTCGATCAGAAGCACGGGCTCACCCGATCCGCGCACCTCGTATTCCAGTTCTACGCCGTTGACCTTTACGCTGTCCATGCGTCCTCCTCTGCTGGCTGGGATCGGGGTCCTCAAACCAGATGCGTGAGCAACACCGTTACGGCGGTAACGCTCCCGGTTACGGGTGGCGGGCGGATCAGTGCCGCGATGGATCAGTAGCCGTCGGCGTGGGATGAGCGAGGGCGTGCACGAAGTCGTTGTCCAGCGCGGGCGTGACGCGGCATCGCGCGGCGATTGGCAGGAGGCGTTCGACCTCCTCATGCAGGCAGACGCGGACGGTCTCATGAGTGCCGCCGAGCTATCGGTTCTCGCCGAGGTCGCATACGCCGCGGGCCACCTCGACGTGACCATCGACGCGTGGGAACGCGCTCATGCAGGGTGCCTGCAGGCCGGCGACCAGGTCGCGGCGGCGGGCGCGGCGGTTCGCGTCGCGATGCACCTGCTTCTCGATACCGCCCTGATGGCACCGGTGCGCGGCTGGTTGGGCAGAGCCGAGCGACTACTGGAGGATCAGGGTGAGACGTCGGCGCACGCGTGGTTTGCGGTGGTCCGGACGTACGAGCGAATGCTGACGGGCGACCTGACGAGCGCGCGAGAGTGGGCCGGGCGCGCGATCGAGGTCGGTTCGAAGTGCGACCCGGCGGCATGCGCCATCGGACGGGTCGCAGAGGCCCGGCTACTCATTCTGGGCGGCGACGTGCGGGAAGGTCTCGCCCTGCTCGACGAGGTGGGGGTGGCGATGGTCTCGGATGAGCTCGACCCGCTCTCGACAGGCCTCGTCTACTGCGAGCTCGTGTGCGCCCTGCAGGGACTCGCACAGTACGACGCGGCCGAGGAATGGACCGAGACGATGGAACGGTGGTGCAAGACGAACGCCATCGGAAGCCTCCACGGACGGTGCAGGGTCCATCGCGCGGAGATCCTCAGGCTGCGCGGGTCGTGCGACGAGGCAGAAAGAGAAGCGCTCGCAGCGTGCGAGGAACTACGCCCGTACCTGCGACGCGAACTGGGATGGCCCCTCACCGAGCTCGGACGGATCCGGCTTCAAAGGGGAGACATCGAAGGCGCCGAGCAAGCATTGCTGGCCGCTCACCGGGTCAGGGTGGGACCCGCAGCCCGGTCTCGCGCTGGTCCAACTGGCCCAAGGAGACATCGACACGGCGGTGGCCTCGATACGAAACGCTCTCGAGCGCCCTCTCCGGGTGCCATCCAAGGAGCTGCCACCGGACACCGAGTTGCAGCGGGCGCCGCTGCTCGAGGCGCAGGTCGAGATCGAGATCGCGGCCGGCAACCTCGATCGAGCCCGCTCAGCCGCGGAGGAACTGCAGCTCGTTGCCGCCCGATTCCACAGCAAGGCGCTGGTCGCCGGCGCCACCCTTGCTCGAGGAAGGGTGCGGCTCGCGGAGGGCGACGCGGTGGACGGGGAACGGCTCTTCTCCGAAGCAGCGCGACTCTGGAACGAGGTCGGGGCGCCCTATGAAGCGGCGCTCGCACGCATGGGCCTCGCCGAAGCCCTCCGGGCCGGCGGCAGCGAGCGGCGGGCCGACTTCGAGCGCCAAGCGGCGCTCACGGTCCTCGAGCGAATCGAAGCCGCGCCGACGACGGACCCAGCGGCGCACGTCGCCGGACGGGAGGGAACAGACGAACCCCCTGCCCCAGACCTCAGCGTCTTTCGTCGCGAGGGCGACTACTGGTCGCTGGAGTTCGAGGGGCGCACCGTGAGAGTGCGAGACCTCAAGGGGATGCATTACCTCGCGCGGCTCCTCGCCCACCCCGGCCGGGAGTTCCACGCGCTCGACCTCGTCGCCGCCGAGAGCGTCGGGGTGGCGCGGTCGGAGAGCAGCCTACTGCCGAACTGCCGCGCACGGCACTCGGCGATGCCGGCGAGATGCTCGACGCACGCGCCAAGAGTGCGTACCGCCGACGCCTCGCCGAGATCGAAGACGACATCGCGCAGGCGCGCGCCCTCGGAGACGCCGAGCGGGAGTCGCAGGCGGACGCCGAACGCGACTTCCTCGTTCGAGAGCTGTCGCGCGCTGTCGGCTTGGGCGGTCGCGATCGACGAGCCGCGTCGGCGTCCGAGCGTGCCCGAGTCGGCGTGACCCGCGCGATCCGCTACGCGATGACCCGGATCGGTGAGCACCATCCCCTGCTCGGCGAGCATCTCGACCTTGCTATCCGCACCGGCACGTACTGCGGCTACCTTCCCGACCGTCGCGCCGTCGCCGCGTGGAGGTTTTGACACCGGTCTGCGCGAGTGCGATCGCTGCTCTTCCCTTCGTCCGTCCGGCCCCTGACTCCGCCCACCACGCGGATCGGAGCGCTCCTCGACCCGGGCGCCCGCCTCCCCCCCCAAACCTACCCTATTCCAAAAACCCCCCCCCCTCTCTCCCACTCGGCCTTTGCTTGATGCGCTCCACGGTCTCATCCTAGGTGCGCGAGGAAGACGAGCCTCACATCATTCGTAACGGAGCGCGTCGGCGGTGCGAATTCGTGTGGCCAACCGGGCCGGGAGGCTGGTCGCGGCGACGACGACGAGCACGGCTCCGACTGGAATCAGGGCGAGCGACCACCACGGGGCGAGGACGGCATCCTCGGTCGAGCCACCTGCGGCCCCGACGAGGGCGAGGAAGAGCCCGATGCCGAGCGGGATGGCGAGGAGCGAAGCGACCACTGCGAGCGCCGCGTGGGCGGTGACGAGGGTCGAGGTGATCTGCGTCGGTGTGAGGCCGATCGCCTTGAGCACGCCGTAGTCGCGGATGCGCTCGCGGACCGAGAGCAGGGCGACTGCGACGAGCGTGGTGACGGTGATCAGGAGCAACGCCGCGTCGAGGGTGTAGATGAGGAGCGGCAACTCATCCGGAACGTCGCTCACTTCACCGACGGGCTGCGCGTCGAGCGTGGCTTCGACCGAGAGCGCGACGACCACCACGGCGCCGGTCAGTGCGATCGCGGCTGCCAGGAAGACGCGCCCTGCGCCCTCGCGCGAGCAGGTCCTTGAGCCCGAGCCGCATCGTCAGCGGCAGGAGGGATCGGGTGACGGCACGCGCAAGACGTGACTTCGGTGGAGACGAGCTGCCGGCCCGCATCGCTTCGACGGCGGTGTAGCGCGTGCTGCGGCGGATAGACCCCAGCGTGCCCGCCAGGAGTACGGGAATGACGACACAGCCCGCGAAGAGGATGTGCCAGGGGTTCGCCGCGATCGTCGGTGAGCCGATGAGCGTTTCGGCGCTGGGTGCGGCAAGGCGCGGGGCGAGCAGCGTCCCGAGCGTGAAGCCGAGGGCCGCCGCGAGGACACCGAGGGCGGCGGACTCGAGAGCGAAGACGGCTCCGACCTGGCGCGGGGTGAAGCCGGCCGCCTTCAGCAGTCCGATCTCACGGTGTTGAGCGCTGGCACGGGCGCCGACGAGGATCCCGATCACGACGAAGGCGACGATCAGAAGCAGGATGGTGTATGTCGTCACGATGAGCTCGATTGGCTGCGCATCGGCCAGTGCGTTGTAGCGCTGGTCTTGCCAGGACTCGAAGTAGAGAGCTCCGGACTGCAACGTGGCTGCCGAAAAGCCTGCAGCCGCCCGCTCGGCAAACGCCGAAGCCGCGGAGGGATTCGCGAGTCGAAGCGCCTCCGTCCAGCGCCAGAGCGTGCGATCCGGCTCGATTCGCTCGAGCGTGCCGCGGGTGATCCAGGCAAGGCCGGGGTTGCGGCGAGGGTAGCGCGGCTGGCTGGGCACGACCGCCGTCCCGAGAACCGGAAGGTCGATCGAGCCGCGTCGGGTCGTGAGCTCCAGCGTGGCGCCGACCTCGATGCCGCGTGCACGCGCGAGGCTGCGTTCGAGCACGACGCCCCCCTCGCGCAGCTGCGAGCCGGCGGTCAGCACGGGCATGTTCACGGCTGGGCGACCACTCAGGCCGGCGAGCTCCACTCGATCGGCGCTTCCAGGCGGCCCCAGGGTCGGCCCCAGGGTCGCCGTCACAAGTGGAACCGGCGCGCCACGTTCGGTAACGCCCGGGAGGTTGGCGATCGCGCGCGCGTCGGCCTGCGAGTGAGCGAACGCGAGCACGTGTGCCCCGTTGGCCGCATCGAACGTCTGCTGCCAAGGATCGCGTCCGCTCGAGCGCACCTCCAGCGCCAGCACGATCGTCGCCGCCGCTGCCCCCGCGATCGCGATCGTGAGCGCGCTCGCAAGCAGACGCGAGCGGATGCCCGCGAACGCCAGTTTGAAGAGCAGCGCCGTCATTGCGGGCTCTGCAGTTCGAGTAGAGGAGCGACCTGGCGGGCCGCAGCCATCTCCGTCTCGTCGGCAACCAGCCCGTCGCGGAGCATGATCACCCGGTCCGCCGCCGAGGCGACGCTCGCGTCGTGCGTGACAAGCAGGAGCGTCTGCCCGCGGCTCCGGGCCTCGCGAAAGAGCCCGAGCACGTCGCGGGCCGCTGCCGAGTCGAGGTTGCCGGTCGGCTCGTCGGCGAGCACGACGTCAGGCCTGTTCGCCAGCGCGCGCGCCAGCGCGACCCGCTGCTGCTGCCCGCCGGACAGCTCAGCCGGAGCGGCTTCCGCCTTCTCGGGAATTCCCAGATCGCTCATCAGCTCATTCGCGGATCGTCGAGCCTCTTTGCGTCGGCGGCCGACAAGGAGAAGCGGCAGCTCGACGTTCTCGACCGCAGACAGCGTCGGCACCAGGTTGAAGAACTGGAAGACGAAGCCGACCTTGCGACGACGCAGACGCGCGAGATCGGTCTCGCTCAACCCATCGATCCGCTGGCCATCGAGCCAGACCTCACCCGCCGTGGGTCGATCGAGCCCGGCAAGCAGATTGAGCAGCGTCGACTTCCCGCATCCGCTCGGCCCCATGATCGCGACGAACTCGCCGCGCTCGATCGAGATGTCGACGCCGCGAAGACCGAGCACCTTCGCGCCGCCGGTTTCGTACGTCTTCGCGAGATTCTTCGCCTCGAGTACCGGTGCCATCAGACTTCCTCCTTCAGCGCAAGTCGCTGCTCGATCAGTTCGAGCCACTCCAGATCGGCCTTCAGGTGCAGGATCGCCCCCTCGACGAGGAGCTCACCCGCGGGCGCTCTTCCATCGGCCTCGAGCAGCGCGTTGAGGTCGCGCAGCGACTGCAAGTACTCGCGTCGCTGCCCTTCGATCAGCTGTTTCGGCTCCGCCAAGTGAGCTGACGCAGCGACGACGAACTTCATGAAGAACTCGTCCTTGAGCCTCCTGCCCGAGACGGGCAGCTCGATCCAGGCCGCGAGCGCGGCCCGGCCGGCATCCGTCAGTTCGTACACGCGCTTGCCGCGGCTGTCCCCGGGCACCGCCGTACCGACGACGAGGCCGTCGCGCTCGAGCCGCGCAAGCGTCGAATAGATCTGGCCGGCGTTCAGCGCCGGCAGCAAGTCGCCGAACTCCTGCTCCAACGACTGCTTCAGCTCGTACCCATGAGCACGCTCGTCGCTGAGCAAGGCAAGGAAGAGCTCCTTCATAGATAGCGAGCATATATTCTCGCTATCTATCTGTCAACTCAGGCGGTTCTCCACTTCGCGACGCTGCCGACTCATCCGTTCGCGTGGTTTCCCCGTAGTCCAATCGGGTAGCAACGCAGGAAGAGAACCGATCGGATACCCGAGCGAAGGGAGAGAACACAGAATGACCCGCCGTCTCCGATCCACGATCGCCCTCACCGTCGCCGTGGTTGCTACGACGGCGATCGTCGTCACGATGCCGGCAAGCGCTGCGCCGACGGCAAGCTCCGGCGCGGCAACGTCGACCGCGAAGAGCCTCGATCTCTTCCCCACGGAGATCGCCCTGCCCAACGGGTGGCTCCCCGAGGGCATCGCCATCAACGTGTTCCCGTTCGCCTTCTTCGGCTCTCGCGCCGACGGCGACATCTACCGCGCGAACCTCATCACCGGCAACGGCTCCGTGTTCAGCCAGGGCCCCGGCACGCCGTCGGTCGGGCTGAAGGTCGACCTCCTCGCCCGGCTCTTCGTCGCCGGGGGCTCGGGCGGTGACGGGCGCGTGGTCAACGCGATCACCGGCGAGATCATCGCCAGCTACACGTTCGCCACCGCACCGACCTTCGTCAACGACGTCGTGCTGACACCGGATGCGGCCTGGTTCACAGATACGCAGAGAGCGTTCCTGTACAAGGTTCCGTTCGGCCGCTTCGGCCGACTCCCGAGCCAGAGCGAGGTCGAAGCGGTTCCGTTCCCGCCCGGCACGGGCGGCAACGGGATCGCCCGCACCCCGGACGGGGATGCGCTGCTCGTCATGTCGTCGAACGGCCTGCTCTTCCGGTTCGATCCGGCGACGGGCGCTGCCACGCAAGTCGACCTCGGAGGCACGGTGCTGACCAACGGCGACGGGCTGCTCCTCTCCGGCCGCACGCTGTTCGTCGTGCAGAACCGGCTCAACCGAGTCGCCGTCGTGGAGCTGAACTCGGCAGGGACGTCCGGCGAGGTCACCGCAGTTCCTGACCGATCCCCGCTTCGACGTCCCGACGACCGTAGCCGCGTTCGGCAACAGGCTCTACCTGCCGAACGCCCGCTTCGGGATAGCGAATCCTCTCGAGGCCACGTACAACGCAATCGCAATCCCGAAGCCCTAGTCGAACGGACGAACGAGGCTCGGCTCGGCGTCCGCCGAGCCGAGCCCGGCGTTCGCGACGAGATCACGCTCGTCGAGCTCGCGGGCGCCGAATGCGTGACCTGCAGCCCATTGCGGCCGCTCTTCCTCGCTGATCACCGCCCGGGCCCCGACGTCGTGGCCGGCGGAGCCGGGCCCGGACGGCGATCCAGACGGCGGTCGCCGTGGCCGCGCCGGCCGGCACGAGCTGGAGCACGCTCTCCTCGACGGGGATCCCCATGACGTGCGCGAGCATCATTGGAAGATCTCCGTGGTGCAGTCGCCGTTCTGCAGGCGCACCTCGTGCGCGCGCGCGGGACCGTCGGGCCGGTCGTGGAAGTCGACGAAGAAGTCGCGGTCGATCTCCATGCCGCCGTTCGGGTCGCAGTCGACGCGCAGCAGCCAGGAGCGCAGCTCCGGGTAGAACTGGTTGTCCCAGGTCGAGTAGAGCGAGTTGGTGACGTAGAGGCGGCGGCCGTCGAGCGAGAGCTGGAGCATGCTTCGGCCCGCCGTTCAGCTCGCGGCCGGCGTCGCTCGGCTTGCCGAGCACGCCGCCGAGCCAGAGCTGGCCGGTCAGCTTCGGGTTGGCCGGGTCGGAGACGTCGTACTGGCGCAGGTCGCCGTGCAGCCAGTTCGAGAAGTAGAGGAAGCGGTCGTCCATCGAGAGGACGAGGTCGGTGATCAGCGCCGGGCACCGGGAACGGCCAGCCCTCGAGCTCGACGCTCTCGACCGCGATCACCTGGTCGGCCGTCCAGCTGCCGTTGTCGCGGTGGAAGTGCCACATCGTGCTCGAGAGCGCGGCGCCGACGAAGCCCTCGCTCGGCGTCCGGGTCGTGCAGCCAGCGCACCTCGAGCGGGACGAGCCCGTTCTCGCCGAGGTCGACCGTCTGCTCGAGCGCGCCGCTCGGCGAGGTTCCAGAAGTGGAGCCGGCTGCCCGTAGCGGCCGGCCGCGACGTCGTCGAGGTCGAAGCCCTTCTCGTAGGCGTTCGGCTCGCCGAACTCGGACGAGACGAGCACGTTCTTGCGCGGCTGGTACCAGAAGTCGTAGTTGAAGCGACGGCGTCTCGCCGCCGTTCTCCCAGCGGCCCTTGACCTCGAACGTCTTCGCGTCGAGCACCGCGAAGCCGCCGGCGCCGTTCCCGTCGGCGTCGCCGAGCATCGAGATGACGACGTTGTCGCCGGGCATGCAGTGCACGGTGTGCGGCCGCGTGTAGCCGGTCTTCGCGACGATCTCCTCGGGCTCGATCACCTTCTCGATCCGCGGCTGCCGCGGGTCGTCGGCGACGTTGACGACGTGGATGCGCGACGAGCGGAAGCCGGGCACGATCAGGTGCGAGCGGTCGGGGCCGTGGCAGGCCGAGGAGCAGCGGTTCCAGCCGAAGTGGTGGAGCTCGTCGCCGACGTTCGGCATCGGCAGCTCGTGGACGATCCGTCCCGTCCTCGGCGTCGACGACGGCGAGGAAGTCCGGCTTCTCGACGCCGGTGCCCTCGTGCAGGCAGGCGAGGTAGAGGAACTCCTCCGGCGGCGCCTGCATCGCCTCCTGCGGCGAGCTGTGGAACGAAGCGGGCTTGTCGTGGTGCGCGTGCATTTGAGCTCCTTTCGAATGTGTGCGCCTTGGGCGGCTTCGGATCACGATGTCTCGCGGGTTGCCGCGACGGTCGTGCTTTCGACGCCGTAGGTCCGGGAGGCGTCGCGGGCTCGGTCGCTGAGGAACCGGTACGCGTTGCGACGCTTGGCGGTGATCGTGAAGCCGGCCGCGACGAGCTCGTCCAGATAGGCCGAGGTCGGGATCGCACCTGCGATGCAGGCTGCCCAGAGTTCGGTGTTGCGACGGGTGGCTTCCTTCAGCGGGGTCGAGCTGACGATGTCTGTGATCGCGAGGCGGCCGTCCGGGCGCAGCACGCGGGCGGCCTCGGCGAAGACGAGATGCTTGACGGGCGAGAGGTTGATGACGCCGTTGGAGATGACGACGTCGAAGCTGGCGTCGTCGAACGGCAGGTCATCGATGCTCGCCTCCACGAACCGCACGTTGCCGATGCCGTGGCGCTCGCCCAGACTCGTAGCCGTCGCGACCTGGGCGTCGGTGAAGTCGACACCTACGACACGACCCGTGTCACCGACGCTGGTGCCGGCGCAGAATGCGTCGGTGCCGGAGCCGGAGCCGAGATCGAGCACCCGGTCGCCGGGCCTGAGGGCTGCGAGGTCGAGGTGGTAGCCGACACCGGCGAACGACGCGACTGCCGCGGCTGGGACGGAGGCGAGCAGCGACTCCGGATAGCCGAGGCGGAGCGCGAGACCTCGGCCGGTCTCGAAGTGACGCGGCGCGAGCGGGTCGCGGGCAACGGCGCGGTAGACCTCCTGCACCTGCCGCTCGAGCTCGACGCGATCAACGAGCATCGAGGCGTCCGCCTGCGGAAGCTCGGCGGGTCCGGGTGTCGGCTTCGTTGTCACTGCCGAGGACCGTACGGGTGCGCGCGGCGTTTCGGCCTCGCTGAAACCAGCCAATCTCCGGGCGGACGCCCGGATGGCTAGATCCTGCTATGCGAGCCCGTGTCGGCCGGCGAGGGAAGCCGCGGCCGCCCGCGAGGGAAGCCCCAGCTTGCGAAGGATGTTGGCGACATGGCGGTTGACGGTGTGCTCGCTGAGAACGAGGCGCTGCGCGATGTCGTGGTTCGTGAGACCCTCCGCGACCAGGCTGAGAACCTCCAACTCGCGCTTGCTCAGCTCGCCGAGCGGGGTGTCCACCAATTCCGTAGGAAGCGTCGCGTGCGTTCTGCGGAGCTTCCCGAGCATCGCCTCGGCGCGAGCGCTCTCCCCGTCCGCCCCCAGCTCCTGGAAGCCCGCGAGCGCCGCCTCGATCTCGCGTCGTGCCCGATCGTGGCGCCCCAAGGCGCTCAGCGTGGCGGCGAGGTCGAGCCGCACGCGAGCGGCCTCGAACCGAGCATCGCTCGCCGCGAGCAGATCGAGTGCATCCTCGAACGAGCGCCGCGCAGCGTCGTGGTCGCCGCGGGCCACCGCCAGCGTCCCTTCCGAGGAGCACACCGCTGCGAGCAGCGGGCGCGTCCGCGCCCGCGCCGCGATCTCGCGGAGCTGCCCCAGCGCCTCGGTGGCGCGCTCGTGCTCTCCCAGCCGCGCGAGCGCCCTGATCGCTACCTCGAGCCCCGCGCTGCGCTCGATCCTGCTCGGGTCGGGGAACCGCCGGAGATAGCGATCAGCCAGCTCTGCCGCCTCCGAAGGCTGGCCGCGGTCGAGGGCGAGCGCAGCGCGCCCGAGCAAGGTGAGGGGGTGCGTCTCACTGCGGGCGAATAGCTCCTCCGCGTCGGCCAGCCGGCCCTGCCGCCGGCGCAACTCGCCCAGCCGCGCGAGCGCGTCGCCGACCATCGGAGGCCGGGACGCCTGAAGTCCCTCCACAGCCGCACTGAGCTGGCTCTCCGCCTCGTCCCATCGGCCCTGCCAGCTGAGCACGCTGGCGTAGTGCGCCCTGCAGGTATTGAGCAGGAAGATGTCGTGCTGATCGCAGAACTCGCCCACGCGGGCGCACCACTGGGCCGCTCGCTCGTAGTCCCGCACCCGCTCGCACGCGGAGATGAGATAGCAACAGGCCCAAGCGACGCAGTACAGGAGCCTCGCCTCACCATCGAGCGCCACCGTCGTCGCCTCGTCGAGGCGGCGCATGCCTTCCTCCAACTCGCCTTCGCTCACGAGAGCCCGCCCCTCGAGCCCGAGTCCGAGCATCTCGAGCTCCGGAGCCCCGAACGCCCGGCCCAGCTCGACGGCGCGCGCCGCCAGCCGTCGCGCCTTGACCGTGTCCTCGTCCAGCGCAACCGCCATGTACCCCTCGTGGATGGCGAGCCAGCCGTGATCGACCCCAGGCTCGAGACCGTCGATGAGGCTGTGCGCACGCTGGAGCCAGCCGTTGGCAACCGCCGGCTCGCCGCGAAACAAGAGGCAGTCGGCGGCAAGCCAGGCGGCTATCCGCGCCGCCGAGCCCTTGTCGCCGCGCTCGAGGTACAGGCGGTAGGCACGCTCCCGGGCGTCAAACGTGAGCCGGTCCTCGTTCAGCATGTGGCCAACCCAGCCCATCCCTTCGAGCGCCTCTGGGGTCTCGCCCTCGGCCAAGGACTCCTCGAAGGAGGCCCGGGCACGCTCCCAGTCCCCGCCGCTGAGAGCCGCCCAGCCCGCGTCGAGCGGGGGTTCCTCAACGACCTCGCGGTACATGTCCTGGACACGCCGCTCGAGATCCTCCGTGTCGACCGTCCTCATCTCGGTGGCCATCCGTGCTCCTTAACGTCGGACTTC
>CAWDJZ010000011.1:0-121867 GCA_963802765.1 uncultured Gaiellaceae bacterium
GCTGGGATCCTCGAGCAGCAGCTCGGTCCGGCCGAGCAACAGCCGATCGGCTCGCGCCGTGATCGACCGGTCCGGCCCGCCAAAGCCGTCGGTGTAGCCGGCGCTGCGGGCCGCCGTGGCGACGCGCTCGTCGGCCCTTCCGTGGGGATAGGCGAGCACGCGCAACCGGTGCCCCGTGGCGCACTCGAGCGCGGCCCGTCCGTCGTCCAGGGCGCGCGCGAGCTCGTCGTCGTCGAGCTCGGGCAGCGGTCGATGATCGCGGGTGTGGAAGCCGATCTCGAAGCCGGCCCGCGTCAGCTCCCGCACCTGCGATCGCGTCAGGCGGTACGCGGGCGGGTCCTCGCCGATGAGCTGCAAGAGCGCCTCCGCCACGGCGGCGCGAACCGCCGCGGGCGCCTGCTCGACGTCCGCCGCGAGGCCGGCGAGCGGCTGCTCGGCGCCGGCCCGCACAGAGACCGCGCGAAGCGCCGGACGTGGATCGAGGCCGCGGTCCGCCGCCGCCTGCAGGCGCTGCCACCAGAATCCATGCGCTCCGTCGAGGCCCGCCCCGGTCAAGAAGAACGTGGCGGGGCAAGCGAGGCGCCGCAGGAGGGGCGCCGCCACCTCGAGGTGGCTTGCGAGGTCGTCGTCGAAGGTGACCGCGATCGGGATTGGCCCGCCGCGCCGGCGCGCGAGCATCGCGCGGTGGAGCTGCGAGGCGGGCACCAGGTCGTACGAGCGCCGCAAGTGACGTAGATGCCGCTCGAGCGCCGCCGCGGCGATCCCGGGCACGATCTGCTCCCCCGACGGCGGCGTCGGGTCCGTGCGGTGGTAGACGAGCGCAACTGCGACACGGGCCGGCGACGCCCGCAGCCGCCAGCGGAGGGCCGCGGCGCGCAACCGCCGCCACGACGGACCGAGACGACGTCGCAGCATCATGCGGAACCCCCGTCCACGGCGCGCACTCGCGGCCGGTCGGCTCGGCCGGCGGCGAGCCGCGCGATCTCGGCGCCCAGCCGGAGGTGCGTCTCGGTCTCGTCGAAGTCCCGCTCCACACGGCGGCGCCCCGCTTCGGCGAGCCTGTCCGCAAGGCCCGCCTCCCGGCGAAGGCGAGCGACCGCCGCGGCAAGCGCGTCCGGGTCGCCCGGAGCGACCAGCAGGCCGTTCACCGCGTCGGTGACGACGTCGGGGATGCTGCCCATGCGCGCCGCGACCACCGGGGTCCTGAGCGCCATCGCCTCCATGAGGACGAGCGGCGTCACCTCGCCCGCCGGGAGCAGCAGTGCGTCCGCGGCCAGCAGTCGGGCGGCGACGTCGGAGGTCGGCCCCGCGAAGTGGACCTGCCGCGCCACATCGAGGACGCGCACCTGATCCCGGAGCTCGGCCGCGTAGGCGCGGTCGGCCTCGATACCGAGAAGCGTCAGCTCGGCCTCGACCCCTCGTTCGCGCAGCGCCCGGACGGCGGCGATCGCGACGTCCTGGCGCTTGTGGCGGTCCACGGTGCCGATCAGCACGAGCCGGAGCGGATCGGCGGCGCACAACGCGCGCGGCCCCGGATCGCCCGGGATGTGGATGCCGACCGGATTCAGCACGACGCTCGCGCGTGCGCCGTCGAAGGCCCCTGCGATCCACGGCGAGATCGCGACGACGGTGTGCGCCAGCGCGCCGTGCACGCGGAACAGTCGCCTCGCGGCCACAGTCTTGGGCGCCTCCTGCGCATGCACGATGACCGGGACGCCTGCCAGCCGGGCGCCGATGACCGGGGCCACGAGGACAGTGCTGTTGACGATCACGACGTCGATCCGATGCCGCCTCACGAGCCGTGCGAGCCGCACCGCGTCCGGGATGGAACGGCCGATCTGAAGCGCCCACCGGCCGTACGACGCGCCCCAGATCGGCAGGGATGTCGGCGCGCGGACGATCGCGGTGGCCACATCGGCGAACGCGCTGCGCAGCGAGCCGGCGCCGACCGCGACCACGAGGTCGCACTCACGACGCAGCGCACGCGCCTGAGCGAGTGCGACCAGCTGCGCCCCTCCGCGCTCGGCACTGTGCACGGCCATGAGCACGCGTGTCCGGGGACGTGGCGCCGGTGGGAAGGCGGGACCCGGCATGCGAGGATCCTGGACGATACGTGCATGCGCCCCGCGAGAGGGGCCCATCGCAATGTTGCACGTTGGTTTGGATTTCAGCCGTGTCGACTTTCATGTTCTTGATGAGCAGGGCCGCACCGTCGCTTTGACGCTGCGCCGCAGATCGTGTTCCCCGGAAGCGGGCTCGACGGCGGCATTCAGCCGGTAGAAGCGCTGTTCCGTCGGCAGAGCGCCTCCAGCCGAGCCGGTGCATCACCGGTGCATCACCGCGCACGGCATTTGACGGTGTTTCGCGGCACCGCCCGCCGAGGCGGAACCGCATGGATGAGCCAAAAACGGCAGTCAAGAGGCGCTCGGGCGAAGAATCCGGCTTACAGGCCTGGTAAGGAAAAGCCCCGCAAATGCAGGGCTTTTCTATTTGTGCCGGATGGGCGTGCTTCAACTAGGCGGGCACGCCGGCCGCGAGTGCCTTGACATCGTCGGTGCTCACCGGCTTGCCGCCCATGCCCCAGTCGCCGCTTGCGACCTCCTCGATGACGACCCAGGTCACTGAGCGCATGTTCTCGCCTTCGATCGAGACCATCGTGTCGGTGAGGCGCTCGACGATCTCGCGCTTCTGGTCGGACGTGAAGACGTCCTCGATGAGCTTGACGCTGATGAGTGGCATTTGTTCCTCCTGGTGGTTGGATTGACTCGCCGCGGGCTCAGGCCTGCGGGGTGATGAGTCGTTCTGCCGGGTGGTCGAGTTGGAGTCGTCGGCCGTCGTCGCCCATCGGGTTTCGCGTCACGAACTCCGCGATCGCCTGAGCGACCGGCTCGGGACGCTGGATCTGCAGGAGATGGCCGACCCTGTCGATCGTGCGTTCCTCGACGTGCGGGAGCGAGGAGCGGAGGAACTCGGCGATCTCGACCCATAGAGGCTGGGTCTCGGCACCCAGCACGGACAGGACTGGCCGGTGGATGGCCGCCGCCTGCTCGGCGCCGAAAGTCCACTCGGTCATGGCGGGCAGTTCGATGCCGAAGAAGGTGTCGGCATCCTTGATCGACTGCGCAACCACGCCAGGGATCCGTTCCTCGAGCAGCGTTCGACACTCCTCCCATTCGAGGCCGCTGGCGGCGGACAACGAACATCGCAAACGCGCCCGAGTGGTCGCCGCTTCCGTATGCCTCGAACACCGGGACGGCCGATCTCAGGAACGCGTCACCGAGAGGCAGCGACACCAGCGTCGGCTCCAGCAGGGTGAGCGTGTGCACCTTCTCGGGGTGGTCGAGGGCCAGTTGGGCTGCGATCGACGCGCCGGTGGAGTGCCCGGCGATGTGAGCGCGTCGTACACCTAAACGGTCGAGCAACGCCGCGGCATCGGCGGCGTGATCGGCGATGCTCACCGGCGGCGGGGTGTGCGTGCTGCCCACCCAGCCCCGCTTGTGGTAGCGGATCAACTGGTAACGGCCGGCCAGTGACGGTTCCGTGAGGAGCGGCACGAAGCAATCGGCAATGAGCATGTCGATCAGAAGCACGGGCTCACCCGATCCGCGCACCTCGTATTCCAGTTCTACGCCGTTGACCTTTACGCTGTCCATGCATCCTCCTCTGCTGGTCGGGATCGGGGTCCTCAAACCAGATGCGTGAGCAACACCGTTACGGCGGTAACGCTCCCGGTTACGGGCGGCGGGCGGATCAGTGCCGCGATGGATCAGCAGCCGTCGGCGTGGGATGAGCGAGGGCGTGCACGCAGTCGTTGTCAGCGCGGGCGTGACGCGGCATCGCGCGGCGATTGGCAGGACGCGTTCGACCTCCTCATGCAGGCAGACGCGGACGGCCTCGCGGGTCCGTCCGATCTCCGCGTTCTCGGCGAAGTCGCCTATGCGGCCGGCCACCTCGATGTGGCGATTGAGGCGTGGGAACGCACTCATGCGATGTGCGTGCGAGCCGGCGATCGGGCCGGGGCCGCGGAGGCGGCGGTTCGCGTCGCGATGCACCTGCTTCTCGATACCGCCCTGATGGCACCGGTGCGCGGCTGGTTGGGCAGAGCCGAGCGCCTACTGCAAGATCAGGGTGAGACGTCCGCGCACGCGTGGTTTGCGGCGGTCCGGACGTACGAGCGAATGCTGACGGGCGACCTGGACGGCGCACGAATGTGGGCCCGGCACGCGATCGAGGTCGGTTCGAAGTGCGACCCGGCGGCATGCGCCCTCGGACGGGTCGCAGAGGCCCGGCTGCTCATTCTGGGCGGCGACGTGCAGGAAGGTCTCGCCCTGCTCGACGAGGTTGGGGTGGCGATGGTCTCGAATGAGCTCGACCCGCTCTCGACAGGCCTCGTCTACTGCGAGCTCGTGTGCGCCCTACAGGGCCTCGCACAGTACGACGCGGCCGAGGAATGGACCGAAACGATGGAACGGTGGTGCAAGACGAACGCCATCGGGAGCCTCCACGGACGGTGCAGGGTCCATCGCGCTGAGATCCTCAGGCTTCGCGGGTCGTGCGACGAGGCGGAAAGAGAAGCGCTCGCAGCGTGCGAGGAGCTACGCCCTTACCTGCGACGCGAACTGGGATGGCCCCTCACCGAGCTCGGACGGATCCGGCTTCAAAAGGGAGACATCGAAGGCGCCAAGGAAGCATTGCTGGCCGCTCAGCGGGCAGGGTGGGACCCGCAGCCCGGTCTCGCGCTGGTCCAGCTGGCCCAGGGAGACATCGACACGGCTGCGACGTCTGTACGAAACGCGCTCGATCGTCCTCTCCGGGTGCCGTCCAAGGAGCTGCCACCCGACACCAAGTTGCAGCGGGCGCCCCTGCTCGAGGCGCAGGTCGAGATCGAGATTGCGGCCGGCAACCTCGATCGAGCCCGCTCGGCCGCGGAAGAACTGCAGCTCGTTGCCGCCCAGTTCCAGAGCAAGGCGCTGGTCGCCGGCGCCACCCTTGCTCGAGCAAGGGTGCGGCTCGCGGAAGGCGACGTCGTGGACGCGGAACGGCTCTTTTCCGAAGCGGCCCGACTCTGGAACGAGGTCGGCGGGCCTTATGAAGCGGCGCACGCACGGATGGGCCTCGCCGAAGCCCTCCGGGCCGGCGGCAGCGAGCGGCGGGCCGACTTCGAGCGTCAAGCGGCGCTTGCGGTCATCGAGCGGATCGAAGCCGCGCCGACGACGGACCCGACGGCGCACGTCGCCGGAGCGGGAGGGAACTGACGCGCCCTCTGCAGCAGACCTCAGTGCCTTTTGTCGCGAGGGCGACTACTGGTCGCTGGAGTTCGAGGGGCGCACCGTGAGAGTGAGAGACCTCAAGGGGATGCATTACCTGGCACGGCTCCTCGCCCACCCCGGCCGGGAGTTCCACGCGCTCGACCTTGTCGCCGCCGAGAGCGGCGGGGTGGCGCGGTCGGATGAGCGCATGGCACTGGGCGATGCAGGCGAGCTGCTCGACGCACGCGCCAAGAGTGCGTACCGCCGACGCCTCTCCGAGATCGAGGACGACGTCGCGCAGGCGCGCGCCCTCGGAGATGCCGAGCGTGAGTCGCAGGCCGACGCCGAACGCGACTTCCTCGTTCGAGAGCTGTCGCGGGCGATCGGCTTGGGCGGTCGCGATCGACGAGCCGCGTCGGCGTCCGAGCGTGCCCGGGTCGGCGTGACCCGCGCGATCCGCTACGCGATGACCCGGATCAGTGAGCACCATCCCGTGCTCGGCGAGCATCTCAACCTCTCGATCCGCACCGGTACGTACTGCGGCTATCTTCCCGACCGTCGCGCCCTCGCCGGATGGCGGTTTTGACGCCGGTCTGCGCGAGGCACGATCAGGATTGCCGCCCGCCGTTCTCCGCGAGCTTCTTCTGGAAGTAGCTGCGCCAGTCTTCCGGTAGAGCGTCGAGAGCGACGAGCCGCTCGATGGTCGCGAGATCGTCCCGATCGCTCGCGAACACGCGCGTGATCTCCGCTACCGGGATCCGCGCAGGATCGAGCGCGAGCGTCTCGACCCGGTCGCCCGCTCCGACGTCGCCCTCCACCTCGACGGCGAGGTAGTAGCCGGTGCGTCGACTGGCGAGGAACCGCTTGACCATGTCCTCGCGGCCGAAGCGAAGCCCGAGCTTGTAGCAGGGCAGCCGAGGCTGGGTGACGACGAGCTCGGCGGTGCCGATGCGGAAGCGGTCGCCGACCGCGGCCTCGTTCTCGAGCGGCAGGCCTTCGACCGTGAGGTTCTCGCCGAAGGCCCCGAAGGGCAGCTCCTCTCCAAGCTGCTCCCGCCAGAAGTCGTAGTGCTCGAGCGGGTAGGCGTAGATCGCCTTCGCGGCGCCGCCGTGGACGGCGAGGTCGGCTTGGCCGTCGCCGTCGAGGTTCAGGCGACGGAGCGGGACGCGCCCCTCGACCGGCTCCTTGAAGATTCCGGTTGTCACGTCGCGTCCCTTCCAGCGCACGGTGCGCGGGAGGCCGACGTTCACCGAGACGACACGTACGGCTTCCACCGAGGGCGGCGCGGTGAGCTCCACGTCGGTCTCACTGCGTCTGACGAACCCGTCTCTCTCGCACGTGAAAAGCTTGGCCATCGCTCCTCCTTCGGTGTCGTGGAGCGATGGTCGCGGTCCCTGCTTTCCCGAACCTTTCGCCGGCCTTTCCTGAGCTTGCCGGCGACGGACAGATGCCGTCGGTGCATACGAAGAGCCGCCCTGAGGGCGGCTCTTCGGCTCAGCGCGATTCTCTACTCCGACGCTACTTGCAGTCGATGATCAGGTCGTCGTGCCGCACGACCACGTTCTCGTTCCCGTCGATCGTCACGTGGGCGATCTCGCGCACGAGGAGGTTGTTCCCCGAGCCGGGACCGATCAGCCGGAAGCTGTTCACGTAGGTCAGGGTGTAATGGTCGCTGTCGAGACTTTCGTGGTACACGCCGTGTGTCACGACCGCCACGCGGTACGTGTCGCCGGTGATCGCCCCGACCATGCCTCCGCCCTGCGTCTGGAAGAGGAACTGCCACGAGACGTTGTTGCCGTTGACCTTCGACGTGACCAGATCGTGCACTCCGACCGTTCCGGAGAGGACCTCGCCGGCGCCGTCGTTCGCACAATCGACGTACCCGGCATAGGCCAGCGTCGTCCTTTCGTTGGTGGTGACCTCCGCCTGAGCTACGGGGACGCTCGCCACGACGCCTACCGTGACAAACGCGAGTAGCGTGAGAATGCGCTTCATAGGCTTGCCCCTCCTCCGCACATGAACAGCTTGGCCATTGCTCCTCCTTGGTTGTCCTGGAGCGATGGTCGCGGTCCGTGCTTTCTCGAACCTTTCGCCGATCTTTCCTAAGCTGGCTGGCGATGGCGCAAGCGCCCGGAACGAGAATCCAGCTCTGCGGCCGGCTGGTCGTCAGGCTGGAAGGACGGCGGGTCGAGGGCGCCCTGGCCGGGGCGAAGGGGCAGCTGCTCTTCGCGTACCTCGTTCTCAACCGGTTCCGCCGGATCGGCCGCGACGAGCTGCTCCACGGCGTCTACGGGGAAGAGGCACCGCCCGACCATCATCCCCGGCTGAGCGTCCTGTTCTCCAAGCTGCGCAGCGTCGTCGGCCCCGAGCTCCTGTCCGGACGAGCGCAGATCGAGCTTGTTCTGCCGCCCGACGCGTTCGTCGACGTCGAGGCTGCGCTCGAGGCGTTGCACCGGGCTGAGTCGCACGTCGCGAACGGCGAGTGGGCCGAGGCCTGGGGCCCGTCCGGCGTCGCCTATCACATCGCCAGCCGGCCTCTGCTCCAGGGCCACGACCGCCCGTGGCTGGACGAATGGCGGCGACGGCTCGACGACGTTCGGTTGCGCGGGCTCGAATGCTTCGCAGCCGCCAAGCTCGGCCTCGGCGGGCCGACGCTGCCCCAAGCCGCGGATACCGCGCGCCGGCTGATCGAGCTGGCCCCGTACCGCGAGACGGGTCACCTGATCCTGATGGAGGCGCTCGAGCGGAGCGGGAACGTGGCAGAGGCGCTGCTCGTCTACGACGGCCTACGCATCATGCTCCGCGAGGAGCTCGGGATCGCGCCCAGCCCAGCCGTGCAGAGCGTCTACCGACGCCTCCTCGGCGAACCGACCACGACGACCGTCTAGATCTCCTCGGCCTGCGCGAGGATGTCCTCGCGGCCGACCTTCCCGACGAGATCCGGGTGGTCGGCAGCCAGGTGCGCCTGCGCGTTCGCCCAGAGCTCGTTGTCGTCCTTGCCCTCGACGACTCGGCCGCAGATGCAGTTGATTCGTTTGATGCGCTCCACGGTCGACATCCTAGGCGCGCGAGGGAGCGAGCCTCACATCATTCGTAGCGGAGCGCGTCGGCGGTGCGAATTCGTGTGGCTAACCGGGCCGGGAGGCTGGTCGCGGCGACGACGACGAGCACGGCTCCGACTGGAATCAGGGCGAGCGACCACCACGGGGCGAGGACGGCATCCTCGGTCGAGCCACCTGCGGCCCCGACGAGGGCGAGGAAGAGCCCGATGCCGAGCGGGATGGCGAGGAGCGAAGCGACCACTGCGAGCGCCGCGTGGGCGGTGACGAGGGTCGAGGTGATCTGCGTCGGTGTGAGGCCGATCGCCTTGAGCACGCCGTAGTCGCGGATGCGCTCGCGGACCGAGAGCAGGGCGACTGCGACGAGCGTGGTTACAGTGATCAGGAGCAACGCCGCGTCGAGGGTGTAGATGAGGAGCGGCAACTCATCCGGAACGTCGCTCACTTCACCGACGGGCTGCGCGTCGAGCGTGGCTTCGACCGAGAGCGCGACGACCACCACAGCGCCGGTCAGTGCGATCGCGGCTGCCAGGAGACGCGCCCTGCGCCCTCGTGCGAGCAGGTCCTTGAGCCCGAGCCGCATCGTCAGCGGCAGGAGGGATCGGGTGACGGCACGCGCAAGACGTGACTTCGGTGGAGACGAGCTGCCGGCCCGCATCGCTTCGACGGCGGTGTAGCGCGTGCTGCGGCGGATAGACCTCAGCGTGCCGGCCAGGAGTACGGGAATGACGACACAGCCCGCGAAGAGGATGTGCCAGGGGTTCGCCGCGATCGTTGGTGAGCCGATGAGCGTTTCGGCGCTGGGTGCGGCAAGGCGCGGTGCGAGCAGCGTCCCGAGCGTGAAGCCGAGGGCCGCCGCGAGGACACCGAGGGCGGCGGACTCGAGAGCGAAGACGGCTCCGACCTGGCGCGGGGTGAAGCCGGCCGCCTTCAGCAGTCCGATCTCACGGTGTTGAGCGCTGGCACGGGCGCCGACGAGGATCCCGATCACGACGAAGGCGACGATCAGAAGCAGGAGGGTGTATGTCGTCACGATGAGCTCGATTGGCTGCGCATCGGCCAGTGCGTTGTAGCGCTGGTCTTGCCAGGACTCGAAATAGAGAGCTCCGGACTGCAACGTGGCTGCCGAAAAGCCTGCAGCCACCCGCTCGGCAAACGCCGAAGCCGCGGAGGGATTCGCGAGTCGAAGCGCCTCCGTCCAGCGCCAGAGCGTGCGATCCGGCTCGATTCGCTCGAGCGTGCCGCGGGTGATCCAGGCAAGGCCGGGGTTGCGGCGAGGGTAGCGCGGCTGGCTGGGCACGACCGCCGTCCCGAGAACCGGAAGGCCGATCGAGCCGCGTCGGGTCGTGAGCTCCAGCGTGGCGCCGACCTCGATGCCGCGTGCACGCGCGAGGCTGCGTTCGAGCACGATGCCCCCCTCGCGCAGCTGCGAGCCGGCGGTCAGCACGGGCATGTTCACGGCTGTGCGACCACTCAGGCCGGCGAGCTCCACTCGATCGGCGCTTCCAGGCGGCCCCAGGGCCGGCCCCAGGGTCGCCGTCACAAGTGGAACCGGCGCGCCACGCTCGGTAACGCCCGGGAGGTTGGCGATCGCGCGCGCGTCGGCCTGCGAGTGAGCGAACGCGAGCACGTGTGCCCCGTTGGCCGCATCGAACGTCTGCTGCCAAGGATCGCGTCCGCTCGAGCGCACCTCCAGCGCCAGCACGATCGTCGCCGCCGCTGCCCCCGCGATCGCGATCGTGAGCGCGCTCGCAAGCAGACGCGAGCGGATGCCCGCGAACGCCAGTTTGAATAGCAGCGCCGTCATTGCGGGCTCTGCAGTTCGAGTAGAGGAGCGACCTGGCGGGCCGCAGCCAGCTCGGTCTCGTCGGCAACCAGCCCGTCGCGGAGCATGATCACCCGGTCCGCCGCCGAGGCGACGCTCGCGTCGTGCGTGACCAGCAGGAGCGTCTGCCCGCGGCTCCGGGCCTCGCGAAAGAGCCCGAGCACGTCGCGGGCCGCTGCCGAGTCGAGGTTGCCGGTCGGCTCGTCGGCGAGCACGACGTCAGGCCTGTTCGCCAGCGCGCGAGCCAGCGCGACCCGCTGCTGCTGCCCGCCGGACAGGTCAGCCGGAGCGGCTTCCGCCTTCTCGGGAAGTCCCAGATCGCTCATCAGCTCATTCGCGGATCGTCGAGCGTCTTTGCGTCGGCGGCCGACAAGGAGAAGTGGCAGCTCGACGTTCTCGACCGCAGACAGCGTCGGCACCAGGTTGAAGAAAAAAAAAAAAAAAAAAAAAAAAAAAAAAAAAAAAAAAAAAAAAAAAAAAAAAAAAAAAAAAAAAAAAAAAAAAAAAAAAAAAAAAAAAAAAAAAAAAAAAAAAAAAAAAAAAAAAAAAAAAAAAAAAAAAAAAAAAAAAAAAAAAAAAAAAAAAAAAAAAAAAAA
The DNA here is from genome assembly GCA_963802765.1 of uncultured Gaiellaceae bacterium. Lineage (GTDB taxonomy): Bacteria > Actinomycetota > Thermoleophilia > Gaiellales > Gaiellaceae > Gaiellasilicea. The sequence goes on from CAWDJZ010000011.1 coordinate 10,730, forward strand.
AAAAAAAAAAAAAAAAAAAAAAAAAAAAAAAAAAAAAAAAAAAAAAAAAAAAAAAAAAAAAAAAAAAAAAAAAAAAAAAAAAAAAAAAAAAAAAAAAAAAAAAAAAAAAAAAAAAAAAAAAAAAAAAAAAAAAAAAAAAAAAAAAAAAAAAAAAAAAAAAAAAAAAAAAAAAAAAAAAAAAAAAAAAAAAAAAAAAAAAAAAAAAAAAAAAAAAAAAAAAAAAAAAAAAAAAAAAAAAAAAAAAAAAAAAAAAAAAAAAAAAAAAAAAAAAAAAAAAAAAAAAAAAAAAAAAAAAAAAAAAAAAAAAAAAAAAAAAAAAAAAAAAAAAAAAAAAAAAAAAAAAAAAAAAAAAAAAAAAAAAAAAAAAAAAAAAAAAAAAAAAAAAAAAAAAAAAAAAAAAAAAAAAAAAAAAAAAAAAAAAAAAAAAAAAAAAAAAAAAAAAAAAAAAAAAAAAAAAAAAAAAAAAAAAAAAAAAAAAAAAAAAAAAAAAAAAAAAAAAAAAAAAAAAAAAAAAAAAAAAAAAAAAAAAAAAAAAAAAAAAAAAAAAAAAAAAAAAAAAAAAAAAAAAAAAAAAAAAAAAAAAAAAAAAAAAAAAAAAAAAAAAAAAAAAAAAAAAAAAAAAAAAAAAAAAAAAAAAAAAAAAAAAAAAAAAAAAAAAAAAAAAAAAAAAAAAAAAAAAAAAAAAAAAAAAAAAAAAAAAAAAAAAAAAAAAAAAAAAAAAAAAAAAAAAAAAAAAAAAAAAAAAAAAAAAAAAAAAAAAAAAAAAAAAAAAAAAAAAAAAAAAAAAAAAAAAAAAAAAAAAAAAAAAAAAAAAAAAAAAAAAAAAAAAAAAAAAAAAAAAAAAAAAAAAAAAAAAAAAAAAAAAAAAAAAAAAAAAAAAAAAAAAAAAAAAAAAAAAAAAAAAAAAAAAAAAAAAAAAAAAAAAAAAAAAAAAAAAAAAAAAAAAAAAAAAAAAAAAAAAAAAAAAAAAAAAAAAAAAAAAAAAAAAAAAAAAAAAAAAAAAAAAAAAAAAAAAAAAAAAAAAAAAAAAAAAAAAAAAAAAAAAAAAAAAAAAAAAAAAAAAAAAAAAAAAAAAAAAAAAAAAAAAAAAAAAAAAAAAAAAAAAAAAAAAAAAAAAAAAAAAAAAAAAAAAAAAAAAAAAAAAAAAAAAAAAAAAAAAAAAAAAAAAAAAAAAAAAAAAAAAAAAAAAAAAAAAAAAAAAAAAAAAAAAAAAAAAAAAAAAAAAAAAAAAAAAAAAAAAAAAAAAAAAAAAAAAAAAAAAAAAAAAAAAAAAAAAAAAAAAAAAAAAAAAAAAAAATAATGTGTGTTTAAAGTGGTTAAGTGATTGTATAATAGATGATTTAATAGTGTTATTTTGTGTTGTGAAATTGAAGAAGTTAAAGATGAAAGGTGAGAAGATAAAAAAGGTTGATTAGAAAGATAGAAAGAAAAAGAGTGGTAAGAGTAGAGAAGAGATAGAAGTAGGTAGAAAGAGGTAGGTGATAAGGTGATGAGAGAAAGTGAGAAGATGGAAAGAGAGAGTGAGTGAGAGGTGAGAGAGGTAGAAAAAGAAGGAGAGAGTGTGGAGGAAAAGAGAGAAGTGTAAAGTAGAGAGGAGAAGATGAGATGAGTGAGTGTGTGGAGAAAAAAGTGTGAGTGTGGAGAGTTGAAGTGGGGTATGGTGTGTGAATGAGAGTGAGAGAGTGGAGTGAGTGAGATGAAAAGAAAGTGAGTGGTGAGGAGTAATGAGGAGAGGGTAAGTGTAAAAATAGTATGTAGAAGTGTGTGTGTTGAAAATGGTAAGTGAGAGAGGAGTGATGAGAGAGAGTAGGGTATGAGGGGAAGAGAGGGGTGAGTAGAAAAAAGGAGAAGAAGTGTAGTGTAGGAAATGGGGAGTGAAGTGTGAAATTGGAAAAAGAAAGGAGTGGAAAAGGTGTGGTGAGATGAAAGAGATGAGAGGATATGAGGTTGTTGAGAGGATATTGAGGGGGGAGGGGGGTGGTGTGGTATTTGTGATGTGAGTGATGGGTGTGTTGTTAGGGGTGGGAGTGTGGGAGGAGTGGGGGGGGGGGGGGGCCCCCTGTCAAGGAATGGTTGGGAAAGGCGGGATTCGGTCGAGCTCGTCCCGCCGCGCCTGGAAACGCCCCGGCCGTCCGACGTCATCGGGCTAGCTACGGGGCCGAGGCGGCCGGCTGGATCGCCGCTACCTCGGCGACGAGCTCCGACCGTGGCAGCGCTACGCGCTCGAGCGCATCCTCGAGCATCGCGCGGACGGCTCGCTCCGATGGCGCCGCGTCATCCTCACCGTCTCGCGCCAGTCCGGGAAGAGCGATCCTCTCGCGCGGCCTCTGCGGCTGGCGGGTCGGCGCCGGCCGACCTCTTCGGCGAGCCGCAGGAGGTCCTCCACGTCGCGAACCTCCGCGACACGGCGAAGCGGATCTGGACGCCGGCCGCGCGGACGGCTGGAGCGAGCCATCCGGCGCCGCACGTCCGCCGCTCGAACGGGCAGGAGGCGATCGAGCTCGCGCGACGGCTCGCGCGTGGCGGCTCGCCGCGTCGACGCTCGACGGCGGCGTCGGCTCGCTCCGTCTCGCTCGCCTTCGTCGACGAGGCCTGGAGGGTCTCCCGCGAACGTCGTCGACGGCTCGATCGCGCCGACGATGCTGGAGCGTCGCTCGCCGCAGCTCGTCCTCGTCTCGACGGCCGGCGATGGCGGCTCGACGCTCCTCCTCGAGGATCGCGACGCCGCGATCGCGCAGCTCGACGACCCCGACACGGCGCGGATCCTCCTGCTCGAATGGTCGGCGCCGCCGGAGGCCTACCCCGACGACCGGGAGGCGTGGCGGCTCGCCTCGCCGCACTGGACGCCGGCGCGGCTGGAGGCGCTCGAACACGCTCACGCGACGAGCTCCGAGACCGACTGGCGGCGCCAGTACCTGAATCAGTGGGTTCTCGCGGCGCGCTCCTGGATCGCGCCGGCGCAGTGGGCGGAGGCGGCCGACGCCGAGCTCGTCCTCCCGCCTGCGCCGGCCGGCACGCTCGCCGTCAACGACGAGGACGGCCGGCCGGGCGCGTGCGGCTACGTCGCTCGCGGTCGCCGACGCCGACGGCGACGTTCGCCTCCGCGGCCGCGCCTTCCCGTCGCGGCGCGCTCTGTGGGCGGAGCTCGAGGAGCTCGCCGCCGAGCGGCGCGGCCTCGACGCTCCTCTATCCGCCCTCGTTCGAGCGGCACGTCGCGCGCTTGCGCGGCGTCGAAGCGCGTCGAAGGTCGGCACCGCCGAGCAGCGCGCCGGCTACGGCCCGACGCTCGGCGCGATCGTCGACGGCCGCCTCCGCCACGACGGCGACGACGAGCTCACGCCGGCAGATGCTTGACGGCGACGCCGGTCACCGTCCCCGACGTCGGGCACGACGCTGTCGGCGCGCCGCTCCCCGGGCCCGATCTATCCTGGCGCGCGCGGCGGTCTGGGCGGTCGGCGCCGAGCTCCGGCCGGAGCGGCGGCCGCGCGCCATGGTGATCGCCGGCTAGACGTTCGAGGGGATGGTCGCCGCGGCGCCGCGTCGGCATCCTCGCGGCGATGGGAGCTGGCTCGATCGCTTCCTCTTGCGCCGGCGACGCCGGCGCCCGCGACGTCGTCCCGGCCTCGCCGTCTCGGGCACGGCGGCTTGCCGCGCCGATGGTCCGCTCCGGGACGGCGCTCGAGGTCGCCGAGATCTCCTGGCTCGCCGAGGGAGTCTCCCGCGAGACGCGCGCTCTCGATCCCGTCCGTCATCGCCTGCCGCAATCTCGATCGTCGGGACGGTCGTCCAGCTCGCGCCTCTACCGCTACCGCGCCGGCGAGCGGCTCGACGCCCGACTACCTCCTGACGAAGCCGGACCCGTCGACGATGCTGCCGGCGACGCTCGGCGGCACCGTCGACGATCTCGCTCTTCCACGGCCGCGCCTACTGGCCGTCCTCGAGCGCGACTCCGAAGGCTATCCCGCGCCGCGCGCGCTGGACGCCGGTCGCCGACGTCACCCCGGAGTCGCGCTCGACCGGCGGCTCCTACTCCGAGCTCGACCGGCTACCGGATCGCCGGCGTTCGCCGACGTCGTCGCCGCTCGCGACGTGATCCGCTTCGACTCGCCGATCCCCGGCGTCCTCGACGTCGGCGGCCGGACGCTCGCCGCCGCGATCGAGCTCGAGGAGGCCGCGCGCCGGCTCGCCGCGCGTCGAGCTCCCGGCCGGCATCCTGAAGAACGAGGGCGAACGAGCTCTCCGACGAGGAGGCCGCGCGAGGTCGTCGCCGCGCTTCCGGCCGCGCGCCGCGACGCACGGCATCGCGTTCGCTGCCAGGGCATGGAGTACGCGCGCGAGGACGTCAACGCCGGCCGACCTCCAGATGATCGAGGCGCGCGCGAACGTCGCGACCGACGTCGCCCGCCTCTTCAACGTCCCGGTCGCGATGATCGGCGCGAGCCCGTCCGGCAACGCCTCGCGCGCTCCTCTACTCGAACCTCTCGCAACAGCTCGCGATCACTCGTCTCGACCGCGGTCGCGCCGCACCTGCGCACGATCGAGGCGACGCTCTCCGACGTCCTATCCGCGCGGGACAGTCGGTCGCCTTCGACGTCCAGACCGTTCCTGCGCTCCGACCCGCAGGCCGCGGCCGACTACGCGATCGCGCTGCTCGGCGCCGGCATCGTCGACGCCGCCGAGGCGCGCGTCGCTGCTCGGCATCCCCGCGGCCGCCGGCGCCGGCCGCCGACCTCACTCCCGGGAGGTGTGCTAGATGCTCCGCTTCGAGATGGACGTCATCGCCGCCGACCTCGTCGAGCGCACGATCGAGGGCGTCGATCGTCCCCTACGGCGAGGTCGGCAGGATCGGCGGCGTCGACTACCGCTTCGCGCCCGGCTCCGTTCGCGCGGCCGCGCTCGCGCACGCCGCTCCTCATCGACCACGATCGCGGCGCGGCCGGTCGGCGTCGCTCGCCGAGCTCGGCGACGAGCGACGACCGGCGCGCTCGGCCGCTTCCGGATCGACGCGACGCCGGCCGGCGACGCGGCGCTCGTGCAGGCCGCGTCCGGCTCGCGCGGCTCGTTCTCGTCGGGCGCCGAGGTCGTCGCAGCTCGACCGAGGACGGCGACGTCGTCGACGTCACCGCCGCGCTCCGTGCACGAGGTCTCGCTCCTCGCGCTCGGCGCCTTCGACGGCGCGGCCGTCATCCGCGTCGCCGCCGAGGCCGACGAGCCGACGAGCCCGAGCCGGAGCCCGAGCCGGAGCCCGAGCCCGACCCCGAGCCAGGAGGAGCTCGACCGAACCCGAAGAGCCGGCGCCGCCGGCCCCCGACCCCGAGGAGGAGAACGATGACGAAGCATACCGCGGCGCCCGTGATCCTCGCCGGCGCCGACCGCTGCCCCGCGCGAGCTCAGCGCCGGCGAGCTCGTCGTACGCTCGTACATCCGCGCGCAGCACGGCGACCGCGAGGCGCGTCCGCTACATCGAGGCCGCTCTGACCGAGACGCATCTCGACGGACGTCACCGGCCTCCTCCCGCCGCAGTACGAGACGCACCGTGCTCGGCGCGAAGCCGATCGCCGCGATCGCTCTACGGCGTCTTTCGGCGGCCGGCCGCTCCCCGGCGTCGGCCTCGCGGTCAACAAGCCGAAGTGGACGACGCCGCCGGCACGGCACGTGGGCCGCGAACGTCGACGCCGACGCGACGACGTCGAAGGTCGTCGATCGGCTCGCAGGCCGCGAACGATCGTGCGTTGGGACTGGGCCGGCGCGATCTCCTGGGTCGTCGTCCAGCGCTCCGACCCGTCGATCGTCGACGAGATCTACGCGCGAGGCCGTCCAGGACTTCTACAACGACGTCGAGATGAAGATCGCGACGCAGATGGTCGCCGCCGCCGGCACGGCGAACGCGGCGACACGTTCGGCGAAGGCGTTCGCCGCCTTCAACCCCGCATCAACGGGCGAAGAGCCCGGAGGTGATCATCGTCGCCCCCGACGTCTGGGGGAAGATGGCCGACGCCGGCGCTGCTCAACGCGACGCGGTCGCCGCCGGCGGCAGTCTCCGTCGAGCCGAGCGGCCTGACCTCGACCTGTGGCCGGCATGCCGATCTTCGCCTCCGGCGCTCGCCGCCGGCGACGTCGCTACCTCGCGACCGGCGCGCGATCGACGCGCGCGTCACCGAGCCGGTCCGGCTGACGGCGAACGCGATCGGCGCGCTGAACGTCGAGCTCGCCGTCGTCGGCGAAGGCGCTCTTCGACACCGACTACGCGAGCGAGATCATGGAGCTCGCCCCGACGATCCCGGTCGCGACGCTCAAGACGACGGCTCGAAGCCTGAGCATGCGACGCCTCGCCTGGCTCGACGTCGGACGACGTCGCCGCGCTACCTCGACCTTCCCGAGCGGCCGCGCCGACGGACGACAACCTCGCGCTCTCGACGGCCGCGGTGAAGGCGGCGGTCGAGGGGCGCCGCTCCGACCTCTTCGACGCGGCCGAGCCGCCCGTCTACGTTCGCCCCGGCGACGACATCACGGCCGGCGCGATCACGCTGGGCCGGCGCTCATCTACCAGGCGCGCAACGCTCCGTCGGGCTTCGCCGGCTACGGCGACGAGACGACGCTCTTCGACTCCCTCGGCGCGCGCCGCGCCGAGATCATGCGTCTGCTCGGCTGGCGGCGGCCGGTCGCCGACTGATGAGCCGTCGCCGACGACGCATCGCCGGCCGTCGCGCGCGATCGAGACGCGTCGCTCGACGCTCCTCGCCGACGCCGGCATCGACGGCGACCCGGGACGCCGGGCGCCTTCTACCCGCAGCCGGTCGGCGTCCTCGTCGGCCTCCCGACCCTCGTCGGCCGCGGCCAGGGCGCCCGCACGTTACGAGTTCCCGTCCTCGTCGTCTCCGGCGACCCCTTCAACGCCGAGCTCGCCGTCGACCGTGCTCTACGCCCTCGCCGACGACGTCGCGCTCGCGCTCGCGCACCGACGGCTACCGGCCGAGCTCCTGGCGCTCGACCGTCAACGCCGAACCGCTGCCGGCGATCGAGCTCGACCGTCACCGTCACCGTCACCGAAGAGGAGGACGCACCATGATGCCACGTTCAACGACTCCCGGCTCGGCCCGGGCACGCTCAAGCTCGGCCCGACGCTCACGAGTTCAGACACCAAGCGGCGGCCGTCCGCCTGACGCCGTCCGTCGACTCCGAGGACGGGACGCCGACGCTTCGCCGTCCCCGACCCGGCGCCGCGAGTCGCCCGATCTCCTGGGCGCTCGAACATCGACGCGATCCAGGACTTCGAGGAGGCCGGCCGGCCTCGTCAACTACCTCATGGACAACGCGCTCGCCGAGGTCGCTCTTCGAGTGGACGCCGCTCACCGCGGACGGCGACGAAGTACGCCGGGACGGTGCAGATCCTCCCGATGGAGATCGGCGGCGACGTCGCCGTCCAGATCGTGACCTCGGTCGAGCTCCCGCTCGTCGGCGAGCCGACGCGGACGGACGGCGTCGTCGATGGCCGCGCGCGCGGCTCGAAGAAAGAAGGCCGCAGTGATCCGGCTCGGCGGGACGGTCGACTACGACGACGGCCGCGAGGAGGAGTACGAGGCCGGCGCGGCGATCCTCGCCGAGTGGGAGCTCTACGCGCTCCGTCACGGCTACCCGATCGGCGACGGGAGCGCCCCGATGCTCTCCGCGCTCTTCCTCGCGTATGCCGCGCTCGACGTCGCGGAAGGCTTCGACGTCTGGCGGAAGTCGCGTCGTCGACGTCGAGCTCGAGACGCCCGAAGTCGTCCCTCCTACCCTGCCGGAAGCGTCCTTCGGCGTCCATGATCGAGCTCGCGCTCGTCCTCGGCTGGAGGCTCGCCGAGCGTCCGAGCAGCTCGACGACGCGCGAGCTCGCGACCTTCCTCGACGTCCTGGAGGAGCGCGACCGCCGTGGCTAGAACCCGGCGGCCTCGTCGAGATCGACGGCCTCTTCGAGACGTTGAAGGCCGTCCGCGGCGATCGCAGGCCGCCCTGGAGCGGACGGAGACGAACCGCGAGCTCCGCGAGCGCCGCAAGGATTGCGCCTCGATGCTCGCCGCCGATCTCGTCCGCGCCGCCGCGGCCTCCGGCGTCCCCGTCGCGCCGCGCGTCGCGCGCTCGATCCGCGTGAAGTCGCGACCGGATCCCGGTCGTCTCGATCGGCGGCGCGACGAAGGTCGGATCCGCGGCGGCGCCGGCCTCGCGCTCGTCTGGGGATCCGAGCAGGGCCCGAAGTCGGACCCAACCGTTTCGCCGTCCCGCCGAGCTCGGCGGCTACTGGATCGCGCCGGCCGTCGAGCGCTTCCAGCGCGGCGAAGCGCATCGAGCTCTACAAGCGCGCCGTCGTTCGACGATCTTCCGCTCGCACGGTCTCGTCTAGATGGCCGGCCCCGGGAACATCCTGATCAAGATCGGCGCGGACGCCGGTCAGGCCGTCCGCGAGCTCGCGACCGTCGACAAGTCGCTCGGCTACGACGATGATCGACCTCGGAGAAGATGGGCGCCGGCCTCAAGAAGGCCGCGCTCCCGGCCGCGGCCGCGCTCGGCGCGATCGGCGATCGCCGCGCGTCGGCGCCGCGAAGGCCGCGATGGAGGACGCCGCCGCTCAGGAGCACCTCGCCGGCGTCTTGAAGCGCGCGACCGGCGCGACCGACGGCGCAGCTCGCCGCGACGGAGGACTGGATCTCGAAGATCGTCGCTCGCGACCGGCGTCGCCGACGACGAGCTCCGGCCGGCGATGGAGAAGATCGCCACCGCGACGAAGGACGTCGACGAAGGCTCAGAAGCTCATCCGCGGCCGCGCTCGACATCGCCGCGGCCTCCGGGAAGGATCTGGAGACCGTCTCGGCGGCGATCGCGAAGGGATACACCGGCCAGACGGCCGCGCTCGCGAAGCTCGTCCCCGGGCTCTCCCAGGCGGCGAAGGAGTCGAAGGACTTCGAACGTGATCATGGCCGAGCTCGCCGAGACGACCGGCGGCGCCGCCGCCGAGAGTCGGCGGACACGGCGGCCGGCCAGATGCAAGATCTTCCAGCTCAGATCGCGGAGCTCCAGGAGGAGCTCGGCGCCGCGCTCCTCCCGATCATCGAGGCCGCTGCTCCCGCTCCTCCGTTCGCTTCGCGACCTTCGCCTCCGAGAACACGACCGCGATCAAGATCCTTGTCGGCGTGGTCGCCGCCTCTCGGCCGGGATCCTCCTCGCTAACGCCGCGATGAAGGCCTACGCCGCGGCTCAGGCGATCGTGAAGGCCGCGACGGCCGCCTGGACGGCCGCTCAGTGGCTCCTGAACGCGGCCATGACGCGCGAACCCGATCGGGCTCGTCGTCGTCGCGATCGCCGCGCTCGGTCGCCGCGCTCATCGTCGCCTACACAGAAGTCGCGAGACGTTCCGGAACGATCGTCAAGGCCGCGCTCGACGCCGTCAAGCCGACGCGGTCCGCGCGCTCGACTCGCGCCTTCGTCGCCATCATGGACGCCGCCGTCTCCGCCTTCAAGTGGATCAAGGCGCACTGGAAGCTCGCCCTCTTCGCGCTCGGCCCGATCGGCGCCGCCGTCTATCGTGATCTCGACGAACTTCGACAAGATCCAGCGCCGCGGCCGAGGCGTCGCCGACGCTACGATCGATCGCCGCGATCGACGGCGATCGTCCGCCGCGTGATCGAGCGCCGTCCACGGATCTCGGTCGGCTCAACGGTCTCCAAGACGTTCAGAACGATCCCGCAAGCTCCCCGATCTCACCTTCCGGTCGATCCCCGGCCCGTTCGCTCGCGCCCTGCGGTGACGCCGACGGCGACGCGAGGCGCCGGCGCCGTGACCGACCAGCGGCGGCGCCGGCGTCACCGATCAACGTCTACGGCGCCGTCGATCCCGAGGGGACGGCCCGGGCGATCCGCCGGATCCTCGACGCTCACGATCGCCGACAGGGACGGCGCGTCGTGAGCGCTCTGGCCGGACGCGATCGTCCTCGACGGCGACCGCGATCGCGCTCGACGACGTCCTCGCCGACGTCGCAGATCCACCACGGCCGGACGGACGTCACCGACGAGCCGACCGCGACGACGCTGCCAGCTCGACGCTCGCCGACGTCGACCGCGCCTTCGTCCAGGCCTTCGCGGTCGGCGTCGAGCTCGTCGTCACCGCGCGCGACGGCGACGGCGCCGCGGCGCCGCGCTTCACGGGCCGCGTCACGGACGCGCAGCCTCGACGTCGACGAGCTGACGCGCGATCGCGGTCGGCCTCCTCTCGACGCTCGGCGACTTCGAGATCGGCGCTCGTCAACTGGCCGGCGGAGGCCTGGAGCGCGCGCGTCTCGCGATGCTTCGCCGAGGCCGGCCTCTGCCTCCGTCCTGGAGCTCCAGGCGGACCCGACTTCGACCCTCAGCTCGTCGCGCGCGACGCCGCGACGGCCGGCCCGACGACGCTCGGCGACTACCTCGCCTTCCTCGCGCCGATGATCGGCGCCGCGATCATCGACCGGATGGACGGCGAGGATCCTCGTCCAGGCGATCGGCGCGCGATCGCTCTCCGGCCTGGAGCCCTCTCGACCCGGCGGACGTCGCCTTCGCGCCCGGCCTGGGAGCAAGTCCTGCCGCGCGCGAACGTCGTCACCGTCCGCTACACCGGCGACCAGTCTGAGTCCGTCACCGTCGAGCGACGCGGCCTCGATCGCGATCTACGGCGAGCGGCACGGAGACGATCGACACGACCTTCGCCAACGTCGCCGACGCGACGACGCGAGCGAAGGAGGCGCTCGCGCGCGGCGCCTTCGCTCACTGGAACATTCCCGAGGCGCCGGTCGTCCGCGGCCTCGAGCTGGAGATCGGCGCGCCGGTCGAGCTCTCCTCGATGCCGCCCGCGTCGCCGTCTCGACCGTGGACGCCGATCGTCGAGGGATGGAGCGAGACGATCGCCGGCGACGACTGGACGATACTCTCGCGCTCTCCGACCCGCTCGCCTCCGGGCTGACGCTCCCCTGGAAGTCGTCCCGGCGGAGTACGCCTGGAACGAGATCGACCCGCTCGCCTGGCCGACGCGCTGACCTTCGACGCGCTCACCTAGATGTCTCCTCCGAACTAGCGTTCCCGTATCCGACCGCGGCCGATCCCGTCTCGCTCGGCGCGAACGATATCCGCGCGCTCGCCGAGGCGCTCGACCGCGCTCGCGCCGCGCCCCAGCGACAAGTCGCTCACGCGGCCCCGATCGTACCGATAACTACGAGCGGCACGAGGTCGGCTTGATCTCGCCGACGGCGCGAAGCGCATTCGATGCGTCGCCGCGACTCGCCGACCTTCCGGCCGCGCGACAAGCCTTGACGGCTCTCCGCTCGTCGCCCGATTTCGTCACCTGGATCGCGATCGCGCCCGGACCTAGTCCCCGCGCGGACGCCGACTACGACGACAACGATGACTACATAAGTGACGTGCGACCGACGGCCACTAGCCCTCGTAGCGATGCCGACCCGACGACGACGGCAGCGCGGCGGCCGGCCGGGATGGATCGCCACTCGTGACGCCGTCGTATCCGCGACTCGTCTGACGCTGCTGCGTGCCCGCGCTGTCCCGCGCAGGAGCTCCCACCCCCCCCCCCCCACGCGCTGCTGAGGAGCTCCGCGCGATCCTCCGCGACGCGCTCGCCGCGCTCGCGCCGCGAGATGGCGACGCCGTCGCCGGCGCCGCGCGCGGCGTCCGCCGGACGACGCAGACGCATCCGAATAGCGACGCCGCTCGCGCTCGAGCCGCCGACGCGCGAGCGCGGCGCGCGATCTCGAGCTCGCCCCCGGCGAGCTCGGCAGCGCGCCGGCGAGCACGAGCCGCGACGGCCCACCGACGCGATAGCCGCGTCGCCACGGCCAGCCGCGCCCGGCACCGCCGGCGAGGGCGCGCCGCGGCGCCTTCACGCGAGCTCGAGCTCCAGCTCGACGCTCGCGCACCGGCCCCCGCGAGGCGCCCGCCACGTAGCGTCGAGCCGGGCGCCGGGATCCCGCGCCCCGCAGGGCGCGCGCGGGCTCGGAGAGCGTGGCGCGCCGCCGCGGCGAGCCCGCCGCGCACACGCGCACCGGGCGACGGCGAGCGGCGCGCGCCTGCCGCTGCGGGCGAGCCGCGCGGAGCTCCTTCTGCCGCGCTCGAAGAGCTCCGAGGGACGATCGGCGGCCGCGCCGCAGGAGAGCCCCGACATAGACCGGGGAGCTGGCAGCCGCCGGGAGCCCCGGCCGGCCGCGCCGAGAGCCCAGGCCGTACGGCGCCGGCCGCGCCGCCAGCGGAGGCCCCGCGAGACCGAGCCGGCCGAAGCGAACCGAGGCGCGACGCCGACCACGCCACCCCGGCAGAAACGCGCCAAGCCGGCCAACCCGGAGGCCGGCACCAGGAGAGCCGCCAGGGCTGGAAGACGAAGCCGACCTTGCGACGACGCAGACGCGCGAGATCGGTCTCGCTCAACCCATCGATCCGTTGGCCATCGAGCCAGACCTCACCCGCCGTCGGTCGATCGAGCCCGGCGAGCAGATTGAGCAGCGTCGACTTCCCGCATCCGCTCGGCCCCATGATCGCGACGAACTCGCCGCGCTCGATCGAGATGTCGACCCCGCGAAGACCGAGCACCTTCGCGCCGCCGGTTTCGTACGTCTTCGCGAGATTCTTCGCTTCGAGTACCGGTGCCATCAGACTTCCTCCTTCAGCGCAAGACGCTGCTCGATCAGTTCGAGCCACTCCAGGTCGGCCTTCAGGTGCAAGATCGCCCCCTCGACAAGGAGCTCACCCGTGGGCGCTCTGCCATTGGCCTCGAGCAGCGCGTTGAGGTCGCGCAACGACTGCAAGTATTCGCGTCGCTGCCCTTCGATCAGCTGTTTCGGCTCCGCCAGGTGAGCTGACGCAGCGACGACGAACTTCATGAAGAACTCGTCCTTGAGCCGCCTGCCCGAGACGGGCAGCTCGATCCAGGCCGCGAGCGCGGCCCGGCCGGCATCCGTCAGTTCGTACACGCGCTTGCCGCGGCTGTCCCCGGGCACCGCCGTACCGACGACGAGGCCATCGCGCTCGAGCCGCGCAAGCGTCGAATAGATCTGGCCGGCGTTCAGCGCCGGCAGCAGATTCGCCGAACTCCTGCTCCAACGACTGCTTCAGCTCGTACCCATGAGCACGCTCGTCGCTGAGCAAGGCAAGGAAGAGCTCCTCTCATAGATAGCGAGTATATATTCTCGCTATCTATCAGTCAAGCCGGCGGTTCTCCACTTCCTGACGCCGCCGACTCATCCGTTCGCGTGATTCCCCCGTAGTCCAATGGGTAGCAACGCAGGAAGAGAACCGATCGGGTACCCGAGTGAAGGGAGAGACACACAAATGACCCGACGTTTCCGATCCACGATCGCCCTGACCGTCGCCGTGGTTGCTACGACGGCGATCATCGTCGCGATGCCGGCAAGCGCTGCGCCGACGGCAAGCTCCGGCGCGGCAACCTCGACCGCGAAGAGCCTCGATCTCTTCCCCACCGAGATCGCCCTGCCCAACGGGTGGCTCCCCGAGGGCATCGCCATCAACGTGTTCCCGTTCGCCTTCTTCGGCTCTCGCGCCGACGGCGACATCTACCGCGTGAACCTCATCACCGGCAACGGCTCCGTGTTCAGCCAGGGTCCCGGCACGCCGTCGGTCGGCCTGAAGGTCGACCTCCTCGCCCGGCTCTTCGTCGCCGGGGGCTCGGGCGGTGACGGGCGCGTGGTCAACGCGATCACCGGCGAGATCATTGCCAGCTACTCGTTCGCATCCGCACCGACGTTCGTCAACGATGTCGTGCTGACACCGCATGCGGCCTGGTTCACCGATACGCAGAGAGCGTTCCTGTACAAGGTTCCGTTCGGCCGCTTCGGCCGACTCCCGAGCCAGAGCGAGGTCGAGCAGATTCCGTTCGGGGCGGGCACGGGCGCCAACGGGATCGCCCGCACCCCGGACGGCGACGCGCTGCTCGTCATCCAGTCGTCGACCGGCCTGCTGTTCCGGTTCGATCCGGCGACGGGCGCTGCCACGCAAGTCGACCTCGGAGGCACCCTGCTGACCAACGGCGACGGACTGCTCCTCTCCGGCCGCACGCTGTTCGTCGTGCAGAACCGGCTCAACCGAGTCGCCGTCGTGGCACTGAACTCGGCGGGGACGTCCGGCGAGGTCACCGCAGTTCCTGACCGATCCCCGCTTCGACGTCCCGACGACCGTAGCCGCGTTCGGCAACAGGCTCTACCTGCCGAACGCCCGCTTCGGGATACCGAATCCTCTCGAGGCCACGTACAACGCAATCGCAATCCCGAAGCCCTGAAGCGAGTCGGCGTCCCCGTCCGGCCCGAGCTCGCCGCCGAGAGCGCGAGTGACATCCCCATTCGTCGTGTCTGACCGCGAGTCGAGCCACGAGCATCACGACTCCCTGAGAACGCACAGCGCCAGAACCGGAGATCCCGGTTCTGGCGCTGGCGCGTGTTGCGGAACTGACCGGGCTTAGGCGCCGGCCGCAGCCCGAACGAGCTCGGACAGGTCGGCCTTCGGCAGCTTCTGCTTCTTGCCGCCGACCTCGAGCACGGTCTTGCCATCGACGATCTCGGCGTGCTTCGCGAGCCACTGCTTGTCCGCGGTGGACGCCGAGGTCACGGTGTCGCCGCCGACGAGCTGGATGATGACGTCGTCGTCGCCGCCGCCGTCGAGCGTGTCGATGCCGTCGCCGCCGATGAGCACGTCGTCGCCGGCGTCGCCGTTGATCGTGTCGTTGCCGGCGCCGCCGATGAGAATGTCGGCCCCATCGCCGCCGTTGATCGTGAGCTGGATCCCGCTGGCCGCCAAGCCGGACGCATCGACCACGTCGTCGCCGGCCAGCATGTTGAGCGTCAGCCGGTCGTTCGCGGCCTCGGCACCGGTGATGTTCACCACCGCAGCGAGCCCGAACGCGGACACGCCGGAGGCGTCGCCGAAGACGATTGCCACGTCGTCGCCGTTGGTGCCGTGGACGATGAGGTTGTCCGCCGCGCCGTCGCCGGCCCCACCGGCGGCCAGGTTGGTGTTCACCTCGGTCACGTCCGTGCCACTGAGGTCGTTGAGCGTGACCGTGTCGGCACCGCCGAGCGCGTTGAGGTCGATGCTCTCGACGTCGTTGAGGTCCATCGTCACGTTGGCGATGTCGCGGAAGAAGATCACCCGTCCGCCGTTCGCGGAAGCGGTGATCTGTTCGGCGGCGGCGGAGCCGTTGAAGAGCATCGTGTCGAAGCCGTCCTGGCCCTCGAGCGTGTCGTTGTCGTCGCCGGGGTTCCAGGTGAACGTGTCGTCGCCGGCACCCATGAAGGCCACGTCGTTGCCGTCGCCACCGTTGACCAGGTCGTCGCCTTCGCTGCCGAGGAAGACGTCGTCGCCGAGGCCGCCGTTCATCGTCAGTTGGATGCCGTCGGCTTCCAGCGACGTGGCATTCACGTTGTCCTGGCCGCCCAGGGCGTTGAGCGTCAGCCGGTCGTTCGCCTGCTCGGGGGAGAAGACGTTGACCGCGGCCTGGAGCCCGAAGACGTTGATCCCGCCCGCGTCGCCGGCCGCACCGAAGACGTCGTCGCCGTTGGTGCCGTTGACCGTGACCGTGTCGGCTGCACCGTCGCCACCGCCGTTGGGCCCGCGGAGGTCGAGGCCGGCCGCGGTCAGGTCGGTGCCGCTCACGTCGCCGACGACGATGTTGTCGGCACCTCCGAGAGCGCGGAAGTCGATGCTCTCGACGTCGTCCATGTTCATGGTCACGTTGGCGATGTTGCGGACGAACAGGACGCGCGCCGCCGTTCGCAACAACGTCGATGTTCTCGTCGACGTTGGCGCCGAAGAAGAGCATCGTGTCGAAGCCGTCCTGGCCCTCGAGCGTGTCGTTGCCGTCGCCGGGATTCCACTGGAAGACATCGTCCTCGGCTCCCATGAGCGCACTGTCGTCGCCGTTGTCGCCGAAGAAGAAGTCGTCGCCGGCACCGCCGAGGAATGCGTCGGCGCCCTGCGAGCCGAGGAGCGAGTCGTCGCCTGCGCCGCCGTCGATCGTCAGCTTGATGACGCCTGCCGGCAGGGTGGTTGCCGTCACGCCGTCGTTGCCGCCCAGCGCGTTGACGACGAGTGCGTCGTTGGCCCCCTCGGCATTGGCGATGTTGACCCTCGCCGACAGCCCGAGCACGGAGACCGACGTCCCCGCGCCGAAGACGTCGACGATGTCGTCGCCGTTGGTGCCGTTGACGATGACGATGTCGGCCTGACCGTCGCCGGCCGTCCCGCCGATCGTTCCGGCCTGATCGACGTCGAGCTCGACGAGGTCGGTGCCGGAGAGGTCGTTGACGGTGGTCTTGTCGGTGTTCCCCAGCGTGTTGAGGTCGATCGACTCGACGCCGTCGAGGTCCATGACGATGGTGCCCAGGTTCCGGGTGAACCGGACACGCCCGCCGTTGGCGGAAGCCGCGAACTCCTCGGCCCCGGCGGAGCCGTTGAACAGCATCGTGTCGGTGTCGTCCTGGCCCTCGACTGTGTCGCTCCCGTCCCCGGGGTCCCACTGGAAGACGTCGTTGCCGGCACCCAGGAAGGCGACGTCGTTGCCCTGCTGCCCGTCGACGAGGTCGTCGCCGCTGCCGCCGAGCAGCTGGTCGATCCCGTTGGAGCCGAGGATCGTGTCGTTCCCCGTTCCCCCGTCCACCGTGATCTGGATCAGCGCGGCCAGGTTGCCGGTGGCCGAGAAGCGGTCGTCGCCGCCGTTGGCGTTGAGGACGAGCTTCTCGGAGGTGCCGATGTCGATCGCGAACGGCGCCGGGTCGAGCCGGTCGAACCGGACACGCGTGCCGTTGGCCGTCGCGGTGAACACCTCGGCCCCGCCGCCGCCGTTGACGTCGACGGTGTCGCTGCCGGCACCGCCCTCGTTGAGGTCGGTGTCGTCACCGGGGTTCCAGATCATCCGGTCGTTGCCACTCTCGCCGAAGACCTGGTCGTCGGCGTCGCCTCCGGTCAGGGTGTCGTTCTCGCTCCCACCGAACAGGAAGTCGAACCCGCCCTTTCCGAGCACGGTGTCGTTGCCGGCCTGGCCGAAGAGCTGGTCGCCGCCCGACCCACCCGTGAGGGTGTCGTTGCCTGCGCCGCCGAACAGGTTGGCCCGCGGCAGTGCACCGTTGGTCTCACTGATCGTGACCGTGTCGTTGCCGCCCTGGGCGAAGACCTGAATCAGCGCGGTGTTCGCGACGGTCGGTGTGCCGCCGGTGACGTTCACCGCCCCGCCGTTGACGAGGATCTGGCCCGCCGCATTGCGGCTGATCGTGATCTGGTTGTCGAGCGCATCACCGAAAACGCTCAACGTGCCGGGACTGGGTTGGAACGACGCCGTCACCGCCGCGCTCGCCGGGCTTGCCACGAAGAGCGCAGTGGCACCCAGCACGGCCAAGGTGAGCAGTCCGCGCGTCGCGCGCCGCCAGTTGTAGTTACGTCTTGCGTGCATCTGAACTCCAAACCGGGGGCGCGGGTTGGACAGGAAGGCACGAACACTGACGCTCAGAGGGACGCGAAGGAAGGGGGCTTAGCTCCCGTTCTCGGCTTCGGTTAGCCGCACCCGCGCCGGTGGCGCGCCGTACCCGCGCCTGCCCGGCGATGCGCTAGGGCACGAGGCTCAGCGGGTCGACACGGACACGGTCTCGGGTGTGCCGGCCCGGCTCGCCGCGGCGAGGGCGACGTCGAGCTCGACTCCCTTCGAGGTCAACCGTCCGGCCAACCGCGCCGGCGCCGTGGCGGCTCGAGCGACCTCGGTGAAGGAGAACTCCGTGCCCGCACCCGCGAGTTGCGCCGTGCCGGTGTAGACGATCTCGCCGTCACCGCGGACGACGTCGACATGCGCCGTATCGCCGACCGGCCGCGTGAGGACGACGTACTGCGGCGTGGCGATCGTCCGCACCGGGTACCAGCGGCAGAGGACGGCGGCGATCCAGGGGCGATCCGTCAGACGGGTGAGCGCACTCGAGGACCGGCCTAGCTCGCTGTTGACGAAGGCGGTCCACTCCCTCCGCCCGCACGTCAGTGCGTAGGCGCGAGCGGCCACGCCGATGCCGAACAGCGGTCCCTGCACCTTGCCCAGGTCGTTCGCGGTGGCCTGCGGGGTCTTGAGGTTCAACGAGACGTCCGTCGTCTTCGAGCGGCTGGTCAGCCGTGACCGACCTGCGGGAGCCTCGGCCAGGAACGGGCCGTCGAGCCCATGCCGGTGGACGGCGAGTGCGCGCGCGAACGCCAGCTGCCGGCTTGCATGCGGGTCGGCAGCGTGGATCTTGCCGAGCTCGGATGCGACCTCGGGGCCGCCGAACCACCCGAGAGCTGAGAACACCGCTTGCTGGACGCGGGGATGCCGGTCGCGCGCAGACCGGAGCAGCACCGCCTCGGCGTCGGGCGTGGCAATCGCTCCGAGCCCGTAGGCCGCCGCGACACGGTCCGGACGTGGCGCCTCTGGGTCGGCGAGCACGGCGTCGAGGACCGGCAAGGCTGCCTCCGGCCGGCCTTTCGCGAGGGCTGCGATCGCCCGCGGAGCGCTCACCTGCTCCTCGAACTCCTGCTGCCCGCGGGCGACCAGGGCGAGCAGCTCGGCCTGGGCCGCCGTGAGCCGGCCGACGGCCGGCCGGCCTAGCCGGTCGGTCGCGACGAGATCACGAATCTTGGGGGTGAGGCGAGCTGGGCTTCCTTTGGCCATCGTTGTTCCCCCTAGCAGGGACCGTGGACCGAGCAGTGCGAGCGCATCGTGTTGCCCTCGCTGACGGAGACGGCCGTGCTGTTGTTGTTGATCGACCCGATCCCGTCGCCGTCGGAGTCGTCCCCCATCAGGTTCGCCTCCGAGTTGGTGTGGCCGAGCCCGAGGTAGTGCCCGACCTCGTGACCGGCCAGGATGCCCGTGAACCGTCGCGAGCCCAAGAGCTCGAGGACTGCACCCGTGCGGCCGTCCTTGGAGTCCTTGTCGCACGGTCCGTTCGTGTTCGACCAACCCGCGGCGACGCCGACCGTCTGCACCCAGAAGACGTCGATTCCACCGTTCGGCCCGTTCCAGTCGTCGGTGAGATCCTCCGCCTCCGAGCTGTCGGCGATGTCGACGTACCCGCCGGCATCGGCCAGCGGGATGCGCTGCCAGTTCAGCCGGCGAATCCCGAAGTCGACCTGGGCGTAGAGGTCGCGCATGACCTGCACCGCGTACTGGACCTTGGTGACATCGTCCCGGTCGGTCACACCGGAGACGAAGTCGTTCTCGTGGCCGACGAGGATGAGGACGAGGTCGGTCGCATCCCCGGAGATGGTCTCGAGGTGGCGGCGAAGGGACCGGGTCGTCGGCTGGCCGCTGCCGGGGAAGGTGTCGTTGCCTCCGAGCGTGCCGAACACCGAGCCGTCCGCTTCCCGAAAGATGTAGCCGTAGACGTCGCTGTTCACCGACAGGTTCCCGGTCTTGCCGAGACAGTTCTGCGCGATCTGACGCACGCTCAGGGTCGCCATCGCTACTGCAGCGTGAGGACGACTGGGATGAGGGCGCGCCCGGTGTCGAGGGGCGCGAGGGCCTTGCCCAGGATGGCACCGGCGGCGGCAGCCGGGTCGGCCACCCGCATGGCGTGGCCCGGCGTGTCGGAGGTGGTCAGCAGGTCGCCCGCGCTGATCGGCCCGCGACCGGCGTCCGCCTTGCAGTAGACGCGGCCGACCATGGCCACCGGAACTCGCTGCTCGCCCGGGCGGGTGCCGAGCCGAAGCGCGGGCTGCAGGCCGCCCGCACCTGAAGCGACGCCGATCACGCGCCGGTCGTGAGCGGACTCGGACACGGCCACGTCGTCGGGGCCCGTCGCGACGAGGACAGAACCCGCCTCGACGTCGACGGAGGAGCCGAACTCCTCTGCGAGGTCGGCGCCCATCAGCCGGATGTCCCCCGAGTTGCCGTCGAGATGGATCGTGTCGGTGCCCGCGGCGTTGCGGACGATCAGATCTCCCTCGTTGCCGTTGGCGCCCAGGTAGAGCGCGGCGTTGTGGCCGTCCATGTGCATGACGTCGCGACCCTCGCTGTCGCGGACGAAGATGTCGCCCTCGTTCCCGGCGGCACCGAGGTAGAGCGCGGCGGTGTCGCCGGTCACGTGGAACACCTGTCGCCCGACACTGTCGAGGATGATGATGTCCCCCTCGTTGCCCTCTCTCCCGATGTAGAGCGCTGCGTTCTGGCCGTCCATGTGGAAGACGACGCGCCCGGAGTTGTCACGCACGTAGATGTCGCCCTCGTTGCCCTCGATGCCAACCGTCAGCAGCGCGAACTGACTGTCCAGGTGGAACGCGTGGCGGCCGACGCCGTCGCGCACGATCACATCGCCCTCGTTGCCTTCGGCGCCGACGTACAGCGCTGCCGCACCGCCGTCGGCGTGGATCACCTCGCGGCCGGCGCTGTCGAGGATGACGAGGTCTCCCTCGTTGCCGGCTGCGCCCGCATAGACGGCGGCGTTGGCGCTCTCGAGTCGGATCACGTTTCGGCCTGCAGCGTCGTTGACGCTCACCTCGCCGTCGTTGCCGAACGTGCCGATGCTCACCGACGCACCGGCGCCGTGACCCGAGATCACAGGCTGGCCGGTGGCGTCGTTGACGACGAGGTCACCGGCTTCACCGCCGCCGCCGATCAGCACGGTCGCGTCGTCGGCCCTGAGCATGATCGCCTCGCCGGCGTCGCTGAGCACCCGGACGATGCCGGGCACCGCCTGTGCACCTACCGAGAGCTGCGCGACGGAGCCGACGAAGTCGAGGATCTCGTGCAAGGTGCCGGCGAAATCGCGGCGGACGATCAGATTGCCTGCCTGGTCGAGCCGCGCGATCTCGTTGTCGCTCGCGTCGAGCAGCCGCAGGTCGTGCTCGTGGATGTTGACGTCCTGATGGAAGTTCGGCATGGGCCCCCCTGACGGCGATCGGACCCCACCGCTCACCCTAAACGGCCGCCGCTCGGCTTCCAAATGTTGACATATTCCTATATAGGTATATAGTTGCCGCATGGCACGTGCAGCGACGACATCAGATGCGTTCAACGCGGTGGCCGAGCCCCGGCGGCGCCAGCTCCTGGAAGCCCTCGCCGCCGGCGAGCGCCCGGTGAACGACCTGGTGCGCCTGCTCGGGCTGGCTCAGCCACAGGTGTCCAAGCACCTGCGGGTGCTCCGCGAAGTGGGGGCGGTTGACGTGCGTGACGAAGGACGGCAGCGGTTGTACAGGCTGAACGGGCGCGCGCTCAAGCCCATCCACGATTGGGTGAAGGCGTACGAGCGCTCCTGGTCGGAGCGGTTCGACGAACTCGATGTCGTGCTGCGAGGAGCTCAAACAGAAGGAGGAACGAGATGGCAGTGGCGAGTAGCGGGACGGCGAAGGTGACGCTTCCGACGGATGAGCAGATCCTCATCACGCGGGAGTTCGACGCACCGAAGCATCTGGTCTTCAGAGGCGTGGACGTCACCCGAGCTGGTCACGCGCTGGTGGAACGCCAAGCGCGGCAAGGTGACGACGTGTGAGATCGACCTGCGGGTCGGAGGCGCGTGGCGCTCCGTGATGGTGACGCCGGACGGAATGGAGGTCGGCTTCCACGGCGAGTACCGCGAGATCGTCCCGAACGAGCGGATCGTCTCGACCGAGATCTACGAGGGCCTGCCCGAAGGGGTGTCCGACGAGGAAGGAGGAACGGTGAACACCGCGACGTTCACCGAAGCGGACGGGCGCACGACCCTCACGATCCTCGTGCAGGCCCCGAGCAAAGAGACCCGGGACGCGATCATCGACTCCGGAATGGAGGCGGGACTGCAGGACGCGCTGGACCTCCTGGAGCAGGTGGCGATCTCGCTTCGCTGAGCCGGTGTTCCGCAGCACGGACCACCGGGATCTCGTGCCCGGTGGTCCGGCGGCGCGGGCAGCGGCTTCGACCGCGGTCGACGCTGTTCTGGTTTCCTAGAGAGATCTCACACGACCGTGGGCCGATGAGTTTCGCGAGCTCGGCCGGTCTCCTGTGTCAAACCCGCAGCGACGAGGGGGCAGTGCGATGACGGACCAGAACGAGGGAACGCACCACGAACGAGCGGGCCGACGGGGATCGGCGCGCAGCCCACGAACGTCTCGCGACGGGCGGGCTCGCCCGCTGGATGCGCGCGTGCGCCTCGCATCCGTGGCGTGTCGTCCTCAGCTGGGTCGGGATCATCGCGCTCCTGATCTTCTCGGTCGGGGCGTTCGGCGGCAGCCTGAAGGACGAGTTCGAGATTCCGGGCTCGGACACGCAGAAGGCGACCGACCTGATCGAGTCCGAGTTCGCCGCCGAGCAGGGCGGCGTCCTGAACCTCGTCTTCGCCGCGCCCGAGGGCGAACGGCTGGACACGCCCGAGCGCAGAGGAGGCGATCGAGGGCGCGATCGCCGAGCTGAAGACGCAGGAGTTCAAGCCCACCGAGGACACCGCGGGGCTCGAGAGCGTCGGCGATCCGTTCGACGAGAACACGTTCTCGGACGACGGCCGCATCGCCTACGCCGAGGCCCAGTTCGACCGGGTCATCTTCGAGGAGGACCGTGAGTCGGTGCTCGCGGTGCAGGAGGCGGTCCGCGAGGCCGTCGAGCCGGCGGGCGTGACGGCCGAGTTCAACGGCGACGCCGAGTTCCCGCCGATCGAGCAGGGAACGCAGGAGCTGCTCGGCCTGCTCGCGGCGCTCATCGTGCTGCTCATCGTCTTCCGGACGATCGTGGCGGCGGCGATCCCGATCGCGCTCGCGCTCACGGCCGTGGCGAGCGCGTTCATGCTGCTCTTCCTTCTCGCCGGCCTCACCGACATCAACACGATCACGCCCCTGCTGGTCTCGATGATCGGGCTCGGGGTCGGGATCGACTACTCGCTCTTCATCGTCACCCGTTTCCGGCAGCTGCTGCACGAGGGGCTCTCACCGCCGGACGCCGCCGCAGAGGCAGGCGCCACCGCCGGCCGAGCGGTGCTCTTTGCCGGCCTCACCGTCGCCATCTCGGTCACCGGCCTCGCCTTCTTCGGCCTCGACTTCGTGACCAAGCTCGGCATCGGCTCGGCGCTCGGAGTCCTGACCACGGTGCTCATCGCCAACTCGCTCCTCATCGCGGTGCTGGCGAAGCTCGGCCACAAGATCGACCGCCTCAAGGTGCCGTTCCTGCGGCCGATCGACGACTCGGACGCGGCCCGCGAGAAGACATCGATCGCGCGCTGGGGCCGCTTCGTGACCGCGCACGCGAAGGTGGTCTTCATCGTGCTGCTGCTGGCGGGCCTCGTGCTCGCCGCGACCTCGGGGCTCGTCCGCCTGGGCGCATCGGACCAGGGCACGCAGCCTGAGGCGCAGACGGCGCGGCGCGCGTACGACCTCCTTGCGGAGGGCTTCGGGCCGGGCTTCAACGGCCCGATTCCGATCGTGGTCGACATCAACGGCGACGACGAAGCGCCGCAGCGGGTCTACGAAGGCGTCCGCGGGCTCCCGGGCGTCGCCTCGGTCGCCGAGCCACAGACGAACGACGAGGAGACCGTCGCGATCGTCTTCGTCACCCCCGCCTCGGCCCCGCAGGACGAGGCGACCGACGAGCTCGTCGATCGCTTGCGGAACGACATCGTGCCCGCTGCGACAGAGGGCAGCGACGCCGTCGTCTACGTCTCGGGCCTGTCGGCCGCGTTCAAGGACATCGGGGAGCGGATCATGGAGCGACTGCCGCTCTTCCTGCTCTACATCATCGGCGTCACGTTCATCGTGCTCGCGATGGCGTTCCGCTCGATCGTGATCTCGCTCACCGCCGCGATCACGACGATCCTCTCCGCCTTCATCGGCTTCGGCGTGCTCACGCTGGTCGTGCAGGAGGGCTACCTGCTCGAGCTCACCGGCCTCGACCGGACAGGGCCGATCGAGACGTTCGTGCCGCCGATCGCCTTCGCGATCCTGTTCGGCCTCTCGATGGACTACATGGTCTTCCTGATGAGCCGGATCCGGGAGGAGCACGTCCACGGCCTGAAGACGCGGGAAGCCGTCGAGCACGGGATCGCCGCGATCGGCCGAGTGGTCGTCGCGGCGGCCGTGATCATGGGCACCGTCTTCGCGGCCTTCATCCTCACCTCCGATCGCATCTCGAAGGAGTTCGGGCTCCTGCTCGCGGTCGCCATCCTCACCGATGCGCTCGTCGTGCGGATGACGCTCGTGCCTGCCTTCCTGACCCTGATGGGCGAGAAGTCGTGGTACATCCCCGGCTGGCTCGACCGGATCCTCCCGAACCTCACCATCGAGGCTCCACACGACGCGGAGGCGCCGCGCGCCGGCCTCGAGGTCGAGCGCCCGGCCGAGGTGGGCGGAGGCCCCTAGGTCTTTGCGCGGCGGCGGAGCCGAACGCGGCTCCGCCGCCCCCGGCCTCTGGTGGCGCCGGGCACTCGAGACTGACTGCGCAGGCAAGACGTTCTTACCTTTCCGCGTCGCTCGCTCGGCCGTAGCGTCGAGCGCATGCTCGATTACCTGATCGAGGCGGTCTCGTCGAGATGAAGCGAAGGGTGTCTCTGACTGGCGGCGGTCGCGCTGCTCGCGTTCCTCGTCGTAGTCGGACTGGATGCGATGCTCGCGACCTCCCGGGCTCAGACGGCGCCTGCCAGAGCAATTCAGGTCGACGCTGACGCCGTGCTCAGCGGACGGCCGTCGACATGGTCAGGCGCTGTCACCGGTATCTGCGCCCACGCGCTCCTCTTCGAGGGACGCCATCAAATCGGCACCCGGGCGGGTGCCGTCGCCGTCGCGCACGACATCCGCGCTTCGACGGCTCGGCGGCTTCTACGCATACGGGCCCTGCAAATCGTTCCGCCGCACCAACGCCTCTCGACTCGCTGGCTCCATCTCGAGCGACGCCTTGCCGCCGTCTACGCGAGCAGCTACCTGCGCATCTACGACGCGATCGCCGCCGCCAACACACCAAAGCAACGCGCCAGGCTCCCCCTCGTCCTCCGCAAGCTTCTCGACGCTCCACACGCACTCCGTGCGAACGCGGAGAGCCTCGAGCAACGACTGCACGTGCCCGACTGCACAGGCGGCGGCACGCCACAGGGAGCGGGTACGACCGCACCTTGAAGCTGTCGTAAGTCCAATGCGCCGCAGGTTCGGCTCAGTCGTCGGTCAGCGGCAGCGCCACCGTGATCGTCGTGCCGCGGCCCGGCGGGCTGATGACGAAGAGTGTGCCGCCCGCCGCCTCGGCGCGGTCCCGTAGCCCGAGGAGGCCCGTGCCCGCCTCCGGGTCGGCGCCGCCCCGGCCGTCGTCCGCGACCACCAGGCGGAGCATTTCTCCGTCCGGTTGCACCCGCACTGCGGCGCTCGTCGCCCCCGCGTGCTTCACGACGTTGGTGAGCGCCTCCGACGCGATGTAGTAGGCGGTCGCCTCGACGTGCTCCGGCAGGCGCTCCTCGGGCACGTCCAGCTCGACCGAGAGTGGGAGCCGCTCCGCGAGCACCTCCAGCGCGCGCAGGAGGCCGTTGTCCGTCAGCGTGCCGGGATGCAGCCCGCGCGCGAGCTCGCGCAGCTCCTCGAGCCCGCCGTCGAGCTCGCGCGTGGCGCTCTCGAGCAGCTCGCCGACGGCGCCGGGGTTCGAGGTCAGCCGGGTCTGTGCCATCCGCAGCATCAGCACGGCCGAGACGAGCCGCTGCTGGGCGCCGTCGTGCAGGTTGCGCTCGAGCCGCCGGCGCTGCTCGTCGCCCGCTTTGACGATGCGGGCCCGGGATGCGCGAAGATCGGCGCGCGCCTGCGCGCTCGCGACCGCCAGCGAGACGAGCTCGCAGAAGGCGCCGAGCCGGGCCTCGCTCTCGGCCGGAAGCGGATCCTCGCTGCCGATCGCGACCGCGCCCCAGAGGATGCCTGCAACGACGATCGGCGCCGCCACGGTGGATCGATAGCCGATCTGCAACATCGTCTCCGCGAACGCGCCGGTCATCGCGCCCCAGTCGTCGACGCGGGCCGGCGCCCCGGTCACGAGCACACGACCGATCGTGGTCGTCTCGTCCGCGGGCAGCCCGGTCTCCGAGCGGGAACGCCTCGATTCCGTCCCGGTTGTGCCGGCCGACGACGGTCGCCGTGTCGTCGCCCTCGTAGCGGCAGATCGCGGATGCGTTGACCTCCAACACGCGTGCGCACTCCTCCGACACGGACGGCGAAGACGCGCTCGGCGGTCGCCTCCGACGCCACGAGCGTCGCCACCCGTCGCAGCGAGCGCTGCTCCTGGGCGAGCTGGCCGATCTCCGCGAGCTTTGCCTCCGGGTCGCCTGCGAGCGCGCGGCCGTCTTCCTCGGGGCCGCGGGCGCGGTCGGTCAGATCGATGCCGGACGTGACGAGGTAGTCCGGCGTCCCATCCTCGCCTGCTACCGGCTTGTTCGACCAGGCGATCAGGCGGCGGTCGCCGCTCTTCGTCTGCCAGTGGCCCACCTGCGGGCTCGAGTGGCCGGTCTTCCAGATGTACGCGAGCACCTCGCGGAACGCCTCCGCTTCCTCGGGCGGGATGACGAAGTCCCAGACCTCACGGCCGAGCACCTCGTCCCGCGTGAACCCGGTCGCGTGCTCGCAGGCGTCGTTGAAGAGCAGAATCCGGCCGTTCCGGTCCAGCACGCAGACGAGCGACTGCGTCGTCTCCGTCAGCACTCTGGCGAACGCGTCCCCGAGGACGAAGTCCGCTGTGCTCGGCTGCCGGTCGGGGCTCATGAGAAGACTCACGCTACCTCCGGAGGCTGGGCGCCGTCCGACGGGATTGAGTCAGGCGGAGAAGCCGCGACGCGCTGCGTCGACGAGCCGCGGCAGCGTCGCGAGGTTGTAGCCGCCCTCGAGCACGGCCGCGACGCGCGGGCCGAGCGCAGCGCACCGCCGCGCCAGCTGCGTGAACCCCTCCTCCGAGACCTCCATCTCGGCAAGCGGATCGTCCGCGTGGGCGTCGAAGCCGGCCGAAACGAGCACGAGGTCCGGCGCGAACGCTCGCACGGCCGGCTCGATCAGCTCTCCGAAGGCGGCGCGGTACTCGGCGTCGCCTGCCCCCGCCGGTAGCGGCACGTTGAGCGTCGTGTCGTCGCTCGTGCCCGGGCCGCCGGTGCCCGGGTAGAACGGCCACTGGTGCACCGAGGCGAAGAAGACGGTGTCGTCGTCGCGGAAGATCTCCTCCGTGCCGTTGCCGTGGTGGACGTCGAAGTCGACGATCGCGATCCGCTCGAGCCCGAGCTCCGCCTGCGCGTAGCGGGCAGCGACGGCGACGTTGTTCACCAGGCAGAAGCCCATCGCCCGGTCGGCGAGCGCGTGGTGTCCCGGCGGCCGGATGAGCGCGAACGCCTCGCGGTCGACCGCCTCGAGCGCGATCCCGGCGGCGAGCGTCGCCGCCTCCCACGACGTCTCGGAGCAGATCGTGTCCGCGTCCAGGTGCGCCGAGCGGTCGATCGAGCGCAGCAGCGCCAGGTAGTCGGCTGTATGGGCGCGGCCGATCTGCTCGAGAGTGGCGTGGCGCTCCACCGTCTCGCCGCCGAGACCGAGCAGTCGGTCCTGCCGCTCGGGATGCGTGCCCGTCGGATGCAGGCGGGCAAGCGCCGGGTTGGTCAGGAGCTCGACAGCGCCTCCAGCCGGCCTGCAAGCCGGCCCAGCCCCCACTCGCCGGCGAGCGCGGCGGCCCGGTCCCAGGTCGGCGTCTGGTCCTCGAGCGGCGGCAGCGGCGCCTCCCGGTCCATCGTCGCGACGCGGAGGTAGAGCCGGAGCGCCTCGGCCTCGGCGGCGAAGCGGCCGGCCGCGAGCGCATCCTCGAGGCTGCCGTACTGCCGCAGCAGGTCGGCGGCGGTCTTCGGCCCGACGCCGCGCGCACCGGGGATCCGATCCGACGGGTCGCCGCGCAGCGCGATGAAGTCGGGTACCTGCGCCGGCTCGACGCCGTAGCGCTCGCGCACCTCCGCCGGGCCGATCCGCGCAAGCGCACCGCCTCCGCGTTGCGGCTGCAGCACCATGGTGTTCTCGCTCACCAGCTGAAAGGTGTCGCGGTCGCCGCTCGCGACGAGCGCCCGTCCTCCCCGCGCCTCTTCGAAGGCGACCCCCGCGGCGAGGAAGTCGTCCGCCTCGTACCCGTCGGCCTTCGCGGCCGCGAACCCCATCGCCTCGACGAGCTGCGGCGCCAGGTCGAGCTGCTCGAGCAGGTCGTCGTCGAACTCGCGCCCGCTCTGGTAGACGGGAAGCGCCTCGTGCCGGTAGGTCGGGACGGTGAGCGTGTCCCAGCCGACGAGCATCGCCCGCGGCTGCTCCTCCTCCCAGAGCCGCACGAGCAGGTTGCCGACCCCGGTCAGCAGACCGGCGGGCCCGCCGTCCGCCCGCCGAATCGACTTCGGCAGCGCGTGATAGGAGCGGTGCGCGAACGAGTCCCCGTCGACGATCAGGAGCGGCTTGTGTTGGTTCAACACAAGCTCCTCACGCCGAGAGCTCGAGCTCCCCGATCGCCGCCATCAGCCGCTCGGTCGCCACCTGCGGCGCGTCCTCACGCCCGGCCAGGTCGTCCAGGGGGATCGGCGGCCCGTAGGCGACCCGGAGCTGGGCCAGCCTCCCGAGCCGGTCGGTGCCGACGATCCCGGCCGGAACGAGCGGGACGCCCGCGTCGAGCGCGATCCGCGCCGCACCGGTGTGGGCGCGGGCCTCGTACTTCTTCCGCAACCCCTTCTTCCTCCGTGTCCCCTCCGGGAACATCACGACGACGTGCCCTTCGCGGCACAGCTGCGTCGCCGTCTCGAGCGCCGCGGTGTCATGTTCGCCGCGCCGCACGGGAAAGGCACCGGCCGCGATCGCGAACTGCTTGAACGGTGTCCAGAAGAGCTCCGACTTGGCCATGAAGCGCAGGTACCGCTTCGGAAAGAGCGGAATCCCGAGCGGCCAGGGGTCGAAGTTGGAATTGTGGTTCGCGGCGAGCACGAAGCCCCCCTCGGGGAGATGCTCGCGGCCGCGCGCACGAAGCCGGAAGAGACCGCGCAGGATCGGCCAGGTGAGCCCCGCGACGAGGATGTAGACCGGGCTCGGTCGGATCGGCATGGCAGCAGTATCCCAACGTCCCGCTAACGTGTTGCGCCATGTCAGGCAAGAAGCTGGTGATCGTCGAGAGCCCCGCGAAGGCCAAGACCATCGCGGGCTACCTCGGCTCCGACTTCGTGGTCGAGTCGAGCATCGGCCACATTCGCGACCTGCCGAGCCGGGCCTCGGACGTCCCGAAGGCCGACCGTCCCAAGTACGGCACGCTCGGCGTCGCGGTCTCGGAGGGCTTCGAGCCCTACTACCTCGTCGACCCGGACAAGAAGAAGGTGGTCGCCGACCTGAAGCGGAAGCTCAAGGACGCCGACGAGCTCCTGCTCGCGACGGACGAGGACCGCGAGGGCGAGGCGATCGCCTACCACCTCGTCGAGGCGCTGAAGCCGAAGGTGCCGGTGCGGCGCATGGTCTTCCACGAGATCACGCGGGAGGCGATCCAGCGGGCGCTCGGGGAGACGCGAGACATCGACGAGCGGCTCGTCGACGCGCAGGAGACGCGCCGGATCCTCGACCGCCTCTACGGCTACGAGGTCTCGCCCGTCCTCTGGAAGAAGGTGACGCAGGGGCTCTCCGCCGGCCGCGTCCAGTCGGTCGCGACGCGGCTCGTCGTCGAGCGCGAGCGCGAGCGCATGCGCTTCGTCGCCGCCCGGTACTGGGACGTGCTCGGCACGTTCGAGCCGGGTGCGTTCGAGGCCAGGCTGGCGGCCGTGGACGGGCGCAGGGTGGCGCAGGGCCGGGACTTCGGTTCGGACGGAAAGCCGCGCTCGGAGGTCGTCGTCCTCGACGAGGAGCGGGCCAGGCGTCTGGCGGACGAGCTCCGGGATCGCCCCTTCGCGGTCCGCTCGGTCGAGGAGACGCCGTACACCCGCCGGCCGGCGGCGCCGTTCCGGACATCGACCCTCCAGCAGGAGGCGAGCCGCAAGCTCCGCTTCTCCTCGCAGACGACGATGCGGGTCGCCCAGAAGCTGTACGAGAACGGCTACATCACGTACATGCGCACCGACTCGGTGGCGCTGTCGGAGACGGCCCTGAAGGCGGCGCGCGCCCAGGCGGCCGAGGTCTACGGCGCCGAGACCGTGCCCGAACGGCCGCGCGCGTACGCGCGGGCGGTCGCGAACGCACAGGAGGCGCACGAGGCGATCCGTCCCGCCGGGGAGCGATTCCGCACGCCGAAGCAGGTCGAACGGGAGCTGTCCCGTGACGAGCACGCGCTCTACGAGCTGATCTGGAAGCGCACGATCGCCTCGCAGATGAAGGACGCGTCGGGCCAGACGGTGAAGATCCGGCTCGGCGCGACGACCGCCGCGGGCGAGGACGCCGAGTTCCGCGCGGCCGGCACGGTGATCACCTTCCCGGGCTTCCTGCTCGCGTACGAGTCCGGCCGCGACGAGCCGGCCGACGCCGACGAGCGCGAAGGACGGCTGCCGCAGCTCGAGGTCGGCCAGACGGTGGAGCCGACCGCGCTCGAGGCGGAAGGGCACGAGACGAGCCCGCCGCCGCGCTATACGGAGGCGAGCCTCGTCAAGGCGCTCGAGGACCGGGGCATCGGCCGGCCGTCGACCTACGCCTCCATCCTCGGCACGATCGTCGACCGCGGCTACGTGTTCAAGAAGGGGACGGCGCTCGTGCCGAGCTTCGTCGCCTTCGCCGTCACGCAGCTGCTCGAGGGTCATTTCGGACGGCTCGTCGACTACGACTTCACGGCGCGGATGGAGGACGACCTCGACCGCATCGCGGCGGGCGACGAGGCCCGCGTCGCCTGGCTCCAGCGCTTCTACTTCGGCAACGGGGCCCCCGGCCTGCACGCGCTCGTCACCGATCATCTCGACGAGATCGACGCCCGCGCCGTCAACTCGATCGAGATCGGCGACGGGATCGTCCTGCGTGTCGGCCGGTACGGGCCTTACGTCGAGCGCGGCGAGGAGCGGGCGAGCGTGCCCGACGACCTCGCCCCCGACGAGCTCACGGTCGAGAAGGCCGCAGAGCTCCTCGCCGCCCCCTCCGGCGACCGCTCCCTCGGCCTCCACCCCGAGTGGGAGCGCGAGATCGTGGTCAAGAACGGGCGCTACGGCCCGTACGTCACGGAGGTGCTGCCCGAGGGCGAGACCGGGAAGCCCCGCGCCGCGTCGCTCTTCCAGACGATGTCGCCGGAGACGGTCACGCTCGACGAGGCGGTGCGCCTGCTCTCGCTGCCGCGCGTGCTCGAGGCGCCCGACGGCGAGGAGATCCTCGTCTCGAACGGCCGCTACGGGCCGTTCGTGAAGAAGGGCAGCGAGACACGCTCGCTCGAGTCCGAGGAGCAGCTGTTCACGATCACGACCGAGGAGGCGCTCGCGGTGCTCGCCCAGCCGAAGCAGCGCCGCGGCCGCGGCGCGCCGAAGCCGCCGCTGCGCGAGCTCGGCCCCGATCCGACCAGCGGCAAGCCCGTCGTGCTCAAGGAGGGCCGTTTCGGCCCCTACGTCACCGACGGCGAGACGAATGCGAGCCTACGTCGCGGCGACGATCCGGAGTCGGTCTCGATCGAGCGCGCCGCCGAGCTGCTCGCCGAGCGGCGCTCGAAAGGGCCCGCTCCGAAGCGGAAGCGGGGCGGCGCCCGGCGCCCCGCGACGTAGCCGCGCAACCATCCGAGCGAGGGTGCAAACTTTCAGAGACGATCGGCGTCTCTCTCTACGAGGGCGCACTCGGACGCGCCGGCGCCGCTGACGCGAAAAACCGAATCCTGGCCCTCGACGGAATACTCGGAAACAGCCCGGCGTTTTAGGAGATTGTGACACTCCTACGGGTGCAGTACCCCCTGGCACGAGCAGGAAGAACCGCTTATGGTGCGTAAGTTTGTAGCTCGCCCTCGAAGCAGTGCCCGAAAGGACTGACGTTTCTCTTTGACGCAGAACCAGCTGATCGAACTGATTGAGTCGGAGCAGGTCAAGGCGCTCGTGGAACGGTCCGAGGAGCGCGGGTTCATCGAGCCCGTGGAGCTCGAGGCGTTCGTGCTCGAGCACGACCTGACCGACGATGAAACGGAGCAGCTCACCCGCGAGCTGGAGACGCTCGGCCTCGAGGTCGGACAGTCGCGCGCGGGCAAGGAGAAGGACACGAAGGAGCCCGAGAAGGAGAAGGAGGTGGAGGTCGAGCCGGCCCCCGTCGCCGCTGTCGCGACCGGAGCCGCTGACAGCCTCCAGCTCTTCCTCGCCGACGTCGGCCGCCACAAGCTCCTGAACGCGGCCCAGGAGGTTCAGCTCGCGAAGCTGATCGAGCGCGGCGACCCCGTCGCCAAGCGGACGATGATCGAGTCGAACCTGCGCCTCGTGGTCTCGATCGCCAAGGGCTACCGCGGTCTCGGCGTGCCGTTCCTCGACCTGATCCAGGAGGGGACGCTGGGCTCAACCGCGCGGTCGAGAAGTTCGACTGGCGCCGGGGCTTCAAGTTCTCGACCTACGCGACCTGGTGGATCCGCCAGTCGGTGCAGCGCGCCGTCGCGAACCATGCGCGGACGATCCGCGTTCCCGTCCACGTCGTCGAGCGGCAGCAGAAGCTCTCCCGGGCGGCGCGCCGGCTCGAGGTCGAGCTGGGCCGCGAGGCGACGAAGGAGGAGCTGGCGGAGGCGACCGGCCTGCCGATCCAGCACGTCGACGAGGCGCTCGGCGCCGCACATGCCTCGGTCTCGCTGAACCAGACCGTCGGCGCAGACGACGAGGGCGAGCTCGGCGACCTGTTCGCCGATCGCGAGGCCGCCGATCCGTTCGACGAGGCGGAGGAGTCGCTGCGCAAGCAGGGCGTCCGCCGCGCGCTCGACGCGCTTCCCGAGCGGGAGCGGCGCATCCTCGAGCTGCGGTTCGGCTTCGAGGGTGAGCCCTGGACGCTCGAGGCGATCGGGCACGAGCTCGACCTGACGCGCGAGCGCGTCCGCCAGCTCGAGGGCCAGGCGCTCTCACGGCTCGCGGCGCTGCGCGACCTGGCCGGCCTCGCCGCGTAAGCGCGAGCCGACATCCAGCTGAACGAAGGGGGATCCGCGCGAGCGGATCCTCTTACTTTGTGCGCACATTATTTAGTGCGCACAAAGTTGCGCCGCGCTGCACAACTTCGGGATACTGCCGCTGAACCCGGGAGCTGGACCGAAAGGAGACATTTTGAGGATCACGTGGCAGAGGTTGTTGATGCTGCTCGTCGTCGGAATGCTGGCGTTCGCCGCCGCCGGCTGCGGTGGTGACGACGACGACGAAGCAGCAGGCACGACAGGCGCCGCGACCGGCGAGACCGAGGCCGCGGGCGGGACGCTCGTCTTCGCAGGCGCGGCGGATCCCGTGCTGCTCGACGGCGCGCTGGTCTCGGACGGCGAGTCGCTCCGCGTCATCACACAAATCTTCGAGACGCTCGTGGCGCTGAAGCCGGGCACGACCGAGCCCGAGCCGGGCCTCGCCGAGAGCTGGGAGCCGAACGAAGACGGCACCGTCTGGACGTTCAATATCCGGGAGGGAGTCACTTTCCACGACGGCGAGCCGCTCAACGCCGAGGCGGTCTGCTTCAACTTCGACCGCTGGTACAACTTCAAGGGAGCGCTGGCGAACCCGGCTGCGAGCTACTACTGGCAGGTCGTGTTCGGCGGCTTCGCGACGTACGACAAGGCGAGCGGCGCTCCGGAGGAGAGCCTCTACAAGAGCTGCGAGGCGACGGACGAACACGACGGCGGTCCTGACACTGACGAAGGCGTCGGCGACGTTCATCCCCGCGCTCTCGCAGCAGTCGTTCTCGATCGCGAGCCCAAAGGCGCTGCAGGAGGGCAACGCGGACGAGGGCAGTCTCGACGCCGAGGGCGTCTTCACCTCGACGGGCACGTTCGGCACCGAGAACCCGATCGGCACCGGCCCGTTCAAGTTCGACTCGTGGGTGCGGAACGACCGGCTGACGCTGTCGCGCTACGACGACTACTGGGGCGACAAGGCGAAGCTCGACACGCTGATCTTCCGCCCGATCGCCGACAACGCCGCCCGCCTGCAGGCACTCCAGACGGGCGAGATCCAGGGCTACGACCTGGTCGAGCCGCAGGACATCGCCACCATCGAGGGCGACGAGAACCTGCAGATCATCGACCGGCCCGCCTTCAACGTCGCGTACGTCGGCTTCAACATCGCGAAGAAGCCGACGGACGACATCGAGGTGCGGAAGGCGATCGCGCACGGCCTCGACCGCCAGGCGGTCGTGGACAACTTCTACTCCGGCCGGGGCGTCGTGGCGACGCAGTTCATGCCGCCCGAGGTCGTCGGCTACGCCGACGACGTGCCGACGTACGAGTACGACCCCGAGATGGCGAAGAAGATCCTGACCGACGCCGGCTACACGCTGCCGGTGCCGCTCGAGTTCTGGTATCCGACGGACGTCTCGCGTCCGTACATGCCCGATCCGAAGCGGAACTTCGAGGCGTTCGCCGCCAGCCTGAACAAGTCGGGCTTCAAGGTGACGCCGAAGAGCGCTCCGTGGAACCCCGACTATCTCGGCCGCGTCGACGCCGGGAACGCCGGCAACCTGCGGCTTCTCGGCTGGACCGGTGACTACGGCGACGCCGACAACTTCATCGGCACGTTCTTCCAGACCCCGCAGAAGGCCTGGGGGACGACGACAACGCCGATGACGAAGGTTCAGGATCTCCTGAATCAGGGCGAGGCCGAGGTGGACGAGTCGAAGCGCGAGTCGATCTATCAGGACGCGAACCGGGAGATCATGACCCAGCTTCCCGGCGTCCCGTATGCGCACTCCGAGCCGGCGCTTGCCTTCAGCGCCGCGGTCCAGGGATACGAGGCGAGCCCGACGACGAACGAGTCGTTCGCGCCGGTGACGATCCAGGAATAGGAGGAGGGACTAGAGTCCGGCGGACGACATGCTGCGCTTCGTCGTCCGCCGGCTCATCCTTCTGATCCCGATCCTGATCGGGCTCTCGATCCTCGTCTTCCTCTGGATCAGGGCCCTGCCGGGGAGCCCGGCCACAACCCTCCTCGGCGAGCGCGCGACCGCGGAAGCGATCGCGGCGATCAACGAGCAGTACGGGCTCAACGAGCCGATTCACGAGCAGTACTTCGCCTACATCGAGAACGTCGCGCAGCTCGACTTCGGGGACTCGGTCACGTCGCGGCGGCCGGTCTTCGACGAGTTCCTGCAGCGCTTCCCGGCCACGATCGAGCTCGCCCTCGCCGCGATGTTCTTCTCGATGCTGGCCGGGATCCCGCTCGGGTTCCTGGCCGCGAAGCGCTACGGGGGCTTCTTCGACCACTTCAGCCTGTTCGCGTCGCTGCTCGGGATCTCGATCCCGATCTTCGTGCTCGCGATCCTCCTCAAGTACGTCTTCGCGGTGCAGCTCGGCTGGCTACCGACCGTCGGGCGGATGAGTGTGCTGATCACCATCGACCACCCGACGAACTTCTACATCCTCGATGCGATCCTGGCCGGCGACTGGGCCGCGCTCTGGGACGTGATCAAGCATCTGATCCTGCCCGCGATCGCGCTCGGCTCGATTCCCCTCGCGATCATCTCGCGGATCACACGCGCGTCCGTGCTGGACGTCCAGAACGAGGACTACGTCCGCACAGCGCGCGCGAAGGGACTATCGCCGCGGACAGTCGACTCGCGGCACGTCCTTCGGAACGCAATGCTCCCGATCGCGACGATCATCGGCCTCCAGACGGGACTCCTGCTCTCGGGCGCGGTCCTCACCGAGACGGTGTTCGCCTTCCCAGGGATCGGCACGTGGCTCGTCGAGGCGATCAAGGCCCGCAACTATCCGGTGCTCCAGGGAGGGATCCTCTTCATCGCGTTCGTGTTCGTGATCGTCAACCTGATCGTCGACGTCTCGTACGCGCTCCTCAACCCCAGAATTCGACTGTCATGAGCGTTGCGGAGATCGAGGCCCGTGAGATCGCGCTCGAACCGGGCGGCGGCGGTCTCTGGCGCGACGCGTGGGTCCGCCTGCGCCACAACCCTGGGGCGCTGGTCGGCTTCGGGCTCGTCGGGATGTTCGTCTTCGTCGCCGTCTTCGCGCCGTGGATCGCCCCCGAGGATCCGCGGGTCGGCGACCTCTCGCGCCTCGAGGGCACGTGCTGCCCGGGACCCTCGGCCGAGCACTGGTTCGGGATCGACCAGCAGGGTCGCGACGAGTTCTCGCGGATCGTCTACGGCGCCCGCTTCTCGCTCCTGATCGGGGTCGTCTCGGTCACGGTCGGCCTCTCGATCGGGCTGATCTTCGGCTCGATCGCCGGTTACTTCGGCGGCGTCGTCGACAGCGTGATCATGCGGCTCACCGACATCATGCTGGCGATCCCCGGACTGCTGCTCGCGATCGGGATCGTCGCGATGCTCGGCCCCGGGATCTTCCAGATCATGATCGCGGTCGGTGTCACGCAGATACCGATCTTCGCGCGGCTGATGCGCGGCTCGGTGCTCTCGCAGCGCGAGAACGACTTCGTGCTCGCGGCGCGATCGGTCGGCGTGCCGCGACGCGACGATCCTCTCCTCGCACATCCTCCCGAACGCGATCTCGCCGGTGATCGTGCAGGCGACGCTCGCGCTCGCGACCGCGATCATCGACGTCGCCGCGCTCGGCTTCCTCGGCCTCGGCCCGCAGGACCCCTCCACGCCCGAGTGGGGGACGATGCTCACCGACACGACGCGCTACCTCCAGACGGCGCCGCACCTCGCGATCATCCCCGGCGTCGCGATCATCATCTCCGTCCTCGGCTTCAACCTGATCGGCGACGGGCTGCGCGAGGCGCTCGACCCGAAGCTGCGGGGTCGTGGCTAGAGAGCCCCTCCTCACGGTCGAGGACCTGCACGTTCGCTTCGGCACCGAGCGGGGGCTCGTCTACGCCGTCAACGGCATCTCGTTCGACATCGCGCCCGGCGAGACGCTCGGCATCGTCGGCGAGTCGGGCTGCGGCAAGAGCGTGACCTCGCTGGCGCTGCTCGGCATCCTCGCCCGGAACGGCCGCGTCACGAAGGGCACGGCGATGTTCGAGGGCCGCGACCTGCTCTCGCTGAAGGACGAGCAGCTCCGCTCCGTCCGCGGCCGCGAGATCGCGATGATCTTCCAGGACCCGATGACGTCGCTCAACCCGGTCCTGACGGTGGGCCGGCAGATCCGCGAGGCGCTCGAGACGCACTTCGGAATGAACCGCGAGCAGGCCGACCGCCGCTCCACCGAGCTGCTCGACCAGGTCGGGATCCCGAACCCGAAGCTGCGGCTGAAGGACTATCCGCACCAGTTCTCGGGCGGCATGCGCCAGCGCGCGATGATCGCGATGGCTCTCGCGTGCGAGCCGAAGCTGCTGATCGCCGACGAGCCGACCACGGCGCTCGACGTCACGATCCAGGCGCAGATCCTCCAGCTCCTGAAGAGCCTCGTCGCCGAGCGCGACACGGCGCTGATCATGATCACGCACGATCTCGGCGTGGTCGCCGGGATGTGCGAGCGCGTCAACGTCATGTACGCCGGCATGTTCGTGGAGACCGGCAGCGCCGACCGGATCTTCGCGCGGCCGCGCCACCCCTACACGCTCGGCCTGCTTCAGAGCGTGCCGCGCATCGACGCCGGGCGGCGCCAGCAGCTGCAGCCGATCCCGGGCTCGCCGCGGAACATGCTCAGCGAGCCGAGCGAGTGCCCGTTCGCGCCCCGCTGCCGCTACGAGGTGGAGCAGTCGCGCGAGCAGGTACCGCCGCTCGAGAAGCTCGAGGCCGACCACCACGTCCGCTGCTTCAACCCGGTTCC
Organism: uncultured Gaiellaceae bacterium; assembly: GCA_963802765.1. GTDB lineage: Bacteria > Actinomycetota > Thermoleophilia > Gaiellales > Gaiellaceae > Gaiellasilicea. Next base: position 48,512 of record CAWDJZ010000011.1, read on the forward strand.
CGCGGACGAGTGGGAGCGGACGAGGCTCGGAGGCGCCGCGTGAACGCAGCCGCGACGGACGGGAAGGCGCTCGTCGAGATCGAGGACCTGCGCGTCTGGTTCCCGATCCGCAGCGGCATCGTCATGGACCGCCACGTCGGCGACGTGAAGGCGGTCGACGGCGTCTCGCTCACGATCGAGCGCGGCGAGACGCTCGGCCTCGTCGGCGAGTCCGGCTGCGGCAAGTCGACCGTAGGCCGGGCACTGCTGCGGCTGTACGAGCCGACCGGCGGCCGGATCGTCTTCGACGGGACCGACATCACGCACCTCAGCGAAGGCGAGATGCGGCCGCTGCGGCGGCAGATGCAGATGATCTTCCAGGATCCCTACGCCTCCTTGAACCCGCGCCACTCGGTCGCCCGGATGGTCGGAGAGCCGCTGCGCGTGCACGGCCGCGGCGGCAGGGGGCTCGGCCAGAAGGTGCGCGAGCTCCTGCAGACCGTCGGCCTGCCCGCCGATGCCGGGACGCGCTACCCGCACGAGTTCTCCGGCGGCCAGCGGCAGCGGATCGGCCTCGCGCGCGCGCTCGCGCTCAATCCCGACTTCCTCGTCTGCGACGAGCCGGTGTCGGCGCTCGACGTCTCGATCCAGGCGCAGATCGTGAACCTGATGGAGCAGCTGCAGAAGGACTTCGGGCTCACGTATCTCTTCATCGCGCACGATCTCGCTGTCGTGCGTCACATCTCCGACCGCATCGCGGTCATGTACCTCGGCCAGATCATGGAGCTCTCGCCCGCCGACGACCTCTACGACAACCCGCTCCACCCGTACACGATCACGCTGCTCTCGGCGATCCCGATCCCCGACCCCGAGATCGAGCGCCGGCGGACGTCGATCCTGCTCCAGGGCGACCTGCCGAGCCCCGCGAACCCGCCGGCCGCGTGCCGCTTCCACACCCGCTGTCCGTACATGCAGGAGACGCGCTGCCGCGACGAGGAGCCACAGCTCCGGCCGCTCGAGGGACACCTCGTCAAGTGCCACTACGCCGAGGAGATCAAGGCCGGGCACATCCAGCCGAAGCAGCGCGAGGTGGTCTTCGAGGCAGGGTTGGCCGAGCGTGTCGCGGGCTCGCCGCCCGTCTGATGCTCGATCTGCGCGTCAGGAAAGGCGAGCTCGAGAGCGGCGGCCAGTGGGTCTACGCCTGGCTCGCCCGCGACGGCGTCGTCTACGTCGGGGCCACGACGCTGCACCCCGAGACGCGGACGTGGCTGCACCTCCACGACGACGATCCGAACGTCGGGCGCATGCGCGCCCGCTATCCGGAGCTCGCACACGAGGAGCTCGACGTGCTCGCGTTCGAGCTGCCGGACGGTGTCGACCGGCAGCAGGTGAGGCACAGCGCGGTCGCCCGGCTGGCCGAGCAGGGGCTCCTGTCCGAGCGGCATGTCTGCGACGACGCGCCGCGCGAGGCCGAGCCGTCCGCCGAGACCGAGCGATTCGTGGCCGCGCTCGCCGAGCACGCGCGCGCTTAGCGCCTTAGAGCGGCTAACGAAAGCAGGGACCAGTGGTGGCTGGCGAAGTGGGCGTCGTCAACTTCGTGCGAATGGATGGAGACGATGGCACAGCCGCTGGTGAGCGACGAGTTGTGGAAGATCGTCGAGCCGTTGATCCCGAAGGTGGTTCGGCGTAGCGTGCAAATCAATGAGGGTGCCGGCGACGTGCTTGGTCGGCCTCGGCGTCTTGGCTGCGCTGCCTCTCGCTGCGACCGCACGCAGCGCCGAACTGCGGCCGGCGGCCCAGGTATGCGGAGTGACTGGCTCGCTCCCGTCCCCGCCCGCGCCGCGGCCTCATTACGCGCTACAGGTGCGGGTAAGTCCTGGCCTGCGAGTGGTCACGGGAGGGCTTACCGTGACGTTTAGGGCGCCCTCGGATCAGGGGACTGATCGGCTCGTGTTCCGGCTCTGGCCGAACGGGCCCCGCTACGCGAAAGCGGGTGCGCGTCTATCCGTTTCACGGGTGCGGGAAAGAAGCCGGGCGCTCCGGATCTCGTATCCGGATCCGACCACGCTCGTCGTCTCGCGGCCGCTGGCTGCCGGTGCGCAGGCCGTGGTCTCAATGGACTGGCGGCTCGTCCTTCCCCGCGAAAGCGGGCTCAGGATCAAGGGCGGCGGCCGATCCGTCCGACTCGGATCGTTCTACCCCATGCTCGCTTGGGACGGGCACGACTGGGCACTCGATCCGCCAACAACACTCGCCTCCGGCGAGGCGTGGACGACACCCACGGCTGACTTCGACGTTCGCGTGACGTACCCGAGCGGCCTGCGCGCACTCGCCTCAGGCCGCCAGGTTCGGCCCGGGGAGTGGCGAGCGCAGGCGATCCGCGATTTCACGCTCGCGCTCGGCCGGTTCGCGATCGTCAAAGGCAGCGCGCACGTACCCGCTGCTGTACATGTCACCGTCGGCGTTGAAACCACCCCGAACGCGACGGCCGCGCGCGTCTTCCTGCGCCGCGCAATCGCGAGCCTCGAACGCTACTCGAGCCTCTATGGCCCCTATCCGTGGCCGACCTACACAGTCGCTGCAATGGCCGACCTGACCGGACTCACGGGAGGAATCGAGTACCCAACCCTCGTCTACCAGCCCGCGACCAGCGAGAACGTCCCCCACGAAACCGCGCATCAATGGTTCTACTCGCTGGTCGGCAACGACCAAGCACGCGACCCGTGGCTTGACGAGGGACTCGCGACCTGGGCGGAAGCACGCGTCAACGGCGCGCCGCCATTCCCGAACGCGACCATCCCACCCGAGGTCACCAACAAGATCGGCGAGCCAATGAGCTTCTGGGACCGGCTAGATGTGCAGCGATACTTCCTCGGCGCCTACCTGCAGACGTATCGAGCGCTTCTGAGCCTCGGTCCGCGGTCGCAGGTGGATTGCGCCTTACGCCTTTACGTCCTCCACAACGCCTACCGCACCGCTCGGCCGCGCGACCTTCTCGACGCGCTACAAACCATCTTTCCCGACGCCGCGCAGAGGCTCAAATCGTACGGCGCCAACTCTTGAGCATGCGCCCCACGAGCATGCCGCTCGCACCCAACCTCGACTTCTCGCCATTCTGATAGCCGCTGTTAGTACGACTGCTAGCCGCTGTTAGTACGACTGCGCAACCACGGGCTGCCGGTCGACGATCTTGTCGATCAGCCCGTAGTCGAGCGCCTCGGCCGGGGTCATGAAGCGGTCGCGGTCGATGTCGGCCATCACCTGCTCGAACGGCTGGCCGGTGTGCCTGGCGAGGATCTCGGCCATCCGCCGCGTCAGGGCGAGGACCTCGCGCGCGTGGATCTCGATGTCGGCGGGCGTGCCCCGGAAGCCGGCCGAGCCCTGGTGGATCATCACCTTCGCGTTCGGGAGCGCCATCCGCTTGCCGGGCGCGCCGCCGGCCAGGATCATCGCTGCCGCCGACATGCTGATCCCGACGCAGATCGTCCCCACGTCGGGCTTCACGTACTGCATCGCGTCGTAGATCGCCATCCCGGCATAGGCGACGCCGCCCGGCGAGTTGATGTAGAGCGAGATGTCCTTGTCGGGATCCTCCGCCTCGAGAAAGAGGAGCTGCGCCACGATCACGTTCGCGATCTCGTCGTCGACCTCGCGGCCGAGGAAGACGATGCGCTCGCGGAGGAGCCGCGAGTAGATGTCGAACGAGCGCTCGTAGCGGCCGTCGGACTCGACGACCATCGGGATCAGCGGGCTCATGCGGGCTCCTTCGGGTAATGTGCAACCACTTGGTTGCACAAGTATACGCAACCCACAGGTTGCGCGACAGAGGAGGCAGTCGTGGAGGTGACGCGGGAGGTCGTGCTCGAGGCGCCGGTCGAGGAGGTCTGGGAGGCGCTGACCGAGCCGGAGCAGCTCGAGGAGTGGTTCGCGAACGACGTCGAGCTCGAGCTCGAGCCCGGCGGCGACGGCGTCTTCCGCTGGGACGACGGCGAGGAGCGGCACGCGGTCGTCGAGGAGGTCGAGCCCGAGCGCCGGTTCGCGTTCACCTGGGACGACGAGGGCCGCGTCGAGATCGAGCTGGTCGAGGTGGACGGCGGGACGCGCGTCCTCGTCACCGAGACCGCCGGCGCCGGCTGGGCCACCGCGCTCTCGCTGCGCGCGCTCGCGCTCGTCCACGCTTGAGCGACGTCTTCGACGTGCTGGGCGACCCGACGCGTCGCCATCTCGTCGAGGCGCTCGCGCTGCGGGAGGCGTCGGCGACCGAGCTCGCCTCAGAGCTGCCCGTGACGAGGCAGGCGGTCGCGAAGCATCTGACGGCCATGCGCGACGCGGGCCTCGTCGAGTCACGCAAGAGCGGCCGCGAGACGCTGTACCGCCTCGATCCGCAACCGCTCGACGAGGCGGTCGCGTGGATCGCCCGCGTCGGCGGCGAGTGGGATGCTCGCCTCACGCGGCTGCGAGATCACCTCGGTACGACGCGTCGTGGCTGAGGTGTTCACCTGCGGGGTCGACGTCGCTCCGCTTCACGCCGAGCCGGATGCGTCGTCCGAGCAGGTGACACAGGCGCTGCGCGGCGAGCCGCTGACGCTGACCGAGCGCCGGGAGGGCTGGGCGCGGGTGACGACCGCGTACGGCTACCCGGGCTGGGTGCGAGGCCGGCGCGCTCTCGCCCGAGCCAGCGGGAGACTGGCTGCCGCCGGTGCGCGACGGCGATCCCGTCGAGGAGGCGCGCGCCTACCTCGGCACGCCCTACCTGTGGGGCGGGATGAGCGAGCAGGGGATCGACTGCTCGGGCCTCGTGCACATGGCCTGGCGGAGGCTCGGGCGGCTCGTCCCGCGCGACTCCGGCCCCCAGGAGGAGGCGGGGAGCCCGGTGGACGAGCCGCGGTACGGCGACCTCGTCACGTACGGGAGCGAGGAGACGACGCACATCGCGTTCTGGCTCGGCGACGGCCGGATCCTGCACGCGGCGGGCGGACGCGGCGTGGTCGAGGAGGAGGAGCCGAGCGTAGCTTCGCGAGATCCGGCGCCGCTTCGTCCGCTTCGAGCCGCGGCTTTAGTCCCGGCTGGGCTAAAGGGATGCGGCGAGGGCCGACACCCGAAGCCGTGGACGCCCCCGAGCGCGAAGAGATGCTGAGCCGCTACCTGAGGCAGAGCCGCCTGTTCGAAGCGGCTACTGCTCGACGCTGCAGCAACGCCGGCGCCGTCGTGATTTCGCTCGTCGCGCGTGGACCCAGTTCGGCACACTTCGGTGACTTGGTGTGTTCGAAGCAAATTCTTGCCACGGACGATGAGGGCTATCGGCTTGGCCGAAATCGGACTTGACTCTGTCCGGGCACGGCGTCAGGACGGCGTCCCGTGACTTGACGGGTTGCGTAGCTACCGATCCAGCTGTGCAGCTCGAAGGGTAGCCGCAGCACGCGAATGAACGTCGAGCTTCGAATATATGTTCCGCACGTGAGCCTTGGCCGTTACCGGGCTAATAAAGAGTGTCTCGCCGATCTGGCGATTCGACAGCCCCTGCGCGAGCAGTGAGAGCACCTCCTTCTCTCGGGGTGTCAGCGTCAGGATCGAGTGATCTCGATGCGGCGAAACGCTGTCTCCCAGTAGACCGGAGTCGCCAACGAGGGTGAGTATCTGCGTCACATCGTCGTGTGCAGTAGCGTCCTCCATGAGGCACACGAGGATCTCGGGATGCCCGCGGTACGCGAAAACGAAGGACTCAACCATTCCCGTCCTAACAGCAGCGTCTAGAGCGCACCGCGCATGCCGAAGAGCTACCTCCCTGAAACCCTCGCGTTGAGCGACGATCGCGTGGACCAGCTCTGAGTTAATCAGAGTCTCAATACCGACTGAGCTGGCGGCGCGCTTCGCGCGCAAGATCCTGAGCTCGCATCAGATAACCCGCGCCGGCGGCTGCCAAGGCATAGGAGGCTGTCAGCTCGGACCGGAGCTGATGAGTTAGATCGGCGTCCAATCTCAACGCTCTGGCCATCACTCGGTCGAACGCGGCCTGCGCAACGCACACCCTATTTTCCATAGCCCATGAGATGTGGAAGGCCGTTCGATCTCCCGATCTAAGTGCTCTCTGCTTCGCCTCTTCGAGCATCTCGTGCGCCTCAACGTATTCACGCAGACCTGCCTTTGCGAGCGCCTGATTTGAGTAGGCGTAAGGAAGCACGAACTCAAGACGATGGTCACTAACGTCCACAAGTTGCTCGTTCGTTAGCTCGAGCGACTCGTCAAATAGGCCCAGTGCTGCCAGTGTGTAACCAAACACGTTCCGGAAAGACGTGCGCACGAGAGGATCCGATACGAGATTGAGAAGTTGCCTTGCCGCGCGAGCACCCTCAACATCCACACGAGACGTGAAGTGGATCTCGTACGAAAGCTTTCTGTCCGCGAGAATGACCCGCTCTGTTGGGTCAATCAGTTCGATGGAATCGAACTCACGCAGAAGATCGGCGGCATCGGGCCTTTCAAGTTCGATCGCGACGAGGAGTTCGCCGAGTGCAGCGATCTGTTTCAGTTTCGTTGAATTGGCAATCGCACCCGCTCGGGCATAGAGCGCACCTGCCTCTTCCTCATGCGACGCGACGTGGGCTGCACGAGCGCCAACTAGATGAGCCCTCGCTAGGAGGTCGGGGTCGACGTCTGTTTCGTCTGCAGCCAAAGCCGCTAATGCCTGAGCCTCGTGAAACCGACCATCCGAGAAGGCGATTTCCGCACTAACAAGCCGAACTATCGGCTCTTGCGCTGGCGCGTCTCGGATCCAACCGCGCAGCGTTGGGACTCGCCCGGCGGTAAGCATGCTCACCGACGCTGCCTCCAAGAGCCTGGGGAGCGCTCCTACGTCAGAGAAGCGCTGCGTCAACTCGAAAGCCTCGTCCCACAGCTCGTGCTGGATGAGGTTGTCGACAGCACGCGCGACGATGCGCCTCACGGCCTTCGGGCTCTCGTCCTTCAGCTTTCGCTCAAGGAAGACGCGCAGCAGCGGGTGCATGTCGAAGCGGCCGTCGGTCGTCTCGGTGAGGAAACCATTGTCGATGCCCGCGCGGACCACGCGCTCGGCCTCGTCCGGTCGCAACTGCTCGATCGCCAGGCGGCGTCCGTCGACGTCGTAAAGGGCGAGCTCGCAGAGGACTCGCCTGACCGATCGGTCGATGCGCTGGTAGATCTCCTCCGCGAAGAAGCCGTAGAGATGCGGCGCCGCACTGAGGTCGGGCGGCGGTACCGATGCCATCGAGGCCAGCCCGAGCACGGCCGGCCAGCCCTGGGCGACCTCGACGAGTTCCTTGGCGCCTTCACCGATCCCAGCGAGGAGCTCGTGCGCCTCGTCGTCGGTCATCGCAAGATCGCCGCGTTCGAGCGTGAACACGTCGCCGTAGAGGATGCGCCGCGACGAAGCCCAGCTCGGGCGCTGACGTGTCATCAGGAGCACGTTGAGCGGCGCACTGAGCAGGAGGCACTCCACGAGCCGCTCGGCCGCAGCCGTGCCCGCGATCAGCTGGTAGTCGTCGAAGACGAGCCACGCCTCGAGCGGCCACGACCCGAGATCGCCGGCGAGCATCTCGGCGAGCACGTGCGCCTCCTCCTCGGGACGGCGGGTGACCGGCAGGCGCTCCATCAGCGCGGCGCCGCTGCCGGGCACGATGGCCGCAACAGCTTCACGCAGTCCGGCCGCAAGAGCAGCCGCGTCGGCCGACGCCGGCGTGCCGCGGTACCAGGTGCACTGCCTGTCCTCGAGCCACTGGCGAGCGAGCGTGGTCTTGCCGTACCCCGCGGGCCCGACGAGCAACTTGATCCGGCCTTCCCCGTTGTCGAGCAGGCGCGTCAGCCGTGGCCGCTTGATGATCACGCGGCGACTGACCTGCGTCACGGGCTCCAGGACTTCGAGCATATCTCACGACTAGAATAGGCGCGCCCGCGATCCAACCGGACCGCGGGCGCGCCCCCGTCAGTTCCCCGACCCGCGAGGATCGAGGCTTTGTGCGAGGGGGTCTTCGCCGGTCACTCTCCGATACGCGCTCGGAAGCTGGCGGCGTCGGCGCACGCCGAGCTTCTGCCGCAGGACGTCGCAGTGCGCCTTGACCGTGCGTGGGGAGATGCCGAGCCGCTCGGAGACCTCGTCGTTTGAGCAGCCGGCCGCGATGAGGATGATCACGTCGCGTTGCCGTTCGGTGATCCTCGGCCGCCGCTCCGCAGTTCCATTCACGCGGGGAGGCTAAGGGCTAGGGCACCTACCCGCTATAGACCTTCTGGAGTAACCCGAGGCGTATCCTCGCGCGGGATGCTCGTCGGCGTCGACCACGTCCAGCTCGCCGCTCCCGCCGGCGTGCGAGGAGGACGCCCGGCGGTTCTTCGGCGACCTGCTCGGGCTCGAGGAGCTCGAGAAGCCCAGTCGCTCTCAGGGAGCGCGGCGGCGTCTGGTTCCGGGTCGGCGGGCAGCAGCTTCACATCGGGGTCGAAGAGCCGTTCGCGCCGGCCCGCAAGGCGCACCCCGCCTTCTCGGTGACCGGTTACGACGAACTGCTCGACCGCCTCCGCGCGGCCGGGGTCGACGTTGCCGACGACGCGTCTATCCCGGGCGTCCGCCGTTGCCACGTCGCCGACCCGTGGGGCAACAGGATCGAGCTCGTGTCAGCCGAGTAGCTCGCGGACGCCGTCGCCGGCGAGCTCGAGGGGCGTCTTGCCCTCGTCGTTCGGCCGCGCCGGGTCGGCGCCCGCGGCGAGCAGCGCCTCGACGCTCTCGCGATCGTCGTTGTGAGCGGCCGAGTGGAGCGGCGGTGTTACCTCCGTCCTGGGCCGCGTTCGGGTCGGCGCCGTGCTCGAGCAGCAGCTTGACGATGCCGGCGTGCGCGCCGGCCGCGGCGCTGTGCAGCGGGGTCACGTGGATGCGCTCGTTCCGCGCGACGAGCCCGACCTCGGCTCCGTGCTCGACGAGGATCTTCGCCGCTCCCTCCTGGCCGAAGAACGCCGCGTAGTGGAGCGCCGTGAAGCCGTCGGGCGACCAGGCGCGGGCGAGCTCCGGCTCGGGGTCGAGCAACTCCTCGAGGGCGCGCGTGCGGCCGACGGCGGCCGCGTCGAACACGTCGAGCGACGGGTTCGCGGCCAGCAGGACGTCGACGAGCCCCGGCTGCCCGTTGTAGAGCGCCTGAAGGACGGGTGAGAGGCCGGCTTCGGACCGCGCTGCCGCGAGCTCGGGACGCGATCGACCAGCCCCCGCACTGCCTCCTCGTCGCCGGCGGCGATCGCGGCATGGAGCTTCTCGCTCACGCCGGGACTCTAGAGCCGAAGAAGCGGCCGTGTCAGGCAGGTCGGTCCCCCGTCGCCCTTGCGGGAGATCTCGTCGCCGCGGTACGTGACGACCTCCACGCCTGCCGCCTCCATGCGCCGCCGCGTCTCGTCGTTGCCCTCGAGCGCGAGCGCCCGCCGCGGCCCGAGCGCGAGCACGTTCGGGCCCATCGACTCGAACTCCTCGTCCGGCACGTCGATGACGTCGATCCCGCGCTCGCTCAGGAGCTCCAGACAGCCGCACGGGCGCGAGGCGCGGGTACACGAGCGCAAGATCGTCGTCGAGCGGCGAGATGAGGCTCATCAGGTGCATCACCTCGGCGCGGCCGTTCCAGTGGGGCAGGTCGTAGGAGAGCACCTCGGCGTCGGGGAACGCCCGGGCGAGCTGCTCGACGCCCGCAGCGTTCGTGCGGTAGCCGCGTCCGACGAGGAGCGTGTCGTGGTCGAGCCAGAGCGTGTCGCCGCCGTCGATCGTTCCCGGCGGCTCGATTCGCCCCGCGACGGGGACGCCTGCGCGGGCGAGGTCGGCCTCGAGGGCGCTCGGCTCGCCGAGCCGCCCGTCCTTGCCGGGCCGGAGGAGCACGGCACCGTCGTCGCCGACAAGCAGCGGGTCGTACGCGTAGATGGCGTCCGGGTTGCCCGGCTCGCCGTGGGCGACGACCACCTCGGCGCCGGCCTGCTCGAGGAGCTCGCACAGCGCCTCGTGCTCGGCGGCCGCGGCTGCCGGATCCGGCTCCAGGCGCCAGCCGTACTCCCGCCAGCGCGAGGCGTCGTCCGGATGCGGCGGCCGGACGAGCACGCGCCGGAGCGTGGCCGTCATCGAGCGGGCGCCGTAGCCGACTTGGCTTTTGCGTTCGTCCGGGCGCATGATCTGCCCGTGAGCATCTACCACGACGGCAACCGCCGTCTCCAGGACCGGTTCGACACGCGGCGGCTGGCGGACCGGATCGAGGAGCGGAAGGTACGCGACTGGATCGACGCGGGCGACCGGGCGTTCATCGAGGCGCGCGACATGTTCTTCCTCGCGACCGCCGACGCGGACGGTGCGCCGCAGTGCTCGTACAAGGGAGGCGACCCCGGCTTCGTGCGGGTGCTCGACGAGCACACGATCGCCTTCCCGGGGTTCGACGGGAACGGCATGTACCTCTCGCTCGGGAACGTCCTCGCCAATCCGCGCGTCGGTCTCCTCTTCGTCGACTTCGAGGGGCAGCGGCGACTGCGCCTGAACGGCATCGCCTCGATCGACCTCGAGGATCCCCTGCTCGCCGAGTACCCGCGCGCGCAGTGCGTCGTGCGCGTGCGCGCGACCGAGGTTTTCCCCAACTGCCCCCGCTATATCCACAAGCTGGAGCTCGTCGAGCGCTCGCGCTTCACGCCGCGTGCGGATCACGAGCCGCCGGTGCCCGACTGGAAGCGGCGCGACTGGGCGCGCGATGTGCTTCCTGCCGGCGACCCGGCGTCGGACGCGTAGTCACGCCGAGGATTCTCGTCTGCGCGAGGTGGCTTTGGTTCAAAGGGGTATCCGGTTAGCTCCCCCGGAAATCGGGGCTTAGCGGCAGCGTCAGCGAGCGATAGCCCTCGACCAGCGTGTAGCCACTCTCCGCGTAGAGACGGTGTGCGGGTTCGTTGTCGTCCTCAGTCTGCAAGACCAGTCGCAAGGCTCCTGCCGCAATCGCCGCCGCGCGGATGGAGTCGAGGAGAGCACGACCGACGCCAAGGCGGCGCTGGTGCGGCAAGACGAACAAGTCTCTGATCTGCCAGAAGTGGCCGAGCCGCAGCGATGCCGGAACCTCCATCGTGGTCGCAAAGCCGACGAACTGACCCTTGTCTTCTGCAACGAACGCTCTGAAGCGGGTGCTGTTGAGGCTCCGTTCTAGCCAGGTAGCCGATCGTGAGGCATCAGGAGCCTCGCCATAGTGCACGCGATACTGCTCAAAGATCTCGGCCAGCTCTTCGATCTCTCTTCGTGTCGGTGCAGTCAGAGTCCGAACAGAGACTGGGCCGCCGGATGCCGGAGGTTCGATGGGAGCGTCACGCGTCACGCCAGGGCGAAAAGCGGAGCTATGGCAAAGGGACGCACGTCCTCCGTGTTCTACCGCTTCAGCGAGCAGATGGTGGAGCGCTCGCTTGGGCGAGCGTCCTGTCCCTTGAGCGCAGTCGGGTGTAATCGCAACTCTGTAGTTACAGAGGCGGTTCCGGGACGATGATCTGCCAGCAGCTAGCCGTCTCGAGGCGGCGACGGGAATACAGGATCAAGCTCGTTTCGAGCGCGCTCGATCTGACGGTCTCCCAAGAAGACGAAGCCGGCCGCCGAGACGAGGAAGAACACACCACCTAGCGCGAGCGCCGCTGCTGTGCCGAGATCGAGCGCGACGGCAGCGATTCCCGCGATCGCTCCGGCAACGACCGAGTCGACGACACCGACGACGCCCGCAATCGCGACGAGCCCCTGGGCAGGCGACGGCCACTTCCGCATAGCGACCGCCGACTGGAGAATCCCCAGGTCGTCGTCGTACCTGCTCGTCACGAAGTACGGCTCCAGCTCCGGCGCGAGGTCGAGGTACGCATGGCGGATGCGGTTCATGCCCTGCACCCAGCGTGTGTCCTCCCAGTTGACCTGCAAGAGGCGCACGAACGTCACGACGCCCAGGAAGTAGACGACCGGCAGCAGCACGAGGGCGAAGGCGACGAAGCTGTCGCCGACTTCAGTCGTCTGCGCTACAAGCGCGAGAGCCACGACGGAGCCCGTGAGGGCGGCGACGAAGATGGACGTCCGGCCCAGTGTCTCTGTGTAGGTGAACCCGCGATGCGCGAGCAGGCTCCAGTGCTCGGTCATCAGGATCTGGAGCGTGTGTGGGCCGACGCTCTCGCCGAGTGAACCGGGAGGCGGGACGTGCGTCGGTGGGACTCGGCTACCGGGGTCAGACTCGTGCATCGTCGGCCGAGCCGACTTCTCGGCAGGGCCGTGGTCTCCTCTCAGAGCAGTACCCAAGTCCCGTTGCATACACCTCTGGGAACTGGCCGACGGAATCGGATGTCCCGTCGCTTGGGAGGTAGTCGGGGATAAAGACAACTCTGTAGTCACCCGCTAGATCAGCTGCGTGCCAGACTGTCCGACCTGGAAGCGGCAGCACCATCGAGGCTGATGAAGATGTCGAGACACGACAGTGTGGGAAACGCGGCAGCGCCGCCGGTGGACTGACGTATGCGGGCGACTTTGATGTACGGGGCGGGCGATGTCCGGATCGAGAACGTCCCTGATGCTCGTCTCATCGATTCGACCGATGCGCTTGTCCGCGTCACCCGGGCCGGTATCTGCGGCAGTGACCTCTGGCCGTACAAGTCGATGGAACCGAGCGAGACCGGGCGGCGCATGGGGCATGAATTCGTCGGCGTGGTCGAGGCTGTCGGTGACGATGTCCGCACGATCAAGGCGGGCGAGCTCGTCGTTTCGCCGTTCCTCTGGTCGGACGGTAGCTGTGTGTACTGCCGACGCGGGCTGCACAGCTCGTGCCTCCACGGAGGCAGATACGGCTTTGGCGACGTCGACGGAGGACAAGGCGAGGCGGTGCGGGTTCCTCAGGCCGACGGAACCCTCGTCGTCTTGCCGGCCGGTGCAGACGCCTCCCTGATGCCGTCACTGCTCACGCTGACAGACGTGATGTGCACCGGGCACCACGCCGCTGTGGCTGCACGGGTCGCGCCGGGAAAGACCGTCGCTGTCGTGGGCGACGGTGCAGTCGGGCTGTGCGGAGTGATCGCCGCCAAGCGGCTCGGCGCCGCGCAGATCATCCTGCTCGGCCGTCATCCCGACCGGATCGCGCTGGCGAACGAGTTCGGTGCGACGGACATCGTCAGCGAGCGCGATGAGGCAGGTGTGGAGCGGGTGCGCGAGCTCACGGGCGGTCTCGGCGTCGACTCGGTCCTCGAGTGCGTCGGCCTCGACCAGGCGGTTGTAACTGCCTTCGAGATCGCCCGGCCGGGCGGCGCGGTCGGCCGCGTGGGCGTCCCCGAAGACGCGAGTAGCCCAGCCGGCATCACCTTCTGGAAGAACGTCGGCATCGCCGGCGGTCCGGCGCCGGCGCGTGCGTACATCGAGGAGCTGCTCCCGGACGTCCTCGACGGAACGATCGAGCCCGGTCGCGTCTTCGATCAGCTGACAAACCTCGACGGAGTGCCCGACGGTTATCGCGCCATGAACGAGCGTGAGACGATCAAAGTCTTGATCGAGCTCTCATGAACCAGGCCGAACCATTCGCGGTTTCTGCGCCTCTGTAGTTACAGTCCGGCCGCCACGGCGAGGGCGGTCTCATATTCGCTGGCGGTGATCCGAACGACGCCCACTTCGAAGTCGGCCTTCGCATTCTCCGCCGGGTCGATTTGCGACAGCACGGTCTTCATCGGTACGGGCGGGTCCCATTCCTCGACCTGAGCCAGCAGCACTCCGCCAGGGGAATCGCCCGGGTACACCTGTGCCTCGGACGATGTCCAATCGCGGACTGCTGAGGCAAGCTCGGCGCGGCCGATGAACACTCGCTCGGGTGCGCCCAGATAGATGAGGACGAGGTCGCCGGGGGCAAGCGCGGTGCGGTGCCGCTCGTCTGCGTCGATGCCCCACATCCTGACTCCCAGGAGCCCAGCGGCCTGTTCGCGCAGCGCCGGCCCGTTCGCTGCGTCCCTCTCCACGGAGTTGAAAAGGTAGTGCGCCACCCCCGGAGCGTACGTGTGAAAGTTGCGTCTCGACGACCCTGTCCGCGAGTCGCGGCGACGCCCAGGAGGACCACATGCCGGTGAAGGAAGCAAGCTCGGAAGAGACTCCGTACGGCCGCTACATCACGTCGGACGGCTGGTTCGTTCTCAATCTCGCGGACGCGCTCGCCGTGCGTAACGAGGAGAAGGGCGGCGCGGAGTATCCGCTCGAGCCGCGGGAGGCGCGGTTCAGCGACATCGGCGTCAACGTCAGCGTCGTCTGGCCGGGCGAGCCGAGCGCGCTGTACCACTCGGAGAACGCGCAGGAAGGGTTCCTCGTGCTCTCGGGCGAGTGCACGCTGATCGTCGAAGAGGAGGAGCGGCCGCTGCGGCAGTGGGACTACTTCCACTGCCCGGCCGACACCCGCCATGTCATCGTCGGCGCCGGCGACGGCCCGTGCGCCGTTCTCATGATCGGTGCGCGGCCCGAAGTCGAGAAGCTGCGCTACCCGGCGAGCGAGGTGGCGGCGAAGTACGGCGCGTCCGCCGCGAAGACGACAGAGAATCCGGACGAGGCGTACGCCGACTGGCCGGGCGAGTACGTGCCGGTGCGCCTCCCGTGGCCGCTCGATTCCGACGCGAAGCCGTGATGTCGAGCTGAAAGGCCCCTTACCGACGAAGGACGAACATGAACAACGGTGGGCTTACTCCCCGCCTTCCTCTCCATCCGACCACGGCACCGCAGTGCCGCGCCTGAAGATGAGCTCATCGGCTTCGTTGCCGGGAAAGACGCCGATCTTGTCGCTGTCGGGGTAAACGGAGACGGCCGGCGACGCCGAGCTCGAAAACATCAACGTCCTCGCGGGTGATTCGCTCCGGTTCGTCAGCTTGTGGGCTCCGGCGGGACCGGGCGCGAAGCAGACGAGGTCTCCGCGTTCCAGCGTGTGCTCCCCGTCTGGTGCGCGGAGCACGAGGGTGCCGTCGACGACGAGCAGCCATTCCTCTGCGTACTCGTAGTGATACGGGGATTGGCTCTGCCCGGGCGCCAGGTCGTAGATGAACATGAGGGTCGCCGCCGACCCCACGGCACGAGCCACGTCGACCCTGCCTTCGAGGTTCTCGGCGCTGAAGATGTTGACCGCTTCCACGTACCCATTATCCCCCGGCGCTTCGTGCCGGCCGAGCAGGCGTTGCCCTAGAGATCAGGGAGCGGACGCGGCTCGTCGCTCGGAAGCGCGCTCCAACGCGCGTCACCTCCGTCGCGCACGCTCGGCCTTCGGCAGCGATCACGGAGCAGCGTGAGCACCGCCTTATCGAGGAGCATGCGGTCGCAGACCAACACTCGCTCGCGAGCGACATTGAGCCGCTGGTTCTGCTCGCGCTGGCGGGCCGCGCAGAGGAGGGCGTGCTCGTCGTGAAGGCGGACGAATCGATTCCGTTCTACAACCCCGCCGTAGCATCCGTACTCGACTTGCCGTTTCCTCCCGAGCTGGTAAGCCTCGCTGATCTGCGCGCTCGCGGAGTGCTCGGACTGCGCGCCGATGGGTCCCCGTACCCCTTGGACGACCAGCCACTCGCGCGCGCCCTCACGGGACGAACGCCCGTCTCCGACGTTGTCTATCTTCGGTCCGCCGACGGAGCTCTGCAACCCTTCACGATGACTTCGCTCCCGTTCTTCAACCCGGACGGCGAACTGATCGGAGTAGGCAATTACGTCACGTCGGCGCGCGCACCTTGACCCGACCTAGCAGTAGCCGCTACCGGCAGAGCTTCATCAACGGATCTGCGGCCAAGGAAACAACCGCTGACACTCGACTGCGCGAGTGTACTGTCGCTAGAGCGGCAGTCAGGATAAAGACAACTCTGTAGTTACCGCACGTTCACGACGAACCAGCCGTCGCCGCTGTGCACGAGGCCTGAGCCGAAGTCCTCCAGCCGCGCGTCGGGCACGCTAGCCGGCGAGGCGGAGCTGCTGCGTGGTGCGGTCGTGCTCGGGCGTGCCGGGCTCGAGCTGCTCGAGCGCGTGGTGCAGGTACGCCTGCGCCTGCTCGTCGTGGCCCTGGCTTCGGTGAAGGGCGCCGAGGTTGGCGAGCACGCGCCCCGCGCCGTGGCTGTCGCCGAGCTCGGTCAGGATTCCCACCGCCGCCTCGTAGGAGTCGATCGCGCCGGCCTCGTCCCCTCTGCGTGCCTGCGTCAGGCCGATCCCGTTCAGCGTCAGCGCCTCGCCGTGCCGCTCCCCGAGCGCGCGGAAGATCTCGAGAGCCTGCTCGCCGAGCGCGAGCGCCTCCCCGGTGTCGCCTCGCTGCCGCGCGGCAGCCGCCCGCTCGTTCAGCGTCAGCGCCTCGTGTCGTCCCTGCGGGTGCCCGAGTTGCGGCAGCCGGATCTCCCGGGCCTGCGCCTCGACGGCAGCGGCGGCCGCGGCTCCCGCCGAAACGGCCCGGCGCGAGCCCGCTGCGGCGGCTGTGCCCACTGCGGCCGCGCCGCGGCGGCCGGCCTCCGCGATCACGTTCGCGTCGCGCCGGGCGCGGCTGCGTAGGCCCGCCCAGTCGACGCCTTCGCACGCGGGCGGACACGGCCCGGGAAGCGCCGGCGACGCCGGCGCCGACCCAGCGGCCCGCCGCCGATATACCGACCCCGGCACTCCGCAACCAGGAGCGGACCTTCCTCGCCAGGTGCCGTCCTTCGAGCCCGAGTGCCGCCACGACCAGAACCGCGGCCACGAGCCCGGCCACGACAAGCACGCTCACGCCGACGGCGGCGAGCAACGCGGCCCAGAACACACCGAGCGCGGCAAGGGCCAGCAGGCGCCGTATGTTTGCGCTCAGCTCTCGCGACATCGTCATCGCTCCCGTGCTCGGGCCGTTCACCTCCAAACCTTCGCGCCGGGTCGGGGCGCTCCTCCTAAAGGCTAGGCGAGCAGGCGGCGATGGCGCGTCAATGAGGCGAGCACCGCGTCCACGTCGTCGTCCGTGTTGTAGAGGTGGAGCGAGACCCGGAGGTTCGAGTCGCGTTCGGACGCGACGACGCGATCTTCTGCGAGCGCAGCGACGAGCGCCGGCGCGTCGGTCGATCGGATGCAGGCGAGTGGGCCGCGCGGCGGTGTCGCGAGCCTGCCGCCCATGTCCTCGACTCCCGCGACGAGTCTCTCCATGAGCCCGCGAACGTGCTCCGCGATCACGGGCACGCCCGGCGCGGCGATCAACCCGACGCCCGCGACGCCGGCGTAGATGTTCGGCACCGGCGGCGTTCCCGCGTCGAAGCGGCGCGCGCTGTGGTGCGGCCGGTAGCGCTCGATCTGCATGTCGAAGACGTTCTCGTCCGCGAACCAGCCGGTCTGCGTCGGGAGGAGCTCCTCGACGAGCCCCGGGCGCAGCGCCATGAACGCGAGCCCGGCGGAGGCGAGCAGGTACTTCACCGTGCCGCCGACGACGACGTCTCCCGCGCGGGCAGCGTCGAGCGGAAGCGCGCCGATCCCCTGGTAGCCGTCGACGAGCATCAACGCGCCGTGCGCGCTTGCGATCCGATGGATCGCCTCCACGTCGTGCACCGCTCCGGTCCGGTAGGAGACGAAGGTGGAGCAGACGAGCGCCGTCTGCTCGTCGACGGCGGCGGCGTACGCCTCCGGCTCGGCCTCGACGTGGACGACCTCGGCCCCGCGCAGCTCCTGAGCGTGCGCGATCTGACCGATCGTCGGGAACTCGTACTCGGAGATCACGATCCGGTTCCGCCCGCCGCCGAAGCGGAAGGCGCTCACGAGCGCGCTGACGGCGGCCGAGACCGAGGTCTGGATCGCGACGTCGTCGGGCGCGACGCCGAGGAGGCCCGCGAACGCCGCGCGGGCCGTCTCGGAGCGCTCGACCCAGTGGTCCCATTCGGCTCCGTGCTCGTCCCAGCCGTCGAGGTACTCCTCGTAGGCGGCGCGCACCGACGTCAGAGAGCGCTCCTTGCGAGCACGAGTTGACGTACGTCTTCTCCCGGAAGACCGGGAAGCGGCCGCGGATCGCCTCGCCGACGCCGCTCACGGGGTCAGCGGCCAAGGTAGGCCTTGCGCAGGTCTTCGTTCTCCAGCAGGTCCTTCGCCTTCCCCTCGAGCACGACGCGGCCGGTCGAGAGGACGTAGCCGCGGTCGGCGATCGAGAGCGAGACGTTCGCGTTCTGCTCGACGACGAGCATCGCGACGCCTGCCTCGTGCACCTGCTTGATGATCTCGAAGCTGCGCTCGACGAGGAGCGGAGCGAGCCCCATCGACGGCTCGTCCATCAGCAGGAGCTTCGGCTTCGACATCAGCGCCCGGCCCATCGCGACCATCTGCTGCTCGCCGCCCGAGAGCGTCCCGGCGAGCTGCTTCCGCCGCTCGTACAGGAGCGGGAAGAGGGTGTAGACGCGCTCGAACTCCTCCTTCAGGTCGGCTTTCGGCTGCAGGTACGCCCCCATCTCGAGGTTCTCCAGCACCGTCATCGGCGCGAACAGCCGCCGGTTCTCGGGCACGATCGCGAGCCCGCGGGCGATCCGGTGCGCGGTCGGCCGGCCGGTGATCTCCTCGCCCGCGAACCGGACCGAGCCTTTCCGAGGCGGGACGATGCCCAGGATCGTCTTCAGCGTCGTCGACTTGCCGGAGGCGTTTCCGCCGAGCAGGCAGACGAGCTCGCCCTCCCCCACGACGAGGTCCACGCTCTGCAGGATGTGGATCTGGCCGTAGTAGGTGTCGACGGCCTCCAGCTCGAGCAGCGGCTTCACTTCGTCGCCGCCGCCTTCGTGCCGAGGTACGCCTCGATCACACGCGGGTCGGTTGCGACCGCGTGGAACGACCCCTCGGCGATCTTGACACCGTGGTCGAGCGCCACGACCCGGTCGGAGATGCCCTCGACGACGTGCATGTCGTGCTCGATCACGAGGATCGTGTAGCCGCCCTCGTCGCGCAGCTTGCCGATCAGCTCCGTGATCTCGTGCGTCTCGCGCGGGTTCATGCCGGCGGCGGGCTCGTCGAGCAGGAGCAGCCGGGGCTTCGTCGCGGTGGCGCGCGCGATCTCGAGGCGCCGCCGGTTCGCGTACGAGAGCGAGTAGGCGGGCTGGTTCCAGCGGTAGCCCATCAGCCGGTCGCCGAAGAACGCGAGCCGCTCTTCGGCCAGCTGCCGGATCTCACGTTCCTCGCGACGCATCCCCGGCGTGCGCAACATCGAGCGGACGACCCCCGCGCGTCGTGTGCCCGTACGCCGCCGCCATGACGTTCTCGAGCACCGTCATGTTGAGAAAGAGCCGCAGCGTCTGGAACGTGCGCGCGATCCCCCGTCGGGTGATGTTGTGCGGCGCGAGACCCACGAGCGAGCGCTCCTCGAAGAGGATCTCGCCGGCGGTCGGCTCGTAGACGCCGGTGACGAGGTTGAAGAGCGTCGTCTTCCCGGCTCCGTTCGGCCCGATCACGCTGACGATCTCGTCCTCCTCGACTCGCAGGTCGAGATCGTCGATCACGCGCAGGCCGCCGAACGCCATCGAGACGCCCCGCAGCTCGAGCAGAGGCGCTTTCGTCTGCTCCGCCATCACACGACCTCTACGCGGTGGGCGCCGAGGAGTCCCTGCGGGCGCGCCGCCATCAGGCCGACGAAGCATCGCGCCGATCAGCAGGTAGCGCGCGACCGCCGGCTGCGGCAGCATCGCGCTCTCCCAGATCGAGACGGCGAGGTACAGCACCGGCGCAGCGAGGATGATTCGCCACCACCCCCGCACGACGGTGAGCGCGAGCACGCCCGCGACGAGGACGACGTACATGACCCGGTTCCACGTCTGCGGATCCGCCGGGATGATCGCCCAGCCCTCGGCGAGCGCGTCGAACCGCGTGGAGCCCGCGCTCGAGCCGGCCACGCCCTCGGGCCAGACCCTCGAGACGACCTCGTGCACCACGATCCCGAAGCCGAACGCGAGCGTCCCCGCCGCGAGAACCGCCCAGCGCCAGAGCGGCCGGAATCGTCAGCAGCGTCACGAGTGATGAGGGCGCCGAAGAACGCGAAATGCTGGCGTCGTCGGGGTCGCGCAGCAGCTCGAGCGAGAGGTTGAGCACGATCGCGCCGAGCGCGACGCCCGCCAGGCTGCCGGCGCCGCCGAGGATCACCATTGCGTAGAGCGTGATCAGCAGCGTCAGGTCGAAGTCTGACCGGGAAGACCGCCCCTTGCTGCGCCGCGAAGATGCGCGCCGGCGAGACCGGCCACGCCGGCGCCGACGACGAACGCGAGCAGCTTCAGCCTCGTCACCGGCATGCTCATCAGCTCCGCCGCCAGGAAGTCCTCGCGCAGCGCCCGCCAGGCGCGGCCGGTGCGGGAGTTGTTGGCGAGGTAGAGCGCGGCACAGGACGAGAGGGCGAGCGCGCCGACGAGCAGCCAGTAGTAGGCGCTCGAGCGACGTCAGCCGCCGGCCGAAGAGGCTCCAGCGGGTCGATCGTTGAGATCCCGTTCGGGCCGTTCGTGATCGCCCAGTCCGGGGTCTCGTCGAGGAAGTGGAAGTCGGGCCGGTCGACGTTGTTCAGGAGGACGAGGTAGATCTGGAGGAAGAAGAGCGTCACGATCGCGAGGTAGTCGCCGGAGACACGCCAGGAGGGCAGCCCGAGGAGGAGCCCGACGACCATCGGTGAGCAGGACGATCAGCGGGATCGCCCACGCGCCTGCAGATGCACGTCGAACTGCTCCGAGGCCAGCAGGGCGAAGGCGTAGGCGCCGAAGGCGTAGAAGGCGACGTAGCCGAGGTCGAGGAGGCCGGCCCAGCCGACGGCGATGTTGAGCCCGAGCGCGAGCAGGACGTAGAGGAGCGTGTCGATAGCCGACCTGGGTCAGGTAGTCGGAAGCCGGTCAGGAGCGGGCCAGGCGACCATGGGCGCCAGCAGCGCCCCGACCGGAGAGCGCCGGCAGCTCCTCGAAGCGTGCGACGAGGCCGGCGAGCCCGAGCCGATCGATGTTCTCCCCCGAGCGGGCGACCCACTCGTCCCTGCCGATCGCCGGGCCCTCCGGGCGCGGTCGGCGGCGTTTCCGGGGTCGAGTCGCCATCAGACCTTGCTGATATCCGGCTTGCCGAGGATGCCCTGCGGCCGCACGAGCAGGAAGAGGATCAGGATCGAGAACACGACGACGTCGCGGAACGAGCGACGTCAGGTAGCCGACTGCGTGTACGCCTCGGCGAAGCCCGATCACGAGCCCCCCGAGCCATCGCGCCCGGGATGCTGCCGATGCCTCCGACAACCGCCGCCGTGAAGCCCTTGAGCCCGTACGTGAAGCCCATGAAGTGGTTGATCTGGAAGAAGACGAGCCCGACGAGCACGCCGGCCGCGCCCGCGAGCGCAGAGCCGATGCAGAAGGTCGAGGCGATCACGCGGTCGACGTCGATGCCCATCATCGCCGCCGCCTCGCGGTCGTGCGACGTCGCCCGCATCGCCTTGCCAAGCCTCGTGCGACGTACAAGCAGGCCGAGCACCGAGCATCATCGCGAGCCGCGCCGCCGATGACGAGCAGCCGGAGCGTCCAGACTCGAGCACGCCCCAGTCGATGCCGCGAAGTAGAGGTCGACCAGAGGAAGTAGGTGTCGTAGCTGCGAAGTCGGCCCCGTAGAGCAGAGAGCACCGAGTTCTGCAGGAAGAAGGAGACGCCGAGCGCGGAGATCAGCGGTGCGATCCGGGGGGCTTGACGGAGCGGCCGATAGGCGAACCGCTCGATCACCACCCCAGCACGCCGCATGCCGCCATCGCCGCCAGCGACCAGGAGCACGATCAGAATCCAGACGGCGACGCTGGGCGACTCCGCACCGCCGAGCCAGTTGAGGGCCCCCCAACCGACGAACGCCCCCACCATCATGACGTCCCCGTGCGCGAAGTTGAGCAGCTTGAGGATGCCGTACACCATCGAGAAGCCGAGTGCAACAGCGCGTACACGCTGCCCAGCGTCACGCCGTTGACCGTCAGCTGAACGAATTCTGGAGTCCATACCGCCCCGTCAGGGACCCGGATCGCATTGCCTGAAGGGGCACCAGACGACTCTATGCGGCGGAGGCGGGCGGCCCGATTCGCAGCGGGCCGCCCGCCGTGCCTCGTGTCGCTAGCCAGCGAGCGAGTACTTGCCGTTGGCTGGACCTGGAAGATGTAGAACTTCGAATCCAGCAGGTCGTTCGTCCGTCAGAAGCGGAACGTCCCGCCGAGAATCGACGGGATGTTGACCGCACCTGCCTCACGTTGCGGACACCCCGCGCGGGTTGGGCAGGCTGTTGTCGTCGTGGCAGGCCGCCTCGATCGCCCGCAGAGCACCTGACGGCGCCATGTACGAGGGCGGCCCGAACGACTCGAACTCTTGTTTTTCGGGTGACCTGTTTACTGCCGACGATCGGCGCCCCCGAGGGGCGACCTCAGCTTAGGTCGGGGGCGAAGTTGGAGACGTACGAGCCGGCCAGCTTGTACTGCGACGGGCTGAATCGCGCCATCGGCGCCGAACACCACTGCCCGCTTGCCCTGCTCGAGCAGCTGCTGGGCCATCGTCTGCGCGGCGGAGGCTGTCTGCGTCGGAAACACGACGACTGGCCGCGTCGCCGGTGTCTCGTCACGAGTGACGAGAAGTCGGTCGTCCGCACGGAGGTCGACAGCCGGATGACCTCGACGTTCCGTGCCCGCAGGACGACCTGCGCCGCGTCTGCCAGGCCGGCCGAGTACGGCTCCTGGAAGTCGATGATCACGACCTTCTTGGCGCTCAGCTTGTCGATCATGAACGGGCGTCGCTCGGGCCCTGGATGAAGTCGCCGGGAACGACCCGGAAGAAGGCGGACCGTCCCTTCGCGAGTCGGCCCTTCGTCAGCGACGTCCGCGTGGCCGACGGCGAGATGTGCGCCATGCCGGCGGCGAGGTACGTACTGGACGTCGACGCTACCGCGCCCGACGTGGCCGGGCCGATCACGCCGATGACGCGCTGGTCGGCGACGTATTTGCTGTGCCAGCGCCTGAGCGGGCGCCGGGCGCCTGCTCGACGGGCGTGTCGCCGGTCAGCAGCTGCAGTTCGAGCCCGGAACTGGGGCGACTGCTTGAGCCGCATACTGCACCCAGCTGAGCTGTCGTTGCCGAGGAACGGGCCGCCCGTGAGTGGCGTCACGAGCGCGATCCTCAGCGTGCTGTTGCAGTTGACGGCCTGCTTGGCGTCGGTCCCCGTCGCGGACGACGGCCTCGCGGTCGCAGTCGCTGCGAAGAACGCGCAACCACGGTCGCGAGCGCCACCAGAACGATGGCCCTCTTCATTCATTGCCCTCCTTGTGGATGAGACCCAACGATGCTTATGTCGCTTTCGACGTCGTCGGAGGTCAACTTGTTGCCCCGGCGGCCGACTCGTCGTAGGAGCGCGAGGCGGGGCCGCATGCGTCAAATCTCACCTGCGCGCCCTGACATGTCAATGACGCGGGTCGACTCAGGCGTCTTCGACCATCGTCTTCGTGCCGTCGGCGCCGATCCGGAAGACGAAGAATCTCGCGCCCTCCCGGTCGCCCCGGCGGGTGAAGCGGAGGGCACCGCCGAGGACGATCCGTCGAATGAACGTCGCGCGCAGATGGCGTTGCACCTCCGCGCGCGTCGCGCGACCATCGGCGCACGCCTTGCGAATCGCCGCGATCGCGGCCTGCGCGGCCACGTACGCCGGCGGCCCGAAGTTGGAGACGAATCTCGCCCCGTAGCCCGCGACGAACGCGGTGTTGCCCTCGATCGCGCGGACGTCCGGCGCGAACGACGTCACGTACGAGCCGGGGATCGCGAAGTCGCCGGAGTCCAGCGTGGCGGCGCCGACGATGACGGCCTCTCGACCCCGCTGCCGCAGCTGCCGGCCGAAGCTCTCCGCGCTCGCGGCGACCTGCCAGGGCAGGAAGACGACGTCGACACTGTCGCCGATCTGGGCGACGAGCGACGAGAAGTCGGTGGTCTTCTGGCTGACCGAGCTCCGTGTCACGCGCACGCCGCCCGCCCGAAGGCGGGCCTGCACACGGCTCGCGAGCGGCCGGGAGTACGCCGTGCGGTCGTCGACGACGACAACGTCCTTGGCCTCGAGCGTCCGCTGGATGAAGGTCGCGACGGTCAGCGCCTCGACCCGGTCGGAGGGGACGACGCGGAAGAAGCTCGGGATCGAGCCGTTCGTCAGCGCCGCCTGGAGCGCCGAGCCGGACACGAATGACAGCCGCGGCGACTGCTTGAAGACCGGCGCGACCGCGAGCACCTCCTGCGAGCCGGCCGGGCCGACGACTGCGAGGACGCCCGGGTCAGCGTGGAGCTTCCTCGCGGCCCGCGCCGCCTGCGCCGGCTCGAGCTTCGTGTCGCTCTCGACGAGCTTGATTCGGCGGTCGCCGTGCAGTCGGATCGCGTAACGCGCAAAGCCCAGCTGCTCTTTGCCGATGAAGGAGGCGGGGCCGGTGATCGGGCCCAGGAAGCCGAGCTTCGGGCGCACGCAGGCGCCGCTCGGCGGCGGCGCGCCCGGCCGGGCGGGCGATGCCGCGCCCGTGATGAGAGATGCGAGAAGGACGATTCCGAGCGCGGCCGCGCGCTTGCCCGCCGTCACGGCCTACGACGCGGGGAGCAGTTCCGAGTCGTCCTCGTACGCCCGAGACGCGGGATCACCGGATGGATGGAAGACGCCCAGGATCCGCATCACGCCCGGCCCCGTGTTCTCGATGCAGTGCACCTGCTCCGGCGGCAGGTGGAAGCACGAGCCCGGCCGGAGCGGGATCGACTCGCCCTCGATGTGCGCGAAACCCTGGCCCTCGACGATGTAGCCGAGCTCGTCGTAGCTGTGGCTGTGGTCGGGTGCCCGGCAGGGCTGGACGATGCCCATGAACTGGGTCGCGTCCATGCAACCGGCCTGCTCGTCGACGAGGTAGCGGAACGTGCGCTTGTCGTCGGCGCGCAGCTCCGGGCGATCGGACAGGCGGACGATCACCTCACGCGGCGGGCGGTAGACGTTCTCGACCGGCACGGTCGTCGAGACGACGAGCAGGTCGTCCGGGCCTGGGTTGTCGATCACGTACGTCTCCCCCGCCCGCACGTACGCGCCGCTCTCGGTCTCGAAGTCGTGCGGTTCGCCTTCGAGCTCGAGCGTGCCGGAGCCCGACGACGGCGTAGAGCAGCTCGTCGCGCTGCTCGTCCAGCCGCGGCAGCGACCGGCCGGGGCCGTACCGCGTGACGCGCTGCTCGAGCAGCCGCGAGCCGGTGTGCCGGCCGAGCACGCGCTTCTCGAGGGCCGTGTCGCCCTCGACCCGACTTCCCTCGACGTCAGCCTCGTCGAGCACGAAGGTGTGCCGCATGGGCTCATCCTTGCCCTCTCGCCCGTGTCATGTCAACCGGGATCGAGCGCTAGAGCTCGAAGTGCTCGAAGTCCTTGCCGATCACGTGCACGGCCACGTTGCGGATGGGGACGGGGCCCAGGTCGGCGGAGAACGAGCCCCGGTGCGCATGGCCGTGCAGGACGAGGTCGGGCCGGTGCGCGCCGATCGGCGCCGCGAGCCGCGACGAGCCGAGGAACGCCCAGATCGTCTCCGGCTCGCCGACGAGCGTCTCCGGTACGGGCGCGTAGTGGAGGAGGACGATGCGGCGGTGGCAGCCCGAGATCGACTCGAGGCCCGCCTCGAGCGCGTCGACCTCCCGCGTCGTCTCGGCGTAGACCTCGCGCAGCAGGGGCTCGCCGAAGTCGGGCAGCTCGGCGCCGGGGAAGCCGCCGACGAACCCCTTCCCGCCGACGATGCCGAGCTCGAGCTCGCCGACCTCTTGGACAGCGTAGTCGCGCTGGAGCACGCGGATGCCCCCGTCCTCGAGCACCGAGATCACCTCGTCGCAGCGGTTCGCGTGGTAGTCGTGGTTTCCGAGCACGGCGTACACGGGCATCTCGAGCGGCCGGCACGCATCGGCGAGCACGGCCGCCTGCTCTGGCTCGCCGTGCGTGGTGAGGTCGCCGGCGAGCAGGACGACGTCCGCCTCGCCCTCGAGCGCCGCGAACGCATGCGTGATCCGCTCGCGCAGGGGCTCGGCGCAGTGCAGGTCGCCGGCGGCGGCGACACGGATCGACTCGGCCATCGTCCGCCATCTTGACCGCCCGTGGCTTTCACAAACGGGGTCCGAGCTCGATTCAGAATGAGCTTCGTCGCCGGGGTGTTCCGGGTGGTGCGAGCGCAAGGACGCAGGGAGCCCCGATAGTGGTGCTATCGGGGCGACTGAGGACGCAGCGATCGCGCTGCCCGGGGCGGCCCGGCGACACAAGGCTCATTTTGAATTGAGCTCGGGAGGGGTATAGGGCGAGACCATGCCCTACACGCCCGCCGAGGATTTCCCCGAGCTGCTCGAGTCGATGAAGCGCGCCGCCGCGGCGCTCCGGGACGCCGAGGTCCCGCACATGCTCGGCGGCGGCCTTGCCGCCTGGGCCCGGGGAGGCCCCCCGACCGAGCACGACGTCGACTTCTTCGTGCGCGAAGTCGACGCCGAGCGCGCGCTCGAGGCACTGGTCGAGGCGGGGATGAAGCCGGAACGCCCGCCCGAGGGCTGGCTCCTGAAGGCCTGGGACGGCGAGATGCTGATCGACCTGATTTTCCGGACAGCCGGAGGCGTGGTCGACGACGGCTACTTCGAACGCGCGGAGGAGCTCGAAGTGGCGGCGCAGACGCTGCCCGTCGCCTCCCTCGGCGACGTGCTGACGACGAAGTTGCTCGCGATCAACGAACAGGACCCCGATCTCTCCTCAGTGCTCGAGATGGCACGCTCGCTGCGGGAGCAGATCGACTGGGAATTCGTCCGCGAACGCACGGCCGGCTCGCCGTTCGCCCGCGCCTTCTTCACGCTCGTCGAGGAGCTCGGCGTCGTCGAGCCCGAGGGGGACCGCTCCGTCGAGCGATCCCCCCAGTAGCTCGGTCACTCACTTCACGGCGTTGGCTGCGTTCACCTCACCTGCGCCGTAGAAGCCGTTTCGCATGCCGCCGGTGCACTCCGCCAGGAACTGGTCGAGGCCCGGCCTCGGGTTGTAGACGCCCTCCGGGCACGGCAGCGGCTCGGAGGTCCGCTCGAGCAGCGACGCCAGCGCGGCGGGCTGCAGGCCCGGGTGCTGCGAGAGGGCGAGCGCTGCCACACCGGCCGCGTGCGGGGCGGCCATCGAGGTGCCCTGCAGGTAGCCCCAGCCGTTCACCCTCGTCACCGTGTTGATCGTGGTCGAGAGCACGGCGTTGGCGGTCGTCGAGACGGCCGGGTTCGGCTGCCGCGTGTCGCCGCCGGGAGCGGAGACATCCACGACGCCCTGGCCGTACGACGAGTAGTAGCTCTTCAGCCGCTGGGTACCCACCGCGGACACGGTGACGACACCCGGCGCCTCCGCCGGAAGGTCGAGGCACGCGTTGTTGATCTCGCGCGTCTCGACGGGTGCGCTGCCGTCGTTCGGGCTCCCGCTCGTCGATGAACTTGTGCTGCAGGTCGACGTTGGAGTTGCCCGCGGAGGCGATGGTGAGCACGCCCTTGTTCTGCGCGTAGCGGATCGCCCGCTGCACCGCCTGCCACACGGGCCGCTGGCGCGGATCGTTGCGGCAGTTGAACTCCCACGGGTCGATGAAGTAGCTGTTGTTCGTGATCTGCATCCCGTGGTCGGCTGCCCAGAGGAAGCCGCACACCGCGGCCTCGGGGTAGATGAAGCCGGCGTCGGTGACGACCTTCACCGAGGCGACCTTCACGCCCGGCGCCACGCCGGCGATGCCGACGCCGTTGATGGCCGCGGCGATCGTCCCGGCGACGTGCGTGCCGTGGGTGGACGTGGTCGGGTTCCAGGCGGCCTCGGCCGTGTTCACCACGCCGCCCAGGCAGGACGCGCTCTTGTCCTTCGCGATCTGCGTGGCCAGGTCAGGGTGCGTGCTCGAGATCCCGGTGTCGAGCACGCCGACGACGACGTCCGGGCTGCCTGTCGTGATCGCGTGCGCCTCGGCGACGTCGATCTGCGTCATGTCCCACTGCAGCCCCCAGAGCGGCTCGCCCGTGGGGTTGCCGGGGGCGTCGACCGCGTCGGCGGACACGGACCCGAGCAGGTCGCCGTCGTCGAGCGGTGTGCCGAGCCCGGTGGTGGAGGCAACGGCGTCCACGCCGGCACCGGACGCGCCCGTCACGAAGTCGGGGTTGGCCGAGCGGGCGACCAGCACGCCGATCTGTCGGTAGTCGGCGACGACGGTCCCGCCGGCGGCCGCCACGCGGGCGACTGCTTTGGCGGTCGACTGGCCGTTGGGCGCGAGGACGAGATAGGTCGTCTCTTGCTCGGCGGCCGTCGCCGGAGCGCTGACGGCGCCTCCGGCGAGGAGACAGGTGGCGAGCGCCGCCGCGAACGCGGCGGCGAGGACCTTCGGCGAATAGATGTCACGAGCACCCTCCGGTTGGTGGTGGTTACGCGAAAACCAGGCACCCTACGTCCCGCAACCATGACGGACCAAACCTCACGGCGCCGGGCCTAGCGCCCTGGCCCGCCGCTCGCGCCGGAGGCGCACCGGCCAGGGCGCTAGGTCTCGAAGAAGAACTGCTTCCAGGCCTCCCACCAGGTGTCCGCCTCGACTCGGATCGTGCGTCCGTCGAGCCGTTCGACACCTGGGTGGAAGCGGAGCCTGTCGGGGGCGGCCGTGTGCTTGAACTCGACCTTGATCTCGCACGGGCTGCCCGGGTCGTAGGGCGGTACCGCCTCGAGGTCGCCGAGCGCCTTGCGCGCGCCCTCCTCGATCATCCGCCTCGCCCGGACGGGCGGGATCTGCCGGGCGGAACGGGCGCCGAGCCCCTCCTTCACCGCGACGGTGGTCAGCCCGTCCCCCAGCAACGCCCTGCCCTCGTCGCAGGACGCTTGGTCACCCGTGACGAGGAGTACGGGACATCCCCAGGTGCCGCAGAGCGCGGCGTTGATGCCGGTCTCGCCCACCTCGGTCCCGTTGAACCAGAGCCGCTGGTAATCGCGTCCGGAGACGGTGTGGTTCATCGTGCCGAGCGGTGTGCCCGCCATGGCGTGCATGCCGACGAAGAGCGCAGCGTCGCAGCCCTCCTCGAGGAACGCCGTGTAACCCGTCCATTCCTCCTGCACGACCCACTCGCAGGCAGGGTCGAGCAGGTCCGGGACGAGCGAGTTGAACGTCCAGCCGCCGCCCGCGCCGTGGCAGTCCATCACGACGATCTCGGTCGCGCCGGCCGACTTCGCGCCGCGCACGGCCGCGTTGATCTCCTCGGTGTAGAGCTTGCGCCCCTCCTCGTACATCGGGTCGCCGCCGCTCGTCTGCTCCGGCTTGACGATCCCCGAGACGCCCTCCATGTCGCTGATCACGTGGACGCGCACGGCGTGAGGCTAACGCGCGTCGGCCGCGAGGCGCAGCCCCAACGCGGTCAGGACGACGCCAGTGACCGCGTCGAACGCCCGCCGCACGCGCTCGCGCCGCAGCAGCAGACCCAGCCGGGCGACGGCGACGCCGTAGGCCGACAGCCAGAGGAACGTGAGGAGGGAGAACGCGAAGCCGAACGCGAGCAGGGTCGTGAACGCCTCGCCGAACTGCGGCAGCAGGCTCGTGAAGAAGACGACCATCTTCGGATTGGCGAGGTTGCTGAGGAGGCCTTCGCGCAACGCCACCCGCGGCGTCGTGCCCCGGCCCGCGACCACCTGAACGGCGGCTCGGCGGCGACCCGAGCGCGGCCACGATCGCCTGCAGGCCGAGATAGACGAGGTAGGCGGCACCCACGAGCCGGAGCGCGGCGAAGGCGGGCTGCGAGGCGCGCAGAAGCGCAACGAGACCGGCCGCAGCCGCGCAGGTCCACACCGCCTGGCCGAGCGAGACGCCGAACGCGGTCGCCACGCCGCTGCGGCGGCCGCCGAGCAGCGCGTTGCGGATCGTCAGAGCCGTGTCCTGGCCCGGCGTGCAGATCACAACGGCCGCGACGCCGAGGAACGCTACGAGCTCGGACACGCGCTGAGCATACGCTTGCGCGGTGGAGACCGGTCTGACCGGGAAGGGCGTGCTCGTCACCGGTGCCTCGGGCGGCATCGGCGCCGCCTGCGCACACGCCTTCGCGGCGGAAGGGGCGCGCGTGGCCGTTCACTACCACCGCGGCGAGGAGCGCGCCCGCGCGGTCGCGCTCGAGCTCGGCGGCGCGCCGACCTTCAGAGCCGACCTCGCCGACGAGCGGGAGGTCGACCGCCTCTTCGAGGAGGCGCGTTCCGCGCTCGGCCGGATCGACGTGTGCGCCGCGGTCGCGGGTGTCTGGCCCTCCCAGGACATTCCGGTCTGGCGGCTCTCGCTCGAGCGCTGGGAACAGACGCTGCGGCACAACCTCACAACCACGTTCCTCACCGCACGCGGCTTTCTCCGCGAGGTCGAGCGGAACGGCCACGGCTCGCTCGTGCTCGTCGGCTCGACCGCGGGAATCGTCGGCGAGGCCGGGCATGCCGACTACGCCGCCGCGAAGTCGGCGGTGCTCGGCGGGCTCCTGCTCAGCCTCAAGAACGAGATCGTGCGCGTCGCGCCCACCGCGCGTGTGAACGCCGTCGCGCCCGGCTGGACGGAGAGCCCGATGACGCGCGGACACGTCGACCCCGACGCCGTCCGTCGCGTCACGCGCACGATGGCGCTCCGCAAGGTCGCCCGTCCGGAGGACGTGGCGCGACAGGTGGTCGTGCTCGCCTCCGACGACCTCTCCGGCCACGTCACCGGTCAGGTGGTCACGGTCGCGGGCGGCATGGAAGGCCGCGTGCTCCACGAGTGAACGAAAAGCGGCGGGGCTAGCCCGCCGCTTTACTCGCCGCGCCGCCGGAATGAGTTCCGTCACCTCGACAGGAGAGTCACCTCTCCTATCGGCACCACGCGCCTTCGCCTTGAGTAAAAGTGAAAAGAGGAAAGGCCCCCGCCGCCAGGGGCCTTCCCGGAGGGCCTCCGTGAGGAGGCCAGTTGTCTCTCCCGGCGCGCCCGCCGTATCGGCGCGCTCAGAAGATGGAATGAGTATCGGCCATCCCCACCGTGGGGGAATCACCCTTCCGGGGGTTCACGCAGTCCCTCGAACTCGGTTGACCGCGGCCGCTTCACTACGCTGCGCGGGATGCCGACCAGGTTCGAGGAACGGCTGCGCGACGGCCCGCCGATCGTCGCGGACGGCGGCATGGGCGTCCTGCTCTCGGGCGCCGTGCCGCGACTGCGCTGTCCCGAGGAGGCCAACCTGCGCGCCCCGGAAAGCGTCGTCGCGCTGCACGCGAGCTTCATCCACGCCGGCGCCGAGCTGATCGAGACGAACACCTTCGGCGCCAACCGGCCGAAGCTCGCCGCCCATTTCCTCGAGGAGGATTTCGAGCGCATCAACTCGACGGCGGTGCGGCTCGCCCGCGAGGCGCGCGAGGTCTCGGGAGCGGACGTCTACATCGCCGGCTCGATCGGGCCGCTCGGCGAGGTCGAGCGCTTCGACCCGGGCGAGCAGAGTAAGTCCTTCGTCGACCAGGCGCAAATCCTCGAGGGGCGCGGCGTCGACCTGCTCATGCTGGAGACGTTTTTCGACCTCGACGAGCTCGTCGCGGCGATCGAGGCCGTGCGGAGCGTCTCCGCGCTTCCGGTCGTCGCCCTGATGACCTTCGACGCGGACGGTCAGACGCTCGGCGGCGTCTCGGCAGAAGCGGCGGCGGCACGCCTCGCCGCTCTGGACGTCGCCGCGGCGGGGGCGAATCACAGCGCCGGGCCGGCGGCCGCGCTGAACGCGCTCGCCTCGATGCAGCGCGACGGCCTTCGGCTCGCAGCGCTCCCGAACGTCGGCCTCGCCAGCCTCGCAGGCTCACGGCTCGTCTTCCCGCACGCGACGCCCGAGTACTTCGGCGAGTTCGCCGCGCAGGCCCGCCGGCTCGGCGCCGGCATCATCGGCGGCTGCTGCGGCACCACCCCGGCTCAGATCGCCGCGATCAAGCAGGCGATCGACGAGGGCCGGGCCCCGGCGGCGCCGCTCGTCGTCCGGGAACGTGAGCTGGCCGAAGCGGCCGAAGCCGCACCCGAGGAGACCGGGCTCGCGCGAATGCTCCGCGAGCGCGAGTTCGTCATCTCGGTGCAGCTCGACCCCCCACTCGGTGCGAACAACAGCGCGCTGATCGAGGCCGGCCGGGCGCTGAGGGATTCCGGCAAGACCCACTTCGTCGACGTGAACGACAACCCGCGCGCCCGCGCCCGGATGAGCGGGATCATGGCCTCGGTCGCGATCGAGCGCGCCTGCGGCATCGAGACGATCCCGCACCTGACGACGCGCGACATGTCCATCGCGGGCCTCGAGTCGCAGCTGCTCGGCGCGCACGCCGAGGGCGTATTGAACATGCTCGCCGTCACCGGTGACCCCCCGGAGGAGGGCGACTATCCGGGCGCGCGCGGCGTCTACGAGCTCGACGCGATCGGGCTGACGCGCCTGATCACGGGGCTCAACCGCGGCGAGGACTACCACGGCCGCGGCATCGACGCCCCCACGTCGTTCTTCGTCGGCGTCGCCGTCAACCCGTCGGCCGACGAGATCGAGCTCGAGCTCGAGCGTTTCGAGCGCAAGCTCGAGGCGGGCGCGCAGTTCGCGATGACGCAGATCCTCTTCGACCTCTCTTATCTCGACTCGTTTCTGGCCCACTTCGGCGGCCAGGCGCCGATCCCGCTGCTCGTAGGCGTCTGGCCGATGCCGAGCCTCCAGCTCGCCGTCCGGGTTCACAACGAGGTGCCCGGGATTCTCGTGCCCGAGCCGGTGCAGGAACGGCTCCGCGCGGCCGGCACCGATGCGGCCGGCGTCGGCCGGGAGCTGGCGCGCGAGCTGATCGCCGAGTCGCGCGAGAAGGCGGCTGGCGTGTACGTGGTCGCGCCGTTCCGCCGGCCGCTCGGCATCCTCGACGTGCTCTAGGGACGAACAGCGGCCGTCACCGACGAACCTCCTTCCGATGGACGAGGCGGCTGGCGTTCAGCTGCAGCATCCTGGCTCGCACCGCCCCGATTCACGCCGTCATTCGCGGCGCTGCAGATAAGGAGCCGTTCGCGGTGGAGCTCCGCAGCCGACTTCTCGAGGAGCGGCTGGCGAACCAGATCGGGCGGATTCGGGAGTGTCTCGGCAGCGACCTCAGAGAAGGGCTGCCCGTGACCGAGGCGGGTCAGCGCTACTGCGCTCTCACGTCGCCGGAGCTGTACCACGTCCTCACCGCCGAGCTCGGCTGGAGCGCCGATCAGCACAAGACCTGGCTCACGAACCTCCTTCAGACGGAGCTGCTTCGGCCCCGGGTCCAGCGCTAGCGGACGCAGGGCCCGCTCGAGACCTCGCGCGCGCCCGCCTCGGCGAGCGACTCGCGCACGACCTCCGCCGGCACGGCGTAGCCGGCTGCGGAGCCGATCCGCGAAGCAAAGATCGTCGCCTGCACGCGCCCCTGCTCGTCGACTGCGGGGCCACCCGAGTTGCCTTTCCGGACCGCGCCGCGCAGCGTCGTGATGTGCCGCTCGACCGGCCCGCGGCCGTAGGCGTCGTCGGTGAGCAGCGGACCGGTCTGGCCGATCCGACCCGGGGTGGCCGTGAACGGCCCGTTCTCGGGATAGCCGAGGATCGCGACCGCCTGCCCCTCGATCGGGTCGACGAGGCGCAGCGGCGTCGCCGCGAGACCGTCGACGCGCAGCACCGCGACGTCGTCGCGCGGGTCGAACGCGACCACGGCTGCGTCCGCGTACGCGCCGTCGCCCCGGTCGACGCGAGCATCCTTCATCCCGGCGACGACGTGGGCGTTCGTGACGACGAGATTCGGCGCCGCGACCCAGCCCGAGCCCTCGATGCCGAGCCCGCAGGCCGTTCCGGTGATCCGAAGGACGCCGTCGCGGGCGGCACGAACGCCTGGACTGTCCAGCAGGGCCGGGTCCGGCGGAGGGACGTTCGCCTGCGGGCCGCGGATCGCCGCGAACGGGTCGACGCGCGCGATCGCGTCGAGCAGGCGCCCGGGCGGAACGCGCTCGTTCAGCTCGCTCAGAATCCGCGAGCGCTGCACATCCTCGCGGAGCTCCTGTTGGCCGGGCGTGTGCAGCGCGACCGCCCCTGCGACCCAGACGATCGCCGCGCCGGCGACGGCGCCGAGCACGAAGCCGCCGAGGGAGTCGAGGATGCGCAGCGGCGGCACGACGAAGAGGCTCGTCCGGATCGCCCGGCCGGCGACGGCGGCGGCGCTCTGGAGGAAGACGCCGAGGACGACGGCCCCCGCGAGGGCAACGAGCGGCGTGTACGGCGACTCGCCGCGGGAGAGCAGCTGCGGCGCGAGCTTGGCGCCGAGGTAGGCGCCCGCCAGGATCCCGGCGAGCGAGAGCGCGCCGCCGACGAGGCCGCGCCGGAGCCCGTTCAGCGCCGCCAGCCCGATCACGGCCGCCGCGATCCAGTCGACCGTGGTCATCGCTCGCCAGGGTACTGAGCGTCCCGGCTACACTGTCCGTCGCCCTGGGGGGCGTAGTTCAGTTGGTTAGAACGCCGGCCTGTCACGCCGGAGGTCGCGGGTTCGAGTCCCGTCGCTCCCGTCTCCGAAACCGCCTGCAGACGGGCGGTTTTCGTGTAGGCGCGTCCGCTCAGGCGTCGATCCGTGCGTCAGCGCTGCGTCCACCCTGATCCGCCGCGCCGAGCGAAGGGTGGTCGGCGGTGGCCGGTAAGCGCGCCCCGGCCGTCGAGCGGTTCCTCCGGCTCCGGGCGCGCGACCCGGTCACCGGCTGCTGGGAGTGGCTCGGCTCACGCAGCCCACAGGGCTACGGCCTGTTCTACGACGGCGTCAAGGTCGTCGGCGCGACCCGCTACGCCTGGCGCGAGTTCTGCGACGAAGACCCCGGCAGCCGCGACCTCCACCACACGTGCGGCAACCGCGGCTGCCGGGGCATGCCGAGTGCTCGTGATCAGTCGGGCGGAGCGAGCAACTGGACAGGCTTAAAGGGGAGCGAAGTCGGTCGCCGTCGAAGGGGCTGTACACGAGCGGTGAAAGGGTCTAAAACAGACGGAGTCACTCCCCAACGGGAGCCTCGGCGTAAGGGGACGGGTGCAAGAGGACACGCACACGTCTGCGGCAGGTGGAAATCAAGACCC
Source organism: uncultured Gaiellaceae bacterium (assembly GCA_963802765.1). Lineage (GTDB taxonomy): Bacteria > Actinomycetota > Thermoleophilia > Gaiellales > Gaiellaceae > Gaiellasilicea. Next base: position 83,542 of record CAWDJZ010000011.1, read on the forward strand.
AGATCGACCGCGGTCGCGCCTTCGTAACTGGGTCAGCGGTTGGGGTTGGCGCGAGAAGCTGCTCTTCCCGGTCTTGGTCGCGGTTGCTGGCGGCCTTCTGCTGATCGTCGTTCGCCCGCTGGGAGATGGCGCGCGTGAACTGCTGTTTCCCACGGAGGCGGCCGTCTCCGGTCGCGTCCTCGTCGGAGGTGCGCCCGCAGCCGGTGCCCGAGTCACCCTGGAAAACGGTAAGCAGGAGAACACCGCCCAAGACGGTTTCTTCTCAATGACCGGCGTCCACAAGGGCGACCACGACCTGGTCGTGAACTTCCCCGGCGCTGTCCCAACGACGCGATCCTTCACAATCGACACGGGCGAAACGAAGCTCCCGCTCGGCGATATTTCACTGAGGCCGAGCTATCAGCTCGGCTACGTCCTTGCGCCTGGAGACCCGCACGTCAGCAGCACGGGAGTCACTTTCGACTACGACCTGTATCTCTGGATCAACCCGACCAGCGACGCGGCTGGACGAAGAATCATGGGCGTCACGTATCAACTGGCCCCGACGGTGAGCACCACGAAGGTGCACGGCACCCACGCCAATCAGTTCTGCTACCACCAGCGTGGCGACGTGTCGGCCCAGACCATCGGACAGCTCGGAGTAGCAGTCGCAGCCGCAACCATCGACCTCAAGTCAAGTCAACCCGTCCCGGCGACCGCAAATCAGGGGAGCCAACCAAGTCCGCGCCCGGACTGCGTCGCAGTGCGTGGCCCACACTCGACGCCAACGCCGACGCCGACACCAACCCCGACACCGCCACCGCCACCAACCCCGGCACCGCCACCACCCCCGACACCGCCACCGCCACCAACCCCGGCACCGCCACCACCCCCGACACCGCCACCACCCCCGGAGAACCCAGTCACGGTGCCGACCGTCGTTGGCTTGCAGTTCGACGTAGCACAAGCAACCTTGCAAGACGAGCGGCTCAATGTCGAGAGCACGGAGGCCCCCTCAGGCAAGCCCGCCGGTACCGTCGTTGGTCAACAGCCTAGAGCCGGAGTGAAGGTGGGAGAGAACACGACGGTCACACTCTTCGTCTCCACCGGCACCGCGACGATACTAGTCCCGAGCGTGATCGGATTGACCGAAGCGGACGCGAGCGAACTGCTGGAGGAACATGGATTCGGCGTAGAGACTGCAAGTGAGGCGGTTACCGACGAGAGCCTTGACGGCTCCGTCATCGCCCAGAACCCGGAAGCTGGCCAACAGGCGAATCCGGGCACCACCGTCACCATCACAGTCGGAAGCTTCGTGCCCTAGACCACGCTAGGCTCAGGATTCGCGAGAACGTCCGAGGTCGAATGTTCCTACTGCACGAGGCCCTCACGCCGCGCGATAGTTGGCGCTGCCGACATTGCGGGAACGAGCTAGCACCTGAGACTTCGTAGCGGCGCTTGGACCTCGTTGCCCGGCTGGGTCAGGCACCGCTGAGGTCACGAGATGCCAACAGCCGGGGCGGCTATCGCGACCTTTCGTACGGTGTTCGGGTACCAGCACCGGCCGCCCTGGGCGGTCGCTACCCCCTCCGCGTTCAGCGTGTTCGCGATCTCAGCGCGGTACTTGGCGAGTCTCGTCCAGGGACAAGAAAATCCCTGCAAAAGCCGTCTTCTGGTGGTGCATGTATCGCGACCGAATGTCCAACGCGAGCGCGCGCTTGCGCACCGTGCCTGCGCTGGCAACGGATGACCTCCGGCCAGTTCAAGCGCGAACGTCATGTGGGAGCTATCGCCTAAGGACACAACCGTGCGCCGTTACCGACCCAACTCACACGAGCGAAGCCAGTCCCGTCAGCCGACTGCGCTCCCGCTCATCGCCTGCTCGCTTGACGCGACCGGACAGGAGCAGCGACTCGCGGCCTGGTCGTCGCTCCTACGGGAAGCGGCGCAACGAGAGACGACCATGGATCGTCCGTTACCGGTTCGTCGCTGCGGATGAGCTCGAGGCGCGCCTTCGCACGCTCGCGGCAGCGGAGAAGGAATGCTGCGCGTTTCTGGACTTCAATGTCGTTCGGAGGATCGACGAGATCGAAATGACAGTCACCGCGCGCCCGAACGCGCTCGCGGCGCTCCACTTCATCTTCTCCGCCGACTGACAGCAGCGGGCGTCGTCGTGGCAAACATCTCCTCTGCTGCGCGGACCAGCTCCTCGGGCGAGACGTCGCGCAAGTGCTGAGCCAGGCCCCAGCGGTGCCCGAACGGGTCGATCACCTGGCCGGCACGCTCGCCCCAGAAGCTGTCCTCGAGCGGGCGGAACACTTCGGCACCCGAGTCGAGCGCGCGCTGCCAGACCAGGTCGACGTCGCCGACCAGCAGATGTAGCGCCATGTAGGTGCCGCCGAGTGTCTGCGGCGAGACGATCCCCATCTCCGGGAACTCGTCGGCCAGCATGACCGCCGAGTCGTCGAAGCGGAGCTCGACCGACATCAACCTGCCGTCCGGAACCGCGATCCGCAACCGCTCCTCGGCGCCGAGCACGTCCGTGTACCAGTCGACGGCTTTCGCCGCATCACGGACGACGATGTGCGGCGTGATCGTCGCCATCACGTGAGCATCCTCGCGGCTGTCTGGTGGCCGTCGGCGGTCACCGGACGTCTTCCGCTCGCGCTTTCGCGGCCCGCGCCCGGTCGTATGCCATCCGAAAGAGCTCGACCGCGCCCTCGGCGGCGTTCTCGCCGTCGATCGCAACCGAGATCCAGCCCGAGTCGGGGATCGCGCGATGAGGTAGCGCACGCCCATCCGCGACCAGCTGGTCGCGAACCTTGCGCGGAAAGGCGATATCCGCGTGGCTGTCGCCGTGCAAGTGCCCGAGCTCGCGCCTACCGAGCCGGAACTCGACTCCTCCGAAGCGATGGGCTCCGACCTCGACGTCAGGCCAGGATCCGACAACCGCCCTGATGAGGGTGGCCGCGCGAGTCTCGTCGATGGGTTGCCGTGTACTTGTCATCGCATCGCTCCTTTTGTCAGGCGGTTCGCTATTCGACTTGGTGGCTCAGGGAAGGATGAGCTGGCTGTCACCGAACTCGTGCCAGCGGTAGCCGTGCTCGCGCGCGGCGTCGTAGCTGCGCTCGGAGCAGAGCCTCCCCAGCGGCCGCCCGAAGCACGCGCCCGCGGCGCTAACACGTTCGCCTCGTACACGCTTCGTAGTTCCTCGAGGGGGTATCGCGCCAAAAGCGCCAGTGGACTCGGGCCGAGGAGGCTGGCGTTGTTGACGAGGAGGTCGATCGGCTCGCCTGCTGCCTCCACGAGCCGGTGCCGTTGGTCGGGATCCGCGACGTCGCCTGTGACTGCGATCACACCGCTGAGGCCGGCGACCGCATGCTCGAGCGCCTCCGCTCCCCGCGCGTCGACGGCGAGCTGCCACCCCCGCTCGGACAGAGCACGGGTGAGCGCGAGTCCGAGGCCGCGAGATGCTCCTGTGACGATCCCTCTCATGGTGACTCGACCTAGACTACAAGTTAAAGTAAACTTGAAGTCAAATGGTCACCGCAGCTCCGGCGTCCACACCGGCCCACCTGCTCCCCATCGGCGAGGTCGCACGCCGCAGCGGCGTGGCGTCCTCGGCACTTCGTTTCTACGAGCAGCGAGGACTGATCAGCTCCGAGCGGGCGGGCTCGAGCCATCGCCGGTACCCGCGGCCGGTGCTGCGCCGGATCGCCTTCATCGTCTTCGCGCAGCGCGTCGGGCTGACGCTCGACGAGATCGGCGCCGAGCTCGCCAAGCTTCCCCCCCACCAGGCGCCCACGCGCCGCGACTGGTCCCAGCTCTCGGCTACGTGGACGTCACGGATCGACGAACGCATCGCCGAGCTCGAGCGGCTGAAGCTCGGGCTGACCGAGTGCATCGGCTGCGGCTGCCTCTCACTCGACCGCTGCCAGCTCGCGAACCCTGGCGACCGCGCCGCCCGGTTCGGCCCGGGCCCGCGCTACTGGATCGGCGACCCACGGCCGAAGTAACGCGCACACGTGCGAGAACGGAGTCAGTGGCGAGTTCAGCGACAGACGGGCCGGCCTGTCGCGCCCGAAGTCGCGAGTTCGAGTCCCGTCGCTCTGATCCTGCCCTCGTCCGTGCACTGCAGGACTTTTCAGACCGGACGAAGGGACTCGAATCCTCGACCGTCTGCACTGCAAGTGCGGGCGAGCGTTCGCGCGCGTTCGCTCGGGTTCGCCCAAGCCAGTCGTTTCCAGGAGCCACCACGTCTTCCCTTGTCGCATCAAGAACGGGGTGTGATGCGTGACGGTCAGCGGACGCTGATCGCGAGCTTGCCGCGGACGCGCTCGGTGGCGAGGGCCTGGAGCGCGTCGGTGGCGCGGTCGAGTTCGAAGGTGTCGTGGATATGTACCTGCAGCGTGCCGTCGTCGAGTAGTGCCGCGAGGCGGCGGAGATTGTCAGTGCTCGGCACCGCCATCACGTTGGTGCGGCCCGGCCCTTCTCCGGCTGCGCCGTTCGACGAGGCGATGCGCGCACCGTCCCTGAGCGCGCCGTCGAACGCTCCCGGCGCGTAGGAGACGAGATCGAGCAGCGCGTCGACGCCGTCAGGGTGGCGGTCGCGGACGGCGGCGACGACGTCGCCGTCACGGTCGAGCTGCTCGGTGACGCCGAGTTCGCGCAGGTAGTCGGCGTCCTCCGGTAGCGCCGGAGCGATGATCGTGGCACCGGCGCGGGCGACGAGCTGGACGGCGAAGCTGCCGACGCCGCCGGTCGCGCCGACGATCAGGATCGTTTCTCCCTCGGAGAGCGCGAGCGCGTCGACGGCCGCGAGTGCGGCGATGCCGGCGAGTGGGGCGACGCCGGCCGCGGCGAGGTCGAGCGAGGCGGGTTTCGGCGCGACCTGCATCTCCGGCGTGAGTGCGATCAACTCGGCCCAGCTTCCCTCGTGGACGGTGGGATTTGCGTGCAAGACGAAGCCGAAGACCTCGTCGCCCACCGCATAACCCTCGACGCCCGCGCCGATTGCTTCGACGGTGCCCGCGTAGTCACGGCCGAGGACGACTGGAAAGTCGTGGTCGACCATTTCCCGCAACATTCCCGCCGCGATCGCGTTGTCGACGGGGTTGACTGAGGAAGCGCGCACGCGCACAACCATGCCGCCAGCCGCGGCTGTCGGATCGGGCAGGTCGTCGCGCACGACAGGAGCGGCGTCGAAGGCATCGAGGGTGACGGCTCTCATCAGGATCTCCTCGCTTGTTGGGGCCAGGATAAGCAGTCGCATTGAGGCTGGCGCTCAGGGTATTGCCGCGCACTGGCGCAGGCCGCGTCGGCCTTCCCCAAGACGAGACGATGCCCGCGTCGCAGCCGGCGTTCTTCGGCAACGTCACCGTGGGCGGCAGACCCGCTCCGGACCGTGCGTACATCGACGAGCTGCTACCGGATGTCCTCGAAGGCAGGATCGAGCCCGGACGCGTCTTCGACCGGGTCACAAACCTCGAGGGCGTGCCGACGGCTATCGCGCGATGAATGAGCGCGAGGCGATCAACGTCCTGATCGAGCTCTGACAGGAAACGCAATGCAAGAGCGAAGGCTTGGAATCAGCAACCTGGAGGTCTCGGCCATCGGGCTCCGCTGCACGGCAGGTCGACTTACCCAACGGCCCCGAAACGGCCGAAATGGCTAGCACTCAGCGTCGCTGGACGGCCGTTCTCGCTCCGCCCTGGGGGAGCAGCCGAGCTAGGTCGTCGGCGAAATGGGTGGCGAGTGGCCCGAGCAGCGCGGTGCCGAGCACGAGCGTCGCCGCCAGCGCCGCGAGCTCCGGGTCAAAGTTGCTGCTGACGGCAAGACCGGCAATCACGATCGAGAACTCGCCGTGGGCGATCAGCGCGGTACCCGCTCGCAGGCGCGCCTCGATGTCGAGGCCGGCGGAGGCGATCCAGCCGGTGGCGGTCTTCGCGACGCACGAGATGGCGATGAGAGCGACTGCGGGCAGGAGCACGGGCGGGATGTCGCCAAGGTCGATCCGGAGCGCGAAGAAGAAGAAGAACATGGCTGCGAAGAGGTCACGCATCGGCCAGACAAGAATCCGGGCGCGATCGGCGACGGGTCCGGAGAGCGCGATCCCGAGCAAGAACCCTCCGACCGCGGCGGACACGTGTACGCGCTCCGTCAGCCCCGCGACGAGGAGCAGCACGCCCATCGTGCTCAGCACCAGCACTTCGTCGGACTCGTGCCAGACCGCCCGGCTGACGAGGTGGCCATGCCGGAGCGCGAGGAGGAAGATCAAGCCAACGACCGCGAGGGCCACGACGGCGGAGGCGATCGCCGTGGACACGCCCGACCCGATCAGCACAACGCCGATGAGGGGAAGGTAGAGCGCCATCGCCAGGTCCTCCAGGATGAGCAACGAGAGCAGCCCCGGCGTCTCGGGATTCGTGACGCGACCGAGATCGCTGACCACCTTCGCGACGATCCCCGAGGAGGAGACGTACGTGATGCCGCCGAGCACGAGCGCCCCGACGAGCCCCCAGCCCATCAGAAGCCCGATGGCGAAGCCCGGCGGAAAGTTCAGCGCGAGATCGAGGATCCCGCCTCTGACGCCGCTCCGCAGCCCGGAGGCGAGCTCGAGCGCGCTGTACTCGAGCCCGAGCGTGAAGAGGAGCAGCACGATCCCCACCTCGCTCAAGGTCGTGACCAGCGCATCGTCGAGCGTCGGCGGCGCGAGCGCTCCGAGCACGATCCCGGCGACGAGATAGAGCGGGATCGACGAGAAGCCCGTGCGTGCTGCGAGACGCGCACCGACTGCGAGCACGATCGTGACCGTTCCGAGCTCGAGGAAGAGCCGCGCAGCGTCCCGCGTCGCGGCGAGGATCATCAGCTCACTGCCCGCGGCGGCCTGCGGGCGACGTTTCGGCTTTCAACCGGTCCAACCGATCATCACCTCTCCACCGGCGCGCGCTTTCGTGTCCCTGCTAGACGTGTGCCGGCTGCGACTCCGGCTCCTCGACCTCCTCCATCGCCTCGGCGGCTCCCTTCTCGACGTCGAAGGTGAGCTGGACGTCGTCGTAGTCGACCCGAACGCGATCGTCCGGCTGCAGCGCGCCGCTCAGCAGCAGCCGCGAGACCTCGTTCTCGAGCTCGCGCTGGATCGCACGACGCAGCGGCCGCGCACCGAACTCCGGGTCGAACCCGATCTCGGCCAGGTGCTCGATGGCCTCGTCCGAGAACTCGACCTCGATGTGCTGCGCGCGCAGGCGCCTCGCGGCGCGGTCGAGCATCAGCCGCGTGATCTGCTTGAGCTGCTCCATCGTGAGCGCCTGGAAGACGATGATCTCGTCGATCCGGTTGATGAACTCCGGCCGGAAGCTGTGCCGGAGCACCTCCATCAGGTCCTCCTTCAGCTCGTCGAACGAGCCGCTCTCCTTCCGTGCGAAGGCCTGGATGCGATCGGCGCCGAGGTTCGAGGTCATGATCAGGATCGTGTTCTTGAAATCGACCGTCCGGCCCTGCGAATCGGTGAGCCGGCCGTCGTCCAGGATCTGGAGCAGGATGTTGAAGACATCTGCGTGTGCCTTCTCGATCTCGTCGAATAGGAGCACCGCATACGGCTTGCGGCGGACCGCCTCGGTCAGCTGTCCGGCCTCCTCGTGGCCGACGTAGCCGGGTGGCGCGCCGACGAGCCGGCTGACCGTGTGCCGCTCCTGGTACTCGCTCATGTCGAGGCGGACCATCACGTCCTCGCTGCCGAACAGCGCCTCCGCGAGTGTCCGCGCGAGCTCCGTCTTGCCGACGCCGGTGGGTCCCAGGAACAGGAAGCTCCCGTCCGGACGGCTGGGGTCGGCGAGCCCGGCGCGGGCGCGGCGAACCGCCTCCGCGACGGCCTCGACGGCCTCGTCCTGACCGACGACGCGCTCATGCAACCGTTCCTCGAGCTTCAAGAGCCGGTCGCGCTCCTCCTGGGTCAGCTGCGAGACGGGAATGCCGGTGCGCCGCGACACGATGTCGGCGATGTCCTCGACCGTGACCTCGGGCGCCCGCGAGCGGGCCTCCTTCCGCCCCTCCTGCTGGGCGCGGCGCTCGTCGATCTGCGCCTTCAGCTCGTCCGCCCGCTTGTAGTCCTCGGCCGAGAGCGCCTGGTCGCGCTCGCGCCCCATGTGGCGGAGCTCCTCCTCGGCTGCGCGCGTGTCCTCCGGCTTCGCCTTCGACCGGAGCCGGACGCGGGCGCCTGCCTGGTCGATCAGGTCGATCGCCTTGTCGGGCAGGAAGCGGTCGCGGATATAGCGATCGGACAGCTCCGCCGCTGCGACGATCGCCTCCTCCGTGATGCGCACGCGATGGAACGCCTCATAGCGGTCCTTGAGGCCGGTGAGGATCTCGATCGTCTCCTCGACCGTCGGCTCCGAGACCAGCACGGGCTGGAGACGCCGCTCGAGCGCGGGATCCTTCTCGATGTTCTTCCGGTACTCGTCGAGCGTCGTTGCGCCGATCATGTGCAGCTCGCCGCGCGCGAGCGCCGGCTTGAGCATGTTGCCGGCGTCCATCGCGCCCTCGGCCGCTCCCGCGCCGACGACCGTGTGGATCTCGTCGATGAAGACGATCAGGCTGTCCGCGTTCTCGGTGATCTCGTCGATCACGCCCTTCAGGCGTTCCTCGAACTCACCCCGGTACTTCGTGCCGGCGATCATCCCCGCCATGTCGAGCGCCACCAGGCGCTTGCCGGTGAGCGTCTCGGGCACGTCGTCGTTGACGATCCGCTGGGCGATGCCCTCCACGATCGCGGTCTTGCCGACGCCGGGGTCGCCGAGCAGCACCGGGTTGTTCTTCGTGCGGCGCGAGAGGATCTCGATCGTCTGCTCGATCTGATCGGCCCGGCCGATCACGGGATCGAGCTTCCCCTGGCGAGCCTCCTCCGTGAGGTCGCGGCCGTACTCGTCGAGCGTCTTTGTCGTGCTCGCCGGGCGCCCACCAGCCTCGCCGCTCTCGACGCCGCGGATGACCGCGCCGCGCAGCTTCGTGTGGCTGATCGCGAATCGCTCGAGCAGCTCGCCCGCCTCAGTCTCGGTGTCCTGGGCCAGGGCGAGCAGCACGTGCTCCGGGCCGACGTAGGACGCGCCGATCCGACGCGACTCTTCGTAGGCGGCCAACAGGGCAGCCTTCGCGTCCGGTGACAGCGACGGCGCAACGTCCGTGCGCTCCTTTACGTCTGCTTCCTCCTCGATCTGCGCCGCGATCGCGGCGGGGTCGGCGCCGACCTGCTTCAGCACGTGCCGGACAACCTCGTCCTGGGTCGCGGACCAGAGCAGATGCGTCGAGTCGACATCGAGGCTCCCCCACTCCATCGCCTTCTGCGCGGCATGCTGGAGCAGCTGGCGGGTGGCGTCGCTGAAGTACTGCGTGACGTCGATCTGCTCGGCCGGGCGGCGCGGGCGCGTCGTGGTCGTGCCACCGGCGGCGCCGGGCGTACGGCTGCCGAGGCCGCCGTCGCCGAAGAAGTCGGAGAAGAACTCGTCGAAGAGACTCCTGCCACCGAACGGCGACCGCCCTGCCCCGCGGCTCTGACCCTGAAGCTCCCGAAGGTGCTCTTCGCAGACGGCGATCGTCCGCTCCTCGCCGTTCTGCCTGATCCGCACGGTTGCGACGGCGGGCCGACGCCCGTCGATCTCGCACGTCGTGGTGGCCATGAAAAACCTCCTCGCAGCGGGCGCGTCGGCGCGCAAGGGGTTGGGGCACGGAGGCGCCTGCCTAGTCGTCCCTGGAAGTGTGCTCCGCTTTGTAACCGCTGAAACTATCCGCAAGCACACACCCGAACAGCCTGCTGGTCGACACCGCGTCTACGTATCCGGAAGGCGATCCTGGAGCCCAAGAACGACGTCGTCCACCGCGGATACGCCGAGATCCGCGAGAACCCGCGCACCGAGGCGACGGTCAGGTACGGCGATTGGTGCGCGATGAGTAAACGGTTAGCGGGCAGCAGAAGGGCAGCAAACGCCCGAAAGCGAGCCTGCGCAATCGCACACAAATCAGACGATGGAGCCCGTAAGTCCGCATGAATAGAGCGATTGCGCGTCTATCGTCGCCAATCGTCGTATCGGTGGGACAAGCCTGTCACGCCGGAGGTCGCGGGTTCGAGTCCTGTCGCTCCGTAAAATACCTGCAAATCCGCATCTTTCGTCGCGGGCTCTGGCGCGAACGACCGCCGGCTTATCCGCATCCCGCGCACATCCCGCACGGGAAATAGCCGGTAAAAGCGGCTCGGAGCCACTAATCACCGCAAGCGGGATGCCCGGGCGGGTAAGCCGGAGGTCGTCCCGGACCGGCATCGAAAGCGCCGTGTTTGCGGGCTTCTGGCGCGAGGGTAGTCGTCCCGCACACCGGTCACTGGGAGGGCGTGGCTTTCGCGCCCTCCCAGTGCCGCGTCAACGTCGCTAGCCGATCACGAGGCCCCAGATCTGCTGGTCGAGGCCGCCCGCGTTGGGGCAGTTGTCAGCCGACCAGGCGAGCGTCATCGGGTTCTGCGTCCGGCACTGCAGGACTTCGAATCCGTCGGTGCCGTCGCCGTTTGTGTAGCGGGGATCGGTCCCGGCGACCGTGTCGCGCCCGTCGGCCCAGTTCATGAGCACCGTCGAGCCGACCGCCGAGATGTAGTTGTAGTCGCCGAAGAACGGGATGTCGCGGTTGCCGAACTGCTCCCAGTTGAGCGGATAGGCAACCGATGACGCCACAGACGACGTCCACGAGCCGCCCTCGTTGGCGGATGTCGCGTAGATCGACTGCACGGCAGCCCCGGTCGACACGCTGCCGGGCGGATTGGCCGCCACGTGCCGGTTCTGGAACGGCACCGTGATGAAGGAGCCGTCCGGCCCAGTCGCCGTGTCCACCCGCGTGTCCTGCCAGACCACGTGCAGCCGCCCCGCGCTCGCGTCGATGTCGGGATAGAACTGGTTCCCACGCGCCTGCGGGTCGATCCGCGTCAACGGCGACCAGGTCGCGCCGCCGTTCGTGGTCTTCGTGAAGTAGATCGACGACTGGCTTGCAGTCCCCGGAACGATGGTGCCGTACGTCGTGCCCGTTGATCGTTGGGTGCCGGGCACGGTGGCCTCGATCACGACGTACAGCGCGTCCGGGTCACCCGCCGCGCTCGGGTCGGCCGCGTTGCGCGGCGCCGAGTTGACGCGGCCGAACACATAGCCGGTCTCGCAGGAGACCGCCCCGTCGCCGCAGTCCCGCGCGGATTGCCTCGGCTCGGGCCCCTCGCAGCCGCCGAGCGTGCCGTCGGCGGCCTGACAGGACGCGAAGCGCGCCTGGCCGTTCGCCACCGGGTCGGCAGCCTCGTCACCCATGTCCCAGTGCACGAACTCCTGGGCGATGGCCGCCTTCGTGAACGTCGCGCCGCCGTCATCGGAGCGTACCCAGGCGATCGCGTCACGCTGACGCTGGCCCTGGTTCGGCTTGAACTCGTACTGCCGCCAGGTCACGAACACCACGCCCGTGCGCGTCACGGCGATGTCGCACTCCTGATTGCCGTGCACCGAATTCGACAGCTTCTGCGTCGTCCACGTGCGGCCGCCGTCGGTCGAGCGCGCGAACTCGATGAAGTTGTTCTGGCCGGACGCCGTGAAGCGCGCCCAGCAGACGTACACGTTGCCTGCGTGAGCGCTGTTCACGCCGTCGTCGGCCTCGAGCTCGATCTTGTCCTCGAACAGGCCCACGCCGAACGCGGTCGGCGTACCCCGCGAAACGATCGCCGTGTGCTCATGGTCCGGGACGGCGAAGGGCGGCCCCCAGTTGTAGCGGGCAACCCAGATCGAGCCGTTCCCCGGCTGCGTCCGGTTGAACGCGATCCCGCCGTAGTAGAGGTGGTTGGCGCGATCCCAGTCCTGCACCGGGTCGCCGGCGCTGACGACGAAGCCGTGTAGCGGCGACGCGAGACCCTCGGCCGAGGTGTCGTTCGGGTAGCCGGGCAACAGGCTGTTGGCCCACGTCGCCCCGCGGTTGGACGAGTAGTAGAAGCCCGCCCACGCATCCGTCGTCGTCGGCACGGAGCAGTAGTCGTTGGCGCCGGCCGTCATCCTGTCCACGTTCAGCGGATTGACGGCGGCGGTCGGCTCATTCTGCTGGCGCTCGCCGCCGCCCTCGTCCGCCGCGGGTGTCGGCGTAGCCGCGTCGGGCGTCGGATCCGTGACGTCGCTACTGCACGAGGCGATCGTCAGGTCGCTGCCACCGTCGTGGCGAACATAGGGCTGATCGGTGATCCGCACATCGGCGAGCGCGCTGGTCGCACAGATCAGCGCGCCGAACAGTCCGGCTGCAGCCACCAAGAGTTGACGTCCCATACGTCCCCCCTTCGATTGTGTTCGACCCCACCGCGCCTTGGCGCGGCGAGCTGCCGATGCTAACCGACCGGCGGCGCGGGAGCGCTTCAGGCAAGCATCCGCTTGAGGGCGAGCGCGGCGAGCGACGCCGACACAGCGAGCACGAGCAGATCGACCGGGGTCGAGATCCGCCGGTACTGCGCCGCGCCGGCGCGCAGCTCGATGTACCCGACCGGGCTCACCAGGGCGCCACCACCGCCGCCGCCACCCGACCCTTCACTGCCTTCCCGCACTCCACCGCCGCCGCCGCCACCGAACCCGAACCGCGCCTTGGCGACCGGGATCACCGTGACGCCCTCGCGTTCCACGGGCTCCCCGAAGACCGTGGAGACCTTCACCCGCTCGCCGATCGTCTGGCCGATTCGCTGCAGAAGCGCGTCGGCAAGCTCGGGCGCGCGCTCAGCCGCTGCCGTCATAGTTCCCCTCCCTCTTGTCGGTCACAGCGCGCATTGTCGCCGGACGCGACCGGGGCTAGAGTCGGTCCAACCCTCCAAAGGAGGCCGAGATGCCACTCGCACGAGCCGTGACCTTCGACGGCGTCGACCGCGGCACCTGGCCCGGATGCAGCAGGAGATGGAGGGCGGCGAGAGGCCGGAGAACGTTCCGGCCACGGAGATCGTGGTCCTGCACGACGCGGACGCCGAGAGGTCGCTCGTGGTCCTCTTCTTCGAGACCGAGGACGACTACCAGCGCGGCGACGAGGCGCTGAACGCGATGCCGGCCGACCAGACTCCCGGTCGCCGCACCTCGGTCACGAAATACGACGTCGTCGTCCGCATGGCCGAGTAGCCGGCGGCTCTAGGCCGTCCGCGTCGGACTCTCGCACGGGAGCCTCGACGGAGCTACGCTCAGTACTTCCGAGCACAGGGAGGGAATATGCGCCGAAAGCGGATCTCCATTGCTTTCGCAGCGGCTGTCTTGGCCCTCGCGTCGGTCACCGTGCTTCCTGCGGCAAGCCTGACACTGGGCCCGCTCGTCCAGGTGTCGGGTGCGAGCCCGCTCGCGGCATGCACGGCCGACGATGTGGCAGGACAGTCCGGCACCGTCTACATCGGGAGCGAGGTCGAGCCCTGGATCGACGTCAACCCCGCCAACCCGGCCAACATGATCGGCGTCTGGCAGCAGGACCGCTGGTCGAACGGCGGCTCCCGCGGGAACGTCGCCGGCGTGACGATGAACGGCGGGGCCAGCTGGACGATCGTGAACGGGCTCAAGACGTCGCTCTGCACCGGCGGCACCGCGGCGAACGGCGGCGGTTACCAGCGGGCGACCGATCCATGGGTGACCTTCGGCCCGACCGGGATCGCGTACCAGCTCAGCCTCTCGTTCAACGACGTCGCGCCCCCGTTCACGACCTTCGACTTCGACCACGCGCTCCTGGCCTCGAGATCGACGAACGGCGGCCTCACCTGGAGCGATCCGGTAGCCGTGATCAGGGACACCGCGCCGACGGTGTTCAACGACAAGCAGACGATCACCGCCGATCCGACGGACGCGAACTACGTCTACGCGGTCTGGGATCGCCTTGTCTTCCCCGGGAGCGAACGGGCGAGCGTGGTCGCGTCCTTCCGCACGAGCTCGTTCAGCGGCCCCGCCTGGTTCGCCCGCTCGAGCAATCAGGGCGTCTCGTGGGAACCGGCGCGGCCCATCTTCGATCCCGGCCAGAACGACCAGACGATCGGCAACCAGATCGTCGTCCAGCCAAACGGGACGCTGGTCGACATCTTCACCGAGTTCAACAACGAGAACGCGAAGAAGAAGCGCGGCGGCTTCATCCGCGTCCTACGCTCGACCGACAAGGGCTCCACATGGTCCGGACCGTACGACGTGGGGAGGCTGGGAACGATCGGGAACTTCGACCCGGAGACGGGTGATCCGGTCCGGACCGGGGACATCATCCCCGACATCGCGGTCGACTCAACCGCGACCGCGACGAGCGGCCGCCTCTACGCGGTGTCGCAGGACGCGAGCCTGAACGGCGGGGCGGCCGACGCCGTCGCGTTCTCGCAGTCGCTCGACGGCGGCCTGACCTGGTCCGCCCCGGTCAAGGTGAACAAGACGCCGACCGGGATCCCGATCGGGAACCAGCAGGCCTTCACTCCGTCGGTCGACGTCTCGGCCGACGGCACCGTCGCGGTCACCTACTACGACTTCCGCAACAACACGGCGGCGCCGCCGCTCCTGACGGACTACTTCGTCGTCCACTGCCATCCCACGTCACCCACCGCGTGCCTGAATCCGGCGAACTGGGTGGACGAGCAGCGGCTCACGAACGTGTCCTTCGACATGCGACAAGCCCCGGATGCAGGCGGGTTCTTCACCGGCGACTACGAAGGGCTCGCGAACGCCGGAACCGCGTTCACACCCTTCTTCTCGCAGCCACACGGGACGGATCCGTCCAGCGTCTTCTTCCGGCGCGCGGGCTGACCGCCGAGGGAGCGGGGCGGCCAACCCGCCCCGCTCACCTCTCAAATCTCGACGGCGGCGAGCGGCGGCGAGCGCTGCACGCGCGCCGGTCGACGAGCCTGCCCAACTCGACGACCGCGACGAACACGCTCCGGCCGAGCAGGCAGATCCCCCATTGCGCGCTCGTCAGCGCGACCGTGTCGGAAGATCCGCTGGAGCGGAGAGAGCGCCGTGACGAGGAACGTGAACAGGAGCGCCGCGCCGACCAGCTGGACGAAGCGGCGGTTCTCGATCGTGTAGCCGCGTGAAGATGCTCGTCGCCGACTCGCGTGCCTCGAGCGCGGCCGCGATGTGCATCAGCGAGAGCGTCGTCAGGCGCATCGTTGTCGGGGGGCTCGTGCTGAGAGTTAAACCCTCGAGCGCGCACGCGCGCACACGCGAGCCGGACACGACGGTACGCCCACCCCCTCTAAGCGCTGATCGGGAAGGGGCCTGGTCGCGCCGGTGCTGACTGCGCTCGTCGCGTCGATCGGCGGGGCAGGAGCGATCGAGTGGTTGCGCGTCCGCAAGCATGCGGCCGGCGACCAGGCGCTCGCGCTCGTCTTCTACACGGGGATTGCCGGAGGCGTCGTCCTGATCTCGCTTGCAGGGGCGCTCAACGTCAGCCTCTTCGGCTTCCTGTTCGGCTCGATCCTGACCACGACACGCACTGATCTCGCGCTCGTTGCCGTGCTCGGGATCGCCGGCCTCGCGACGATCGCGCTCCTCTACCGCGCGCTCGCCGGGGTCTGCCTGGACGAGGAGGGCGCGCGTGTGGCCGGTGTTCCCGTCGCCTTCCTCAACATCGTCCTCGCCGCCCTCGCTGCGACGACGGTCGCGGTGTCGATGCGGATCGTCGGGATCCTCCTGATCGCTGCGCTGATGGTGCTGCCGGTGATCGCGGCGAGTCGCGTCGCCAGGAGCATGCGTTCGACCCTGCTGCTCGGGATGGCGATCGGTCTCGGCAGCGTCCTCGGCGGGCTCACGGTCGCGTACTACGCCGATCTCCCTCCCGGCGGCACGATCGTCTTGCTCGCAGCCGCGACCTTCCTCGCCACCAGCGCGATCTCCGCGCTCCGTCGCGGCTGACACACTCCAGAGGGTGCCGCGCTCGTTCGTGGTCAACCTGTTTTGGCTCGCCTTCGGGGTTGTCGTCGCATCGACCGTGATCGGGCTGGTGACCCTCTGGCCGGAGGACCGCACGATCGAGCAGCCCGTCGGGCTCGCGCGGCCGCAGACGTTCGGCGCCGAAATCGTCGCGATCGCCGCCGCGCCCTGTCGCGTGCCCGGACAGCGCGGCTGTCGAACGGTGACGGTCGAGCTGAAGGAGGGCGAGGATGCGGGCACACGCGCGACGCTGACGGTCAACGATCCGCCCGATCGCCTCGACCTCGACATCGGCGACCGCGTCCTTGTCGCCGAGAACCAACTGCCACCGGAGGCGCAACTCGGCGGGGTCAAGCTCGACCGCTATTCACTCGCCGACTTCGAACGTCGGAGGCCGCTCCTCTGGCTCGCCGTCGGCTTCGCCGCGCTCGTCCTGCTGACCGGCCGCTGGAAGGGAATGCGGGCCCTGGTCGGGCTCGGTGCGAGCCTCGCGATCATCATCTTCTTCGTCGTGCCCGCGATCCTCGACGGGTCCTCGCCGCCCGGGGTCGCGCTCGTCGGCTCGCTCGCGATCATGCTGGTGACGCTGGTGATCACCCACGGGTTCGGGCCGAAGATGCTGGCCGCGACGCTCGGCACCTCGGCCGCGCTGATCCTCACGCTCGGCCTGGCCTCGCTCTTCGTGGAGGCTGCGCACCTGACAGGGCTCTCCTCCGACGAGGCGATCTTCCTCCGGGCGTCGGTCGGCGACATCTCGATCAGCGGGCTCCTGCTCGCCGGAATGGTGATCGGGGCGCTTGGTGTGCTCGACGACCTCACCGTCACGCAGGCATCGACGGTGCTCGCCCTACGGCGCGCGAACCCGGGGTACGGGTTCCGGCGGCTCTTCGAGGGAGCGGTCGCCGTCGGTCACGACCACATCGCAGCCACCGTGAACACGCTCGTACTTGCCTATGCAGGCGCGGCGCTGCCGGTGCTCCTCATCTTCAGCCTCGGCGGCACCTCGTTCGGGGACGCCGTGAACAGCGAAGTCGTGGCGACCGAGATCGTGGCCATGCTCGTCGGCTCGATCGGCCTGATCGCCGCCGTGCCGCTGACGACCGCGCTCGCCGCACTGCTCGCTGTTCGGCTCACCCCCGGGGCCGTCGCGGACGACCACCACGGGCACGCCCACTGACCGCGCGCCGTCTGCGTCAAGGACTCGTCGCGCTCGGCGGGCGGGTGCCGTGTCGTACGGGTACGACCGAGGCGCTGCGCGGCCGCCTCGGATCGATCAGACGCCGCTCCGCTGCAAACGCGCCCAGCTCGGCGCCGGGCGCTGCGAGCACGCAGAGGACAGGTGCCAGCAGCGCGAACGGGGTCAAGGGCACAGACCCAGGGGGTTTCGCAGCGACCCGTCCATCCGGGTGCGGTTCACCCCAACACACCTATGCCGATACTCCAGCCAGGACGCCGGCGGCGACGCCAGAGACCAAGCGCAACCCAGGTTCTCTGGCTCTTAGCGCTGGCCTTGGCCGTGGCGGTCGCCGTCCAGCCGTTGGCCCCGACTCCGCGCTCCCTCTGCGGTCGCTCGAGACGCTGGAACTCGGTCTAGCCGTCCTCGACCGCGAGCGAAGACGACAGGTCGCGGTAGGCATCGACCTGCGCGAGCAGCTCTTTGGCCTTCTGCTGGACGGTCTCGACCGCGTCGGCGCCCGCAACCCACCGCCGCGGCGGCTGCTCCTGGTCGACGATGGTGACTAGAGCCTTCGCGAGCTTCGCGGGGTCGCCGCCCTGCTTGCCGCTCATCGCCTCCCACGCGGGCCGGGTCTGGGCGGTGCGTTCGGCGTAGTCGTCGATCGACGGGTCAGCGTAGGCGGTGGAGTCGTTCGTGAGCAGCTCGGTGCGGAAGAAGCCCGGCTCGACGATCGTGGTGTGGATGCCGAAAGGCTCGACCTCGAACCGCAGCGACTCCATCCATCCCTCGGCCCCGAACTTGGCGGCGGCGTAGGCCGAGCAGAACTCTTGCCCCACGATGCCTGCGGTCGAGGTGATCGTGACGATGTTCCCCGAACGCTGCTTGCGCATCACGGGAAGCACGGTGCGGGTGATGTTCATCGGCCCGACAAGGTTCGTCGTCAGCGACCGCTCGATCTGGTCCGGCGTCAGCTCCTCGAAGAACCCCGCATAGAAGTTGCCAGCGTTGTTGACCAGCACGTCGATCCGGCCGAAGCGGTCGACCGCGGCCTGCACCGCCGCCTCCGCCGACGCCAGGCTCGTGATGTCCAGTTCGACGACCAGTAGCTCGTCAGCCTCGCCGACGGCGTCGGCCACGGCTTCGGTCTTGCGGCCGGTCGCAACGACTGCGTGGCCGGCGGCGAGCGCAGCCTGCGCGATGTCGACGCCCATGCCGCGGCCAGCCCCAGTGATGAACCAAACCCTCTTGTCCGCCATCTACTTCAGTCCTTTCTTGCTTGCTGTTGTGCGTGCGGAGAGGCTACTGAGGCGACTGGGGGTCGCTTGGGCCAGCGTTCGGGGTGTGACTCGGTGTGCTTGGGTCGCGTGGAACGATCCGCAACCGTGCTCGTTACCCCTCGGGCGGAGCGGCACCTGGCAACGAGTCGAAGGAGATCACAATGGAATCCACCCGCTTAGGCAACACCGGATTGAAGGTGAGCCGGCTCGCCCTCGGCTGCATGAGCTACGGCGATCCGACCACCGCGGACGCCCACCCGTGGGCGCTCAGCGAAGACAAGGCACAGCCCTTCTTCCAGCAGGCGGTCGAACTCGGCGTGGCCTTCTGGGACACCGCAAACGTGTACCAGCTCGGCACGTCGGAAGAGATCGTCGGCCGCGCGATCGCCCGCTACTCGCGCCGAGAGGAGATCGTGCTCGCGACGAAGGTGCGGGGGAAGATGCACGACGGCCCCGGTGGAGAGGGCCTGTCGCGCAAGGCGATCCTCGAACAGGTCGATGCGTCGCTTACGCGGCTCGGCACGGACTACATCGACCTGTACCAGATCCACCGCTTCGACTCGGGCACGCCGGTCGAGGAGACGATGGAGGCGCTGCACGACATCATCAAGGCGGGCAAGGTGCGCTACATCGGCGCCTCCTCGATGTACGCCTGGCAGTTCGCGAAGCTCCAGCACGCCGCGGATCTCGGCGGCTGGACCCGGTTCGTATCCATGCAGAATCAGTACAACCTGCTGCGCCGGCACGACGAGCGAGAGCTGATGGCCATGTGCGGCGACATGGGGGTAGGTCTCGTGCCCTACTCCCCGAACGGGAAAGGCCGCCTCGCCCGCCCGGCCGGCGAGCAGAGCCACCGCTCCAGCACCGACAAGGTCGTCCAAGCCTTCGACTCCCCATACGACGAACCCGTCATCAACGCCGTGCAGAAGCTCGCCGAAGCACGCGGCGTCAGCATGGCCCAGATCGCCCTGGCGTGGGTCCTCCGCAACTCGCTCGTCTCGGCGCCAATCGTCGGCGCCACCAAGCCCAACCACCTACCCGAGGCAGTCGACGCAATCGGCCTCAAGCTAACGGAAGAAGAGGTGCAAGACCTCGAAGCGCCCTACCAGCAGTACGGGCCATCATGGTACTAACGGGCCTCCCGGCCGGCACGGCCCAAGCGTAAGGCTCACTCGCCCTCGCCCGCGGCGGGGAGGTGCTGCTCGGCCCAGCGGGTGATCTGTTCGAGCGCCGGTAGTAGGGCACGGCCTGCGTCGGTGAGCTCATAAGCAACGGAGATGGGCGGGCCCTCGTCGACCGTGCGGGTGGCGAGCCCGACGTTGCAGAGCTCGGTGAGTCGGTCGGAGAGCACCGAGTCGCTGATGCCCTCGACGGCTCGCGAAATGGCGCGGAAGCCTGCTGGGCCGCCGCTCAGTGTTCCGAGTAGAACGCCGGTCCAGCGCCTGCCGAGGAGGTCGAATGCGCGCACAAGTGCTGCGTCGGCGCGCGCGCACGCCTCGGCCTCGACCACGGGCTGTCGATCAGGCATTACGTCCAGGGAATTCCACTAGCACGACCGCCGTTACTCTCTTTATCGAAGTCACTAGTCTGGTACAAGTCGCGAGGAACACGTGAGCACCGAAACATCATCGCAGCCGCTGCACGAGAGCCTGGACTACGGCCACTCCCTCGAGTTCGGCTACTTCCTCGTCCCCGACGCCGACGACCCGCTCGGCGTGCTCGAGACCGCGCGCCTTGCCGACGGCCTCGGCTACGACCTGGTCGGCGTCCAGGACCATCCCTACCAGCCACGCCACCTCGATACGCAGTCGCTCCTCGCGGCGATCCTCGCCCAGACGGAAGCGGTGCGCGTGTTTGCCGACGTGGGCAACCTGCCGCTACGGCCGCCTGCCGTGCTCGCCAAGGCCGCGGCCACGCTCGACCTGCTGAGCGGCGGCCGCTACATGCTCGGCATCGGCGCCGGCGGCTACCTCGAGGCCGCGCATGCGATGGGCGCTCCCGCTCTAACGCCGGCGGAGAGCCTCGCGGCACTCGAGGAGGCGGTCGCACTCATGCGGGCGACGTGGAGCGGCGAGCGCCGCGGGATCCGCTTCGACGGCCGCTACTACCAGCTCGCCGGCGTCCACCCCGGCCCCTCACCCGCGCACCCGATCCAGGTTTGGATTGGCGCGAACAGGCCGCGCGCGCTGGACCTGACCGCTCGCGTCGCCGACGGCTGGGTCAGCCCACTCATGTCTTACAAGCCGCCGCGCGAAGCCGCCCAGGCAAACCTCGCGATCGATCGCGCTGCTCGCGAGGCGGGGCGCGACCCGCGCGCGATCCGCCGCATCTACAACGTTCAGGGCGCCTTCACGGGCACCCGCGTCGGACCTGCCGCCGACACCGACCAGGGCATCGTGGGCCCACCCGCGCACTGGGCCGAGGTCCTGACGCACCTCGCGCTCGACATCGGCTTCGGCACGTTCGTGCTCGCCACGCCGCCCGATCGGCACACGCTCACGACCTTCATTGAGGACGTCGCCCCGCGGGTACGCGAACGCGTGGCCGAGCGGCGCGCCTCCTCGCCCGTGCCCGCGATCTCGCCGGAGCGCGGCGGGTGAGTTCCGTGCGCGCCTTCGAGGAGACCCCGGAGACCGCCCGCGGGCGCCTGCTGTACGAGATGCTGCTCGCCGTCCACGCGGGCATTCGCGGCGAGCTCGCTCGCTTCGAGCGCCTCGCGGCAGCTGTCATCGACGGCTTATCTGCGGACGGGCTCAACGAGGAGCTCGAGGCACTGAGGAACGACACCACGCTCTGGCAGTTCCAGGTCAGCTGCCTGCGCTACTGCCGCTTCGTCCACTCGCACCACCACGCCGAAGACACGGACTTCTTCGATGAGCTCGAGGAGACGAACCCCGCGCTTCGGCCGGTCGTCGAGCGGCTCCGAGCCGAGCATCGGGCGGTTTCCGACTATCTCGATCATGTCGAAGCAGCCGCGCGGGCGCTGACCCGACACGACAGCTACCACGCCCGCCGCACCGTCGCCGACGCGCTCGACGTGCTCAAGGAACACCTGCTCGCACACCTCGAGTACGAGGAGCGAAGCGTCGCCGGCACTGCTCGAAGGCTGCGCGACCTCTCCCGCTCCAACCAGGTCGCCGACGGCGACCTCGCCGCCCAGGAGGATCACCAGTGAGCACAACCCACGCACCCGACCGCTTCACCACGCTGCCCGACGAGCAGACCCTCGCGGACACCGTCGTCGCCCTCGAGGAGCACGGATTCAGCGTCGAGGTCGTCGACGACCTCGAGGCTGCACGCGTCGCCGTGATCGCGCGCATCCCCGAAGGCGCCTCGGTGATGACCAACACCTCGGTGACGCTCCAAGAGACCGGGATCGCGGACGCGATCGACGGTGGCGGGCCGTACGACTCGGCGCGCACCAAGATGATGGCGCTCGACTACGCGACCCAGCTGCCGGAGATGAAGGCGGTCGCCGGCCAGCCCGGTTACGCGCTCGGCAGCGTCCACGCGATCACCCGCGAGGGAACGCTTGTCATCGCCTCCGCTTCCGGCAGCCAGCTCGCCTCCTATGCCTGGGGCGCCGCCAACGTCATCTTCGTCGTTGGCGCGCAGAAGCTCGTCCCCAGCCTGGAGGCGGCGCACAAGCGCGTCGTCGAGCACAGCCTGCCGCTCGAAGACGCACGCGCCTACGCCGCCTACGGCATGAACAGCCGCGTCGGCAAGATCCTCGAGATCCACCAGGAGGATCCCGGCCGCATCCACGTCGTCCTCATCCGCCAGCAGGTCGGGTTCTGAGGCATGCCAGAGAAACGCCAGCCAACCATGGGGTGGCTCGAGGAGGGGGTCGATCACGTCCGCGGCCCCTCGGCCGCTCGTCTCCTCGTCGAGTATGGCGACTACGAATGCCCCTACTCGCGGCAGGCGTTTCGCGCGATCGAGCGGATCGAGCGACAACTCACCGGCGGCGTTCGCTTCGCCTTCCGGCACTTCCCGCTCACAGACATCCACCCGCACGCGCTCGCGGCGGCAGCCGCCGCCGAGGCAGCCGCGCTCCAAGACCGCTTCTGGGACATGCACGAGCTGCTCTTCCATCGCCAGAAGGCGCTCGAAGACGACGACCTGCGGCGCTACGCCGTCGAGCTCGACCTCGACGTCCAGCAGTTCGACCAAGACAGGGCCGGCACGGGCGTCCTCGAGCGTATTCGACGGGACGTCGAGAGCGGACTGGCATCCGGCGAGGTGCGCGGCACACCGACGCTGTTCATCGACGGCGTCGTGCACCGCGGCGGCTACGACGCGGCGACCTTGCTGGAGGCATTGGCCCGATGAGCGCGATCTGCTCCCACACCGACAGCATCAAGCTGACCGAGTTGCCGGACGAGATCGCCGGCTGCACGGACTGCCTCGCGATCGGCGGAACCTGGCTGCACCTGCGCATGTGCCAGTCCTGCGGCCACATCGCCTGCTGCGACAGCTCACCGAACCGGCACGCCTCCGCCCACGCCCGCAGCTCGGGACATCCGATCGTCCGCTCCGCCGAACCAGGAGAAGACTGGAGCTGGTGCTACCTCGACAACGTCGCGTTCGTGGTCAGCGGACGATGACGCTCCCGGAGCTGCACCTCGCCGACTGGCGCCCGACGAAGGACACCCTGCACCTGTACGCCCAGATCCTCGGCAAGATCCGGCTCGCCACGACGGCACCGCGCAATCACTGGTGGAACGTCGCCCTGTACGTCGACGTTCGCGGGCTCACGACGCGGCGCCTCCATCATCGCGGGACGACCTTCGAGATCAGGCTCGACTTCCTCGATCACGCCCTGCGTGTGCAGACCGGTGACGGGCGCAACAAGTCGTTCGAGCTCGGCGACGGGATGCCCGTCGCCGACTTCGACTCCCGCCTCCACGCCTTGCTTGCCGAGCTCGGCATCGACGTCGAGATCAAGGAGCAGCCGTTCGGTGTCCCGATGACGACGCCGTTTCCCGAGGACGTGGAGCACGCGTCGTGGGATCGAGAGGCGATCGAGCGCTTCGGCCGCATCCTCGACTGGTCGGACTCCGTGTTCGAAGAGTTCAGCGGCTGGTTCAACGGCAAGACGAGCCCGGTGCACCTCTTCTGGCACGGCCTCGACCTGGCGGTCACCCGTTTCTCGGGCCGGGCTGGGGATGACGATCGATGCGGATCCGGTCAACGAGGAGGCCTACTCGCACGAGGTCATCTCGTTCGGGTTCTGGGCGGGCGACGACACCGTCGGCGATGCCACCTACTACTCCTACACGGCGCCCGAGCCCGAGGGGCTCCGCGAGCAACCGCTTTCCGCGGGCAGCTGGATCGAGTACGGCTCGGGCTCATTAGCGGTGCTTCCCTACGAGGCCGTGCGCGGCGCGCGAGATCCAAAAACGACGCTGCTTGCGTTCTGCCAGAGCGCCTACGAGGCCGGCGCTCGCCTTGCCGGCTGGGACACCAGCAGCTTCGAATCGAAGTGGTGTCCGACCCCCGCGCAGCTGAACCAGCTCCACGTCACCGCCGCCGCCGAGTTCGGCCGTCCCAGCGCAAGCTCCTAGCGTGCCGAGCCGAGCGCACAGCGCAGTCCCCGCAGAAATAATCGCGCGATGAGCGGCGGTGCACCCGAACGTCCGGGTCTTTGTCGGTTCCAGCTTCAGAAGGACCGGGACGGCAGGCATAGGTGGTACGTGTTCAACGCGAGCGGCACCATGGTCGGCAGGCATCCGGAAGGATTTGCGACCGAGCGTGAGGCACGGCTCGACGCGGAGCGACACCGAGAACAACTCGCCACGGCGCCGATCATGAGCGAGGCTGAGGAAGAGAGCGGCTGACCAGCGCGGTGAGCGCTCAGCCGTTGGTCGTGGTCGTCAGGGTTGCCCGCGCTCCGGCGGCGTGTACAGCCGCTGAGAGTGTGTCGATGTCGTAGGCGCCGTAATGCCGTCGGCCGTTGATGAAGAAGGTGGGTGTGCCGGAAACGCCGCTCAAGTCGGCGCTGTCGACATCCTCGGCCACGCGTGCGGCGCCGGCCCGCTCCTGAAGATCGTTCGTGAAGCGCTCGATGTCGAGTCCCAGCTGCTCGGCGTGGCTGATCAGGTCACTCGGTCGGAGTGCGTCCTGATGAGCGAGGAGGAGGTCGTGCATCTCCCAGAAGGCGCCCTGATCGGCGGCGGCCTCGGCGGCTTCGGCGGCGAGCTGGGTATTGGGATGGACATCGTTGAGCGGTAGGTGCCGCCAGATGTAGCGGACGTCGCCGAATTCGCGCAGGAGCTCGCGCACGACCGGCTCAGCCTGCCCGCAGTAGGGGCACTCGAAGTCGCCGTACTCGACCACCGTGACCGGCGCCTCACGCGGCCCACGAATGTGGTCGCGATCCGGGTCGACGTCGATGTAGAGATCGACGAGCGGCTCGGCCGTGCCCAGCAGCGCGCGAATCCGGAGGCTGCGCGGAAGCAGCGCCGTCGCACGGAAGAGCAGCCAGGTGAGGAGCGCCGCGCCGAGGGCGGCGCTCAAGATGCCGAGCTTCGCCTCCTCGAGCTGCGAGCCCTGGAACGCGAGCGTCGCGACGAGGAGCGCGACGGTGAAGCCGATCCCGGCGATCGTGCCGCCGCCTGCCACGGCCGCCCAGCCCACTGGAGGCCGGAGCCGTCCGCGGCTCAGTCGCGCCAGCAGCCACGCGCTCCCGACGATGCCGACGGGCTTGCCGACGACGTAGCCGACGGCGATCCCGAGCGTGATCGGCGAGGTGAACGCTCGCTCGAGGAAGGCGCCGTCGATCGCGATGCCGGCGTTCGCCAGCGCGAACAGGGGCACGATCAGGTAGCTCGTCCACGGGTGGTAGAGCAGCTGCAACCGCTCGTTCGGCGAGACCGCGGACCTGAGCTCGATGCGGACCGAACGGGCGAGCTCGGGGGTCGGCTGCTCGCGGAATTCGCGGAAGCGCTCCGTCGCACGTTCCAAGTCGGATCGCGCGACCGGGTAGGCGTAGGCGAGAAGGCCCATCGCGAGTCCGACGATGATCGGCTCCACACCCGACTCGAGGAGCGCGACCCAGATCGCCGCCCCGAGCGCGAAGTAGATGAGCCCGACCCGGACCCGGAGCGCCTTCGCGAGGAGGACAACGCCGAACAGCCCGAGAGCCACGAGCAGCGCGGAAACAGTGACCTCGTCTGTGTAAACGAGGGCGATGACGACGAGCGCGAGGATGTCGTCGACGACGACGACAGTGAGCATGAACGCCCGCAGCCGGTCGGGAAACCGCGGGCCGACGAGCGCGAGCAGGCCGAGTGCGAAGGCGGTGTCGGTCGACATCGCGACACCCCAGCCGTGCGCGGAAGACCGACCGGCGTTGAAGAGGAGAAAGATGGCGACCGCCACCGCCATGCCGCCGATCCCGGCAAGCACTGGCAGAGCGAATCGTCGCCTCTCGCGCAGCTCGCCGAGATCGAACTCCCGCCGTGCCTCGAGTCCGAGCACGAAGAAGAAGAACGTCATCAGTCCGCTGTTCACCCACTCGCGCAGCTCGAGCGACACCCCGGTCCCGCCGAGCTCGATCGAGAGTGGTGTCTCCCACAGCGAGTCGTACGACGACGCGTCGACGTTCACCCAAGCGAGTGCCGCGACGGCCGCGCCCAGCAAGACCGCCGCGCCGCCCGTCTCCGTGCGAAGAAACTCCCGCAGCGGCGTCTGGACACTTCGCGCCCACGCCGTCCGCCCCGAGAGCGGCGACGCCTGCCTCTCGCCGGCCATCAGCTTCGTCGAGCGGAGCTACTGCTGGTAGCGCTCGACCACCTCGGCCTGCCTGACGTCGGCCGCTTCCGGGTCACGGCCAGCTTCCCGTAGGGCGCGGCGTTGGCGCAGGAGATCCCAGCACTGGTCGAGCGAGACTTTGAGTTCCTGCAAGCGCTGCCGGTCGGCCTCGCTCGCGTTCCCTTCCGACTCGCGCCCCCAGAGCTCGTGCTCCTCGGCGACGAGCTGCTCGATCGTTCCGTGTATCTGCGGATCGTCCATCACGCCTCCTGGGGTATGGGTTCTGACGTTGTTGCCGTGGAAGGCGGCCGGGCGAGCTCGACGGCGGGCTCGGGGACACCGTACAGCTGACCCCCCGAGCACCTCTCGGCCTCGACCACCCGTCTCGGGTTCGTGATGCCGATGATGCCTGCGATGCCCCCGGCCGCGACCAGCGTCGCGCAGATCACGACGACCTGGTGGAAGGCACGGACGGACTCGTCGTTCACGGAGAAGCTGTCTCCGACGAGCGTGCTCGCGACGACGACGCCGACGACCGAGACGCCGATTAGGCCGGCGACACGGGCGATCGCGTTGTTGATCGCAGAAGCGATTCCGGCGTCAGTCTCGTCCGCGTCGGCGAGCACGGCGGCAGTGAGCGGCGCGACCGTCATCGACAGACCCAGGGAGAAGAGGAGCAGGGCAGGGAGCAGATCGGCGAGGTAGGCAGTGTCGATGCCGGTTCTGAGCAGGAGGAGGAGCCCCGCCGCCGCCACGAGCGGCCCAGCTCCCATGAACAGGCGAGGACCGCAGCGATCAGCGAGCGCGCCGAAGCGGCGGGAGAGAACGAACGTGACCAGAGTCACCGGGAGCACCGCAAGGCCGGCCCCCAATGCGCTATAGCCGGCGACCTGTTGCAGAAAGATCGTGAGGAAGAAGAAGAGGACGGCCAGGCCCGCGTACATCGCGAGCGTCTCGACGTTTCCGACGGCGAAGTTGCGGCGTGCGAACAGCTCCAGCTTCAGCATCGGCTGCGCGACCCGTCGCTCGTAGGCGAGAAACACGGCGAACGTGACGACGCCGCCGAGGAGCGGGACGAGGATGGCCGGGCTCGACCAGCCGAAGCGAGGCTGCTCGATCAACGCGAACACGACCCCGCCAAGCCCGAAGGCGCAGAGGACGGCGCCGAGGTAGTCGACGCGGCGGGTCGCGGCGCGCGACACCGGCGCGACCGCGGCCCTGACCAGAAGCAGGGTGACGGCGACCAAGGGGAGGTTGAGCGCGAAGATCCAGCGCCACGAGAGCTGGTCGACGATCACACCCCCCGCAAGCGGGCCGACCAACGACGCGATCGCGCCCCACGCCGTCCAGGCGCCGATCGCGGCGGCCCGCTCCTTCGCCGGGAAGGTCGCGACGATGATCGCGAGCGAGCTAGGCACGAGCAGCGCTCCCGCCGCGCCTTGCAAGCCGCGCGCCGCGATCAACGTCTCGGTCGTCGGCGCCAGCGCGCATGCGACCGAGAAGAGCCCGAAGGCCCCGGCGCCGAGCGCGAACACCCGCCGCTCGCCGTAGATGTCGCCCAGCGACCCTCCGATCAGGATCAACGAGCCGAGCGCCAACAGGTATGCGTTCGCCACCCACTGCTGTGCCTGCAGGCCGCCCCCGAGGTCCTGTTCGATCGCCGGGAGCGCGACGTTGACGACCGTCCCGTCGATGGTCGCGATCCCGGAACCGAGGATCGCCGCGACGAGCGTGGTCTGTTGTCTGCGGCTCATTCGCTCGAGCGAAAGCCAGCCCAGGGTCAGATCGTCTTGACGAGGCCGCCGTCGATGACGTAGTTGGCGCCGGTGACGTTCGCCGTCCGCGGCGAGGCAAGCAGCGTCACGAGCGTGGCCACCTCCTCCGGCGTGCTGAAGCGGCCCGAGGGGATTCCGGCGATCGCTTGCTCACGCACCGCCGCCGGGTCGACCCGCGGCGCGCCGCCCCCGGGCGAGACGCTGTTGATGCGGATGCCCTGCGGGCCGAGCTCCTGCGAGAGCGCCTTGGAGACGTTCAGCAACGTCGATGTCGAGCAGCGAGTCGATGGTGCGCGCGCCGGCGACGACCTCGACTCCCTCTGCCGCGAGCGCTCGCGTTACGGCCAGGCCGATTCCTTTACTCGCCCCGGTGACGACCGCGACTTTGCCTGTCAGCTCGAGATCCATGGTTCAGTCCACAACGCGAGCGATGTCATCGGCTAGGCCGAAGCGTTCTCCGCCGGAGGAACGGCGGCCTCGAGCACTCCATCGAGCCAGCTGTCGATAGCCGCGGCGACTTCGTCCCAGCCCTCAGCCGCCATGAGCAGGTGTGGTCGGCCCTCGAACTCGAGGTACTCGGTCTCCGCGGGCGAGCGCTCGTACTTCTCGTACTGCTTCTTGGAGAGCGAGGCCGGCACCGTCTGGTCCTTTTCTGCCCCCACGATGAGCAAGGGTGCGCGCTCCGCATTCTTGAAGTGAACCTCGGTCGGTGGGTTCAGATGGAAGTTCGCAAACCCCGCCTCGTAAAAGATCTGGCCGGTCTCCGGGACCGCGTAGCGCTCGTAGGCTGCCGCGGCCTCCTCGGGAGAGAAGGTGTTGACGAACCCGTAGGTGAACTCCTCGAGCGTGAGCGTCACGATCCCGTGCCACTTGGACGGATGCGCGAGCGCGGGGGCCGCAGCCTTGAGCGACGAGAACGGGAGCACGAGGATGCCCTTCGGCGGTGCGGGGCTGAGCGCGACGCCCGCCCGCCCGAGACCGCGGTCGAGCAGCAGCTCGACGATCAGGCCGCCGAAGGAGTGGCCGATCAGCACGGGCGGCTGTTCGAGCGCGCGGATCTGCTGCTCGTAGTGGTCGACGATCTCGGCGATGCCAAGGCCCTTGAGCTCGTCTGCCTCCGCTCGCAGCTCCTCGACGTCGCCCTCTTTGCGCGGCCACTCGGGAGCGGAGACGGCAAAGCCGCGCTTTCGGAAGTAGTCGGCGAAGTTCTCCCAGCTTCGCGAGGAGAGCCATGCGCCGTGGATCAACATCAACGGGATTCGATCGCTTTCGGTTCGGCTGCTTGCCATGAGAGGCCTCCTGTTCGTTTGCGGACGATGCCCATCGCGGGCTCCTCTGTCGACGCCCGCGACGCTACGCCGCCCGCGCCACCCGGAGAAAGTCCGATCGGCGCAGCGACCGAGACCCGAAGCGACTCAATCCTTCGGCAGCTCGGCGCGCGCGGGCCGATGCGTAAGCCACCCTTCGGCGTCGCGGACACGGCGGGCCGTGGTCACCAGCAACTCCCCGTCGTCAGTTGGGGACGACGCGAGGTCGATCGGAAAGCTCAGCGGGGGATCGAACGGCACAGCCGCGACACCCGCAATCGACTCTTCCACCCATTCGCCGACGAACAGCGAGACGGCCTCGCCGTCCGCGACCGGCAGCATGCGACGGTCCCAGGGGGCGCTGAGCGTCTTCAGCGTGCGCTCGAGCTCGAACCCTTCAGCCCTGACGACCGCGCTGAGCCAGGCATTGAACGCGCCCCCGGGCGGCTCGCGCGGCAGCAGGACACGCTCGGCGGCAAAGGCGCCGATGGGAATCGCCTCCGCGTTCGCATAGGCGTGCGTCGCCGGAAGCGCGGCCAGCAACGGCTCGTCTCTCAGCGCGTCGATGCGAACGCCATAACGACGGGCCGCCGCGGGCGTCTCCATCACCACCGCGGCCGTCAGCTCGTGGCCCGCGACCTGCCGCAGTAGCTCCGGCGTCACGTCCTCCTCGAATCGAAGCTGGAGCTCGGGATGCTGCCGTTCCAACTCCTTCGCGATCCGCGTCGCCTGGCAACCGGCTGAAGGGCGTGTAGCCGACTCCGAGGATGCCGGCATCCGGCTGGGCCGCACGACGCGCATCGTCGACCGCGGCATCGATGTCCGCAAGAGCCCGCCGCGCACGCTCGAGCAGCGCGGACCCGGCCGGGGTCAGCTCAACCCGGCGCGTCGTCCGCACGAACAGGACCAAGCCAAGCTCACGCTCCAGCTCGCGGATCGCGCGTGACAGCGGCGATTGCGACATGTGAAGACGCTCCGCTGCGCGGCCGAAATGCAACTCCTCCGCCACAGCGACGAAGTACCGCAGCTGCCGCAGCTCAACCGGAAGATCCATTGCCGCCGATACTGATCCAGCCCACGCCCAATCGCCAGCACCCCGACCGGCCGACATCCCTCTGACCAGCCCCTCGTTGTCTACAGAGGCAAGATTTCGTGGCCCACTCGTGGTCCAAACGTCGGTTGGACGATTGGCTCAACCATGCGGAGCGAAGGTGGCGCCCACGCGAAAAGCGCCTGCAAATGAGGTCGTTCCGAGGGATTCGTCGCCGGACGTCGTTGTGCCCGACTCGGCCTGTCACGCCGGAGGTCGCGGGTTCGAGTCCCGTCGCTCCCGTGTCGAAAAGCCTTGCTGACGAAGCTTTCCTCCTCCACCCACCTGCTGCGATCCGAGCTCGACCTTGGGAAGTCGTAACCCTTCGCGCCCTGAAGGCGGCGGACTTACATGCAACCTGGACTAGCTCGGCTCGACCGGCCTCCTCAAGAGGCGGGGGTCACGACTCCCGCGAGCAGCTCCCGGCACTGCTGGGCGTTCAGCACGTTCCCCTTCTCCTCGTGGAGCCGCACGGCCTCTGCGAGCGCCTGCGCGGCGCCGTCGGCATCGGCGCTCGCGCCGAGCACCTCGGCGAGGTCGACCAGGATCTCCGCCTGCGCCGTGATGTCGTCGCTGTCGGCCGTCGCCCGCTCGGCCTCGCGGGCGAGCGCGACGGCTTCCTCGAGCTCTCCGCGTCGAGCGTGGATTCGTGCGCGGGCGCTCTTCCACGCCGCGGCGTCGGCGGAGACCTCCCGCGCCTGCTCGAGCTCCACGCGGGCGTCCTCGTCCCGGCCCTGGGCGAGGAGCACGTGCGCGATCCTCGTGCGGTAGAGCGCGACGTACCGGCCCGCACCCATCTCCGTCGCCAGGTCGATCGCGGCGCGCAGCTCGCGTTCCGCCGCCGGGGCGTCCCCCGCCAGCAGCTCCATCTGTGCGCCGGCCATGTGCGCCTCGGCGAGGCCGTAGGCAATGCCGAGCTCGCGGCAGATCGCCTTCGAGCGCTCGAGCTTGTCCCGCGCCACGTCGAAGCGGCCGAGCCGCGAATCGAGGTACGGGCCGCCCAGGAGCGCGTCGGCCTCGATCGCGGCGAGCCCGCGCTCTCGACCCCAGGCGAGCTCCTCGTCGAGGAACGCGAGCACCTCCGGCACGGGCGTGCGCCCGAACAGCATCGCGCCGCCGACCTCGTTCCAGGCGTCGATCTGCCGGCGCAGGTCTCCGGAGACGAGCGCGTGCTCGCGGGCCTCGAGCAACGCCCGGAGCTGCGCTCCGCGGTCACGGGCCGCGAGCTCGGCGATCGCCATCAGCTGCCAGGCATCGGCGAGGTATGCGGCGTTGACGGCCGGCTCGAAGGCGATGATCGCACGCCGCGCGAGTGCGCGGAGATCGTCGGGCGCGGGATGCTCCCGCATGAATGCGACCCTGGCGAGCTGGATCTCCGCGTGAAGCTCGAGCTGCTCGTCGCCGTCCCGTCTCGCGTCCGTAATAGCCTCCGCGAGGACGCTCGCGGCCGAATCGACCGCACCGTTCTCGGCCAATGCGAGTCCGAGGTCGGGCAGCAGCGCTGCCCGTGCCCGGGAGTCGACCTCGAGCAGCCGGCAGGCGCGGTCGAGGAGCGCCACGGCCGTGTCCGCCTCGAACCGATCCAGGGCGCGCCGTCCGGCCTCCGCGAGCAGACGCCCGGCTCGCCTGGCCAGCGCTCGCGCCTCATCGTCGACCCGCCCGAGCTCGGCGCGGTAGCCGTACGCCTGCTCGAGGTGGTAGCCGACGATCTCGCCGCCTCCCGTGCGCGGGTCGGGGTGGCCTTCGAGCCAGGCGGCGAGACGCTCGTGGAGGTCGGCGCGCAGCTCCTTCGGCATCGAGGCGTAGGCGACGTCCCGGATCAGCACGTGGTTGAAGCGAAAGCCGTCGTCGCCGCCGTAACGGGAGCGGTCGGGACGCACGAACTCCTTCCGCACGAGCGCGAGCAGGGTGGGGCCGACACCGGACCCGTTCCCGTGCTCCAGCAGACTGGCGACCGCGCCGCGATGGAAGAGGCGCCCCTCCACGGCCGCCCGCTGCAGGGCCCCGCGTTCGTCGGGCTCCAACCGGTCGATTCGGGCGGCGAGGAGCGCGTTGATCGTCGCCGGCACCTCGTGATCGCCGGCCCCCGGATCGTCGGCCAGCATCGCGAGCAGCTGCTCGACGAAGAGCGGGTTACCCTCGGCTGACTCCACGACCCGCCCGTGGAGGTCCGACGACAGGCCGTGCTCACTGAGCAACGCGTCGACGAGGCTGTGCGCCTCGGCCGGGTCCAGCGGCTCGAGCTCGACGAGCATTCCGCGCCGCTGCGCCGCAGCCCACGACGGCCGCACGTCGAACAGATCGGGACGCGCGAGGCAGACGACCAGGATCGGAGCGCCGCTCGAGGAACCGACGAGGTACTCGAGCAGGTCGAGCAGAGTCGCGTCGGCCCAGTGGACGTCGTCGACGACGAGGACCAGCGGCCGCGCGGACGCGAGCGTCTCGAACAGCCGCCGGAACGCCCAGGCCGTCTCCTCCGGCGACCCCGCCTCGGCGGTCGCCCCGACCGCGCCCGCGATCAGCCGCGCCGCGACGTCGCCGCGCTCCACGTCCGCGAGCAGCCGCGCGAGCTCGGGCCGAGGATCGTCCCCGGCCACCTCGCGCACGACCTCGCCAAGCGGGAGGTAGGAGATGCCCTCCCCGTACGCGAGGCAGCGGCCGACGAGGACGCGCGCCCGCGGCTCGAGCGGGCCTACAAGCTCGCGCGCGAGGCGCGACTTGCCGATTCCCGGCGTGCCCACGACGGTGACGAGCTCGCAGGAGCCCTCGCGCACTGCCATCTCGAACGCGCTCGTCAGCCGGCCGAGCTCGGTCCGCCTGCCGACGAACGGCGTCCGGATCTGCTGCGCGAACGCGGGCGCCTCCGGCCTGACCGCGACGAGCCGCCAGGCCGCCACCGGCTCGCTCATGCCTTTCGCCTCGATCGGCTCGACCGCCTCCGCCACGACCGCGTCGCGGACCAGTCCGTACGTCTGCGAGCCGATCAGCACCTCGCCCGGCGCGGCCGCCTGCTCGAGGCGCGCCGCGATGTTGACCGCCTCGCCCGTCGCGAGCCGCTGGTCGGCGGCGGAACCCGCGCCGCCGACGATCACCTCGCCGGTGTTGACGCCGGTCCGCGTGACGATCCTGACGCCGTGCTCGCGCTCGGCCTCGTCGTTCAGACGCCCGAGCGCGTCGCGGAGCTCGACCACCGCCCGCACGGCGCGAACGGCGTCGTCCTCGTGGACGACCGGGACGCCGAAGACGGCCATCACGGCGTCGCCGATGAACTTCTCGACCGTGCCGCCGTGCCGCACCAGCACGGCCTGCGCGGTCGCGAAGTAGCGCGACAGCAGGTCGCGCAGCGTCTCGGGATCGAGCCCCACGCTGAGCGCCGTCGACCCGGTCACGTCGGAGAAGACGACCGTCACCGTCTTCCGCGACGCGGAGTCCGCCGCGTGCGCGCGGAGCGGCTGCCCGCAGGCGTCGCAGAACCGCGCCGCAGGGGCGTTCTCGCGTCCACACGAGCTGCACTGCACCCCAGGAGGGTACGCTCGTTGTCGACCGCTGCTCAACGCCGATCGCTCCGTCGTTGGACACCCCCGCCTCGGCCTGGTGAGATGTGCTCCGGTGTCCGGCACGGAGACGAGCGGATGAGCGTCGGCGGTCGAGCCCGCGAGCGAGGGCGGATCCTGCGACGCGCAGCGCTGACCGCGGGCGCGCTCGTGCTCTTGACCCTCCTCCTCCTCGTCACCGGCCACTTGGTGCTCGCGATCATCGCCGGGCTCCCCGCGGCCGTGGCGGTCTGGGTGTTCCTGCAAGCGCGGACCGTGCGCTAGCCCGCGTGGAGGAGGTCGCCCTCGGCGAGCACGCCGACGTAGCGCCCTTCGCCGTCGACGACCATCAGGTCGCTCGCCCGCGAGAGCACGAGCAGTTCGGCCGCCAGCGACATCGGCGCGTCGAGCGCGATCCGCGCCGCCCTGCGGCCCATAACATCGGCGATCCGCACGAGCCTCCCGAGCTACAGCTCTTTTCCAGGGCCGCCTAGCGTCCGCTGCTCAGACGACCTGAAAGAGGTAGCACCGGATCCGCGGCTGATCTCCTCGGCGGTCAGACGGCCGCCGACGAGTGGGACGAAGCGTTCGCTCACCGCTTCGAGGAATGGTCGGCCGACCTGACGGCCGACGTCCCCTTCTAGCCGCCCTGGTTTCCTGGCTGCCCTTCGTAGCCGAGCAATAGAAGGTGGCGAGCGTCGAGCGATTGGGCGTGTGCTCCCTTGGCGGCCGGGGTCCGATCATGGCGCCTGGAGTGCTGTCGCGTCCCGAGCGCGGGCGCGCTCGACAAGCACGGCAGCGGCCACGAAGCAGACGAGGCCGAGCGGGCCGATCGGCGGTGGGTGAATCGCAAACACGGCAGCAAAACCGACTAGGAGCGTGATCGCCCAGCCTGCCCCTGCTTGGCGGAACGCCACCGCGGCGGCGATCATCGCCGTGATCCAGCCAAGCGTGCCGAGAATCATCGACAGCGACGGATCCGTGATGATCGCGTTGCGGTTGTAGTCCTGAATCGCATCGGCAACGACCGCCTGTTCTGCAGCCGGCAGGCCGTTCGCGTAGTCGACAAGCACGCCGGTACCGATGCCGACGTTGGACTCGTAGGCTGTGTAGAAGACGAGGAAGAAGACGAGAGCAACCCGGCTGACGGTCGCAGCCCGGCTCGAGAGGCCGTGCAGCAGGATGAAGGCAGCGATCCCGAGCAGCGGCGTGGCGAGCAGAAACGCGGTGTGCACGAACAGCCAGGCGTCTACGTCGTCGCGGACACCTTCGTAGACGGCTTCGCCGCCAGGCGGATGCCACCACAGCACGACCGCCAGCACCAGCGGGGCCGCGACGAGGAGCGCGCGACGGATCCCAGTAGCCATGACGTTCTCCTTCCGTGGGCACGGCTCGGCGCCCACCGGTTGCTCCCGCCACCGTCTCACGGTCTGCGACCGGTGCCAAGAGCACGGATCGGCCGCACCGGTGACAAGCCCACAATGGGACGAGCTCGGGTTAGAGCGCTCCTAGCCGAGCAGCGAGCGGTCGAGGAAGTCGATCACGCGGCGCTCGAACTCGGCCGGCTGGGCGTCGATCCCGCCCGTGTGCGAGGCGCCGGGCACCTTCCACATCTGCTTGGGCTCGCCGGCGGCCTCGTAGTACTGCGGCTGGCGGTAGTCCTCGCCGCCCATGCCCGGCACGGCGTAGATCAGGAAGACGGGCCGCGGCGCGATCTTGCCGATGCGGTCGACGATCGGCGGCGGCGGGCTGTCGTTTCCGAACACGGTCACGGCGGCGGTCATGATCGCCATCAGCGGCGTGGCCGTCACCTTCTCGAAGCCGGAGGCGTCCATCTCGCCGACGCGCTCGCCGGCGCCCTCGGAGACGACGGCGCGAAAGGCGGTCGACTGCGCAGCGGCGTCGAGCAGCTGCTCGCCGCCGACGGAGGAGCCGAAGCCGGCGATTCGCGCGTCGTCGACGTCCGGGCGGCTCTGAAGGTACTTGGCGCCGGCGATCAGGTCTCGGTCGCCCTGCCAGCGGACGATGTCGCCCTCGCTGCCGCCCTGGCCGCGCGGGTCGAGGAGCAGGACGCCGTAACCGTGCCGCGCGATCATCGCCGCTTCCTTCACGGCCGAGAGGCCGGGGTAGACGACGACCGCGGCGCCGTTCTTGGACGGGACGTAGGACGCGGTCAGCTCGAGCCCGTCGCTCGTGGGCACGGTGACGCTCTCGTAGGAGGTGCCGAGTGCCGTCGGCGGCTCGGCGGTGCGGCCGGTGTGCGTGTAGATGTAGGAGAATCCGATCCCAAAGACGACGAAGAAGAACAGCAGGGGTGCGGCGACGATCGTCGTCGCCGTGGTCGCGGCGCGGCCGAGGTAGCGGCGCCGGCGGCTGCCTCCGCGGCGGCGGTTCTTCCACAGGACGACGGGGCCCGTGAGCATCAGCACGACGCCGGCTGAGAGGGCGAGGAGGCCGGTGTAGTGGTCGCCGGAGGCGGCGCTCTTGTAGAGGAAGTAAGCGCCCGGGACGCCGACGGCGACGCCGAGCGCGCCGAAA
Organism: uncultured Gaiellaceae bacterium; assembly: GCA_963802765.1. Taxonomy (GTDB): domain Bacteria; phylum Actinomycetota; class Thermoleophilia; order Gaiellales; family Gaiellaceae; genus Gaiellasilicea. The sequence goes on from CAWDJZ010000011.1 coordinate 119,887, forward strand.
GTCATCGCGGTCGTCGCGCGCAGTCCGGCGCGTAGATGCGGATAGCCGGCGACGACTGCCGCCAGGATCGCGAGGGGGATCAGGCCACTCGCGAGATGGTCGAGCGGCGAGCTGCCACGCGCCGGCTGAAGATAGTTGTCGTCCACGATGTGGAGGCCGATCGCACCGAGCGCGAGCGTGACGAGCCCGCGCTCGGTGCGGGCGAAGGCGAGGAGGCGGGAAAGCTGCGACCGCAAGGCCGCCCGCGACCCGGTGGGGGAAGTCGGGAGCGCGTGCTCAGTCATCGAGAGGGCCTCCGGTCGTGGCGAACGTCATCGCCCCACGATCGCAGCCCGCGGAACGTGCGTCGCCGCGGCCTGCTGGTGTCTTCACGTGCGGCTGGCCGTAGTGCGCACGCGGCAACGGCCCTACCTTCAAGTGCCCGCGGGCTTCGTCGAACGCCGACAGTCCGATCCGCCACCACCTCATCGCGCTCTGCCCGACCTGCCAGCGTCGCGTACATCACTGCGCCGACGGCTCGACCTACAACGCCGACCTTGTCGCCAAGCTGGCGACCGTCGAACCTACGTGAGCGGCCTCGATGACCGGGCCCCGCCGCGGTCACCGCGCGGCGGGTCTATCCGACAGGGAAGACACCACCGGCGGTCGTGCAACAGCACGACGGAGTTTCCTGACCTGTCCGCTCGGAAGCGATGGTCAGCCCTGCGACATCGATCCGCTCCACGCTCGACCTCGAGCGTGGACATGTTCAGCTGCTGAAGAACCCGACCAACTCGTGGGCGACGGGTTCGGGGGCAGTCAGCGGACCAACGTGGCCGGCGCCGGCGATCTCGGCTAATCGGGCCTCGGCGAGCCGCTCGCTGAGGTCGCGCGCAGCATGCTTGAACTCGACGCGCGAACGCTCCCCGTGGAGAATCAGCACCCGCATCGAAAGCTTCTCGAGCAGCGCGTCCTCGAACGGCCGGTTCAGCTCCGGAGCCTCCTGGACGACCACGGGAAGGGCCGCCTGGGCGCGTTCTGCCACGCCGGGCGCAGAGAAGAGCGCCTGCTCCCCGGCAGTGAGCCCGATGATCTCGCCTGTGGTGATTTGCACGGCCTCCGCCAGAGCGCCCTCGGTGACTGCCGCCCTGACGCGCGCATACTGCTCGTCACTCATACGCGGCTCCAGCGCCGGGAAGGGCGGCTCGTAGAGCGCAAGAGCGCGCACATGAGCCGGGGAGATGGCGGCCCCGCCGAGCGCCCAGACGGCCCCGCTCGAATGGCCGAACACGCCTACCGGTTCGCCGATGCTCTCCACGAACGCGGCGACGTCCTCGAACTGGCGTTCACGCGAGTGGTCGGCGTTGTCACCGCTCAAGCCACGACCTCTCGTGCTCATCAGGTAGCACCTGAAGTGCTCGACCAGGAACGGGAGCATGAAGAACCACGAGCCCTCGCCATCACCCAACCCGCCGTGAACGAGGACGATCGGTGCCCCCTGTCCCTGAACCCGTCCCGCGACCCTCGTGCCGTCGTTCGAAACTGCCACCTGGATGTGGTCTTCGCCCACGGCGCCTCCTTAGGCCTCGTCGAGAAGAAGACGGTAGTTCGATCGGAAGATCTTTGGCCGGCGGCGCGTAGGACCGCGTTTGGGATCGCCGCCGGTAGGTAGCGAGTTCGGTGCCGGCGATGCGTCTGCGCACGAACCCAGTCCGCTCGCGGCCGGCGACGGGACCTCGAACGCCGCTCGCGCAAGCGTTCGCGCTACCGCGAGCCCTGCGATCCCGGCCCCGACGACGAGGACTCGCCCCTCCATTCCCGTTATCCGACGTTCTGCGAGCGATGTCGAGCGAGGAACCCGAGGATCGCCTCGTTGACGGCGCCGGCATTCTCCTCCGTCATCGCGTGTGATGCGCCGGGAATCTCGACACGCTCTGCGGTCGGCAGTAGCTGCTGCAGGCGGTCCGTCAGCACGAGCGGGAAGGCGGGGCTGTGCTCTCCT
>CAWDJZ010000012.1:0-76850 GCA_963802765.1 uncultured Gaiellaceae bacterium
AACCGGAAGGAGTTATCGACGGCAGGCTTGTCGGCCGGACCGGGGAGGACTCGACCTTGAGTGCCGGGCCTCGCACGTGAACCCGGCGGCGGTTGCGACGCCTCACCGCCGCGTGCCGACCCAGTCGATCCGCACTGCCTGAATCGCGCCTGCCTCGATTGCGGCCCGCTCCTGCGAGTCGGTCACATCGGGAAGGTCTGAGAAGAAGAACGGCCCGTTGGCAGAGAACCGACAAGCCAGCCGTTCGTCGAGAACGCGAAGAAGCTCCTCACCGCTGTGGAGTCCGTGTTCGCTTGCCCAGGATTGGAGGTACACCTCCCATTCGCGGCCAGAGGCCTGCCACTCGTCGCGATGTCGGTGGAGCCAGGTCGACCCGTGCTCTTCGAGATGCGCGAAGCACCACTGAGCCGTCGCCTCGTCGAACCTCTCCCAGGCCCACTCGACGACGACGACGCGCCCTCCACTCGCAAGCATGGTGGTGAGCCGGTCGAGCACTCTTCCGGGATCGCGTACGTGATGAAGTGACGCGGAGGCGATCGCAGCGTCGAACGGCTGCGCGGAGTCGAAGCACTCGAACTCGAGCCGCGCGTACTGCGATCCGTCAGGCGCCTCGGGATCGACGCCAAGCGCCTCGTACCCGTTCTCGAGAAGAAACGGAACGAAGCCGCCGGCTGAGCCGCATCCGATGTCGAGGACTCGTGCAGGCGCCGGCGGCAGGTGGCTGCCCACCACCGGCCACATCGCGCTGAGCCAGCGGCTCGGCGTCACCATTCCGCTCGTCCACGTCCGAACACTGCCCACGCCGCGACGAGCTCGTCAAAGTCGAGCGCCGGTCCGCACGGGCTGGCTCGAAGGGCGGTCACGGTGACCGGACCGCCCTCCACTGCCCGGACGGCCTCGTCAGAGCCTCGTGCCGACGGCGACCAGGTACTCCTTCTCGAAGCGCGCCTCGTCCGGCGTGCCGCGGTTCCACTCGTCGCAGAACGCGTCGAGCGCCTCGTCGAACTCGCTCGCCCGTCCCTCGCGCTCCGCGTTCGCGCGCGCGGCGATCGTCGGCCCGTAGTACGCCTTGAAGTGCTCGCCGTACTCCCGCGCGCTGCGGGAAGGCGGTGATCTCGAGGACGCCGCGCTCGACGGTGTGCAGCTCCACCCGGTCGCCGAGGAGGCCGCGCAGGTGCTCCTCGCCGCCCCAGAGCGGCGGCGGCTGCGCGCCGGGCGGGGGAGGCGGCGCGAAGGGCTTCATCGTGCGGAAGAGCGCGCCGAGCATGCCCTCGGGCGTCCAGCTCAGGAGGCCGATCGTCCCGCCGGTGCGGCAGACGCGCACGAGCTCGTCGGCCGCGGCCTGGTGGTGCGGCGCGAACATCACGCCGATCGCGGACATGACGACGTCGAACGACTCGTCCGCGAACGGGAGGTTCTCGGCGTCTGCCTCGACCCACTCGAGCTCGAGACCCTCCGACTCCGCGATCCCGCGACCTGCCTCGAGCAGCGCCGGGGTCAGGTCGCTCGCGGTGACGGCGGCGCCGCGCCGGGCGGCGGGCAGCGAGGCGTTGCCCGTTCCGGCTGCGACGTCGAGCACGCGCATCCCGGGGCCGATCCCGCACGCGTCCACGAGCCGCTCGCCCACGGGCAGCAGGAACGTGTCGACCATCAAGGGGTAGTTGCCGGAGCCCCACATCGCGCGATGGCGCGCCTTGAGCTCCGAATCGGCGAGTTGAACGCTCATTGTCTCCTCCAGCTCGGCGTTGTCGGCCAGCTCTGCGCCCGCGCGGAGCGCCGCACATCGGGAGAACTCCCTAACTTGCTCCCTATCTCGCCGTCGCGCGCGCCTCGCTCCGCGCGGCGAAGGCCGCCGCCTCCGCGCGGTTGCGAACGCCGAGCTTGGAGAGGATGTGGCTCACGTGGTGCCCGGCCGTCTTCTCGCTGATGACGAGCGGTCTGCGCGATCTGGCCGTTCGACATCCCGAGCGCGAGCAAGCCGAGCACCTCTTGCTCGCGGGCAGTGAGCTCGCCGGCCGCGCGTGGCAAGCCGCCGGTCGACGCTGCCGAGCTCGCGGAGGACCGCCGCGGCCGCGTCCCTGCGCGCGCGAGGCGCCGAGCTCGCGGAAGGTCGCGTAGGCGGCGCGCGCCTCCTCGACGGCGAGCTCCGGGCTGCTCGTGCGCGAGCGCGCGGGCGAGCTCGAGCCGCGCCTCCGCCGACCTCGTACGGCATCGCCGAGGCGACCGAACGCGGCGAGCGACCGGCGGGCAGCCTCGGCGGCCTGCGTCCGGGCGCGCCGCTGCGAGCGTGCACGCGCGCGGCCGCGAGCTCCGCGCGCGCAGCGACGACCGCGATGCCCGAGCGCGTCCGCAAGCTCGGCGAGTCGCTGCGAGACGCGTCGTCGGCCGAGTCGACCTCACCCTCGGCGAGGCGCGCGTCGACGAGCTGCGGCGAGCAGCTGCGGCGGTCTGCACCGCGTCGCCCTCCGCTGCGAGCAGCCCGCGCTCGAGCAGCGCGGCCGCCACCTGCGGCCGGCCCTGAGCCAGGCGCAGGTGAGCGAGCGCGCGGAGCGACTCCGGGTGCTCCTCCCGCCCGACGAGAAGCTGCTCGGCCTCCGACAACCGGCCCTGGCGCACCCGCAGCTCGGCCAGCGCCGCCACGGTCGGCGCCGCCAGCTTCGGGCACGTAGCGCGCGTGCACGTCGAGCGCGGTTTGCAGGGCGCGCTCCGCGTCGTCCCATCGGCCCGTCGCGAGCAGGACGTCGGCGTGGATCGTGCGGCACGACCCGTAGAGCGGCGCCGTCTCGTGCTCGCGTGCGAACTCGTCGACGAGCTCGCACCACTCGGTCGCGCGCTCCCAGTCGCCCGCGCTCGTGCATGCCGCGATCAGGTTGCAGTACGCCTCGGCGAGCGTGTGGACGTTGCGGACGCGGCCGGCCGAGGCCGCGGCCATCGCCTCCTCGAGGAGCCTCATCCCCTCATCCCTGCGGCCTGCGCTCACCTCGGCGCGCCCGAGGAGGCTGACGGCGAACACCTCGAGGTCGTCGGCGTCCGTCTGCGCGCGCGATCTCCATCGCTCGGCGCGCGTGCTCGGCGCACTCCTCGACGGTCTCGGCGTGCCGCGCGCGCTCGACCGCGACCCAGCCCTGCCGGCGCACAGGCCCGCGTCCTCGACGGCGCGCTCGGCGCGCGCGAGCCAGCCGCGCGCAGCCGACGCCCGTCCGCCGACGAAGTGCTGGTGCGAGACCCAGACCGCCAGGCGGGCGGCGTCGTCGCAGCGCCCGGCGCGCACGTACCCCTCGACGGCGCGCTCGCGCGCGGCGACGCCTCCACTCACGTCGCCGAGGAACCAGAGCGCGAGCCCGAGCCCGTCGAGCGCGTCAGGCGTCTCCTCGTCCCCGAGGACGGACTCGAACGCCTCCCGAGCCACATCCCACCGTGCTGCCTCGAGCGCGCGCCGGCCCTCGTCGGTCCGGGGGTCGCCCATGTCGGTGGTCACCGCCGAACGATTGTAGGAGCCGAGCTGGCGAGCGTCGATCCGCCGTGGAGGATCATCGCGTAGATGCCTCGTGCTCGACGTGGGGGTCGGGCAGCCACTTCAGCCAGCTCGGTAGGTACCAGTTCCAGTCGCCGAGCAGCTTCATGCTCGCCGGGACGAGGACGCAGCGAACGATCGTCGCGTCGATCAGGAGGGCGGCCCCGACTCCGAAGCCGACCTGCTGCGTCTCCGAGAGGTCGCCGCTCGCAAAGCCGGCGAACACGACGATGATGATCAAGGCGGCTCCGGTGATCACCCGCGCGGTCGTTCCGATCGCGTGCACCACCGCCTCCTCGTTGTCGCCGGTCTGCAGGTAGCGCTCGCGGATCCGCGAGAGCAGGAAGACGTGGTAGTCCATGGAGAGCCCGAACAGGACCGAGAAGAGGAAGAGCGGCACCCACGTGCTCACGAGCTCGGTCTCGCGGAGCCCGAAGAGCTCGTTTCCGATCCCCTTCTGGAAGACGAGCACCATCAGGCCGTACGCCGCGCCGACGGAGAGCAGGTTGAGGACGATCGCCTTGAACGCGAGCACGATCGAGCGGAACGCGATCGTCAGCAGGACGAAGCTGAGGAGGAGGACGAACGCGATGATCCGCGGCAGCCAGGTCTCCATCAGCTCCGTGTAGTCGATCTCCTCGGCCGTCTCGCCCGTCACGTAGACCGCCGCGTCGAGGCCGTCGAAGGCCGCGGGGACGTCCCGGTCGCGCAACCGCTGCACGGCGTCGATCGCGCGCTGGTCGCGACTGTCTCCTGCGACCAGCGCCTCGACCACGGCGAGCCTGCTCGTCCGGGCTGATCTCGAGCTCCGGGTTCCGGAACGACGGGTTCGCGCCGAGCGTGCCCATGAGCTCGCGAACCGCCGTCGCGGAGCTCCGGCGAGCCGCCGAAGTCGCCCTCGACGACCACGATCGCCGAGTCGACGGTGCCGATGCCGAACTCCTCCTCGAGCGCCGCGAAGCCCTGCCGCGAAGGCGCGCTCTCCGGGAACGATCTCAGGCCCGGCTGCGAGAGCCGCAGGTCGAGGGCCGGCACGGCGGCCGCGAGGAGGACTCCGACGGAGAGCACGAGGCTGAGAACCGGGCGCCGCATCACCGCCCGCGCGATCCGGGACCACAGCCGTCCCTCGCGGCCGGCGGAGTCGACGACCCGGCCGACGATCGGGACGCGGAGCGCGTTCACGCGATCGCCCAGGAGCCCGAGCAGCGCCGGCACCAGCGTGAGCGCCGCGAAGACGGCGACCAGCCCGACGGTGAGCGCGCCGACGCCGAGGCTGCGCAGGACCGAATCGGGAACGAGCAAGAGCCCCGACATCGCGAGCACGAACGCCAGCCCGCTGAAGAGGACGGCGCGATTGGCGGTCGCTCCGGTGGCGGCGATCGCGTCGAGCTCGCTGCGACCGGCCGCGCGCTCCTCCCGGTAGCGCGAGACGATGAAGAGGCCGTAGTCGGCGGCGATCGCGAGCCCCATCACCGTCGTCATCTGGAACAGGAACACCGAGAGGTCGAACCCCTGGCTGAAGATCGCGGCGAGCCCGAGCGCGACCCCGATCGAGAAGAAGGCGACGAGCAGCGGCACGATCGCCGCGACGAGCGTGCCGAAGACGAGCACGAGGATGACGAGCGCGGCGGGCAGGCCGAAGTAGAGCTCGCCCGTCTTCAGGTCCTCGTCCAGGATCTCGTTGAGGTCGTTGTCGGCGCTGCACTCGCCCGACAGGAAGACGTCGAACTCGCCTCCGTCGGCGGCTTCGACGATTCCGGCCAGCGTGGCCGCTCCCGCCTCGCAGTCGCCGCGGAGCCCGACTGGGATCAGCGTCGCGCTGCGATCTGCCGAGACGAGCGACGCGTCCCCCGACTCGTAGAAGCTCTCCGCGTTGTTGGCGACTCCGCTCGACTCGACCTCCGCGAAGATCGCGCCCACCTTGTCCCGGAAGGCCGGGTCGTCCACGGTCGAGGTCCCGGAACGGACGAGGATGAGCTCGTTGACGTACTCCTCGTTCGGATCGGGCGGGGAGTGGCGGCCGATCGCCTCGTAGCCACGCTCGGACTCCGGGTTCGACGTGAGCTCGCCTTCGCTCGTCAGGTCGAGGAGCGCGACGATCGTCCCGATTCCCAGGACGAGCGCGAGCACCCAGGCGCCGAGCGTCGTCCACGGGCGGCGGGCACAGGCTCGCGCGAGACGCTCGGTCGACATCATCCGCAGCGGTTACGCAGCGCCGCTCGGTGCGATGCCCCCGGCGCGCTTCTGTCGGCGCGCGTCCGATCGATGCAGGAGGAGTGCGGCGCCGATACAGGCGAGCCCGACGGGGAGCCAGAGCGGCACCCACCGCCAGCTGGCGTCGAGCGAGCTTCTCGTGCGCCCCCGATCAGCAGCACGGCTCCAAGTGTCGCAAGTGAGAGCTGCGCGCCGACGTCGAGGAGGCGTGGCATGAGCTCGAGGTCGGAGAAGCGTCGCCGCAGGAGCAGGTGGACGGCGACCAGGATGACGCCGGCGACGAGGCAGACGGCGCCGAGCACGACGAGCGAGGGGACATGCGTGTCGTTCCAGCCGCCGACGCAGTCGCCGTTGATCGACTCGGGGCACGTCCGCCAGACCCTGACCGTCTGCGCGGAGACGGGTCCGGCGCCGATCGACCAGGCCAACGTCTCGATCAGCACCATCAGGGCGCCGAGTCCGAGCAGGGTCGCGGCGGCCCTCGACGACCACCAGGCGGTCGCATCGACGAGCCAGTCCAGCCGCGCCGGAGGGCTGAACTCTCGGGCGAAGCGGCGAGGGTCGCCGAGCTGGGCGACGGCTTTCGCCTCGGCCTCGCGGCGAGGCAGTCCCTTGCTGTTCGAGCTCAGTCGGCAGACGAGTGCAGGTGATCGCGCGCCTCGTCGACGATCCGTGTCTTGCGCAGTCGCCGCTCCGAGGTCAGGGCATCACGAAGCTGCTGCATCCACGCGTCGATGGGCTCAGCCACCGGTTGCCTCCAATCGTGACTGTCGTGGTCTTGGGTCGCCGACCGCGTCACCTGCACGGCAGCAGCCGAGAGGACCGAGTCGACGGCGTCGCGAATCACGCGCCAGCGCCGGGAGCGCTCTTCGAGCTCTCGCCGGCCGGCGCTCGTGATCCGGTAGACCCTCCGCCGCCGGCCACTCGCGCGATCCCAGGCGCTGCGGACGAGGCCGGCGTGCTCCAGCTTGTGCAGAACGGGATAGAGCGACCCTTCGGCGAGCTCGAATGCGCCGCCGCTGAGGCGCTGCAGCGACTCGATCAGCGCATACCCGTGACTGGGAGCGGCCGACAGCGACGCGAGCAGGAGCAGTTCGAGATGCCCGCGGACGCTTGACTCGGCTGACTCGGGGCCGTTCGCATCATACCTAGGTAACATATACATCGAATACATATGCGTCAAACATTGGAAGGTCCCCATGATTGAAGAAGCACGACTCGAGTCGGTCGGCATCCGGTCTCACGCCTGTGACAGCTGGATGGTTTGTCGTCAACGCCCGAGAAGCCGCGTGGATGAACAACGACAAGACGCAGAGCTGCTGCATCTCGAGTCCGACGACTTCGTCTTGCGCGTCGGCCCGAGCTCGCCGGAACGAGAAGCCCGGCGCCGGGTTTTGCCCTTCGCGGTGCTCCGGCCGGGCCAGCCAGGCCGGACATGTACCACGCCGAGTCGGTGCAGGAGGACTTCCTCGTGCTGATGGGCGAATGCATCCTGATCGTCGAGGACCAGGAACGTCACCTCCGCGCCTGGGACTTCGTGCACTGCCCGCCCGGCACGGCGCACTCGTTCGTCGGGGCGGGCGACGGTCGAGTGCGTCCTCGTCTGCACCGGGAATCGCGACCCGGACGACGAGACTTTCTGGCGCGTCTACAAGCGCTCAGACGTTGCTCTGCGCCACGGCGCGAGTGTCGAGCACGACGGGAGCTCGGACGCTGAAGCAAACGCGCTGTGGCGAGACGGTGGCGCGTCGAGCGCCCGGAAAGCTGGAGCGAGCTCCCGTGGAGCCTCGGCCTCGTGACCGCCGGGTGGTGAGTCACGCTGACCGCGGCCGCTCGGCTCAGTCGAGCAGCAGGAGCAGCTCGAGACGGCGATCACGATTCGAGCCCTAGTGGACGGCCGTGAGCTCGGGCCGCTCTCTCAGCGCCTCCCGGAGACGTGCCAAGAGCGCTGAACGTCCGGCTCTTCACCGTTCCGGACGGGATGTCGAGCGCGGTCGCGATCTCCGACTGGGTCAGGCCGCCCCAGTAGGCGAGCTCGAGCACTTCGCGCTCGGCCCTCGACAGCGTTGCCAGCGCGGCCTGAACCTCGCGTCGCGCCTCTCGAAGTTCCACGTCGTCGTCGGCGCTCTCGGCGACGAGCGCTGGGGTGCCATCACCTCGAGCTGGTCGGGAAGCGCGTTGAAGCGGGCCTGGCGGCGCACGAGGTCGACAGCCCGCCGGTGCACCAGCGTGAGAATCCAGGTCGACGCCCGTCCGCGAGAGCGGTCGAACTTCGCCGCCTGCCGCCACACGGCGAGGAACGCCTCCTGCACCGCGTCTTCCGCCAGGGCGGAGTCGCGCAGGACGCGCAGCGCGAGACCGTAGGCGACCGTCCCGTACCGGTCGTAGAGCGAGCCCAGCGCCTGCTCGTCACCCTCTGCGCACGCGGCGAGCAGATCGTCGTCGTCACGGATCGAACCGGCCATACCAAGGGTAGAGACGCGACCCGGCCCGGGTGTTACGCGCTACGGTTCGTCCGTGGTCGGGTCGCGGACCGTCGCGACCGAACGCACGGAGGAGCAAATCCTCGCCCAGCTGCGGGACGGAGACGAGGAGGCCTTCTGCGCGCTCGTTCGCAGGCACTCGCCGTCGATGACGCGGGTCGCGATGGCGTTCGTCTCGCGCCGCGCGGTGGCCGAAGAGGTGGTTCAGGAGACGTGGCTGAACGTCGTTCGAGGCCTCGACGGGTTCGAGGCGAAGTCGTCGCTTCGGACGTGGATCTACGCGATTCTCGGCAACTGTGCGAGAAGGCGAGCGGAGCAGGAGCAACGGCTCGTGCCGCTGTCCGAGCTCGCGGCGGACGAGGCGTCGGGCGACGACCTCGGCGTGAGTCGCGACCGGTTCTTCGAGGAGGGCCGGTGGGCCGGCATGTGGTCGAGCGGCAGTGCCGCGCTGGGACGATCTTCCCGAGGAGCGCCTGCTGTCGAGCGAGCTGCGCACCACGCTGCTCGAAGCGATCGACGCGCTGCCACGAATGCAGAGAGCAGTGATCACGCTTCGCGATGTCGAGGGCTGGCCCCCGGGAGAGGTCTGCGAGTATCTCGGCGTCGCGGACGGCAACCAGCGAGTTCTCTTGCACCGCGCGCGAGCCTCTGCACGCGCCGCGATCGAGCGGTACCTCGAAGAAGGGACGGAGCGATGCTGACCTGCGCCGACATCGTCAAGCTCGTCACCGATTACAACGAGGGGCGTCTCACGCCGGCCGAGCGTCGCCGCTTCGAGGAGCACGTTTCGATCTGCCCGCCGTGTCGTTCGTTCCTCGACCAGATGAGGACGACGGTCGAGCTCGTCGGAGAGCTGCGCGAGGAGGATATCCCGCCGGCGATGGAGCAGCACCTCCTCGCCGCGTTCCGTGACTGGAAGCGGGTCGAGTGATCGCGTACAAGTTCCTCTCGTCCGATCGCGTCGGGCTCTTCAGCGGGCTCCGATGGCCGGAGCCGGGAACGTGGGTCGAGGCAGATGCGGAAGTCGAGCGATGCGTGTCGGGGATCCACGCGCTGCACGTCGAGGGGCTCCTCGGTTGGATCGACGACGAGCTGTGGACCTGCGAGCTCGCCGGCATCGTGGAGGACGACGGCCAGGTGCTCGTCGCCGAGCGCGGCCGGCTCGTGGAGCGCGTGGCGGACTGGAACGAGACCGCCGCCCGCGACTTCGCCCGCGCGTGCGCGGCCAGGGGGCGCGAGCATGTGGTCGATGCGCTGCGCGTGGAGGGGCACGACGACGAGGCGCGGGAGCTCGAGGGTCTCGACGTCGAGGGCTTCGTGACGACCGCACCCGGGCTCGCAGCACGGCTGCCGGCCGAGATCGCGGGTCTCGTGCTCATGGCCGCCGATACGACGGCGCTCGCCGAGGGTCGTCGCCTCGAGGCCCGCGAGCCGCAACTGCGCTCGCACCTCGAGGCGGTCGCCGCGGGTGGCGCTACGCCTGGCGCAATCGCTGCGAACGTGGCCTTCGTCGTCGCCCACTCGACGGCGGGCCTTCACCCGGAGGGATACGAGGTCGGGTTCGCTGCGGAGCGCGCGTGGCAGCTCGAGCGTCTCGTCGAGCGACTCGGTCTCGCCGTCACCGCCTCCTAGCGCCTGTAGGAGATCGGGCAGCGTGCCCGCGGCCAGGTTTGACAGCGGCTCCCATCGAGTTGTCGCCAACGGCGGCAACGAGATTGCACAGGAAGCCGGTAACGTCGCCTTCGTCGGCGGCCTCAGATTATTGGCGGAGGTTCAATTCCGCGACCAGGTTCCATTAGGGGACACTGACGCCATGGCGACGCGCCCCTCGAGTTACGACGCCATCGTGATCGGCGCCGGGCACAACGGGCTGGTGACCGCGTGCTACCTGGCGCGCGCCGGGTTGCGCGTGCTGGTCCTCGAGCGGCGGTACGTCGTCGGCGGCGCCTGCGTCACCGAGGAGACGTTCCCCGGCTTCAAGGTCTCGACCGCCGCCTACGTCAACAGCCTCTTCCACACGGAGATCGTCCGCGACCTGAAGCTGGCCGCCTACGGCTACGAGGTCCTCGCCCGAGACCCGTCGTCGTTCACGCCGTTCCCCGACGGGCGCTCGCTGCTGATGGGCCCGGACGCCGACCTGACCCGCCGCGAGATCGCCAAGTTCAGCGCGCGCGACGCCGAGCGCTATCCGCGGTACGAGGCGATGCTCGAGCGGGTGGCGGCGGTGGTCGAGCCGACGCTCGACGATGGCGCCGCCCGATCTGCTGCGGCCGGGCCTCCGCGACCTCCGGGCGCTGCTCTCGCTGGGACGCGCGTTCCGGCGGCTGGGCGACGGAGCCGGCGAGGCGGTGGAGATCCTCACCGGTGCCGCGCGCCCGATCCTCGATCGCTGGTTCGAGTCGGAGGAGCTGAAGGGGACACTGGCGACGGACGCGATCATCGGCGCGATGGCAAGTCCCGTCGATGCCGGGCACCGCCTACGTGCTCTTCCACCACGTCATGGGCGAGAGCGGCGGCAAGCGCGGCGTGTGGGGGTACGTGCGCGGCGGCATGGGCGGGCTGACACAGGCGTTGGCGGCAGTCGCGCGCGACCTCGGCGCCGACATCCGCTGCGACGCCGAGGTGGCGCGCATCCTCGTGCGCGACGGCCGGCCGTCGGCGTGGCGCTGGCCGGCGGCGACGAGTACCGCGCCCCGATCGTGGCCAGCAACGCCGACGCGCGCGTGACCTTTCTGCGGCCTGCTCGACCGGGCGCGCTGCCCGAGGCCTTCGTGGCCGACGTCGAGCGGATCAGCTACGCCAGCGCCTCGCTGAAGATCAACGTGGCCCTGGCCGAGCTGCCGAGCTTCCGGGCGCTGCCGGGCACGGCGCCGGGGCCCCAGCATCGCGGCACCATCCACATCTGTCCGGACCAGGACTACATCGAGCGCGCATTCGACGACGCCAAGTACGGCCGGCCCTCCGCGGAGCCCGTGCTCGAATGCACGATTCCCTCCGTGGTCGACCCGACGGTCGCGCCGCCCGGCCAGCACCTGATGTCGATGTTCGTCCAGTACGCGCCGTACGAGCTTCGCGACGGCTCCTGGGACGACCGGCGCGAGGCGTTCGCCGATCGCTGCTTCGACCTGCTGGACGAGTACGCGCCTAACTTCAAGCGCGCCGGTCCTCGCCCGCCAGGTGCTGACGCCCCTCGACCTCGAGCGCGTCTTCAACCTCACCGGCGGCAACATCTTCCAGGGCGCGATGACTCCCGGTCAGCTCTTCGCCTTCCGCCCGGTGCCCGGCTACGCGCGCTACCGGACGCCGCTTCGCGGGCTGTACCTGTGCGGCGCCGCAGCGCACCCCGGCGGCGGCGTGATGGGCACCCCGGGCTTCAACGCCGCCCGCGAGATCCTCCGTCAACGCCGCCTGCGCGCACGCAGCGCCGACCGGCGCGGCCCAGGAATTTAGAGACGGGAGCGACGGGACGCGAACCCGCGACCTCCGGCGTGACAGGCCGAGTCGGCACAACGACACACGGCGACGAGCTCCTCAGCACGGTCTCATTTTCAGGGCTCGATCCCGAGCAGGATCCCGGCCGCCATGTCCACTCGACCGTTATTCCCGCAACGGCCCACGCACCACGCGTTACGATCGCGGCTCGCGATGAGGCCGATCTCGAGGGGGGAGTAACGGTGCAACGTTCCTGGATTCGCCCGTCCATCGTTCTGCTCGCTGTCGTGGGGGTGCTGGCGGTTCCGGCCGCAGGCGTCTCGCAGCCGGCCGAGAAGACACCGACCGCCCAGGGGACGGGAGGCGCGGCCGCCACCGTCGACCTGCTCGCCACCCACGCCGCGATCGAGGCGCTGCGCGACGGCGCGAACGCCGTCGACGCCGCGGTCGTCGCGGCTGCCGTGCTCGGCGTCGTCGAGCCCTTCTCGTGCGGCATCGGCGGCGGCGGCTTCATGGTCATCCGCACGGCGGGCGGCAAGGTCACGACGATCGACCACCGCGAGACGGCGCCGGCGGCGATGCACCCGACCTCGTTCTTCGAGGGCGGCAGCCCGCTCTCGTTCGCCGATGCGCGCTGGAGCGGCCTCTCCGCGGGCGTCCCGGGAACCGTCGAAGGGTGGGACGAGGCGCTACAGCGCTACGGAACCATGTCGCTGGACGAGGCGCTGCAGCCGGCGATCGAGATCGCGCGCGACGGCTTCCTCGTCGACCCGATCTTCTTCGGTCAGATCCAGGGGAACGTCGACTTCTTCGACGACATCACGTCGACGCGCGACCTGTACCTCGACCCCGACGGCACGCCGCGTGACGTCGGCACGACGTTCCGAAATCCCGACATGGCGCGCACGTACGAGCGGATCGCGCACCTCGGCGCGAAGGGCTTCTATCGCGGCGCCGTGGCCGACGCGATTGTGAACGCCGTCCAGAGCCCGCCGCTGACGCCGACCGCGAACCACGTGTGGCGGCCGGGCGTCATGGAGATGCGCGACCTCCACACCTACGTCGCGCCCGAGCGCGCGCCGACGAAGATCTCCTACCGCGGGCTCGACGTCTACGGCATGGGGCCGCCCTCGAGCGGCGGCTCGACCGACGGCGAAGCGCTGAACATCCTCGAGGGGTTCACTCTCTCCCCCGCCGATCGGGCGCGCGCGTTCCACCTCTTCATCGAGGCGTCGCGCTTCTCGTTCGCCGACCGGGGCGCGTACCTCGCCGACGCGGACTTCTTCCCGGTACCGCTCACCGGGCTGCTGTCGGACGCCTTCGCGGCCGAGCGGCGGGCGCTGATCAACCCGACGCAGGCGACTCCGAGCCCCGTGGCGCCCGGCAACCCGTATCCGCACAACACGCCCGGACAGGCGGCCGCGACGGCGTTGACGGGCGGCGGCACGACGCACCTCACCGTCTCCGACCGACACGGCAACGTCGTCTCCTACACGTTCACGATCGAGTCGATCGGCGGCAACGGCATCGTCGTGCCGGGGTGGGGCTTCCTCCTGAACAACGAGCTGACCGACTTCGACTTCGGCTCGACGACGCTTCCGAACAAGGTCGAGGGCGGGAAGCGGCCGCGCAGCTCGATGAGCCCGACGATCGTCCTCCGGGACGGGGCTCCGCTGCTCGCGGTCGGCTCGCCCGGCGGCTCGATGATCATCACGACCGTGCTCCAGATCCTGCTCGACCGCCTCGACCTCGGCGCGTCGCTGCCGGAGGCGATCGCGGCGCCGCGCGCGAGCCAGCGCAACACGGCCACGACGGTCGCCGAGCCCGCGTTCGTCAGCTCGCCGCTCGGGCAGCAGCTCGCGAGCCAGTACTCGCAGCCCTTCTCGACGACGGCGGAGATCGGCGCGGTCACGGGCATCGAGTTCTTCGGGAGCGGCCGCGTGCTCGCGGCGGCGGAACCGACGCGGCGAGGCGGTGGCAGCGCGATGGTGGTGGATCCGGGCTAGGAGGCTCCAGCGAACGAGCGACAACCGGGCCTCACGAGGGCGCGGGGGTGTTCCGCTGGCGGCAATGAGCCAGTCGGCCGGCGAGAGGCTGGCCCTGCAACGAAAGTCCGTTCGCCTCGAAGCTCCTCGCCTCGCGCGCATCGCGCGTTGGTGGGTTGCGGGCTCGGGGCCGGAACCTAAGTGCAAGGCCAGTTCAGAACATCTTACGCCGATCGAGGCGTACGAGCGGTTACGACTTCCTCCCGATCCTCAGCCACTTGCGAATCTTGGCGATGAGGTTGCTCATGAAACGAGTCTGCGCCGTTCGCCAGTCGAATCGTCGACCGGCCGGGCCGGCTAGCGGTCGAGCTCGGGCCCGTGCGAGCCGAGGTAGTACATCGTCACGACAACGGCGACGATTCCGAGCACCGCTGCGGCCTGGAGCGCGATGAAGATGAAGGTCTCTGGGTCCACGCGCCCCAGGTTGGCGGGCCTCGGCCCGCCGATCATCGGCGCGTTCCCGGATCGGGGCTGCGGCAAAGCCGCAGCGCTTACTTCGCCGTCTTCGTCTGGGGCACGGCGCGGTAGGTCACGTAGACGAGCGTCGCGTTCGGGTCGCGCTCGGCTTCGGGCTTGCGCCTGTCGCGCAGCCAGCGGACGACGAGCTCCGAGAGCTCGTCGATCTCCTCGCGGCTCGCGTAGACCCCCCAGCCGCCGATGAACGCGGTCTCGCGCCACTCGTCCGAGTGCTCGCCCTCGCTGCGGGCATGGATGTAGCGGCGGATCGCGTCCTCGTCGCGTCCGAGCATCGTGCTCTCGAGCTGCGCGACCGCCGCGTCGTACTCCGGATCCTCCGCGGGCGCCGAGGAGATCAGGCCGACGCGGCTCGGCTCCCGCTTCCACCAGCGCTCGCGCCCCTTGCGGCGCTCCAGGTCCTCGACGATCAGGCCGGCCGCCGCGAGCGCGCGGAGGTGATAGCTCGTGGCGCCGCTGGACTCGCCCAGCTCCCGTGCCAGCATCGACGCTGTCGCCGGCCCGTCTCCGAGCGACTCGAGGAGCCGCAGGCGCAGCGGATGGGCGAGAGCCCGCACCTCGCGTGCGCCGAGCGAGCGGGCGGGCAGGAGTGATGGCTTCACCGGCAAGACCATAAAGCCGCGCCCTGCTTCGTGTTTTCAAATCGATCGGCTTTCGCTAAGGTTTAGGCATGCCTAAATTCTCGCGCCGGACGCTGCTGGCCGGGGCGGCGCCGATCGTGGCCGCTCCCGTGCTGGGCAAGCTCGCCCTCGACGGCGACGCGGGCGCGGCGGAGCACCGGCACGCTCCAGGGACACGTCCACGACCACGCGCGCTCGGGCCATGCGGCGATGATCGGCGAGCACGTCCCCGCGGTCGGCGGACGCGAAGACCTCGACGCGCTGCTCTATCCGCCGCCGCCGCAGCCGTACCGGCCAGGACGCGTGCGCGAGTACGAGCTCCGCGCGATCGACCGTGAGCTCGAGATCGCGCCTGGAGTCTTCTTCCCGGCGTGGACGTACAACGGGACGGTTCCCGGCCCGGTGATCCGCGCCACCGAGGGAGACATCCTGCGCGTGAACTTCGTCAATGCGGGCTCGCACCCGCACACGATCCACTTCCACGGCATCCACCCGGCGGACATGGACGGCGTCTTCGAGGTCGTGCAGCCGGGCGGCGAGTTCGTCTACGAGTTCGAGGCCCGTCCGGCGGGCTTCCACCCCTACCACTGCCACGCGACCCCGCTGAAGAAGCACATCCACAAGGGGCTCTACGGCAGCCTGATCATCGACCCGAAGGAGCCGCGCCCGCCCGCGCAGGAGCTCGTGATGGTGATGAACGGCTTCGACACCGACGGGGACGGCGGCAACAACTTCTACACCGTCAACGGGCGGAGCTTCTACTACGCGCGCTACCCGATCACCGTCAAGCGCTCGCAGACGGTGCGGATCTACCTCGCCAACCTGACCGAGTTCGACCTCGTCAACTCGCTCCACCTGCACGCGGACTTCTTCTACTACCAGCCGAACGGCACCGGCGAGTACCGCGAGTACACCGACACCGTGATGCAGTGCCAGGGGCAGCGCGGGGTGATCGAGGTCGACTTCGCCAACACCGGCCTCTTCATGTTCCACGCGCACCAGTCGGAGTTCGCCGAGCTCGGCTGGATGGGCTTCTTCAACGTGGTCGACTGATGGAGGCCAGGGCCCTTCGACGCGGCGGTCTCTCCTGGCGGCTCTGGGCTCTCGTGCCGGTCGTCCTGCTCGCCGCTGGCCGTCGGCGGGTACGTCGCCTCGGGCTCGTCGCTCGTCGGGCTGATCGGGACGAACCCGCCTCAGGCGGACGAGTTCGACGTCCGCAGGGTCGTCTTCGAGCCCGGCGAGATCCGCGTGCGCGTCACGAATCCGCAGCAGGACGACCTGACGATCGCGTCCGTGACGGTCGACGACGCGATCGTCCCGTTCGAGCTGGACGGGCCGGCCACGCTCGGCCGGCTGCGCTCGAGCACGATCGTGATCCCGTTCGACTGGGTCGACGGGGATCCGATCACGGTCGGCGTGACGAGCTCGACCGGGATCGAGACGGTCGAGGAGATCCCCGCGGCCGTCGAGACGCCCGGCGTCACGGCCGAGGGGTTCCTCGGCTACGCGATCATCGGCTTCCTCGTCGGCGTGCTCCCGGTCGCGCTCGGCCTCCTCTGGCTGCCCTCGCTGCGCCGCGCCGAGCAGCGGTGGCTGACCGCCTTCATGGCCCTGACCGCCGGCCTGCTCTCGTTCCTCGGCGTCGAGGCGCTCTTCGAGGCGTTCGAGCTCCAGGCGGCCGTGCCGGGCGCCCTCGGCGGGCCCGGCCTCGTCCTGCTCGGGGTCGCCGGCAGCTTCCTCGACGATGACGTTCATCTCGAGCCGCTTCTCCGGGTCGGCCGGCGGCGTGCTCGGCGGCATGGCGCTCGCCACGCTCGTCGCGATCGGGATCGGCGTGCACAACTTCGGCGAGGGGCTGGCGATCGGCACGTCGTTCGCCTTCGGTCAGCTCGCGCTCGGCTCGTTCCTGATCGTCGGCTTCATGATCCACAACGTGACCGAGGGCCTGGGCATCGCCGCGCCGGCGGCCGACGAGGGCACGCGCATCTCGATTCCGCGGCTCGGCGCGCTCGCCGTGATCGCCGGCGCGCCCGCGATCCTCGGCGCCTGGCTCGGCGGCTTCGCCGCGAACGACGTGCTCGCCGCGCTCTTCTTCGGCGCGGCGGCCGGCGCGGCGTTCGAGGTCGTCGCCGAGGTCGTCCGCTACGTGCGCCGGCGCGACCCGGTCGGCCTGCGTTCCGGCTACGCGATCGGTGGGTTCCTCGCCGGGATCGCGATCATGTACGCGACCGGCCTGCTCGTCGGCTGATCCAGGCGCAGATGAAGAGAATCGCCACGGCTGTCGCCGTGCTCGCCCTTGTGGCCGGGTGCGGCCCCGTCCAGGCTCCCGAGGAGCGGGTGCTCGAGGGCGAGACGATCCGCGTGGTGACGACGATCGGGATGATCACCGACGCGGTCGAGCGGGTCGGTGGCTCCCGCGTCGAGGTCGAGGGCCTGATGGGGCCCGGGATCGATCCGCACCTGTACAAGGCGAGTGAGGGCGATCTGCGCCGCCTGGAACGGGCCGACGTGATCTTCTACAACGGCCTCCACCTGGAGGCGAAGATGGCCGACGTCCTGGAGCGGATCGGCGAGCGGCGGGCCACGCAGGCGGTGACGGACGCGATCCCGCGTTCCCGGCTCCTGAGCCCGGCCCAGTTCCAGGGCCAGTACGACCCGCACGTGTGGTTCGACGTGCGCCTCTGGATGCTCGCGGTCGAGCAGGTGCGCGACACGCTGGCCCGGCTCGATCCCGGCAGCGCGGAGCTCTACCGGCGCAACGCGGCGGCGTACCTCGAAGAGCTCGAGGAGCTCGACGCCTACGTGCGCGGGCAGGCGGAGCGCGTGCCCGCAGAGCACCGCGTGATCGTCACCGCGCACGATGCGTTCAACTACTTCGGCCGGGCCTACGGCTTCCAGGTGCGGGGCCTGCAGGGGATCTCGACCGCCGCCGAGGCGGGGGCAGGAGACGTCCAGGAGCTGGCCGACTTCATCGCCGAGCGGGAGATCCCGGCGATCTTCGTCGAGTCGTCCGTCAGCCCGCGCACGGTCGAGGCCGTCCGCGAGGCCGTCCGGGCGCGCGGCTTCGACGTCGAGATCGGCGGCTCGCTCTACTCGGACGCGATGGGTGATCCGGGCACGCCGGAGGGAACCTACATCGGCATGGTGCGCCACAACATCGACACGATCGTGGCGGGGCTGCGCGGATGACCCCGGCCGTCCAAGTGACCGACCTTACGGTTGCGTACGGCGAGAAGCCGGTGCTGTGGGACGTCGACCTCGAGGTGCGGCCGGGCGTCCTGATGGCGATCGTGGGGCCGAACGGCGCCGGCAAGACGACCCTGATCCGGGCGATCCTCGGCATGGTGCACCCGGCGGCGGGGCAGGCGCTCGTCTTCGGCAAGCCCTACGAGGAGCAGCGGCGCCTGGTGGGCTACGTCCCGCAGCGGGGGAGCGTCGACTGGGACTTCCCGACGAGCGTGCTCGACGTCGTCCTGATGGGCCGCTACGGCAGGCTCGGCTGGGTGCGGCGTCCGGGCGCCGCCGACAAGGCGGCGGCGCGTGAGGCGCTCGAGCACGTCGGTATGGCCCCACTCGAGGGCCGTCAGATCAGCCAGCTCTCGGGCGGCCAGCAGCAGCGCGTCTTCCTGGCACGCGCTCTCGTCCAGGACGCCGAGCTCTACTTCATGGACGAGCCGTTCCAGGGCGTCGACGCGACCACCGAGCTCGCGATCGTCGAGCTGCTGCGCGAGCTGCGCTCGCAGGGGAAGACGGTCGTCGCCGTCCATCACGACCTGCAGACGGTGCCCGAGTACTTCGACGAGGTGGCGCTCCTCAACGTGCGCCGGATCGCGAGCGGCCCGGTCGAGGAGGTGTTCACCGAGGAGAACCTGCGCCTCACCTACGGCGGACGGGCCTTCTTCGGGCGGAACGGTGCTTGACCTCTTCGACGACTACACGCTGCGCACCGTCGCGCTCGGGTCGGCTGCGCTCGGGCTGACGAGCGGCGCGCTCGGCACCTTCGCGGTGCTGCGCCGCCAGAGCCTGCTCGGCGATGCGATCTCGCACGCCGCGCTTCCCGGCGTCGCGCTCGCGTTCCTCCTGACGAGCAGCAAGGCGCCGCTCGTGCTCGTCGCGGGCGCCGCCGTCGCCGGCTTCCTCGGCACCCTCGTGGTGATGGGCGTCGTCCGCACGACCCGGATCAAGTACGACGCGGCGCTCGGGATCGTGCTCTCCGTCTTCTTCGGCTTCGGGCTCGTGCTGCTGACGTTCATCCAGCGGCGTCCCGACGCCAGCCAGGCGGGGCTCGACCGGTTCCTGTTCGGGCAGGCGGCGGGCCTCCTGCGGCGCGATCTCGTCACGATGGCGATCCTTGCCGCGATCGCCCTCGGCGTGATGCTGCTCGTCTGGAAGGAGCTGAAGCTGCTCGCCTTCGATCCGGACTTCGGCGTCAGCCTCGGCTTCCCGATCCGCGCCCTCGACGTCCTGCTCACCTCGCTGCTCGTCGTCGCGATCGTGATCGGCCTGCAGACGGTCGGCGTCGTCCTGATGGCGGCGATGCTGATCGCGCCGGCGGCGGCGGCGCGGCAGTGGACCGACCGGCTCGGGCTCGGGGCGGCGTTGGCGGCGCTCTTCGGCGCCCTCGCGGGCGTCCTCGGCTCCGTCCTCTCGTCCGAGACCGAGCGGCTGCCGACGGGGCCGACGATCGTCCTCTGCGCGACCGCCATCGTCCTCGTCTCGCTCGCCGCGGCCCCGCGGCGCGGGCTGCTCTGGCGCGAGCTCCGGGTGCGGCGGGACCGGCGGCGGCTCCGCCTCGCCGCGGTGCTCGCCGACCTGCACGAGCTCGAGCTCCAGCATCCGGGCGTCGAGCACGGCCACTCCGCGGCGGTGCTCTCGGTCATGTCCGGCGGCACGCTGCCCTCGCTGCTCGAGCTGGAGCGCCGCGGGCAGGTGCGGAGACTCGGGGTGGACGAGTGGGCGCTCACGGACGCGGGCCGGAAGGCGGCCGAGGCGTGACCTCGGGACAGATCGAGATCCAGCTGATCGCGGTCGTCGTCGCGGTCGCCTGTGCGCTGCCCGGCACGTTCCTCGTGCTGCGGCGGCTCTCGCTCGTCAGCGACGCGATCAGCCACTCGATCCTGCTCGGGATCGTGCTCGGGTTCTTCGTCGTCGGCAGCGTCAATTCGCCGCTCCTGCTCGTCGGCGCGGCCGCCGTCGGCCTCGCCACCGTCGTGCTCGTCCAGCTGCTGGAGCGGACGCGGCTCGTCAAGGAGGACGCGGCGATCGGGCTCGTCTTCCCGGCGCTCTTCTCGATCGGCGTGATCCTGATCTCCCGCTACGCCGACGACGTCCATCTCGACATCGACGCGGTGCTCCTCGGCGAGCTCGCCTTCGCTCCGTTCGACCGGATCGAGTTCTGGGGCTGGGACTGGGGCCCGACCGCGCTCGTCGTGATGGGCGCCATCCTCGTGCTGAACGTCGTCGCGATCACCGTCTTCTGGAAGGAGCTGAAGCTCTCGACGTTCGACCCGGCACTCGCCGTCGCGCTCGGCTTTGCGCCTGCGGCCGTCCAGTACGCGCTGATGGGGCTCGTGTCGCTGACCGCGGTCGGCGCGTTCGACGCGGTCGGGTCGATCCTCGTCGTGGCGCTGATGATCGCGCCGCCCGCGACCGCGTACCTGCTCACCGACAGCCTGCCGCGGCTGCTCGTGCTCGCGGCCGGGATCGGCGCCGTTTCGGCGCTCGCCGGCTACTGGCTCGCGTACGCGCTCGACGCCTCGATTGCGGGCTCGATGGCGACGATGACCGGCGTCGCGTTCCTGGCCGCGTGGCTCCTCGCACCGGGCCGCGGCCTCGTCGCCGCCGCCCGCCGGCGCTCCCGCCAGCGGCTCGAGTTCGCGCAGACGATGCTCGCGATCCACCTCGCGAACCACGAGGGAAAGCCCGAGTCGGTGGAGGAGAGCCGGATCGACCACCTCGACCGGCACCTGCGCTGGGAGCCCGACTTCGCGTCGCGGATCGTGCGGCTCGCCGAGCGCCGTGGCCTCGTGCGGGCGCAGGGGCCGCAGCTCGTGCTCACCCAGGCTGGGCGCGAGCTCGCAGCCGACGCGGTGGCCCGCTAGAAGCGATAGTGAGCCCATGCCCGAGGACCACTTCGGCGAGCGTGTGGCGGAACGGTTCGACGAGCGGTATGCCCACAAGGCCGTCCCTGCCGTCGTCGACCCCATCGTCGCCTTCCTCGCCGACCTGGCCGGCGAGGGCGCAGCGCTCGAGCTCGGCATCGGCACCGGCCGGATCGCGCTGCCGCTGGCCCGGCGCGGGGTCCGGGTGCACGGGATCGACCTCTCGGAGGCGATGGTTGCGCAGCTGCGAGCCAAACCCGGCGCCGAGCAGATCGGCGTCACGATCGGCGATTTCGCCACGACCACCGTCGACACCACGTTCTCCGTCGCCTACCTCGTCGCCAACACGATCATGAACCTGACGACGCAGGACGAGCAGGTCGCCTGCTTCCAGAACGTCTCCGCGCACCTCGAGCCGGGCGGCTGCTTCGTGATCGAGGTGCTCGTCCCGGAGCTGCGGCGGCTTCCGCCCGGCGAGACGTTCCGCCCCTTCGACGTGAGCCCGGGGCACCTCGGGTTCGACGAGTACGACGTGGCTCGACAGGGCCTCGTCTCGCATCACTACTGGGTCGCCGACGGCAAGGTCGAGGTCTTCTCGCCCCCGTTCCGCTACGTCTGGCCGTCGGAGCTCGACCTGATGGCGCGGCTCGCCGGGATGACGCTGCGCGAGCGCTGGAGCGGCTGGAAGCGCGAGCCCTTCACGAGCGAGAGCACCAAGCACGTCTCCGTCTGGAAGAAGCCGGCCTAGGCCGCGCGTCGCCGCAGCAGCCACATTCGCTCCTGCGGCTGGAAGAAGCCGAGCACGAGGAGCGCGACCGGGTAGGCGGCAACGAGCACGATCGCCAGGGCGAGCGGGACGTCGAGCAGCTTGCCGGCGACGGTGAGCGCGACTGCGGCGGCGGCCGCGGTGACGACGCGGCGCCACTGGTACGGCGTCGGGAAGACGCGCTGCGCATACCAGGTCATGCCGAGGAACATCGCGGTGAAGGCAGCGGCGGCCGCGACCGCGGAGCCCATCATCCCGTACTCGGGCACGAGCAGCAGGTTGAGCGCGACGCTGACGAGCGCAGCGCCGCCGGTGATCACCCAGTTGAACTGCGTCCGCTTGGTGCGTCCGACGCCGATCGCCATCACGATGTACGCCGCGTAGGCGACCCCGCCGAAGGCGAGCAGCGCGACGACGCGGCCGCCCTCGTAGTAGGCGGGCGTCGCCAGCAGGCGGACGAGCCAGGGTGAGAGCAGCCCGAGCGCGAGCGCGAGCCACGACGCGAGCGTGACGAGGTAGGTGAGGACGTAGGCGTAGGTCCGTTTCGCCTCGCGCTCGTCCTCGATCGAGTAGGCGAACGCCGGCCAGGCCAGCCGGAACGCCGTGATCAGAAGCACCATTCCGGAGGCGATCCGGACGCCGATCTCGTACCGGCCGACCTCCTCGATCCCGGTGAAATGGTTGAGGAAGAAGCGGTCGCCGAGGTTCATCGCGATCAGTGCGAGCGCGGCCGGCACGAGCGGGAGGCCGAAGCGGTTCATCTCGCGCAGAAGCGGCCTCGAGAAGGCGAGGCCGAGCTGGGCGCGTCGGTAGCCGAGCAGCGCCAGGTAGACCGCGAGCGTGCCCGTGAAGTTGCCGGCGATCAGGCCGAGCGCGCCCTGGTCCCAGACGACGACGAGCAGCAGGGTCGCGCCGACGGTGACGGCGATGTTGGCGAGGCTCGCGAGCACGTAGAGGCTCGAGCGCTCCTCGACCCGGAAGACGGCCGTCAGCTGTTCGTAGTTCATCTGCGCCCAGATGCCGACGAACGCGGCGCGCACGAGCCACGGATCGTCGAGCCCGAGCGCGTCGGCGATCGGTTCGGCCAGGAGCCAGCCGGCCGCGAGCCCGAGCGTCGCGCTCGCCATCGTGAACCAGAAGGAGGTGCGGAGGACGAGCAGCTTTCGCGCCTCCTCCTTCGAGTCGAACCAGAAGCGGAAAAAGGCACTCGAGATCCCGGCGCGCAGGATCGTCACGAGCACGGCCGAGAGCGCGACCAGAAGGCCGACGGCGCCGAAGTCGCCGGGGTCGAGGTAGCGCGTGTAGACGGGGAGCAGGAAGACGGCGATCACGCGCGAGACGATCCCGCCGAGCCCGTACACCGCCGAGTGGCGGCCCAGCCGCTTCATCTCAGCCGCGAGGGACATCTAGAGACGAGCGTAGAGTGCGAGGAGGCGGTCGGTCACTTGCTCGAGGTCGTGGACGCGCTCGACGTAGGCGCGCGAGGCCGCCCCGAGCTCGCGCCGCCTGGACGGCGTCGGCGACGAGCGGCCGGAGCGCCTCGCGCAGCGTCTCGGCGCCGGCGGAGACGAGGGGGACGCGCGTGCCGAAGGCCTGCTCCGTGCGCCGGACCGCCTCGTCGTGCAGGAAGGTGACGACGGGCTTGCCGAGGGCCATCGCCTCGATCGCGAAGAGGCCGTACCAGCCCGCGTTCAGCTGGTCGACGACGATGTCGGCGGCCCGGTAGCGCTCGAACGCCTCGTCGTGGCGTAGGCCTTCGACGAGCTCGAGGTCGGCGTCGAGCCCTTCGACCGCGGCGACGACGTGCTCGGTGCCCTTGCGGCGCCGTGAGGAGGGCGCGTGGACGATCAGCGGGCGCGCCCGCTCCTGGGGCTGCGCAGGCTCGATCGCGGCGACGTCGACCCCCGGCGGGATCACCTCCGCTTCCGGCACCCAGCGGATCGCGTCGTAGCTGCCGACGATCTCGGCGTCCGCCTTCTTGCCGTAGGCGAGTTGCGCCGGCGTCTTCCCGCGGATGTCCGAGCCGAGGTAGTGCATGACCGACTTCCTCCGTGTCGCGCGGAGGATCGGGAACTGGAACCTCTTCGGCACCAGCGTCAGGCCGAAGTGGAAGTGGAAGATGTCGGTCCGCGGGAGGAGCCGCGCAAAGGCGGCCCATTGGCGCGCCTGCCGGCCGAGTAACAGACTGTTACTTGGGATCTCGAGCGACTCGTCCGCCTCGGGGTGGAGCTTGTAGCGCTCGAAGACGACGAGCCGTGCGTCGACGCCGCGGCGGCGCAGCGCTTGCGCGTTCGTCCACGGGACGCCGGCCGTGTTGACGGGGCAGAGGGTGACGCGCAGCGGTCGGTCGGCCACGATCGGCGAGAATACGGGTATGGACACCCGGACGCGTGTCGTCCGCAGCGAGGAAGACGTCGGCTCCTGGGAGCTGGCGTTGCGCAGGCCGCACCCCGCCTTGCGCGATCACGTCCTCGTGCTCGAGGGCTTCGAGGAGCAGTTGCGGGCGCCCGTACGACACCACCACCTGCCGCCCGTCTTCGTCCCGGTGATCATCAACCTTGGCTCGCCGTACCGGCTGCTCGATCCCGCCGACGCGCGCCCGCTCGCCCGCCCGCGCGCGGGCTTCGTCTCGGGTCTCGGTGAGGCCGGGGGCATGACGGAGTCCGACGGGGCGGCGCGCTGCGTCCAGGTCAACCTGACGCCGCTGGGTGCGCGTTCCATCCTCGGTGTGCCGATGCACGAGCTCGAGGACCGGGTGGTCCCGCTCGACGATGTGCTCGGCCCCGGAGTCGAGCAGCTGGAGGAGCGGCTCTTCGAGGCGCCCGACTGGGAGACGCGGCTGACGCTCACCGAGGCGTTCCTCGCAGCCCGGCTGGAGGACACGCCCGAGCCCAGGCCCGATGTCGTCAGGGCGCTGCGGCGCCTCGAGGAGACGGACGGCCGGATTCGCGTCGAGGCGCTCGCCGCCGAGCTCCGCTGCAGCCGAAAGCACCTGCTCGCCCAGTTCCGCGAGCACGTCGGGCCGGGCCCGAAGACGGTCGCGCGGCTCCTCCGCTTCAACCGCCTCCTGCGCCTCGTCGCGAGAGAGCCGGCGCCGGACTGGGCCGGCCTCGCCCTCAGCTGTGGCTACTACGACCAGTCCCACCTGCATCGTGAGGTGCGCCGTCTTGCCGGCTGCACACCGGGCGAGCTGGCGCGGCGAGCGCCGGTCACTTTCGTCCAAGACGCGCTCGCCGCGTCCGCCTAGCCTCGTTTCGAGACCGACGAAAGGAGTAGCGATGGCACCGTCGAGCGTGTTCCCGTTCTTCGGCTACGGCGACGCTTCCACGGCGATCGCCTGGCTCGAGCAGGCGTTCGGCTTCGAGCGCGGCGACGTGCACATGAACAACGGCAAGGTCGCGCACGCGGAGCTCTGGTTCGGGCCGGGTGCCGTGATGGTGGGCTCGGGAGGCGGCAGCGTCGGCGATGACGGCGTCTACGTCGTCGTCGAGGACATCGACGCGCACTACGCGCGGGCGAAAGCCGCCGGGGCGGAGATCGTGCGCGACCTCCACGACACGGACTACGGGTCGCGCGACTACATGGCCCGCGACCCCGAGGGCAGGCTCTGGGGCTTCGGCACGTATCAGGCGTCCCACTCGAGCTGATCGAAATAGCGCAGCGCGGTGCGCCCGGGCCGAATCCGGGCGCGCAGCGCTGCGAGCTCCTCGTCCGAGAGCTCGCCGAGCGCCCGCTTGACGCCGAGGTAGGGGAGGTTGAGGTCCTCCTGGTAGACGACCGTCGAGATGCGCGGGTTGATCTCGATCACGTACTCGCCGACGAGCTGGATGTTGAAGAACCACTCGATCCTGAGCTCTGCGACCAGCGTGTCCGCGGTCGCCATCAGCTCGTCGTCCTCGAGCGTCACGAAGTACATCGCGAGCCCGGCCCGCATCGCCTCGCGCGTCTTCGGGTGACCGAGCACGACGCGCTCGCCGTCGGCAATCCCGTCGATCGTCCGCTCGCCGCCGGTCGCCAGCTCCATCACGAGCAGGTCGGGCCCGCCCTCGTCGGGTAACAGCTCGACGGCTTCCTCGAGCCGCATCGCCACCGAGCCGGGCCGCTCGTGCAGGAGCTGGTGAGCCCGGTCGACAGTCGGGTCGAGGACGCGGAAGCCGCGCGAGCCGGACGAGAAGACGGGCTTGAAGCAGACGGGGCGGTCGGGATAGCCCAGCTCGCGCGCCGCTTCCTCGACCGCGACGGCGCCGTTGACGCGCCGGAAGTCGGGACCCTTCACGCCGAGCCGCTGCAGGAGCGCGTAGGTCTCCGCCTTGTCGTTCGAGCGCCGGATCGTGTCGGGTGAGGAGACGAGCACGGGCACCGGGAAGCGCTCCCTGTGCTCGGCGAGGCCGGCGAGGTCGAACGAGGACTGCGGGAGGACGACGTCGACGCTCTCGCGCTCGACGACGTCGAGCATTGCGTCTGCGAAGCCGGGATCCGAGCCGGCGGGCACCTGGTGGAACACGTCGCAGAGGTGGCGGCCGACGGAGCGCTCGCTCATGTCGGTGCCGACGAGGCGGACCGTGCGCTCGCCGTTCTCGCGCAGGGCCCGCAGGAGCGCGGCCGTGCCCGGCGCGCCCGACGCGCTCACCAGCACCGTGACGTCCTTCATGAGAGGTCGATCCGGTCCGCCGCGAGCTGGTCGAGGCGGCGTTCCTTCTCCTCCTCGAGCATGGCGCGCATCGTCTCGCCCATGCGCGAGCCGGGATAGACCCAGATTTCTGGGTGCGTCAGCAGCTGCAGCCAGGGAAATGCTCCCGCGCGCAGCTCCTCGTGCGGGCAGCCCGAGCGCCAGTACTGGTTCGAGTCGGAGCGGTACGTCTCCGGGTCGAACCAGGGCGGCTCCATCACGTTGAGCGCTCCCTCGACCGGCGCGCGCATGTACTCCGGGTCCGGGTTGTGCCAGGCGACGACGGGGTCGAAGCGGTCGTCCAGGTCGATCCTCGGGTAGACGGCATGGAGGCCGACGCGGTGCCCGAGCTCACGCAACCGAGCCAGCGCCTGCTCGCCTTCGGGCGAGGCGAGGTTGTAGAACACCGAGCCGGTCATCAGAAAATAGGTCGCCTGCGCTCCAGCATCCGCCTCGAGCTCGGCGAGGCGCAGCGCGGCGTCGAGCGAGAGGTCGACGTCGTGGCGCAAGATCAGGTCTCCCGCTTCCGGCTCGCCCTCGAAGAACGCGAACCGGTAGCCGCCCTCCTTCGCGGCCTCGATCAGCTCGGCGTAGTGGTCGAGGTCGAACGCGCAGGTCACGCTGGCTCCACCTCGACCTCCAGCAGGCGTGCGGCGGCTTCGGCGCGCTGGAGCGCCTCGACCGACGTGTCCGCGGTCGCGATCACGTAGCCGCGGCGGTCGCCGTCGAGCCGGACCGGGCGGATCGTCTCGCCGACCTGCAGGTACGTGTCGGCCTGCACGACGCCCTCGGCGGCGAGCACAGGATCGAGTGGGCCGACGGAGAGAACCTTCCCGGTCGGTAGCGGCCCGGGCTGGGCCGTCAGGAACCGGATCGCGAGCGGCTGCTTGACGCGCGGGAGGACGACGTCGTCCGGGATCTCCTCGCCGAGCGCCTGGCGCAGCGCCACCTCGACGAGGTCGACGCCGACGGCGTGGCGGACGAGATCGGCCATCTGGCCGCCGGGGATTCGCGCCGCGACCTCGACGACGCGGACCGAGCCGTCGTCCGAGACGATCAGCTGCGGGAACGCGATTCCGTCGCGCAGGCCGAGCGCCTGCACCGCCCGGACGGCGATCCGCTCCGCCTCCTCCAGCACGTCGGCGTAGATCGAGGCCGGGTAGACGTGGATCCAGCCGACGCCGAAGCCGATCCCGGGCGGCCGCAACCGGTCGGAAAGCGTCAGCGCGAAGGCGTCGCCCCGGCGCGCGATCACGATCCCGTTCAGCTCCAGCCCGTCGTGGAAGCTCTCGACGATCGCCTCGTCGCTGGGCGACTCGGCGAGGGCGGCGTGCAGGTGCGCGTCGATGTCGTCCTGCGACTCGACATAGAAGATGCCGCGCTGCCCGCCGGAGTCGGCCGGCTTCAGCACCGCCGGCGAGCCGACGGCATGGAGCGCTGCGCGCGCGCTCTGGAGGTCTCGCGCCGCCGCGAAACGCGGCTGCGGCACGCCCGGCGTCGGCGAGCGTGCGCCGCATCGCGATCTTGTGCGTCATCAGGTGCGCGGTTTCGGTGCCGATCCCGGGCAGCCCGAGCTCCTCGGCCACGGCGGCGACGAACGGAACGGCACGGTCGGCGGAGACGGTGAGCACGCCCTGGACGTCGTGTCGCCGCGCCACGTCGGTCACCGCACCGACGTCCGTGAAGTCGACCGCCTCGCCGGCGTCCGCGACCTGGAGCCCCAACGCCTCGGGGTTCCGGTCGACGGCGACGACCCGAAACCCGAGCTCCTTCGCGCGGAGGATCGCACGGCGCTGGTGGCGCCCGGCGCCGACGAAGAGGACGGTGGTCACGTCGCGCGCGATCGTATCCGGGCGTCCACCGCCCGGTCGTCGCGATCTGTCAGGAGCCGGCGGCGCCCATGCCCGGCACGAGGAAGGCGAGCTTCTTCGCGCGCGCGATCTGGCAGCCGTCGCGGACGGTGAGCTTGACCCAGACTCTGTTGCCCTGGTAGGTGCCGGAGATCACGGCCTCCTGCGGGCCGCCGTAGATCTGGGTGCACTGCAGGTCCTTCCGCAGGGGCGCGAAGGGGTTCTGCATCGTGTTGAGCCTGACGCACGCCGTGCCGGGGCGAGGCAGGGTGCCTGCCGCCGGGGCGCAGCTCAGGGTCCAGCGCTGCATCTCGCCGTTTCCCTGCCCTTCCGGCCAGACCCTCATCTGCAGGTCAGTCGAGGGCGTCGCCGAGCTGGACGCGCCGGCACCGCAGCCCACGACCACTGCGAGGACGGCGATGACGACCCCGATCCGCATCGGGTCACACGGTAGCGCGGCGATACACTCGCCGCGTGCTCGAGGGCAAGCGGATCTTCATCACCGGCGGCGCCGGATTCATCGGAACGACGCTTGCCCGGCGCCTCGTCGACCTAAACGAGGTTGTCGCCATTGACAACTTGCACCGCGACGCCCTCTCCGGCACGACGCTGGCCGAGCATCCGAACTTCACGTTCCATCAGGCCGATGTCCTCGACGCGGACGCGATGATCGAGCTCGCCCGCGGCGCGACGCACGTCGTCCACTGCGCCGCGATCGCGGGCGTCGACACCGTGCTCGAGAGCCCCGTGCGGACGATGCGCGTCAACCTGATCGGCACCTACAACGTGCTCGAGGCGGCGGTCGCGACGCTGGGAACGGTGGAGCGCTTCCTCGACTTCTCCACCAGCGAGGTCTTCGGGACACACGCGTTCCGCGTCCAGGAGGGCGAGGTCTCGACGATCGGCTCCGTCGGCGAGGCGCGGTGGACCTACGCGGTCTCGAAGCTCGCCGGCGAGCACATGGCGCACGCTTACCACGACGAGCTCGCGCTCCCCGCGGTCACCGTGCACCCGTTCAACGTCTACGGGCCGGGCCAGATCGGCGGCGGCGCGATCCGCGCCTTCATCGAGGGGGCCCTCGCCGGCCGCGACCTGACGATTCACGGCGACGGCTCTCAGATCCGGGCCTGGTGCTACGTCGACGACATGGTCGCCGGCTGCCTGATCTGCCTCGAGCATCCGGACGCGGTCGGCCAGACGTTCAACATCGGCAACCCGCGCTCGACCGTGACGATCTACGACCTCGCGCAGCGGGTGCGGCGGTTGACGGGCGCGGAGGTGGACATCGTCTTCCAGCCGCTCCACTATGCCGACGTCGAGCTGCGGATCCCGAACGTCGAGAAGGCGCGCGAGGTGCTCGGCTTCGAGGCGAGGGTCGACCTGGACGACGGCCTCGAGCGGACGATCGCGTGGTACAGAGAGAAAGCTCTGAGCCCGTCCGCCTAGCCTTCCCCGAACTGGGGGAGGAGGAGCTGGCGGAGGTGCGCGCCGTCTTCGAGTCGGGCGCGCTGACGATGGGGCCGAAGGTCGAGGAGCTCGAGGGGCTCGTCGCCGCGGCCTGCGGCGTCGAGCACGCGGTTGCGGTCTCGAACGGCACCGCCGCGCTGCACCTCGCCGTGCTCGCTCTCGGGATCGGAGCGGGCGACGAGGTGATCGTCCCCGCGTACACGTTCCCGGCGACCGCGAACGTCGTCCGCCTCGCGGGCGCGACGCCGGTGCTCGTGGACATCGATGCAGCGACGTTCAACCTCGACGTCGCGAAGGCATACGACGCGGTCACACCGCGGACGAGGGCGGTGCTCGCCGTCCACCTGTTCGGCCGGCCGCTCGACTGGGAGGCGCTGCAAAGCGCCGTGCCGCCCGACGTGCTCCTGCTCGAGGACGCGGCCGGCGCGCTCGGGGCGGAGTGGCGCGGGATGCCGTGCGGCGGCCTCGGGGCGATGGGGTGTCTCTCCTTCCATCCGCGCAAGGTCGTCACCACGGGCGAGGGGGGCGCCGTGACGACGAACGACGCCGAGCTCGCGGCGTCGGTCCGCCGGCTGCGCCATCACGGGCTCGACTCGGGCGGCGACATCGCCAGCCCGTCGACGAACTACCGCCTCGCGGACATCCTCTGCGCGATCGGGATCCCGCAGCTGCGCCGTCTGGCCGAGCTGCTCGCAGAGCGGTCGCGGATCGCCGACGGCTACGCAGAGCGGCTCGACGGGCTCGTCGACCTCCCGGGCGCCGACGAAGGGGACGTGCACGGCTGGCAGGCGTACGTGATCCGGCTCGACCGGAAGAACGAGGCGCTGGCGACGCTGCGGGCGGAAGGGATCGAGGTGCAGATCGGCACCTACGCGCTGCACCGGCTCTCCGCCTACCGCGACCAGGGACCGTTTCCGGGGGCAGACGCGGCCTTCGATCGCGCCCTCGCGCTGCCGCTGCACTCCCGCCTGACGGACGCCGACCTGGACCGCGTTGCGGCCGGCGTCGCTCGCTTTGCTTGACATCTGTGGCTTGTAAGTAAATACTTACTACCAATGACCGCGACGACTGTCAGGCAGACGGCCGGGGAGCGTCGCGAGGCGGTGCTCGCGGCGGCGGCGCACGAGTTCGCGCACAAGGGGCTCCACGGCGGCTCGACCGACGCGATCGCGAAGGCAGCCGGAATCTCGCAGCCCTACCTCTTCCGGCTCTTCGGGACGAAGAAGGACCTCTACCTCGCGACGTGCGCGCGGAAGATGGGCGAGATGGTCGAGGCATTCCGCAACGCCATGGAGGGCCTGGAGGGACGCGAGGCGCTCGAGGCGGCCGGTCAGGCCTACCAGGAGCTGATCGTCGACCGCGACCGGCTGCTGCTCATGCTCCAGAGCCACGCCGGGTGCGACGACCCCGACGTGCGCGAGGCCGTCCGGGCCACCTGGCGCGAGCTCACCGACCTGATTGGCGGCGTTCGTGATGTCACCGACGAGGAGTTCGCCGACTTCTTCGCCAAGGGCATGCTCATGACCATGCTCGACGCGATGCAGGTCTTCACCGACCGGACCCCGTGGGGCGACCGCCTGGTCGAGGGCGCGCGCACGAAAAAGTACGGCTAGCCGCACTGCGCCGGGCTCTTTTTTTTCGTTGTGATGTGAGTAACTGCTTACTAGATAGAGAAGGAAGGAGTTGAACCCGATGCAGGCCAAGACGAAGACGCTATGGACGTTCGCGATCACCTCGGTCGCGCTCTTCATGGTCGTCCTCGACAATCTCGTCGTCTCGACGGCGTTGCCGGTGATCCGCACCGACCTCGGCGCGACGATCGAGGAGCTCGAGTGGACGGTGAACGCGTACACGCTCACGTTCGCCGTCTTCCTCCTGACCGGCGCCGCGCTCGGCGACCGCTTCGGCCGCCGCCGCATGTTCATCCTCGGGCTCGGCCTGTTCACGGCTGCCTCCGCGGCCGCCGCGCTCGCCCCGTCGATGGAGGCGCTGATCGCCGCGCGGGCCGTGCAGGGAGTCGGCGGCGCGATCGTGATGCCGCTCACGCTGACGATCCTGTCGGCCGCGTTCCCGGCAGAGCGGCGTGGCGCTGCCCTCGGCGCCTGGTCGGGGATCGCGGGTCTCGCTGTCGCGGCCGGCCCGCTCGTCGGCGGCGCCGTCGTCGAAGGAATCGACTGGCAGTGGATCTTCTGGCTGAACGTGCCGATCGGCCTCGTGCTGCTTCCGCTGGCGCGGGCGCTCGACGAGAGCCACGGCCCCGACAAGGCGCTCGACCTGCCGGGCCTCGCGCTGGCGAGCGGCGGGCTCTTCGGGCTCGTCTGGGGCCTCGTGAACGGGAACGCGGACGGCTGGAGCAGTCCGCTGATCGTCGGCTCGCTCACGGCCGGCGCGCTGTTGCTCGCCGCGTTCGTCGCCTGGGAGGCGCGGGCGAAGGAGCCGATGCTGCCGCTGCGCTTCTTCAAGGACCGGGCGTTCTCCGCCGCGAACGGCGCCTCGCTCGCGATGTACTTCGGCATGTTCGGCTCGATCTTCCTGCTCTCGCAGTTCTTCCAGACGGCGCAGGGCTACTCGCCGCTCGAGGCCGGGCTGCGAGTGCTGCCGTGGACGGCGATGCCGATGGTCGTCGCGCCGATCGCGGGTGCGCTCTCCGACCGGATCGGCGGCCGGCCGTTCCTCGCCGGCGGCCTTGCGCTGCAGGCGATCGGCCTCGGCTGGATCGCGGCTGTCTCCTCGGCGGACGTCTCCTACTCGACGCTCGTCGGCCCGTTCATCGTCTCGGGTATCGGCATGGGGATGTTCTTCGCGCCCGTCGCGAACATCGTCCTCAGCGCCGTCGGCGCCCGCGACGAGGGCAAGGCCTCAGGCGCGTCGAACGCGATCCGCGAGGTCGGCGGCGTCTTCGGTGTCGCCGTGCTCGCCTCGATCTTCGCCCGCACCGGCGGCTACGAGTCGCCGGAGGTCTTCAACGACGGCCTCGTCGCGGCGACCTGGGTCGGCGCGGCCGTCGTCGGAGCCGGCGCCCTGATCGCGCTCCTCGTGCCCGGCAAGCGGCGCGGCGACGAGGCGCGCGTGCCGGCGCTCGAGGCGGCCTAGCCGATCGTCTCTCCGGGACGTGGCGGGGCCAGGACCCGTCACGTCCCGGCGGGCCATGTCGGGGCCAGGACCCCTCATGTCCTGGCGAGGCATGTCCGTTCGGGACAATCCACGCCTGCCAAGCCGTACGGCGAGGCGCGCGTGGCGCGCTCCAGGCCGCGTCGGCCATCGTCCCTCCGGGACGTGTCGGGGCCAGGACCCCTCACGTCCAAGGCCGCCATGGCGGGTCAGGGCCCGGTGCGTCCCGGAAGGCCGCAGGCCCGTGGCGGGCTCACACGCGGTCCCAGCCCTCGGGGAGCTGGGGGATCGGCCACGCGGGATCGGGGCGCCAATCCTCCCACCCCGTCGGAAACGGCCACTCCCGGAGGACGCGGGCTGCCTCCTCGCGCACGGCGGCCGGGTCGAGCAGGCCGACGGCCGCGGCCTGCTCCAGCTCGTCCTCGTCCTTCCAGCGGTAGCTCCCGTCGGGCCGGACGATCAGGTCGAGCTTCTCGTCGAACGTGTCGAACCCGACCGGAGTGCGCCGAAGCGGCTGCTCGAAGTTGACGTACCAGTGCTCGAGCTCGCCGTCCTCGTGCCAGAAGAGGTAGATCGAGTGCGCCCGGCCTGGGCGGGCGAGGCAGATCTGGTCGCGCTTGGTCGCTCCGGCCTCGAGCTCCCAGTCCTCGCCGGGGATGCGAAGGCCGTCGGCCGGGATCCTGTACGGCGCGCCCTTCGGGATCCAGATCGCGGCCAGCTCGGGCGACTCCTGGACGATGCGGCACGCTTGCGCGCGCCAGACCCGGCCGCGATGGACGTCGCGCCAGACCGCGTCGCTCAGCGTTCCCACCCCGTCGGCAGGTCGCCGCCTCGCCACTCCGGATCGGGTCTCCAGCCCGCCCACTGCTCATCCCACCAGCGCCGGCCGGCCTCCAGGTCGGCGGCGACGCGGGCTCCCTCCGCGCGGATCGCGGCGACCTCGGCCTCGGTCCAGCGCCCGAGCCGAACCCACTCGTCGAGCCATTCCTCGTCCTTGAAGCGCCAGGCGCCGTCCGGCTCGATCACGATGTCGAGCTCGTGATCCTGGGTGTCGATGCCGCCCGCGGTGCGCCGGAACGGCGCCTGGAGGTTGACGTACCAGCAGCGGAGCGATCGTTCCGGCCCCTGCCAGAAGAGCCAGACCGCG
The DNA here is from genome assembly GCA_963802765.1 of uncultured Gaiellaceae bacterium. Taxonomy (GTDB): domain Bacteria; phylum Actinomycetota; class Thermoleophilia; order Gaiellales; family Gaiellaceae; genus Gaiellasilicea. The sequence continues at coordinate 33,894 of CAWDJZ010000012.1, forward strand.
TGCGCCTCGCCCGGCCGCTGGAGCTGGAGGACGCCGTGGCCCCGCCAGCGATCCTTGCCGTGCCACGGGTGCCGTCCGCCGGGCCAGTCGCCGTCGGGATACGCGAGCTCGGAGTCCCCGGCGATGTAGAGCGCGAGGAGATCGTCGGTATCCGCGACGACGATCGCGGCCTGCCCGAGCCACGGCCGGCCGAGGCAGAGCTCACGCCGGACGATCCGATCGCCTGGTTGCCAACGCTTGTCCATGCCTCAGCCCTTGTAGCCGAGGACGACGTCCTCGGGCCGCCGCACCAGTGCGAGGAAGCCCGTGCCGAAGGCGGCCGCGACGAGCGCGAGGGCGAGCAGCCGCTGCTCGGTCGGCGCCCGCTCGCCCTCGAGCACGAGCCAGACGAGGACGCCGACGAGGAGCCCGTTCCCCATCCGTGCGCCGAGCCCGATTGCGACCTGTTCCTCGCGCCCGGCCGGCGCCAGCAGAAGGCGGTGGAGCATCCAGGCGATCGCGGCGGCGAACGCGGCGACGAAGGGGATCAGGACGGGCTCCCCGAGAGCCACCGGCACCAGGGCCGAACCGGCGGCGAGGCAGGCCAGGCTGACGGCGCAGGTCATTCCCTTGCCGAAGCGGAGGAGCAAGGTGGGCCGGCCGTGGAGCTCGTCGCCGGCGCGGTCGCGGAAGTCCTTCAGGACGATCCGCGCGAGGAAGAGGAAGAGCAGCGCCGCCACGAGAGCGGCGTCGGCGCCGGTCCAGTCCCGGCCCGTCGCCTCGGCACCCAGCGCGTACGGAACGGCCACATAGGCGAGCGACAGCACGATCGGCGCGAGCCACGTCCGGTACGAGAGCGCCAGGGGCCGGACCGAGTAGACGACGCCGATCGCGAGCGAGAGGGCGACGAGCCCGAAGGCGCGGGCCCCGAGCGGCGCCGCCGCGGCGAGCGCGACGACCCAGGCGAGCGCGTGCAGGCGGATCAGGTCGGCGCGGTCGGCGTCGCCGGAGACGAGCGGCCGGCCGCCGTCCCTGGGGTGGTTGACGCGGTCGATCGCCTCGTCGGCGACGTCGTTGACGCTCGTGGCCGCGACGTAGCTCGCGGCGAGTGCGAGCGTCGCGAGGGCGAGCGGCAGCGAGACCGCGGCGAGCCCGTCCGGATGCGCGGCGCCGAGGAGGAGGAAGAGCCAGATCATCGCGGCGACGCGGTAGCGCAGCAGCCGCAGGAAGAGCCCGGCGAGGTGCATCACTTCGAGGTGACGACCTTCAGCGGCCAGAGGGACGTGAGCACGAGCACGTAGACGACCCAGAGCGCGTGGTAGAGCGCGAGGTAGGCGACGCCGACCCAGAAGACGGAAGCCAGCAGCGTCGCGTCGCCCACCGCCCGGGCCCGCTCCGCCGTGCTCGTGAGCGCGAGGCGGGCGAGGACGACCGCACCCGCCAGCGCGACACCGGCCACGAGCGAGGCTCCCGAGCTGAAGACAAAGCCGACGTACTCGCCGCCCGTCGAGGAGGAACATGAGCAGGAGCGCCGGGAGCAGCCCGCTCAGGAAGACCAGCACCAGCACGATCCCGACCACGATCCAGGCGCGCTCGCCGCGCGTCCGTTGCCGCCGCTCGAGCCGACGCCTCGCGAGCCGGTACAGGATCCAGAAGGCGAGCAGGTACAACGCGGCGATGCCGAGGGCGGTGATCACCGTGATGTCGTCCTTGCCGAGATCCGAGGTGACCTTGCCGGCCTCGCTCGCGTCGTAGAGAGCCCTGGGGCCGAGGACGAACTTGACGAGGACGACGAGCAGGTTGTAGCCGACCGCGTACAGGGCGATCGACGCGGGCAGGCCGAGGTCGAAACGCAGCCCGGCGTAGAGCGCGATACCGGTGATCGCGGCGACGGCGGCGGCGACGCCGACGAGCGTCGACTCCGGCGGCGTCTCGCCGCCTCCTCCCGGAAGGACGAGAATCGCCCCGGCTGCGAGGAGCCCGGCGGCGACGAAGCCGAGCAGGAGCCGGAGCGGGAACGCGCGCACCGGGCGAGGGTAGAGGGGCGGTTGGACGGTAGGCTGTCGCGCCGTGGAGCCGGACGTCTCAGTGGTCGTCACGCTCCTGAACGAAGAGAATTCGCTCGAGGAGCTGCATCGGCGCACCGTCGCCGCCCTCGACAGCGAGCCGTTCGAGCTGATCTTCGTCGACGACGGCTCGACCGACGGAACCTGGGCCGCGCTGGAGCGCCTGCACGCCGCCGATCCTCGCGTCCACGCCGTGCGCTTCAAGCGAAACTTCGGCCAGCACCCGGCGATGCACGCCGGCCTCTCGCGCGCGCGGGGCGAGATCGTCGTGACGATGGACGGCGACCTCCAGAACCAGCCGGAGGACATCCCGCGCCTCGTCGCGGCGGTCGAGGCGGGCGCGGACGTCGCGAGCGGGCGCCGTGCAGCCCGTAACGACTCGTGGGGGCGGACGCTTCCCTCGCGACTGATCAACGGCATGCTCCGCCGCTTCACGGGCGTCGCGATCTCAGACTTCGGCTGCGCCTTCAACGCCTACCGCCGCACCGCGGTCGAGCCGATGCTCCCGGCGATCGGGAAGCAGAAGTTCACGAAGGCGCTGATCCTGTCCGGCGGCGCCAGCGTGGTCGAGGTGGACGTCGGTCACGCGCCGCGCGGCGGCAGCTCCCGCTACTCGCCGCTCCGCCTGACGCGGCTGGCGCTGCACGTCCTGGCCGGGTTCTGGCCGCAGCCGATCCAGTGGATCGGGATCGCGCTCGGGGTCGTCTGCACGACCCTCGCCACCGTGCTGGCGGTATACGGCGCCTGGTTCTGGATCGACCGCTCCAACTTCCCCGGCCCGCTCCTCGGCGGCGTTGCCGTCCTCTTCGTGCTCGGGATCCAGGGCTTCATCCTCGCGCTGGTCGGGGAGTACCTAGGCAGAATCCAGCGCGAGGTCGAAGGGCGGCCTCTCTACACGCATCTCGGAGGAGCTTTGAGCAAGCGCGTTCTGGTCACCGGCGGAGCCGGCTTCATCTCGTCGAACTTCATCCGCCACCTGCTGGCGAACACCGACCACGAGGTCGTCTCGCTCGACGCGCTGACGTACGCGGGCAACCTCGAGAACCTCGCCGACGTGATCAGCCACGAGCGGCTCTCGTTCGTGCACGGCGACATCCGCGACGCCGACCTCGTCGCCCGGATCGTCGACGGGGTCGACGTGATCGTGAACGCGGCAGCCGAGTCGCATGTCGAGAAGTCGATCGAGGAGGGCGCCTCCGAGTTCGTCACCACCAACGTCGAGGGCACCCAGATCCTGCTCGACGCGATCCGCCGGACGCCGGTCGAGCGCTTCATCCTGATCAGCTCCAGCGAGGTCTACGGTACGGCCGAGTACGCGCCGATGGACGAGGAGCACCCGCTCAACCCGCGCTCGCCCTACGCGGCGACGAAGGCGGGCGGCGACCGGCTCGCGTACTCGTACTACGTCACCTACGGGCTGCCGATCGTGATCGTCCGCCCGTTCAACAACTACGGCCCGCGCCAGCATCCCGAGAAGGTGATCCCGCGCTTCATCACCCAGGCGCTCACGGGGGCGCCGCTGACCGTCCACGGCGACGGGCATGCGAGCCGGGACTGGCTCTACGTCGACGACGACGCAGAGGCGATCGAGACGATCATCGAAGCCGACATCGACGCGCTCGCCGGCGAGGTCGTGAACGTGGCGACCGGCATCGACATCTCGGTGCGCGACGTCGCCGACGCGGTGCTCACGGCGGTCGGCGTCGAGGTGGAGAAGGCCTTCGTCGAGGAACGGCCAGGCCAGGTCGACCGCCACATCGGCTCGACCGACAAGCTCGAGCGGCTCACCGGCTGGCGGGCCCGGACGAGCTTCGAACGCGGGCTCGAGCAGACCGTGCAGTGGTACCGCGAGAACGAGGTGTGGTGGCGGGCACTGGCGGCGCGCGCCGGCGTCTCCTCGTCCTAGGAGCGGGGCCCGCGCAGATCGGGCTCCTCCGCGCGGCGCGCGAGCGCGATCTCTATGTGATCGCCGTCGACCGCAACCCGGCGGCGGCGGGCTTCGCCTACGCGGACAAGCGTGCGGTCGTCTCGACCGAGGACGAGCCGGCCGTCGACCGGCTCGCGCGCGCGGAGAACGTGGACGGGATCATTTCGCCCGGCTCCGACTGGCCGGTCGCCGTGGCGGCCCGCGTCGCGGAGCGGATCGGGCTGCCGCATCCGATCGACGCGGCCACGGCGGCGCTCGCAACCTCGAAGCAGAGACAGCGCGAGCGGCTCGCGGAGTGGGGCGTTGCTCAGCCGCGGATCCTCGAGGAGCCCGTCGCGCCGTGCGTGGTCAAGGCGCCGGACCGGCAGGGCCAGCGCGGGCTGACCTTCGTGCGGACGGACGCCGAGCTGCCCGCCGCGATCGAGGCCGCGCTCGAGGCCTCCCGGAACGGCACGCTACATCGTCGAGGAGTACGTCGACGGCCCCGAGGTGACCGTCCAGGCGGTCTCCGTCGACGGCGCGTTCCACCCGCTCCTCGTCGCCGACCGGCTGACCGCCGAGCCACCTGCCTTCGGCGTCGCGCTCGCGCACGCGTGGCCTTGTGTTGAACCAACACAAGCTCCGATCGCCGCGGCCCGCGCCGCGGCCGAGGCGCTCGGCATCCGCAACGGGCCGACGTACACCCAGGTGCGGCTCGGGCCGGACGGACCGCGCGTCATCGAGCTGGCTGCGCGGCTCGGAGGCGGGCACGACGCGGAGCTCGTCGAGGCGTCGACCGGCTTCGACCTGAACGGCGCCGCGCTCGACGCGGCGCTCGGGGAGCGCACAAGTGTTGTTCCAACACAAGGTCCTCCATCGTCCCTTCCGGGCGGCGCGTGCGTGGTCTTCCTCGTCGCGCCCGAGGGGGAGCTGCGGGCGGTCGAGGGGCGTGAGGAGGCGCACGCGGTCGAAGGGGTCCTCGACGTGCGCCTCTACCGCGAGCCCGGGCACGTCTTCGGGCCGCTGCGGCACGGCGCCGACCGCGCGGGCGCCGTGATTGCGGTCGGCGACAGCCGTGACGACGCACTCGAACGGGCGCGCCGTGCGGCGGCCGCAATACGCTTCCTCGTCGTATGACACGAGAGACGCAGCTCGGATTCCAGCCCCCCTCGCTCGGCGAGGAGGAGATCGCGGCCGTCGCGGAGACGCTTCGCTCCGGCTGGCTCACGACGGGGCCTCGCGCGGCGCTGCTCGAGGAGCGGATGGCCGCGTACCTCGAGGCGGAGCACGTGCTCGCGGTCGCGTCCGGGACGGCGGCGATGCACCTCGCCCTCGTCGCGCTCGGGGTCGGGCCCGGCGACGAGGTGATCACGTCGCCGATCACGTGGCCCGCGACCGCGAACGTGATCGTGCACACGGGGGCGACGCCGGTCTTCGTCGACGTGCGCGAAGGCGACCTCAACATCGATCCGGCGCTGATCGTTGCGGCGGTGACCGAGCGGACGAAGGCGATCCTGCCCGTCCACCTGGCGGGCCAGCCTTGCGACCTGGATCCGATCTGGGCGCTCGGGCTGCCCGTGATCGAGGACGCCGCGCACGCCGCCGAGAGCGCGTACCGCGGCCGGAAGCTCGGCGGGCTCTCGGACGCGACCTGCTTTTCCCTCTACGCGACCAAGAACATCGCCGCGGGTGAGGGCGGCCTCGTCGCGACGAACCGCGACGACGTCGCCGACGCGATTCGCAACCTGCGGCTGATGCGCCGCGGCGACGGCTCGCGCTACGACATCACCGTCCCCGGCTACAAGGCGAACCTCTCCGACGTGCTCGCCGCGATCGCGCTCGTCCAGCTCGACAAGCTCCCCGAGCACACGGCGGCGCGCGAGCGGCAGTTCGCTCTCTACGACGAGGGCATCGCCGGGATCGACGGGCTCGAGCCGCTCGCGCGCGACCCGCGCGACACGCATGCGCTCCATCTCTACGTCGTCCGGGTCGACGCCGACCGCTTCGGCCTGACGCGCGACGAGCTCCAGCGTGCGCTCGGCGCGGAGCGCATCTCCACCTCGATCCATTTCCTGCCCGTGCACACGCTCACGTGGTACCGCGAGCGCTTTCCGGAGCAGCCCTCGTTGCCGGTCGCCGAGCAGGCCGGCGACGAGATCCTCTCGCTGCCGCTCTCGCCTGCCCACTCGGACGAGGACATCGCGGACGTGCTCGACGCGCTCCGCCGGGTCCGCGAGCGCGCCGCATGAACCGGCCCTTGCGGATCGTCGCGACGCTCGTCCTCACCGGGCTCGCGGTCGCCTACCTCGTCTGGAAGGTCGACCTCGACGACACGATCGAGGTGCTCCGGAACACGGATCTCTGGTGGTTCGGACTGTCGATCCTGATCATGACGGTGACGGCGATGCCGATGGCGCTGCGCTGGAAGTGGTTGCTCGCGGCGCGCGGCATGCTGGACTCGTTCTGGTGGCTGACCCGCGCCTACTTCGTCTCCTACACGGCTGGCCAGATTCTCCCGACTTCCATCGGGGGCGACGCGGTGCGGGTGCTCGAGACGTCCAGGCGGCATCCGGGCCGGTTGGCCGACGTGACCGCGATCGTGCTGCTCGAGCGCGGGCTGGGCGGGGCCGCCACCGTTCTGCTCGGCGCGATCGGCTTCCTGCTCGCGATCGGACGCTACGACACGGGCGCGTACATCTGGCTCGAGCTGATGTTCGTCTGGGGAACGATCCTGCTCGCCGTGCTCTTCTTCTCGCGGCGGGTGCGGCCGCTGCTCTCGCGTTCGACGCCCCTCCTTGCGCGGGTGAAGCTCGAGCGACCGCTGCGCTCCTTCTACGAGGGCGTACATGCCTTCCGGAACCACGGCCGCCTGCTCGGGGCCGCATTCACGCTCACGTTCACTCTGCAGGCGATCCGCATCCTCTCGATCTGGGCGTGCTGCAAGGCCGTCGGGATCGACCTCTCGCCGCTCGTCTACTACGTGATGGGGCCGCTCTTCTTCCTCGTCCTCCTCGTCCCGTTCACGCTCAACGGCTTCGCGGTGCGCGAGGCGTTCTTCGTCAGCTTCCTCGGCCAGCTCGGTGTCAGCGCGGACGCCGCTTTCGCCGCCGGCTTCCTCTTCTTCCTCGTCACGGTCGCGATGGCGCTGCCGGGCGGTGTGATCCTGCTCTGGGAGGGGCTCCGGAGACGGCCGGACCCGACGCATGCCTGACGCGTCGGCCGTCGTCGTCACCCACAACGCGCTGCCCTGGATCGAGCAGTGCCTCGAGAGCGTGCGCGGCGAGGAGGTCGTCGTCGTCGACAACGCGTCGACGGACGGGACGGTCGCCCTCGTGCGCGAGCAGTTCCCGCAGGCGCAGCTCGTCGAGCAGGAGAACCTCGGGCTCGCCGCGGGCTGGAACGCCGGCATGGCGGCGGCGTCGGGCCGCTACTTCCTGATCCTGAACTCGGATGCGTGGGTGACCGACGGGTCGCTCGAACGGCTCGTCGCGTTCGCGGACGCGCGGCCGGACGCAGCGGTCGTGGGGCCGAGGCTGCTGAACACGGACGGGACGCTGCAGCGCTCGGTGCGCGGGTTCCCGACCCTCTGGCGGCTCGCGACCGAGTACCTGTTCCTGCGCAAGCTCGCACCCCGCTCGGGGCTCCTGAACGCGTTCTACGCCGGTGGGTTCGACCACGACCAGGTGCGCGACGTCGAGGTGGTGATGGGGGCCTGCATGCTCGTTCGCCGCGAGGCGGTCGAGCAGGTCGGGCCGCTCGACGAGTCGTTCTTCCTCTTCAGCGAGGAGACCGACTGGTGCTGGCGCTTCGGGCAGGGCGGCTGGAAGGTCGTGTTCTTCCCCGGCGCGGAGTGCGTGCACGTCGGCGGCGCCTCGCACGGCGGCCGCCTGTTCCGGGAGAACGTGCGCGGCCACCTCCGCTTCCTCGCCAAGCATCGTGGGATGCCCTACGCCGAGCGGGCGCGGCGGCTGCTCGGCTTCTCGCTGCGGCTGCGCACGCTGCTCTTCCGGGGCGAGCGCGGCGAGATGTACCGCGAGGCCGCGAACTGGCTGTCCTCGGGACGGGTGCCGGAGCTGCTCGAGCGATGACCTTGCTGCGGCTCGCCTTGGCGACCGGGGTCCTGTTCCTCCCCGGCGCGATCGTCGCCCGGGCGCTCGGCCCACGGGGCATGTCGGCCACGCTCGGCGTGGTCGCTCGCGCTCATCGCCGGCGCGCTGGCCGTCACCTTCGTCGCGGGCACGTCGCTGACGCTGGCGCTCGTCCTGCTGCTCGCCGCGGGTGTCGTGGCGCTGCCGTTCGCGCGCCGGGCGCCTCGGTCGGAGCTGGTGCCGGGCCGGTGGTGGGTGTTCTGCGCGGGCGCGGTGCTCGGCGTCCTGCTCTGGTTCGTGGCAGGGGAGATCGGCGGCGACGGCCTCTTCCATCTCGCCCGCGTGCGCAAGCTGGAGGCCTTCGACCCGCTCTCGCTCGACGCCGTCAACGAGTTCGCGGACGGCGGCCTGCATCCCGGCTACGCCTTCCCGCTCTGGCACGGGTTCCTCGCGCTCGTCGCCCGCGTGTCCTTCCTCGATCCCTCCGTCGTCGTGCTGCACGAGGCCTCGGTGCTCGCTCCGGTGGCGCTGCTCGTCGCCTACGAGGCCGGCTACGCGCTCTTCCGGCGCGTCGGGCCGGCCGTGGCGGTCGTCTGCGCCGCGGTCGGTGTCACCGCGCTCGCACCGAGGCACGGCGGCGCGTACACGGCGCTCGCCCTGCCGGCGACGGCCTCGCGGCAGCTGCTGGTGCCGGCTGCGATCGCGCTCGCCCTCACGTACGTCGTGCGCCCGACGCGTGGTGTCCTGGCCTCGGCAGCAGCGGCTGGGCTCGTGCTCGCGGTCGTCCACCCGACCTACGCGATCTTCGTCTGGATCCCGTTCGCCGGTTTCCTCCTCGTGCGGTCGCTGGTCGCCCGCGGCGAGGCGAAGCGGATCGCGGTTGCTCTCGCCGCGCTCGTCGTGCCGGCGGCGGGCTTTCTGGCCTGGCTGCTGCCGGTCGTGCGCGACACCGCCTCGCACGTCCCGGCGCAGAACGAGCTGACGCGCGCGTTCGTGCAGTACGCAGGGCAGCTCGACGTCGTCGCGGAGAACATCTACCGGCTCGCGCCCGAGGTCTTCGGCCGTGCCGGCGCGATCGCCGTCGCCGCGCTGCTGTTCGTCCCGCTTGCGGGGCTCGCGCTGCGGAGCCGCTGGGCGGCGTACGCGCTCGGCGGCTTCCTCGCGGTCGCCGCGGTGGTCCTCGTGCCGCCGCTCTTCGTCGCCCTCTCCGACCTCACCTCGATCTCGCAATCGCGCCGCGCCGCCGGCTTCTGGCCGCTCGCATTCGCGTTCGCCGGCGGCTTCGTCGTGCTCGCGGCGCTGCTCCGCGCACTACGTTCTGCCTCTAGCGATCTGGGCCGGGATCGCCTTCCAGCTGCTCTATCCGGGGGAGTTCGACTACACGCTGCACGACGGTGGGCCGGCGCTCGTCACCTGGTTTGCGGTGGCGGGCGGGCTCGTGGCGCTCGCCTACGGCCTGTCGAGACTGCCGTCGTTCGAGCGGCCGACCTGGCTCGCCGGCGCTGCCGCTGTGCTCTTCCTGGTGCCGATCGTCGTCCACGCCGCCTGGAACTGGAGCCCGTCGGAGGGGCGTCGGCCGAGCCCGCTCACGCCCGGCCTGGTCGAGGCGCTGCGCGACCAGGTGCCCGAGGGCGACGTCGTCTACTCCGACCTCGAGACGAGCTACCGGATCGCCTCCGAGGTGCCGGTGTACATCGCCGCCGCGCCGCCGAGCCACGTCGCGGACACGGACGAGAACCGTCCCTACTTCCGGCGTGCGTTGAACATGCGCTTCTTCTCCACCGGCAACACCGCAATTCCGCGCAGAGCGGGAGCGGACTGGCTCGTGGTCGACCGGCGTCGCTTCGACGTCGCGCCGCAGCTGGACTCCGTCTACCGGGACGACCGCTACACGCTCTACGTCGTCCGGTAGCCGCCGCCGCCCGGCGTCTCGATCCGGAGCAGATCGCCCGCCTCGAGGTCGCGTGACGCGAACGGCGGCAGCTCCTCGCCGTTGAGGAGGTTTCGGCCGGCGGCTCCCGGCTCGCCGCCTGCGACTCCGCTCGGGGCGGTCCGGCGGCGCTGCGAGAGCAGCGAGAGCCGGCACGGCTCGAGCGCGCGCAGCTCGCGGACGACGCCGTCGCCGCCGGTGTGCAGGCCCGCGCCTCCGGAGCCGAGGCGGAGCGCGTGGCGCTCGACGCGGAGCGGATACGAGAGCTCGAGCGCCTCGGTCGGCGTCGAGAGCGTGTTCGACATCGCCACGTGGACTCCGGACGGGCCGTCGGCCTCCGGGCAGGCGCCCTGGCCGCCTCCGATCGTCTCGTAGTACGTGAAGCGCTCGTTCCCGAGCACGACGTTGTTCATCGTGCCCTGCCCCTGAGCCGGTACGGCCATCGCCTGCCCGAAGGCGCGGAAGAGCACGTCGACGATCCGGCTCGACGTCTCGACATTCCCCGCCGCGACCGCCGCGGGCGGGCGCGCGTTGACGAGGCAGCCTTCGGGCGCGCGCACCGTCACCGGCACGAGCGCGCCGGCAGAGGCGGGGACGTCCGGGTCGGTCAGCACACGGACGACGAAGAGGCAGGCCGACCGCGTGACGGCCAGGGGGCAGTTGAGGTTGCCGTCGTGCTGCACCGCCGTGCCGGCGAAGTCCAGATCGACCTCGTCGCCGGCGATCGTGGCCGTGACGCGCAGCTCCAGCTCGCCGTCGTCCGTCTCGAGCACGTCGGAGGCTTCGTAGCGCCCGTCCGGGAGCGCGGCGATCCCCGCCCGGACCCGCCGCTCCGAGTACGCGACGAGCTCGTCCATCGCCGCGGCGACCTCCTCGCGGCCGCGCCGCGTGCAGAGCTCGGTGATCCTGCGGGCGCCGAGCCGCTGGGCCGCGAGCTGGGCTCGGAGGTCTCCGCGCCGCTCGTCCGGGTTCCGCATCTGCGCGACGAGGACTCGAGCGTCGGCTCGTCGAGGCGCGTCGGCGGGATCACGACACCCTCCTCCGCGAGCGTGCGCGAGCCCGCCGGCATGCTCCCCGGTACGTCGCCGCCGACGTCGGCGTGGTGGGCTCGAGTGGCCGCGAAGCCGAGCTCGGTGCGCGAGACGAGCGTGATGTCCGGGAGGTGCGTGCCGCCGGCGTAGGGGTCGTTGAGGATGAAGACGTCGTCCGGCCCCGGGTCACAGGCGAGGACGGCCTCGACCGAGGCCGGCATCGCGCCCGAGATGGACCGGGATGTGCTCGGCCTGGGCGACCATCCGCCCGGAGGCGTCGAAGATGGCCGTCGAGCAGTCCCGGCGCTCCTTGATGTTCGCCGAGAAGGCGGAGCGGACGAGCGCCGCGCCCATCTCGTCGGCCACCGCCCGCAGGGCGTAGCCGATCACCTGGAGTCGGACGTTCACGCGCGCGTCACCACCAGCGAGCCGCCGCGCCAGCTCGCCCGACCAGCCCGGCGGGATCCACGCCGTCGCTCCGTCGAGCTCGACCACTCCGGACAAAGGTGGCCCTGTAGACACCTGGGGTAGGGCCAACGTTGGCCCTGTGGACACCTGGGCCATCCTGAGCGCGACCAGCTCGAGCGGGCGGCCCCGATCGGCGTAGCCGTACCGCTCCTCGTGCGCCCTGTGGAACGTCTCAGCGAGGTCGCCGCCGAGCGGCACGGTCAGTTCGAACGACTGGCCTGCGTAGCGCAGATCTGCCTCTCCATCCTCCGGCAGCTCGCCCGCTTCGGCGAGCGGGACGACGAGCGACCGCACTTCGTCGCGGCGTTCGTCGCCGACGGCGAGCCCGAGCGCGGACAGGACGCCCGCCGCGGCCGGGACGACCACGGTCCCGATCTCGAGCTCGTCGGCGAGGGCGCAGGCGTGAAGCGCGCCCGCACCTCCGAACGCGACGAGGGCGAAGTCGCGTGGATCGAGGCCGCGCTCGACCGAGACGACGCGCAGCGCCGCCAGCATCTCGGCGTTCACGACGTCGATCACGTCCTCCGGCTCGGCGCCGACGCGTCGCCAGCGCGCGCTCGGCGGCGTCGCGATCGAGCTCGAGCCCGCCGGCCAGCCGGCCCGGCAGTCGGCCGAGGAGGAGATTGGCGTCGGTGACGGTCGGTCGATCGCCTCCGCGGCCGTAGCACGCTGGCCCTGGCTCGGCGCCCGCGCTCTGCGGGCCGACCCGGAGCGCCCGCCGGTGTCGCGCCAGGCGAGCGACCTCCGCCGGCGCCGACGGTGTGGACGTCGAGCGTCGGCAGCCGGATCGGCAGCCCGCCGACGAGCCGCTCGCTCGAGCGCGTGGCCTCGCCGCCGACGATCGCGCAGACGTCCGTCGAGGTGCCGCCCATGTCGAACGCGAGCGCATCGTCGATCCCGGCGAGCGCGGCGACGCGGCTCGCGCCGACGACGCCCGCGGCGGGGCCCGACAACAGCGCCCGCGCCGCGTGGGCCGCCGCCTCCTCGATCGAGGCGACGCCGCCCGACGAGCGCATCACGAGCGGCTCCGGCAGGCCGCCCTCTGCGCAGCGCCCGGCGAGGGCGCGAAGGTAGCGGGCGAGCAGCGGGCCGAGGTAGGCGTCCGCGGCGGTCGTCGAGGCGCGCTCGTACTCCCGGAACTCGGGCGCCGACTCGTGCGAGGCGACGACGTGCGCCTCCGGGTGGCGGCGCCGCAGCTCCGCGACGACCGCCTGCTCGTGGGAGGGATCGCGGAAGGAGAAGAGCAGGCAGACGGCGATCGCCTCCGCGTCCCCGAGCTCCGGTAGAGAGGAGAGGTCGAGCGGCGTGAGCTCGCCGTCCGGCCCGATCCGGCCGCGCACGCCGTGGCAGCGCTCGAGCGGCACGAGCGGCTCCGGATGCGCGCGCGCAGAGCCGGTAGAGGTGCGCACGATCCTGTCGGCGGAGGTGGAGCACGTGCTCGAACCCCTCCGTGGCCACGAGCGCCGTGCGCGCGCCGCGGCGCTCGAGCAGCGCGTTCGTCGCGATCGTCGTCCCGTGAGTGAAGCGTTCGAGCTCCCCTGCTCCGACCGCCTCGGCCGCGGCCAGAACCGACTCCTCCTGCCGCCGGGCGGTCGGCACCTTCGCCGTCCGCAGCTCGTCGCCGTCGAGCAGGACGGCGTCGGTGAAGGTGCCGCCGACGTCGACGCCGAGGATCGCCACAGCACGACTCTACGAGGCCGATCGGAGAGCTAGTACCATCGCCGGGCATGAAGTTGCTGCTCGTCTCGCTCTACTGGCCGCCGGCGGGGGGCGGCGGTGTCCAGCGGCCGCTCAAGTTCGCCCAGTACCTGCCGGCCCTCGGGATCGAGACGCACGTGCTCGCGCCCGACGATCCGAAGTGGATCCACCAGGACGACAGCCCGCGCGTGCCGACCCAGGCGTGGGTGCACCGCGCCCGCTACATCGGGCCGAAGGGGCGCAAGCCGGCCGAGGAGCTGCACGGCAAGGAGGGCGTCGAGCGAGCGCTCGTTCAGGCGCGGCTCGCGGGCCGCCGGCTGCTCGTCCCGGACGAGAACGTGAGCTGGAACCTGACCGCGATCCCGGCCGCGATCCGGATCGCGCGCGCCGAGGAGATCGACGTCGTCCTCACCACTTCCCCGCCCGCCTCCGTCCATCTCGTGGGCGCCGCGGTGAAGAAAGCCACCGGCGCGAAGTGGGTCGCCGATCTGCGCGACTCGCTCGTCGCCCACCCGCACCGGCGCGCGGAGAGCTTCGCCGTGCGCGCGAAGGAGAAGGTCGACGAGGGCATCGCCCGCCTCGTCGCCCATTCGGCCGACGCGATCACGTGCGTCTCGGACGCGATCGCCGACGAGGCGCGCGGCTTCTCGCCGCGCGGCAAGGTCGTGACGATCTCGAACGGCTGCGACTTCGACGACTTCGCGGGGCTCGACTACACCCCGGGCAAACGCTTCCGGATCACCCACACCGGCAGCTTCTTCGGCAAGCGCGACCCGCGCCCGTTCCTGACCGCGCTCGACGAGTCGGGGCTCGACGTCGTCGCCCGCTTCCTCGGCGACTTCCGCTCCTCCGACCGCGAGTGGGCGGTCGAGCGGGGCCTGGACGACCGTCTCGAGCTGATCCCCTACGCCCCGCGCCAGACCGCGCTCGAGCTGCAGCGCGACTCCGAGGCGCTGCTCCTGCTGATCCCGGACGCGGGCGGCCGCGGCAAGGGCGTGCTCTCCGGGAAGGTGTTCGAGTACCTCGCCGCCGAGCGGCCGATCCTCGCTGCCGTCCCGCCGGACGGCGCCGCCGCCGAGCTGATCCGCGAGACGGGAGCCGGCGTGATCGCGCCGCCGGACGACGTCGAAGCGCTGAAGCGGGCGCTCGGCGAGCTGCACGAGCGCTTCGCGAACGGCGGACTGCCCGCGACGCAGATACCGGAGGAGACCCGCTACCGCCTCTCGCGGCGCGCCCGCGCCGAGGAGCTGGCGGAGCTCGTCCACTCGCTGCAATGACCGCCGCCGCCCTGACCCGCGCGAAGCCCGGCCCCGTCGTCGACGCGCTCTTCCTCGCGACCGTCTTCACGGTCACGTTCTCGAAGCTGCAGTGGGAGGTCGCCGGCACGCTCAGCCTCTCCGACGTCCTCACGGCGCTCTTCCTCGTCGCCGTCGTCGGCACGCGGCTCGGGACCGGCGACCGGCGGCTCGCCTGGGGAGCGGCCGTGGCGGCGCTCTTCTTCGTCGGCTTCCTCGCCGTCTACCTGATCGGCTTCTTCAACCTCGACACCGAGGAGGCCCTCGCGCAGTGGGCGAAGGGGATGGTCAAGTTCGTCCTCCACTTCCTCTTCCTCGTCGCCGGGATCTCGTACCTGGCGCGCCGGGCCGAACGCTTCTACTGGTGGACGCTCACGGCCTTCATGGCCGGCTTCGCCGCGAACGCGCTCTACGGGATCGTCCAGCTCGGGTTCGCCGAGGTGGCGGACGTCAACCTCGACCAGTCGCTGCTCTCGCCGATCACGGGCGGCGCGAGCCAGATCAACATCTACGGCGCGATCGAAGGGCAGAGCGTCTACCGGCCGAACGCGCTGACCGGCGACCCGAACCACCTCGGGATCGAGCTCGTGATCCCGCTGCTCGTGCTGACGCCGCTCTACCTGCGGCTCGAACGGGGCCACCGGCTGCGCGCGCCCCTCGCCGTCCTGCTCGCGTTCCTGCTCCTCGTCGAGCTGGCGACGCTGTCCCGGTCGGCGCTCCTCGGCCTCGGTGCCGGCCTGCTCGTGCTCGCCGTTCCCTACCGGCACAAGCTCTTCAGCCGCGAGCTGCTCGCGCCGCTCGGGGCGGTCGCTCTCGCGCTCGCCCTCTTCCTCGCTGCCCGCTGGGCGTTCTTCGAGCAGGTCCTGCGCAGCCGCGTCGACACCTCCGCGCGCGGTACCTCGACCCACTTCGACGTCTACGGCTTCATCCCGGACGTGCTCACCTCGAACCCGTTCTTCGGCCTCGGTCTGAACAACTTCTCGGTCTACTACGAGTTCGTCACGGGCCGGACGAACTTCGGCCCGCACTCGTTCTACGTCGCGACGCTCGTGGAGACGGGGCTCATCGGGACGGCGCTCTTCGTCGCCTTCCTCTGGCACATGTTCCGGCGCCTCGGCCGCCTGCGCGCGATCGGGCGCGCGCTCGCCTCGCCGCGGATCCGCCCGCTCGCGTGGGGGATGACGGCCGCGCTCGTCGGCACGATCGCCGCGAACGCCTTCTACCTGACGATGTCCTTCTACTACTTCTTCGCGTTCGCGATGCTCGCGCTCGCGGCGCCGATCGTTTTCGCGCGCCGTCTGTGAAGAGTCGTCGTCCTGACGACGTCCTACCCGCGGCGACGAGCGGGACGTCGCCGGGCCTGTTCGTCCGTGACGCGGTCGAGAGCGTGCGGGCGACAGGGGGTGGAAGTCGAGGTCGTCTCGCCGGCGTCGTTCCGGCACTTCGGCATCGCGTACGGGCACGGAATCATTGGGGAACCTGCGCCGGCGCCCTTGGCTCGCGTTGTTGCTGCCTGCCTTTCTCTTCTCGTTCGCTCGCGCCGCGCGGCGGGCTGCGCGCGACGCCGACCTCGTGCACGCACACTGGCTTCCATCCGGGCTCGTCGCGCTGACGACCGGAAGCCGTTCGTCGTCCAGCTCTGGGGGACGGACGTCGAGCTGGCGCGGCGTGCACCATGGCTCGTTCCGCCCGATCCTGCGCCGGGCTCGGCTCGCGATCGGCGCTTCCGAGTACCTCGCCGGCGCGGCTCGCGAGCTCGAGCGCACGCGAAGTGCGCGTGATCCCGAGCCCGGTCGAGATCCCTGAGTCGGTCGGTGAGCCGGACGACCCGCCGCACGTCCTCTTCGTCGGTCGCCTCTCGCCGGAGAAGGGGATCCACGAGTTCCTCGCGGCGACGGAGGGCCTGCCGCCGCGTGATCGTCGGCGCCGGGCCGGTCGACGTCCCCGAGGCGGTCGGCTTCGTCCCTCACGCCGAGCTCGGGTCGTACTACGAGCGCGCCGCACTCGTCTGCGTCCCTCACGTCGCGAGGGCTACGGGTTCGTCGCGCGCGAGGCGATGGCGCACGGCCGCCCGGTCGTGGCGACTGCTGTCGGCGGCCTCGCCGACGCCGTCGAGGACGGCGTCACCGGGGTGCTCGTCCGGTCGACGCCACCGCGCTGCGCGAGCCGTCGAGCGCCTGCTTGCCGACGCGAGCTCCGAGCACGCCTCGGCGCGGCCGCCCGGGACCGGGCTCGCTCCGAGTTCGGCGTCGGCTCGGCTGCGACGCGCGGTCGTCTCGGCGTACGAGCACAATGTCCGGCGATGACGAGCGAGGCGTGCGCTGATCACCGGCATCGGCGGCCAGGACGGCTCGCTGCTCGCCGAGCTGCTGCTGGAGCAGGGCTACGAGGTCTTCGGCATCGTCCGCCAGCCGACGTCGGAGCGGTATCCGAACCTCGACGCGGTCGCGGGACCGCGATCGAACTGATCCAGGCCGACCTGCTCGACGAGCTCTCGCTCGTCGACGCGCTCGAGACGTCGCAGCCGCACGAGGTCTACAACCTCGCCGCGCCCTCGTTCGTGCCGATGTCGTGGGAGCAGCCGGCGCTGACGGCCGAGTTCGCCGCCGTCGGCGCGACGGCGCTCCTGGAGGCGGTGCGACTGATCGACGCCGAGACGCGCGGGTCTACCAGGCCGCGTCGAGTGAGATCTTCGGCGAGCCGCTCGGACGCGCCGCAGACCGAGGACGACGCCCGTCGTGCCGCTGACGCCGTACGGCGCCGCGAAGGCGTACTCGTTCTTCATCGTGCGCTCGTATCGGCGCCGCTACGGCCTGCACGCTCGTCCGGGATCCTCTACAACCACGAGTCGCCGCGGCGGCCGCTCGACTTCCTGCCCCGGAAGGTGGCGAACGGCGCCGCGCGGATCTCGCTCGGGCTTGCAGGACGACGCTCTTGCTCGGCGACCTCGACGCGCGCCGCGACTGGGGCTTACGCCGGCGACTACGTGCGCGCGATGTGGCTGATGCTGCAGCAGGACGAGCCCGACGACTACGTGATCGCGACCGGGCGTCACCCACTCGCGTCGAGGAGCTCGTCGGAGTGCGCGTTCGCCCACGTCGGGCTCGACTGGCGCGGACCACGTCCCGGTCGACGAGTCGCTGCGACGCGGCAGGGCCGAGCTTCCGTAACCTCGTCGGCGACTCGCGAAAGGCGCCGAGCGGCTTCGGCTGGGAGCCGACGATGGACTTCGCCTCGCTCGTGCGCCTGCTCGTCGACGCCGATCTCGCGGCGCTCGGGCATCGTCGACGCGGCCGGGCGAGACGTGAGCGTCGCGACGAGCGGAACAGGCCTGGCGCGAGCGGCACGCTCGCGATCGGCGCCCCTCACGACGATCGACCTGATCCTGACGAGCGCGATCGCCATCGTGCTGTTGCCGGAGGTCGTCTCGCGGGCGGCGGTCGAGCGCGACACGAAGGAGATCCCTCGACGCCAGGTAGCCGTGCGGCGCCTGCATCTCGCTTGCGGCACAGGCCGACGAGTCCGCGGCGCTATCAACTCTGGTTCAGTCGTGTGGATACGTCAGCGAGTGGAGCCGCCTGCACGTCATGAACGACGACGCCGTCAGCGCTCGAGCGTACTTCGACATCCGCCGCGCCTGAGGGGAGTTCGAGGCGGCCGGTCAGCAGAGCCTCGGAGCCAGCCGGGGTGATTGTCGTTCCGAGAAGCTCTCCGTTCCGGTGCAGCGACACGTTCGCAGCCGCGACCGAGGAAAGGCGCAGGCGCAGCTCGAAGGACTTCGCGAGGCCGTCGTTCGTGATCGACATGTGCGCGGCCTGTCCCGGCATCCTCGTATCGCCGGCCGCGGTTGGTGAAAATCCTTCGCCGAACGAGACGTCCGCCGCGCCGAGGCCCTGCGTCGCAGCGATTGCTGCAGCGTTGTCGGCGAGAACTTTGTCGACGTTGGCGGGGGGCGACATGACGCGGAACACCCGGACATCTCCAAAGCGGGCTAGCGCAGCGAAGTCGGGAGAACCGAGAACGGGAGGCGTCTCGCCCTGAGCGCGATACACGTCGTCGTGCAGCACGACGTAGCGGACGCGCTCCGCGGCCAACACACTCGGCGTGCCCGGATCCGTCACATACCGCGTAAAGACGCGGATGGCGTGCTCACGAGTAAGCCCGTACCCGCCGCCGAAGACCGTGTAGTGAGGCTGCCCGTGAAATCGTTGGTTGTAGTGCTCGGACCGGGCAAGGTCGATCGCCGGTTGCTTGTCGGTGTACTGCGGATAGTGAGCGACAATCCCGCGAGGCTGCTGCGCTAACCACCGAACGTAGTCTGGAGGATTCTGGCGGCGTTCCACGTCGTGATGGGGCCGGGCAGCGAGCTCGACGATGCAAGCTACGACAGCGGCGGCGGCGACCCAGTAGCTCTTGCGCCGCAGGAGCACAGCCAGTGCGGCAGCTGCGAGGACCGCAAGGCCGATGCCAGCGATATAGCCGAAGCGGACATAGAAGCGATAAAACGTGGTGATCTGTCCGCCGACGTAAGCCGGAGCAGGAATCGAGACGCCGCCAACGTGCACGAGTCGCGGCATCGAGAAGATCACGGCGAGAGGAACCAGAATCGCGGCGTACCCAGAGCGAGCCGCTGCGACCGGAGAAGGAGCTCCGACGTCTCACGAGGAGAAAAACTGAGAAGGCTGCGAGGGCGATCGTCGAGTACCCGAAGTAGACGAGCTTCTCGCCCAACGATTGATCGAGAAACAGGCGCGCCAGCCACCCGAGGAACGGGTTCTCCTCAGACGGCAGCAGATATGAGCCCAGCGCCGCTCCCACGCGATTGGAGCTGGTCAAGCGGGTTGTCCAGCCCCCGGTTGACGCGGTCGCGCTCGGTTAGGTAAGCAACCGCACCGGGCGCCAGCATGACGGTCGTCACCGCTCCGGTCGCGCATGCCAAGGTGCAAGCCCAGAGTCGATCCGCCCATCTCTTCTCCGTCGCGAACACCGTTATCAGCGCGAGCGCGACCGGAAGCGTTGCGAAGAAGCCGAAGTAGGCTGCGACCCAGAACGCGCCCCCCAGTGCTGCGCCGAGGACGAGCGCCGCGCGAATCGTGCGACGCTCTATCAGGACAAGACAGGCGAGGACGACCAGCACCAAGATCCAGCCCTGCGTGAACGTGAGGTGTCCGTCGAAGGCACGTCGGAACATCCACGGGTTGAACGCGACGATGTAGCCGAGCAGGAGAGACGGAATCATTCCGAACCGCAGCCAACGGCCGAGGGCGTACCCCGCAACAGCGGTACCCAATATCCCCAGCAGGATGAAGAGGTTCAACGCGGCTGTCAGCCCGACGAGCTGCGATACGAGCACGATGAAGGTCGACTGAACCGGCTGGACGAACTCGACCGCGGCTTGCTGCGGGTATCCCTCCGGCGCGCCGTTGAGTGTGTCGTGCCTGAACGTCCACGGAATCTCGCCCGCCTCACGCATCGCCCAGTAACCGCGCAAACCGTTCGTCGCGTCGCTCGGGCCGACGAGTACGTGCGTTCCCAGGTGGGCGATGAGCGGTGCGAACCAGATGCACGTGACGACCACGAAGAACGCGACGACCGCTGGCCATCCGCCCAGGAATCGGGACACGCGATTCGAGCGCGCGTTCAAGCTGTGGCTTCGTAGCCCTCATGAATTTGGCGGGCAGCCTGCTGCAGTGCGCCGCGCCGCCCCGGGCGCCGAGTATAGAGACGTCGTCGGACTCACCTAAATGTGCAGGAAGCGATGCGGCGCGGACGCGTACGATCGTGTCGGTGTACGACGAGCCGCTCCTGAGCGTCGTGGTTCCGGTCTACAACCAGGCCGAGTCGATACTCGCGAACGTCGATGAGATCGAGCAGCGAGTGCGTTCGGGCCTTCGTGGCGCGACCTACGAGCTCATCGTCGTGTCCGACGGTTCTGCGGACGACACCGAGCAAGTCCTGCGGCGCCAGCCGCGGACCGTCGGTGCGGGTCTTTCACTACGACCGCAACTCGGGAAGGGCTACGCGCTGAAGCTCGGAGCCTCGAGGCGCGCGGGCAGTAGGATCGGGTTCTGCGACTCTGATCTCGATCTCGACCCGGGTGCCTTGCCTCGTTTCTTGAGGCATGCCGAGACGCGAGAGCTCGACATCGTGATCGGGTCGAAGCGTCATCCGCGAGTCGGTCGTTCACTATCCGCGTGGCGCGCCGCGTCGGGAGCTGGCTGTATCAGCGCCTGGTCCGCGTCGCTGTTCCGACTCGACGTACGGGACACACAGGTCGGACTCAAGGTCTTTCGTCGCGAGGTGGCAGACGAAGTGTTGCCTCTGCTCATGGTCAAGCGTTTCGCGTTTGACCTCGAGCTGCTCGCGGTTGCTCGCGCGCTTGGCTTCTCGCGGATCGAGGAGCAGCCGATCCGCCTCGACTATCGCTTCACTGGGTCGGGCGTGCGCTCGATCGCGGTGTTACGTGCGCTGGTCGATACGGCGGCGATCTTCTATCGCCTTCGAATCCTCCGCTACTACCAGCGGAAGCGGCGCTCGCGGGTGCCTTCGGCTGGACGCGGCCACGCGGCGTACCGAGCCGCTCGTCTCCGTCGTCACGGTCGACCCGGCGCAGTGCCGCGGGCTCGACTGGCCGGAGCTCGAGGTGCTCGCAGGACGGACGGCCGAGCGCGCAGGCGGTCCAGCTGCCGCGATCGAGCGCGCACGGTGACGTGCTCGCGTTCCTCGAGCCTGGCGGGCGGCCGGCGAACAACTGGGTGTCGCGGCGACCGTCCGTTCCTCGGCCGCGGCGAGATCGCCGCCGTCGTCGTCCCGAAGATGGCGCCGCACGACGGGCCGCTCGGCTACCGCGCCGCGGCCGCGATCGCCGAGTCGAGGCTGGGCGGCGGCTCGCTCTACTTCCGGTATCACGCCGGGCAACCTCCGGTACGTCGACGACTTCCCCGGCGCGAGCGTCGTTGTCGAAAGGGAGCGGTATCTCGAGCTCGGAGGAGCCTGTGGACGTGGTCGACTTGCCCCTGCGCCTGACAGCGAGCGCGGCGGCCGCGTCCTCTATACGCCGGAGACGGTCGTTGTCGGCTTCAGCGCCGCCGCTCTTCGTGCCGCACCTGCGGCAAACGCGTGCGTACGGCTGCCGGCGGGGACGTCAGGTGCGGCTGCGCGGCATGCAGCGCGATGCGGCCGAGCACGCTACTTGCCGGTGGCTCTGCTCGTGTTTCGTCTTCTTCGGCCCACTAGCGCTTCTCGCTGGGCGGTGGAGCTGCCACTCGCCTGGGCTCGCGGCTGCGTCGCGCTACGTCGTCGCGGTCGCGGCAGCGGCACGATCGCCGCGCTGCGCTTCCGCAGCATTGCGGTCGGCGCTCTCACGGCGGCAGGGCTCGTGCTGACGCACTTCACATATGCGGCTGGGATTCGTCCGCGGTCTTGTGGACGCTGACATGAGACTCCTGATCCTGAACTGGCGGGACATCCGCAGTCCTCGCGCGGGCGGGGCCGAGCTGCTCACGCACGAGATCGCAAAGCGGCTCGTCGCGCGCGGCCACGAGGTGACCTGGTTCACGTCGCGCTCGCGGGCGCGCCGCCGGACGGAAGATGATCGACGGAGTACGGATCGTGCGACGTGGCTCGGAGCTGACGACGCGGCTCTACGCGCCGCGGTTCGGCGCGCGGAGCGGCGGGCGGTTCGACGTCGTCGTGGAGGAGATCAACACACTTCCGTACTTCGCACCGCTGTGGTCTCAGGCGCCGCACGGTCGTGCACATCAACCAGCTCGCCCGCGAGGTGTGGTGGTACGAGGCTCCGAAGGCGCTCGCGGCGATCGGGTAGGCGAGCGAGCCCTTGTACCTGCGGGCGTACCGGTGGTCACCGTGATCACGATCTCCGATTCGACTGCGGCGGATCTTCGGGGACTCGGCCTGCGTGGTCGGATCGACGTCATCCCGATGGCGGTGAACACGGAGCCCGTCGGCGAGCTGCTCGCCAAAGCGACTCGAGGGGCACCTCGTCGCGATCGGTCGCCTCGCGCCATCGAAGCGCTACGACCATGCGATCGAGGCTCTTGCCCTCCTCCGCGCGATCGCACCCGGACGCGACCCTGACGATCGTCGGCAGCGGCCGCGACCGGGCATCCTCGCGCTGCATGCGCGTCGGCTGGGCATCGGCGATGCAGTACGTCTCACGGGCTCGATGGAGAGGACGCGAAGACCGAGCTGCTGACGGAGTCGGATCTGCTCGTTGGCACCTCAGCGCGGGAAGGATGGGGACTCACGTGACCGAGGCGGCGCTTCGCGGGACGCCGTCGGTCGTGTACGACGTTCCTGGGTTCCGTGATTCGGTTGCGACGGGCGAACGGGTCTCCTTGCTGAACCTACGCCTCGGGGACTCGCACGCGCCGTCGAGCATCTCCTCTCCGACGCGTATCGCTACGAACGCATGCGGGAGGCCGCGCTTGCCGATGCATCGGTTCTCGGCTGGGAGGGACAGCGGACGCTTATGAGCGCGCCCTCGAACTTCGAGCTCGGAGCTAGTCCGCGCCGACATCGGCCAGCGGGATCAGCTGGATCGGCGAGATGAAGATTGACGCGACACGACTGTCCGTCTCCCCAAGGCGCTCGGGTCCCTGCTCGGTGTGCAGCCGCAGGGTCCTCGTGCCCTCTTGCAGCCGAAAAGGTCTGACGTCGATCTTCGTTTCGGCGGACTCGACCCGCACGCGCCCGAGGATACGCCCCGTGTCGTCCGAAATCGTCAGATTCCGCGGCTTGGCAAGCGCGCTGAAAGCCCGGGCCTGGAGGCTGTAGCTGACAGCGGAGGAAGGCACGTTGACGCCGAGCTCGGCATCCTGGTCAAACCAGCGCCAGCCCTCCTGGCCGTTCCACGTCTGGTACCGTAGAAACCTTTGTCGGGCTCGGGCGAGAGTCGCGGAAGCGCAAGAGCCATCGCGAGATCCTCGCGTTTGGTTGCGAAGACACCGTCACGTTCACAGGCTTCGCGGTGACTTCGAAGATCCTGCTCTCACCGACGGTGGCGAGCGGCCTGAATCCCTCCGTCAGTGTCGGAGGATCTTGCTTGATCGCTCTATAGACGTCGTCGTGCAGCACGACGTACCGAACGTCTTCTGCCGCAAGAAGCCCAGGGGCGGACGCGGTCCACGTATCTCGTCAGATAACGGAGATAGAGTGACCGGCGAGGCAAGCGTGGTGTCGCGCTGGAGTAGAGCGGGTGCCAATGATGGACTGGAGAGAAGTACTCCCGTCCATTGAGCAAGGCCGCCTCATGCTCATCTGTCGGTTGGGGATAATGGACGACGATCCCTGCCGGCTGGTCGCGGAGCCAATTGGATGTGGGTGTCGGCTTGTCGAGTGCCAGCGATGTCGGTGGGGCGCCCGGAATGAGTTCCAGCGTCACGAGAAGACGGACGAGTGCGACGCGCTTCCCGTAGCGTTGAATCAGAACGTGGAGCGCTAACGCCGCGAGCACGGTGAGTGCAAGGCCGACGAGAACGCCGAATCGCGCGTAGACGCGGAAAACAGTTGTGATGTGGCCGATGAACCACGACGGCATTGGCAGCGAGAAGGGTCCAACGTCCATCAGGCGCAGGGAGTGACATCACGAACGCGGCGAGACCGAGGACGAGGGCAACAAATCCAGCTCTTCGGAGCGTGTCCGGTGCGTGGCGCCGCAGGATCAAGAGCCACGCACAGGCCAGAGCGAGAGTCGTGAACCCGAAGAACAGCGATGGCTCCCCAGACTCCGCCAGGTGATCCTGCAACCTCGACGGCACGAGGTCGCCGATGACGGGATTTCGTACGTTGGGTGTCACGTAGGCGGGAAGGCGTGCTCCGAACTGCTGCAGCCAAATATCGACGCGCGCAGTTGCCACATCAACAGGTGCGTCCTGCAGGACGAGGGCAAAAAATGCCGGTAAGATCAGGAGCGCCTCGAGCGCCACGCTGAAGCCGTGGCCAGAGCGGGGTTCGTGGACGATCACAGACGTGAGGAACTCGCGAACGCCGGCAGCACGAAAGAGAGAGAACGAGGGAGCGGCAGCGCGGCCGGGCGGCGTACTCGGCAGCTCGAAGTCGCGATACGGCACGGATCCAGCCGCCATCGCCTCGCGCCCGGGTAGCCGCGCGCGAACCGTAGCCCCTGAAGAGCGCGCGCACGTAGGCGAAGCTCGAGAAGCGGACATCGATCTCGAGGCGAGTCTCGACGTGAGATCCAGGCCGCGACGAAGCCGACCGCGAAGTGGAGACTCATATGAAGAGCGGCTGGATCCCATTCGCCACATATACGCCTGGTGAAAGCGCGAGCCCCTCTGGGGCGTTGACGAGGGCGTCGTGCTCGAGCGTGAAGGGGGTTCCACCCTGCCGCGCAATCGCCGCGTAGTCTCTGATCGTCGAAGTCGCATCGGAGAATGCCCGAGAACGTGCGAGGGGAGGTTGGCGGCAAGGCCACTACGCGAGCGCGGGAGAGCACCACAGCCGCGTAGAGGCGCCGGCGTGCCGTTGTCATCGGAGATAGACCGTGACGGTGTTATACGCAGGGTGGCGCGGTGTCGGCCGGCTCGGCGATCTCTTCGTAGCGCGCGTCTTGGGTCGTTCGTCCGCCCCGCCCTGCTCGCACCGGCGGGGCGGAGTGTAGTCGAGGCGTGTTGTCTCTCCTCGGCGGCAGTACGATCACCTTCCATGACGCCCCGGCGCTTGACCCCAGCCGTTTAGAGACGTTCGGGTGATTCTCTCTGCCCGTTGGTCGAGCAGACTGTTGTCCTCTCGCACTCACTACGCAACGAGTGGTCCTTGACGGCTCCGACACGTATTTGCAGCCGCGCGCGAACCGCACTATCGCAATCTCTCACTCTTTCCGGTACGCGAAGGTCGTCGAGTCCACCCGCCGCGTCACCGAGGAGGGCGTGGAGGCTTCGGTGTCACGCCTCCCGTGGAGCCCGCGCGTGCCTGAGCCGATCACGTGGGCCAAGGATCTCGCGCTTTCGCTCTGGTGGACGTGGCGCGTGCCGGGCAAAGTCGATCACTTCGTTGGCATCGACCCGCTGAATGCAGTCGCAGGTCTCCTCGCCCGGCGAGTCGGCAAGGTACGCCGCGTGACGTTCTGGACGATCGACTACGTTCCAGATCGTTTTCCGAACAGATGGCTGAATCGCATCTACCACTGGATCGACGCAGTCTGTACGCGTGGATGCGACGAGACCTGGAACGTCTCCCCGCGAATGGTTGAGGCGCGGCGGGAGCGCGGGCTGACCGGAGCGCAACGGATCGTCCCGATGGGGGCGTACTCGAACCCTCGCTCGGTGGCGCTCGAGCCGCATCGGATCGTGTACATGGGCACGCTCCTCGAGAAGCAGGGTTTGGAGAAGTGCATCGAGGCGCTGCCGCGTGTACGGGTGCGTGTTCCCGACGCAACGCTTCTCGTCATCGGAGACGGGGACTACCGTCCGCGACTCGAGCGTCTTGTCGAGCAGCTCGCGCTCAGCGACAGTGTGACGTTCTTGGGCTACGTGGAAGACCATGCGCGGGTCGAGAAACTCATAGGGGAGAGTGCAGTTGGGGTCGCGACGTATCGCCCCACCAAGGAGAACTTTTCGTACTTCGCCGATCCCGGCAAGATCAAGAACTATCTTGCTGCCGGGGTGCCAGTCGTGGCGACAGCCGTGCCGTGGTCGGCGGAGTGGGCGGAGGAAGCCGGAGCGGCTCTCGTGGTTGACTACGACGCGGATGCGATCGCAGATGCGGTACTGGAACTCTTGGACGCGCCTGAGGCGCGCGCAGCTGCCGGCCGGCTTGCACAGGAGGTGGACTGGGTCACGATCCTCGACGAGGCGTTCGAGCAGCGTGATCAAAACAGTGCGTCCGCATAGCGCGGGGGATCACTACCCTCAGGACTTGGCCGGTCCAGGTTTCAGCCGGGAAACGATGAGCCCGCAACCGCCGGCGGTGAACTCTGCGGCCTTCATCGTAAGCATGCCGACCGTGAGAACCGGTGTGCGCATCAACCCACGCCAGTGGCGCAAGAACGCAGGTCGGATCGGTATGAGTTGGCGCCTCGCGAGCTCTGGGTGGCGACGCAGGTATGAACCCAAGTGCTGGCCGCATAGGTCTCCTCTTTGATCTGTGTCGCGGAGTCGCAAGAGCCCTTCGAGGTGGCAGCAATCTCTGCGTCGACTCGGCCGATTCCTTCTTGCCGACCGATCCGCGCGGGTAGATCCCGATCTTCGGTCAGAATCATGTCCTCGTCGTAGCCGCCGTGACGTGATCGAACGGCATCTCGGGTGAAGAAACGAGCTGCCTCGATCGTGTCGTCGCCCACGTAGCAGCTCCGCTCGAGGGCTTTGCAGGCCGCCCAGAACCCCTGGCCTTCACTGCGCTCGGGGATCACTGCGGCAATGACGTCGCCTCGAGCCACCAGCGCGACGCACTGTGCGACGACGTTCTTGTCCAGCACCATGTCCGAGTCAATGATGAGCACGTACGAGCCGGAGGAGAGGTCAACACCATGGTTGCGCTGGGCGCTTCGCTCGCCCCCCCGCTGGGCCCGATGTGCGCATGGCGCGTTGCGATCGCGACAGTCGAGTCAGCCGAGAAGTTGTCGACGACGACTAGCTCGATCGTCGGATAGGACTGACCGCGAATACCGCGAGGCACGACTCGAGCGTCCGCGGCGGAGTTCTTGGTCGTGACAACGACGCTGACGGTATCCTGATGTCGTCTCGTGCGGCACGCTCACGGTTCCCCTCGCACCGATCGTTGCTTTCGGGTCGCCTGTCGCAACATGGCCCCGTATGTACACGAGCGTGTGGCGAGAGCTCCGCCTGATCAGAACCTCGTGGGCCACCAGCAGCAGGACTCCGACGGTGATGCTTACGAGCAGCAGCTGCTCGCCAGATTCATGGAAGGCGACGAATCCGAATATCTGCACGGCCGACCCGATCACGAGCAGCTGGGTCATCCGGATGGAGTGGAGACCAAGGTCGTACACGAGGAGGACGTTCGCCAATGCGAAGGAGCGTCATCGCGGCGCCGAAGAGCCCGAGGAGCTCCCCCGCCTCCGCGTAGTCTTTCCCGAGGACAGCGGTCGCGAGCGTGTTGGATGCGGCTGCGTACACGAGGGTGATCGCTAGGCAGGCCACGAAGGTCACTGCGATGCTGGCGCCCACGATGTCGGTGGTGTCACGGTTCGCGTGCGCCCGTGCCGAAACCTTTGGCAGCAGCACCATTGCGATCGCAGCGGGAAGATAGAGGACGACGCGGCCGATGAGAGATGCACCGGCGTAAATGCCGGCGTCGTGGCTCGAGAACGCTGTCTTGGCGACGAGCACGTCGACGGAAGTCAGTGCGGTGAACGCGAGAAGCCCGAGGGTGACCGGGACGAGTTGGCGCACGCTTGCCCCGACGCCGGCCACCATCCGCTTCACGGGCCTCGCGACAGTACGGAAGCGGCCACAGAGTCGCCCCCAGCGCGATGCTCGCCGCAAGGAGCGTGGCCAGGACTGCACCTGTGGTTCGGGCGCCGAGCGCGAAGAAAACGAGAAAAGGAGCGTCTTCAGGATGGTGCCGAGCGCCATCGAACCGGCGAGCAACCCGTATCGCTGCAAGCCCTGGACGACTCCCTGATACGACAGGCATGGTGACGGCGGGGATCGTGATCACCGCGGTGATGACGATCGCGGAGCGGCTTCCTACATCGAGCACTTGGGCGATCGCCGGCGAAAGTACCGCCATGAGCATTGCAATCAGCCCACCGACAGCGAGCGCAAGGACAACGCCGCGTGTCATGAGACGACCGATCGCCTCGCGGTCGCCTCGGCCGTCGTGCGCGGCCACCGCGCGGGCTACAGCGAGCTGCGCGCCAGCGAGCGGCAAGCTGATCAGCCCCGAGAGCGTCAACAGCGACACGACGCCGCCGTAGCTGTCCGGCCCAAGCAGCTGCGCGGCGAGCACATGGAAGGCGTAGTTTCCGATGTTCGCGACGGCGACGCCCGCCAACACGATCAGCGCGGCGTGGAGGCCGCGCATCTGGCGCATCGGCTCCATCGCGGCGCCGACGGGCAGAGACGCCGGTTCGGGAGAAGACGTCACGGGGGAGAGAGGATAGGCAAGCGGGCGAACAGTGCTGAAGACGAGGGGGTGGGCCAAGGGGCGACGGTACTGTCAGCGTCGTGGATCCAAGACGGCCCCTCTTGCCGGGGAGCGCTTGTGGAGGCGTCCTGCGGCGCGCGCTGTGCGGAGTGCGGTCGCGATTACCCGTTCGTTGACGACTGATCGCGTTGCTTCCGACACTCACGATGCAGCAGAGTTCTCAGCGGGCTTATTTCGACGCCGAGTTCTCGCATTCCCGGGCGTACGAGATCGAGAACTGGAGACAGAGCTACTTGGACCGGATCTTCTCGGCACTCGAGCTAGAGGTAGGACGGGACTGCTACCTGGACATCGGTGTCGGCGGTAGCGGTGCCACTGTCATCGAAGCCGCACGGAACGGAGTCGAGGCATGGGGATGCGATCTCTCTCCTGCCGGAATCGCGCAGGCTCGCCGATTCGCGAGTGAACAGGGCGTTGCAGCTCGCGCCCGTTTCGTGCTCTGCTCAGCGGAATCGCTCCCGTTCCCTAACGGGGCATTCACAGCGGTAAGCGCCGCCGCGCTCCGAGCACCTGCGACGGGGACGCGACGCTCGAGATCCCGGAGCACGAGACAGGGGCACGGGTCTGGGTAATGGTTCCACACGCCTTTCGGTACATGCCTCCACCGGTTTGGCCCCTCGATCGGTGGCACGATCGCCGGATCGGGCACAAGCGACACTACACCGCCGAGGAGCTCGACGACGCGTTCACGGCGTCGGGCTTCCAACACGTCCGCACTGAAGCACAGGTGCGCATCCTGTGAAGCTCCTCCAGTTCCGTGGCTCTCGACCGCGCTGTGCCGGCGCGCCGTGGGGGACGAAGCACCGCTGGTGGTGGCACCTCGAGTCGCTCGATCGGCGAGCCAGCGGCCGCGCGTGGGGAGCACTGCATCTGGCCGCGGTGTTTCGGCGGACACCGTGATGCGGCTTGGCGAAGAATGCCGGCGACTTGCGTTATCGCATGCGTTGCATCGACAAGCTTGGCCATCAGTTCTCGGGCACGGAGCGGCTGCTCGATGTCGGCTGCGGCGACGGGGGCGTCGTCAGCGCTGCTGCGCGAGCATGTGAGCGATGTGGTCGCGCGTCGACGTCGAGTCCTCGCCCGCATGGGAGGACGGGATACGTGGGTCTCCGTTTCGAAGTGGCAGACGCTGAGCGGCTGCCGTTCGGCGACGCCGAGTTCGACCTGATCCACTCCAAGGACTCGCTCCACCACATGGCTCATCCTGAGCGGGCGCTGGAGGAGTACAGACGCGTGCTGAAGCCAGGTGGTACGGCGTTGATCGTCGAGGCAAACCGCTACAACCCGACGCTCTACGTGCAGATGACGATCCTGCGTGAGGCATCAACACTTCACTAGGGAGTTGTTTCGCGCTCTCGTGAGCACCGCTTTCTCTGATACGCGCTTCGGCTCATTCGAGGCGCATTTCGTGCCGGGCGCGAATCGCTTCCTGGGAGTCCAGGAGCGAGTCGAGGCGGCGCTTGGAGCGGCTGCGTCCGTACGAGCGGCTGCTCTCCTACAACTTCGCGGTCGCGCGCGCTAAGCTCGGCTCGCGTCAAGATCTCGACGTCGCCAACGCGGCTGTCGGACTGGAAACGTCCGCTTGAGCTGTCGGATGAGTGCGGCCGGAGGGTGAATGCGCGACCGACGGCGACCGCCGCGAACGTCCTTCCTCGAGTTCGCGCAGCACCTCCGCGTCGGTCAGCGAGCCCGTCTCGAAGCGGAGCGGCGCCGTGTCGACGAGCGGCCCGGCACGAGGCGGTCGGCGAGGAAGGGGACGATCGGATGGTCCGAGACGACGAAGTCATCCGGCTCGGTCTCGCGCCAAAGCGTCCGGCCGACGGCGACGAGCTCCGGCTCCTCGGGCACGTCGTCGTGCACGATCCGCCGTTGCTGCTGCACATAGCCCGGCGACGAGCAAGAGCGCGAGCACGCCCACGGCAGCCGCTTCCGGCAGACGCGTTCGGCGAGCGCGCCGAGCGCGATCGCCGCCGGACGGCGAGCGCGACCGGCAGCACGAGGAGGTGGTTGTGGTGGAGCGGGTGGTGGTACGCGAGGAAGGCGAGCGAGATCGCGGCCCACACCCAGAGCGCCCACACCGGCTCGCTGCGGCGGCGCAGGAGCAGGATCGAGGCGAGCGAGCCCGGCGACGACGAGCCAGGCGAACGGCGTCCGCCAGTTCAGGAACGTGGCGAGCTCGTGCCACTTGTCGATCACGTCCGGCGTGTCGCGCGCGTCGCGGTGGTAGACGACGACGCTCTCCCAGAGCTCGCCGAGGACGTCGCGGTAGGCGAGGAGGAACGCGGCACACTGCCGCGGCCCCGGCAAGCGCGGCGAAGGCACGCCGCGTGGGGACGTTCCCAGAGGAGCAGGAGGAAGAATGGCGGCAGCGCGAGCACGGCGTTCGGCTTCACCGCGACCGCGAGCGCGAGCGCTGCGCCGCCCGCGGCCGCGACGGCGCCGGAGCGAGGGCGCTTCTGCGCGACCCACGCGAGCCAGAAGGCGACCAGCGAGACCGAGCGGGGGCAGGTCGGCGAGCACCCGGTGGGCGAAGAGCGGGAAAGGCGGGCGCGACCGTCAGCAGCGCCGCAGCCGTCAGGCCCGCGACCGGGCCCGCGATCGCCCGTCCGAGCAGGTACGCGGCGAGGCAGGTGAGGACGGCGAGCACGACCATCCCGATGTGGAAGCCGCGGACCGAGTCGGCGCCCGCGAAGGAGATGACCCGTAGCAGGAGGTAGAACACCGGCGGCTGCGGCGCGAACACGTCCTCGCCGAGCCGCTGGCCGTGCTCGAGGGCGTCCACGCTCGAGAGGTAGACCCCCTCGTCGTAGTCGGTGTCGCTGCCGACGAGGCGGCCGAAGAGCAGCACCTGCGCGACGACGAGGACGGCGAGCGCCGCCGCCCTCCCAGGCGGGTGTCAGCCGAGCTGTCGTCGCAGCACCTCGGCCGCGCGCGGCCCCGCCGCTCCGTCCCAGAGCGGGATCTCGCGCGGCTCGCGCCGCCCGTCGAGAAGCTCCGGAATGCGCGCGATCGCCGGCGGGTCGGCGCCGAGCACGATGTTCGTCCCGAGCTCGACCGTCACCGGGCGCTCGGTCGTGTCGCGCAGCGTGAAGCAGGGGATCGCCGAGCGCCGACGTCTCCTCCTGGATCCCGCCCGAGTCGGTGAGCACGAAGCGCGCCTCCGCCTGGAGGCCGAGGAACGCCAGGTAGCCGAGCGGCGGGCTGAGGATGACGCCCGCCCGGACGAGCGTCGCCTCGTGGCCGAGCTCGATCAGGTGCCCGCGCGTGCGCGGGTGGACCGGGAACACGACGGGAACGGTCGCGGCGAGGCCCGGCGAGCGCCTCGACCGTCGCCTCGAGCAGCGCCGGGTCGTCGACGAGCGCCGGCCGGTGCAGCGTGACGAGGCCGTAGCTCGCCGGGCCGCAGCCCCAGCTCCTCCCAGGGCGCCGCGGCGCGGGCGGCCTCGACGTGCGCGAGGAGCGAGTCGATCATCGTGTTCCCGACGAAGTGCGCCAGCGCGAGGTCGATGCCCTCGCGCTCGAGGTTGTCGAGCGCGCTCTCGGAGTGGACGAGCAGGACGCTGCTGACGTGGTCGGTGACGAGCCGGTTGTGCTCCTCGGGCATCGTCCGGTCGTAGCTCCGCAGGCCGGCCTCGAGATGGGCGACCGGGATGTCGAGCTTCACCGCGGCGAGCGCGCCGGCGAGCGTCGAGTTGACGTCGCCGGAGACGACGACGAGGTCGGGCTGCCGCTCGAGCAGGACCTCCTCGATCCCGATGAGCGCCCGCGCCGTCTGCTCCGCGTGCGTGCCGGAGCCGACGCCGAGGAAGACGTCCGGCTTCGGCAGGTCGAGCTGGGCGAGGAAGACGTCGGACATGTCGGCGTCGTAGTGCTGGCCGGTGTGGACGAGGTCGAGCTCGACCTCCGGGCGCGCTCACCGAGCGCGCGGTGGACAGGCGCCGCCTTCATGAAGTTCGGGCGCGCGCCGACGACGAAGCAGATCCGTGCTCCCGCCGCCATCGCGGCGGAGCGTACAGAGCGGCCGGGGCTAGACTCGCGGCCGTGCCGAGCCTCCTGCGCACGCCGCGCGCGCTCTGCGGCGACACACAGACGGGCAGTCGGTGCCGGCGAGGTGTCGGTGGGGGCTAGAAGCCGCGGCGTGACGATCGCGCTGCTCGCGGCTCTCGCTCTCATCTCGGTCTGGAACGCGCTGCACTACCCGCCGGGAGGCGGCTACGACGCGGTCGACCACATCGCCTACGCCGAGGGCATTCGCCAGGGCGAGGGGCTGCCGGACGGGACCGGCGAGTACTACACGCCGCCGGGCTTCTACGCGCTCGCGGCGGGGGCGATCGAACTCGGCGAGTGGCTCGGGCTGGGCGATCCGCACCGCCTGGCGCTGCTGCTGAACGCGCGTCTCGCGTTCGGGACGGCGCTCCTGCTGCTCGCGTTGGCCGCGAGCTCTGGCCGGGCCGCCAGGTCCTCCAGGTTGCGGCGCTCGGCTTCTTCGTCTGTAGCGCGCTCGTGCTGAAGACCGCTGCGATGTTCCATCCCGAGCCGCTCGATCTCTTCCTCTCGACGCTCGCGCTGCTGCTGGCGGCGCGGATGATCGCGCGCGACGACTACCGCGCGCGTCCTCGGGCTCGCGCTCGGCGTGGCGCTCGGCGCCGGCCAGCTCGTGCGTGCTTCTCGTTGTGGACGTTTGCGGTCGTTCTGCTTGCGCTGGCGGGAGCGGCGCTCGTCGATCCGGCTCGGAGGCGAAGGATCATCGTCGCGGGGCGGTCGCGGTGGCCGCCACGGCGGTCGTGGCGGGACCGTGGTACGCGTACCAGTCGCGGTCGTACACGAACCCGATCTTCGACCGGCCGCAGGTCACGAAGCCGCTCTGGGAGCGCCGGCCGGTCGAGTTCTACGTCGATCCCGGGCTTGCCCGAGCTCGTCACGCGCCCGTACCGACCGTCGTTCGTGAACCGCTTCTGGCCGACGCTCTACGCCGAGGGGTGGGGAGACTACTTCGGGATGTTCGCGTGGGAGGCGACGGAGGGCAGTCCGGATCCCGGCGCGAAGCGCGAGCTCATCGCGCAGAGCCTCGTCGGGTCTCGTTCCGACTGCGCTCGCAGTCGTCGGCTGGCTCTGGCTGCTGGTCAGCTCGGGGAGGTGGATCGCGTTCCAGCCCGAGTTGCTGCTGGTCACGCTTCCTGCCGCTCGCGGGCATGGCGGGGATGCTCTACTTCACCGTCAGCTATCCGACCCCGGACGGAGACGTCATCAAGGCCACGTACATGCTCACGACTGTGCCCGCATGGGCGCTCGCGTTCGGCTACGCGACCGAGCGGGTCGTGCGCGGCCGTCGCGGCGCTCTTACTCGGCGTGGTGCTCGCGGCGTGCGCGGTCGTCAGCCTCCGCTTCGCGCTCTACGGCAGCCCGCTGGGAGGGCTGTGTGATCGATCCGTGCTCGCCCTGAAAGCGGTCTTCTGGCTCTCGCTGGGAGCGCTCCTCTGGACCCATCTGCTCTACCCGCTCGGCGCCGCCGCGCTCGCGCGCGTCCGCACGCGCCGCGTCCGGAAGGAGCCGATCGAGCCGGCCGTGACCGTGATCGTCGCCGCCTACAACGAGGAGGCCGTGATCGAGCGCCGGCTCGAGAACCTGCTCGCGCTCGACTACCCGGCCGACCGGCTCGAGCTCGTCGTCACCTCCGACGCCTCGACCGACCGCACGCACGAGCTCGTCGAGCGCTTCGGCGACCGCGTTCGCCTGATCGTGAACCCGCGCGGCGGCAAGGTGGCGGCGCAGAACCGGGCCGTGCGCGAGACGAGCGGCGAGATCGTCGCCTTCTCGGACGCGAACGCGACCTGGGCGCCCGACGCGCTCCGCCGGCTCGTGGCGAACTTCGCCGACCCGGAGGTCGCGTACGTCTGCGGCCGGCTCGTGCTCGAGGCGGCCGACGGCTCCAACCGGGAGGGCCTCTACTGGCGCTACGAGCTCGTGCAGCGGGAGGCGGAGTCGCGGCTCGGCTCGATCACCGGCGGGAACGGCTCGATCTACGCCGTCCGGCGCGCGGACTACGTCGAGGTCGACCCGAAGTGGGGCCACGACCTCTCGCTGCCGTACCGGATGGTCCAGGAGGGCAGGCGGGCGGTCTACGAGCCGGAGGCGCGCGCGTTCGAGAAGCCGACGCCCTCGAACGAGACGGAGTACCGCCGCAAGGTGCGCATGTTCGAGCACTGCTGGGAGATCACGCTGCGCGGCTCGATGCTGAAGCGCCTGCCGTTCGGCTACCTCGTCGAGGTGATCTCGCACCGCGTGCTCCGCTACGGGAGCGGGATCCTCCACCTCGCTCTGCTCGCGTCCTCCCTCGCGCTCGTCGGCGAGGGGCTCGTCTACCAGCTCGCGCTGGCGGCGCAGGTGGTGTTGATCGCGGCCGCGATCGCCGGGGTCGGGATCGCGCGCTACTACGCGCTCGTCACCTGGGCGACCGTCGTCTCGCTCTGGAACTACCTCCGCCGCGGCGTTCCCGCGACGTGGGAGGCGGCGGAGGGAACGCGCTGAACCGGGCGCTCGACGTCGCCGATCGCGGGGACGGGCCTCGTGCTCACGAGCCCCGTGCTCGCCGCCGCCGCGCTCGCCGTCAAGCTCGGCGACGGCGGCCCGGTGCTCTTCAAGCAGACGCGGGTCGGCAAGGACGGGCAGGACTTCGAGCTCCTGAAGCTGCGGACGATGGTCGTCGACGCCGAGACGAAGGGTGCGGGCTACGCGGTCGACAAGGGCGACTCGCGGATCACCCGCGTCGGCCGCTTCCTCCGCCGCACGTCGATCGACGAGCTGCCGCAGCTCTGGAACGTCGTCCGCGGCGACATGAGCCTGATCGGCCCGCGGCCGACGCTTCGCTACCAGGTCGAGCGCTACTCCGAGCGCCAGCGGCGCCGCCTCGAGGTGCTGCCCGGGATCACCGGCTGGGCGCAGATCCACGGCCGGGCCGCCCTGTCCTGGGACGAGCGGATCGAGCTGGACGTCTGGTACGTCGAGCACCGCTCGCCGCGCACCGACCTGCTGATCCTGCTGCGCACGCCCCTCTCCCTCTTCGGCGGGACGTACAAGGGCGAGACGGGAGGATGGCGGTGACGAGTCGACGGCGCGTCGCGACGACGGCGTCCTGGAAGCACGAGCCGCGAGCTCGACCTCGACCGTGAGCGGCGTGCTCCTTGCGTTCCTGGCGATCAGTCGCGGTCTGGAATGCGACGACCTATCCGCCGATCGGAGGGTTCGACGCCGAAGGAGCACATTTCGTACGCGCGATCGCTCGTCGAGCGCGGCGAGCTCCCGGACGAGGGCGCCTTCTACACCCCGCCCGGCTTCTACCTCGTCGCCGGGGCGGCGATCGAGATCGGCGAGCTGATGCGTCTCGACGCACCCGGAGCGTGCGGCGCAGTTCGTGAACGTGGCGCTCACGATCGGCACCGCGACTCCTCCTGCTGGCGCTGGCGCGACTGCTCTTTCCGGGTCGGCCGATCGTCCGCTGGGCGGCGCTCGCATTCTTCGTCAGCTGCCCGATCGTGCTCAAGACGACCGCGATGTTCCACCCGCAGCCGCTCGCGATGTTCCTCTCGACGGCCGCGCTCACGCTGACCTGCAACATGATCGTCCGGAACCGCTACGGCGTCTGGAACTGGATCCTGCTGGCGGCGCTTCTCGGTGCGGCGCAACTCGTCCGCTCGGTTGGGCTCTGGACGGTCGGCGTCGTCGGGCTCAGCCTCGTGGTCACGGCTGCAGCACGGACCGAGCAGCGACGCGAGATCGTGCGCGGTCTCTCCGTAGCTGCGGCGGCCGCGCTGCTGCTGGCGGTGCCCTGGTACGTCCACCTGCAGCGGACGACCGGCAGCGCAGTCTTCGGACGGAGCCTCGCCTCGGTCGACGGAGAGCTGGGACACGACCTTCGTCGCTCAGTCCCGGCTTGCCCGACGTGATCACGGACCCGCATCGCGTCTCGTTGCAACCCCGGTTCCTCCCGATCCTCTACACGGACACGTGGGGCGACTACTTCGGGATCTGGGCCTGGAACCCGCCTCGGCCCGAGCTGACGCCGCAGGTGAACCGGCGCCTGGTTGTGCAGAGCTTCGTCGGGCTGCCGCTGACGGCGTTCGCCGTCGCCGGGTGGTTCGCCCTGCTCGGACTCGCCGTGACTCGCTGGCGCGCTGCTCCCGCGCGGCTTCTCGTCGTGCTCATGCCTCTCGTTGGCCTCGCCGGAGCCCTCTACTACGCGCTCAGCGGGCAGAGCGCCGACGGCGACACGGTCAAGGCGATGTTCCTGCTCACCGCGGTGCCCGCATGGGCCATCTCCTTCGGATTCGCAGCGGACGTGCTGGCAGCGAGAAGCAGACGCGTCGCGACGATTGCGTTCGTGCTGCTCGGCGTGTGCGCTGTCGTGTCGCTCTCGTTCGCGACGTTCGCCTCCGTGTCGTGACCGAGGTCGCCCGGCAGTCCGAGTGGGCCTACCTGCGCGCTGGATTCATCGCCGTGTCGGCTGCTGATCGGCGCCGCGCTGATCGGCATGGGGCGTCCAGACGGCTCGGTACGAGGATCGGGGCTTCGAGCAGGTGTCGAACTGCCTTCGATTCGAGAAGGGCGTGCCGTTCGACGTAGCGCGGGATCCGATCGCACGGAGCGCCGAGCTGGGCGCGCTGCGCATGGTGATCGAGACGAACGGCGTGACGATGTCCGTCGCGGGCGACGCGGAAGAAGCGCAGCGGATGGTTGCCGCCTACCAAGCCGTAGCAGGAGACCTCGGCACGCGGCTCGAACGTCGAGGGCGGATCGTCTACCTGTGGGATCGGCGTCCGTCGACGTCGCAACGCCAGACGTTGTACGACTGCGAGTACTGACCCGCCGACTACGCTGCACGGCCGTGACAGCGGTCCTCTTCACCTGCGCCGGGCAGCGCGTCGACATCGTCTCCGCCTTCGGGCGCGCCGGCGCGACGACGGTCGCGACCGACCTCGACCCGCTCGCTCCCGCGCTCTGGCACGCCGACTCGAGCGCGATCGCGCCGCGGATCGACGACGACGGCTACGTCGCCTTCCTCCGCTCGCTCGTCGAGGAGCACGACGTGCGCCTCGTCGTCC
This sequence comes from uncultured Gaiellaceae bacterium, assembly GCA_963802765.1. Classification (GTDB taxonomy): domain Bacteria; phylum Actinomycetota; class Thermoleophilia; order Gaiellales; family Gaiellaceae; genus Gaiellasilicea. The sequence goes on from CAWDJZ010000012.1 coordinate 71,601, forward strand.
CGCTCACCGACCTCGACCACGTCAAGCTCGTTCGCGCCCGGGAGGAGCTCGGCGCGCTCGTCCTCCTCCCGTCCGAGGAGGTCGTGCGCCGCGTGGGCGACAAGTACACCGCGCACTGCTTCTTCCTGGAGCGCGGGATCCCCACGCCGCCGAGCTGGCTGCCCGCCGAGGTGCCGCGACGACGCGCGCTACCCGCTGCTCGTGAAGGTGCGCGAGGGCTTCGGTTCGCGCCACATCCACCGCGCCCGCGACCGTGCCGAGCTCGAGTTCTTCCTCCGCTACACGCCCGTCGAGTCGTTCGTGCAGACAGCCTGCGCCGGGCGAGGAGTTCTCGATCGACGTCTTCTGCGACCTCGACGCGCGCTGCCTGAACGCGATCCCGAGGACGATGATCCAGTCCAAGGGCGGCGAGTCGATCAAGGGGATGACCATCGCCGACCAGGACCTGATCGAGTTCGGCGCGGAGGTGGCGGAGGCGCTCGGGCTCGTCGGCCCCGGCACGATCCAGTGCTTCCGCGAGGCGGACGGCCGCCACGAGGTGACGGACGTCAATCCGCGCTTCGGCGGCGCCTTTCCGCTGCCCCTTGCGGCAGGCAGTCGGTACCCTGAGCTCGCGCTTGCGCTCGCGAACGGCGAGCGTCCCGAGCCGACGCTCGGCGAGTTTCGCGCAGGTGTGCTCATGACCCGTTTCTTCTCCCATTTGCATCTGACAGCCGGTGACGGCGGTAGCCTCGTTCCGTTCGCGGAGGAGCTTCCAGAGCCGGTCGCAGGCGAGCCCGGCGAGGCGTGACTCGTCTCATCGCGGCAGGGGTGGCCCTCCTGGGCCTGGCAACGGCGTGCGCGGGCGAGTCCGAGCAGACCGCTCCGCCGCCGCAGTCCGCGCCGCCGTACACCAGCACCGCCGATCCGCCTCGGCAAGCCGCCGCCGCCCCGTCCGAAGCCGCAGGCGACGAAGGTGCTCGTCACGGTCGTCGACGGTGACACCCACCGCCGCGTGAAGGGTGCGCGGGTCGTGATCGGCAAGCGGGCCGGCTACGCCGACGCGCGCGGGCTCGCGAAGGTGAAGATCAAGCGCCGTGCCGCGCTGCCCGTTCGGGTCTCCAAGCCCGGCTACGCGATGCGGGTCGTGCGGATGCCGTTCAAGCAGCGGCGGCAGGTGACGATCCGGCTCTACCGCGACGCGCTCCAGTGGCCGATGTACGGCGCGAACGCGCGCCGAACCCAGACGCACACCGACATCAAGCTCCGGCCGCCGTTCAAGGTCGTCTGGTCACGAGGGGTCGGCGCGCTGATCGAGTTCCCCGCCGTCGTCAGCGACGGCGTCGCGTACATCGGCAACTACAAGGGCACGATCTACGCGCTGAGCATGCGCAACGGCAAGCGGATCTGGACCTACGACCCGCCGGGCGGGAAGATGGCGTCGTCGCCCGCGATCGTCGGCGAGGATCTCGTCGTGCACGGGATGGACGGCGTCGTGCGCGTGCTCGACCGCGGCAACGGCCGGCTCCGCTGGAGCTACCGCGTCGGCTCGCCGATCGAGTCCTCGCCGATCGTCCGCGGCGGGCTCGACTACTTCGGCGCGTGGAACGGCCGCGTCTACGCGCTCGACCTGAAGCGGCGGCAGCTCCGGTGGAGCTACCGCACGGGCTACAAGATCACGTCGAGCGCCTCGATCGCAGGGAAGACGCTCTACATCGGCGACTACGGCGGCCGGTTGCACGCGCTCTCGGCGCGCACCGGCAAGCGGCGCTTCGTACGCTCGGTCAACGGCCGCGTCTACGGCACGCCCGCGGTCGCCGCCGGCCGCATCTTCGTCCCCTCCTCGACCGGCAACAGCCTGACCGCCTTCTCGACCACAGGCCGCTATCTCTGGCGCGTCGGCACCGGCGGCTACGTCTACTCCTCACCGGCGGTCTGGGCCGGCCGGGTCTTCTTCGGCTCCTACAACGGCCGCCTCTACTCGGTCTCGGCGAAGTCGGGCCGCGTGCTCTGGAGCGTCGGCGCGGGCGGGCCCGTCTCCGGTGCGGCCGTCGTCGTCGACGGCGTCGCCTACGCGGGCTCGACGTGGGGGAGGATCACGGGCGTCGACGCGAAGAGCGGCCGCGTCGTCCTCAACTTCCCGCACGGCGAGTACGTGCCCGTGTCGGGCAACGGGCGCCGCCTGCTCCTGCACGGTTACTCGCGGATCTGGGCGGTCGAGCCGACGGCATGAAGGCGTGGCTTGTCGTGCGCCGCCGCGCTGCTCGTCCTCGTCGCCGGCGGGGCCGCCGCCGGCTATGTCCTCTTCAAGCGCGACGCGGCCGCGGACGTGCGCGGCTCCTCGACCGTGGAGTTCGTCACCACCGAGGAGGAGGAGCCGCTGCCGCCGCCTCCCGCCGAAGCAGAAGCCGCTCGAGGTGGTCTGGCCGCTGAACGGCTACGACGCGGAGCGCCAGCGCGTCGCCCCGTTTCGCCTCAAGCCGCCGTTCAAGCGCGCCTGGATGTTCCGCGCCCGGCAGCTGCTCGAGTTCCCGCCCGCGATCGCCTACGGGCGGCTCTACTTCACGAACAACTCCGGCGTGATGTTCGCGGTCAACGCGAAGACGGGGAAACGCGCGTGGAAGAACGCGATCGGCCGCTGCGTCGCCGCGTCGCCCGCCGTCGCCGACCACACGGTCTACCAGGCGTTCATGAACCGGCCGCCCTGCAACAGCAAGGCGAAGCCCGGAAGGCTCGAGGGCGAGGTGATCGCGTTCGCGTCCGGCTTCGGGAAGATCCGCTGGCGCACGAGGATCGGGCCGACCGAGTCGTCGCCGCTCCTCGTCGGGGGGCTCGTCGTCGTCGGCGACTGGCGCGGGCGGGTCTACGCGCTCGACGCGAAGACGGGGCGCGTGCGCTGGACGTTCCAGGGCAAGGGCCGCATCAAGGGTGGGCTCGCACGCTCCGGCAACCGGCTCTTCGTCGGCACCTACGACGGCTATCTCTACGCGCTCCGCGCGCAGACGGGCAAGATCATCTGGCGGACCCGCTCGCAGGACCGCCTCGGCGGCCGCGGCCAGTTCTACTCGACGCCGACGGTCGCGTACGGCCGCGTCTACATCGGCTCGACGGACGGGAAGATGTACTCGTTCGGGGCCGCGAGCGGCAAGCTGCGCTGGTCGCAGGGGACGGGCGGCTTCGTCTACGCGTCACCGGCGGTCTGGCGGAAGACCGTCTACGCAGGCTCGTACTCCGGCCGCTTCTACGCCTTCGACGCCGCGACCGGCGACGTGCGCTGGCGCTTCGACGCGGGCTCCGACATCTCAGGCTCGGCGACCGTGCTGAACGGGGTCGTCTACTTCTCGACCTTCGACCAGAGGACGTTCGCGCTCGACGCGCGCACCGGGAAGCTCCTGTGGACGTTCAGGGACGGGAAATACGGCGGTGTCGTCGCCGACCGCGAGCGGCTCTTCGTGGTCGGCCACGCGCGTATGTATGGGATGGTTGAGCGATGAAGTACGTGGTGACCGGAGCTGCGGGCTTCATCGGTTCCCATCTCGCGGAAGCACTCGCGGCGGCCGGGCACGAGGTCGTCGGGATCGACTGCTTCACCGACTACTACGACCCGGCGATCAAGGAGCGGAACGCGCGCGGCCTGGACGTGCGCAGGCTCGATCTCGCCGAGGACGACCTCGACTTCAGCGGTTTCGACGGCGTCTTCCACCTCGCCGGCCAGCCCGGCGTGCGCAGCTTCGGCGACGTCTTCCCGCTCTACGTGCGCCGGAACGTACTTGCGAGCCAGCGCGTCTTCGAGGCGGCTGCGGAGGCGCAGCGTGCGGGTTGTCTTCGCATCGTCGTCCTCGATCTACGGCGAGGCTGAGCGTTATCCGACCTCCGAGGACGTGCCGCCGAGGCCGGTCTCTCCGTACGGGATCACGAAGCTTGCATGCGAGCACCTTGCGCGGGCCTACGCGCGCAGCTTCGAGCTCGATGTCGTCGTCCTGCGCTACTTCAACGCCTACGGCCCGCGGCAGCGGCCGGACATGGCTTTCCCGCGCGTTTTCGAGGCTCTGGCCGAGGGCCACCCGTTCGCCCTCTTCGGCGACGGGGAGCAGAGCCGGAGCTTCACCTACGTCGGCGACGTCGTCGAGGCGACCGTCCTTGCCATGGAGCGTGCTGAGCCAGCCGCGGTCTACAACGTCGGCGGCGGCCAGGAAGCGACGATGAACGAGGCGCTTGCGCTCCTCGAGCGGGTCGCCGGCCGCACGCTCGACGTCCGCCGCGAGCCGGCCGTTCCCGGCGACCAGCGCCGCACGAAGGCCGACACGTCGCGCATCGAGGCCGACCTGGGCTGGAGCCCGCGCACGCCGCTCGAGGAAGGCCTGGCAGCCCAATGGCGCTGGGCGGCGGTATCCTCGCCCGCGTGAGTCGGCCGACCCCCGTCCCCGATCCCGACCTCGACGCCGAGCGGGAGGTCGACCTCCGCTCCGTCTGGGAGCGCATCGCCGCGCGCTGGTGGCTGCCTGTGCTCGGTGCGGCGCTCGGCCTTGTGATCGGCTTCGCGCTCGCGCTCGGCGGCGGCAAGGTCTACGAGGCGGAGACCTTGGTTGCGATGGGCCAGCCGTTCTCTCCGAACGGCGGCGCGCCGGTGCAGAGCTTCCTCACCAACGCCCGTGCCGTGTCCGAGATCGTGCGTTCCGAGTCTGCGCTGGAGAAGGCCGCTCGCGCCTCGGGCTTGCGCGTGGGAGCGCTCCGCGGCAACGTCACCTCGCAGATCGTCGGCGCGTCCGGGCCGGGCGCGCGGCCGACCGGCGCGCCGCTCGTGACGATCACCGTCGTCGCCGCGCAACCGCTGAAGGCGGAGAAGGCGGCCGACGCGCTCGCGAACGAGGTGATCACACGGACGTCGGCGCAGTACGTCGACACGAAGATCACGGCCTTCAACGATCAGCTCAAGTCGATCCAGGATCAGCTGGACACGCTGGTGCCACGCATCGCGCAGCTCGAGCAGGCCGTGGAGGAGCCTGGTCTCGGCTCACTCGACAAGCTCGTCCTGGTCAGCTCGCTGGACAACGCGCAGCAGCGACGCGGGCAGCTGCTCGACCTCCAGTCGGATGTCCGCCAGCAGCTCGCACTCGCCGAGAACGTCGAGAAGGCGCAGGTGGTCGAGCCTGCCGCGGCCGTGAAGACGACCGCGCGGAGCGGCCGCAACAGCGCCCTCGTCGGCGGTCTGATCGGCCTGCTGCTCGGCTGCGCAGCGGCGCTCCTCGCCGATCCGTTCCTCGCGCGCCG